>NZ_MWLQ01000021.1 GCF_010634855.1 Microbacterium sp. B35-30 | reverse complement strand
CGATCACGACGGATGCCGGAGCCGGCCGCCCCGACATGGTGATCCGCCTGCCCGGCGACAAGGCCATCGCCGTCGACGCCAAGGTGCCGCTCGACGCGTTCCTCGAGGCCAGTGCGATCCCCCTGACCGCACAGGGCGCGGAGGCGGCGCGACGTCGCTCGCTGCTCGACAAGCACGTCAAGGCGGTGCGCGCGCACGTCGACGCCCTCGCCCGCAAGACGTACTGGGCCGGCCTCTCGTCGAGCCCCGAGTTCGTGGTGTGCTTCCTCCCGAGCGAGTCGCTGCTCTCCGCCGCCCTCGAAGAGGATGCCTCGCTGCTCGACTACGCCTTCGGCAAGCGGGTCGCACTGGCGTCGCCCGTGAACCTCTGGGCGGTGCTCAAGACCGTCGCCTACACATGGACCCAGCAAGACGTGTCGCAGGAGGCCCGTGCCCTCTTCGACCTCGGCAACCAGCTGTACGAGCGACTCGGGTCGCTCGCCACGCACGCCGACGACCTGCGACGCGCGATCGAGCGGACCGTCGACAGTTACAACCGCTTCGCCGGATCGCTCGAGACCCGCGTGCTGGTGAGTGCACGCAAGTTCCCCGGCATCGATGCGACGAAGCTCGATGCGGTGAACGAACCCGCCACGATCGACAAGACCCCGCGCCGGCTCACCGCACCCGAACTGCTCGACGAGACCCTCGCCGGTATCGACGAGACACCGAAGACGCCCACGGCGACCGCGGAACTCGGCGACGTGCGCGTACGCATCGCCATGCCGAACGAGTAGCGCCCGACGGGTGACCGCCGAACGCCTCAGGCGCCGCCGGGCACGAAGCTCAGCAGCACGATCACTGCGGCGGATACGCCGACAAAAGCGCCGATCATCCACCAGGCGCTGATCTCGTGTCCCTCGTCACGCCGGACGCGCAGCAGCACGTCGGGGCGTCGGGCCGGATCGATCGCGTTGGCGACCACCGCGTGCGCACCCGTCTGGGGCGACGACGGTTCAGCGGACTGCGCAGACATCGTCAACTCCTCGCGTCGGAAACACCATCATGTGTCCATCGACACCACACATGATTCTGCCAGAGTCGCCCGCGAACGGCCGTCACGAATCAGTCACAAGGGCACATTCGCCACAGAGGCCACACCGGACACGCCAGCCGGCGGCGATACGGTCACAGCCACTTCGAGACGAGGTGCTCCGACGAGATGCGCCGCAGCGTCCCCGATGCTCCACGCAGCACGACACTCTCGGTGTAGACGTAGCCGCCCTCGCGGCGCACGCCGGCGACGAGCGCCCCGTCGGTCACTCCGGTCGCCACGAAGATGGTGTTGCTGCCCTTGACGAGTTCGTCGGCCTCGTACACGTATCCGTCGAGCCGCAGTCCGGCGTCGACGCCCCGCTGCTTCTCGTCGTCGTCGCGCGGCCAGAGCCTGCCCTGGATATGACCTCCGAGCGCCTTGATCGCGCACGCGGTCACGATGCCCTCCGGGCTGCCGCCGACGCCGACGCACATGTCCGTGCGGGCGTTGTGACGGGCGGCGTTGATCCCGCCCGCGACATCGCCGTCGCTCATCAGGCGCGTGCCCGCCCCCGCCTCGCGGATCTCCTCGATGAGGCGCTCATGCCGCGGGCGGTGCAGCACCGACACGACCAGCTCTTCGACGGGCTTTCCGAGCGCCTTGGCGAGCAGACGGATGTTCTCGCCGATCGGCAGGCGGATGTCGACGACGCCCACCCCGGCCGGGCCGGTGACGAGCTTGTCCATGTAGAAGACGCTGGAGGCGTCGAGCATCGTGCCGTGGTCCGAGACGGCGATCACCGACAGCGCATTGTTGCGCCCGGCCGCCGTCAGCGAGGTGCCGTCGATCGGGTCGACCGCCACGTCGGCCTGGGGCCCGCGGCCGCTGCCGACCCGCTCGCCGTTGAACAGCATCGGGGCTTCGTCCTTCTCGCCCTCGCCGATGACGATCGTGCCGTCGAAGTTGACGGTGGTGAAGAAGGCGCGCATCGCATCCACGGCGGCTCCGTCTGCTGCCTCCTTGGCGCCGCGGCCGATGAACGGCACGGCTCGGATCGCGGCGGCCTCCGTGGCCCTCACCAGCTCGAGTGCGAGATTGCGGTCGGGATGGAGGGGACTCATGTCCGCGGTCAGGCTCACCATGCGGTCAGCCTAGCCAGCTTGTTGCCCGATTCCTCGTAATTTCACGCTTTCGCAAGTGAAGGAATTGCGTTTCTTTCCGACGTCGCAGGGACGTGGGTTTCCCGCGGCGGCGGAGCGCACCGGCATCCGTGCACCATCCGGCGCTTCGGTAGAGTTTGCAGTACGCCCGCGGGATCGACAGCCTGGGGCCGACGCCTTCCGCCGACGCCCTTCCGCCGACAACCTTCGGCCGACACCCTTCAGCACCGTGAAGATCTAGGAGCACCCATGCCCGTCGCCACCCCGGAACAGTACGCCGACATGCTGGACCGCGCGAAGGCCGGTGGCTTCGCGTATCCCGCCATCAACGCCGCCAGCTCGCAGTCTGTCAACGCCGTCCTGCAGGGCCTCACCGAGGCGGGATCCGACGGGATCATCCAGGTCACCACCGGCGGCGCCGACTACTTCGCCGGCCACACCGTCAAGGCCCGCGCGACCGGCGCGCTCGCCTTCGCCGCCTATGTCCACGAGGTCGCCAAGAGCTACCCGATCACGGTCGCCCTCCACACCGACCACTGCCCCAAGCCGGCGCTCGAGGACTTCGTGCTGCCGCTCATCAAGGCCTCGGAGCAGGTCGTCGCCGACGGTGGCAACCCCATCTTCCAGTCGCACATGTGGGACGGCTCGGCCGTGCCGCTCGCCGAGAACATCGAGATCGCGAAGGAGCTCCTCCCCCGCCTCAAGGCGATCAACGCCATCCTCGAGGTCGAGATCGGCGTCGTCGGCGGCGAAGAGGACGGCGTCCAGCACGAGGGCTCGAACGAGGCGCTCTACACGACGACCGCCGACGTCTCGCAGGTCGTCGAAGCACTCGGCCTCGGCGACCAGGGCCGCTGGATCGCGGCGCTCACCTTCGGCAACGTGCACGGCGTCTACAAGCCCGGCAACGTGAAGCTGCGCCCCGAGCTGCTCGGCGAGATCCAGGAGGGCATCGCCGCGAAGTTCGGCACCGGTCCCAAGCCCCTCGACCTCGTCTTCCACGGCGGCAGCGGCTCGACCGACGAGGAGATCGCGCTCGCCGTGGCCAACGGCGTCGTGAAGATGAACATCGACACCGACACCCAGTACGCCTTCACCCGCTCCGTCGCCGGCTTCATGTTCCAGAACTACGACGGCGTGCTGAAGGTCGACGGCGAGGTGGGCAACAAGAAGGCCTACGACCCGCGCGCGTGGGGCAAGATCGCCGAGTCGGCGATGGCGGCCCGCGTCGTCGAGGCGACGCAGCAGCTCGGCTCGGCGGGCAAGAGCCTCGCCGCGTAACACCGGCCGCGCGGGCAGCGATGCCCGGTGAACATCGGATGCCCCGGCACCGGCCCTGCGAGGGGCCGGGCGCCGGGGCATCCATATCTCTGGGAGGCAGCGTCTATTCGGGGTCGCGGTAGATGTCGAGGAGCCCGGGAGCACCCTCGGGGCGATGGAGCACCACGATCTCATCGCCGGCCTGCACGCGCCCGCCCTGCACCACGCGCAGGTAGGGCCCGAGGCGGCGTTCGCTCGAGAAGCGCTTCACCCAGCCACGCGCCGCGTCGCCGCCCACCCAGCGGGCGAACGTCTGACAGGGCGTGCGCGGCATGGTCACCTCGAGCTCCACGCGGTCGCCGATCCGCCACCGCTCGCCGATGAGCGCCGCGTTGACATCGAGTCCTTCGACGCGGAGGTTCTCGCCGAACCATCCGGGCGGGAGTTCCCGCCCGAGCTCGGACTCCCAGTACGCGGCATCCTCCGCCGCGTACGCGTACAGCGCCTTGTCCAAGCCGCCGTGGTGCTTGCGGTCGGCCTGCACATCGGCGTACACGCCGTACGGCCCGACGCGCACCGGCCCGTCCACGGGCGCCTTGTCGATGGCGGTCACGCCGACCGGGCCGGCGTCGGGATGCAGTCGCCGGACGGCGCAGACGGCGACGAGGCGAGGCATCCGCTCATCCTAGCCACCGCGCCGTCCGCCGGACGCGAGACGACGACGGCTTCACTCTCCGGGCTCGCCACGCAGCAGGACCCGGCCATCCGAGACGGCGCGCACCTCGATCGAGGCGATGTCGGAGCGGTCCAGGGCGGTCCCGGCATCCAGATGCGCGGTCGATCCCGGCCCGGCGCGCCAGCTGGACAGTTCGCTGGTGGCACCGTCGGTCGACGTGACGACGAGCACGTACGGCCACTCCTCATCGGCGGCATAGGGATCGTCGGTGGGCGGGTAGTCGCAGACCATCGCGATCCGCGTGCCCCACGCGACGTCGGTCAGCTCCACCGTGGCGCTCAACGGCACGTCGGTGACCGGCTGGAGCGCGACGACATCTTCGGGCACCGCCACCGGATCGACCGAGGTCGTGACCGCGAAGCCTACGACCACTGCCAGCACCGCAGCCGCCGCGATGCCGGCGCCCCAGGCGATCACCCGCCGACGGCGTGCGTCGCGCCTGCCGCGTGCGACGACCCGCGTCCGCGTCCCGGGGTCGAGACCGCTGGCCTCACCGGGCGCGTCGAGGAGCGATTCGGCGCGGTCGACCCCCACGCGCGCCAGCAGGCCGATGGCCGGAGCGAGGTCGGCGATCGCGTCACGGCAGAGGCGGCATTCGTCGAGGTGCGCCTCGTAAAGCCTGCGGTCGTCTGAGCCGAGCGCGCGCACGACGTACGCGGCATCCCAGTCCGCGAAGCGGACGTGGTCGGTGCTCATCGCGTCAGCCCCTTCTCCTGCAGGGTGAGGCGGAGCGAGCGCAATCCGTAGTGGAGGCGGGACTTGACGGTGCCCGCGGGGATGTCGAGCTCGTCAGCCATCTCGGCGATCGACTGCCCGCGGTAGTAGGCGCGCACGACGACGGCGCGATGCTCCGTCGTCAATGCGGCCAGCGCCTCCTCGACGATGATCGCCTCGAAGAGCGCGTCGGTCCCATCCGGCGCGATGCGCTCGGGCACCTCGGCCACGCCGATCTCACGGCGGCGGCGCGCACTGCGGGCCTCGTCGATGACGAGGTGTCGGGCCACCGTGAACATCCACGAGCGCGTGGTGGAGGGATCCTGTTCGAGGATCCGGGGCGTTCGCCACGCCCGCAGCAGAGTTTCCTGCACGATGTCGTCGGCACCGGAACGATCGCCGGTGAGATGCACGACATAGCGCCAGACCGGGGCGGCGTGGGCATCGTAGAGAGCGGCCAGCCGTCCGGCGTCACGATCGGCGGCGCTGTCATGACCCTCCACGCTGTCGTGCGGCATCCATCACCTCCCGCAGGAGACACGAGACGTGGCATCCGCAGGTTCAGGTGAGCCGCAACGCCCGTGCCGTCATCCGAGTATGGACCTCGGGCACCCGATCGCGGCAGCCCCGACGACGCGTGCCGCCCTGATCCGACAGGCGCCGCGTCCACTCGACCGGCGCTGCGCGAACTCAGCCGCCGGCGCTGTCGATGAGCGCCTGCCACACCGTCGGGTCGCTCAGAAGCGGCACAGCCATCAGCGCGCCGGCCGCGAACGTGAACAGGATGCCGGCCACCAGCGGGATCCACCAGGTCAGCCGCCCGCGGCGCACGCTCCAGAACGAGACCGCGGCCGTCGCGCACCATCCGATCGTCAGCACGAGGACGGCCGCGATCCCCCACGCCCTTCCGTCGGCCGGGTCGCTGAGCTGCACGTCGACGCCCAGCAGCGCGAGCATCGTCTCGGCGTATGCGCCGTAGTCGAGGAACGCCGGTACTGCCGATACGACGTTCACCAAGCCGTACGCGAGCAGCGCGAACGTCACGATCCGATCCACGGGGCGCGGACGTCGCTGGGCGGGCTCAGCGGGCTGAGACGGCGACGGGATGCCGAGGGCCGGGGCCTCCTCGGTCACGATCGACGTCGCCGATTCCTGCTGCCAGGGCGCGGGCGCCTGGATGCGAGCGCGCTGTTCTTCGGGCGTGGCGTACTCGCCGTATTGCGGCCGGGGTCGCGCTGATTCGTCACTGTGCGGGCGGGGCCGCGGTGCGTCCGCGGGCGGCGCCGCCGATCCGGGCGGCGGATCGGGCTGCGCGGTCGCCGACGCGTCGCTCATGCGCGGCTCCGGCCACCGAGGGCACGGTCGTCACGCCGGCCCGCGGCATCCGTCCGCAGCTCCTTGGGGAGGGAGAACTGCAGATCCTCCTCGGCGGTGCGCACCTCTTCGACGTCGCGGTATCCGGCGGAGGCGAGGTCGTCGAGCACCTGCTGCACGAGCACCTCGGGCACCGACGCGCCACTGGTGACCCCGACCGTCTCGACCCCCTCGAGCCAGGCCTGCTCCACCTCGTCGGCGTAGTCCACGCGGTAGGCGGCCTTGGCGCCGTACTCGAGTGCGACCTCGACGAGCCGCACGCTGTTCGACGAGTTCGCTGAGCCCACGACGATCACGAGGTCGGCATCCTTCGCGACCTTCTTGATCGCGACCTGGCGGTTCTGCGTGGCGTAGCAGATGTCGTCCGACGGCGGGTCCTGCAGCTCGGGGAACCGCGCACGCAGACGCCGCACGGTCTCCATGGTCTCGTCGACCGACAGCGTCGTCTGCGACAGCCACACGACCTTCGACGGGTCGCGCACCTCGATGGTGTCCGCCTCGTCGGGAGAGTTCACGATGGTCACGTGGTCGGGCGCCTCGCCCGCCGTGCCCTCGACCTCTTCGTGGCCGACATGGCCGATGAGGAGGATCTCGAAGTCGTCACGCGCGAAGCGCACGGCTTCGCGGTGCACCTTGGTGACGAGCGGGCACGTCGCGTCGATGGCGCGCAGGCCCCGATCGGATGCCGCATTCACGACCGCCGGCGACACGCCGTGCGCGCTGAAGACGACGTGGGCGCCCTCGGGGACCTCGTCGACCTCCTCTACGAAGATCGCACCGGCGGCCTCGAGCTCGGTGACGACGTGGATGTTGTGCACGATCTGCTTGCGCACGTACACCGGCGCACCGAAGCGCTCGAGGGCCTTCTCGACGGCGATCACGGCACGGTCCACGCCCGCGCAGTATCCACGCGGGGATGCCAGGAGCACCCGCTTCTGTCCGGTGCCGGCGATATCCTGGAGCGGTTCGCGCCGCCGCGGGATGCGCGGGATGGGCATGCTCACAGGGGCCTGACTCGCTCGGGTCTGCCCCGCGGTGCTGATGCTCACCCCACGATTCTACGGGCGGGCTCCTGAGCGGGGCCTCCGCGAGACCACCCGCGGCGCCAAGCGGTGCCCCGGGCGACAGCCGCCCGCCCTCCGGGGCACGAAAGGACCGCATGACGACCTTCCAGCCCGTCGCCGTCCCCGGCGAACCCCCGCCCGCAGACTCCGTGCGACCGCGGGACTCCACCGCGCAGGCCCCGACCTCTGTCGCCCGCCTCAACGACACGATCCGCGGCTTCGTGCAGACGTGGGGGTCGGTGTGGGTCGAGGGCGAGATCACGGCGTTCAACCTGCGCGGCGGCAACGTCTTCGGGCGCCTCAAGGACCTCGCCGGCGACGCCACGATCTCGTTCCGCATATGGTCGTCCACCCGCGACCGGCTGCCCGGCGACCTCAAGGTCGGCGACCACGTGATCGCCTGCGTGAAGGCGGACTACTTCGTCAAGAACGGCGACTTCGGCTTCGGCGTCTCGGCCATGCGCCATGTCGGGCTCGGCGACCAGCTCGAGCGCCTCGAGCGGCTGCGCGTGCAGCTGCGGTCCGAGGGGCTGTTCGACCCGTCGCGCAAGATGGCCCTGCCGTTCCTTCCGCGCCTGATCGGCCTCATCACCGGCGAGAACTCGGATGCCGAGAAGGACGTGCACCGCAACGCCGAGCTGCGCTGGCCCCAGGTGCGGTTCCAGACCAAGTACGCCGCCGTCCAGGGCGACCGCTGTGTGCCCGAGACGATCGCGGCGCTGAAGGCGCTGGATGCCGCACCCGACGTCGACGTCATCATCATCGCCCGCGGCGGCGGCGACCCGCAGACCCTGCTCGGCTTCAGCGACGAGCGCCTGCTGCGGGCGGTGGCCGCGGCATCCACCCCCGTCGTCAGCGCCATCGGCCACGAGAACGACCATCCGCTGCTCGACGACGTCGCCGACCTCCGGGCCTCGACGCCGACGGATGCCGCCAAACGCGTCGTGCCGGATGTCGCGGAGCAGCGCGCGATCGTCGGCCAGCTGCGCGCCCGGATGAACATGCGCCTGACCCAGCGGATCTCGCACGACATCGCGCAGCTCGAGCAGCTCAGGTCGCGACCGGTGCTGCGCGCACCCGAGACGCTGCTCACCAGTCGAGCGCACGAGGTGGAGCTGCTCGCGGCGCGGGGGCGGGACCGGGTGGACCGCTCGCTCCAGCTGCACGAGCGCCGCACCGCCGAGCTGCGCGCGACACTGCGCGCCCTCTCGCCGGCGTCGACCCTCGCCCGGGGCTACGCCATCGCGCACCTGACCGACGGCGTCATCGTGCGCGACGCGGCGCAGGCTCCGGCATCCACTCCGGTCGTCGTCACCGTGGGCCGCGGATCGTTCGCCGCGCACTCCGACGGCGAGCTCGCCGAGCAGCCGTCCGCGGCCGCCGAGTCTGCGGTGGAAGATGGCGCGCGGCCCGACCCGGCAGGGCGCGGGGCCCCCTCGGCCGCGAACTAAGATGGAGGCCATGACTGAGACGAGCGGCGCCCTCGAGGACGTCGCGACCCTCTCGTTCGAGCAGGCGCGTGATGAGCTCGTACGGGTCGTCGCCGAGCTCGAGCAGGGTGCGCCGACCCTCGAGCACTCCCTGGCCCTGTGGGAGCGCGGAGAAGCCCTCGCCGCACGCTGCGAGGAGTGGCTGCTGGGCGCCAAGCGCCGGCTCGAGGCCGCGCGGGCGACGGTCGAACGTGGCGACGGCGAGGCAGCCCGATGACACGCGGACCCCGCATCGTCGCCGAGCTCGGCCGGCCCGAGACACCCGAAGAGACCGCCGACCGCAAGGCGGAGTCGTCGCGGGTCTACCGCTCGAGCCAGAATGTGCGCAACCTCGTCGCGGCGCTGCTGGCCACCCTCGCTGTCGTCGTGGTCGTCATCTTCGCGGTCCCGCGCGGCACCCCTCCCGCGCGCGAGCCGATCGACGTCGCCGCCGTCGCCGAGAGCATCGCGGCCTCCGAGGAGCGCACCGTCATCACGCCCGAGATGTCGGACGGGTGGGTGGTGAACAACGCCGGCATCGAAGGCAACGGCTCGGTGCGCGCCTTCACCGTCGTCTACGCCCCGGCCGCGGAAGACGAGCGGGGCTTCCTGCGCGTGGCACAGGGCTTCGACGCCGACGAGGCGTGGGCCGCGCGTGTGCTCTCGGGCTCCGCCCCTCAGGACACCGTGACCATCGACGGCGTCACGTGGGATCGCTACGACCTCGATCCCGATCGCACCGGCAACATCACGGTCGCGCTGGCCACCGACGCCGGCACCGATACTGTGCTGATCTACGGCGCCGCCGGCGAGATGGCGCTGGAAGAGACGGCACGCTCCGTCACCGATCAGATCACCGCGCTGCGCGAGGAGGCCGAGTGACCGACCAGTCCGCACCTGCCAAGGCCTGGCAGGAGATGCAGCGTGGAAACGCCCGCTTCGTCGCCGGCAGCCCGCGACACCCCCGCCAGGACGTCGACACCCGTCATGAGCTCGCCGAGGGGCAGCGCCCCCGCGCGGCCCTGTTCGGCTGTTCCGACTCGCGACTGGCGGCCGAGATCATCTTCGACAAGGGCCTCGGCGACCTGTTCGTCGTGCGCAACGCCGGTCAGGTCATCTCGGACTCGGTCGTCGGCAGTCTCGAGTACGCCGTGGCGGTGCTGGGAGTGCCGCTCATCGTGGTGCTCGGCCACGACGCGTGCGGTGCGGTGCGTGCGGCGATCGACATCACCGACCCGGAGGCCGACCCGCTGCCGCCGCACATCTGGCGTCTGATCTCCCCGATCGTGCCCGCGGTGCGCCGCGTCCAGCGCGGGTCCGCCGTGGACGGCGTGTATCCGGCTGCGATCGACGCCGACGAAGTCGGCCGCGAGCACCTCCGCGACACGGTGGGCGAGCTGCTGAACGCGTCCGAGCTCATCAGCACCGCCGTCGCCGAGGGCCGCCTCGCGATCGTCGGCGCCAACTACCGCCTCGCCGAGGGCACCGCGGTCCCCGACGTGATGGTCGGCGTCCCCGACCTGGCCTGATCCCGACTTCCCCCCAACCCCGTACCGACACGTGAGGAACAACGACGTGACCGACATCGAGTACCGCATCGAGCACGACACCATGGGCGAGGTGCGTGTGCCCAAGGACGCGCTCTACGCCGCCCAGACGCAGCGCGCCGTCGAGAACTTCCCGATCTCGGGCGACCGGCTCGAGCCCGCCCAGATCGTGGCGCTCGCACGCATCAAGAAGGCCGCGGCGCTCGCGAACAAGGAGCTCGGCACGCTCGACGGCGCGATCGCCGATGCCATCGCCGGCGCGGCCGACCGCATCATCTCGGGCGAGTTCGCCGACCAGTTCCCCATCGACGTCTACCAGACCGGCAGCGGCACATCGTCGAACATGAACATGAACGAGGTGCTGGCGACTCTCGCGACGCAGGCGCTCGGCTCCACCGTGCACCCGAACGACCACGTCAACGCGTCGCAGTCGTCCAACGACGTCTTCCCCACGTCGGTGCACATCGCGGTGACGCAGGAGATCATCGATGATCTGATCCCCGCGCTCGACCACCTCGCGGTCGCCCTCGAGGCGAAGGCCGACCTGTGGAAGACCGTCGTCAAGTCGGGCCGCACCCACCTCATGGATGCGACGCCCGTCACCCTCGGCCAGGAGTTCGGCGGCTACGCCCGTCAGATCCGCCTCGGCATCGAGCGCGTGCAGTCGGTCCTCCCCCGCGTCGCGGAGGTGCCGCTCGGCGGCACGGCGGTGGGAACCGGCATCAACACGCCGCTCGGCTTCCCGCAGCGGGTGATCGAACTGATCGTGACCGACACCGAACTGCCGATCACCGAAGCCAAGGACCACTTCGAGGCCCAGGCCAACCGCGACGCCCTGGTCGAGGCATCCGGCGCCCTGCGCACCGTCGCCGTCTCGCTCACGAAGATCAACAACGATCTCCGCTGGATGGGCTCGGGCCCGAACACCGGCCTCGGCGAGCTGCACATCCCCGACCTGCAGCCGGGTTCGTCGATCATGCCCGGCAAGGTCAACCCCGTGATCCCCGAAGCGACGCTGATGGTGTGCGCCCGGGTCATCGGCAACGACGCGACCGTCGCGTGGGCGGGAGCATCCGGTGCCTTCGAGCTCAACGTCGCGATCCCCATCATGGGCAGCGCGGTACTCGAGTCCATCGAGCTCCTCGCCAACACCTCGCGCGTGCTCGCCGACAAGACCATCGACGGTCTCGAGGCGAACGTCGAGCGTGCGGCGGCCTACGCGGGGATGTCGCCGTCGATCGTCACGCCCCTCAACAAGCTCATCGGCTACGAGGCGGCGGCCAAGATCGCCAAGCATTCGGTGGCGAAGGGCATCACGGTGCGCGAAGCCGTGATCGACCTCGGCTACGTGGAGCGCGGCGAGCTCACCCTCCAGCAGCTGGACGACAAACTCGACCTGCTCTCGATGACGCACGCGGGCTGATTCGCCCGCCCCATGCCGCTGCCCCTGCGTCGGCGGGATAATCAGGACATGGCCCGAACGCCCCGCCCGGTCCCCGCACGCGTCAGGATCCTTGCCGCGATCCTCGCCGTCGCGTGCGTCGGTCTGGCGATCGTGGGCAGCGTGACGTTCCTGGTGCAGCGCGAGCAGGCACTGTCGGGCATCAATGAACGGCTCGAAGCCCAGGTCGACTCGCTGCAGGCGGTCTCCGCTGATGCCGCCGAGGGCGCCCAGGGCGCTCCTGCAGCGACCGAGGAGAAACTCGACAAGGACGACTTCAGTTCCATCGACGGGTACCTCAATGCGGTCGTCGCGCGACTGGTCCCTGCCCGCAACGAGGCCTCGCTGGCGCTGGTCGACGGCGTGCCGCGCTGGGTTCCAGCCACGCTGTCCGGCTTCGACATCTCGAAGAACCAGCAGCTCATCGACCGCGTCGTCGACGAGACCGCGGACGGCGGCACCAAGAGAGGAACCGCCGTGACCGACCAGGGTTCGCTGCGCTACATCGCGATCCCGGTGAGCATGGAGGGCGACCCAGGGCAGGGACTCTATGTGCGCGCCGTCGACCTCGGCGCAGAGCTGCAGCCGGTGACGTTCGCGATGACGACGTACGTGATCGCCGCGGTGGCGGTTCTGTTCGCGATCGGCATCGTCGGCTGGTTCGTCACGGGGCGGCTGCTGTCGCCGATCCGCCATCTCCGTGAGACGGCCGACGCGATCTCCATCAGCGACCTCTCGCGGCGCTTGGAGCCGCACGGCAACGACGACATCTCAGACCTCTCGCGCACGGTGAACTCGATGCTCGACCGGCTGGAGGACTCCGTCGACGGTCAGCGACAGCTGCTCGACGACGTGCGCCACGAGCTGAAGACCCCCATCACCATCGTGCGTGGCCACCTCGAACTGATGAACCCGCAGGACGCCGCCGATGTGGCCTCTGCGCGCGACATCGGCATCGCCGAGCTCGACCGGCTTACCCGGCTCGTCGAGGACATCGATCTGCTCGCGACCGCCGAAGCGGATTCCAGCACCGTCGCAGCGGTCGACCTCGCGTCTCTGACCGCGCGTGTCGGCGAGCTCGTCGCTGTGATCCCGGGTCACACCTGGACGATCGAGGCGATGGCCGACGGTGACACCAGCGGTGACCAGGACCGACTGCTGCAGGCCTGGCTCCAGCTCGCCGACAACGCCGCCAAGTACACGCCCGCCGGCAGCCCGATCGAGATCGGCAGCGCGCACGACTTCGAGGGCGCCCGCCTGTGGGTGCGCGATCATGGGCCGGGCATCCCGCCCGAGGAGCGCACCCGGATCTTCCGCCGCTTCGACCGTGCTCACGTCAAGCGCTCTGTGGGAGGCTCGGGACTGGGCCTCGCCATCGTCGAAGCGATCGCCAAGGGCCACGGCGGTCATTGCACGGTCACCGACACCCCCGGCGGCGGGGCCACTTTCACCATCCATCTGCCTCCGACGGAGGCCGAGCTGCCGGTGCCGGTGCGCGCCGGAGACGTCGTATTGCAACGGGAGGCCGCCGGATGACCAGGATCCTGATCGTCGAGGACGAGCCGCGAATCGCCGCCTTCGTCAGCCGGGGGCTCGAAGCCGCGGGGTACGAGACCCTGGTGGTCGAGGACGGTCCAGAAGGACTCGAGGCGGCACTGCGCGGCGACGCCGACCTGGTGCTGCTGGATGTGGGCCTGCCGACGATGGACGGATTCGAGCTGCTGCGCGAGCTGCGCGCCCGCGGTTCCGCGATCCCCGTCATCATGCTCACGGCGCGTTCCAGCACCCGCGACACCGTCACCGGATTGGATGCCGGGGCCAACGACTACGTGCCGAAGCCCTTCACGTTCGAAGAGCTTCTGGCACGCGTACGCTCGCGGCTGCGTGAGAGCGTGCCGCAGCCCGGAGTGTCGATCTCTCACGGCGACGTCGTGCTCGACATCCTGGCGCGCCGGGCCACCGTCACCGGGCGGGAGATCGATCTGTCGGCCCGTGAGTTCTCGCTGGCCGAGCAGTTCCTGCGCAACCCCGGGCGGGTCCTGAGCCGAGAGCAGCTGCTGAGCCGCGTCTGGGGGCTGGACTTCGATCCCGGGTCCAACGTGGTCGACGTGTACGTGCGCTACCTGCGCGGCAAGCTCGGCTCGGACCACATCGTCACGGTCCGCGGCGCCGGCTACCGCTGGGAGTGAGGAAGGCCCCGCGACGGCGCTCGCCCGACCCGGCGACCGGCGCGAAGAAGCCCCCGGTGCTGGGGGACACCGGGGGCTGTGAAAGGCCGGACTGGGGAATCCGACCGTTGTCAGTCGCGCTTGTCTGGGGAATTGCGCGACTGGTCTTTCTTCGCGTCGTGATCGGCGCCGTTGCCGTTCCCGACGTTCGAGCCCGCATGCGCGGGACGTTCTTTGCCGACCGATACCGGGTCGGGAGCGGTCTGGCTGTCGTACTCCGCTTCGGCCTGGACCTGACGACGCTGGGTCTCGGGCTCGCTAGGGGCGGGAGCCTCTGCGGGTTCAGCGTTCTGCGACAGATCGGACGACTTCTCGGCCCGCTCCCGCTCGAGTCGTGACACCAGTGCATCGATCCGCCCGGTGGTCCAGCCATGTGCCTGGGTCCAGGCGCGGAGCTCGTCCCACGAGCCCGACGCCTGCGCTGCCGCGATCACGGACTTGATGTCGGCTGCCGTGACGGGCCCGGACACCTCCGGCGCGGTCGCGGGGACGGGCGGCGTCGCCGGCGCCCGCGTCCTCGGCGCGTCGGATGCGAACGGCGGATCCACTACGAGCGGAGCGGGGGCTTCGACGACTTCTGCGTCCGCCGGAGGGACCACTTCGAGTGTGGCTGTGGGCGTCGCCAGAGGAGACGCGGACGGGGATGTTGTGGAGGGCACGACCACGCTCTCGGACGCGAGGCTCGTGCCAGGCGAGTCCGTCAAAGCCATGGTGTTCGCCAGGGCGACCGCGGTGACGACGGCGATGCTCGCTGCGACGGCGGTCGCGCCGCCGATCACGAGCCCCGTGCGTGCTTCCACGTCTCGTCTGCCTCCCCTGTGCGCGGAACGATTTCCTCCATCCATGGTGGCAGACCGATCCCGTCGCGAAGGCCACGGGCGATGAGACTCTTCTCATGCTGAGCCGGCGCGGCGGGCGGGGATGCGGCATCCCGACCCACCGCGCCGTCAGCGCATCCGCCGGTCTCTCAGGCGAGTTCTCCGGCTTCGAGGAGGTCGGTCACGAGTGCGGCGATGGCGGAGCGCTCCGAACGCACGAGCGTGACGTGCCCGAACAGCGAGTGCCCCTTCAAGGTCTCGATCACCGACGCGACACCGTCGTGGCGGCCGACGCGCAGGTTGTCGCGCTGGCCGACATCATGGGTGAGCACGACGCGCGAGCCCTGGCCGATCCGGCTCAGCACCGTCAGCAGCACGTTGCGCTCGAGCGACTGCGCCTCGTCCACGATCACGAACGCGTCGTGCAGCGAGCGGCCGCGGATGTGCGTCAGCGGGAGCACTTCCAGAAGGCCCCGTTCGATCACCTCGTCGAGCACGTTGCTCGACACGACCGAGCCGAGCGTGTCGAACACGGCCTGTCCCCAGGGGTTCATCTTCTCCTGCTGGTCCCCGGGCAGGTATCCGAGCTCCTGCCCGCCGACCGCGAACAGCGGCCGGAACACGATGATCTTGCGCTGCTGCTGCCGTTCCAGCACCGCCTCCAGCGCCGCGCACAGCGCCAGCGCGGACTTGCCGGTGCCGGCGCGTCCGCCCAGCGAGATGATGCCCACCTCCGGGTCGAGGAGCAGGTCGATGGCGATGCGCTGTTCGGCAGAGCGTCCGTGCAGCCCGAACACGTCCCGGTCGCCGCGGACGAGACGGAACTCGCCGTCGCCGATCACGCGCCCGAGAGCCGATCCCCGCTCGGAGTGGACGATCAGCCCCGTGTTCACGGGCAGCCCACGGACGTCCTCGCTGACGGCGACCTCACTCTCGTAGAGATCGCTGATGTCGTCGCCCGACACGTCGATCTCGGAGATGCCGGTCCAGCCGGAATCGACGGCCTGCTCCGCGAGGTACTCCTCCGCGCTGATGCCGAGGGACGCTGCCTTGACACGCATGGGCAGGTCCTTCGAGACGACGATGACCTCCTGCCCGTCCTTGGCGATGTTCATCGCGATGGCGAGGATGCGGCTGTCGTTGTCGCCGAGTCGCATGCCCGACGGCAGCACCGTGGGGTCGGTGTTGTTGAGCTCGACGCGCAGCGTCCCGCCCTCGCCGACCGGCACCGGGAAGTCGAGCCGGCCGTGCTCGACGCGAAGCTCGTCGAGGTGGCGCAGGGCCTGCCGGGCGAAGTAGCCGATCTCGGGATCGTGCCGCTTGCCTTCGAGTTCCGTGATCACCACGACGGGGATCACGACGCTGTGCTCGGCGAAACGGAAGAACGCCCGTGGATCGCTGAGCAGCACCGATGTGTCGAGGACATAGGTGCGCAGATCCTGATCGGAGTCCGCGACCTCCTCGAGATGCTGACTGCGCTGCTCGTGTGGTGCTCGTGTGGTCACAACCCACTCCCGCCCCGGGTGTTCACCCGGCAGTCACGAGTCGACCAGGGTAGCGAGTCGAAGATCGTGAAGTCGCGATCCGTGAGGCCGACTCGACCGGGCTCTTTGCCCGATGCGCTCACGCTACGTCCGCGCGCCGACATTGGGCGCGCCCGACACGCAGGAAACATGTGTCGATTCGATGAACGGATGCTGAGACTCATCGCCTCGCCGACGGCCCGCGCGCGGCGAGGCGACGTCAGCCGGCGAGAGTCACCAGACCCGTGCGGAAGAGAACGCCGCGAGCGCGTCTCCGAACAGCCGCAGGGTGTCGGCGCCCGTGCCGACATGCGGCGCGACGCGGATGCGCCCCGCCCGTGTGGACACGGTGAGGCCGTGGTTCGCGAGCGACGCGGCGAGGGGCGCGGCGTCCTGCGGGGCGGGCTCGAGCGTGACGATCCCCGCACGGCGCTCGGGCTCGCGAGGCGTCACCACCGGCACCTCGTAGCGGTCGGCGAAGAACATGACGTCGGTCGCGCGCGCCGAGAGCACGGACTCGATCTGCGCGACGCCGACATCGGCGACCTCGCGCAAGGCCGTCGCCAGGCGCGCGGCCGCGAGCGTGTCGGGCCCGGAGACCGAGAATGCCTGGGCCGACGGGGACGGCGCCGGCACGGCGTCGACCGGCAGGTCGCCGTCGACACCGCGGAATCCCGAGAGCACGGGCGCGATGCGCTCGAGCGCGCGCTCGCCGAACCACGAGAAGCCGGTCCCGCGTCCGGCGCGGAGCCATTTGTACCCGTGGCCGCAGACGACGTCGGCCGCCAGATAGTCCGCCTCGACCATGCCGAAGCCCTGGATGGCGTCGACGATGAGCAGGCGATCGCCGATGACCTCGCGCAGTGCCGACAGATCGGTGCGGTAGCCCGTGCGGAAGTCGACGAGGCTCACCGCCACGGCCCGGGTGTCGTCCGAGAGAGCCGATCGCACCGCGTCCGGCGTCATGAATCCGTCGGCCGGCTCCACCCACTGCAGCTGGAGCGATCCGAACGCCTCCGAGGCGCGGGTCGCCGCCACGGTGAGGCTGGGAAACTCGCCACGGCCGAGCATGAGGCCGCCCGCGAGTCCGTAGACGGCGTGCATCAGTCCGTACGTGGTGGACGGCTGCAGCGCCACCTGCTCGGCATCCGTGCCGATCAGCTCGGCGACCAGCTCGCGGGCCTCGCGCACGTGGGCGGCCACCAGCTCGATGCTCGTGCGGCGCCCCGAGCCGAGCAGCTCGGTGTCTCCCTGCGCCTCGCTGCGGACGGCAGGGGAGAGCGGGCCGAACGCCGCCCAGTCCAGATACCCCGGTTCCCCATCGAACGACGCCAGATACGAATCCAGATCGGTCACGGGCATCAGTCTGTCAGAGCGGCGAGCGCCGGTGCGACAGCGGTCTCAGCCGCCGAAGCGGCGCTCTCGCGAGGTGAAGTCGCGGATCGCGCGCAGGAAGTCCACCTCTCGAAGATCCGGACCCAGCGCCTCGACGAAATAGAACTCGGAGTGAGCCGACTGCCACAGCAGGAAGTCGCTCAGGCGCTGCTCGCCCGAGGTGCGGATCACGAGGTCGGGGTCGGGCTGCCCGCCGGTGTAGAGGTGCTCACCGATCTGCTCGGGGGTGAGGCTCGCCGCGAGCTCCTCGAGCGATCCGCCCTGCTCGTCGTGCTGCGCGATGATGCTGCGCACGGCGTCGACGATCTCACCGCGTCCGCCGTAGCCGACGGCGAGGTTGACGTGCATCCCGGCGTTGCCCTTGGTGCGGACCTCGACCTCGGCGAGCACGCGCGCGAGGTCGCCGGGCAGCGCGTCGGCGCGGCCCACGTGCTTCACACGCCAGTCCCGCTCGTGCGACAGCTCGTCGGCGAGCTCGGCGATGATCTCGATCAGATCCGACAGCTCGCGTGAGTCGCGCTTGCGCAGGTTGTCGTTCGACAGGAGGTACAGCGACACGACGCGGATGCCCACGTCGTCGCACCAGCGCAGGAACTCCTTCATCTTGGCGGCACCGGCGCGGTGGCCGTGCGCGGCGGAGTCGTACCCGAGCTGCTTGGCCCAGCGGCGATTGCCGTCGATCATCATCGCCAGATGCCGCGGCACCGCAGCGGGATCGAGCCGCCGGCGCAGGCGGTTGATGTAGAGGCGGTAGAGGGGTCCCCTGCCCTCGTTCGTCTCGCCGCGCGCCACACGCCTACGCTACCCCGGGTGCGCCGGGGACCGTAGCGCGAGCGCGGGCTCCGGCTGGGCCCACGCGCCCGGGGAGCGTGGGGACCGTGCGACAGCGCATGTTCCGCCGCCGGCATGCGCCGCCGTCTACGCTGAGACGATGAGCCGCCGTCGCAGTGTTTCCCGGGCCCCCGAGGTCCCCGTGCTGCCGTTGATGGACGCTGCGGCCGTCGATGCCGCGACACCCGAGATCAAGCCCTCGTGGCGCGGCTGGATCCATGCCGCCACGTTCCCGGTGGCCATCGCCGCCGGCATCGTGCTGATCGTGGTCGCGGAGGGCGCACCGGCGAAGTGGGCGTGCGCCGTGTTCATGGCGACGTCGCTGCTGCTGTTCGGAAACTCCGCGCTGTACCACCGGTTCGACTGGAACCCGCGGACCAAGACGATCCTCAAGCGCATCGACCACGCGAACATCCTGCTGTTGATCGCCGGCACGTACACCCCGATCGCGACGCTCGCGCTCCCGCCGCAGCAAGGCGCGCTCCTGCTGGTGCTGGTGTGGAGCGGAGCGCTGGTCGGCATCCTGTTCCGCGTCTTCTGGCTCCATGCGCCGCGCTGGCTGTACGTCGCGCTCTATCTGGCGCTGGGCTGGGCCGCGGTCATGTACCTCGTCGACCTCTTCCGGGCCAATGCCGCGATGATGATCCTCGTCGCCGTCGGCGGGCTGCTCTACACCGGCGGCGCCGTCGTCTATGCGCTCAAGCGGCCCAACCCGTGGCCCGGGCACTTCGGCTTCCACGAGATCTTCCACGTCTGCACGGTGCTGGCTTTCCTGTGCCACTGGACGGCGTGCCTGCTGATCGCGCTCAACCCGCTGTCACCGTCGCTGGGGCTGCCCGGCTGAGGACGGATACGGATGCCGCGGTCCGCGGCACCCCGTGCCGCCAGCGGTCGGGGGTCAGGCTCTCGGGTCGCCGCCGCGGCGCGGGTCGTCGTCATCCGTGCCCTGCTCATCGGCGCTTCCCGCATCGATGCTCTGGTCGTCCGCCTCGGTCGCCTCGGTGGCCCGTGCCGCCTGCTCCTCGGCATCCAGCTCCTCCTGGATGTCCGCGCGCACGCGACCGCGGCGGATGCGCCGCATCATGTCCCACACCAGCAGGATCACGGCGATCGCGACGAACGCGGTGACGAGGAAGCCCACCACGCCGGGGGTCACGATGTCGGGGTCGACCTCGGACGGCGTCGGCGTGGGCGTCGACGTCGTCGCGGCGCTGAGGATCACGGCGATCGCGTGCTGCATGGGGTCCTCGCTCTGCCCGGGGAGGGCGGTGTCGTCGGGGGTGCGCGCGAGCGCATAGCCTGGAGGTCCAGCCTAATCTTCCGATCCGGGGTCCACTTCCGATCCGGGTCCCCGAGACGTCAGGGAGCGGCGTGACCACGCAGGACATGCTCGACGAGCGCTACGGCCGTCGTCGTTCGCCTGCCCGTCGCTGGGCCATCGGCGGCGCGATCCTGGTCGCCGTGGGCGTCGTCGCCCTGTTCGGCTGGTTCACCGTGCAGAACGCGCTGGACGCCGTCGACGCCGACACCACCTCGTTCGAGGTGGCCGACGAGCATTCGGTGTCACTCGGATTCCAGATCACCTCTCCCCCGGGTTCGGCCGTGGCCTGCGCGATCGAGGCCCAGGACGAGGAGCACGGCGTGGTCGGCTGGCGGGTCGTCGAGCTTCCGGCATCCGACCTGCACGCCCGGGCGTTCCGCGAGGTGATCCCCACGACCGCACTCGCGACGACGGGATTCGTCAACTCGTGCTGGGTTTTGTCTCCGTCCGCGCAGTGACGTAGTCTGTCGGGACATCAGTCGAATCGCGCCCTGGCCGTGAGCCGGGGCGTTCGGTTTATGCCCGTGCCGCACGCTTGCCGGGCCCAACGAAGGAGTCAGCCGTGTCCACCGACGCCCCCGTGACCTTCCTCACCCAGGACGCGTACGACCGCCTGGCCGCCGAGCTCGAGCACCTGTCGACGACCGGCCGCGAGGAGATCGCCAAGCGCATCGAGGCCGCACGCGAAGAAGGCGACCTCAAGGAGAACGGCGGCTACCACGCCGCCAAGGACGAGCAGGGCAAGCAGGAGGCCCGCATCCGGACGCTCCAGCATCTGCTGAAGACCGCCACGGTGAGCGAGGCTCCGCAGAGCACCGGTGTGGTCGAGCCCGGCACCGTCATCACGGCGGTCATCGCCGGCGGCGAAGAGGTCTTCCTCCTCGGCAACCGCGAGATCGCCGTCGGCTCCGAGCTCGACGTCTACAGCGAGGCCTCGCCGCTGGGCACCGCGATCCTCGGCCGCAAGGAGGGCGAGAAGACCTCGTACACCGCTCCGAACGGGCGCGAGATCTCCGTCGAGATCGTCAAGGTCGAGACCTACAACGGCCAGTGACCTCGCATCCCGACGGGCGCGCGCGGCGCGTCAGTCGGGAACGACGGTCGGCGCGTAGCCGGCGCCTTCGAGCACCGAGATGACGTGCGCGCGGTGCTCCTCACCGCGCGTCTCGACGCTCAGCTGCAGGATCACCTCGCTGATCTGCAGCCCTTGGCCGTGGCGGGTGTGCAGCACCTCGATGACGTTCGCCCCGGCGATCGCCAGCAGCTCCGACACCTGCGCCAGCTGACCGGGGCGATCCGGCAGCGGGATGCGCAGGGTCATGTACCGACCGGATGCCGACAGCCCGTGCGCGACGACGCGCTGCAGCAGCAGCGGGTCGATGTTGCCGCCGGACAGCACGGTCACGGTCGGGCCGTCGGCGACGACCTTGCCGGCGAGGATCGCGGCCACTCCGACGGCGCCCGCCGGCTCGACGACCTGCTTGGCGCGCTCGAGAAGCACGAGGAGGGCGCGGGCGATGTCGTCCTCGGTGACGGTCACCACCTCGTCCACCAGATCCCGGATGATCTCGAAGGGCAGGTCGCCCGGCCGTGCCACGGCGATGCCGTCGGCGATCGTGGGCAGGGTGGGCACCTCGAGCGGGTGCCCCGCCTCGAGCGACGGCGGATATGCGGCGGAGTTCGCCGCCTGCACGCCGATCACCCGCACCGTGCGGCCCTCGGCGTCCGCGCGGGCCTTCACGGCCGCCGCCACGCCCGCGATGAGCCCTCCCCCGCCGATGCCCAGCACGATCGTGTCGAGATCGGGCAGCTCGTCCATGAGCTCCAGGCCCAGCGTGCCCTGGCCGGCGATGACGTCGTGGTGGTCGAACGGATGGATGAAGACGGCACCGGTGCGCTCGGCGAACTCGGCCGCCATCCGCAGCGGCGTCTCGACGGTCGCCCCCTCGAGCACGACATCGGCGCCGTAGCCGCGAGTGGCGAGCAGTTTGGGCACCGGCACGCCCAGCGGCATGAAGATCGTGGCGCGGATGCCGAGAGCCTTGGCCGCGAGCGCCACGCCCTGCGCGTGGTTGCCGGCAGAGGCGGCGACGACTCCGCGCGCGCGCTCCTCGGCCGTCAGCCGGGAGAGACGGTACGTCGCGCCGCGGATCTTGAACGACCCGGTGCGCTGCAGGTTCTCGAGCTTGAGATGCACCGGCACGCCGAGGACGTCGGACAGGTGCTGGGACTCGTCGAGCGGCGTGTGGGCGATGACACCCTCGAGGGTTGCCCTGGCGTCCTCGAAATCGGCGAGGGTGGGCACCGACGACGCGGAGGAGACCGCGTCGTCGGCGGCCGCAGCGGAGCCGGCGGGTCCTGCGGAAAACATGGCGGTGGTCACGGGCGGACTCTCCTCTGCCGCGGAACGGTGCTCCAGATGAGGTCGCCGGAGGGTTTGGCTCCAGTCTCCCACGCGCGTTCTGCGAGATAGACGGCGACGACGTTGACGAACGCCGCGAGCGGGACGGCGAACAGCGCGCCGGGGATGCCGGCGATCATCGCACCGCCTGCCACGACGAGCACGACCGCGAGTGGGTGCACCTTGACGGCCGAGCCCATGAGCAGCGGCTGGAGGACATGGCCCTCGAGCTGCTGCACGCCCAGCACGACGACGAGCATCCACAGGGCGATCCAGGGCCCGTTGTAGACGAGCGCGAGGAACACCGCCACGGTGCCGGTCACCACGGCGCCGACGATCGGCACGAACGCGCCGAGGAAGACCAGGACGGCGACGGGGATGGCCAGCGGGACGCCGAGGAGAGCCGCACCGAGGCCGATGCCGATGGCGTCGATCGTCGCGACGAGCAGCTGCGTCCGCGCGTAGTTGACGACGGTGACCCAGCCGGCGCGTCCGGAGCCGTCTGCGGCGGGCCGGGCCTTCTTCGGGAAGAGCCGCAGCGTCCACCGCCAGATGCCGGCACCGTCGGCGAGCAGGCACAGCAGGATGAAGAACGCCAGCACGGCGCCGGTGACGACGTGGCCGATGGTGGAGCCGATCGCCAGCGCGCCCGACCACAGCAGCTCAGCCTGCTCCTGGATGAAGATCCAGCCCTGATCGAGGAGGTCGTCGATCTGCTCGGAGCTCAGATCCAGCGGCCCGTCGATGAGGTACTGCCGGAACTGGCCGATGGCGGCGACGGTGCTGGCCCGCACGGAGTCCCACTGCCGCATGATCTGCCAGACCACGAGCCAGAGGAGCCCGGTCACGATGGCCAGGGTGCCGACGACGGAGATGACGATGGCGAGCCAGCGGGGAACGCGCCGGCGCAGCATCCACGCGAAGGTCGGCCACAGGAGCGCGGTGATCAGGATCGCGATGAGCAGCGGGATCACGAGCAGCTTCAGCTGGATCACGAGCCAGACGACGATGCCGATCGCCGCGGCGACGACGATCACCCGCCAGGAGTACGCGGTCGCGACGCGCAGGCCGCGCGGCACGGCGGCGGAGGTCTCGGTCGAGACCACCCGGCTGCGGTCGCGCACCGCATCGAACAGGGAGCTGCGGGGCTTGTCGTCGGAGCCGCTCGTACGCCCAGTGCTCATTCGCCCAGTCTAGGCGCGTCGCATTCCGCACCGGTCATGAAGGCGCCCGGTGGGATGTCGGAGCCGCTGGCTAGGCTGGCGCGCGTGAAGTCCTCCCTCAGCGCCGCGGAAGCGCGCCGCGTCGCGCTCGCCGCCCAGGGGTTCGCGCGCCCACGGCCGGCCACCGCGGGGACGCGGCAGCTCAACGGCGCGCTCACGCGCATGGCGACGCTGCAGATCGACTCCGTGAATGTCTTCGCCCGCTCGCACTACATGCCGCTGTTCTCGCGCGTCGGCGCCTACGACACCGCCGCGCTCGACCGCCTGCTGTTCGCGCGGCGATCGCCGTACGTCGAGTACTGGGCGCACGTCGCCGCGTTCATCCCCGCTGACGACTGGGGACTCTTCGACTTCCGCATGCAGGCGATGCGCGCCAAGTACGGCTCGCAGCCCGGTGGCTGGTTCGACACCCATAGCGAGATCGTCGACTGGGTGCGTGCCGAGCTCGCCGAGCGAGGCCCGCTCCGCCCGGCTCAGATCGAGCATGACGCGAAGAAGGGCGCCCGCGGACCCTGGTGGGACTGGGATGTCGTCAAGCACGCACTCGAGTACATGTGGCTGTTCGGCGAGGTGGCGATCGCCGGCCGTCGCGGATTCGAGCGACGCTACGCCCTCGCCGAGCAGGTGATCCCGCGCGAGGTGCTCGACGCCCCGGTGCCCCGCGACGACGCGCTGCGCGAATTGGTGCGGCGCGCCACCCGCGCATACGGGGTCGCGACGGCGGCCGACATCGCCGACTACTGGCGCATCGCCGACCGCAAGGCGGTGACGGCGGCCTTGGACGACCTCACGGACGCGGGCGAGCTGCACCCGGTGGCCGTGGAGGGATGGACCAGCGCGGGCCGCCCCGCCAAGGCCTGGCTGCACGCCGACGCCGTGGTGCCGCGTCGCATCCGCGCCGCGGCGATCCTCACGCCGTTCGACCCGGTGGTGTGGTTCCGCGATCGCGCCGAGCGCCTCTTCGACTTCGAGTACCGCATCGAGATCTACACGCCGGCAGCTCAGCGCCGGTTCGGCTATTACTCGCTGCCCGTCCTCATCGACGACGACGTCGTCGGCCGCGTCGATCTCAAGGCCGACCGCGCGGCGTCGACGCTCCGGGTCCAGTCGGCCTGGTGGGAGCACGGACGACCCGCGGATGCCGCACCCCGCCTCGCCGACGAACTGCGGCTCGCGGCGCACTGGCAGGGGCTGGAGTCGATCTCGATCTCACGGTGGGGCGATGCGGTCGAAGACCTCGCCCGCGTGATGCGCGAGGCCTCGCGCCATGATGCCGGACCCGCAGAGCCTGTGGCGCTCGCCACCGATGAACCCGGCACCGAGGAACCCGGCACCGATGAGCCGGATGCCGGAGCGCGGTCTCGCAGCGCCGATCGCCGCGTCGAGCAACTGGCGAACTGACGGCCGGCTCGTCAGGCGGCGGGCGACCCGACGACGTCGAGCCCGAGCCAGCGGGCGAGATCCTGGATCTCGGCATCCACCGCCCGGCGGATCTCATCCGTGAACGGCTCGTCTTCGTGGACCGCGTGCACCCGGAGCACCCCGGCCTTGCGGTCGCTCTTGGCGTCGAGCTTGCCGACGAAGCGATCGCCGTGCAGGATCGGCAGCGCGAAATAACCCCATCGGCGCTTCGCGGCGGGCTTGTACATCTCGAGCAGATACTCGTACCCGAAGATGTCCTCCAGTCGGCGACGGTCGAACACGAGGCGGTCGAAGGGTGACAGCAGCGCGGTGCGCGGCGTGAAGCCGTCGAGCGCGCTGAGTGCGTCGGCATCCACCCGCCAGGTGCCCTCCGTCCCGTCGACGACGGCCTCCTCGCCGAGCACGCCGACGTCGATCGGCTCCAGCGACTGGGCGACGCCCTTCGCGCGGGCGATGCCGAGCGATGCGAGCCGGCGCTCCGCCCGCTCGCGGGCCGCCTCCTCGTCGCCGAGGATCGGCACGTCGGCGGGATACACGCGGTCGGCGACGTCGAACAGACGCCCCGCAGAGTCCCTCGACGAGATGGCCACGTCTCCGCACAGCACGAGCATCTCGAGCAGCTGCAGCGAATTGCGGTTGTTCGTCCACCCCGACGAACGCCACGACACCTGAGCGGCATCGGGGATGTCACTCGCACGCAAGGGCCCCTCGGCACGGAGGCGCGCCATCACCTCACGCCGGAACACGTCATTCGCCGCAAGCCAGTCCCGTGCCTGCGCCGACTCAGGCCGGCGCCGCATCTCGGGCAGCAGGAGCGGAAGATCGGTCATGGCGCGATAGAAGCCGCCCCACTCGAACACGGCGCGGTCCTCTTCCACCAGCCGCACGAGGTCGGCAGGCTCGTAGGGCCAGCCGAGCCGGCTCCACAGGATCAGATCGGCACTGGGCGCCACCGCCGCGGTCGGCTCGATGTTCACGATCGTGAGCGCGTCGATGGTCTCGACGATGCCCCCGGGACGCTCGGCCGTCAGCAGCTGGCCGCGCAACGCGATGCGGCGCGCCTCGTCACGCGTCAGCCGGACTGTCACGCCTCGACGCTACCGGCGGGATGCGACATCCACGTCGATAGAGGTTGCGGCGGGTGTTTCGACTCGCTTCGCTCGCTCACCCTTGACCCGACTCGCGTCAACACTCGCCGGCGCTCGCATTGATCCGAGTCGCGTCAAAACTGCACGCGCGGCGGCTCCGAGATCGCGGCACCGTCGATGACCTCGAAGAACTCGCGCTCGAAGAAGCCGAGGTTCCGCGCGAACAGGTTGTTCGGGAAGACCTTGATCTTGGTGTTCAACTCGCGCACACCGCCGTTGTAGAAGCGGCGGGAAGCCTGGATCTTGTCTTCGGTGTCGACGATCGACTGCTGCAGCTGGAGGAAGTTCTGGCTCGCCTGCAGCTGCGGGTATGCCTCGGCGACGGCGAACAGGGACTTCAGCGCCTGCTGCATGCGCCCCTCGGCGGCCCCCGCCTCAGCCGGGCCGGTGGCAGACAGCGTGTCGGCGCGCGCCTGCGTCACGCGTTCGAAGACCGCCTTCTCGTGCGTGGCGTAGCCCTTTACCACCTCGATGAGATTCGGCAGCAGGTCCGCTCGACGCTTGAGCTGGACGGTGATGTCGCTCCACGCCTCGTCGACGCGCACGTTCAGCTGGACGAGCGAGTTGTACGTCGCCCAGAGATAGATGCCCACGATGACGGCGAGCGCCACCACGATAAGGACTGGGATCAGCCATTCCATGTGCCGAGGCTCCGTTCGGTAGTGACCTCATCCTACCGACGCACGCCCACCGCACATGATGGCGATCCCGGGACTCTCAGCCGTTACCCACCGAGGACGCGGTCGAGATACGGGTTGCGGAACAGCCGCTCCGGGTCGAGGCGGTCGCGCAGCGCGACGAAGTCGTCGAAGCGCGGATGCCGCTCACGCAGAGCCGCCGCGTCGAGGGTGTGCATCTTGCCCCAGTGCGGACGCCCCCCGAACGCGAGCATGAGCTGCTCGACCTCCTCGAAGTACTCCGTGGGATCCTCACGCCAGTACCGGTGAACCGCGATGTAGCCCGACGCACGCCCGTGGGCGGTCGACAGCCAGCGGTCGTCGGCCGCCGCGAATCGCACCTCGACCGGGAACCCGATGCGCCATCCGCGATCGTCGATCAGAGCGCGGAGCGCCTCGAAGGCAGGGCGGACGTTGGCCGCCGGCAGGGCGTACTCCATCTCACGGAACCGCACGGACCGACTGGTCGCGAACACGCGGGCGGAGGCATCCGTGAACTCCCGGTCACCCCAGATCCTCGCCGACACGCGGTTGATGGTGGGCACGAGCGCGGGGATCGCGCGACCGGTCGAGCAGGCGATCTGGTGCAGGCCGCTGCCGACGAGGGTGTCGTCTATCCACTTGCCGACCGGAGCGAGCGGATGCCGAGGGGCGCTCTCGGGCAGCCGGGTGTTGGTCTTCGTCATCGCGCGGTCGGTGTGGGGGAACCAGTAGAACTCGAAGTGGTCAGCGGCCGCGACGCGCTCGTCGAGCGCCGTCAGCACCTCGTCGAGAGACTCGGGCTGCTCCATCGCGTGCAGCACGTACGCCGGCACGCACTGCAGCGTGACGTCCACCAGGATCCCGAGCGCGCCGAGTCCGAGTGCCACGGCGGGCACCAGTTCGGGGTTCTCATCCTCGTTCACGGTGAGGAGATCGCCGGATGCCGTCACCAGCGTCGCACCCACCACCTGGGCCGCGAGGCCGCCGAAGCGGGCGCCGGTGCCGTGTGTGCCGGTCGAGATCGCCCCGGCGATCGACTGGCGGTCGATGTCGCCCAGGTTCTCCATCGCGAGACCGAAAGGCGCCAGGAGCGCGGGCACGCGGTGCAGGCGCGTGCCGGCGAGGAGCGTCACGCGGCCACGGTCGACGTCGACCGAGACGAGGCCGCTGAGGTCTCGCAGCTCGAGCAGCGCGCCGGGTGCGACGGCGATGCCGGTGAAGCTGTGACCGGCGCCCACCGCCTTGATGGGGATGTGCTGAGCCGCAGCGGCGACCACGGCGCGCTGCACCGCCGCAACCGTCGGCGGGAACTCCACACGCTGAGGCCGTACCGACTCCGTCCTCGCCCAGTTGCGCCATATGCCGCCCGGGCGCGTCACAGGAACGCCTTCCCCTCGCCGCGGTACGTCGGCAGCTCCCCCACGCGGGCGTCCCCGTCGACCAGGTGGTAGCTGAGGACGCGCTCGGCGAGCTCGCCGCTCTTGGAATGGCGGAACCACACGCGGTCGCCCACGCGAAGGGCGCGCGCCGCGTCGCCACGCAGCGGAGTCTGCACTTCGCCGGCACCTTCACGCGGTGCCATGCGCAGCCCCGCGGGCGACACGGCGCGCGGCTGACGCGACTCGAGTGCGGGACCGGACGCGATCCACCCGCCGCCGAGCACGGTGGCGACGTCGGGCGCCGGCTTGCGCACGACCTCGAGGGCGAACGCCGCGGCCGGCGCGGGATCGAACGCGCGGTAGCCGTCGAACAGGTGGCCGGCCAGCAGACCGCTGCCGGCGGTCACCTCGGTGACGGACTGATCGGATGCCGTCAGCTCGAGCGATCCGGTCCCACCCCCGTTGACGAACTCCAGGGGCGCGATGTCGTGCAGGGCGGCGACGATCGCGGCGCGGCGGTCGAGAAGCTCGGACGCCGAGCGACGCTGCATCCACCGGATGACGGCATCACCAGATCCCGTCGCATCGCCCTGACCGGCGATCTGGGCTTCGTACATCATCAGGCCGACCAGCCGGAACCCGGGGCGCGCGGCGATCGCGCGCGCCAGGGCGGCGACCTCCCCCGCCTCATGCACGGGCGAGCGCAGCACCCCGATGTGGCCGAGGCCAGGAGCCCGCCAGGAGGCGTCGGCGTCGATCGCGACACGGATCTCGGAACGCGTGCCCGGGGCCGCGATGGCGTCGACGAGGTCGAGCTGTGCGAGGTCGTCGACCATCAGGGTGACCCGCGCTGCGGCGGCCTCGTCGGCCGCGAGGGCCGCGATCGCCGCGCGATCGGTCGTCGGGTAGCCCAGCACGATGTCGTCCGTGGTCTCGGCGAGCCACAGCGCCTCGGGAAGCGTGAAGGCGAGGATGCCGCCGTAGCCCGGCAGAGCGAGAACCGCGTCGAGGACTTCGCGCACGCGCACGGACTTGCTCGCGACGCGGATCGGGACACCGCCGGCGCGCACGACGAGGTCGAGGGCGTTGTAGCGGAGGGCCTCGGCGTTGATGGCGGCGACGGGGCCGCTGACCTCGGCGAGGGCAGCGGTCATCGCGTCCCAGTAGGAGGCGGGGTGGGCCCAGGGCTTCGTCGTCCTGGGTGTGGACAGCAGATCGAGACTCATACGGCTCGCTTCGGGTGCGTGCGCATCGCACCAGCCTAGAGTGCGGAGGACGCCTCCCACGACCGTCTCCGATGCCGCTGGTCGGCGCGCGACAGGCGACGGGCGTGCCTCAGTCCTTCGGCTTCGAGGCGCGCTCCTGTTCGACCTCTTCCTCGGCGCCCCAGACAGCGATCGGCGGCGCGCCCATGAACAGGGCGGTGAGCTTCCACCACCATCCGCTCCTGGGTGCTTCGCGCCCGCTCGCGCCTCGGTCCTCCGTGCTGTTGCCGCTCATGTCGGGGCTCCTTCGGCACTTTTGCCCAGGTTAGCGCGTCTTCTCGACGATCGGGAGGGGTCAGCCGGTGCCCCCGCTGGGATTCGAACCCAGACTGAAGCGATTTTAAGTCGCCTGCCTCTGCCATTGGGCTACGGGGGCGGATCGCGGTCCGCCGGGAACACGAACGCCGCAGGCTCATCTTCTCAGACGAGCCTGCGGCGGGCCGGGGCGCTCCGAGAGAGCGCGAGACCGTGCGACGTCAGTTGGCGGCGACCTTTCCGGCGTCGGCCGCAGCGGCCTTCGCCGGCGCCTTGCGCGCGGGAGCCTTCTTGGCCGGGGCAGCCGGGGCCGCCTGCTCCGCCGGGGCCTCGACGGGCTGCGGCGGACGCGGACGCGCCGCGAACTCTTCGAAGACGTAACGCGGGCTCTGCACCGTCGACAGGTTCACCATGTCGCGGCCGAGCCAGAAGTTGTTCCACCAGCCCCACAGCACGCGCCACTTGCGCTCCCACGACGGCATCGCCAGACCGTGGTAGCCACGGTGGGCGAGCCAGGCGATGGGGCCCTTGAGCGCGAGTTTGCCGGACTGGAACACGCCGACCCAGAGTCCGAGGCCCGCGACGGCGCCGAGGTTCTTGTGGTAGTACTCGCGCGGCAGCTCGCCGCGCAGCACGCCCACGAGGTTCTTCGCGAGCAGCTTCGCCTGGCGCACCGCGTGCTGAGCGTTGGGGACGCAGTAGCCGCCCACCCCGCCGCCGGTGAGGTCGGGCACGGCGGACACGTCGCCGGCCGCCCAGGCGCCCTCGACGATCTCGTCCTCGCTGCCCACCCGCAGGTCGGCGCGGGTGCGGATGCGACCACGCTCCTCGACGGGAAGGTCGCCGCCGCGCACCACCGTGGGGTTCGCCATGACGCCGGCGGTCCAGATGATGAGGTCGCTCGGGATCGTCTCGCCCGTGGAGAGCTCGATGTTGCCGCCCACGGCACCGGTCACCTGCGTGTCGAGGTGCACCGAGGCGCCGCGCTGGGCGAGGTTCTTGAGCACCCACTCGCTCGTCTTCAGCGACACCTCGGGCATGATGCGGCTCATGGCCTCGATGAGGTGGAAGTGCGTGTCGTCGAATGTGATCTGGGGGTAGCTCTTGACCAGCGACGAGGCGAGCGAGCGCAGCTCGGCGAACACCTCGATGCCGGCGAACCCGCCGCCGACCACCACGACGGTCAGCAGCCGGTCGCGGTCCGGACCCGGGGGAAGCGTCGACGCCTTGTCGAAGTTCGACATCAGCTTGTCGCGGATCGCGACGGCCTCTTCGATCGTCTTCAGGCCGATCGCGTTGTCGGCGATCCCCGGGATCGGGAACGTGCGCGACACGGCGCCCGCGGTGACCACGATCTGGTCGTACTCGAACTCGTACGGCTCGCCCGCGATCGGGGTGATCGTGGCGACCTTGCCGGCGTGGTTGATGCCGGTCACCTTGGCGGCGACGACGTTGGTGCGCTTGAGGTGGCGGCGCAGAGCCACGACGGAGTGGCGCGCCTCGATCGAGCCGGCCGCGACCTCAGGGAGGAACGGCTGGTAGGTCATGTAGGGAAGCGGATCGACGATCGTCACGTCCGCCTCGCCCCTGCGCAGATGCTTCTCGAGCTTCCAGGCCGTGTAGAAGCCTGCGTATCCGCCACCGACGATGAGGATCTTGGGCACGGTGTTGGTCACGGTTTGGAGTACTCCTCCTGTGTCAGCGGCTCGGCGCGCGGGACGCCAATCGGATGCGTCGGACAGCAGCGGTGACGCCGAGCGCCACCAGTATAGCCGTCGCTGTGGCCAAGAGGAGCGGCAGGGTGCCGTAGAGCACGGTGTCCCGATCGGGCAGCATCGGCGAGGTGACCCGCGTGGGCGCATCGGCTTCGGGCAGTGGCGGCACCTCCGCGGCGGGCGCCGGCGCCTCGGGCGTCGGCGCGACGGGCGCCCGGCGATACAGCCGCACCCAGTCCTCGAGGCTGCCCATCGGGTTGGCCGTCACGCTGGGTACGCTCGCCGAGACGGCGGCTGCGGCATCCACCAGTCCGAAGCCGTACAGCAGCCGGGTCTGGGGGTCCTCGCCGACGGGTCGGGCGGTCTTGACGATGCGGTTGATGACGTTCGCCGCGTCGAGTTCGGGGTGCGCCGCCCGCACGAGCGCCGCGATCCCGGCGACGATCGGCGCGGCGCCGCTCGTGCCGTCCCACGAGACGAGGGTGGAATCGGCCGAGACGCCGATGAGCTCTTCGCTCGGCGCCGACACGCCGATCGTGATGCCCTGTGTGGACGCGTCGACGCTCGCTTTTCCGGAGCGGTCGACACCGCCGACGGTCAGCACGCCCGGGATGGTCGCCGGCGCGCCGACGCGGGTGGTGCCACTTCCCCGGTTGCCGGCGGCCACCACGATGACGACGTCGTGATCGAACGCATAGAGGAACGCATCGTCCCAGCTCTCGGGCCAGTCCGGCACGTTCGTGGTGAGCGACATGTTGATGACGTCGGCGCCGTTGTCGACCGACCAGCGGATCGCGTCCGCGATCTGGTCGGAGAACGGCCGCTTCGCCGACGATCCGAAGGCGACCGACACCGACAGCAGCTGCGCCTCGGGGGCGACGCCGATCATGCCCGTGTCCGGCCCCGTGCCCCGCCCCGCCGCGAGGGAGGCGACCCAGCTGCCGTGATCGCTGTCGACCGTGCCCAGGGGCGTTCGTCCGTCGGACGAGCCGGCACCGGAGACATCCGTGCCGCCGGCGACAGCGCCGTCCAGTTCCACGGGCCCACGGCCGATGCCGGTGTCGATGACGGCGACCTTGACGCCGGCGCCGCGCGTGGTCTCCCACGCCTTCTCGATGCCGTAGCCGGCGAGCCAGTACTCGGCGGCGCGCACCGGGTCTTCCCCGGCGGGCGCCGGTGCCGCCACGGCTGTCGCCGGGGCCGCGACGACGAGAGCCGCAGCGACGGTCGCCGAGGCGACGACCGCGACCAGCCGGCGGATCATCCGCTGGACCCCGGCTCGGCGCAGACGCAGCGCTCGGGCGACCAGGACGACAGCGCGAGCGCGCGGTCGCCGATCGGATTGACTCCCGGACCGGCGGCGAGCGCGTGCCCGGCGAGCGCGTGCAGGCACTTGACGCGTGTCGGCATGCCGCCCGCCGAGATGCCGGCGATCTCCTCCACCTCGCCGAAGGCCGAGCGGTCGCCGAGGTACGCCTCGTGGGCGAGCCGGTAGGCGGCGGCGACCTCTTCGTCGGACAGCAGATCCGAGAGCTCGCGCATCACGTGGTCGGCTTCGAGGACCGACATCGCGGCGGTCGCGGCGGGGTGGGTGAGGTAGTAGAACGTGGGGAACGGCGTGCCGTCGGGAAGCCGGGGAGAGGTGGCCACCACGGTGGGGTTGCCGCACACGCAGCGCGCGGCGATCCCGACGACTCCGCGCGCCGGGCGACCGAGCTGTTCGCGAAGCACGGCGAGGTCGGCATCGCTGACAGGGGGGTACGGCGGGGTCGTCACAGAGCAGCTCCTTGGTCGGGCCCAGGGTACCGGCGGCACCTGGGACGGTGCTGGACCGGGTGGCGGCCGAGCGGGCCGTGCCGGTCGCCGTCATTCACGGCGTCGGCGTGGGCGAGGGTTCGGGATCGGGCACGCCCACCGTCACCGGCGCCACCGTCTGCGCGAGCCCGGCCTCGGTCACGGAGCGCATCAGCTTCGCCATCCAGTCCGCGTCGGCGGCCTGGAGCTCGTCGCTCACCGGCTCCTGCTCCTGGGGCTCGAGTTCGGGCGGCAGATCGTCGTCGACGAGGTAGACGACCTCGCCGGGCTGGACGTAGTACAGCCGCTCGCGCGCCTGCGTCGTGATGTAGGCGGGGTCCTGCCACCGCTCGCGCTGCGACTCGAGGTCGGCGACCTCGTCGCGGCTGAGCTGCACCGCCGCCTCGAGGGCGGCCACCTGCTGACGCTGGTCGACGTAGGTGCCGATCGTCGGCACGAGAACGAAGGCGGCGAGCACGACCAGGCCCATCATGATGACCATGAAGCCCGAGAGACGGATGCCGCCGAGCCATCCCCGCACATCGACGGGGCGCCGTCCGCTGACGGGCCGTCGGCGCGCCGCGGCGGCGGAAGAGGTCGCTCTCGGAGTACGAGAAGGGGGAGCCGTCGTCTTGGCCACGGCTCCCCCTTCCCTACGCGCTCGCCCTGCGGCGCGACTTCTCACGCTGTCAGCGCATCAGCCCTTGAACCGGGGGAAGGCTCCACGGCCCGCGAACACCGCGGCCTCGCCGAGCTCCTCTTCGATGCGCAGAAGCTGATTGTATTTCGCGACGCGCTCGCTGCGAGCGGGCGCGCCGGTCTTGATCTGACCCGCGTTGACGGCGACTGCCAGGTCGGCGATCGTGGTGTCCTCGGTCTCGCCCGAGCGGTGCGACAGCATCGAGCGGTAGCCGTTCTGGGTGGCCAGGGCGATGGCGTCGAGCGTCTCGGACAGCGTGCCGATCTGGTTGACCTTCACCAGCAGCGCGTTGCCGACCCCGAGGTCGATGCCCTTCTGCAGGCGGGTGGGGTTGGTGACGAAGAGGTCGTCGCCGACCAGCTGCACCTGCGAGCCGATCTTGTCGGTGAGAACCTTCCACGCGTCCCAGTCATCCTCGTCGAGGGCGTCCTCGATCGTGACGACGGGGTAGTTCGCGACGAGGTCGGCGAAGTAATCGGTCAGCTTCTCGGCCGACCACGGGTTGCCCTCGACGGTGTAGACGCCGTCCTCGAAGAACTCGCTCGCGGCGACGTCGAGTCCGACGCCGATGTCCGTGCCCGGGGTGAAGCCTGCCTTCTCGATCGCCTGGATCAGGAAGTCGAGGCCCTCGCGGTTGTTCGGGAGGTCGGGCGCGAAGCCGCCCTCGTCGCCGAGCCCGGTGGCGAAGCCGGCGGCCTTCAGCTCGCCCTTGAGGACGTGGTAGACCTCGGTGCCCCAGCGGAGCGCCTCGGTGTACGTCTCCGCGCCGATGGGGGCGAGGAAGAACTCCTGGAAGTCGATCCCGTTGTCGGCGTGCTGCCCACCGTTGATCACGTTGAACAGTGGGACGGGCAGGACGTGCGCGTTCGGGCCGCCCAGGTAGCGGAAGAGGGGCAGGTCGGCCGAGTCCGCGGCCGCCTTGGCCACCGCGAGCGAGACGCCGAGGATGGCGTTCGCGCCGCAACGCGACTTGTTCTCGGTGCCGTCGGTGGCGATGAGGATCTCGTCGATGACGCGCTGCTCGCTCGCCTCGACACCCTCGATGGCCGGACCGAGCTCGTCGATGACGGCCGCGACGGCCTTCAGGACGCCCTTGCCGCTGTAGCGGCTCTTGTCGCCGTCGCGCAGCTCATACGCCTCGAAAGCGCCGGTCGACGCGCCGGACGGCACGGCCGCACGCTGGACGATGCCATCGTCCAGCAGCACCTCCACCTCGACAGTCGGGTTTCCACGCGAGTCGAGGATCTCGCGGGCGCCTACAGCCTCGATCTGTGCCACAGGGGTTCTCCTTGCTTAGGGTGATTCGCTGGAGCGTCGTCGGTCCGCCCCTCAGCCTAGTGACCCGCCACCGCGTTGTGACGACGACCTTCGTCCGTCAGACGACCAGCGCGATGGCGATGCCGTCATAGCCCTTGGCGTCGAGCGTCTGGATGGCCGTCGCATCGAAGCGGGGGTCACGGCCGAGCATCTCGAGACCGCGCTGCACACCGATGATCTGCGGATTCTCGGTCGCGGGATTGGCGACCTCGCCGCCGCGCACGGTGTTGTCGACCATCACGACCGTGCCCGGCCGTCCCAGCCGCGCCGCCCAGTCGAGGTAGATCGTGTTGGATTCCTTGTCGGCGTCGATGAAGACCAGGTCGAACGGCTCGTCGCCGGCGAGGGTGGGCAGCACGTCGGCGCCGCGGCCGAGCCGGATCTCGACCTTGTCGCCGACGCCCGCACGCTCGAGGTTGGCTCGGGCGAGCTCGGCGTTGCGCGGCTCCGCCTCGATCGTCACGACACGGCCGTCGCGCGGGATGCCGCGGGCCAGCCAGATCGTCGAGTATGCGGCCAGCGTCCCCACCTCGAGCACCCGGCGGGCGCCCGATATGCGTGCCATGAGATGCAGCAGCTTGCCGTTGACGGGCGCGACCTCGATCGCCGGGAGCCCGGCGCGCTCCTGATCGGCGACCGCCCGCTCGAGATCCGGATCGTGACCGACCAGCAGCTCGGTCAGGTACGCGTCCACGCGCGACCACTTCTCGGGAGTCGGCCAGGTGTCGGGTGCGGGTTCAGCCATCTCCTCAGCCAATCCGCCCGCCGACCGGGCGTCAAGGCCTCGAGGCCGCCCGGCTGACCAGGGCCTCGAGCAGTGCGGCGCCGGTGTCGGCGTCGTCGACGGTCACGACGAAACGCTTGCCGCTGCGGCGGAGCACCTCGATCGCCTCGCCGGAGCGCAGCACGACTCCGAAGCGCCGGCCGGTCGACAGCCGCAGCCCCCAGCCGCCGAACTCGCCCATCGGGTTCACGTCGACGCGCGCGGCCGACTCGATGTCGGCGAGCGGCACGTGGAATCGCGGGATGCCGAGCACCGAGTCGACGTGCAGCCCGCTGTCGTCGACGCGGACGTGGAACGCCAGCGTCGTGGCAGCGAAGGCCAGGAGCAGCAGCGCGAGGCCGGTGAGCAGCCATGCGAGGCCGATCTGCGCACCCGTCGTCCACGCCACGACAGCCGCGACGGCGACGGCGAGCACCGCGGCTAAGATCCCCACGGCAGCGCCCGTGCTCATGGCTGTGGCGCGCACCCACACAGCGCGTTCACTGGTGCCAAGCGCCAGCGGGACAGCGGGCCGGACTGCGGCATCCATCGCATCCTGCGGCGGCTGCGCGTACCAAGCGGCCACACCGACGGCGACAGCTGCCACGAGCGAGCCAGCGAGGGGCAGCCATATGGAGGGCGGATTCGCCGCGTTGAGGGACGCCGCCTGTGCTGCGAAGGTCCACGTGAACGCCACCGTCGTCAGTGCCGAGGTCGCCGCGGCGGTTGCGCCCATCAGCCGGTATGTCACGCCCCGTTCTCCGCGACGGAGCCCCGGCAGCGTCGTCAGCGCGATGAGCGCCGGGATGCCGAGGCCGAATGCCGCGGTCGCCAGCGGCTGCGTCCAGGCGGGTGCGAAGCCGTCCGCTTCGCCGGCGCCGTTCCAGTGGGTCGCGATCGTCGCCGGCACCTGCGGCAGCAGCACCAGCTGCACGGCGACGCCGATCGCGACGAGCACGATGGGCATCCCCACCGCGACCAGGAGGAAGCGACGAACAACGGGGTCGGGGCGGTCAGCCGGGTGTGCGGTTGTCATGGGTCGCGATCTCCTTCACGAGGGCGGCGAGTGCGTCGGGCGGCAGCCCCGCCGCGTGCGCCCGCGCGACGAGGTCCTGGATGTCGTGGTGAAGCGTCTCGAGGGTCGCGGCCTGCCCGGTGACGACCGCGCCGCGGCCGCGCCGCAGTTCGACGAGACCTTCATCGCGCAGGTCCTGGTAGGCGTGCAGCACGGTGTGCACGTTCACCCCCAGGGCGGCGGCGATATCACGGGCTGCCGGCAACCGGTCTCCCGGGCGCACCCGGCCGGCCGCGGCATCCGCTCGGACGGATGCGGCGATCTGCGCGAACAAGGGCGCTTCGCTCTCGGGATCAATGCGAACCAGCATGACGCTAACTCTACTAGCACTAGAACAAGTACCGGAACCATTTGTGGAGATCGCCCAATCGAATTCCCGGCTCACGCGTCCTCGGCCATGCTGAAAACCATGCGTGTGACTCCCCGACGCCTCGCTCTCGGCATGAGCCTGTGGATCCCCAACCTGTGCAGCGGCATCCGCGTGAAGAGGTTCGCCGACGACTGGACGAGCGCCACCGTCGAACTGCACGTCAACGTCGTCACCCGCAACTACGTCAAGACGGCGTTCGGCGGATCGATGTCGGCGATGACCGACCCGTACTTCTTCATGCTCGTCATGCACCAGCTCGGGCGCGACTACGTCGTCTGGGACACGCGCGGCGAGATCGAGTTCCTGAAGCCCGGACGCGGGGTGCTCACGGCGCGCTTCGAGGTGCCGCGCAAGAAGGCCGAGGAGCTGCGCGAACGCGCTCGAGGCGGCGCGAAGGTGCTCGAATGGTTCGAGACCGACATCACGGATGCCGCGGGCGACGTCGTCGCGAGGGTGCGGCGCGAGGTGTACGTGCGCGAGAAGAAGCGCGTCACCGCGGCTACGACGAGCGTCTCGTCGCCGGTTCCCGCGCCGTTGTCCGAGTCGGGCGCCGAGTCGGGCGAGCGTCAGTCGGCGCGGCAGCCGTAGGTCACTCCACCAGCGCGCGCGCCGCGGTCAGCTCCTTGAGTATCGCGGGCAGCAGCGCCTCGGCGGTCCGCCGGTACCCCAGCGCGCTCGGATGGAACCGGTCGAGACTGAACATCTCGTCCGGCTGGGTCACGAAGAACGGGCCCACCGCTCGACGCAGCGACACCGGGCGCGCTCCGCACCGCGATGCAGCCTCGGCCTGTGCTTCGGCGAGTTGGCGCGACAGCCGCGAGCCGAGCGCCCGCAGGGGCTGCGGCACCGGGCGCAGGGCGCCCAGATCGGGGCACGTTCCCACGACCACGACAGCGCCCCGCGCGCGCAGCCGCAGGATCGCCTTCTCGAGGTGGGCGACCGAGGTCGTCACGGGCACACGGTGGGTGATGTCGTTGCCGCCCACCACGATCACCGCCGCGTCCGGCACGTAGTCGGCGGGCAGGGCGTCGACCTGGTCGTCGAGCACCGACGACTCCGCTCCGACTATCGCCGCCGTCCGCAGCCGCACCGGCCGCTGCGTCCTGCGCGCGAGCCCCTTCGCGAGCCGGGCGCCCAGGGTGTCCTTGCGGCGCTCGGCACCCAGCCCCGCGGCGATCGAGTCTCCGAGCACGACGAGCTCGATCGGCTCGCCTCCGAAGCGACGGGCCCACACGCGGTCGGCGTCCAGCGCCTCCTCCCCCAGCGGCTTGCCGATCCGGCGACGCGCCAGCGCTGCCTGCCGCGCCAGCACTGCCCGGCCGCCGAACACGATGAGCCCGGCACCGAGCACGGCGCCGGCCGAGGCCGCGGCGACGGCAGCGGGCGAGAGGTCACGCACGCGGGACATGCCGACATGCCACAACACGCGGGTGAACGGATGCCGTCACCCCGGTGACGCGCGGGGTTCGGGCGGTCAGGCGCCCGCGAGCGCTCCCAGCACGGCCGCGATGCGGCGCTCGCGGGTCTCGGGGCGCTGGGCTTCCGACACGGAGCGCGCGAGCTCCTTGCGCCGGCTGAGCGACAGCGCGTCGAATGCGGGGCGCACACCGCCGGCGTCCAGGGCTGTGGCGAGGTCCGCCGGAACCTCGACGTCGCGCTCCTCCGTGTCGAGTGCGACGGTCGCGTCCACTTCGTCGCCGATCTCGACGCGCAGGTCGGCGCGCACCGCCTTCGAGAGCCCGATGACGTTCCGGCCGTCCATCACGGCGAGGCGCACCCGTGCAGAGCGCCCGCCGATGCCGACCACGACCGCGGCCCGCTTGCCGCCGCGGAGTTCCGCCACCTGCGCGTCGGTCAGCTCGATCGCGGTTGCCGGCCCGAACGGCACCAGCACGGTGTGGATCTGCAGCGTCATGGCATCATCCTGGCGGTCGGCAGGCGTCTCGTGAACCCCGGATCCGCCGTTCGTCCGCGCGCGCTAAAGTTCGCCCGTGACATCCCCCTCACTCCAGCGCCGCCTCGGTCTCGGCGACGCCGTGTTCATCGGCCTCGGCTCGATGATCGGCGCCGGCGTGTTCGCGGTGTGGGCGCCGGCGGCGGATGCCGCGGGCACCGGGCTGCTGATCGGCCTGGCGATCGCGGCGGTCGTCGCCTTCGGCAACGCGACCTCGTCCGCGCAGCTCGCCGCCGCGCACCCGACGTCCGGCGGCACCTATGCCTACGGTCGGGCGGAGCTGGGTCCCTGGTGGGGGTACATCGCGGGCTGGGGCTTCGTGGTCGGCAAGATCGCCAGCTGCGCCGCCATGGCGCTGACCTTCGCCGCCTACGCCGCTCCGAGCGGGTGGGAGCGACCGGTCGCGGTCGCGGCGGTGGTCGTGCTCACGGCCGTGAACGGATTCGGCGTGACGCGCACGGCGGGCGCCGCCCGGGTGATCGTCGTGGTCTCGCTCGGCGCGCTCGCCGCAGGGATCACGGCGGCGCTCTCGGCGGGCGCGATGCCGGAGTGGCTGACCGCCGAGACCCTGTGGGCGGGCGGCGGCTACGGCATCCTGCAGTCCGCCGGCCTGCTGTTCTTCGCGTTCGCCGGCTACGCCCGCATCGCGACCATGGGCGAAGAGGTCCGCGATCCCCGCCGGGTGATTCCGCGGGCCATCGTGATCGCGTTCCTCATCGCGCTCGCGGTGTACGCCGTGGTCGCCGTCGCGGTGCTGAGCGCGCTGGGTCCCGCCGGCGTCGCCGCGTCGACAGAGCCGGTGGCGGAGGCGGCGGTGCGATCGGGATGGACATGGATCGGCACGGTCGTCCGGGTGGGCGCCGCGGCCGCGTCGCTCGGGGCCCTGCTCGCGCTCATCGCCGGTGTGAGCCGCACCACGTTCGCCATGTCGCGTGAAGCCGATCTGCCCCGGTTCCTCGATCGAGTGCATCCCCGCACGCACGTGCCGCTGCGGGCCGAGATCGCCGTGGGCGCGGTCGTGGTGGTGCTCGTGGCACTGATCGACCTGCGCGGAGCGATCGGGTTCTCGTCGTTCGGCGTGCTGCTGTACTACTTCGTGGCGAACGTCGCGGCGCGGCGTCAGCGCGGCGAGGCGCGGCGCTACCCGGCGGCGCTGCAGCTCGTCGGGGCGATCGGATGCCTCGTCCTCGCCGTGACGCTGCCCTGGCAGTCCGTCGTGGGCGGCGTGGTCGTCGTCGCCGCCGGCATCGCCTACCGCGCGGTCAGGCTCCGGCGGCGAGCCTGACGCGGCGCCCTACGCCGGCGGAACCCGTCAGGTGAGCGGCTTCACCTCGAGCGCCGCGGCGGTCGTGCCCGCCGCGACCGTCGCGAAGGCGGTGTAGCCGTCGGATGCCGCGCGCTCGAGCAGCGCCTTGAGGTTCTTCGTGCGCTGCTCCAGGCGCACCCGCGAACCCTGTCGCACCAGCGCGGCCTTCAGGGCGAGCAGCTCGGCCTCGGGCACGTCGCGATCGTGGACCAGCACGACGGCCGGGGCTGCGGCATCCGTCTGCTCGGCCACCAGGTCGACGATGCGCTCGAAGCCGATCGAGAAGCCGACCGCGGGCACATCCTGCCCGAGGAAGCGGCCGATCATGCCGTCGTAGCGACCACCGCCGCCGAGCGAGTAGTCGACGGAGGGGTGGGCGAGCTCCAGGATCGTGCCGGTGTAGTAGCCCATGCCCCGCACCAGGAACGGGTCGAACACCAGCGGGATGTCGCCGGCGCCGCTCTCGGTGGCGACAGCGGCACGTGCCGCAGCCACCGCCTCGCCGATGCCGACGAGGTGCGCGACGATGTCGTCGGGCGCGTCCGCCGGCAGCGCCTTGCGGATCTGGCGCTCACCGTACGGGTGGTAATCGAGGGTCACCGGGCGGCGCAGGAACGCCTCCAACGCATCGATCGCCGCCGAGTCCGATCCCTCAGCCGAGTCCGACCCCGCAGCCGAGTCCGACCCCGCAGCCGAGTCCGATCCCTGAGCCGAGTCCGATCCCTGAGCCTGTCGAAGGGCGCGCTCGCGCAGCTCGGCGACGATGCCCTCCGGCCCGATCTTGTCGAGCTTGTCGATCGTGATGAGCACGCCGGGGCGCTCGTCGGCGCCGAAGCCGAAGCTGTCGAGCATCCAGTCGAGCACGCGCCGGTCGTTGATGCGGATGCTGCCGCCTTCGAGCCCCAGCGCGTCCAGGGTGTCGAGCGTCGCGACGGCGAGTTCGGCCTCGGCGCGGGACGAGGCATCCCCGATGATGTCGATGTCGCACTGCACGAACTGGCGGTACCGGCCCTTCTGCGGGCGCTCGGCGCGCCACACCGGCGCGATCTGGATGGACCGGAACACCGACGGCAGCTGCCCGCGATTCGTCGCGTAGAAGCGCGCGAGCGGCACGGTCAGGTCGTAGCGCAGCCCGAGGTCGGTGAGGCTCGCGGGGTCATCGGCCGCCCCGCGGATGGCGTCGGCGTCGAGCCCGCGCTTGAGCACGTTGTAGGCGAGCTTCTCGTTGTCGCCGCCGATGCCCGCGTGCAGCCGCGAGTACTCCTCCATGACGGGCGTCTCGATCTCGTCGAACCCGTGCGCGCGGTAGCGCTCGCGGATGACGGCGAGCACGCGCTCACGACGGGACTTTTCAGCGGGGAGGAAGTCGCGCATGCCGCGCGGCGGATTGACGGATGCCACGGAGCCATCTTTCCAGATGGGCTACGAGCCCAATTCCGGGTCGTTGCGCGAGCGAAGCGAGACGAAACGCCTCCCAGCCACGACGAACGCCGCCTCAGCGCGTTTCGTCTCGCTCGTTCCTCGCTCGCTCAACGACCGATCGACTCGGCGGCGCGGATGTCGCCCTCGAGCCGCCGCACCCGCTCGCGGAGCGCCCGCTCGGCGTCCCAGCCATTCGCGCGGGCGGTTGCGACAAGTGCCAGCAGCGCGTCGCCGAGCTCGGCCTCGCTCGTCGGCTCGAGGCGTTTCGTCTCGGTCACTGGCGCTCCCTCGCTCAACGACCGGATATCTCGCCGAGACCGGGCAGCTCCGCCGAGACCGGTGGCGTCGCCCTCCGTGTCGGCGGGGATCCCCTGGTTCGACGTCACAGGGGCGGGGACACCGGCCTGGGCCGCCTTCGACAGGAGCTTCTGGGCGAGCGCGAGGCTCGGCATCCGCTCGCTCACGCCGTCCAGCACGCTCGTGCGCGTGCTCTTCTCCGCGGCCTTCGCGGCGTTCCAGTGCACCAGCACCTCTTCGGGCGTCGTCGCGATCGCATCGCCGAAGACATGCGGATGCCGTCGCACCATCTTGTCGGTCAGCCCGCGTGCGACGTCGTCGATGTCGAACGGCGCGGCCTCGTCGCGCGAGGCGATCTCGGCGTGGAACAGCACCTGCCAGAGCAGATCGCCGAGCTCTTCGCGCAACTCGTCGCGAGAGCCGCCCTCGACGGCGTCGATGAGCTCCGCGCTCTCTTCCACGAGGTAGGGCACCAGCGCGCGATGGTCGATCTGCTGCGTCCATACGCAGCGATCGCGGACCGCGCGCATGACCTCCGCCGCCTCGCGGAGCGGGTCGGCCGCGTCGTGCGGGCGTGCGTCTGTCACGTCGTCGCGGATGCGGTCGTCGCCCGGTGCCGGTAATGCCATGCCCGCCAGGATACGAGGCCCGCGGCCAGCAGGAGCGAGATGACCGAACCTGCCAGCACGCCGAGCGTGGCCTGATCGCGCAGGGCGGCAGCATCCGTGAAGGCGAGCTCCGACAGCAGGAGCGACACCGTGAACCCGATGCCGCCCAGCGCTCCGGCGGCGACGAGGTCGGCGAACGCCAGCGGCGGCGCACTCCCCCGGTGCGCGACGCGCAGCGACAGCCAGCCGAACGCCGCGATGCCGACGATCTTGCCGACCGGCAGCGCCACCAGCACCCCCCAGAACGCCGGCGACAGCTGCGACAGCGGGACGGACGGGATGGCCACCAGCGCGGCGGAGAACGCGAACACCGGCAGCACGATGACGTTCACCCACGGCTCGAGCTCGTGCCGCACGCGCAGCGCGGGCCGCTGCGCCATCGCGAGCCCGAGGACGACGCCCGCGATCGTCGCGTGGACGCCCGACAGGTACACCAGCACCCAGGTGGTGATCGCGAGCAGCACCAGCACCACCGCGATCGGGATGCGGGCGCGGGTATCGAGCTGCCTGCTCAGGATGCCGAACGCGACGACTGCGACCGCCGCCCCGGCGAGCGCCGCGATGTTCACCCCGTCGGTGAAGAGCACCGCGATGAAGATGATGCCGACGATGTCGTCGAGGATGGCGAGCGCGAGGAGGAAGACCCGCAGCGCCGCCGGCAGCCCCTTGCCGAACACCGCGAGCACGCCGAGCGCGAAGGCGATGTCGGTCGCCGTCGGGATCGGCCATCCTGCCGTCGCGTCGGTGCCCCACGCCATCGCGGCGTAGATCGCGATGGGCACCAGCACACCCCCGGCCGCCGCGATGGCCGGCTGCAGCGCCTTGCGGGCGGAGTTGAGCTGCCCGCTCGTGAGCTCGTACTGCAGCTCGACGGCGACGACGAAGAAGAAGACGGCGAGGAGGCCGTCCTTGATCCAGTGCGACAGGCTCAGCTCGAAGACGCCCGGGATGCCGAACTCGGCGTGCATCGCCGCGTCGACGGCGGGCGCCAGGGACGAGTTGGCGACGAAGAGTCCGAGGCCTGCGGCGACGAGCAGGATGACGGCGGGAAAGCGAGCGGAGCGAAGAAGCGACATCGGGCCTCCGGGAGGGGATCGCGGGTCGACAATGGTGCGCCGACCAGACTTCCCGGCTCTCCACGTGCCAGTGTAGCGAGGCCCCTCCTCCTTCCCGACCGGCGCCATGCGGCGCCGTCGTCACACAGCGTCGGCCGTGACAGCCGGGCGACAGCGCGCCGTTAGCCTGGAGAGATGCGCGAACTCACCCAGACCGAAGCGATCGACCTCGTGGGCCGATACGAGGCGGAGCAGGCGATCCCCGAGCAGATGCGCAGCGACGTGCGCATGCTGGGCACCCTCCTCGGGCAGGTGCTGCGCGAGAGCGGATCGCCCGGGCTGTACGAGGATGTCGAGCGACTGCGCACCGCGACCATCCAGGCCTACACCGACGAGACGCCGGAGGCGTTCGCCCGTGCCGCCGCGATCGCCGACTCCTTCACGGTCGCCCGCGCCGATGAGGTCGCCCGGGCGTTCACCGCGTACTTCCACCTCGTGAACCTCGCCGAGGAGCACCAGCGGGTGCGCATCCTGCGCGAGCGCGACGGGCGCCCCGACCGCGAGCAGGCGACCGACTCCGTTGCGGCGGCGTTCGTGCGGCTCGCCGCCGAGGTCGGTGACGACACCGCGCTGCGCCGGCTGCAGAACATGCGGTTCCACCCCGTCTTCACCGCCCACCCGACCGAGGCGCGCCGCCGGGCCGTCTCCACCAGCATCCGCCGCCTCGCGGCGCTCCTCGAAGAACATGACGCGTCGCGACGCGGCGGCGTGAACCAGCAGCGTGCCGACCAGCGCCGCGCCGAGCGGCGCATGCTCGAAGAGATCGACACGCTGTGGCGGACGGCCCCGCTGCGGTCCGAGAAGCCCGCGCCCACCGACGAGGTCCGCGCGGTCATGGCCGTCTTCGACGACACGCTCTACACCGCGGTGCCGCACGTCTACCGCCGCGTCGACGACGCACTGCAGGGACCGGCGGCCGGCGGCCGCGCGCCCGTTGTGCGCCCCTTCGTGCGGGTCGGCTCCTGGGTCGGCGGCGATCGCGACGGCAACCCGTTCGTGACGGCATCCGTCACCCGCAAGGCGTCCGCCATCGCGAGCGAGCACGTGCTGCTGGGCCTTGCCCGCACGGCGGGCCGCATCGGCCGCACGCTCACGCTGGATGCGACGACCACACCGCCGAGCGACGCGCTGCTGGCACTCTGGCGGCGCTTGAAGGCCGCCGACGAGGATGCCGCGAAGGATATCGCCAAGCGGTCGCCCGACGAGCCGCATCGCCGCATCGTGCTGCTGATCGCGCGGAAGATCGAAGCGACGCGCGCCCGCGACGCCGACCTCGCGTATGCCGACCCCGAGCACCTGCTGGCGGACCTCCGCGTCGTGCAGGACTCCCTCGTGCGGGCCGGCGCACCGCGCCAGGCGTACGGGCACCTGCAGCAGCTGCTGTGGCAGGTCGAGACGTACGGGTTCCACCTCACCGAGCTCGAGGTGCGTCAGCACTCGGCGGTGCACGCCAAGGTGCTCGCAGAACTCGGGTCGGGGTCGCCGCGCAGCGAGCTCGCCGAGGAGGTGCTCGACGTGATCCGCACCGTCGGGTTCCTGCAGGAGCGCTACGGCCCGCGCGCGGCAGGCCGCTACATCGTGTCGTTCACGCAGTCCGCCGAGGACCTCGCCGCCGTCCACAAGCTCGCGGCGTACGCGGTCGGTCCCGACGGCCGGCCTCCCGTGCTCGACGTCATCCCGCTGTTCGAGACCTTCGCCGATCTGCAGGCAGCGCCCCGCATCCTCGCCGAGATCGTCGAACACCCGGAGTTCGCGGCCCGCCTGGAGGCCACCGGACGGCGGCTGGAGGTCATGCTCGGCTACTCCGACTCGTCGAAGGACGTCGGACCCGTCGCCGCGAACCTCGCCCTCTACGAGGCGCAGGCCAAGATCGCGGCCTGGGCCGACGATAACCGGATCGAGCTGACGCTGTTCCACGGGCGCGGCGGCGCGCTCGGCCGTGGCGGCGGCCCCGCCAATTCCGCGATCATGGCCCAGCCGCCGCACTCGGTCGATGGCCGGTTCAAGCTCACCGAGCAGGGCGAGGTGATCTTCGCGCGCTACGGCGATCCGGCGATCGCCATGCGGCACATCGACCAGGTCGCCGCGGCGATCCTGCTCGCCTCGTCGCCTTCGAACGAAGAGCGCAACCGCGCGGCGGCCGAGAAGTACGCGGGCGTCGCGGCGACGCTGGACGCGGCATCCCGCGAGCGCTTCTTCTCGCTGGTGAAGGCTCCCGGCTTCGCGCCGTGGTTCGCGCGCGTCACACCGATGGAGGAGATCGGCCTGCTCGCGCTGGGCTCGCGCCCGGCCCGCCGAGGGCTGTCGGTCGAGTCCCTCGAGGACCTGCGGGCGATCCCCTGGGTGTTCGCGTGGACGCAGGCGCGCATCAATCTCGCCGGATGGTTCGGGCTCGGCACCGCCCTCGACGCCGTCGGCGACGAGCCGCTGCTGCAGCAGGCCTATCAGGAGTGGCCGCTGTTCCGCACGCTCATCGACAACGTGGCCATGAGCCTCGCGAAGACCGACGATCGCATCGCGCTGCACTACCTCGAGCTCGGCGACCGGGACGATCTCGCCGCGTTGGTGCGCGACGAGATGCGGGTGACACGTGACTGGGTCGTCCGCATCACGGGCGGCACGGAGCTGCTCGGCAACAAGCCTGTCCTGCAGCGGGCGGTCAAGATGCGCAGCCCCTACGTCGACGCTCTCTCGCTGCTGCAGCTGCGGGCCCTGCGGGCGCTCCGCGAGGCTCCGGAGGGCGCACCGGTCGATCCGGAGCTGCAGAGGCTCCTGCTGCTGTCGGTGTCGGGCGTCGCCGCCGGCCTGCAGAACACGGGCTGATCCGCGCCGAGTGCGGCGACACGCGCGTCGCACCCGGAATCCCCGATGGCCCGGCGTACCGTAGCACCCATGGCACGCATCGTCGCCGCCGAAGTCTGCCCCCAGTGCGGGTCGCTCGATGTGCGGGCGAACGAGCCGAGGTGGTTCCGGATCGAGTGGGATCGACGAGACGCCCTCGACGACGGCAGGGTCGACCGCCTGGAGTTCGGCTGCCTCGACTGCGGCCTGCTCTGGGAGTGACAAGACGAAGAACGGATGCCGCGGGCGGAGGTCACGCGGTGCCGAACCCCGCCCCAGCGAAGCGATGGGGCGGGCGAAGCGGCGCAGGTCGCGCGCCTGCGCCCTGCCGCTAGCGCACCCGACGCGGCTTCCTCGTGCCCAGCATGTACGGGAGCCCGCGGCCGACCGCTGAGAACGTGCTGCCGAGTCGGGAGCGCAGGGTCGGCGATGGAGGAGCGACGCCGACGTCATCCAGATCGGCGACGTCGACGAAGTACGCGCGGACGCTGCCGATGCCCTCCACCTCAGGCGTGATCTCGCCGACGGACGTGGGCAGCGGCGTGGTCCCTGTGCCGTACAGCTCCTCGGTCAGCAGGACGTACTCGGGGATTTCGACGGAGTTCTTCAGCAGCCGGTGCACGAGGATCACGTCGATGCCTACGAGCTTGGACCGTCCGCTCACCCGCTGGGTCGCGACATCACCGATGTGCGCCACGAACTTCAGCGTCAGATTGCGCGCCTGGCGGCATCCCCCACATGGGCAGAGGTTCTGCACCACGTACTCGCGCTCAAGGTGGAACGCCCGATGCATCGCGACCGCCAGCACGAGGATGTCGGAGACCGTGGTGTCGGGCTGCCGTGCCGCCGCGCGGCGCGAGAGGAAGGCGGCGTCGCCCTCGATCTCGACGAGCTCGAAGCCGCTGGCTGCGCGGACGATGCTCTCCAGCATCCGCGCCGTGTTGACCTCGGCGTGCGCGAGCGTCATGCGGTGCGAGCCCATGTACTCGGTATATCCGCCGATGTCGGCGATCAGCAGTGCCGTTCGCTCTGTCCCCATGTGCCCAGTCCCTTCGTCGGTCGTTCATCCCAGCGGGTCTCGCGATGCCCTCGGCCCGTCAGGCGGGTCGTCGGGCGCGTACCGCTCCAGCTGGTCCTCCACCGTCGTGGCGGCCGCCTGTGCGCTGGGCGCGTAGCCGAGGACGACGGCGGTGAACCGGTCGGCGGCGAGCGCCTTCAGTTCGAGACGCGTGCGCGCGACCACCGTCGCCGTTCGCGGCGTGCGACGGAGCAGCGCGATCTCGCCGAATCCCTCCCCCTCGCCGAGCGTCGCGATCACGCGACCATCGCCCCGCACGTCGGCTCGGCCGCTCTCGATCACGTAGTAGTGATCGCCGAGGTCCCCCTGAGTGAAGACCGCGCTGCCCGGTGCCACCTCGACCGGTTCCAGCCCGCGAGCGAGCTGCTCGATCGCGGGCAGCGGGAGCGGCTGGAACATGGGCACGCGCTGGAGGAGGCCGACTTCGGCGTCCAACGCACCGACGGATCGATCAAGGCCGCGCAGCCGCCACCATGATGCGAGTGCGAGCACCGGACACAGCACGCCGATCGCGATGAGGGCACCCTCGACGCCGAGCCACGCGATCATCACCGACGCGATGATCGCCCCGACGCCGATGGAGACGGCGACCAGGCTCTCGAGCACGCCGAAGACACGCGCCATCAGGGCGTCCGGGGTCAGCCTGCCGATCAGCGTGAACCCGGCGAGGTCGATCAGCGCGTTACCGACCCCGACGAATGCGAGCAGGACGAGCGCCGCCGCCTGTGCCGGGAAGACGCCGACGAGGGCGATGGGCAGTCCCCACAACGCCACACCGACGGCGAACCACCCGCCCAGCCGCCGGGTTCCGACGAGCAGCGAGGCCGCGAGCGAGCCGAGGACCGCTCCCACGCCGACCGACGCCATCAGCGATCCGGCGCCGGACTCCCCCATGCCGAGCAGCTCGATGGCGACCACGACCGAGAACACGGTGAGCGCGCCCCGGGTGAGCGCTTGGGCGGCGGCCAGGCCGAGGATCAGTTGCAGATCGCGGCTCCGCCACACGACGGTGAGTCCCTCCGCGGCCTCCCTCAGCAGGTCGCGCCGGGGCGCCGCCGGCCTCGGCGGCGCGTCGTAGCGCACACGGAAGAGCAGCAGCGCTGCCCAGAACGACGCGACCGCCGCGCCGGCGAACACGACGGAGACATCGGTGAAGGCCAGCAGGATCGCGGCGACGAGCGGCCCGACGAGCGTCGCGACGGAGTCCAGCAGCCCCCGCACGACGTTGGCGCTGGCCAATTCGTGCCCGGTGCGGCAGAGCGTGGGCAGGAGGGCGGAGTGCGCCGGCCGGAACATGGTCGCCGCGATCGTCGAGACGACGGCGAGCGCGTAGACGACGGCGATCGGGCCCGCCACTGCCACGACGACCGCCGCGACCGCGGTGGCAGCGCCCCGCACGACCGACACCACGACGAGCACGCGCTCACGCCGCCCGCGATCGGCGAACGGCGACAGGATGGGCGCCAGCAGCGCGGAGGGGAGCATGCGCAGCAGTCCCACCGCGCCTAGGGCGAGCGCGCCGCCGGCGTTGTACGCGACGATGCCGAGCGCCACGGTGAATGCCCACTCCGCGGTCCAGGCCCCGAGGAAGCTCAGCTGCGCGCGCCGCAGATTGGGGTTGCGCCAGTTGCTCGAGAAGGCCCCCACGGCCTGATCGAGCCTCGAACGGGTCCCCAGACGGCCCATGTCGCGACCTTACGGCCTGGGCCCGGGGAAGGCCAGCGTCCCGTCGATCTCGTGACCGCCGGCGTGTGCGGCCGATACGCGAGGATGTCAGTCGATGCGGCGGTCGTCGGCGTGACGGGCGAGGCTGCGGCCGTAGCGTTCGGTGAGCTGCACCATGAGGTCGGGTGTCTCACGGTCGAGCCCGAACACGTAGCCGGGGAAGTCGAGCTCGCGCTGCGCCGCCCAGATCTCTTCGTGGCGATCCGGCGGGAGGATCTGGACCGGATCCCCCACGGCGACCCAGGCGATCGGCACCGTCGAGTCCGGCGGGAGCGTCGTGCGCAGGTGCACGACGGCGTTGATGCGCACCTCGCTGCGCGCGCCGATGCGCGCGCCGTTGAAGACGCGGGTGCCGGTCGCGAGGAACACCTCCTCCTCGACGACGGCGCCCGAGACGCTGGCCATCGGGCCGACGAGCACGTGATCGGCGATGTGCACCGGATTCGTCGAGGTGGCACGGATCAGCGCGTTCTCCATGACGATCACGTTCGCGCCGAGGGTGACCGCACCGCCCTCGGCGGTGATCACCGCACCGTGGAGGATCTGGCAGTCGGCGCCGATCTCGACGTCGCCGCTGATCACCGCGGTCGCCGCCACGACAGCGTCGGGGTGGATGCGGGGCTGGGCCCCGAGGTGCTCGAAACGCATCATGCCTCCTCGATCCCGTGCCGGCTCGCCCATCCCCGGGGCCGTCGCGGTCGGTTCACAGCGTAGTGCGGTGCATCGCCACGGCACCCGGAAGACGGCGTGCGCGTCAGTTCGGGTGCTCGGTCAACCGCCAGTAGTAGCCGCTCGGATCGAGCACCCGGAAGTCCCGGAGGCCCCACGGCTGCGCCTGCACGTCGTCGTCGATGGGCCAGCCCTCGTCGACGACCCGCCGGCGGGCGGCATCCAGATCGTCCGTCTCGAGCACGAGCTCGACCCCGACCGGTGGTCGGCGCGGTGCGGTGTCGACCGATGAGCGCCATGCCGCCCCGACGCGCACGCGGCCGAGCTCGAGCGCGACGTAGGCCCACTCGACGTGCCGCTCATCGCGCACGAGGGAGAACCCGAGCACGCGGACGTAGAAGTCGACGGCGCGGTCGAGGTCGTCGGGGAAGATTTCGATGCGAAGGTCGGCCACCATCCCTCCACTCTCCCGCACCCGATTCCGTTTGCGTCGCGCCGAGGGCACGCAGACACGCTGTGCGGAGGACGGCGGGCGCCGTCGTCACAAGAACGGCCGACGTTCCGAGCGGTAGGTAGGGTGAAGAAGCGCCGCCCCAGAGCGCATCGCTCCACCCCGAAAGCTCCCTCCACATGCCCTCTGCACTGCCTACCACCTCTGCTCCCGACACCCTCACGTCCGCCGAATCGATCCGCCTCGTCCTCGATACCGTCGAGGCCCGCAATCCCCACGAGCCGGAGTTCCTGCAGGCGGTGCACGAGGTGCTCGAATCGATCGCACCGGTACTGGAAGCGCACCCGGAGTTCATCGACGGCGGCATCTTGGAGCGGCTCGTCGAGCCGGAGCGGCAGATCATCTTCCGCGTGCCGTGGGTCGATGACGCCGGGCGCCTGCAGGTCAACCGCGGTTTCCGCGTGCAGTTCTCCTCGGTGCTCGGCCCCTACAAGGGCGGTCTCCGCTTCCACCCCTCGGTGAACCTGTCGATCATCAAGTTCCTCGGCTTCGAGCAGATCTTCAAGAACGCCCTCACCGGCCAGGGCATCGGCGGCGCCAAAGGCGGCAGCGACTTCGACCCGCACGGCCGCTCGGATGCCGAGATCATGCGCTTCTGCCAGTCGTTCATGAACGAGCTCTACCGCCACCTCGGCGAGCACACCGACGTGCCTGCCGGAGACATCGGCGTGGGTGCCCGTGAGATCGGCTACCTGTTCGGCCAGTACCGGAAGGTCACCAACCGCCACGAGTCGGGCATGTTCACCGGCAAAGGCGTGCAGTGGGGCGGCGCCGAGGTCCGCACCGAAGCGACCGGCTACGGCGCGGTCTTCTTCACGGCGGAGATGCTCGGCGTCCGTGGCGAGACGCTCGCGGGCAAGCGGGTCGGTGTGTCGGGCTCGGGCAACGTGGCGATCTACGCCATCGACAAGGCCCACCAGCTCGGTGCGACGCCGGTGACGGCATCCGATTCCTCCGGCTATGTCGTCGACGACGCCGGCATCGACGTCGGCCTGCTCCGCCAGGTCAAGGAGGTCGAGCGCGCTCGCATCGCCGAGTACGCGGCGCGCCGCCCGACGGCCCGCTACGTCGAAGGCGCACGCCCCTGGGAGGTGGCGGTCGACGTCGCGATCCCGTCGGCCACGCAGAACGAGCTCGACGCCGACGACGCGCGAGCGCTCATCGCGAATGGCGTGCGCGCCGTCGCCGAAGGCGCCAACATGCCCTCGACTCCCGAGGCGATCGAGCTCTTCCAGTCCGCGGGCGTCCTGTTCGGGCCGGGCAAGGCGGCGAACGCGGGCGGCGTCGCGACCTCAGCGCTCGAGATGAGCCAGAACGCCGCCCGCCAGCGCTGGACCTTCGACGACAGCGAGACGAAGCTGCGCTCGATCATGGCCGACGTGCACCACGCCGCGTTCGCCGCCGCTGAGAGGTACGGCCGCCCGGGCGACTATGTCGTGGGGGCGAACTCGGCCGGCTTCGAACGGGTCGCGCACGCCATGCTGGCGCAGGGTGTCATCTGACCCGGTCACGGCCGCGCAACGGGTGCCCGTAACGCTGTGCGGATCGACGTCTCAGCTCTTCACGTGAACGTCGATGCCGTCGGCCGCCGCCGTTTCTCCCGCCGGCTGACGGGCGGATGACGCACGCAGACGGTCAGGCGTTGACGGCCGCCTCGGCTGCGGCGTCCGCGTCCGTCTTCTTGGGCGGCCACAGCTGCTCGATCAGCTGCGCGACCCAGGCGATGAGCTCGTCATCGCCGAGCGGCTCGCCGCCGGCCGACGGAAGCGGCACGACCATGGCCTCGCCTCCCGCGACGAGCTTGGCCCTGGGGTGCAGTCGCTGCAGGCGCACGCGCATCGAATCGGGCAGGTTCGCGGGCGCGATCCGCAGGTTCGGGCCCATCGCGACGACGTCGGCGAGCCCCGCCTGTCCCGCGCGGCGTCGCAGCCGCGCGACCGCGAGCAGCCCTTCGACCTCGGCCGGCGGCTCGCCGTAGCGGTCGGTCAGCTCCTCGACCACGAGGTCGATCGCGTCGGGCTGCGCGGTGACGGATGCCGCCGCCGAGAGCTTCTGATACGCCTCGAGTCGCAGGCGCTCGCTGTCGATGTACGACTCGGGGATGCGGGCCTGCACCGGCAGCTCGAGGCGCAGCTCGGCCGGTCCTTCGGTCTCTTCGCCCCGGAACGTGGCGACGGCCTCGCCGATCATGCGCAGGTACAGGTCGAAGCCCACGCCGGCGATGTGGCCGGCCTGCTCGGCGCCCAGGAGATTGCCGGCGCCGCGGAGCTCGAGGTCCTTGAGCGCGACCTGCATGCCGGAGCCGAGATCGTTGTTGACCGCGATCGTCTCGAGGCGGTCGGCGGCGGTCTCGCTGAGCGGCTTCATGTCGTCGTAGAGGAAGTACGCGTAGGCGCGCTCACGGGCTCGGCCGACCCGGCCGCGCAGCTGGTGCAGCTGGCTGAGACCGTACTTGTCGGCGCGGTCGATGATGATCGTGTTGGCATTGGAGATGTCGAGACCGGTCTCGACGATCGTCGTGCAGACCAGGACGTCCGAGCGCCGCTCCCAGAAGGCGTCGACGACCTCCTCGAGCGCGTGCTCGCCCATCTGGCCGTGTGCGACCGCGATACGCGCCTCGGGCACCAGCTCGGCGAGCTCGGCCGCCACGCGCTGGATCGACTGCACCCGGTTGTGCACGTAGAACACCTGGCCCTCGCGCAGCAGCTCCCGGCGGATCGCTGCGGTGATCTGCTTGTCGTTGCGCGGCCCGACATACGACAGGATCGGATGCCGGTCCTCGGGCGGCGTCTGCAGCGTCGACATCTCGCGGATGCCGGTGACTGCCATCTCGAGCGTGCGCGGAATCGGCGTCGCGCTCATCGCGAGGATGTCGACGTTGGTCTTCAGCTTCTTGAGCTGGTCCTTGTGCTCGACGCCGAAACGCTGCTCCTCGTCGATGATCATGAGGCCGAGATCCTTGAAGATCACCTTCTCCGTCAGGATCCGGTGCGTGCCGATGACCATGTCGACGGTGCCGTCGGTGAGGCCGGCGAGCACCTCGCGCGCCTGCTTGTCGCTCTGGAACCGCGAGAGCGCCTTGACCTTCACCGGGAAGCCGGCGAAGCGCTCGGTGAACGTCTCGAGGTGCTGCTTGACGAGCAGCGTCGTCGGCACGAGCATCGCGACCTGCTTGCCGTCCTGGATGGCCTTGAACGCGGCGCGTACGGCAACCTCGGTCTTGCCGAAGCCGACATCGCCGGACAGCAGGCGGTCCATCGGGATCGGCTTCTCCATGTCGGCCTTGATCTCGTCGATCGTCTGCAGCTGGTCGGGGGTCTCGGCGAACGGGAACGCCTCTTCGAGCTCGCGCTGCCAGGGGGTGTCCGGCCCGAAGGCGTGTCCCTTCGACGCCATGCGCGCCGAGTAGAGCTTGACGAGCTCGACGGCGATGTCGCGCACGGCACGGCGGGCCTTGCTCTTGGCCTGCGCCCAATCGCTGCCGCCCATCTTCGACAGCGAGGGTGCCTCGCCGCCGACATAGCGGGACAGCAGGTCGAGCTGGTCGGTCGGCACGAAGAGCTTGTCGCCGGGGTAGCCGCGCTTGGACGGCGCGTACTCCAGCACGAGGTACTCGCGCACGCTCTTCACCGCGTTGCGTCCGCCGCTGGACACCTCGCGCTGCGTGAGCTCGACGAACTTGCCGATGCCGTGCGTCGCGTGGACGACGTAGTCGCCGGCCTTCAGCTGCAGCGGGTCCACGACGGCCTTGCGCCGCGATGCGAGCTTCTTGACGACGCGGTTGTCGCCGCCGATCGTGCGGCCGTAGAACTCCGACTCGGTGAGCACGGCGAGCTTCGCGTCCGCCGCCTCGAATCCGCGCTCGAGCACGCTCAGCACCACATGGGCGACGCCGGGCTCGGGGGCCTGCAGCACCTCGTCGACCTTGCGCGCCGCGATGCCGCGCTCGGCGAGCACGTCCCGCGCACGTTCGACGAGGCCGGCTCCGGATGCCGCGACGACGACGCGCCAGCCGTCCGCCAGGAGCGCTCCGACGTGCGCTGTCGCGCCTTCCACGTTGCCCTGGAACGACGGGACCGCCGACCCCGGCACGCGGATCGCGGCGGCGGCCTCGAGCGCGACGTCGATGTCGTCGTCGATCAGACCTTCGGCGGCGGCATCCGCCTGTCCGGAATCGAAAGCGCTGAGACTCCACCAGACGCCGCCGCGCGCGCGGGCGGCCTCACGCACTGTGGGAAGAGCCAGGAAGTCGCCGGCGCCCAGGTCGATCGGGGTGCTGGCTCCGGCCGTCGCCGCGCTCCACGCCGCCTCGAGGAACTCACGGTTCGTGTCCCCGAGGGTGATGGCGCGTGCGACGGCGCGCTCAGGATCGACGAGCGCGACGGCCGACCCCTCGGGCAGATAGTCGACGACGGCCACGAGCCGATCCACGACGGCCGGGAGCAGGGACTCCATGCCCTCGACCGGGATGCCCTCGGCCATCTTCTCGAGCATGCCGGCAAGGCCCGGCAGCTCGTCCTTGAGTTCTCGGGCACGGCCGCGCACCGCCTCGGTGAGCAGCAGCTCCCGGCTGGGCAGCAGGGTGACCTCGCGCACCTCGCCGGGCAGCGACCGCTGATCGGCGACAGAGAAGGCGCGCATCTCGTCCACCTCGTCGCCGAAGAACTCGACGCGGTACGGGTGGGGTGCGGTCGGCGGGAAGACGTCGAGGATGCCGCCGCGCACCGCGAACTCGCCGCGCCGCGACACCATGTCGACGCGGTGATAGGCGAGTTCGACGAGCCGCGCCGACACGTTGCCCAGGTCATGCCCGCGGGCGCCGACGACGAGCTCGATCGGCGGGACATCGGTGAGTCCGGCCGCCAGCGGCTGGATGGCGCCGCGCACCGAGGCGGTGATCACGAGCGGCGTCGCGGCATCCCAGCGCGCGATGCGCGTGAGGATCTCGAGCCGGGTGCCGACGGTCTCGGCGCTCGGGCTCAGCCGCTCGTGCGGCAGTGTCTCCCACGCCGGGAAGTGGAGCACCTCGGCGCCGGGCAGCAGCGCACCCAGCGCGGGACCGAGCGACTCCGCACGGCGACCCGTGGGCGCGATCAGCAGCACCACCGGTGGCTTGCCGGCGGCGCGGCGGCGCTCGATCAGCGCGGCGAGGAGCGGAGCGTCGAGTCCTTCGACGAGCGAGAAGTCGGCATCGACGGATGCCGCGGCCACCGCGTCCCGAAACGGCTCAGCCTGCTCGAGGGCGCGAACGATCCCGGGAACTGTCACCGCACGAGTCTAAGGCGCAGGACCGACACCGGGCTCCGCGGGCGCGGGAGCAGCCCCTCGGGACGGACAGCGGGCTTCTCGGGCGAGAGAGCGAGCCGCAGCGTCGCCGTAGGCGAGCAGCGCGCTCCGGCGCCGGGCGGACTCCTAGGATGAGCCTGTGAGCCAGCCCGCCGCCCCTGACGCGCCTCAGAACCCGCCCGTCCCGCCCGGGGCGTGGGCGCCGCCCGCTGCACCACCGTTCGGACCGCCAGCGGGAACGACCGCGGGCCCCGCGCAGGCCGCCGGTGGACAGCCGGGGGTTCCGCCCGGCTGGTCCGCGCCTCCGGCAGGAGCGTACGCCCCGCCGCCCGGGTACGCCCCGCCCGTCGGCTACGCGGTCGCGCCCGGTACGGCTCCCGCGTACGGCGGCCCGCCGGCGCGTCGCAGCAGCGTCCTCGGCGTCGTCGCTCTCGCCCTCGCCCTCGTCGCGACGGTCGGGGCGGGCATCATGGGCGCGATCGCGAGCTACCGGATCGGACTCGGCGCCGGTCGCGAGATCACCGCGCGGGCGCTCGACGCCGACTTCGACTGGTCGATCCTCACTCCGGTACGGGACTGGGTGATGCTGGGCGAGGTCGCGTTCTGGGTCGGCACGGCCCTCGGCGTGTGGGCTCTGGTGCAGGGCGTCGTCGCGATCGTGACGGCGCGCGGACGCGGCGCCGGCATCGCCGCGGTGATCGTCGCCGCCCTCGGCCCGATCGTCTTCGGCGGCGTGGTGCAGGGGTTCCTGACCGCCGGCCTCGCCGCCGGCACCGGCATGGGCAGCTGACGGGTCGCACGAACCCTCGGCCCGCGGCATCCGTCCTCTCCGTTGCTGTTTCCTCAGTTGAGGACCAGAGCCGAAACGAGGGCCGATCTCGGCCCGCGTCTCCGCACCTCGGCACCATTCCTCAACTGAGGAACGCGGATGCCTCAGCCGGCGATCAGCGGACGCGAGAGGTCAGACGCGCGGCGCGTGGTGCTTCTGCTGCGCGGCCAGGAGGCCATCAGCCACGAGCTGCTCGATGGCGTCCGCGGCGTCGCCGATGAGGATCGGCAGGTTCTTGCGCTCCGTGGCGCCGAACGGGTCCAGCACCCAGTCGGCGGGATCCTGCCGCCCCATGGGACGCCCGATACCGACGCGCACACGCGGGAACTCCGCCGTGTCGAGCGCTTTCGCGACGTCGCGCACGCCGTTATGACCGCCGTGGCCACCGCCGACCTTGAGCTTGATGGTGTCGAACGGGATGTCGAGCTCGTCGTGCACGACCACCACGTGGTCGGGGGCGATGCCGTAGAACTTCGCGAGCCCGGCGACGGGTCCGCCCGACACGTTCATGAACGTGTTCGGCTTGGCGAGGATGAGCTTGGCCGCACCGGGACGCAGCCACGTCTCGACGACGCGCGCGTTCGCCTTGTGCGCCTTGAAGGACTCGCCGCGCCGCCCGGCGAGCTCGTCGACCACGAGCTGTCCGACGTTGTGGCGCGTGAGCTCGTAGCGCGGGCCGGGGTTTCCCAGTCCGATGATCAGCCACGTCTCTGCCATGTCATCCATCCTGCCCGAGCGGGGCGGCTCCCCGCGAAATCCCGAACGGCACCCGGTGAAACGAAGGCGAGGGGGCGCGGCATCCGCACCCCCTCGCCTTCGTGAAGGAATTACTCGGAGGCGGACTCTTCCGACGCCTCGGCCTGCTCGGCGGCGACCTCGGCATCGGCCTCGGCGATCTCGTCCTCGGCGGCGAGCGTCGCAGCCGGGACCGAGATGGCGACGATGAGCAGCTCGGCGTCGGCGATGAGGACCGACCCCTTCGGCAGCTTCAGGTCGGCGGCGGTGATGTGCGTGCCCTCCTCGAGGCCCTCCACGTCGACCTCGATGTGCTCGGGGATGTGCGTGGCCTCGGCCTGCAGGGTGACCGTCGTGTTGTCGAGGTTCGCGATCGTGCCGGGAGCGGACTCGCCCACGACGACGATCGGCACCTCGATCTCGACCTTCTCGCCCTTCTTCACAACGAGCAGGTCGATGTGCTCGATGACCTGGTGCACCGGGTCCTTCTGCACATCCTTGACCAGCGTGAGCTGCGACTTGCCGTCGAGGTCCAGCTCGAGCACCGCGTTCGCGCGGCGGATGAGCAGCGAGACCTGGTGGCCCGGCAGGGCGACGTGCACGGGGTCGGTGCCGTGACCGTAGATGACGGCGGGGATCTTGCCGGCGGCGCGGAGGCGGCGGGCGAAGCCCTTGCCGAAGCTCTCGCGGAACTCGGCCTGGACCTTGGTATCGGGCTCGGACGACATGGGGTTCTCCTTGTGGGCGCACTGGCCCGGTAAGCTGCGGCGCGTGGCCGTTCTGACTCGGCCTGCGCGGTGGCGGGCCCGGGGTATTCGGGATGTCTTCGACTCGAACGCACGCGCGTGAGGAAAGCCCGTTGGGCCGGCATCACTGCGTCGATCACGGATGCCGCAGCCCACCGGAATCGACGGGCGCGAGGCATCCCTCGCCGAAGTTCGACACGAGTCTACCAGCGCCCCCGCTACGATGAGGAACGCACTGCTTCCCGCTCCCACGGAGGACCCCATGGACTACGGCTTCTTGAGCCACGCTCTTCTCTGGCTCATCGGCGCCATGGCCGCGGTCGGTGCCCTCCTGACCGCGCTGGCGTTCTGGAGCCTCGGCCGCCAGGGCTACCGCAAGGACTGATACCGCTCGAGCGCCGCCAACGCGGCGTCGACGACATCGGCCAGCGGCGGGTCGCCCGCCACGACGACCCCCGCCTCATCCGGCTCGAGGTGCTCGAGCGTCTGCAGCTGCGAGATCAGCAGCGACGAGGGCATGAAGTGCTCGCGCGAGCCCATGCGACGCGCGAGCTCGTCCCGCGGCACGCGCAGTTCGACGAAGACGACGCCGGGTGCCGCCGTTCCGCCACGGATGCGGTCGCGGTACCGGCGGGCGAGTGCCGAGCAGGCCATCACCACTCCCCCGGGCGCATCACGCAGCGCCGCGGCCACCACGTCGAGCCACGGCATCCGATCTCCGTCGTCGAGCGGGAACCCCGCGGCCATCTTGGCGACGTTCGCCGCGGGATGGAGATCGTCCGCATCGACGAACGGCAGTCCGAGGCGCTGCGCCAGCGCCAGACCGACGGCGGATTTGCCCGAACCGCTCGGTCCCATCACCACGATCCGCGCCGCCGCTGTGGGGCTGAGGTCGGCGGCTCCCGGCGCGGCGTGCTCCGGCAGAGTGGGCTCCGGGAGGGGGGACCCCGGAAGGGAGGGCTCGGTCACGACGGCCACGGTAGCCCACCGCCGGACGACGCGTCACACCCGGCCGGTTCGGAGTGTGAGCGTCCCGCCGCTGCGGCGTAACACGGACCCGTCAGACTCTAGGCTGAAAGAGACGATCTAACCTCAGGAGCGCGTGTGTCTTCGAACGACCCTTCAGCGAGCGGCAATCAGGCCGAGACGAACATCTCGACGGATCAGGACCAGGCTCCTGACGAGGCGACGACCGCGCACGAGGCCGCACCGGCACCCGAGGACGTGGCCCGCCAGACCCCGGAGCCGAAGGGTCCCGAGGCCGATCGTGTGGCCACGGCGAACATCGGCGTCGTGGGTCTCGCGGTGATGGGGTCGAACCTCGCGCGAAACCTCGCCAGCCGCGAGGGCAACACCGTCGCGGTGCACAACCGCAGCCGGTCCAAGACCGACGAGCTGCTCGCCGCCCACCCCGAGGCCGGCTTCGTGCCCGCGTTCTCGTACCAGGAGTTCGCCGCGTCGCTGCAGAAGCCGCGCGCCGCGATCATCATGGTGAAGGCCGGCCGTCCCACCGATGCCGTCATCGACGCGCTGGTGGAGGTGTTCGAGCCGGGCGACATCATCGTCGACGGCGGCAACGCGCTGTTCACCGACACGATCCGCCGCGAGAAGGCCGTGCGCGAGACGGGCATCAACTTCGTCGGCGCCGGCATCTCGGGCGGCGAGGAGGGGGCCCTCAACGGCCCGTCGATCATGCCCGGCGGCTCGGACGAGTCGTGGGTGACCCTCGGCCCGATCCTCAAGTCCATCGCGGCGGTCGCCGAGGGCGAGCCGTGCGTCACGCACATCGGCCACGACGGCGCCGGCCACTTCGTGAAGATGGTGCACAACGGCATCGAGTACGCCGACATGCAGCTCATCGCCGAGGCGTACGACCTCATTCGGCGCGGCACCGGCAAGACGCCGGCCGAGATCGCCGACGTGTTCGCCGAGTGGAACCGCGGCGAGCTGGAGTCGTACCTCATCGAGATCACCGCCGAGGTGCTCCGCCAGGTGGATGCCGAGACCGGCGGTCCGCTCGTCGACGTCATCCTCGATCAGGCCGGCGCCAAGGGCACCGGCGCGTGGACCGTGCAGACCGCGCTGTCGCTCGGCGTGCCGGTCTCGGGCATCGCCGAGGCCACCTTCGCCCGCTCGCTCTCGTCGCACCCCGAGCAGCGCGAGATCTCGCGCGACCTGCCCGGCCCGGGCGAGGGCCTCGCGGTCGAGGACGCCGACGCGTTCATCGAGGACGTGCGCCTCGCGCTGTACGCCTCGAAGATCGTCGCGTACTCGCAGGGCTTCGACGAGATCCGCGCGGGCGCTGCCGAGTACGACTGGCAGATCGACCTCGGCGCGGTCTCGAAGATCTGGCGCGCGGGCTGCATCATCCGCGCGCAGTTCCTCAACCGCATCGCCGACGCCTACGACGAGACGCCGGATCTTGCCGTGCTGCTGACCGCGCCGTACTTCGTCGAGGCACTGGGCCGCGCACAGGGCGCCTGGCGCCGGATCGTGTCGACGGCGGCCGGTGCCGGCATCCCGGCCCCCGCGTTCTCATCGTCGCTGTCGTACTACGACGGCCTGCGCGCCGAGCGCCTGCCGGCCGCGCTCATCCAGGGTCAGCGCGACTTCTTCGGCGCCCACACCTACAAGCGCGTCGACAAGGACGGCACCTTCCACACGCTGTGGTCGGGCGACCGCACCGAGATCGAGGCCGAAGACACCCACTGACGCGGGTCCGGCGCGCCGGACACCACGTCAGGTCGAAACATCAGCTCGAAACACCGAGGGCGGGTCTCCATCACGGGGATCCGCCCTCGGTGCGTATCTGCGTCCGCGCCCCGCGTCAGCCCGCGTGGCCGTTCGGCACGGGCTTCACGTTGTGGTTGCGGCAGAACATGTTGCCCGGATCCCAGGTGTGCTTGACCGCGGCCAGACGCGCCATCGTCGCCGGCGGGTACATGCGCTGGGCGATCGTCTCGTCCGTCGAGACGGTGAAGTTGCCGTAGACGCCTGAGCCCTTGGCCTCGACGGCCTCCCACTCGGCGGTGACGTCGGCACGCCCCGCGTCGTCGAGCATGCCGGGGATGTCGAACGCCCCGGCCATCGCGAACCACGTCGCGTCACGCGCCGGGAAGGCCGTGTCGTCCTGTGCGACGTCGCCGTACGCGCCGCCGAGCGAGCGCAGCAGCACCACGGAGGCCGGGTGCTGCTCGCGGAACGCGACGAGGCGGTCGATGGCGTCGTCGTCGAGCGCCCCGAGCAGCGTGTTCCCTCCGACGAAGCCCGGCATCGGCTGCTCGGGATCGAACTCGGGGGCCTCCAGCAGCACGTCGGGGTAGTCCTGCACGCCGAACTCCCTCTCGGTGACGCCGGGCACACCCGCGAGCGGCGCGAGCGCACGACGGGCGGCGTCCTCATCGGTGCCGGCCCACACCGCCGTGATCGAGGCGCCCGCCGGCGCATTCGGGTCCATCGCGGGGACGTCCATGTAGGTGACGGTGAGCTCTCGCGGGGCGTCGGCCAGGACATCGGCCAGCACCCGCAGGACCGGGCGCGCGTCCCCCTCGAGCCCGTAGACGGCATGCACGACGCCGTCGAGCGGGTGTGCCTCGAAGTCGAACCGCGTCACGACGCCGAAGTTGCCGCCGCCGCCGCGCAGCGCCCACAGCAGCTCCGGGTGCGAGGTCTGGGTCACCTCGACCACGTCGCCGCGCGCGGTGACGAGCTGCGCCCCCACCAGCTGATCGGCGGCGAGTCCCCACGCCCGCACCATCCAGCCGATGCCGCCACCGAGGGTGAGACCGCCCACTCCCACCGAGGCCGTGTCACCCGAGCTGAGCCCGAGCCCCCGTTCGGCGAGCGCATGGGCGACGCCGCCCCAGAGGGCACCGCCGCCGACGCGCACACGCGTGCCGTCGACCTCGACCGCGTCGAGGGCCGAGATGTCGAGGGTGAGGCCACCGGGCACCCCGCCCCAGGTGCTGTGGCCGCCGCCGCGGATCATGATGTCGAGCCGCTCGGCTGCGGCGTAGCGGACGGCGCCGCGCACGTCGTCGACGCTCGCGGCGCGGATCACGGCAGCGGGTTCGCCGATGCCGGAGTGGAAACGGCGGGCGGACTCCCACTCGGAGTCGCCCGGACGGATGACGGTGCCGACGGATCCGGCACTGAGGTCGTCGTTGCTCATGACGGCAACGCTAGAGGCCCCCGCCGACATCGGGGAAGATGTTCGCCGTCAGCGAGAGAGCGCCTTCCGCCGCGGGGTGTCCCGTCCGGGCGTAGGCTCGCGTGGGTGACGAGCATCCTCTACATCGGCGGTACCGGAACGATCAGCGCGGCGTGCGTGCGCCGCTCCGTGGCACTCGGGCACGAGGTCGCGGTGCTCAACCGCGGCACCGCGAGACGCCCGCTGCCGCCGCAGGTCGAACTGATCGAGGCCGACGTGCGCGACACCGGCGCAGTGCGCACCGCCCTCGGCGACCGCCGGTTCGACGTCGTCGCCGAGTTCCTGGCCTTCACACCCGAGCACATCGCGACCGACCTCGAGCTGTTCGAGGGCCGCATCGGGCAGTACGTGTTCATCAGCTCGGCATCCGCCTACGAGAAGCCGCCGCGCCGGATGCCGGTGACCGAGTCGACGCCGCTGCGCAACCCGTTCTGGCAGTACTCGCGCGACAAGATCGCGTGTGAGGACGTCCTCGTCGCCGCACACCGCGAGCGCGGCCTGCCGGTGACCATCGTGCGGCCGTCGCACACCTACGACGAGCGACTGCTGCCGACCATCGGCGGCTGGACCGACATCGCGCGCATGCGCGCGGGGCGCCCCGTCATCGTCCACGGCGACGGAACGAGCCAGTGGACCATCACGCATTCCGACGACTTCGCGGTCGCGTTCACCGGGCTGCTCGGCAATCCGGCCGCGATCGGCGAGGCGTTCACCATCACCGGGACCCACGCGCCGACCTGGAACCAGATCTACGGCTGGCTGGCCGATGCCGCGGGCGTGGACTCCCCCGACCTCGTGCACGTGGCCTCCGACACGATCGCGGCGTTCGCGCCGGAACTCGGGCCCACTCTCATCGGCGACAAGGCCCATTCGATGCTGTTCGACGCGTCGAAGGTGACGCAGCTGGTGCCCGACTTCCGCACCACGATCACCTTCGACGAGGGCGCCCGCCGCATCCTCGCCCACTACGACGCGCACCCCGACGAGCAGCGGATCGACGAGGGCCGCGACGCGCTGTTCGATCGCATCGCGGCCCATGCGCGCTCGGCCGGCTGATCAGCGTCGGGCTGATCAGCGGCGGGCTGATCAGCGGCGGGCTGATCAGCGGCGCCGGCCGATCACCGGCGAGTGATCTCGCGCACCGAGCCCTTGTCCAGACGCAGCCGGCGCCGGGCGCGGCGCGCGACAGCGGAGTCGTGCGTGACGACGATGAGCGTGAGGCCTTCGGCGTTGAGAGCCTGCAGCACCGAGAGGATCTCGTCGCGCGTGCTCTCGTCGAGGTTGCCGGTCGGCTCGTCGGCGAGGAGGACGCGCGGGCGCTTCACGATCGCGCGCGCGATCGCGACCCGCTGCTGCTGGCCGCCTGAGAGCTCGCCGGGACGGTGGTCGGCGCGGTCCGCGAGACCGACGTGCGAGAGGGCCTCCGTGACGCGGGCGGAGCGCTCGTCCTTCGACAGCCCGAGCGGCTCCAGCGCCATGTCGACGTTCTCGTGCGCGGTGAGCGTCGGGATGAGGTTGAACCCCTGGAACACGAAGCCGATCTCGTGCGCGCGGATCCGCCCCAACTCGCGGTTGCTCGCCGTCGCGATGTCGATCTCGCCCAGGTGCACCGAGCCGGTGCTGGGCCGGTCGAGCGCACCCAGCAGCTGCAGCAAGGTGGACTTGCCCCCGCCGGTCGGTCCCTGGATCGTGACGAAGTCTCCCGCGTCGATCGTGAGGTCGACGCCGGCCAGCGCCTTCACGATGCGGCCCTTCTGCGTGTAGGTGCGGGTGACACCCTCGAGCCGGTACTGCGCCGGGGCTGCGGCATCCGGAGCCGAATGGGCCTCAGTGTCGATCATGGTCATGACGTGCTCTCCCTTCCTGGAGGCGGGTTCTGCGGAGATGACTTCTGCGGAGACGGGTTCGGGGGCGGTGCGGATGGCGTCGGACATCGGATGCCTCAACCGACCGAGCGGAGCGCTTCGGCGGGACTCAGCCGCGCGGCCCGCCAGCCGCCGAACGCGCCGGCCACGAGGCCCCCGAGCACCGCGATGCCGACGGCCGCGACGACGACCCAGAGCGTGACCGGCGCCTGCAGCACGATGTCGGCTCCCGTCTGCTGCATGACCGCAGCGCCGAACGGGCCACCGCGGGACACCGCGCCCCCGCCGTCACCGGGGCCGAAGCTCTCGGCGGCGGGAGCCGTCGAGATGGTGGGCGAGATGAGGTTGATGGCCAGGATGCCGGCGAAGCCGATCAGGAGACCGGCGACGCCGCCGATGAGCCCCTGCACGACCGATTCGCCCGCGACCTGCCCCACGACGCGGCCGTTGGACCAGCCGATCGCCTTGAGCGTGCCGAACTCGCGGGTTCGGCGCGAGACGCCCGAGATCGTGAACAGCACCGCGAGCACCAGTGCGACGGCGAGCACGATGAGGGACAGCCAGGTGCCCAGGTTCGTGATCAGCGACGACGCGCTCGAGAGCGACCCCGACACGGTCGAGGCGAGCTCGGACTGCGAGCTCACGGTCGCCTCGGGCAGCTCCTCCTGGAGCGCCGTCTGCACCGCCGAGGTGTCGTCGGAGGTCTCAGCCTGCACGTAGACCGTCGAGATCACGTCTCCCGCGCCCGAGAGCTCCTGGGCCACGTCCAGCGGGATGTACACGTTCGACGCAGTGTCGGCCTCGTCCGAGGTCGATGCCGCGATCCCGACGACCTCGAACTCCTCGCCGCCGACGTCGATGGTGTCGCCGACTGCGAGGTCGGCGGTCGCGGCGTAGGTCGCATCGAGCACCGCCACGTACGCGCCGGCGTCGGATGCCTCGAGGCCCCGGCCGTCGCCGAGTTCCACAGCGGACAGCGGACCCACGGCATCCGCCGACGGGTCGATGCCGAGCACCGTGAACGAATCCACGTCGAACGAGCCGCCGACGAATCCGCCGCCCCCGGCCTCGCCTTCGGTCTGCTGCGGGGGCATGGCCTGGGTGGAGTCCCCCGAGTCATCAGGACGCTGGGGCAGCTCCCCGGCGAAGGTCATGTTGGTGAGGCTGAGCGCACCGGATGCCGCGCCCACGCCCTCCACGCCGGTCACGGTGTCGAGCGTCGACGCGTCGAGGGTCGATCGCATGGGCTCGGTCACCAGGCGCGACTGGCTGAGCTCGGTGGTGCCGTCGTCGGTGGTCTCACCGCCGTCCTCGGCGAAGTCGAAGCGCGCGCCGCCCTGCCCGGGCTCGGCCTGCGCGCCCGTGACGGTGAGGTCGGTGCCGACGCCGTACACCGACTCGAGCGCCTCGGCCTGCGCGGCGCTGACGCCGGCGGCGAGCGAGTTCACGATCATCACGAGCGCGATGGCGATCGCGAGGCCCGCCGCCACGATGATCGTCTGCTTCTTGCGGCCGGCCAGCTCCCGCCGCAGATAGGTCAGGTACATGGGTCTCCTCTCGGCGGGCGGAATGCCGGCCGTCGAGGGGAAGCTACGGAGCCCGCTCATGTGCGCCGCCAGCGGGAGCTATGGAGACGGTATGAAGCCGGATGCCGCGGCGAAGGTCGCGTCGGCGGCGCGGTTCACAGCCGGCGCATAGCGGGCTCCATAGGAACCACATAGGAAGACCGCCACACTGGACGCATGACCAACCCCGCGCCCACCCTGCTGCGTCCCGACGGCTCGAACCTCCGTGTGCTCGTGGTGGACGACGAGCAGATGCTCACCGACCTGCTGTCGATGGCGCTGCGCATGGAGGGCTGGGAGGTGCGGACGGCCGGCTCGGGGTTCGAGGCGCTGCAGGCGGCGCGCGAGTTCGAGCCGGACGCCATGGTGCTCGACATCATGATGCCCGACCTCGACGGCATGGCCGTGCTGCAGCGGCTGCGTCAGGCCGGCGACGACGTTCCGGTGCTGTTCCTGACCGCGAAGGATGCCGTGAACGACCGTGTCGCCGGGCTCACCGCCGGCGGCGACGACTATGTCACCAAGCCCTTCAGCCTCGAGGAGGTGGTCGCACGCCTCCGCGGCCTCATGCGCCGCGCCGGGACCGCCCACGCGGCAGGGGCGGAGCCGATCCTCCGCGTCGGCGACCTCAGCCTCAACGAGGACAGCCACGAGGTCGAGCGCTCGGGCGAGGAGATCGAGCTCACCGCCACCGAGTTCGAACTGCTCCGCTACCTCATGCGCAACCAGCGCCGCGTGGTCTCGAAGGCGCAGATCCTCGACCGCGTGTGGAACTACGACTTCGGCGGCCGCTCCAGCGTCGTCGAGCTCTACATCTCGTACCTGCGCAAGAAGATCGACGCCGGTCGCGAGCCCCTCATCCACACCGTGCGCGGCGTCGGCTACATGATCAAGGCGCCCCAGTGACCGACAGGACCGCCGGAGGACCCGCGGCGAAGACGAGGACGGATGCCGCGGGCGGCGCCTCGGCGGCCGCCGAAGCCCCCCTCGACGCGTCCGACACCGCGACCGGCTCGCCCGCCGACAGGCCGCTCCCCCGCCGAGCGCCGTGGACGCTGCAGCGCAAGCTCATCGTCACGGTGGTGGGCATCACGTCGTTCATCATGGTGCTCGTCGCGGTCGCGACCAGCGCGATCCTCGGCAGCGTCCTGGAGGACGGCCTGGCGAAGGACCTGGAGTCGCAGACCGCACGCACCGCGAACATGGTTCGCGGACCCATCGCCGCCGGCTTCACGGCGGAGCAGATCCTCGCCGAGCAGCCGATGCCGCCGGGAACCCTGCTCGTCGTCGAGACGCCTCCGCATGCTCCGACGGCCGCCTACACCGCGGAGGATGGCTCGGTGGAGGCCCTCACCGAGGACCAGATCGCGCAGCTCATCGAACGCATCCCCGACGAAGGCCCCCTCGTCGTGAAGATCGACGACGTGGGGACGTTCCGCGTGCAGGGAGAGCCGGTCGGGGGATCCATCGTCGTCCTGGGACTGTCCCGCGACGACGTCGCGGCGACGATCGGCCGCATGCTCACGACGATCGGCCTCCTCACGGCAGGCGGGCTCCTCCTCCTCGCGGTCGCCACGGCCTGGACCATCCGCCGGGGCCTCGCCCCGCTGCGCGCCGTCGCCGACACCGCGGCCAGGGTCTCGACGCAGCGGCTCGACCAGGGCGAGGTCACCATCGCCGAGCGGGTGCCGGCACGTGAGGCCGACCCCCGCACGGAGGTCGGCCGGGTGGGAGAGGCGCTGAACACGCTCCTCGACCACGTCGACGAGTCGCTCACGGCGCGTCAGCGCAACGAGGAGCGCATGCGCGCGTTCGTCGCCGACGCCAGCCATGAGCTGCGCACTCCGCTCTCGTCGATCCGCGGCTACTCCGAGCTCTCGCTCAAGGCGCTCAGCCGCGGTCAGGGCGCCGCCACCATCGAGACCACAGAGGCGTCGCTCGAGCGCATCCAGGCGCAGTCGCTGCGCATGACCTCGCTCGTGGAGGACCTGCTGCTGCTGGCGCGCCTCGATGAAGGCCAGGAACTCGTCTACGGCACGGTCGACCTGACGCGGCTCGTGATCGACGCGGTCGGCGATGCGCGGCCCACGGGTCCCGACCACGAGTGGGTGCTCGAGGTGGGCGATGAGCCCGTGCTCGTCGCCGGCGACACCGGCCGGCTGCACCAGGTCGCCGCCAACCTCCTGGCCAACGCCCGCACCCACACGCCGGCAGGTACGACCGTGACGGTGGGCGTCGCTCGCGACGACGGCACCGCGATACTCCGGGTGCACGACAACGGACCCGGCATCGATCCGTCGATCAGCGACGAGCTGTTCGAGCGGTTCTCGCGCGCCGACCGCTCGCGTGCGCGCCAGACCGGCGGCACCGGCCTCGGCCTCTCGATCGCCCGAGCCATCGTCGATGCCCACGGCGGCAGCATCCGTGTCGACAGCGTTCCGGGCGACACGACGTTCGAGGTGCGCCTGCCCGCTCGACCCGCCGACCCGGCCTGAGCCCCGGCCCTCAGTAGCCGCTGAAGGCGTCCGTGGTGATCGAGCGGGCGCGCTCGAGCGCCGGTGCGAGATCGGCGATCAGGGCCGCCGGGCCCGAGATGTACGCGTGCCGCGAGGCGATGTCGGGCACCACACGCAGCAGCCCGTCGGCGTCGAGGCGCACGCCCCGCGCCCAGACCCAGTGGTCGGGCAGGTCGGCCGGTCGATCGCGCGTGAACACGATGACGTGGGCTCCGGATGCCGCGATCTCGTCGCGGTACGCGAGCTCCGAGGAGTCGGACGCGACGTAGACCAGCACGATGTCGCGGTCGAGGCCCGCTTCCTGCGCGTGGCGCAGCTGCGACACGAACGGCGTGACGCCGATGCCGGCGGCCACCATCAGGATCGGCGCGGCGTCTCGCTTGGGCAGCAGGAAGTCGCCCCAGACGCCCGTGATCGCAAGGGCGTCGCCGGGTTGCACCTCTGCGAGCGCCTTCTTGTACGAGCTCAGCGGCTTGGTGGTCTTGCCGTCCTTGAACGCGACCTTCAGGAGCGGCAGCTCTTCGGGGGCCGACGCGATGCTGAACTCGCGGCGCGTGCCCCGGGCGTCGGGGTGGCGGTGCGGCACCTCGAGCTCGAGGTACTGACCCGGCAGGAACGCCAGCCGGTCATGCACCCGGAACGTCAGCTCCTGCACGCTCGGCGTGCGCTCCGACCGCGACACGAGGGTGAGCCGCACGGCCGTGCGCACCGCGAACGCGAAGGCCACGAGGTTTCCGACGAGCAGCGCCCGCTCCTGGCCGAGGGTGATGTCGCCGATGGGGATGGGCCAGCCCGCCAGCACGCCGACGACGGTGGCCACCGTGAGCTGCTGCCAGCGCCGCGGCGGCAGCGTAAGCGGCTCGGAGAGCATGAACGCGCCGAGGAAGAGGAACGGGGACGACCAGAGCACCGGCCACAGCACGTCGAGCACATCGAGGTCGACCCCGGCCGCCTGGTACTGCGCGGCGGTGCGGAAGACCGCCACAGCGACCGCGAACACCAGGAACACCGCGACCACCCTGAGCTTCTCGGTGCGCACCAGCACCGCGAGCCCGAGCAGGATCACGGGCGCCGCGAGCGCCGGCGTCCCGACCCACCATGACGACGCGCCGAGATCCGGCCACACCAGGCTCAGCAGGGTGAGCACCGTCGCGCCCACGGCTGCGGGGTTGAAGATGTGGCGCCCGCGCCAGGCGAGCACGTACTTCGACAGCGACGCGACGGCGGCCGCGATCACGATCCCGAGAAGACCGGCGAGCTCGATCGTGGGACGCAGCACGAACAGCAGGATGTGCGCCGTGATCAGCGAGGACTCCAGGCGCCAGGGCAGGTTCAGCAGGCGCTGGGCCGCGGCATCCACCCCCACGCACACGGCCGCGAGCACGGCGAGCGTCACCACGAGCTGCAGCGGATCGGGGCCGACGAGGCCGAAGAACGACAGCAGCAGCGCCACGACGGCCAGCGCGGCGAGCGCGAGGTAGACGAGGCGGTACATCGACATGCGGCCGAGCACCGCGAAGACGCGGTTCCAGACGGCGGTGAGGGTGCCCATCGGGGTCACACCGGCTGCAGGGGCTCGTGGGGGCCCGCAGGCGGGATGACACGGATGCCGTCGCCCGGGCGCACGATGCCGCCCTCGAGCACGACCGACATCACGCCCGCCAGGCGCACGGTGGCGCCCGTGTCGTCGACGTGGACCAGCTCCTTCATCAGCCCTGCCGAGACGCCGTCGATCTGCACGCAGGGGTTGCGGAGGCCCGTGATCTCGACCACGGCTTCGTCGCCCAGTTCCAGGCGCGTGCCGCGCGACAGCCCGAGCAGGTCGATGCCCGCGGTGGTGACATTCTCGCCCAGCGCACCCGGGTGCACCTCGTGGCCCCGCTCGGCCATGTCGTCGAACAGTTCGGCGTGGATCAGGTGCACCTGCCGCAGATTCGGCGTCGTGGGGTCTCGCCGGATGCGGGACAGGTGCTGCACGGTGGTGCCGGCGTGGGCGTCGCCCTCGACGCCGAGACCCGCGATCAGGGCGATGCTCTCGCGCGTCGGCTTGCTGAAGCGATGCGCGTCGTCGCGCGCGACGGCGACGACCTGTCCGGTGGGGGGTTCGGGGCGGGGTTCGGTCACTGCTCAAGGCTATTCGGTCGCGAAGCCGGCGCGGTCCGGGCCCCGCGGTCCGTTCGCACGAAGAGGTCGGCGCGGCAGCCCGGAGACCACTCCACGCGGCCGTCCGTGGTCATGCGCACCCAGTCGACGCCCCACTCGTGAGCGAGGCGAGGGCCGCCGTCGAAGAACAGGGCCGTCGCGACGGCATCCGCGATCATCGCATCCTGCGTCACCGCCCACGTCGCGGCGATCGTCCGCACCGGCTGCCCGGTGCGCGCGTCGAGCACGTGGTGCAGGATCGTGCCCACAGCAGAGGGCCATGAGCGCCGGTTGACGGCGGAGGCGCAGAGCGCGGCATCCGTCACCGCCCACACGCCGATCGCACGACGCGGATCGAACGGATGCTCCAGCCCGATGCGCTGCGGCCGCCCCCGCACCGCGAGGTCGCCGCCGGCGTCGACCGTGATGTCGCCGGTCTCGGTGCGCATCAGGATGCCGAGCACGAGGTCGACGAGGCGGCCCTTGCCCAGGGCGCCGACGTCGATGGTGGCGGGCTCGATGAGCGCGAGGCGCCCCTCGTCCCAGGTGAGCCGCTGCCGCCAGTCGGCCGGGGCAGGGAGCGCCCCCTGGTCGTGCAGCGTGTACCCGGCGTCGTAGCCGAGGGCGTCGAGCGACGCCCCGATGAGCGGGTTGACGGCGCCCTGCGTCGCCTTCGAGAGGGCCGCGAGGGCGTCGAGCATCGGCACGGCGTCCGCGGGCGCAGGGATCGTGCCCCCGCTGCGCCCGAGGGCGCTCACCGCAGAGTCCACGCGGAACCGCGACCACGTGCGGTCGAATTCGTCGATGCGGGAGGAGACCTCGTCGCGCACCGCCGTGGGCAGGCGGTGCTCGGTGACGATCTCCCACGTCGTGCCGATGGCGTCGAAGCGCCACGGCGCCGGCGCCCCTGTCACGGCCTAGCTCGCCGCCTCGGCCTTGATGGTCTCGATGGCCTCGTTGAACCCGTTGCTGGTGAGCGAGGATCCCGCGACGCGGCTGACCTGGATGTCGTCGATGTCCTGTCCCACCACCACGTCGGCGATGCCGCCGATGAACTCGCCCTGGTACTGCTCCGATTCGCGCTTCTGCGGGTCACCGGTCACCTCGACGTCGGTGATCACGTCACCCTCGAGGGTGACGGTGACCGAGATCTTCTCCACCGATTCGGGCGTGGCGTACGAGCCGTCAGCCGTGTAGGTGCCGTCGGCGTACGAGCCGGTGCCTGCGGAGCCTGCGTCGGTCGAGCCGGTGTCGGTGCTCTCCGTGGTGTCGGTCGTGGCCGGTTCCTCGGCCTCCGATGCCGTCGGCGCACAGCCGGCGAGGAGGGCGATCCCGGTGACGGCGGTCAGCGCGGCCCCGGCGCGGCCGGGGCGGGAAGCGAGTGCGGTGCGGATCATGACGGTCCTCCTGGCTCGTGGTGCTCGGTCGGTGCTCGGTCGGTGCGAGCGGCGGACGCAGCAGCGTCGGGAAGATCCTGCCAACCCGGCCTATGAGCCGCCTTTGAGCGCGTCGGCGGAGGACGACGTCGTGGCGCGCGCACGCAGTGCGGCCTTGAGCGCCTCGACCGCGAGGAAGATGCCGATCGACACGACGATCGGAAGGATCCAGGATGTCGCCGCCAGCGGCCGCGAGTCGAACAGCACGTTCATGAACGGCACGTAGGTGTAGATCACCTGGAGCACGATCAGGGCGATGGCCGACCACCAGACCGCGCGGTTTCCGCGCAGCACGTCGAGCGTGAGGCTCGAACGGCTGAGGAACCGGCAGTTGAACAGGTACGCGAGCTGGCCCAGCGCCAGCATGAGGACCGCTTCGGTGCGGGCCACCTCGATGTCTTCCCCCGCCGCGACGACGCCGTAGAAGACGCCCATCGCGGCGCCGCCGATGACGAACGACACGAGGAGCACGAACCCCAGTTCGCGGCGATCGATGATCGGGCCGCCGGTGGCGCGCGGCGGACGGCGCATGATGCCGCGCTCGGCGGGCTCGTACGCGAGCGCGAGCGACAGGGTCACCGCCGTCACCATGTTGACCCACAGCACCTGCACGCTCGTGATGGGCAGCGCCAGACCGAAGACGACGGCCACGAGGATCACGAGCGACTGCGCGCCGTTGGTGGGCAGCAGGAACACGATCGACTTGCGGAGGTTGTCGTAGATGCGCCGGCCCTCGGCGATCGCGCTGCGGATCGTCGCGAAGTTGTCGTCGGCCAGCACGAACTCGGCGGCCTCCTTGGTGGCTTCCGTCCCCTTGATGCCCATGGCGATCCCGACGTCGGCGCGTGTCAGGGCGGGCGCGTCGTTGACGCCGTCCCCGGTCATGGCGACGACCTCGCCGTGTGACTGCAGCGCCCGGACGATCCGGATCTTGTGCTCGGGGCTCGTGCGGGCGTACACGTCGACGTCGCGCACGACCTCTCGCAGCTGCTCCTGGCTGAGCGCCTCGAGCTCGGCGCCGGTGAGCACCTCGGCGTCGGCGCCGGCCAGACCCATCTCGTGCGCGATGGCGAGGGCTGTGCCGGCGTGGTCGCCCGTGATCATCTTCACGCGGATGCCGGCGGTGTGGCAGTCCGCGATGGCCTCGACCGCTTCGGGCCGGGGCGGGTCGACGATCCCCCACAGCCCGATGAACTCGAGGTCGATGAGGTCGTCGAGCTCGAACTCGTCGGTGGTCGGCCGCACGGGCTTCCGCGCCGCCGCGAGGACGCGGAGACCCTGCGAGCTCAGGTCGGCGACGGCCGCGTCCCACCGGGCGAGGTCGAGCGGCTCCGACCCGTCGGCGCCGCGCTGCGTGAGCGACCGCTCGAGCAGCCGGTCGGGCGCGCCCTTGACGAGGATCGCCCGCGACACCTCGCCGGCCGCGCCACCCGAACGGGCCCCTTCGTTGAGCGTCGCCATCAGCTTGTGGGCCGAGTCGAACGGGATGACGGCGACCCGGCGCCCGCCGGCGCTCCCGACGCCGCCCTTCATCGCGACGACCTTGAGGGCGCCCTCCGTCGGCTCGCCCACGAGGTTCCACGCGCCGTCGTCGCCGCGCACGATGTGCGCGTCGTTGCACAGCGTCGCGATCGCGAGGATCGCGGCCAGATCGCCGCGGTCGGAGGCCGCCCCCGGCACCGCGTCCGCGGCCGTGCCCGTGCCCGTGCTCGCCGGGACGATCTCGCCCTCGGGGACGTAGCCGAGCCCGGTCACGTCGTACTGGCCGAGCGGCGTGACGATGTGCCGCACCGTCATCTCGTTGCGCGTCAGCGTGCCCGTCTTGTCGGAGCACACCGTCGTCACCGAGCCGAGCGCCTCGACCGCGGGGAGCTTGCGGGTGATGGCGTTGTGGCGGGCCATCTGCTGCACGCCGATGGCGAGGGTGATCGTCACGAGCGCCGGCAGGCCCTCGGGGATCGCCGCCACGGCGAAGCCGATCGCCGCCGAGATGAGCTCGGGGTACGGCATCCCGTGCAGGAAGCGCCCGATCATCATCATGATCGCCGCCATCGCGAGGATGACGACGGTCAGCACCCGACCGAAGCCGTCGAGCTGACGCGTGAGCGGGGTCGCGAGCGACTCGGCCTCGTCGGCGAGGCTCTGGATGCGGCCGAGCTCGGTCGTGGGGCCTGTCGCGGTGACGACACCGCGCCCCTGACCGGCACTCACGATGGTGCCCGAGAAGGCCATCGATCCCCGGTCCCCCACGCCCGCCTCGGGCGCCGACGGTTCGGTGGTCTTCGACGACGGGACGGACTCGCCGGTGAGCGCGGCCTCGTCGATGCGCAGCTGGAACGCCTGCAGCAGCCGCAGATCGGCAGGCACCTTGTCGCCCGGCATCAGCCGCACGACATCGCCCGGCACCAGATCGGCAGCAGGCACGGTCACCCAGCCGCCGTCGCGCCGCACGCTGGCGTCGGCCGACAGCATGCCCCGGATGCCGGCGAGGGCCTTCTCGGCGCGCCCCTCCTGGATGTACCCGATCACGGCGTTGATGACTGCGACGACCATGATCACCCAGAAGTCGAGCCAGTCCCCCATGAGCGCCTTGATGACGGCGGCGCCCAGCAGGATGTAGATCAGGGTGTCGTTGAAGTGCGCCAGGAAGCGCAGCACCGCCGGCTTGCGCACGGGATCCGGCAGGCGGTTGGGACCGGCGATCTCGAGGCGCGCCTCGGCGTCAGCCGCCCGCAGTCCCCCGGCGTCGGCGTCGAGCTGCGCCAGTACCTGCTCGACGGGAAGCCCCCAGGGACGGGCGACGGTGAGGCGGGCCTCCGTCATCTGTCCGGAGTCGAGCGGTGCGGAATCCAGCGGCTGCGTCATGGATGCTACGTCCTTCCGTCGCCGCCGCGGAGTCGGTGGTGAGACCCTGTGCCGGCGTCAGGCCGCCCCGTCGAACATGCTGGTGACGGAGCCGTCCTCGAACACTTCGTGGATCGCCCGTGCGAGCAGCGGGGCGATAGGCAGAATCGTAAGGCTCGGGAACCGCTTCTCGTCGGGGATCGGCACCGTGTCGGTCACCACGACCTCGTCGATCGCCGGGCTCTGCAGCCGCTCGGCCGCCGGATCGCTGAAGATCGCGTGTGTCGCGGCGACGATGACCTTGGTCGCCCCATTGGCCTTGAGCGCCTCGGCGGCCTTGACGATCGTGCCGCCGGTGTCGATCATGTCGTCGACCAGCAGGCAGACGCGGCCGTCCACCGCGCCGACGATCTCGTTGACGGTGACCTGGTTGGCGACGTTGGGGTCGCGGCGCTTGTGGATGATCGCCAGCGGCGCGCCGAGGCTGTCGGACCACTGGTCGGCGACGCGCACGCGCCCGGTGTCGGGCGAGACGACGGTGAGGCGCTCGCGGTCTGGTTCACTGAGCGTGTTCTCGAAGTACTCCAGCAGCACCGGCTTGGCGAACAGGTGGTCGACCGGACCGTCGAAGAAGCCCTGGATCTGCGCGGCGTGCAGGTCGACGCTCATGATGCGGTCCGCCCCCGCGGTCTTGAAGAGGTCGGCGACCAGTCGCGCGCTGATCGGCTCGCGGCCCCGGCCCTTCTTGTCCTGGCGGGAGTAGGGGAAGTACGGCGCGACGACGGTGATGCGCTTGGCCGACGCGCGCTTGGCGGCGTCGAGCATGATGAGGGTCTCCATCATCCACTCGTTGACCGGCGGCCCGAAGCTCTGGATGAGGAAGAGGTCGCAGCCGCGGATCGAGACCTCGAACCGCGTCAGGATCTCGCCGGACGCGAAGGTGCGGTACTCGGTGGGCACCAGCTCCGTGCTCAGCTGCTCGGCGACCTGCGCCGCGAGCTCGGGGTGCGAGCTCCCGCGCGCGATGACGAGCCGCTTCTTCGTCTTGGCGACGAGGCCCGGGGCGATGTCATTCGCCCGGTCGAGTTCAACGGTCTTCTTCTTGCGCGCCATCGTCCGCCTTCTGTGCGCTGCGGGCCTTGGCGGCGACGTCCGCCGCTCCGGTACCCGGTCTGTTCTGCTCGACCCACCCCTCGACGTTGCGCTGAGGGGCCACGCTGAGAGCGAGAGCACCGGCGGGCACATCCTTTCGGATGACCGCCCCCGCCCCCGTCTTCGCGCCGTCTCCGATCCTAACGGGCGCCACGAAGACGTTATGCGAGCCGGTGTGCACTTCGTCGCCGATCTCGGTGCGGTGCTTGGTCAGGTCGTCGTAGTTCGCGGTGATCGCACCCGCGCCGAGGTTGACCCCGCGGCCGATCGTGGTGTCGCCGACGTACGACAGGTGTGGCACCTTGCTGCCCGCGCCGATCGTGGAGTTCTTCGTCTCGACGAAGGTGCCGATCTTGCCGTTCTCCCCGAGGTAGGTGCCCGGTCGGAGGTACGCGAACGGGCCGACCGTCGCGCGGGCGCCGATGACGGCGAGCGTCGCGTCGGTGCGGGTGACGGTGGCGTCCTCGCCCACCTCGCAGTCGACGAGGCTCGTGTCGGGCCCGACGACGGCACCGGTCGCGATCGTCGTCGCCCGCAGGATGTGCGTGTTCGGGAGCACCGTGACGTCGGGGGCGAGCGTCGCGGTGACGTCGATCCAGGTCGTCGCAGGGTCCAGGATCGTCGCGCCCTCGAGCTGCCAGCGGCGCACCGTGCGGGCGTTGAGCAGCCGAGCGGCCTCGGCCAGCTGCACGCGGTCGTTGACGCCCAGGGCGGCGGCGGCATCCGGAGCGGTCTGCGCCGCCACGGCGAGGCCATCGCCGCGCAGCAGCGCGACGACATCGGTCAGGTACTTCTCGCCCTGCGCGTTGGCGGTTCCGACGAGCGCCAGCTCGGTGCGGAGCGCCTGCAGCTGGAAGACGTACACCCCTGCGTTGATCTCGGAGACGGATGCCTCATCCGCCGCCGCATCCTTCTGCTCCACGATCCGCGACACGGCGCCGTCGGCGTCACGGATGACGCGGCCGTAGCCGGTGGGATCGTCGAGCGACGCGCTGAGCACCGTCGCGGCGACGGCACCGTCGCGGTGCCGGCGCACGAGCTCGGCGAGGGTGTCGGCATCGAGGAGCGGCACATCGCCGCTCAGCACGAGCACGTCGCCCGTGAAGTCGTCGAGCGCGTCGAGGGCCACCTCGACCGCACGGCCGGTTCCCGGGATCTCGTCCTGGTCGACCACGATGACACCCGGCGCGGCCTCGGCGACCGCACCCGCGACGAGGTCGCGCTCGTGCCGCACGACCACCACGACCCGCTCCGGCTCGAGGGCGAGGGCGGTGTCGAGCACGTGCCCGACGAGCGGGCGACCCCCGATGCGGTGCAGCACCTTCGGCAGCGAGGACTTCATGCGGGTGCCCTGGCCGGCGGCGAGGACGATGATGGCCAGAGCGCGGTCGCGGGGGGTGTCGGTCATGCTCCGCCGCCAGGACTCGAACCTGGGCCTCACAGCTCCAAAGGCTGTCGTGCTGCCATTACACCACGGCGGACCACGGCGACCGATGCTCCGGATGCCGCCCGACAAGTCTGCCAGACCGTGTCGCCGGGCTCGGCCCGCGCTCGGGTGCACGACACCGCGATAATGGGGGCATGACGGGGCAGAGCGACGAGGTGGACCGCATCGTCGAGGCGTGGACGACGCAGCGCCCCGACCTCGACTTCTCGCCGCTGGGCGTGCTGTCTCGCGTCGACCGGCTGTCGCGTCACCTCGACCGGGCGCGCCGCGACGCGTTCCGCCGCAGCGAGCTCGAGCCGTGGGAGTGGGACGTGCTGTCGGCCCTGCGTCGCGCCGGCGAGCCGTTCCAGCTGAGCCCGAAGCAGCTGCTGCAGCAGACGCTCGTGTCGAGCGGCACGATGACGAACCGCATCGATCGCCTGGTCGGCCGCCGGCTGGTGCGCCGCGAGTCGGACCCCGACGACGGTCGCAGCGTGCTGGTCACGCTGACCGACGAGGGGAAGATCCGGGTGGATGCCGCGATCACGCGTCTCGTCGATGCCGAGGCGCTCCTCCTCGACACGCTCTCGCGCGGCGACCGCGAGCGGCTGGCAGCCCTGCTGCGCAAGCTCAGCCTGGGCTTCGACGCCCAGGACTAGATCGCTGCGCTCAGCCGATCTGCTCGGTGAGCTCGAACCAGCGCTCCTCGACGTCGTCGCGCTCCTTCTCGAGGTCGCCGATGCGCGCCATCTCCGCTCCGAGGCCCACATAGTCCGCCTGGTCGTGCTCGGCGAGCGCGATGCGGGCGGCACCGATCTGCGACTCGAGCTTCTCGAGCCGACGCTCGAGCGCCGACACCTCCTTCTGCGCGGCGCGCAGGTCGGCCCCCGACAGCGAAGGGGACGCGGATGCGGGGGCTGCGGCATCCGCTGCGGCGCCGCGTCTCGTATCGTCACGCTCGCTCAATGCCCGGGCGCGCAGCCGCAGATACTCGTCGACGCCTCCCGGGAGGTGGCGCAGGTGGCCGTCGAGTATCGCGTACTGCTGGTCGGTGACGCGCTCGATGAAGTACCGGTCGTGCGACACGACCAGGAGCGTGCCCGGCCAGGAGTCGAGCAGGTCCTCGATGGCGGCCAGCATGTCGGTGTCGAGGTCGTTCGTGGGCTCGTCGAGGATGAGCACGTTCGGCTGCTCGAGCAGGATCAGCAGCAGCTGCAGCCGGCGCTTCTGACCGCCGGAGAGGTCCTTCACCGGCGTCGAGAGCTGCGCACTCTGGAAGCCCATGCTCTCGAGCAGCTGGCCGGGAGTGAGCTCCTGCGCCTTGGAGCCGGCGCCGAACGTGTAGGTCGTGCGCAGCCGCGAGATGACGACACGCACCGGATCGTTGAGATGCTCCTCGAGCTCGTCGAGGCGCTGTGTGAGGGTGGCGACCTTCACGGTCTTGCCGCGCTTGACACGCCCCGACGTGGGCTCGACGTCGCCCGACACCAGACCCAGGAGGGTCGACTTGCCGGCGCCGTTGACGCCGAGGATCCCGGTGCGCTCGCCGGGTGCGATCCGCCACTCGACCGGATGCAGCACCTCGCGGCCGTCGTAGGCGACGGCCGCGTCGAGGAGGTCGACGACGTCCTTGCCGAGGCGCGAGACGGCGAGCGAGCGCAGCTCGGTGGCGTCGCGGATCTCGGGCACGTCGGCGATGAGGACGTTGGCGGCGTCGATGCGGAACTTCGGCTTGGACGTACGGGCCGGAGCGCCGCGGCGCAGCCAGGCCAGTTCTTTGCGGGCGAGGTTCTGCCGCCGCTGCTCGATCACCGCGGACTGGCGGTCGCGCTCCACCCGCTGGAGGATGTACGCCGCATAGCCGCCCTCGAACGGCTCGACGATCCGGTCGTGCACCTCCCACGTGGTGTTGCACACCTCGTCGAGGAACCAGCGATCGTGCGTCACGACCAGGAGGCCGCCCTGGTTTGCGGGCCACCGGCCCTTGATGTGCTCGGCCAGCCAGGAGATCGCCTCGACGTCGAGATGGTTGGTGGGCTCGTCGAGGAAGAGCACGTCGTGGTCGCCGACCAGCAGCGTCGCGAGCGACACGCGCCGGCGCTGGCCGCCCGACAGGCCCGCCACGGGTCCGTCCCAGGGCAGATCGCCCAGCAGCCCCGCGATGACATCGCGCGCCCGGGGGTCGCCCGCCCACTCGTGGTCGGGGCGATCGCCGACGACGGCCTGGTGCACCGTGAGCGTGTCGTCGAGAGTGTCCGCCTGGTCGAGCACGCCGACACGGATGCCGCCGCGCACGGTCACGCGACCGCCGTCTGGTTCGAGCCGGCCGGCGAGCATCGCCAGCAGGCTCGACTTGCCGTCGCCGTTGCGGCCGACGACGCCGATGCGGTCGCCCTCGTCGATGCCGAGCGAGACCCGGTCGAAGACGACCTTCGTCGGGAACTCCAGATGCAGGGCCTCGGCCCCCAGAAGATGTGCCATGTCCCCTCCAGGCTAGGCGAGGTGCGGGGCCCGGCCGCGCGCGGGACGCCGAGGAGACCTGGTCAGCACACCTACCGCACATGGTCGTGCTCGACCCCGCACTCTCGCGACCGGCCCGGCAGCGATGTGTTCCCGCCGGAGGTCCTGCGCGCCGAGCGACCGCGAGTCAGTACCAGATGCTCAGCCGCGGCGCCGTGTGCCAGCCCAGCACGCGAGCGGCGGCCGCGGCATCCGTCGTCGTGATGCGGCCCGCCGCGGCGAGCGTCGCCGGCGACACCGCCCCGAGGTAGGTGGCCGACAGCTCGGTGATGCCGAGTGCGACCTCCACCGCCCCCTCGGGCGACTCACCGTCGGCGAGAGTACTCACCCGTCCGACGCCCTCAGCGTCGACCTCGAGCAGATACCGCCCGCTCGAGAGCCCCAGCGGGTCGGACACGTCGAGCACGAGCGTGCCCGCGGCGCCGTAGCGGCGTGTCTCGAGGCATGCCGCCACGTCGATCATCCGCACGTACTGGTGGTCGCGCACCGTCACCTTCGCCGCCCGCTGGTCGGCGATCATCCACAGCAGCGGCTCGTCGATCGAGAGCTCTCCCGCGTGCACCTCGGCGACCAGGTCGAGCTCGAGGAGGAACCGCCAGAGCGCGGCGTACGCGTCGTCGGTCTCGGCCAGGAGGTAGTGGACGGTGACCGTCGCCTTGGTGAAGTCGTCGTGGTTCTCGCGCACGGCGTAGACCGCGGCACCGCGCACCTCGCCTGCGGCGTCGGTGTACTGCACGGCGCGCTTCTCGGTCGCCTTCTCGGCGCCGGGCCATACACCGGAGACGTTGTCCCAGTGACCGCCCGGCACGTCGATCTCACCCGGGAAACGGTGGCGCACCCGCTCGTGCAGCGCCGGCAGCAGCTCGCGGACGCGCTCGCGGCTCACGAAGTCGATGCGCCCGGCAGGCTGCGGACCGATCCATGACGCGCGCTTGGTCTCGATCCGCCACGACGCGCCTGCCGCGGCCGGCGCGAATCCGTAGCGGCCGTACAGCGGCGACTCGCTCACGGTGAGCATCGCCATGGGGATGCCGGCTGCCTGAGCGGCCCGCAGCTCCCCCTCGAGCATCGCCCGGGCCACGCCGCGCCGACGGTGGGTGGGCGCCACCGTGACGGCCGAGATCGCGCACGACGGGATCGCCGCGCCGCCGGGCACAGTGAGCTCGCCGAGCCAGGAGGCGATGGTCGCCACCGGCGCGTCGGCCATCGGACCGGCGGGATCGTAGACCCCGGTGAGCCGCCGGTAGCCGCTGCGGTCACGCGATGCCGAGACCTGCTCGTCGGTGCGTTCCCCGTCCTGGAAGCCTCTCGCCACGCTCTGCAGCCAGCCGACGAACCCGTCGTGGTCGACCGGGAGGCGGCGGTAGTCGAGGCCGTTCGCGGCGAGCCGCGTGCGGGACTGCTCGTCGACGGGTCCGCCGCGGAAGGCCGCGCGCTCGGACTCGCCCGAACCGCGCGTGGAATCGACGGTGTTCATGGTGTCTTCCTCTCTGGGTCAGGACGCCGGTCTCACGCCACCACGCGCGCGCCGGCCACCGGCCCGTGCACGTGGAGCGCCTCGTACCCGGCGGCCGAAAGCGTGATCTGCAGCTCGAGTGCCGACTCGGGATCGACCGCCAGGAAGGCCAGCGTAGGGCCGGACCCCGACACCAGCCCGGCCAGCGCTCCGGACTCCTCACCCAGCTCCAGCACTTCGCGCAGCTGCGGCCGCATCGACAGGGCGGCGACCTGCAGGTCGTTGCGGGTGTGCTCGGCGAGCGCGACCGGATCGCCGGCGCGGAGCGCCTGCAGCACCGTGGGGTCGACGGCGGGCACGCGGGCGGCGGTCGCGATGTCGGGGCGCGCCCGCAGCTCGTCGAGATGCGCGTACACCTCGGGCGTCGACAGTCCGGCCTTCGACGGCACCACGACCCAGTCGAACCGGCCCTTCGCGAGGGCGGGGCTCAGCTGGTCGCCGCGGCCGGTCCCGATCGCCGTTCCGCCCATGAGCGCGAACGGCACGTCGGCGCCGAGCCGGGAGGCGAGCTTGTGCAGCTCGGCGGTGCCCAGCTCCGCACCCCACAGCGCATCGCACGCGACGAGGGCGGCCGCGGCATCCGCTGATCCGCCGCCCATCCCGCCCGCGACCGGCACGTGCTTGACGATGTCGAGGTGCACGCCGCCGTCGTATCCGATGCGCTGCGCCACGAGCCGCGCCGCGCGCACCGCGAGGTTGCGATCGTCAGCCGGCACGCCCGCCACGTCGACGGTGCCCGAGATCGCCACGGTGAACTCGTCGGAGGGCGACGCCCACACGTCCTCGTACAGCGACACCGCTTGATACGCCGAGGCGACGTCGTGGTAGCCGTCGTCGTGCACACCGCCGACCTCGAAGAAGAGGTTCAGCTTTCCCGGGGCCCGCACCCGGACGCCGTCGGCGGCGAGGGCCTGCGTCACCGGTTCGCCGATTCCGCCCAGAGGTCCACGTCGATGCCGTCCGACAGCGCGTCGATGCGCTCCAGCTCCTCGGTGTCGAACGCCGGACCCGCGAGGGCCTCGAGGTTCTCATCGAGCTGCGCCGGGCGCGACGCGCCGATCAGCGCGGAGGCGACCACCGGGTCGCGCAGCACCCACTGGATCGCCATCTGGGCAAGCGTCTGCCCGCGCTCCTTGGCGATGACGTCGAGCGAGCGGAGCGTCGAGAGGCCCTTCTCGCTCAGCGATCCGGCGGGAAGCGACGCCCGCTTCTGGGCGCGCTCCGCCGAGCCGTCGCCGAGGTACTTGTCGGTCAGCAGGCCCTGCGCCAGCGGCGTGAACGCGATCGCCCCCATGCCCTCCTGCCGCAGCACCCCGGTCAGGCCGTCTTCGACCCAGCGGTTGAGGATCGAGTACGACGGCTGGTGGATCACCAGCGGCGTGCCGAGCGAGCGGGCGACGGATGCCGCGGCCGCCGTGCGCTCCGCGCTGTACGACGAGATTCCGACGTAGAGGGCCTTGCCCTGACGTACCAGGGTATCGAGCGCGCCCACCGTCTCTTCGACCGGGACGTCGGGGTCGACGCGATGCGAATAGAAGATGTCGACGTAATCGATGCTCATGCGCTGCAGGGACTGCTCCGCGCTGGCGAGCAGGTACTTGCGCGAGCCGCCGTTGCCGTACGGCCCGTGCCACATGTCGTAGCCGGCCTTCGAAGAGATGATGAGCTCGTCGCGGTACGGCGCGAAGTCCTCCCGCATCATGCGGCCGAAGTTCGTCTCGGCGCTGCCGTACGGCGGGCCGTAGTTGTTGGCGAGATCGAAGTGGGTGATGCCACGGTCGAACGCGTGGCGCAGCAGTGCCCGCTGGTTGTCGAAGGGGATGTTGTCGCCGAAGTTCCACCAGAGGCCCAGCGAAACGGGAGGAAGGGTGAGGCCCGACGTGCCGACGCGGCGGTACTCCCTCCCTGCCGCTGAGCCCGTCGCAGCGTAGCGGTCGGCAGCGGCGGCGTAGGGGCGGTGGAGGTCTCCTCCACGGGACTGGTAGCGCGCGTCTTCGGTCACCGGTCCAGGCTATCGGCGCGGCGTGCGGAACGCAGGTGGCGCCCCCGGTGTGTGCTCCCCCGCACCGGTGCACACTGGACACACGGGATGCCAGCATGTCAAGGATGCGGTCGGAAACGTCTTCGTAACGGATGATGCCTAAGGTGACCACACCGGACGGCGACACCGCGTCGCCAGCGAAGGAGGAAATATGGCCGCACTCTCGGCTCTGCCGCAGCCCGCCCTCACGTGGACGGGACTGCTGGAGCGCGCGGACATCGCCGTCGACCGCGGCATCCTGCACGTCGTGCACGACGATGTCACGCCGGTCGAGGCCCGCACGACGGATCTCCTGCTCGCCGCCGGTGCCCTGGAGGCAGCCGGCATCGCCGTGACCCTGATCCGCCACGACCGCGCGATCCCCGCGCTGGCCGTCGACCTCGCCGATCGCGAGAGCGCGCTGGCCGCGCTCGCCGGCCTCTGCGCGACGGAGCCCGTGTACATCAAGGCGAAGGGGCGTCCGCCCGTGCTCGCCTCCGACGCCTCGCCGTTCCCCGCGGCCCCGTCCGGCGTCCGCGTCTACCGGCCGCGCATCAGCCGCAACGGCACGCTCCGCTACACCGCCGCCCTCGGCGCCCACCTCGAGTTCTGGCGCTTCGCCGACGACGTCGTCGAGGCGCCCCACGACAACGCCCTCACGCGCAAGCTCACGCCCGCCGACGATGTCACCTACACGACCGTCGAGCGGTACGGGCGTGCGTGGCGGACGCTGGACGGCATGTTCGACCCGCAGCCGCACGAGTTCACCGAAGACGTCGACCTCGTCTTCTCGTGGGTGGACGGCTCGTCGAGCGCCTTCCAGCGCATGCGCGCCGCCCAGATGGCCGAGTACGTGGTCGGCGACGGCGACGACGGTCCCGCGCGCTACCGGCACGTGGACGAGCTGCGCTACGCGCTGCGGAGCGTCCACATGTACGCGCCCTGGGTGCGGCGGATCTTCATCGCGACCGACTCGCCGGCGCCGTCGTGGCTGCTCGAGCACCCGAAGGTGACGATCGTGCGCAGCGAGGAGTTCTTCGCCGACCCCTCGGTGCTGCCGACCCACAACTCGCACGCCGTCGAGGCGCAGCTGCACCGGATCCCGGGCCTCGCCGAGCACTTCCTGTACTCCAACGACGACATGTTCTTCGGCCGCCTGGTCGAGCCCGAACTCTTCTTCACCCCGGCGGGCGTGACCAAGTTCGTCGAGTGCGAGGTGCGGATCGGCGCCGGCGCCCCGGCGTCGCACCGCAGCGGTCACGACAACGGGCTCCGCGTCAACCGGGCCCTGCTGAGCGAGCGATTCGGCCGCACCATCGTGCGCGACCTCGACCACTGCGCGACGCCGCTGCGCAAGAGCGTCATGGCGGAACTCGAGGAGGCCTTCCCCGACGACTTCGCGCGGACCGCGGCATCCCGCTTCCGCTCCGCCACCGACATCTCGGTCACGAACAGCCTCTACCACTACTACGCCCTCATGACCGGGCGCGCGGTCGCCACTCACGAGCCGCGCGTGCGCTACGCGCAGACCACGATGGCGTCCGGGCTCCGGCGCATGCAGCGTCTCGCCGAGCGCACCGACGTCGACATGTTCTGCCTCAACGACGGCGGCAACGCCGAGGTCCCCGAGGACGTCCGGGTGCAGAGCCTCCGGGACTCGCTGGAGCGCATGTTCCCGGTGCGGGCGCCGTGGGAGCGCGCCGAGCTCAGCGCAGCAGAGGAATCGGCTCGGTCGGCGCATCCCTCCGGACGACGCTGAGCGGCGCGACGTCGGCGGCACGCAGCCGGCGCTGCGCCTCGTCGGCGTCGATGTGCTCCAGGGTCCGCGGCGCGTCGACCGGCACAACCGAATGCACGACGGTGTCGTCGTAGACGTGCACGAGGTTGAAGGCCTGCGCGCCGTCCTGGGGGCGGGTGCCGCCGACGGGAACCGTGAGGTCCTGCGCGTAGCAGGTGGACGAAGCGACCGACACCGGAATGCCGGCGAAGGTGGCGAACGTCGAGTAGTGCAGGTGGCCGGCGATGATGGCCCGCACATCGGTGCCGCGCAGCACCGCCGCCAGCCGTGACTGATCGCGCAGCTCGACGCTCGCAGCGAGCGGCAGCACCGCGGGAACCGGCGGGTGGTGCATCGCGACGATGGTGCCGAGCGGCGCCGGGGTGGCGAGCACCCCGGCCAACCAGGCCAGCTGCTCGTCGCGCAGCTCGCCGTAGTGGTGCCCCGGAACGCTGGTGTCGAGGGTGACGACGCGGAGCCCGTCGAGCTCGTCGACACGGTCGACGGGACGCAGATCGGGGGCCTCGTCCAGCAGCTGGGCGCGGAACGCCGCGCGATCGTCGTGGTTGCCCATCACCCAGAGCACGCGCGCGCCGATCCGTTCGGCGAACGGCTCGACGAGGGCCCGCAGATCCGCATAGGCGCCGCGTTCGCCGAGGTCGACGAGGTCGCCCGTGAAGACGACCGCATCGGGCCGCACGCCCGATGCCTCGATGACGTCCAGCGCGCGTGACAGCTGAGCCGCCCCGTCGAGGGCATCGAACAGGCGCGGCGTGGACGCCGCGCGCAGGTGGGTGTCACTGATGTGCAGCAGGATGCGTTCAGGGGCCGGGTGCTCGGCGGGTCGCATGTCGGTTCACTCCGGTCGGCCGCGAGGCAAGCTGCCCGTGTAGCGGGACGGCAGACGCAGAAATGTTACCGGCATGTTTCGGGCTATTCGGTCACCACACGGTGAACAATGACCAAACTCACACCGCGTCGGGATCTCCGGCCGCGTGCGCGATTCGGACGAAATCGTCGATCGAGAGGTCCTCGCCGCGCGCGGTCGGCGCCACGCCGGCGCTCTCCAGCACCGCGGACGCGGCGGCTGCGGATCCACCGAGCACCGCGGACGTCGCCTGCCGCAGCATCTTGCGCCGCTGCTGGAACGCCGCGTCGACGATGCCGAACGTCCTCCGGCGCAGGGCCTCGTCACCGCGCGGCTCCGCATCCCGGCGGAACCCGACCAGCACGCTGTCGACATTGGGGACGGGCCAGAAGACCTGTCGCGAGACGGTTCCCGCCAGCCGCCAGGGGCCGTACCAGGCCGCTTTGACGCTGGGTGCGCCGTACACCTTCGACCCGGGCGGGGCGGCGAGCCTCTCCCCCACCTCTGCCTGCACCATCACGACGCCGCGATCCAACCCCGGAAAGTGCTCGAGGAAGTGCAGCAGCACCGGCACGCTCACGTTGTAGGGCAGGTTCGCGACGAGCACCGCGGGGTCGCCGGGCAGCTCGGTGACACGCAGCGCATCGGCATCGACCACCGTGAGCGCCCCGTCCGCGACGCCGTGTGCGGCGGCGGTCGCGGGCAGACGCTCCGCGAGGCGGTGGTCGATCTCGACGGCGGTGACGGATGCCCCGGCCTCCAGGATCGCGAGGGTCAGCGATCCGAGACCCGGCCCCACCTCGACCACGCGGTCGCCCGGAACCACCTCGGCGACATGCACGATCTTGCGGACGGTGTTGGCGTCGACGACGAAGTTCTGCCCGAGCTTCTTCGTCGGCGTCACGTCGAGTTCGGCGGCGAGGGCACGGATCTCGGCCGCGCCGAGGAGTGTCACGGGCATGCGTTCACTGTACGGTGTGCGGGTGCGCAAACCCGGATCGTCCGAGGTTCGCCGACCGGCCGCCGATGACCTCGCTCCGGTCCCACCCGGCCGCTAGCGTACGACCATGAGCTCGACCGGATCAATCCCCGCAGACGCGTTCTCCCTCCGCAGCCCGTACGGGCGCCGCGCGATCGGCCTCTCGGTCGCCGCCGCGGTCGGCGGATTCCTGTTCGGCTTCGACTCGTCGGTGATCAACGGCGCCGTCGACTCGATCTCGCAGGATTTCGCGCTGAACGACGTCATCACCGGCTTCGTCGTCGCGATCGCGCTGCTCGGCTGCGCCGTCGGCGCGATCATCGCCGGCAACCTGTCGGACCGCTGGGGGCGCCTGCGGGTCATGTTCCTCGGCGCCATCATGTTCTTCGTCAGCTCGATCGGCGCCGGGCTCGCCTTCTCCGCCTGGGACCTCGCGCTCTGGCGCGTGATCGGCGGTCTCGGCATCGGCATCGCGTCCGTCATCGCCCCTGCCTACATCGCCGAGATCGCGCCGCGGCAGATCCGCGGCGGGCTCGCCTCGCTGCAGCAGCTCGCGATCACGCTCGGCATCTTCGCCGCCCTGCTGTCGGACGCGCTCCTGGCGAACAGCGCCGGCGGCGCCGACGAGGTGCTGTGGTTCGGCCTCGAGGCGTGGCGCTGGATGTTCCTCGTGGGCGTCATCCCGTCCGCGGTGTACGGCATCCTGTCGTTCACCCTGCCGGAGTCGCCGCGCTATCTCATCGCGAAGGGACGGTACGCCGAAGCGAAGGAGATCTTCTCGCGCCTCGTGCCGGCCGCCGACCTCGACCACACCATCCGCGACCTGCAGACCGCGATCGAGAGCGACCGCAAGAACGCCGGCGTCTCGCTGCGGGGTCCCGTGCTGGGCCTGCAGCGGATCGTCTGGGTCGGCATCATCCTGTCGGTGTTCCAGCAGTTCGTCGGCATCAACGTGATCTTCTACTACTCCACGAGCCTTTGGCAGTCGGTCGGATTCGATGAGAGCGACTCGTTCACGATCAGCGTCGTGACCTCGATCACCAACGTGCTCGTGACCCTCATCGCGATCTTCCTGGTCGACCGCGTGGGCCGGAAGCCCATCCTGCTGACCGGCTCCGTCATGATGGCCGTGTCGCTCGGACTGATGGCGATCTCCTTCGTGTTCTCCGAGACGGATGCCGAGGGCGCGGTCACCTTGCCCGCACCGTGGGGGCCGATCGCGCTCATCGCGGCCAACGTGTTCGTCGTAGGCTTCGGCGCGTCGTGGGGGCCCCTCGTGTGGGTGCTGCTCGGCGAGATCTTTCCCAGTCGCATCCGCGGCAAGGCGCTCGGCGTCGCAGCCGGGGCGCAGTGGATCGCGAACTTCCTCATCACGATCTCGTTCCCCGCGATGTCGTCGTGGTCGCTGCCCCTCACGTACGGCATGTACGCGGTGTTCGCGGCGCTGTCGTTCTTCTACGTCCTGCTGCGCATCCCCGAGACCAAGGGCATGGACATCGAGCAGACCGAGACGCTCTTCACGCACAAGGGCGCCGCCACGCCCACGAGCTGAGACCGCGGCGGCTGCGGCATCCGTCCCGCCTCTAGGATGAACGGATGCCCTCGCTCGGCGCACTGATCGCACCACGCCGCCTGGGCACCGATTTCCGGTGGCTCCTCGCGTCCTCGTGGACGAGCAACCTGGGCGACGGCATCGCCTTGGCCGCCGCGCCGCTGTTGATCGCCTCGCTCACCTCGTCGCCCATCCTCGTGGCCGCCGGCGCCATGATGCAGTTCCTGCCGTGGCTGCTGTTCGGCCTGCTCGCCGGTGCCGTCGCAGACCACCACGACCGGCGGCGCCTGGTGATGCTCGCCAACGGTGTGCGGGCGCTCGTCGTGCTCGCCCTGGTGGTGTTCCTCCTCACCGGGAACGCGACCGTCTGGCTCGTGCTGGCGACCAGCTTCCTCTACGGCACCGCCGAGGTTTTCGCCGACTCGGCCGGCAGCACCCTGCTGCCGATGCTCGTCAAGCCCGCCGACCTCGGCATCGGCAACGCCCGCATGCAGGCGGGCTACCTCGTCGCGAACCAGCTCGCCGGACCACCGCTCGGTGCGTTCCTGTTCGCCCTCGGCTCGTTCTGGCCGTTCCTGCTGCAGGTGCTGTGCGTGTCGCTGGCGGTGCTGCTGATCTCCCGCATCGCACGCACGCCCGTCCCCCAGCATCCGGAATCGTCCCCCGGGACCAAGGTGCACGCGATACGCGAGGGGCTGCAGTGGCTGCGCCACAATGCGCCGGTGCGCACGCTGGTGATCATCATCCTGGTCTTCAACGTGACCTGGGCCGCCCCGTGGGGCGTCCTCGTGCTGTACGCCACCGAATACCTCGGCATGGGACCGGTCGGCTACGGCGCCCTGGCCACCGCCTCGGCGCTCGGCGGCTTCATCGCGATCTTCAGCTTCGGCTGGCTCGAGAAGCACGTATCGTTCTCGACGCTGATGCGGGTGTGCCTGTCGCTCGAGGTGCTCATGCACCTCTCGTTCGCGCTCACGACCTCGCCCGCGGTGGCGTTCGTCATCATGTTCGGCTTCGGCCTGTACGCCTTCGTGTGGGGCACGATCTCGACCACCGTCCGCCAGCGTCTGGTGCCGATGGAACTGCAGGGCCGCATCGCCTCGGTGAACATGGTGGGAGTCTTCGGCGGACTGGTGATCGGTCAGTTCCTCGGCGGGATCATCGCGCAGACGTGGGGGCTCACGGCGCCGTGGTGGTTCGCCTTCGCCGGCTCGGCCATCACGCTCGCACTGGTGTGGCGGTCGATCTCGCACATCGCCGCCGCGAAGCCGGTGCTGGATGCGGAGTCGGCCGACGAGATCGATCGCGGGAGCGACCCGGGCGCCGGCGGCATGCCGCTGCCCGACTGACGCGGCTCGCCTACGGCTGAACGCGCTGTGCGAGCCGGGCGCCCAGCTCCTGCAGCCGCGGCACCCAGGGCGCTGCCATCTCGCCCGCCGCTGCGCGGCGAAGCGCCTCCGCGAAGGGGACCCACGCGCTCTCGCACACCTCTTCCGGATCGAGCGCCAGTGCCGGGTCGCCCGCCACGACCGCGACGTAGACGTCGAACAGCGCCGTCCGCTCGGTGAGCCGACCGACCAGGACCACGTCGTCGGCGCCGACCTGGACCCCGGTTTCCTCGACGAGCTCGCGCACCGCGGCCTGAGGGCTCGTCTCGCCGACGAGCGCGCTGCCGGCGGGGAACTCCCAGTCCAGCGGGAAATCCTTGGTGGCCGCGCGGCGCGTCATGAGAACGAGCCCGTCGCCACGCACGACGCACACCGACGCCACGATGTGGAACATCCCTGCCGGGAAGTCCGGGTCGCCGCGACGGTGCGTGCGTCCGGTCGGGATGCCGGCGGCATCCGTCACGTCCCACAGCTCGTCGTCCACGTCTGCTCCTCGAGGCTCCGGTCAGTCCTCGAACGAGCCGTAGGCCTCGAGGGTGTTGGCGGCGACCTGGGCGCAGAACTCGTCGACATCGACGCCGAGCTCGGCGGCCATGAAGCGCACGGTCACCGGCACCAGATACGGCGCGTTCGGACGGCCGCGGTGCGGAATCGGCGTCAGGAACGGGGCATCCGTCTCGACCAGGATCCGCTCGCGCGGCGTCACCGCGAGCGCATCGCGCAGGTTCTGGGCGTTCTTGAACGTGACGTTGCCCGCGAACGACAGGTAGTAGCCGCGCTCGGCGGCGATCCGCGCCATGGCGTCGTCGCCAGAGAAGCAGTGGAAGACTGTGCGATCCGGCGCGCCGACCCGTGCGAGGGTCTCGAGCACGGCGTCGTGGGCGTCACGGTCGTGGATCTGCATCGCGATCCCGTGCTTCTTCGCGAGACCGATGTGCGCCTCGAAGCTCTCGAACTGGGCGGGCAGGCCATCTTCGCCGGTGCGGAAGAAGTCCAGCCCCGTCTCGCCGATCGCCCTCACACGCGGCTGCGCCGCCAGCTCGTCGATGACGGCGATCGCCTCGTCGAGCCGGCCGGCGGCCGCGTATGCGGGCGCTTCGTTCGGGTGGATCGCGACGGCTGCCAGCACGCGGGGATGGGATGCCGCGGCCCATGCCGACCACCGGCTCGACTCGATGTCGCCGCCGGCCTGCACGACGCCGGCGACGCCGACCTCGCCAGCACGCTGGAGCTGCTCGTCGAGCGACAGACCGACCTCGCCGTCCTCGATCTCGAGGTGCGCGTGGTTGTCGTACACCGGTACCGACAGCGGCTCCGGGGCGTCGGGATAGGTGACGTCCCGCGATCCCTTCTCGCGGGTGCGGACGTACTGCGAGGGGTCGGAGCCCTCCGCGGGGTACGGGACTGCGGCGGTCGCTTCACTCACTGATGTGTCCCACTTTCTTGCGCTCTTCGGCCCCGAACGCCGGCTTATCGGGACACGACGCCGCGAAATCGGGACATGGATATTGGTACGGAGTCAGACCGACTGCTCGACGCGCGGGAACAGCGGCGCCAGGCCGTTGACCGACGTGCCGGGCTTCAGCACGCCCCAGGCGCCGGTCTCGCGGATCCGCTGGTCCTGGAGGCGCCCGAGCGACTCGGCGGCGCCGAGCGCGACCCAGAGCTTCTCCGTCGATTCCGGCATGACCGGCGACAGCAGCACCGCGAGCGCCCGCAGGCCCTCGACCGCCGTGTACAGCACGGTGCCGAGGCGCTCGCGCTGGGCCTCGTCCTTCGCCAGCGCCCACGGCTCGTTCTCGGTGATGTACAGGTTCAGCGCGTCGACGATCGTCCACACCGAGCTGATCGCCTCGTCGATGCGGAAGCGCTCGATCGCGGCGTCCGCGTTGGCCGCGGCATCCGCCACCGTCTTCTGGATGTGCAGATCCGCCGCGGTGTACTCGGCGGGCGGCGGCACGACACCCTCGAAGTAGCGCTCGACCATGGCGGTCGTGCGCGAGGCGAGGTTGCCGAAGCCGTTCGCGAGCTCGGCCTGGTAGCGGGCCGACAGGTCCTCCCACGAGAACGAGCCGTCCTGACCGAACGCGATCGCCGACAGGAAGTAGAACCGGTACGCGTCCGAGCCGAAGACGTCGGTGATCTCGGTGGGCGCGATGCCGGTCAGCTTCGACTTCGACATCTTCTCGCCGCCGACGAGCAGCCAGCCGTGCGCGAAGACGCCGCGGGGCACTTCGAGGCCGGCAGCCATGAGCATCGCCGGCCAGATCACGGCGTGGAAGCGCAGGATGTCCTTGCCGACGATGTGGTACGCCGGCCAGCGGCGGGCGAACTCCTCGGGGTCGGTGCCGTACCCGATCGCCGTGGCGTAGTTGAGCAGCGCGTCGACCCAGACGTAGATGACGTGCGACTCGTCCCACGGGAGCGGGATGCCCCAGTCGAACGCGGAGCGCGAGATCGAGAGGTCCTTCAGCCCGTTCTTGACGAACGAGACGACCTCGTTCCGCGCCGACTCGGGGCGCACGAAGTCGGGCACGCTCGAGTACAGCTCGAGAAGCTTGTCCTGGAACTCGCTCAGCTTGAAGAAGTAGTTCTTCTCCTGGAGCAGCTCGAGCGGCTTCGAGTGGATCGCGCAGACCTTGAGGCCCTCGAACGCGCCGGTGCCGTCGACGATCTCGGACTCGGGCTTGAACTCCTCGCAGCCCACGCAGTACAGCGCCTCGTACTCGCCGGCGTAGATGTAGCCGCGGTCGTAGATCGCCTGCACGAACTGCTGCACGCGCTCCTCGTGGCGCTGCTGCGTCGTGCGGATGAAGTCGTCGTTGGCGACATCCAGCGTCTGCAGCACCGGGAACCAGGCCTCGGTGACGAGCTTGTCGACCCACTCCTGCGGCGTCACGCCGTTCGCCGACGCGGCACGCATCATCTTCTGACCGTGCTCGTCGGTGCCCGTCAGCATCCAGGTGTCGTCGCCCGCCTGGCGGTGCCAGCGCGCGAGGGTGTCGACCGCCACGGTGGTGTAGCCGTGGCCGATGTGGGGCACGTCGCTCGGATAGTAGATCGGCGTCGTGATGTAGAAGGACGAGGGGCCGGAAGTCACCCGACGAGTCTAGTTCGACGGGATGCCGCCGCCGCCGCTGTGACCGGACGCCGTCGGGCGCGCCGGGGAAACGCCCCGAACGTAATACTCAGGCGCTCTCGCGCACCACGAGGGTCGTCGGCAGTGTGATGGGCGCGGGGTGCGCGCCGGCGACGCGCAGACCGGCCAGGGAGGACGAGCGAGGAGCGGATTGCTTCAACTGGTCGCGCCGGAAGGCGGTATCCGGTAGGTTCTCGCTCAAGTCGGTGGTCTGCACATTCTCAGACCTATCCGGCGAGAGGCTGTGGGCGCCTCGGTTTGGGCGTCGGCCTCCTCCTAAGGAAGGTCAGCCATGTCGCGCACCCGCTTCGTCTCCCTCGTCGCCGTCGGCGCACTCCTCGGCGCGCTGCTGGTGCCCGTCGCGGGCGCTGGCGCAGCGACAGCCGCCACGCTCGAGCCTTCGGGCCTGGAGACGGGTTTCGAGCTCGACGGCGACAAGGTCGGAGGCACTCCCCCCGCCACCTTCGACTGGGACTCCTTCCTCACCCCGCCCGCACCGGACGGCAGCTACACCTTCACCCCGACGGGGCCCTACACGACCGCCGAAGGGCTGCCGTCGACGGGCATCCTCGATGCCGCCTTCTCGTGGGACAACGGCAGCCTCGCCGGCGCCTGCCCTGATACCGCCGATGCGACCGGCGCTCCGGGCTCTCAGACTCCGAACACGGTCCCGTGGGCGCCCGGCCCTGCGAACGTGAACGAGAAGGGCGACATCTGCAGTACGGGCTCGGCGTACGAGGTGGTGACCGACGACCAGGGCCGGCGGCACGCCATCCTGTACGCCTACTGGACGCGGCTGGTCGGCAACGGCAGTCTGAGCTTGCTCCAAAGCCTGGAAGGACCCGCCGCAGGTCGATGCGACGACATCCTGGTGGTGTTCGACTACGAGTCGAACCTCGGCACGGTGACGGTGCACTTCCGCCGCTGGACGCCGACGGCGAACGACGCATGCGCGAATCCGAACGGTCCGGGACAGTGGGTCGACACCGGTCAGCCCGTCGACTTCGCCTGGTCGGTCGGCGTGCGCACCGAGGGCCCTCTGCCGGTCGGCAACCAGCCGCAGGCGACGTTCGGAGAGTTCGCCGTCGACCTCACCACGGCTGGGCTGTTCGACCCCTCGGCCTGCAGCTCATTCTCGGTGTCGACCCAGATCTCACGCACCGGGTCGGACTTCACCGCGCAGACGCAGGACTACCTGGACGCCGCCGACCCGCTCACCATCTCGAACTGCGGCACGCTCACGGTGACGAAGGACGTCGTCCCAGCGGGATTCGCCTCCGACGATCGCTTCGACTACCGCGTGGATCGCGCGAGCGCGGGCATCGTGCTTCCCGACTCCGGTGCGACCGAGATCGTCGACGACCTCGGCATCGATGAGACGGACACGTTCCCGAACGTGCTCGCGGCGACGGACTACCGCCTGACCGAAGCGCTGACCGCGCCATGGGCGCAGCAGTCGATCGTGTGCACGACGACACGACCGGGCACCGCCGAGCCGATCGTGTTCGAGCTCAGCACTCCCACCGACCCCTTCACCGTCTACCCGGATGCGCAGACCGACTGCGTGATCACGAACGCCATCTCGACGGTCACCGTGACCAAGCAGACGCTCCCCGACGGATCGCCCCAGGAGTTCTCGTTCGATGTCGGAGGCAACGCCGCGACGCTCACCGACGGGGAGAGCGCCACCTTCGCGTTCGCGCCCGGCTCGACGGTCGACATCACCGAGGTCGTGCCCGACGGCTGGGTCGGCGAGCCCGACATCACATGCAGCGACCCGAACTCGGTGATCAACGAATCCGACGCCTTCGCGGAGGTGACGACGGTCGCCGGGCAGGATGTGTCGTGCACCTTCACGAACACGCAGCTGAGCACCATCGTCATCAGCAAGGAGGCGTTCGGGACACCGCCGAACACCGAGTTCGCCTTCACCGGCACGTGGACGTCCGGGTCGCCGGCCCTTCCTGCCGGAGGCGGCTTCTCGATCAACGCCGAGACCGGCGACGGCACGAACTACACCCAGACCTTCACCGGGGTGACCCCCGGCCAGTACTCGGTGACGGAGCCCGGCGGCCAGCACGGCACCCTGCTCGGATCGCTGATCTGCACGATCGGCGGACAGGACGTGGTCTTCGACACCGCGACCGCGGCCTTCGACCTCGCGCCGGGCGACACCGTCACGTGCTACTTCGTCAACGCCAGCCCGGGACAGATCATCGTCGTCAAGGAGTCCGACCCGTTCGAGTACGACGAGGACTTCGCGTTCCAGTTCGGGCCCTCAGGTGAGGAGCCCACGGACACATTCACGCTGAACCCCCTCCCCGGTCAGGCGACGTGGGTCAGTCCGGCGCTCGAGGGCGGCCAGTACGACATCAGCGAGGACCTGGGGGCTCTGCCCAACTGGACCCTGACGGACATCACCTGCGAGGTCTCCGACGGAGGCAGCTCGGCAATCGACCTCCAGACGCTGACCGCGACGGTGGACCTCCCGCCGGCGGGCATCGCTCAGTGCGTCTTCCTCAACACGGCCGATCCGGTGTCGCTCCAGTTGGAGAAGACGGCCACCGGCATCGCCGACGGCGTTCCCTGGTCGTTCGACTTCCTGCTCACCGACATCGCGACGGGCGACGTCCGCACCATCACGCTCACGTCCGAAGCCCCGTCGATCGAAATCACCGACATCGCCCCGGGGACCGAGTACAGCCTGACCGAAGTCGGGCAACCCGGGTGGACCAGCGCGCTCGAGTGCGATGTGGTCGACACGAGGACCGGCGAGGACGGCTGGCAGTTCACCCTGGAACCCGGCACCTCATTCGTCTGCACCGCCGAGAACACGGCGGCTCCGGCATCCGTGTCGGTCACCAAGAGCGTCACCGGCGTGACGAGCGACTATGAATGGTCGTTCCCGTTCGCGCTGACGCCCTCCGAGGGCGTCACGCCCGTCGGCGGCGCTCAGTCGATCTCCGGGACCGGTCCGGGTTCCCAGACGGCCACATGGACGGGCCTGCTCGCCGGCGAGACCTACACGCTGACCGAGCAGTCCGCGGCGGGCTGGGTGCAGGGCACGCTCACCTGCACCGGGATCGACGACTCCAACTCCGACCCCGCTGCGGTGACCTTCGTCGCCCAGCCGGGCGTCGCGGTCGCCTGCGCCATCCAGAACGTCCTCGAGCCCATCGACATCACGATCGCCAAGACCGCGCTCGGCGGCGACTCGACGTTCCAGTGGGTGCTGACGCCGATCGATCCCGCGGGTGAGGCGATCGTCGCGTCGGTGGCCACCGAGGGCGGCACGGGCATTGCGACGTTCACGGGTCTCACCCCGGGCGGACTCTACTCGCTGTCGGAGATCGACCTGCCGGGCTGGATCGAGGGCGAACTCCTCTGCACCGTCGCCCACGCCGATGGCGAGATCACGGAGCTCGATGTGACCGGCTTCGTCGTCGAGCCCGGCGACCAGATCTCCTGCGACGTCGAGAACATCGCGGTCGGACGCATCGTCGTGGTCAAGAACGTCGAGGGCGCGGACGGGACGTTCGACTTCACCGGCTCGTGGCTCGACCCCGAGAACTTCTCGATCGAGACGTCCGACGGCACCGGATCAGCCACTTTCCTGGACATCACCCCGGGAGAGTACGAGGTCACGGAGTGGTCGCCCGAGGGGTATGACAACACGGAGCTCCTCTGCGCCGACAGCGACCCCGAGGGCGGCGCGTCGACGGTGGAAGACCTCGTCGGCACGATCGTGCTCGACCCCGGTGAGATCGTGGTCTGCACCTTCACGAACACGCAGTGGGGCTCGATCGTCGTCGACAAGACGACCCTGCCCGCCGGCTCGCCGCAGGAGTTCGACTTCGAGTGGGGTCCCGATGGGGAGGAGTTCACCCTCACCGACGAGTCCGACCCCTACTCCACGGGCCTCGTCGCCCCCGGCGAGTACACGGTCACCGAGACGACCGTGCTCGAGCGCTGGATGCTCGACGACGTCGAGTGCGTCGGCTCGGAGAGCGACCCGCTCGTCGAGGGGTCGTCGGTGGCGGTCGTGGTGCCGCTTCAGGCCACGGTGTACTGCACGTTCGTGAACGCCTACCTCGCTCCGCTCGAGATCGCGAAGTCGGTCGCGTCCGGGCCCACTGCGCAGTCCGACGGCGCATACGCCATCTCATACTCGCTGACCGTGACGAACCCCGGCGCGCTCGCCGACACCTACGACCTCGACGACGAGCTGCGCTTCGGCGCCGGCATCACCGTGGTCACGGCCACCGTGGCGTCGGGCGACGGCCTCCCCGTCGAGCCGGGCTGGGACGGCATCGAAGACACGCGAGTCGCCACCGCCGTCACGATCGACGGCGGACTGACCCACACCTACGAAGTCCGCGTGACGGCCCGCGTCGCGGCGAACATCACCGCCGATCAGGCGGACTGCACGACCGGGTCGGATGCCGAGGGCACGGGGCTGCTCAACGCCGCCACGATCGCGTTCACCGACGCGGATGCCGCCGCCACCGCCTGCGCGCCGGTCCCGGCGTCGCTGCCGCCGACGGGCGTCACCCTGACCGCCCTGTGGGTCGGGCTGGTGATGCTCGCGGGCGGTGGGATCCTGTTCGCGATCCGCCGGCGCCGCTACCCGCGTGCGGAGAGCGCGGCCTGATACAGCTCGCGGCTGGAGTGTCCGGTCTCACCGGACACTTCGGCGGCGGCTGCCTTCAGCCGGGTGCCGTCGCGGACGAGCCCGAGAACCTGCGTGACGGCGTCGGCGAAAGGCACCTCCCGCGCGGGCGCGCCTTCGACCACGATCACCAGCTCACCGCGCACACCGGCCTCGGCCCACGCGGCGAGGTCGGCGAGGGAGCCGCGCCCCACCTCCTCGTGGAGCTTCGTCAGCTCGCGGCAGACGGCGGCGCGACGGTCGGCGCCGAAGGCGGTCGCCATGTCGGCCAGCGTCGCCGCCGCACGCGAGGGCGCCTCGAAGAAGACCATCGTGCGGGGCTCGGAGGCGAGGCCCCGGAAGGCCGCCGCGCGCTCCCCCGGCTTGCGGGCCACGAAACCCTCGAACGTGAAGCGGTCTGTCGGCAGCCCTGATACCGCGAGCGCGGTCACGACGGCGCTGGGCCCCGGAATAGCGGTCACCTCGACGCCCGCGGCGGCCGCCGCTGCCACCAGCCCGTAGCCGGGGTCGCTCACCGTGGGCATGCCGGCGTCGCTCAGCACGAGCACGTCCTGGTCGCGGGCGAGCTCGACGAGCTCGGGCGCCCGCTCCTTCTCGTTGTGGTCGTGGAGCGCGATCAGCCGCGGGCGGTTCGCGATGCCGAGAGCGGCCAGCAGGCGCTGGGTCGTGCGGGTGTCCTCGGCGGCGATGACGGTCGCCTCGGAGAGGGCTTCGACGAGGCGGCGGGACGCGTCCCCGAGGTTTCCGATCGGGGTCGCCGCGAGGATGATCACGCCCTCAGCCTAGACTTGGCCGGGTGACGGATGCCCCGCGGCCCGCTGTCGACCGGCCCGCTGTCGACCAGCCCGCTGCCGACCCGCCCGCTGCCGACCCGCCCGCTGCCGACCCGCCCGCCGCGCCGCTCCTCCCCCCGGCACGACCGAGTCTCTACGACCGCTTCGCACGCCGCCTGAGCGAGGACGCGCGCGCCCGGCGGCTGTACGCATGGCTGGGGCCCGCGATCGTCCTCGTGATCGCCGCCGTGCTGCGCCTCTGGAACCTCGCCGCCGCGCACGACCTGATGAACCAGTTCGACGAGACGTACTACGTCAAGGACGCCTGGACGCTGCTGAACCTCGGGTACGAGGCATCCTGGCCCGGCGATGGCAACGAGCGGTTCCTCTCGGGCGACCCCGGCGTGTTCACCACGAACCCGGCCTTCGTGGTGCATCCCCCGCTCGGCAAGTGGATCATCGCGCTGGGCATGATGGTGCTCGGCCCCGAGTCCGGGTGGGGCTGGCGCATCACGACCGCGCTCCTCGGCATCGCCTCGGTGCTCCTGCTGATGCTCATCGCGAAGCGCCTGACGAGGTCTACCACCTTCGCGGTCGTCGCGGGGCTCCTCATGGCCGTCGACGGCCTCGCGATCTCGATGAGCCGCGTCGCGCTGCTCGACACCCCGCTGACCTTCTTCGTGCTGCTCGCGTTCCTGTTCGTACTGCGCGATCGCGAGCGCACGATGACGCGCATCGCCGAGACGGTCGCCGCACGCCACGACGGCGACGAGCCGTCCGGTGCGAGACAGACCTCGTGGGGGCCCCTGCTGTGGAACCGGCCGTGGCTCATCGCGGCCGGTGCGGCGCTGGGCGCCGCGACCGCCGTCAAATGGTCGGGCGCGTGGGTGCTGGCGGGTCTCGGCGTCTACCTCGTGGTGACGGACGCGCTCGCCCGCCGGCGGGCGGGCGTGGTGTTCTGGCCGACGGATGCCGTGCGCCAGGGCCTCGTCACGTTCGTGCTGTTCGTCCCCGTCGCGTTGCTCGTGTACCTGGCGTCGTGGACCGGCTGGCTCGTCACCGACGGCGGGTACGACCGTCATGCCGGAAGCAACCCCCTCGAGAGCCTCTGGCTCTACCACGTGGCGATGTACACGTCGACGGCGGGGATCACCTCCGCCCACGCGTACGCCAGCCCGGCCTGGCAATGGCCGCTCCTGATCCGGCCGACCGGCGTGTACTACCACCACGACGCGTTCGGCGTGAACGGATGCACCGTCCCGAACGGGTGCAGCGAAGTCATCGCGACGATGCCGAATCCGCTCATCTGGTACGCAGGAGTGGCCGCCGTCCTGTACCTGGCGTACCGCTTCGTGGTCGCCCGCGACTGGCGCTACGCGCTCGTGCTCACCGGCATCGCCGTCACGTACGTCCCCTGGCTGTTCCTGCCCGCGCGCACGGTGTTCCAGTTCTACACGGTGCTCATCCTGCCCTTCATGCTGCTGGCGCTCACCTTCGCGCTCAAGGACATCGCCGGCCCCCCGACGGCGGGGACCTACCGCCGTCTGACCGGTCAGCGCCTCGTGCTGGTGTTCCTCGGGGTCGCGCTCGCGCTCTCCGTCTTCTGGTACCCGGTCATCTCGGCGGTCAACGTGCCGTACGACTTCTGGCACCTGCACATGTGGCTCGACAGCTGGGTCTGAGGCGGTCTGGGCCTCAGGCCTGCAGGTCCTCGGGGTCGGTGACCGGCAGTCGGCACGCGAAATCGCGGCAGTCGTAGGCGGTCGCCCGCCCGTCGCGCAGCGCCTTGTCGGCGAACAGCCCGAATCCGGCGTCCTCCCACGCGGTGACCTGCTCCGGCGACACGATGCTGACGACGTCGGCACGGATGCCGCGGGCCGCGGTCGCGATCGCGGCGCCGGTGTCCGTCGTGACGACCACGACCTGCCGCGGCGCGACGGCGACGCTCGTGGCGACCCGCAGCAGCGCGCCGTACGCGAGCGGCTGCGCGAGGGCGGCCGATGCGTGCGTCGAGACGAGCCGCTCGGCGAGAGCGCGGTACTGCTCGCCGGCGCCGAGGGTCCAGAGCGCCGCGGCTGCTTCGGCGAGCGCCGCCGGGCCGGAGGGCTCGTCGGCGTCGGAGGCGGCATCCGGCGCTCCGATCCCCTGCCGGGTCAGCACCGGGTCTCCTCCGCCGGGCACCGCCACGTGGCCGTCCGGTGCCACACAGGAGTCGACGAGCTCCCGCGCCCGGACCGCGTAGGCGACCTCGCCGGTCGCCACCGCGAGAGCGAGGAGTCCGCCCGCGAGCTGGCCGTGGTCGGCGAGGGTCGCGTGCGCCCGTGACGGGATCTCGTCGAGCGAGGCGCGCAGCAGCCGGCCGTCGGCGGCCACGTTCGTCTCGAGAACGGCGTCGGCCGCCCAGCGCGCGGCGTCGATCCACGACGCCTCGTCGAGGCGTGCACCCGCACGGGCCAGCGCGCCGATCGCGAGGCCGTTCCAGCCGCTGACCACCTTGCCGTCCACGGCCGGCGGCTCGAGCGGGGCGCGCCCGGCGGCGTCGCGGAAGTAGTAGCCGCCCTCGCTGCGGACGCCGTCGATCCACGACTCCGAGTCCTGGGCGGCGCCGAAACCGCCGCCCGGCTGCTGGAGCACCTCGATGAGGAAGCCGGCGATGCCGCGCGCGACATCGTGCCGAGCGTCCGCCGTGTCCATCGCCGCTGCGTCCATGGCGACATCCAGCAGCTGGGCGTTGTCGGTGAGCATGCGCTCGTAGTGGGGCACGGTCCAGTCGGGGCGGGTCGCGTAGCGGAAGAAGCCTCCCTCGACGGCGTCGCGCAGCGGCGACGACGCCATGGCCGCGAGAGCACGGTCGGCGACGACGGATGCCTCCCCCGCCCGCTCCCGGACCACGCGGGTCTGCAGGAACCGCAGTGCCGTCCCCACCGGGAACTTGGGGGCGTCGGACGCGGGGTCGCCGAACCCGCCGTGGCGTGGATCCTCGCGGCCGGCGAGAGCGTGAGCCGCTGCGACGAGGTCGTCAGCGGCGGGCACGGCGTTCTGGGAGGCCGGCGCAGCGTCGCGCACGTCGGCGAGCGCGCCGGCGATCGCGTTCGCGGTCTCGTCGATCTGTTCGCGCCGTTCGGTCCACGCCTCCTGCACCGCGGCCAGCACCTGCCGGAAGGCGGGGAAGCCGGCGCGCGGCTGCGGCGGGAAGTAGGTGCCCGCATAGAACGGCCGGCCCTCTGGTGTCGCGAACACCGTGAGCGGCCACCCGAGGCTCGGGGTGAACGCGGCGGCCGCTGCCATGTACGCCGCATCGACCTCAGGGTGCTCCTCGCGGTCCACCTTGATCGACACGAAGCCGGCGTCGAGCTCCGCAGCGGTCGCTGCGTCCTCGAACGACTCGCGGGCCATCACGTGGCACCAGTGGCAGGTCGAGTAGCCGATCGACACCATCACGGGCACGTCGCGGCGCCGCGCCTCGGCGAACGCCTCCTCGCCCCACGGGAACCACGCGACCGGATTGCCCGCGTGGGCTCTCAGGTACGGGCTCGTTGCTTCCGCGAGACGTGGGTTCACGGCATCCGCTCCTCCCGCTCTCGAGCGGTCAGTTCAACTCGTCGGGGTGCGCGCTGACGCGACCGCTGCCGTCGCCGGGGTCCATCGCGTCGATGTCGGCCATCTCTTCGGGGGTGAGCTCGAAGCCGAAGACGTCGAGGTTCTCCTCGAGGCGCTCGCGACGCACCGACTTCGGGAAGACGATGAAGCCCTTCTGCAGGTGCCAGCGCAGCACGGCCTGCGCGGGCGTCCTGCCATGCGCCGCGGCGGCGGTCGCCACGGGCACCGCGTCGAAGAGGTCGTACTTGCCCTGTCCGAGCGGCCCCCAGGACTCGATCCTGACGTCGTGGGCCGCTGCCCAGTCGGTGATCTCGCGCTGCTGGTAGGCCGGGTGCAGCTCGATCTGGTTGACGGCGGGCGCGACGCCGGTGGCCGAGACGATCTTCTCGAGGTGGGGCACCAGGTGGTTCGAGACGCCGATGCTGCGGGTGAGGCCGGCGTCCCGCAGCTCGATGAGCTTCTCCCACGCGTGCAGATAGTTGTCGCGCGCCGGCGTCGGCCAGTGCACCAGGTACAGATCGACGCGCTCGAGCCCGAGCTTGTCGAGGCTCTCGGTGATCGCGGCGTTCGGCTCGTCGCCGTCGTGACGGTCGTTCCAGAGCTTCGTCGTGATGAACAGCTCGTCGCGCGGGATACTGCTCGCGGCGATCGCCGCTCCCACGCCCTCCTCGTTGCCGTAGATCGCGGCGGTGTCGATGTGACGGTAGCCGACCTCGAGCGCCTCGGCGACGGCCCGCTCGGTGTCGGCCGGCGGCACCTTGAAGACGCCGTAGCCGAGCTGCGGGATGGTGTTGCCGTCGTTCAAGGTCACGCTGGGGACTGTCATGTTTCCAGCCTAGGCGCGTCGCCGCGTGCCGGTCAGCGGTAGCGCTTGCCCTCGTCACGCTGGTAGAGCACCAGCGAGAGGACGAGCATCGCGACCGTCCACGCCAGGATCCCGACCCACACCCACCACTCGAGCGGACCGCCGGAGACGGCCCAGATCACGAACTCGCGGGCCTGCCGCGAGGGGGTGAACTTCGAGATCGCGTTGAGCCAGTCGGCGAAGAGGATCGGAGGCAGGAACAGCCCGCCGATGAACGCCAGCGCGAACATCACGATCTGGATCACGGCGATCGCCGCCTTGAAGGGGAACGCGTAGCCGACCGCCGTGCCGATCAGCATGAAGGGGACGGCCGACACCGCGAGCGCGATGAGTCCCGCAACGACCCGGTGCGGCGGCGCTTCGGCCGCGGTGAAGAGGCCGCCGATGACGATCACGGGCACGATGGCCACGATCCCCAGTGCGCCGGTGGAGAGGATCTGCGCCAGCACACGGGCGAGTCCCGGCGCGGGCAGCGTCCGCAGGTACGGATCCCACGGCTTCTCGCGGTTCTCCGAGATCGTGAGCCCGAACGAGAACAGCGCGTTCGCCATGACCGCGAACACGCACACCGAGATGACGGCCTGCGTCGCAAAGAGCGGGTGGTCGGCGACCGCGCGCTGGGGCACGACGAAGAACAGCAGCGAGACGGCCGGGAAGACGATGGTCCCGATCACGGCGATCGGCACACGGAACGTCTCGATGAGAACGTACTTCGCGTGCAGCGTCGTGAGGCGCAGGGTCGACGGCGGCGTTCGCCCGTCGGTTCGACGGGTCGCCGGCGCGGCGGTGGGCGAGCTGGTCATGCGACGTCCTTCCGGCGGGAGGCCGCCGCCGGGCCCGAGCCCGGCGCGGACGCCTCGGTGAGCGCGAGGAAGGCCTCCTCGAGCGTTGCTCCCCGCACGGTGAGAGCGCGGAAGTCGGCACCCGACACCACGAGCTCCCGCACGAACGCATCGGCGTCGGTCACGGTGAACATCTCGCGCCCGTCGATACTCTCGTGCTGCACGACGCTCGGGAGTGCGGCGATCGCGCCACTGTCGGACGCGGACAGCTCGACGCGGCTGACGCCCACGCGCGAGATCACGCGCGCGACGGTGTCGTCGGCGAGCACGCGCCCGTCTCCGAGCACCACGACGCGCTGGGCGAGCGCCTCGATCTCTTCGAGGTAGTGGCTGGTGACGACGACCGTCGCACCCGCCTCGTGCTGGCGACGGATGGCGGCCCACAGCGTGCGGCGCGCATCCACGTCGAGGCCGGTGGTCGGCTCGTCGAGGAGGACGAGCCGCGGGCGCCCGACGAACGCGAGGGCGACCGCGACACGTCTCTTCTGGCCGCCGGAGAGCGACCCGCACTGCCGCCGCAGCAGCTCGTCGAGGCCGAACTCCACGGCCAGCTCCCCCGTCGGCGCCCGATCGGCGAAGTGTCCGCCGACGTAGTCGAGCACCTCGCCGACGCGCAGCGTGTCGGGCAGTGCGGTCTCCTGCGGGGTCGATCCGAGCAGGCGCCGCGCGTGCGCGTCGGAGGGGTCTGCGCCGAACAGTGTCACTCGCCCGGAGGTCGGGCGGCGCAGACCCTGCAGCAGCGAGAGGAGCGTGGTCTTGCCCGCCCCGTTGGGCCCGAGGAGCCCGACGATGACGCCGGGGTCGATCTCGAGGCTGACGTCGTCGACGGCGACGAGATCTCCGTAGCGGCGTGTGACGTGTGCGAACTCGGCGATGGTCATGCGGATTCTCCCAGCACGGATCGGAGGGTCTCGACGTAGTCCTCGAAGGCGCGTCGCCCCTGTTTGGTGAGAGCCAGATAGGTCACCGGCGTGCGCCCGCGGTGGGTCTTGTCGACCGCGACGTACCCCGCCTCCTCGAGCTTGCGCAGGTGCGTGGACAGGTTGCCCGCGGTCATGTCGAGCAGCTCCTGCAGGCGGGGGAAGGTGATGCTCTCACCCGCGTCGAGCGTCGCCAGCGCCGCGGTGATGCGCAGCCGCGCGGCGGCGTGGATGATCGGATCCAGCTCACTCATCGGCGTCCTCGTCGGGCTCGGGACGGCGACGGCTCTCGCGCAGCCACAGCCAGGCGACCAGCGCACCCACCAGGAAGACGCCGCCGCCCGCGAGCGCGAACACCAGGTAGTGGGTGGGATAGCCGAAGAAGGGGGCCACGGCGGCGACGACGAGGATCCAGGCGCCCATCGCGATCGACTGCCAGTTGCGCCAGATTCCGCCGGCCAGCACGTACATGATGCCGACGAAGATCGTCGCCGACGTCGGGTAGTAGATGCTGCCCAGCTCCGGCGGCATCCCGTTCACCACCAGTGCGCGACCGAGCGCCATGATCGCAAGGAACCCGATGGGCCACGTGAGTCCGAACACGATGCCGGTCCACGCCGCGCCGGGAGCCTGACGGATGCCGCGGCCCATGCGCGCCCCCACGACAGCGCTGACGACCAGCGCTCCCGCCATGAGCGCCGCGAATGCCACCGCGGCCACCGCGACGGGGATCGCGAAGGCGGGCCGCGCTCCATCGATCATCCACAGCAGCAGGAACCCGACGAACCACGCCATCCCCCAGGCGAGCAGGATGACCGGGACGCCGGCGGCGAGGCGCCGAGTCATCCGATCCTGCTCGGAGCGGACCAGCTCCAGCATCGCCGCGACTTCGCGCGGATCGTCCCGCATGTCGTCACCCGGGCCGGCGGGCGGATCGGGAAGGGTCATGATGCTCCGTTCGCGAGGAGGAAGGGCACGGCGAGGGCGGGCAGCGACGTGAGCAGGTCGACCAGGAAGTGGGCGACGATGATGGGCAGCAGCCGGCGCTGTCGCCACGCGATGAGACCGGAGCCGACTCCCCAGACGAAGAAGGCGCACGCGTACACGAGCACCGCGTCGGGCGTCGGCGCGTACCAGACATGCTGCAGCCCGTAGAACGCCGATGCCACGAGGATCGCGACGACCACCGGCATCCGTCTCGTCAGATCCTGCTGCGCCGTGCCGCGGTACAGCAGCTCTTCTGCGGGAGCGTTCAGCGGCGCGAAGGTCACCACGGCGACGACGGCCAGCACGGCGGCGACCCCCGGAGAGACGGGGAAGCTCGCCTCGGGATCGAAGAAGACGGTCTCGAACGCGACGTACATGGCGTCGCCGTGCAGCAGCGCCATCACCAGCATGACGGTCAGCGTGAACGGCACGTAGAGCACCACCAGCCACAGCAGGCCCCACAGGATGTCGCGGCCCAGCCGGCCGCGGCGGTAGCCGACGAGATCGCCCACGTGGCGGCCCTGCGATCGCAGCCGCCGTACCACCAGCGCGAGGCACACGAGGTTGACCGGCAGCATCGCGATCGCAGCGAACATCGGCGGCAAGGGGTACGGCATCCACTCCGCACTGAGGCCGACCACGAGCCACGCCAGCGTGCAGGCCACCGCGACCAGTGCCACGCGCAGGGCCGGCAGGCCGATGCCCCAGGCGAGCGCGCCGTCGCCGGTCCGCGGTCGGGGGTGCGACGGCGCGGATCCGCGGTTCGTGTCGATCGCCATATCAACTTTGTATCGCAAAGTTCTCTGCGACACAACCCCCTTTGCGCGGCCGCCTCGCACGACGTGACGCGGCAGGCAGGGCTGACCGGCCCGCCGGACGGGATACGATCGAAGGCTATGTCTGCGCCCGCACCCGTCATCTCGTTTCCGCCGGAGCTTCCCGTCAGCGCCGCGCGGGACGAGATCGCGCGCGCGATCCGCGACAACCAGGTCGTCATCGTGGCCGGTGCGACCGGCTCGGGCAAGACGACCCAGCTCCCCAAGATCGCGCTGGAGCTCGGCCGCACGCGCATCGCCCACACGCAGCCCCGCCGCATCGCTGCCCGGACGATCGCCGAGCGCATCGCCGAGGAGATGCAGGTGCCGCTCGGCTCGACCGTCGGCTACAAGGTGCGCTTCACCGACAAGGTGTCGGAGGAGACGCGCATCGCTCTCGTGACCGATGGGATCCTCCTCAACGAGATCCACCGAGACCGGCTGCTGCGTCGCTACGACATGGTCATCGTCGACGAGGCCCACGAGCGGTCTCTCAACGTCGACTTCCTGCTCGGGTACCTGCGGCGGATCCTCCCCAAGCGCCCCGATCTCAAGGTCGTCATCACCAGTGCGACGATCGACCCGCAGAGCTTCGCCGAGCACTTCGCGAAACCCGACGGCACCCCTGCGCCCATCATCGAGGTGTCGGGACGCACCTACCCGGTGGAGATCCGCTACCGCCCGCCGGCTCGCCCCACCAAGGACGCGGACGAGACCGACGACGTCGACGGCATCACGTCGGCGCTTCGCGAACTGGACCGGGAGCCCGCGGGCGACGTGCTGGTCTTCCTTCCCGGCGAGGCCGAGATCCGGGACGCCGCGGATGCGGTGCGGGGCATGTACGCGAAGGATGCCGCACCCACCGAAGTGCTGCCGCTGTACGGGCGGCTCTCGGCGGCCGAGCAGCACCGCGTGTTCGAGCGGTCGCGGGTCGCCGGCATCCGTCGTCGTGTGATCCTCGCGACGAACGTGGCCGAGACGAGCCTGACGGTGCCCGGCATCCGGTACGTCGTCGACACCGGCACGGCCCGCATCTCGCGGTACAGCAACCGCAGCAAGGTGCAGCGTCTGCCGATCGAGGCCGTGTCGCAGGCGTCCGCGCAGCAGCGCTCCGGCCGCGCCGGACGCACCAGCGACGGCATCGCGATCCGGCTGTACTCCGAGGAGGATTTCGACAGCCGGCCCGAGTTCACCGAGCCCGAGATCCTGCGCACGAGCCTGGCCTCGGTCATCCTGCAGATGCTGTCGCTCGGGTTCGGCGACATCTCGTCGTTCCCGTTCCTCACCCCGCCGGACTCCCGCGGCGTGAAGGCGGCGTTCGACCTGCTGGTCGAGCTCGGCGCCGTGACGGATCGGTCGTTGAGCGAGCGAGGAACGAGCGAGACGAAACGCCACCCGACGCTCACCGACCTCGGCCGCGAGATCGCGCGCCTGCCGATCGACCCGCGCTTCGCCCGCATGCTCGTCGAGGCCCGCCGCACCGGGGTCCTCCGCGACGTGCTGGCGATCGTCGCCGGGCTGTCCATCCAGGATGTGCGGGAGCGCCCCGAAGACCGGCGCGAGGAGGCCGACCGCCTGCACGCGCGGTTCACCGACCCGACCAGCGACTTCGTGAGCCTCCTGAACCTCTGGAACCATCTGCGGGGGAAGCAGTCCGAGCTCGGCTCGAGCGCGTTCCGGCGGCTGTGCCGCGCCGAGCACCTCAACTATGTGCGCGTCCGCGAGTGGGCCGACGTGCACCGGCAGCTGAGCACCCTGGTGAAAGCTCCGCGCCCTTCGACAGGCGCAGGGACCGGTCACGCAGGCTCAGGGACCGGTCACGCAGACTCAGGGACCGGTCACGGAGGCGCCGCCGACGCCGACCAGATCCACAAGGCGATCCTCTCGGGCCTGCTGTCGCAGCTCGGCATCCTCGACGAGCGCACGACCGGCACCGCCGTACGCGGCCGATCGTCCGACCGCGCCGACCGCGCCGACCAGCGCCGCGGCGCCGAGTACCTGGGCTCGCGTGGCACGCGCTTCGCGATCTTCCCGGGCTCGGGGCTCAAGAAGAAGCGCCCGAGCGCGGTGATGGCGGCGGAGGTCGTCGAGACCAGCCGGCTGTTCGCCCGCACCGTCGCCGCGATCGACCCGGAGTGGGCCGAGCCGCTGGCAGGCGACCTCGCCAAGCGGTCGCTGAGCGAGCCGCACTGGTCGAAGGCGTCGGGTGCGGCATCCGCCTACGAGAAGGTCACGCTGTTCGGGCTCGAGATCGTGCCGAAGCGCCGTGTGCAGCTCGCACGTTTCGACCGTCCGTTCGCGCGCGAGCTGTTCCTGCGCCACGCGCTGGTCGAGGGCGACTGGGACTCGACGCACCTCGACAAGCGGCTGACCGCCTTCGAGCGGCGCAACCTGGAGCTGCGGCGGCGCCTCGAGAAGGTCGAGGAGCGCGAGCGGCGCCGCGACATCCTGGTGGGTGACGAGGCTGTGTACCGCTTCTACGACGCGCGGATCCCGCGCGACGTGTTCGACGCGCGGTCGTTCGAGGCGTGGTGGCGCGAAGCCTCCGCCCGAACGCCGCGCCTCCTGGACATGACCGAGGCCGACCTCGTCGACGAGGCCTCGCGCGGCGACGAGCGCGACTTCCCGGCGCGGTGGACGCAGGGCGACCAGGTGCTGTCGCTGGCGTATCGCTTCGAACCCGGTGCCGCCGACGACGGCGTCACGGCGGTCGTGCCGCTCGCGCTCCTCGCACAGCTGCGCCCGGCCGGGTTCGACTGGCAGGTGCCGGGCATGCGCGACGAGCTCATCACGGCCCTGCTGCGCTCGCTTCCCAAGTCCATCCGCCGCCATGTGGTGCCCGCGGCCGACTGGGCGGCCACCTTCTCGGCCGACCTCGCCGCACAGGGTCCGGAGGCCCACGACGGCCTGCCGCCGACGGGGCTGCGAGAGGCGCTCGCCGCGCGGATCCAGCGCGTCGCGAGTCAGCCGGTGAGCACCGCCGACTTCGAGATGGAGCGCGTGCCCGGTCACCTGCAGGTCTCGTTCCGTGCGGTCGACGAACGGGGCCGTGCCGTCGGCTCGGACCGTGACCTCACGGCCCTTCAGGCACGGCTCGCCGACCGGGCACGGGCATCCGTCTCCCGCTCGCTCACCACGCGGGCGCCGGCGTCCGGGCCGGCGGCAGGCATGCCGGCACCGCGATCGGCGGCCGCGCCGGGTGCTGCGGCGCGGCCCGAGTCGACGTTCGCCGAGCGCGCAGGGCTGACCGACTGGACGTTCGGCGACCTCCCCGAGGTCGTCGACACGAAGGTCGCCGGCGGCGTCGTGCGCGGCTACCCCGCGCTCGTCGACGAGAACGCCTCGGTGGCCGTCCGCATCGAGACCACTCCCGAAGCGGCGGCCCGTGCCACGCGGGCGGGCGTGCGCCGGCTCGTGCTGCTGTCGGTCGCCTCTCCCACGGCGTACGTGCTCGAGCACCTGACGTCCGCCGAGAAGCTCGCGCTCGCGGCATCCCCGTATCCGTCGGCGAAGGCGCTGATCGAGGACTGCCGTGTGGCGGTGGCGGATGCCGTCATCACGCGCACCGCGGCGAGCGGGCCGGTGCGCACACGGGCCGGCTTCGAGGCGGTGCGCGACGCGTTCTCGAGCGCCGTCGTGGACGAGCTCTTCCAGACCGTGTCGCTCGCCGCACGGATCCTCACGGCGTCGCGCGAGGTCGAGAAGGCGATGCGCGAGGGCAATTCGCTGACGCTGCTCGGCGCCCTCAACGACGTCAACGGCCAGCTCGCGGGTCTGGTGTTCCCGGGCTTCGTGTCGCGCACCGGCACGGCGCGCCTCGCGCACCTTCCGCGGTACCTGCGTGGCGCGCTGGACCGCGTCCGCACCCTCGCCGACAATCCGGGCCGCGACCGGCAGCGGATGACGGAGTTCGAGCGCGCCGCGACCGTCTTCGCCGAGGCCGGCGGCACCATCCCGCCGCTCGATGACGCTCCGGGGCCGCTCGTGCACGCACGGTGGCTTCTCGAGGAGTACCGTGTGAGCCTGTTCGCGCAGTCGCTCGGCACGGCGGAGCCCGTGTCGCTGCAGCGGATTCAGCGAGCCCTGCGCGGCTAGGTGCTCGATGGGAGCAGTCCCTGCGCGAAGAGCCGCCTCGACGACAGGAGTTGCCCCCGCCATGACCACCGCGATCGTGTACACCGAGTTCGGCGGCCCCGAAGTGCTGCACGAGATCCCCGTCCCCGAGCCGGTGCCCGGCCCCGACGAGGTCGCGATCCGCGTCACCGCGGCCGGCGTCAACCCGATCGATGCGAAGCTGCGCTCCGGCGCACGCCCGTCGGGCGAGATCACCGAGCCGCGACGCGTGGGCGGCGACGGCGCGGGCGTCGTGGTCGCCGTCGGCGACGAGGTGGACGGGTTCCGGGCCGGCGACCCGGTCGTGTTCGCTGGTGCGTCCGGCGCGTACGCGACCGAGGTGGTCGTCCCCGCCGGGCGGGTCTTCGCCCGCGCACCGCACGTGAGCGCCGCCGAAGGCGCCGCACTCGGCATCCCGGTCGGCACCGCCTACCAGGCGCTGCGCTCGCTCGCCGTCGGCAACGGCGACACCCTCCTCGTGCACGGCGGATCGGGTGCCGTCGGGCAGGCGCTCATCCAACTGGCCGTGCTGTGGGGCGCGAGCGTCGTGGCGACCTCGTCCGAGCGCCGGTTCGAACGGTTGAGTGCGCTCGGCGCCACGCCCGTGGAGTACGGCGAGGGGCTCATCGACCGCGTGCGCGACGTCTCCCCGCACGGCGTGACGGTCGCGATCGACGCGGCCGGCACCGATGAGGCCCTGGAGACGTCGATCGAACTGGTGCCCGATCGGCAGCGGATCGCGACGCTGGTGCGCGGACGGGATGCCGCGGGCCGCGGCATCCGTGCGTTCTCGGGCGGGTCTCCCCAGCCGCTCACCGCTCAGCAGCAGGTGTGGCGCACCGAGGCTGTGCCGGTCGCGGTCGCCCTGATGGCGGCGGGGCGCTTCTCGGTGGAGCTCGGCCCGTCATTCGCCCTCGCCGACGCAGCAGACGCGCACCGCGCGATCGAGGCGGGCGTGGACGGCAAGATCACCCTGGTGCCCTGACGCCGGGGGTCACACGCCGGCGGTGACCTCGGCCGGCGCGGCGCCGGTGGCGATCGGGCGCCCAGGAGTGTTCGACCACTGGCTCCATGAGCCCGGGTAGATGCCGAGCCGCAGTCCCGCCCGCTCGGCGGCGAACACCGCCTGCGCGGCGGTGATGCCCGACCCGCAGTAGGCGGCCGCGGTCACGTCCTCGGTGACGCCGACGGTGGCGAACAGTGCACGCAGGCTCGCGGCATCCCGGAAGCGCTCACCGTCCATGTACGCGCCGGTCGGAAGGTTCACGGCTCCGGGGATGTGCCCCGCGATCGGGTCGACGGGCTCGACCTCGCCGCGGTAGCGCTCGGCGGCGCGCACGTCGATGAGCACCCCGGAGGCGGCGAGCGCCGCGGCCCCGTCGATCGAGAGCACCGGCTCCGCCAGCGGGGCGAGCGACACGTCGCCGGGCTCGGGCACCACGGGTCCGGTCTCGAGCGGCAGGCCGGCGGCCCGCCACGCGCCGAGCCCCCCGTCGAGGATGCGCACGTCGCCGACGCCCGAGCGCGTGAGCAGCCACCACGCGCGCGAGGCGCCGAGGGAACGGTCGTCGTCGTAGATCACGACGGTGTCGCCGTCGCGAAGACCCCAGCGGTGGGCGGCGGCCTGCAGACCCTTGGTGGACGGGAGCGGATGCCGCCCATCCTCGGGCCGGCCGTGCTGCGAGAGCTCGGTCTCCATGTCGACGTACACGGCGCCGGGCACGTGTCCCTCGAGGTGCTCGACGCTGCCGTCCGGACGGTCGAGGCGGTAGCGGACGTCGAGCACGCGGACGGCGCCGGCACGGATGAGGTCGTCGAGTTCTGCGGGGGTGATCAGCTGCGCCACTGGCCCATTCTGGCTTCCATTCCGGCTCGCCTCTCACCCGCGCGCGCTCTACCGCCGCGCGGGGGCGCCGGAGCCGGCGCCGCAACAGTTCGACACACGACGTACCGGCACGGCCCACCCGGCTCGACAATGGTCAGCATGCCTCGTGCCACCGACAACGACCTGCCGCCTCGTCCGGCCGCCCCTCGCTCGTTCGCGACGGCGCAGGTGCAGGCCGGGTTCGACTCCGGCGTCGCGGAGAACACCGCTGTTCCCGCCATCCACCAGTCCAACGGCTTCGAGTTCCGATCGCTGTCCGAGGCGCGCGACCTCTTCGCACTCCGCAAGGACGGCAACATCTACAGCCGGGCCGCGAACCCGACCGTGCTCGTGTTCGAGCGCAGGGTGGCCGAGCTCGAGGGCGGCATCGGCGCCGCGGGCGTGGCGTCCGGCCAGGCGGCCGTCGCGGTGGCGCTGCTCGCGCTCGCCAAGCAGGGCGAGCACATCGTCGCCGCGCGCCAGCTCTACGGCGGCACGGTCGACCTGCTGCAGGACACGTTCGCCGACTGGGGCATCGAGGTCTCGTTCGTCGACCAGGACGACATCGAGGCGTGGCGCGCCGCCGTGCGTCCGACCACCCGCGCGCTCTTCGCCGAGTCGATCTCGAACCCCATCGCGCAGGTGCTCGACCTCGGCGCGGTCGCAGCCGTCGCCCGCGCCGCGAGCGTGCCCCTCGTGATCGACAACACCGTCGCGACGCCGTACCTGCAGCGGGCCAAGGATTTCGGGGCCGACATCGTGGTTCATTCCGCGACGAAGTTCCTGGGCGGCCACGGCACCTCGCTCGGCGGGGTCGTCGTCGACCTGGGCACGTTCGACTTCACCGTCCAGCCCGAGCGCTGGCCCCAGCTGACGCAGACCTACCCGCGCGTCCCCGACGGCAGCCTCGTCGAGCGCTTCGGACAGACGGGGTCGCCGTACATCGCGCTCGTCAAGACGAAGTACGTCCACGACCTGGGCCCGTCGCTGTCGGCGTTCAACGCCTTCCAGCTGCTGCAGGGTCTCGAGACGCTCGACCTCCGCATGCAGCGCCACACCGAGAGCGCGCTCACCGTCGCGCGGTTCCTCGAGACCCATCCCGCGGTCGCGCGGGTGCACCACCCGGGGCTCGACTCCAGCCCGTGGCGAGCCCAGGCGCAGACCTACCTCCCGCACGGGGTGAGCTCGGTGTTCGCGTTCGACCTGCCCGCGACGGGCGATGCCGAGGCCGACTTCCGCCTCGTCGAGGAGTTCATCTCGCGCCTGCAGGTGGTCAGGCTCGTCGCCAACATCGGCGACGCCCGCAGCCTCGTCGCCCACCCCGCCTCGATGACGCACAGCCACATGTCGCCGACGCAGCTGGCCGAGGCCCACATCGGCCCGACGACGGTGCGCCTGTCGATCGGCCTGGAGGACGCCCGCGACATCGTCGACGACCTCGCCCGCGCGCTCGACCGGATCACCGAGAGCGCCCAGAGCGCCCAGAGCGCCGACGCGGCGCGGCAGCCGGAGGCCGTCGCGCGCTAGCAGATCGGGCGCCGGTGCGCTCCCGCCGCTAGCCTCGTGTCATGACCTCAGAGTCCTCACCATCGGGCCGGCAGTCCCCCGGCTCGTCCTCCCCACGCTGGGGCATCCTCGGTCCCGGAGGCATCGCACGGGCCTTCACGGCGGACCTCCGCACCGCGGGGCTCGACGTCGCCGCGGTGGGATCGCGTCGCCGCGAGACCGCGGAGGCGTTCGCCGCCGACTTCGACATCCCCCGTGCCCACGGCTCGTACGAGGACCTGGTCGCCGACCCCGACGTCGACATCGTCTACATCGCCACACCGCATCCGATGCATGCCGCCAACGCCCTGCTGGCGCTCGAGGCCGGAAAGCACGTGCTCGTCGAGAAGCCCTTCACGCTGAACGCCGCAGAGGCCGCAGCGGTCCGCGACGCCGCGGCCGAGCGCGGACTGCTCGCAATGGAGGCCATGTGGACGCGGTATCTGCCCCACATGGTGCGCATACGAGAGATCGTGGCCTCGGGCGCGCTCGGCGAGATCCGTGCGATCACCGCCGACCACACCCAGCGGATCTCGAGCGATCCCGCCCACCGGCTCAACGACCTGGCACTCGGCGGCGGCGCCCTGCTCGACCTCGGGATCTACCCGGTGTCGTTCGTGTGGGACATCCTCGGCGAGCCGCTGTCGATCGGGGCGTCCGCCCGCCTGGGCGACACCGGAGCAGACACCGAGATCGCCACCATCATGGCCCACGAGTCCGGGGCGCTCTCCACGACGCTCTCCGCCTCCCGCGCGGCCGGCCCCAACACGGCCGCGATCATTGGAACCGACGCCCGCCTCGAGATCGCGCGCGTCTGGTACACCCCGACGTCATTCCGTGTCGTCTCGCACGACGGCACGGTGCTCGAGGACTTCGTCTCCGACGTCGCCGGCCGCGGGATGCAGTACCAGGCGCTGGCGGCCGCGCGCTATCTCACCGAGGGTCGCACCGATTCGGACGTGCTGCCCATCGACGAGACCGTCGCGATCATGGCCGCGCTCGATGAGATCCGCGCGCTCGTGGGCGTGCGCTACCCCGGAGAGGCCTGACATGCCCGATCTTCAGAATCCCCGCGTCGCGGTGTACCTCGACTTCGACAACATCGTGATGTCCTGGTACGACCGCGTGCACGGCCGCAACTCGTACTCGCGCGACCGCCAGCGCATCGCCGAGAACCCGGCCGATCCCGAGATCGCCGACCGGCTCTCGGCGGCGACGATCGACGTCGGCGCGATCATCGACTTCGCGGCATCCTTCGGCACGCTGGTCCTCACCCGTGCGTACGCCGACTGGTCGGCTCCCGTCAACGCGATCTATCGCTCGCAGCTCGTCGCCCGTGCTGTGGATCTGGTGCAGCTCTTCCCCGCCGCGGCATACGCCAAGAACGGGGCCGACATCCGCCTCGCCGTGGATGCCGTCGAAGACATGTTCCGCCTGCCCGACCTCACGCACGTCGTCATCGTCGCCGGTGACTCGGACTACGTCCCGCTCGCCCAGCGATGCAAGCGCCTCGGCCGCTACGTGGTGGGTGTCGGCGTGGCCGGGTCGACGGCGAAGTCGCTGGCCGCCGCCTGCGACGAGTTCGAGGCGTACGACTCGCTGCCCGGCGTCCCGCGCTTCTCGCGTGAGCCCGCGAAGGCCGTGAAGGCCCCCGACAAGGCGCCGGAGAAGGCGCCGGCGAAGGCGAAGGCCGCTTCTTCGAGCCGCGCCACGAAGGCGAAGGAGACTGGCGGCGCAGCAGCCACCGCGGCGCCGCGCTCGGGAGGCCGTCGAGGGACGGCGAAGACGGCAGTGACGGATGCCGCGGCTCAGGAAGCCGTCACGCCCGAGGCCGTCACGCCCGAGGCCGTCACGCCCGAGGCCGTCACGCCCGACACTGTTGCAGACGACGCCGCCGAGGCGGCCCCGACCCGGTCGGCGCCCGAGATCGAGGCCGCGCTCAACGAGGCGCTGGAGACCGCGGCGCCGCCTAAGCGCACGAATCGTCGCGCCTCATCCAAGACGGTCGCTGCGCGCGCCGAGGCCGCGGCTCCCGAGGCGCCGGAGCCCGTGGAGCCGTTGCCCGTGGAGGAGCCGGCAGAGGATCCGCAGGAGACGGCGACCCGGCTGCTCGAGCGCGCGCTGCGGCTCGGCCACGACAAGAACGACGACTCCGAGTGGCTCCACAGCTCGGCGGTCAAGACGCACATGCGACGCATGGACCCGTCGTTCAGCGAGAAGGCGCTGGGCTATCGCTCGTTCAACGACTTCGTGAAGGCGCGCGAGTCGATCGCCGAGCTCGAGGAGACGGGGCACGAGCGACTGGTGCGGCTGCGCGAGTAGCGGTCCCGCCGCCCGCCGCCCGGGGGGCGGGCACGTCAGCCGATGCGGGCGAGGAAGTCGAGCAGCCCGGCGTTGAACGCCGCCGGCTGCTCGATGTTCGCCGCATGGCCGTCGTGCGCGATGACCGCCGACTCGCCCCGCGGTGCGAGCGCAGCGGCGGCCGCCGCGTGCGAGCTCGGCCAGAACTCGCTCTCGGCGCCCGCGACGAAGAGCACCGGCAGCGGCGTCGCCGCGATCACCGGCCGCCAGTCGGCCTTGGCGTGGTCGTTGAGGAGCGCGAGCTCGCCGGGGCTCAGCGCGCGCTCGGCGCCCTTCATGGCTCGCAGCAGGCGCACCAGCCGCATGCCGCGCCGGAGCATCGGGGTGCCGTGCCCGGTCTCGGGAATGCCCGTGGCGAAGTACGTGTCCACGTTCTCCGGGGTGTAGCCGTAGAAGCCGTGCGACCAGTCGGCGGTGTTGAGCATCTTCGGCGTCTGATCGACCGACACGACCGCGGCGACGCGCTCCGCGCCTTCCTGGCCGAGGTACGACCAGATGGTGTTCGCTCCCATCGAGCCGCCCACCAGGACGGCGTCGCGTAGGTCGAGCGCCGCGAGCACGTCGCGGACGTCGCTCCCCCGACGAGCCATGTCGACGCCCGACGCCGGTCGCTCGGCGGCGCCGTGGCCGCGGACGTCGACGGACAGCACCCGATAGCCCGCGCGCGCCAGCGCCGGCACCTGGTACCGCCAAGTGGTGGCGGCGGCCTTGAACCCGGCCAGCAGCACGATCGGCCTGCCGGTGGGATCTCCCGCCTCGTCGACGTGCAGCCGCACCCCGTCATCTGCGTGGATCACGGAGTCGTCGGCGTGGATCGAGGGCATCTCAGTCTCCGTTCGGAAAGGCCTTGCCGGGGTTGAGCATCCCGGCCGGGTCGAGCGCGTGCTTGATCGAGCGGTGCAGTCCTCGCACCACCGGGCTGAGCTCCGCCGCCGCGCCGCCCAGCTTGAGGAGGCCCACGCCGTGCTCACCGGTGACGGTTCCGCCGAGGGCGCGGCAGTCGTCGACGATGCGGTCGAACGCCGCCTTCGCACGCGACTTCGCATCGTCGTCACCCTCCGGCGCGATGATCAGCGGATGCAGGTTGCCGTCGCCCGCGTGCGCGATGTTGGCGATCACGACACCCGCGTCGGCCGCTGCCGCCTCGATCCGCGCGAGCATCTCGGGAACGGCGCCGCGCGGAACGCAGACGTCCTCGGTCAGCACCGGGCCCAGCCGCTCCAGTGCGGGGTACGCGAGGCGCCGGGCCGCGAAGAGCCGGTCGATGTCGGCGGGCTCCACCGCCCGTTCGACGCGGTCGCCGCCTTCCGTGCGGAAGTGCGCCTCGATCGCGGCGGCGAGCTCCTCGCCGCGCGCACCGGGCTCGTCCACCTTGGCCAGCAGCAGCGCGTTCGCGTCCTCCGGCAGGTCCCAGCCCTGCCATTGCGCCACGGCGTGCAGGCAGGTGCGGTCGATCAGCTCGAGCGCCGACGGCACGATGCCCGCCTCGGACACGGCGGCGACCGCGCGTCCGGCATCCGTCAGCGTCCGGAAATAGCCGACGACCGCGCGTTCCTCGCGGCCGCCGAGCGGTCGCAGCTTCACCGTGACGTCGACGATGATGCCCAGCGTGCCCTCGGAGCCGACGAACAGGCCGGTCAGGTCGTACCCCGTGACGCCCTTGGCGGTCGTGCGGCCGAGCTTCGCGATGCTGCCGTCGGCGAGCACCACCGTCATACCGATGACATAGTCGCGGGTCACCCCGTATTTCACGCAGCAGATGCCGCCGGCGTTGGTCGCCACGTTCCCGCCGATGGTCGAGATCGCCTGGCTCGCCGGGTCGGGCGGGTACCAGAGCCCGTGCGCGGCGACGTGGCGGCGCAGGTCGTCGTTCAGCACCCCCGCCTCCACGACGGCGTAGCGTTCGGCGGCGTCGACCTCGACGATCCTCGTCATCCGCTCGAGCGAGAGGACGAGGCATCCGCTCGTCGCGTTCGCGCCTCCTGAGAGACCGGTGCCCGCGCCGCGCGGCACGATCGCGACCCCGTGCGCCGCCGCGATGCGGACGGTCGCGACGACATCGTCGATGCGCGATGCGAAGACGACGGCGGCGGGCAGCCCGAACTCGGCCCACTCCGCGTCGTCGTGACTCAGCCGCTCGAGCGTCTCGGCGTCGGTGGCGACGGTGTGCGGCGGCAGTGCGGCGCGGAGCGCCTCGGCGACGGAGTGCATGGCGTACCGATGCTAGTCCGTGCGGCCCCACGGGGATCGTCTCTGCACCGCGAACCCATGGCCGACCTGGGAAATCGCCACGCCCGGTCCACGATCGAGGGGGTGGGCTACAGTGTGACCTGTGGCACGCCGTAATGCCCCGCCGGGCTCGCAGACCTCGCTGCGCGAGGCCAATCGCGCGCGCGTCGTCGAGTCGCTCAAGCGCCACGGCCGCCTCACCCAGATCGAGCTCGCCGGCAGCACCGGTCTCTCTCCCGCCACGGTGTCGAACATCGTCAAAGAGCTGACGGCCTCGGGACTGCTCCACACGTCGTTCACCACGAGCAGCGGTCGCCGCGCCACCCTCGTGTCGCTCGCGCGGCGGCTGGGTCTCGTCGCCGGCGTCCACTACAGCTCGCGGCAGCTGCACATCGCGATCGCCGACACCGCGCGCACCATCGTCACGCAGTCCTCGCTCCCGCTCCCCCTGGATCACCGCCACGACTCCGAGCTCGACCGCCTCGCGCTGCTGCTCGGCGACATGATGGAGTCGCTCGGCGGGTCGCTGGCGGACCTCCTCGCCGTCGGGCTGGCACTGCCCGCGCCGATCGATCCGCGCACCGGCATGGTGTCGACCCCCGGCCTGCTGCGCGGCTGGGAGGGCGTCGACGTCGCCGAGAGCCTCTCGGTGCGCATCGGCCGGCCGGTGCACGTCGACAGCGAGGCGAACCTCGGCGGACTCGCCGAGGCGCGCGAGGGCAACGGCCGCGCCGCCGCATCCTCCGTGTTCATCCGCGTCGGCCACACCATCAGCGCCGGACTCGTGGTCGGCGGGGACCTGTTCCGCGGCGTCAACGGCAAGGCGGGCCAGATCGGCCACGTCACGCTCGACGAGAACGGGCCGATCTGCCGCTGCAGCAACCGCGGGTGCCTCGAGACCTACGCGGGCGGACCGGCGCTGCTGTCGCTGTTCCCGCCGAGCGAGGGCATGCACCGCCTCGGCGACCTGCTCCACGCCGCGGAGGCCGGGGACGGCGCCGCACGCCGCGTCATCGCCGATGCGGGACGCCACATCGGCATCGCCGCGGCGAGCCTCTGCAATCTCTTCGATCCCGAGGTCATCGTCGTCGGCGGCGAACTGGGGCTGGCGGGCGAGATCCTGATGGCGCCGATGCGGCACTCGCTCGAGCGCACCGCACTGCCGTCGGCAGGCGGCCTGCCCGAGATCGTGGGCGCCTCCTTCGGCGAGTGGGCCGAGACGCGCGGGGCGATCGCCATCGCGCTCGACCATGTGACGGTCAGCGCTCAGCTCCCGACGGCAACCTCGCTTCCCATCACCGCATAGGCTCGTCCGATGTCCCGCATCCGACACGATCGGCCGTGGCGGCGCCCGGGCGGGCGCCGCACCGCGGTGGCCGCCGCCGTCGTGCTCGTCGCGGCGGCGCTGCTCTCGGCCTGCACCGGGACACCCACCGAGAACGACCCGCCCAGCGATGACACCATCGCGCTCCTCCTGCCCGATGCGAAGACGGCACGCTACGAGACGTTCGACAGGCCGCTGTTCGAAGCCCGCGTGGCCGAGCTCGGGGACTACGACGTCCTGTACGCCAACGCCGATCAGGACGCCGCGAAGCAGCAGCAGCAGGCGGAGTCCGCCCTCACCTCCGGCGCGGGCGTGCTCGTCCTCGATCCGGTGGATGCCAACGCCGCCGTCAGCATCGTGAGCACCGCCAACGCCAAGGGCGTGCCGGTCATCTCGTACGACCGCCTGATCGCCGGGGGCGACCTGGCGTACTACATCTCCTTCGACAACGAGAAGGTCGGCGTGCTGCAGGCGCAGGCATTCGTCGACGCGATGCGCGCGACGGACGACGGCAGCGGCATCCTGATGGTGAACGGCTCGCCGACCGACAGCAACGCGGCGCTGTTCAAGCAGGGCGCCCACAGCATCATCGACGACAGCGGCCTACGCGTGCTGGCCGAGTACGACACGCCGGGGTGGAGTCCCGAGAAGGCGCAGGAGTGGGTGTCGGGCCAGATCGCCCAGCACGGCGATGCGATCGCGGGGGTCTACGCCGCGAACGACGCCACCGCCGGCGGCGCGATCGCGGCGCTGCGGGTCGCGAACGTGGATCCGCTCCCGATCGTGACCGGACAGGATGCCGAGCTCTCGGCCATCCAGCGGATCCTCACCGGCGACCAGTACATGACGGTGTACAAGGCGATCAAGCCGCAGGCCGAGCTCGCCGCCGAGGTCGCCGTCAAGCTGCTGCACGGCGAGGAGGTCACCGCACCGCTGGAGATCGAGGGGACGCCGGCCACGCTGCTCGACCCCGTGGCGGTGACGATCGACGAGATCATGGACACCGTGGTCGCCGACGGGTTCTGGAGCGTCGACGACATCTGCACGCCGGCCTACGCCGATGCGTGCCAAGCTGCGGGCATCGGGTAGGGTCTCGACTCTGGCAGGGGTCGGCTGGGGCCGGAACGACGACGAGGACGAAGCGAGGACGAGGCGAGGATGTCGATGACGCACCCGCGGACGGGGCGGCCGCGCGAACGCGTGCTGACGATGCGCGGCATCGGCAAGCGGTTCGGCGCGGTCAAAGCGCTCACCGACGTGGACTTCTGGGTCAACGAGGGCGAGGTGGTCGCACTCGTCGGCGACAACGGCGCCGGCAAGTCCACCCTCGTCAAGGTGCTGGCCGGCGTGCACCCGCCCGACAGCGGATCGATCGAGTTCGACGGCGAAGAGGTGGGCATCGGCTCCCCCGCGGACGCCCAGCAGCTCGGGATCGAGACGATCTTCCAGGACCTCGCGCTGTGCGACAACCTCGACGTCGTCGCGAATCTGTGGCTCGGCCGCGAGCTCCGCGACGGCGCCACCCTCGACGAGGTCGACATGGAGCAGCGCACCTGGACGCTGCTGCGCGAGCTGTCGGCCAAGATCCCTTCCGTACGCGTCCCCGTCGCCTCCCTGTCGGGAGGTCAGCGCCAGACCGTCGCGATCGCCCGTTCGCTGATCGGCGAGCCTCGCGTCGTCATCCTCGACGAGCCGACGGCGGCGCTGGGCGTCGCGCAGACCGCCGAAGTGCTGAACCTCATCGAGCGCCTCCGGGAGCGCGGGCACGGCGTGATCCTCATCAGCCACAACATGGCGGACGTCATGGCCGTCGCCGATCGCGTGGTGGTGCTGCGCCTCGGCCGCAACAACGGCGTGTACAACGTCGCCGACGTGACGAGCGAGATCCTCATCGCCGCCATCACGGGGGCGGTCGACCACTCCGCGGCACCGCGGCGTACACCGGAGCGCGTGCCGGAGCGGTCGGATGCCGTAGCCACCGCTCCGCGTGATGAGGAACCGTCCGACGAGCAGACCGCCGGCGGCACGGTGATCCGCATGCCGCGCGCCGGCTCCCGCCGCACTCCCCGACCCCGCGGGGACGGGAGCCGATGAGCGCGCGCGGTGAGCGACTGACCGAGCCGACCGGCGACGAACGGCTCCTGAGCGGCAGCGGCATCCGTCTCGCTCTGGAAGGCTTCCTGACGCGCATCCGGGGCGGCGACCTCGGGGCTCTCCCCGTCGTGCTGGGGATCGCGGTGATCTGGACGGTGTTCCAGCTGCTGAACCCGGTCTTCCTCTCCAGCGAGAATCTCGTCAACCTCACGATGCAGTGCGCCGCCATCGGCACGATCGCACTCGGCGTCGTCCTGGTGCTGCTCGTCGGCGAGATCGACCTCTCGGTCGGCTCGGTCTCAGGGCTCGCCGCCGCGGTGCTCGCCGTGAGCTTCGTGCAGCTGCAGTGGAACCTCTTCCTGGCGCTGGCCGCCGCGATCGTCGTCGGCTGCCTCGTCGGGCTGCTCTACGGCTATCTCTTCACGCGCTTCGGGCTGCCGAGCTTCGTCATCACGCTGGCCGGTCTTCTCGGGTTCCTCGGACTGCAGCTGTGGGTGCTCGGCGAGACGGGCTCGATCGCCATCCCGTTCGACTCCTGGCTCGTGCAGTTCGCGCAGCAGATGTTCCTGCCCGCGTGGGCGTCCTACGTCGTGGCGGTGCTGGCGGCGGCCGCGTTCGCCTGGTCGCTCCTGCGCCGCGCGCGACGGCGGGCGGCGGCGAATCTGGTGAGTCAGAGCTACACCGAGATCGCGGTGCGCAGCGCCGTCCTGCTCGCCTTCCTCCTGGTGGCGACGTGGTACCTGAACATCTACCGCGGCGTCGGCGTGATGTTCCTGTTCTTCCTCGGTCTCATCGTCGCCATGAACTTCGTGCTGACCCGCACCCGCTGGGGACGGGCCGTGTACGCCGTCGGCGGATCGGTCGAGGCCGCCCGGCGTGCCGGCATCCGGGTCGACCGCATCTACCTCTCGGTGTTCGCGATGTGCTCCACGCTCGCCGCGGTGGGAGGCATCCTGGCGGCCGCACGGCTGGCATCGGCGAACCAGAGCTCGGGCACGGGGGATGTGAACCTCAACGCGATCGCGGCGGCCGTCATCGGCGGGACGAGCCTCTTCGGCGGGCGCGGATCGGCGTTCTCGGCGCTCGTCGGCGTCGTCGTGATCCAGTCGATCTCGTCGGGCCTGACCCTCATGAACCTCGACTCGTCGGTGCAGTTCATGGTCACCGGCGTGGTGCTCGTGCTCGCGGTGATCGTCGACTCGCTCTCCCGCCGCACACGCGCAGCCACCGGCCGCGCCTGAACCCAGTGCGGCGACGCACTGGGTTCACTTGGCGAACACTCGGCGAGGGGCACTCCGACGCTTGGCCAGCCCCGGTGCGCATTATGCATGCGCAAGGCGGGTCTCGCACACATTCTGCACGGTAAGCGCTCTCTTCGGCGCGAGCTTCTCGGCTGGCCCGTGGTCAAACCGCCGGCGTTGCCAAAGCGTTACGTTCAAGACTTGACGCCAAGAATGCCCGTCATCGATGATCGCATCAGCGCGAAGAAACCGGGGACGATCCTGGGGCTCGCTCGCTTCAATGACGAAAGGCGAATGATGAAGAAGTCTTCACTCCTCGCGGTGGCCGCCCTCACGGGCGCGGCCGCGGTGATGCTGGCCGGCTGCGCCGGCGGCAACGGCGACACCGGGGACGGCGGTGACGACGGCGGCGACGCCGCGAGCACGCGAGCGTGCGTCATCCTCCCCGACGCCGCCTCGTCGGCCCGCTGGGAGAACCTCGACCGCCGCTACCTCCAGGAAGGGCTCGAGGCCGCGGGCTTCGAGGCCGACATCCAGAACGCCCAGGACGACGTCGAGGCGTTCGCGACCATCGCGGACCAGCAGCTCACGCAGGGCTGCGGCGTCATGATGCTCGTCGACATCAACGGCGCTGCCGTCTCGGTTGCCGAGAGGGCGAAGGCCGAGGGCATCCCGGTCATCGCCTATGACCGCTCCTTCAAGGGCTCCGACTACTACGTCTCGTTCGACAACGTCGAGGTCGGGCGACTGCAGGGCCAGACGGTGCTGGACGGACTCGAGGCCGCGGGGAAGGACCCCGCCACCGCCACCGTCGTGTACATGGGCGGCGACCCGACCGACAACAACGCCGGGATGTTCAAGGAAGGCGCGGTGGAGGTCATGGAAGCGGCCGGGATCACTCCCGCCGCAGAGCCGCCGGGAGTCTGGGACGGCGCGCAGTCGCAGACCAACTTCGAGCAGGCGCTGACCAGCTTGAACGGCCAGGTCGACGGCGTCTGGGTGGCCAATGACACGAACGCCGCGGGCGTGATCAAGGTCCTTCAGGACAACAACCTGACCGGTGTCGCAGTGTCCGGGCAGGACGCAGATGTCGCCGGGCTGCAGAACGTCCTGCTCGGCTGGCAGACGGCGACCGTCTGGAAGCCGATCGAAGAGCTTGCCACCCAGGCTGTCGAGCTCGCGGTAGCGCTGCTGGAAGGCGAGACCCCTGAGGCGGACGCGGAGCTCGAGGACGGCACGCCGTTCTTCCAGTCGACGCCCATCCTCGTCGGCCCAGAAGAGGTCAAGGACGTCGTCGCGTCAGGACAGACGGCGTACGACGAGGTCTGCACCGCCGAGGTCCTGGCCGCCTGCGAACAGTACGGAGTGACCGAGTAAGTCCTGCAGGTCATCGCCACGGGGCGTCGCGTCTAAGGCGCGGCGCCCCGTCCGGCGACACGGCGCATCCCAAGGAGCGAGCATGTCAGAAACCCTCACGGCGACGGAGCCGATCATCCGGCTCGTCGGCGTCAAGAAGTCATTCGGTCCCGTCAGCGTCCTCAAGGGAGTGGACCTCCGCGTTCATCCAGGACGGGTCACCGCCCTGGTCGGCGACAACGGCGCCGGAAAGTCCACCCTCATCAAAGGCCTCGCGGGCGTCCAGCCGTACGATCAAGGCGAAGTGCTGATCGACGGCGTCCATCGGGACCTTCACGCGCCAAGAGATGCCTCGGCGCTCGGCATCGAGGTCGTCTACCAGGACCTCGCCCTGGCCGACAACCTCGATATCGTGCAGAACATGTTCCTCGGCCGCGAGGAGACGGCGTTCGGGACGTTCGACGAAGGGCGCATGGAGAAGGAGGCGTCCGACACCCTCCGATCGCTCTCAGTGCGCACGGTGAGATCGGTCCGACAAAAGGTGTCGAGCCTTTCCGGCGGCCAGCGGCAGACGGTTGCGATCGCGCGCGCGGTCCTGAAGAAGGCCCGAGTGGTCATCCTCGACGAGCCGACCGCCGCACTGGGCGTCGCCCAGACGGAGCAGGTGCTCAACCTCGTGAAGCGGCTCTCCGAGCAGGGCGTCGCCGTCATTCTCATCAGTCACAACCTCGCCGACGTCTTCGAGGTGGCCGACGACATCGCTGTGCTCTATCTCGGCCAGATGGTGGCGCAGATCGACACGAAGGACACCAACCGCGACGACGTCGTGGGGTACATCACCGGCACCAAGACGCTCGGCGGAGTCCAGATCATGAGCACCGAGACGATTCGCACCGAAGGGGGCGCGGAATGAGCACCAACGCGACACGCACCGAAGCTGCACCCGATCCGGTGGCGAGCGACCTCATCGGGAGCGGTGTCGAAGGCGGCCTGCGCGAGCAGGCGCAGGCATGGTGGCAGCGCGTTCGCGCAGGCGACATGGGAGCCCTCCCCGCCATCGGCGGCCTCATCGTCCTCGGCATCCTCTTCTCACTGCTGAGCGACTTCTTCCTCACCGAGCGCAACTTCGCCAATCTGCTCAACCAGGCCGCAACACTCGTCGTGCTCGGGATGGCGCTGGTCTTCGTGCTGCTGCTCGGCGAGATCGACCTTTCCGCCGGCGTCACGGGCGGGGTCGGAATGGCCCTGTTCGTGGTTCTCAACACGGTGTGGGGTTTCCCCTGGCCGCTGGCGCTCCTCGTCGGGTTCGGGTTCGGCTTCCTGACCGGTGCGCTGATAGGTTTCTTCGTCGCCAGGATCGGCATCCCGTCATTCGTCGTGACGCTGGGTCTCTTCCTGGGGTTCCAGGGTCTGGCGCTGACCGTCATCGGAGCGGGAGGGCTCTACCGCATCGAGGTTCCCGAGCTCATCGCGCTGCAGCGTGCGAACCTGCCGACGTGGGGCGGCTGGGTGCTGTTGGCGGTGATCCTCGCAATCTCGGCGGCGACATCGTTCTGGGATCGCGCTCGGCGCCGTCGCGCCGGCGTGCCCAACCGCACGGTCTCGCTCGTGTTCATCAAGCTCGCGGTGATCGCGGTCCTCGGCGGAGCGGTTGTGTACGTGCTCAATCGGGACCGGGGTCAGTCGGTCGTAGAGGTCTCGGGGGTTCCCCTCGTCGTCCCGATCGTCCTGGCGATCCTCTGGGTCGGCACCTTCGTGCTGGACCGCACGAAATTCGGTCGCTACATATACGCGATCGGTGGGAATGCGGAGGCGGCCCGACGATCGGGCATAAAGGTCCGCTGGATCAAGTGGTGGGCTTTCGTGATCTGCTCGAGCCTGGCGGTGGCCTCAGCCCTCCTCAGCGTGTCGCGGGTCGGCTCGGTGGATGCCACCGTCGGCCGTGACATCGTGCTCTCGGGCGTGGCCGCGGCCGTCGTCGGCGGCGTGAGCCTCTTCGGCGGGAAGGGGCGCCTGATGCACGCCGCGATCGGTGCGCTCGTGATCGCGACGATCACCAACGGCCTCGGCCTGCTGAACCTCCCTGCAGGCATCAACCTGCTCGTCACAGGCGGCGTCCTCATCCTTGCCGCAACGGTGGATGCGCTGTCGCGTGTGCGATCGGGCGGCGGCAGAACGTAGATCCATCGGGCAACGCGGAGGCGCCGGGCGGAGGACCGCTCGGCGCCTTCGTCGTCCGCCTCCGTGGCGACCTCAGGACTCAACGATCCGATCGCGCTGTGCCGCGATCACCTCGTCGACCCATGCCGGCACGAGCTCGGTCGCACGACCGGCGCGCGCCTCGTCGAACGGCACCGCGTCCTCGAAGAGCAGCAGGGTGTCGCGCGGCTCGAGGTTGAGCTCGGTCGTCCGCGCGCCGAAGGCCGCCGCGAGCGCGACGTACCCCGCGGCGGGATAGACCGCCCCGGACGTGCCGATGGAGACGAACTCATCGCACGCCACCACCGCGTTCTCGATGCGCTCGAGCTCGTACGGCATCTCGCCGAACCAGACCACGTCGGGGCGCAGCATCCGCTCTCCGCACTCGGGGCAGGGCGGGCGATCGATGAGGTCGCCGTCCCACTCGGGCCGTGAGCCGCACGCGCCGCACAGCGCCCGGCGCAGCTCGCCGTGCATGTGCACGAGGCGGCGGCTGCCGGCGCGCTCGTGCAGGTCGTCGACGTTCTGCGTGACCACGAGCAAGTCGTCCCCGATCGCGCCTTCGAGCCGGGCGAGGGCGCGATGGGCGGCGTTGGGCGCCACGGCTCCGAGGGCACGGCGCCTCTCGTCGTAGAAGGCGAGCACGGTGTCGGGGTCGCGCTCGTAGGCCTCCGGCGTCGCGACGTCTTCGACGCGGTGCCCCTCCCACAGGCCGTCGGCGCCGCGGAAGGTGGGCACGCCGCTCTCGGCGGAGATGCCGGCCCCGGTGAGGACGACGATCCGCGTCATCGGACCGTTCCCGGCGCCACGTGCGACAGCACGCGCTCCCACACGTCGGCGAGGATCAGGCGAGAGGTGGGATCGGTGGTCTTCGGGACCATCTCGACGCGCGCAGACGGGAGCCGCTCGGCGAACCAGCGCGCCGCGCCGGCGGCGGCATCCGGGTCGTCCCGCCCGTTCATCAGCAGCGTCTTCGCGTCGATGCGCTGCAGCAGCTGTCCGAGCTCGTAGCCCCCGAGCTCGGACTCGGGACGCGGCACGGCCACGAGGGCGAGCCGGTCGACTCCGACGCCGACGAGGGCGGCGACCCTGACGGCCAGCTCCCCGGCGGCGGCCACGCCGACGATGCCGGCGGGGCGATCCTCACGCTCCTCGGTGACGAACTGCGCGATCCGCCGGGCGGTGGCCTCCGCGGGCGTCGTTCCGCGGTAGGCCACCGGGTCGTCGACGTCGTCGACAGTCAGTCCGATGGCCACGACGCGCGCGTCGCGTCGCATCGTGGCGTCGGGCAGCGGATCGGACAGCGCCGAGGCGCCTCCGCGGAGAAGGAAGACGGTGCGCTCTGCGCCGGGTGCCCCGAAGCTGCGGTGCTCGTAGGCGGCGTCGGGTGCAGCTGCTCTGGTCATGGCGAAAGCCTACGAGCCGCAGGAGCCGCCGGGGCAGTCACCGCGCGGCCGGCGCGCGCCGAGAATCAGGCGCGCGCCGGGAGCAGGCATCCCCCGCTCAGGCGATGAGCGGGATCGCACCCACCAGCACGCCGACGGCGAGCATCGCGAGCGACACGACGCAGGCCCGCCACAGCACCTTCTTGTGGTGATCGCCGAGGTTGACGCTCGCCAGCGAGACCAGCAGCAGGATGGCGGGCACGAGCGGGCTCTGCAGGTGCACCGGCTGGCCCGTGATCGAGGCGCGGGCCATCTCGACCGGCGCGATCCCGAAGTGCTCGGCGCTCTGCGCCAGCACGGGGAGGATGCCGTAGTAGAACGCATCGTTCGACATGAAGAACGTGAACGGGATCGACAGGATGCCGGTGATCACGGCCAGGAAGGGTCCGAGCGAGGCGGGGATCACAGTCGTGATCCAGGTCGCCATCGCATCGACCATGCCGGTGCCGTTCAGCACGCCGACCAGCACACCGGCCGCCAGCACCATCGAGACGACGCCGACGATGCTCGGCGCATGGGCGACGATCTCGTCGGCCTGGCTCTTGAGCTTCGGGAAGTTCACGAACAGCGCGATCGCGGCGCCGACCATGAAGACGTAGGCGAGCGGGAAGACGTCGAGCACCAGCAGCACCATCACCGCGAGGGTCAGTGCCAGGTTGAACCAGATGAGCTTCGGCCGCAGGGTGGCGCGGTTCGGGTCGAGCATCGTGTCAGCCATCGCGGTGTCTTCGCGGTCGACGACGGCCGTGGCGATGGGCAGGCTGCCCCGCCCGCCGGCGAGCGTCACGATGTTGCCGGTGCGCAGCGTCGCGCGGGCGCCCGGCTTCGTGTCGCTGCCGCGGAAGATGCGAGGTCCGGCGAGCACTCCCCCGCCGTCGAGGCGCGACTCGTCGATGCTGCCGATGCGCTTGCGCTCGGAGAGTCCGAGGAACCAGGCGAAGGCCAGGGAGATGACGATGCCGGCAGCGAGCGAGGGCAGCATCGGCACGAAGATGTCGGTGGGCTGCAGGCCCAGCGCGGTCGCCGCGCGCACCGTGGGGCCGCCCCACGGGACGATGTTCAGCGTGCCGTTCATGAGGCCTGCGACGCAGGTGAGCACGACGGGGCTCATGCCCAGGCGCAGGTAGATCGGCAGCATCGCGGAGGTCGTGATGATGAAGGTCGTCGACCCGTCGCCGTCGAGCGAGACCGCTCCGGCCAGCACCGCCGTGCCCAGCACGACCTTGGCGGGATCGTCGCCGAGCAGCCGCGTGATCGCGCGGATGAGCGGATCGAACAGTCCGACATCGATCATGATGCCGAAGTACATGATGGCGAACATCAGCAGCGCGGCGGTCGGCGCCATGCTGCCGATGGCGTCGAGGATCATGTCGCCGAGCCCGAGTCCGGCGCCGGCGAACAGCCCGAACACGGTCGGCACGAGGATGAGCGCGACCATCGGCGTCAGCCGGCGCGTCATGATGAGCGCCATGAAGACCAGCACCATCGTGAAGCCCAGCGCGACGAGCACGCCCTCGGACGGCACGAAGGCGGTGGCGTAGCCCTCGTCGGCCTCGGCGGCCTGGAACAGGATCGGAACTGCCGCGTTCATCTCGACTCCTTCGTCGTGTCGTGCGGGTGGTGGCGTCGCACCGGTCTCGGTGCGTTCCCGCGAGGCTAGGCGCGAGGCACGGCTCGTCGCGCGTTAAGTCGCATTCCCGCAGGTTGTGCGCGTAGCGTGTGTTCTGCGCATTGTGCTCACGTACGCGGAGACGGGTCCCCTCATCGGTCCCGGCCATTCGTCGGCCCGTCCCCACATCAGCCCGTCCACACATCAGCCCGTCCACACATCAGCCCAGGGAGGTGGGATGCGCTTCGCGACACGGCTGCTGCTGATGCAGCTGGCGACGGTGACCGCCGTCGTCGCCGTGTGCGCGCTCGTCTTCGGGTGGCTGGGCGTGCGCCAGCTCCGGGCGGAGTCCGAGGCCGCCGCCCTCAACATCGCCCGCACGGTCGCGGAGGATCCCGACGTGAAGTCGCTGGTCGCCGAGTTCTCCGCCGACCCGGGAACGCCGGATGCCGCGCAGCTGCGCACCGGCGCCCTCCAGCAGATCGCGGCCGACGTGGCAGATCGCACGGACGCGCTGTTCGTCGTCATCACCGACGATCACGGCATCCGTCTCGCCCACCCGACGGAGGAGCTTCTGGGCCAGGTCGTCTCGACGCCCTTCGCCGAGGTGCTCGAGGGCAACGAGGTCGTCGACTGGGAGGTGGGCACCCTCGGCGAATCCGCCCGTGCCAAGGTGCCGGTCTACCCGGAGGACGGCGGCGCGCCCGTGGGCGAGGTGAGTGTCGGATTCGAACGCGCGAGCGTCTTCGACGACCTCCCCGCACTCGTCGCCACCATCGCGATCGCCGCGGTCGGCGGGCTGGCGCTGGCCGCCGTGGCCACGCTGCTGCTTCGACGTCGGTTCGAGCGGCTCACCCTCGGGCTCCAGCCGGAAGAGCTCGTGACACTCGTGCAGAATCAGGCGGCGGTGCTCGAGGGGGTCGGCGACGGCGTCGTGGCGCTGGATCCCGACGGCGTCGTGCGGGTGTGCAATGAGGCCGCCGAACGGATGCTGGGGATCGACGCGGCGGCCGGGCGCCGCTTCGACGAGCTCCCATTGCCCGAGACCGTGCGCGACGCCGTGCGCGACGGGGCGTCGGGCGTCGAGGCCGTCGTCGGCGACCGGGTGCTGTACCTCGACACCCGGCCGGTGCAGCGGGACGCACGGGCGCTGGGCCAGATCGTGGTCGTGCGGGACCGCACCGACGTCGAGGCGCTCGCCGGCCGGCTCGAGACCGTGCGTGCCATGACCGAGGCGCTGCGGGTGCAGCGGCACGAGTTCGCCAATCGCCTGCACGTCGCGTCCGGCTTGATCGACGCGGAACGCGTCGACGAGGCGCGCGCGTTCCTCGGCGACCTGACCGAGCGCGGCGCCGTGGACTTCGGCGTCGCCGGGCTCGAGCGCGTGCCCGACGCGTTCCTGACGTCGCTGCTCGGCGCGACGGCCGCGACGGCGCGGGAGCGCGGCGTGACGGTCCGCGTCTCGGAGGACACCCTGCTGCTGAGCGAGGTGGCCGAGGCGGAGGACGTGGCGGCGGTGCTGGGCAACCTCGTCGGCAACGCCGTCACCGCGGCGGTCGGCGGCGCACAGCCCGGCTGGGTCGAGATCGCGCTGCTGGGCGACGGCGGCGAACTGGTGATCACGGTGGCCGACTCGGGTGGCGGCATCCAGCCGCCGGGAGCCGACCCCTTTGCACGCGCCACCACCCGAGACGCGGCGGCGAGCCGGAGCGACACCGTGCACGGGCACGGCTTCGGGCTTCCGCTCTCACGCGACCTCGCACGCCGCCGCGGCGGTGACGTGTGGCTGATCGACCCCGGCGGCCAGGGGTCCGGTGCCGTGTTCGGCGCTCGGCTGCCCGGCGCACTGCGCCCCGCCAGCGGGAACCCCGAGGAGAAGAGCGCATGAATCGTCCCATCCGGGTGCTGGTCGTCGACGACGACTTCCGCGTCGCCGGACTGCACCGTGACATCGTGGCGTCGCGGCCCGGATTCACCGCACTCGATGCCGTGCAGTCGCTCGGCGCCGCACGGCAGGCGGTGCGGGCGCACGCCCCCGATCTGCTGCTCGTCGACGCCTTCCTTCCCGACGGCGACGGCGTCGAGTTCGCCGCCGCGGCCGACATCGACGCGTTCGTGCTGTCGGCTGCCACCGATGCCGCCACGGTGCGCCGCGCCCTGCAGGCGGGGGCGCTCGCCTATCTGACGAAGCCCTTCGACGCCCGGGTGCTCGCCGAGCGGCTCGACCGCTATGCGCGGATGCGCAACCTGCTGGTCACCGACCGGCCGCTGGAGCAGGAGCAGATCGATCGCGCCCTCGCGATCATGCACGGCGGCGCGGAGCCCGCGACCGTCACCCGCTCGGCGACCGAGCAGCTGATCCTCGAGGGGCTCGGCGACGACGAGGCGTCCGCTGCGGAGATCGCCGACCGGGTCGGCATCTCGCGAGCGACCGCCCAGCGGCACCTCGCGGGGCTCGCCAGCCGCGGCCTGGTCGATGTGCGACTGCGCTATGGGACGACGGGCAGGCCCGAGCACCGGTACATCGCGGTCCGCCGCTGACGTCGGGGCGGCCCCCCACTCATCCCCGCAGCAGACTCCGCAGCGCGTCGATCGTGTCCGCCTCCGCGGGGCCCTTGTCGGGCCGATAGCCCTTCACACGCGCGAAGCGCAGAGCGACACCGCCCGGGTAGCGCGTCGAGCGCTGCACCCCGTCGATGGCGACCTCGACGACTGTCTCGGGCCGCACGTGCACCGCATGCGACGAGCGGTGCGTCTCGATGGTCGGGAAGAACTCGGTCTGCCAGCGCAGCGTCGCATCGGTGAGGCCCTTGAAGGTCTTGCCCACCATCACGAAGGCTCCCGGCTCGCCGAACGCCCCCTCGGGGTCGCGGGCACCCAGGCGCAGGTTCGAGAGCTGCCCGGTGCGCCGGCCCGATCCCCACTCGACGGCGAGCACGACGAGGTCGTAGGTCAGCACGGGCTTGACCTTGAGCCAGCTCTTTCCCCGGCGCCCGGCGGCGTAGGGGGCATCGAGCCCCTTCACCATCACGCCCTCGTGCCCGGCGGCGAGCGCCTCGCGCGAGAACTCCTCGGCGCGCGCCGCGTCGTCGGTGACGATGCCGGGCACGCGGGCATCGCCGACGGCACGGTCGAGCAGCTCGAGGCGCGTCGCGAGCGGCTCGTCGATGAGGTCGCGGCCGTCCAGATGCAGGATGTCGAAGAACCACGGCCGCAGCACGACGGCGGCCGCGTCGTCCGCCCCGAGCGAGCCGAAGCGGGCCATCGTGTCCTGGAAAGGACGCGGGCCGCCGTCCTCATCGAGCGAGAGGGTCTCGCCGTCGAGGATCACCCGGTCGGCCGGCAGCGCCCGCACGGCGGACACGATCTCGGGCACGCGGTGGGTGATGTCGGCGAGGCTGCGGGTGAACACGCGCACGTCGTCGCCGTCGCGGTGCACCTGGATGCGTGCGCCGTCGAGCTTGTACTCGACGGATGCCGCGCCGCCGAGCGTCTCGAGCGCCTCCGCCGTCGAGCCCGCCGTCGCGGCGAGCATCGGCAGCACGCCGCGCCCCACCTCGAGGCCGATGGCGGCCAGCTCTTCGGGCGCGCCGATGAGGGCGGTCCGCGCCGTGGCGCCGAGGTCGCCCGACAGCATGGCGGCACGCCGCACGGTCGGCGCGTCGCGGTCGGATGCCTTCGCGACGGCGTCGAGCAGCACGCCCTCGAGCGCCCCGGTGCGCAGTTCGCCGAGCATGACGCGGGCGAGGAAGTCCCACTCCCCCGCCGTGGCGGTGCGCGCCAGCTGGTCGAGAGCGGCGGCGCGGGTGGCGACGGACCCCGGGCCGTCTGCCCCGGCGAGCCGGTCGAGCGCCTCATCGACGTCGCCCACGGTCAGCGTCGGCTCGTCGGCGTGCGTCACGGCGAGATTCGAGAGACTCCGCCACCCGACGCCGAGGCGCCCCTGCCGCGGACTCGCGGTCAGGAACCCGATCGCCGGCCGGATCTCATCGGCGTCGAGCCGGCGGAGCACCTCCGCGAGCGCGGCGACCTTGGCCAGTCGCGACGACGTCGAGGCCACGGCATCCGTCGCCGTCACGAGCTCGTGGAGCAGCATGCCCGCATTCTCGCACCCGGCCCCGACACGCGCCCACCCCGCAGGCGTCGGGGACCACGACCGGCGTCAGCGCCGTCGCGACCCGAGCGACGCGACGACGTCGCGCAGCGCCGGTTCCAGCTCGGGATGGGCGAACCCGTACCCCGCCGCGGTGAGCGCCTCGGGAACCACCCAGCGGCTCTTGAGTATGAGCTCCGGCTCGGTGCGCAGCACCCACATCGCCGGTTCGAGCATGAACCGCCAGGCGGGCAGTCCGATCGGCGCGCCGACGATGCGGCGCAGCGTCGCCATGAGCCCGCGGTTGTCGGAGGTCTCGGGAGCCGCGAGGTTGACCGGTCCCGCGATCTTCGGGTCGTCGCGCACGAACCGCACCGCTCCGACCACGTCGTCGAGGTGGATCCAGCTGAACCGCTGCCGGCCGCGCGATCGGTGGCGCGGCGCGCGACCGTCACCGGTCGGTTCCGGGCCGATGCCGCGATAGCGCGTGTGCGGGAACCACCATCCGTCGTACTGGGGACCGCCGAGTCCGACACGGGCCAGCCGCACGAGGCTGCGCGTCGCGGGACCGTCGCCGAGCACGATCGCCATGCGCAGTGCCACCCGACGGGTGGACGGAAGACTCGCCGCGAAGAACTCGTCCTCCCAGGTGCGGGCCACGTCGACGGAGAACCCCGTGCCGAGCTCACCCTGCTGCTCCGTCTGCGGCCGGTCGAGGGCGTAGCGGTAGATGGTCGCCGTGCTCGCATTCAGCCACAGCGGCGGCGGGGCGGCGGCGCCCTCGATGGCGTGACGCAGCGCGCGGGTGGTCTCGACGCGCGAACGCAGGATATCGTCGCGGTTCTCGTCGGTGTAGCGGCAGTCGACCGACTTGCCCGCGAGGTTCACCACGATCGCCGCGCCGTCGATGAGGGCGCGGATGCCGTCGGCATCGGGCCACGTCGCGTCGGCGCCCGCCCGGCCGATGGTGCGCACGTCGTAGCCGTCCTCGGCGAAAGCTCGCACGAGCGCGCGACCGACGAAGCCCGAGGCGCCCGCGACGACGGCGACCGGTCGGCTCATCGACCCTGCCTCACCGGCGCGACCTCTTCCGCCTCGGACGGGCGCGGCGGGCCGGCACGGCGTCGGCGCTCCACAGCGCCCAGGCCACGAGCAGCGGCTGCAGCAGCAGCCTCACGAACCGTGCCCGGCCGGTGCGCAGCATCGGCGCCGACCTGCCGGTGCGCCACTGATGGACGTTGCCGGGAAAGACCGCGACGAAGAACGCCGCGATGACCCAGCCCACGCGGCGGCGCTCAGCCGGAAGCGCCACGAGCGCGCCGCCGAGCATCAGCTCGACCACACCTGAGGCGACGACGATGGTGTCCTCGTCGGTGCGGAGCAGGCGCGTCGCCCAGTCCGGCACGACGATGCGGTAGCCGCGGCGGCCCCAGGTCAGGTGCGAGGCGCCCGCGACCACGAGGAGCGCCGCGAGCGCCCACCGGGCGATGACGCGCATCACGCGACGGCCTCGACGATCGCGTCGATGAACCGCAGATGATCGTCGGCGCTGCCCGTCGGCGTGATGGCCCGCAGCACGACTTCGTCCACGCCGGCCCGGTAGGCCGCGATCCGGTCGCGCAGCACTGCCGGACGGATCACGGTTTCTGCGGGGTCCACACCCAGTCGGGCGAAGTTCGCGGCGTACGCGGGGTAGCCGGCGTAACGGGCAGTCTCCTCGTCGAGGGCGGCGACAGCCGCGTCGTCGACGGCCGTGCGCACGTACAGCGCGACGTGGGTCTCCGGCGTGATCGCGTGCGCCTCCGCGGCCTGCGCGGCGGCGGTCTGCGGGGTGAGCCAGCTCAGCAGGACGCCATCGGATGCCGCAGCCGCTGCCCGTCGCATCCTCGGGCCCAGCGCACCGACGACGACGCGCGCGTCGGTGCGGCGGCGCAGCGCGGCCGCGGCATCCGTCACCAGCTCCACCGCGCCGCTGCGCGCCTGCCCCGAGCCGATGCCGAGCACGAGGCGGCCGGCCGGGAGGCCCGACGCCGCGACGGCGATGTCGTCGGGGGTGCGGCGGTCCACCGGCAGGACGCCCGTGGCGAGCACCAGGCGCTCGGTCGCGGTGGCAGCCGCGGCGAGCACGGCGAGCGCGTCGTGGCCCGGTGTGTCGTTCACCCAGAGGGCGTGGAATCCGGCCGCCTCGGCGGCGGGTGCCACCCGCTCCGCGAGGTCCGGGCCTGCGGCGGCCGCGATCCCGAGGGACAGCGCCGCCGTCACGAGGCGTCCGCCGCGACCAGGCGCGCCACGTCGGCGGCCCCGCGGTAGAACTCGGCGATGTCGCCGCGGGAGGCCGGAAGGAGGATCACGTCGTCGACCCCCGCGTCGAAGAACCGCTGCGCGCCGGCGGCGACCTGCGCCGGATCGCCCCACAGCGCGCGCTCGGCCGGGTCGGGCTTGTCGCCGACGTCCGCGATCGCCCGCGCCTCGGCATCCGCGCCGAACGCCGTGACGACGTAGGCGACCACGTCGTGGCGGCCGCCGCGCCCGGCGAGTTCGCGCGCCTCGCGGATCGCGGCCGTCGCGGTCGCGTACTCCTCGGCGGTGTGCCCGCTGTCGAGCACCGTGCCGTCGGCGACCTCGCCGCTCAGCCGGAGCGTCTTGGGGCCCTCGGCCGCCGCGTAGACCAGCGGCGGGCTCGCCGGCGGGTAGTCGAGCCGCACGCCGTCGAGCGACACGTAGCGCCCGGCCGTGGTGACCTCATCGCCCGCGAGCAGGCTTCGCAGCGCCGGGACGTACTCGCGCATCAGCGTCAGCGGCGAGGCCACCCGCGCACCCGCCTGTCCCATCCAGTCGAGCACGCCGTGCCCGACGCCCGGCAGCAGGCGGCCGGGGAAGAGCCGCTCGATGGTCGCCAGCTCCATGGCGGTCGCGGCGACGTTGCGCAGCGGCATGGGCGCGATGCCGATCCCGATGCGCAGGGCGTCGGTCCACGCGAGCGCCGCGCCGACCGTGGCGAACGCGGACTGCCGGAAGCAGTCCTCCCAGATCCACAGTTCGGGGAGGCCCGCGGACTCGGCGGCGAGCACCGCGTCACGGAACTCGTCGGGAGCGTGCGTATAGGGGTTGAAGATCGCGCCGATGCGGGTCATCCCCCCACTCTGTCAGCGGTCGCCGACACGCGCATCCTGACGCGGGACGCCTGGCCGACCGCCGCACGCGGTTATCGCGGCGGGCGCGCCGACGCAACCCCGTCGCTCGTACCGCGCCCACCGCGCACGCTGGGGGGATGGCGCGCATCGGGACATCCGGCTGGGTCTATCCCCACTGGCGGGGTGTGCTCTACGAAGGGCCCCAGAGCCACTGGCTCTCGCAGTACATCGCGGCGTTCGACGCGGTCGAGCTCAACGGCAGCTTCTATCGCTGGCCGGCCGACGCCAGGTTCTCGGCATGGCGAGAACGGATGCCGGACGGCTTCCAGATGGCCGTCAAGGCGCCGCGCGGCCTCACCCATGCGCGGCGGCTCCGCGATCCCGAGGTCTGGATCTCGCGGGTCACGCGGGGACTCCATGAGCTCTACGGCCGCCGCGGGCCGCTCATCGTCCAGCTGCACCCGGCGATGGAGCGCGACGACGCGCGGCTGGAGCACTTCCTGGCGCAGCTGCCGGAGTGGACCCGCCCGGCGATCGAGTTCCGGCATCCGTCGTGGGTGGATGACGCCGTCTTCGCGATGCTCGAGCGCCACGGCGCCGCGTACTGCGTGATGAGCGGCGCGCGGCTGCCCTGCGTCCTGCGCGCCACCGCTCCCCTCGTCTACGTGCGGCTGCACGGCCCCGATCCGGAGCACCTGTACGGGGGCTCGTACTCCGACGACGACCTCGCCTGGTGGGCGGAGCGCATCCGCGAATGGGAGCGCGGCGGGCATGAGGTGCAGGCGTACTTCAACAACGACGGCGAGGGCAACGCCGTCCGCAACGCGATCACGCTGAAACGGATGCTGGAGGCCTGACGCCGATCCGGGCGCCGGGCGCCGGGCGCCGGGTCACAGACGTCCCGCGACACGGCGAGAGGCGCCGGCCCGAAGGCGCGGCGCCTCTCGCAGAGGTGGTGCTCAGCTCACGCGGCGAGCGGGAACGACGCCCCGGCGACCACCGAGAGCTCGTCGCTCACGGCATCCACCGTCACGGCACCACCGTCGACGAGCGCACCCGTGACGAACAGGTCGGCGATGCGGTCGTCGACCTCGCGCTGGATCAGGCGGCGCAGCGGCCGGGCGCCGTACTCGGGCTCGTACCCGTGCTCGGCGAGCCAGGCGACGGCACCGTCGGTGACGACGAGGTCGACCTCGCGCTTCGCGAGCCGCGCCTCGGACGCGCCGAGCAGCAGCCGCACGATGCGCTGCAGCTGCGGCTTGTCGAGCTTGCGGAACAGCACGATCTCGTCGATGCGGTTGAGGAACTCGGGCCGCATCGCCTCGCGGAGCTTGGCGAACACGCGGTCGCGCAGATCCTTCTCCGAGCCGAAGCCGGTCGAGCCGCCGCCGTCGGCGAGGAAGCCGATGGCACCGCCGCGCGAGGCGAGGAACTCCGAGCCGAGGTTCGACGTCATCACCACCACGGTGTTGCGGAAGTCGACCGTGCGTCCCTGGCCGTCGGTGAGGCGGCCGTCGTCGAGCACCTGCAGCAGCAGGTTGAACACGTCGGGGTGCGCCTTCTCGATCTCGTCGAACAGCACGATCGAGTACGGGTTGCGTCGCACGCGCTCGGTGAGCTGCCCGGCCTCGTCGTAGCCGACGTATCCCGGAGGGGCGCCGACCAGGCGCGACACCGTGTGCCGCTCGCCGAACTCGCTCATGTCGAAGCGGATGACGGCGCTCTCGTCGTCGAACAGGCTGGCGGCGAGCGCCTTGGCCAGCTCGGTCTTGCCGACGCCGGTCGGGCCGAGGAACAGGAACGAGCCCACGGGGCGGTGCGCGTCGCCCATGCCGGTCCGATTGCGGCGCACGGCCTTCGCGACCGCGACGACGGCGTCGTCCTGGCCGATCACGCGGTGGTGCAGCTCGTCCTCGAGGGACGCCAGCCGCTCGCGCTCGGTCTCGGTGAGACGGTTGACCGGGATGCCGGTGGCCCGGCTGATGACGGCCGCGATCTCGGGCTCGCCGACGATCGCGTCGACGCGTCCACCGGTCGCTGAGCCCGTCGAAGCGCCGGACGCCGTCGCCTCGTCGAGCTTGGCCTGCACCGCGGCGATCTGGTCGCGGATGCGCGAGGCCTCCTCGTAGTGCTCGGCGGACACGGCGGCGTTCTTGTCGGCCTCGAGCGTCGCCAGACGCTCGATGAGGCCGCTCACGTCGACCTTGGAGCCCAGGCGCAGGCGCAGCCGCGCACCCGCCTGGTCGATGAGGTCGATGGCCTTGTCGGGCAGCACGCGCTCGGTGACGTAGCGGTCGCTGAGCTCGACCGCGGCACGGAGGGCCTCGTCGGTGTAGACGATGCCGTGGTGCTCCTCGTACGCGGGCTTCAGTCCGCGCAGGATGAGCACGGCGTCCTCGACGGACGGCTCCCCCACCCGCACCGGCTGGAACCGGCGCTCGAGCGCGGGATCCTTCTCGATGACGCGGTGCTCCTTGAGCGTCGTCGCGCCCACCAGGTGCAGCTCGCCGCGCGCGAGGCGGGGCTTGAGGATGTTTCCGGCATCCATGCCGCCGTCGCCGGCACCGCCGGCGCCCACCACGGTGTGCACCTCGTCGATGAAGACGATCAGCTCGCCCCTGTGCTCGGCGATCTCGTCCATCGTCTTGGTGAGACGCTCCTCGAAGTCGCCGCGGTAGCGGGTGCCCGCGAGCATCGCAGGAAGGTCCAGTGCGACCACGCGCTTGCCGAGCAGCTGCTCGGGCACGCCGCCGTCGACGATCGCCTGCGCGAGTCCCTCGACGATCGCGGTCTTGCCGACGCCGGCCTCGCCGACGAGCACCGGGTTGTTCTTGGTGCGGCGGCTGAGGATCTCGATGGTCTGCTCGATCTCGTCGGCGCGTCCGATCACGGGGTCGAGCTCGCCCGCCACGGCGCGTGCCGTGAGGTCGGTGCCGTAGGTGTCGAGCATGGGGGTGACGGATGCCGCGGCATCCGTCCCCGCTTCGGCCGAGGCGGCTTCGCCCGGCGTCACCGTCTCGCGCGCGCCCTGCATGAGCGCCTCGGCCGTCACGCCGGCGTGCGCCAGCACCTGGCCGGCGGGCGTGTCCTGGGCGAGGACCAGGGCGAAGAACAGGTGCTCCGGGTCGACGTACGTCGAGCCGGACGAGCGCGCGACCTGGAAGGCGTGGAACAGCGCGCGCTGCACCGACGCGGTGACCACGGCCCCGTCGACGTCCGCCGCGGCGGAGGCTGCGGGAAGGCGCTCCTCGGTCGCGCGCGAGATGGCGTCGGGATCCGCGCCGATGCGCCGGACCGCGTCACGGGCCGGAGCCTCGGTGACGAGGATGCGCAGGATGTGCAGGGCGTCGAGCTCGCGCTGACCGCGGTCGAGGGCGTACTTGCCGGCACGCTGCAGCATCTCCTGGGTGCGGGCGCCGAGATAGCGGCTGAGGTCGATCGACCGCTCGACACGCGCACGCTCCCCCGCGAGGTAGCGCGCCAGGAACTCGTCGAACGAGCTCCCGTCGTCGCCGGCCTGGGGAGTGAAGTCTTCGGGCATTCCGTCTCTCCTGAAACTTGAGTGATCGAGCATCAAGTTTTGAACTTGATACAGGGATTGTCAAGTTCAACGGCACCCGCGCGCAGGTATTCCCTTCCCTTTCGGTTTCCCCCGGACTCCGCCCGCGTCGACGTCGGTGGCGCGGCGTAGCCTCGTCACTCGGGGGGACCGCGTCTCAGAGGAGAGAACCATGGACTGGAAGATCGAGCTCATCTTCGTGCCCGTCACCGACGTCGACCGGGCGAAGGAGTTCTACGAGCGGATCGGATTCCACGCCGACCACGACCAGGTCCCCTTCGAGGGCCTGCGGTTCGTGCAGATGACGCCGCCGGGGTCGGCCTGCTCGATCGCGTTCGGCACCGGCCTCGGCAACGATCTCGAACCGGGCCGCCAGAACACGATCCAGGTCGTCGTCCCCGACGCCGACGAGGCGCTCGCCCACCTGCGGAACGTGGGCGTGGAGGCACGAGGCGTCGACGAGCAGGGCTGGGGCAGGTTCGTGCAGTTCGACGACCCCGACGGCAACACCTGGACGCTGCAGCAGCTCCCGCCGCGCGACTGAGCTTTCGAGCCGCGAGCAACTGAGCGGTCCGCCCGCCGCGCGACTGAGCTACCCGGCCGCGGCGACTGAGCGGTCCGGCTGACGGGTGGCGACCGTCAGTCGCGGCCCCCCGGCGGCCCGAGGATCAGCAGCACGACGAACAGCGCCACCACGGCGAGGGCGATGAGCGCGGCGAGCACCCACGGGCGCCGCAGGAACCACCGCATGAGCCGGTCGTACCAGGCGCCGTCCCGCGGGTCGTCGGTCGGCTCGAGCCGCCAGGCGCCGGCCAGCCGCCCGCTGCGCTGGAGCCACAGCTCGGCCGGGATGGTGGCGTACGGGATGACGGCGCTGACGAGCGCGACAACGGCCGGCCAGGCGGGCCAGCGGTTGTTCAGCGCGACGAGGATCGCCGTGGCGGCGTACGACAGGAAGACGAAGCCGTGGATGCCGCCGCCGATCGTGACACCGAGCGCCCAGCCGGTGACGGCACGGAGGATGAGACCCCCGATGAGAAGCGTCCACGAGATCGCTTCGGCGATCGCGAGCGCACGGAAGAGGGAGTGAGGGTTGCGGAACACACCTTCAGTCTAACTGAAAGACTTCAGTCGACCTGAAGGTCAGCGGGCGGGCCCACCGGCCGCGGTGTACGGCTGTTCGTGCAGACCTTCCAGCGCGGTGGCGAGGGCGGGGGCGTCGCGCGTGAGGTCGGCGTCGAGCGCGGCGAGGCGCTGCTGCGCCGCCTCCAGCACGTCACTCCCCCGCGCGGTGACCCGCAGGTCGGACGCCGAGCCGGCGTGCTTCGTGGCGTCCTCGACGAGCCCGTCGGCGACGAGGGTCTGCACGGCGGTGTGAGCCGACTGCACGGTGATCTGCGACCGCCGCGAGAGCTCGCTGAACGAGATGCCCGGCGTCGCCTCGATGTGGGCCAGGAGCGCGTACTTGCGGGTGGTGAGCCCGAGGTCGCGCAGCTGCGCACCCAGGTGGCCGTCCCAGACGCTCGCGACCGTCAGCAGTGAGATGACGGGACTGAAAGCGCGCTCGGACATGTGCTGAATGCTAGTCCGGCTGCCGCGCGACGCGGCGCATTCGCCGGTCTCCGGTGCGATCGCCCGCCCGCTACCGTGGGACTGTGACGTTCTCACTCGACGGACTGCGCCGCTGGCCCGACGTCGAGGCTCCGGGCCTCGTGGCGACGGATGCCGCGGACCGGCTGCTGCTCGACGAATCAGCCGCTGCGCGTGCCGGCGTCGGGGACGGCGGGCTCACGGTGATCGGCGACGGCTACGGCGCACTGACCCTGGGAGCAGCGGCGGACGGCGGCCGCGGCATCCGTGTCCATCAGGACCCGCTCACGGGCGAACGAGCGCTGGCCGCCAATGCCGGGCGGTTCGGACTCGGCGGCGCGTTCGCGTCGCTCCCGCTCGCGCCCGACCTCGTGCGTGGCGCACGGGTGGTGCTGGTTCGCCTGCCCCGGTCGCTCGAGGCGCTGCGCGACATCGCGGGACTCATCGCCGCGCATGCGGCGCCCGAGGTCGTCGTCTTCGCCGGCGGGCGCATCAAGCACATGACGCTCGGCATGAACGACGTCCTGCGCGAGAGCTTCGGCCGGCTCGACGTCAGCCACGCGCGGCAGAAGTCCCGGGTTCTCGTGGCGCGGGAGCCCCACGACGGCCGCGACCCGGCGCCTCGCCGGGCGTCCCACGACGGCATCGTGGTGTGCGCCTTCGGCGGAGCGTTCGCAGGCGCGTCGATCGACATCGGCACGAGGTTCCTGCTCGACCATCTGCCGGGGCCGACCGGCCGACCGCACGGACTCGCCGATGAGCCGGGAGCGGTGATCGACTTCGCGTGCGGCACGGGGGTGATCGCCGCGGGACTTGCGGTGCGGCATCCCGATCTCCGCATCCTGGCGACGGATCAGTCGGCCGCAGCCGTCGCCTCGGCGACGGCGACGGCGCGGGCGAACGGGGTGGACGAGCGCGTGGAGGTGGTGCGCGACGACATGCTCGGCGAGCAGCCCGACGGCAGCGCGTCGTTCATCGCACTCAATCCGCCGTTCCATTCGGGCTCGGCCGTGCACGAGGGCATCGCGCCGCAGATGTTCGCCGAGGCGGCGCGCGTGCTGCGTCCCGGCGGCGAGCTGTGGACGGTGTGGAACTCGGGTCTGCGCTACCGGCAGACACTCGAGAAGGTGGTGGGCCCGACGCGGCAGATCGCGCGCAACGCGAAGTTCACCGTGACCGCCTCGACCCGGCGCTGACCCCCTACTCGGTCGGCTCCGCCTCGGTCTCCGGCTCCGACTCCGGCGTCGGGCCGAACAGCGCCCACGCGCCGTCGGCGCACTCGTAGAACTGCACCGCTGCGGTGTCGATGAACACGTCGCCGTCCGCAGTGCAGTCCGCGGCGTCGGGGGCCGCCGTGCCGAGCGTCACCTGGGTGCCGGGCGCTCCGGTCGGCCCCTGCTCCCCCTGCTCCCCCTGCTCCCCCTGCTCCCCCTGCTCCCCCTGCTCCCCCTGCTCGCCCTGCGCACCCGGCGCGCCTTCAGGCCCCTGTTCGCCGCTGAGGTTCTCGGCGGCCGACTGGCGGATGTTGCCGACGAAGGTCCAGTCGTCCTGGAAGAGATACACGTCGGCGGTGAGGACGTCGATGTAGACGTCGCCCTCGTACCCCTTGCCCGATTCCGGCGCGCCCGATCCCGCCCGGACGGCCGAGCCGGCCGGGAGGATCTCCGCGAGCGCCTCCTCGTAGTCGGGAGCCGGCGTCGCCGACGCCGACGCCGACGGCGCCGGCTCGGCCGTATCGACCGATCGCGCGAGCCACGAGCCGAGGAACGCCGCGAAGAACGAGAGCAGCACGAAGCCCAGCCCGAACCACACCAGAGTGGTGCGCGTCACAGCCGTACCCGCCGGCGCGGGCGCAGGCTCCGCCGCATGCGCGCTACCGGAACCACCTGTCGGACGGGCTTCACTGTCCACGGCAAGGTCCCCTTCCGCCGCGTGCACCGCCGGCGGCGGCGGTTCCCACAACCAGACGCCGCTGCCACAACTGTAGGAACCCGGGGGCTCCGTGTCACCTGCTCCAGGGGAATTCGCTTTCACGATGGAGCCGGCCGAGGGAGCAGATAGTCGACCGGGAGGCGGAGCGAGAGGCTGACCGGGGGGCCGACGCGAGAATGCCGGCGCCCCCGGTAGCCGCGGGCTCGGGACCCACGGCCGGGATGCCGGACCGGGGCTCCGGCGCATCCCCCACTCAAGAGACAGCATCGACGGCCGTCTATTACGCGACTCTGCCGATACCCGAGCACGCGGCGCCTTCTGCCAGCGCCGGCAACGAAAGAGAGGACGGATGCCGCGGGTCGCGGCATCCGTCCTCGGTGTCTTCAGTCCGGCCTCAGAAGTCCCAGTCCTCGTCCTCGGTGGCCTCCGCCTTGCCGATGACGTACGACGAGCCCGACCCCGAGAAGAAGTCGTGGTTCTCGTCGGCGTTCGGTGACAGGGCCGACAGGATCGCCGGGTTCACGTCGGTGACCGTCGAGGGGAACATCGCCTCATAGCCCAGGTTCATGAGGGCCTTGTTGGCGTTGTAGTGCAGGAACTTCTTGACGTCCTCGGTGAGGCCGACGCCGTCGTAGAGGTCCTGCGTGTACTGGATCTCGTTGTCGTAGAGCTCGTACAGCAGCGAGAACGTGTAGTCCTTGATCTCGTTGCGCGTGGCCTCGTCGACCTTCTCGAGCCCCTTCTGGAACTTGTAGCCGATGTAGTACCCGTGCACGGCCTCGTCGCGGATGATGAGGCGGATGAGGTCGGCCGTGTTGGTGAGCTTCGCGCGGCTGGACCAGTGCATCGGCAGGTAGAAGCCCGAGTAGAACAGGAAGCTCTCGAGCAGGGTCGAGGCGACCTTGCGCTTGAGCGGCTCATCGCCGCGGTAGTACTCCATGACGATCTGAGCCTTCTTCTGAAGGTTCGGGTTCTCGATTGACCAGCGGAAGGCCTCGTCGATCTCCTTCGTCGAGCACAGCGTCGAGAAGATCGACGAATACGACTTGGCGTGCACCGACTCCATGAACGCGATGTTCGTGTAGACGGCCTCCTCGTGCGGGGTGAGCGCGTCGGGGATGAGCGAGACGGCGCCCACCGTGCCCTGGATCGTGTCGAGCAAGGTGAGGCCCGTGAACACGCGCATCGTGAGGGTCTGCTCGTCGGGCGTCAGCGTGTTCCACGACTGGATGTCGTTCGACAGCGGCACCTTCTCGGGCAGCCAGAAGTTGTTCACGAGGCGGTTCCACACCTCGAGGTCCTTGTCGTCCTGGATGCGGTTCCAGTTGATGGCCTGGACGTGGTCCAGGAGCTGGAGCTTCTCGCTCATCTCTCCTCTTTCGAAGTCCGGATCAGCGTCACAGCGTGCAGGAGACGCATTCGGACATGTCCGTGCCCTCCAGCGCCATCTGACGCAGGCGGATGTAGTAGATCGTCTTGATGCCCTTGCGCCAGGCGTAGATCTGAGCCTTGTTGATGTCGCGCGTGGTCGCGGTGTCCTTGAAGAACAGCGTGAGCGACAGGCCCTGGTCGACGTGCTGGGTGGCCGCGGCGTACGTGTCGATGACCTTCTCGTAGCCGATCTCGTAGGCGTCCTGGTAGTACTCCAGGTTGTCGTTCGTCATGAACGCCGCCGGGTAGTAGACGCGGCCGAGCTTGCCTTCCTTGCGGATCTCGACCTTCGCCGCGATCGGGTGGATCGAGCTCGTCGAGTTGTTGATGTACGAGATCGAGCCGGTCGGCGGCACCGCCTGCAGGTTCTGGTTGTAGATGCCGTGCTGCTGGATCGAGGCCTTCAGCTCACGCCAGTCGTCCTGCGTGGGGATGTGGTGACCGGCGAACATCTCCTTGACCTTGTCGGTCGCGGGCACCCACTCCTGCTCGATGTACTTGTCGAAGAACTCGCCGGACGCGTAGGTCGAGTCGGCGAACCCGTCGAACGTCTCCCCGCGCTCGATCGCGATGCGGTTCGACGCGCGCAGCGCGTGGAACAGGATCGAATAGAAGTAGATGTTCGTGAAGTCGACACCCTCTTCCGACCCGTAGTAGACGTGCTCGCGGGCGAGGTAGCCATGCAGATTCATCTGGCCGAGGCCAATGGCGTGCGAGCGGTCGTTGCCGTCCTCGATCGAGCGCACCGAGCGGATGTGGCTCTGGTCGCTCACCGCGGTGAGGGCACGGATGCTGGTGTCCACGGTCTGCGCCAGGTCACCGCCGTCCATCGCCAGCGCGATGTTGAGCGATCCCAGGTTGCACGAGATGTCCTTGCCGATCTGGGCGTAGGAGAGGTCCTCGTTGAACGTGGTGGGCGTGTTCACCTGGAGGATCTCGGAGCACAGGTTGGACATGTTGATCCGGCCCTTGATCGGGTTGGCCTTGTTCACCGTGTCCTCGAACATGATGTACGGGTAGCCCGACTCGAACTGGATCTCGGCGAGGGTCTGGAAGAACTCGCGCGCGTTGATCTTGGTCTTCTTGATGCGCGGGTCGTCGACCATCTCGCGGTACTTCTCGGACACCGAGATGTCGCCGAACGGCACGCCGTAGACGCGCTCGACGTCGTACGGGGAGAACAGGTACATGTCCTCGCCGTTCTTGGCGAGCTCGAACGTGATGTCGGGGATGACGACGCCGAGCGACAGCGTCTTGATGCGGATCTTCTCGTCGGCGTTCTCACGCTTGGTGTCGAGGAAGCGCAGGATGTCGGGGTGGTGCGCGTTGAGGTAGACCGCCCCCGCACCCTGACGTGCCCCCAGCTGGTTGGCGTACGAGAACGAGTCTTCGAGGAGCTTCATCACGGGGATGATGCCGCTCGACTGGTTCTCGATCTGCTTGATCGGCGCACCCGACTCGCGGATGTTCGACAGCAGCAGCGCCACGCCGCCGCCGCGCTTGGAGAGCTGCAGCGCGGAGTTGATGCCGCGGGCGATCGACTCCATGTTGTCTTCGATGCGCAGCAGGAAGCACGACACCAGTTCTCCGCGCTGCGCCTTGCCGGCGTTGAGGAAGGTGGGCGTCGCCGGCTGGAACCGGCCCGAGATGATCTCCTCGACCAGCGCGGTGGCGAGCTTCTCGTCGCCGTCCGCCAGCGCGAGCGCGGTCATCACGACCCGGTCCTCGAAGCGCTCGAGGTACCGCTTGCCGTCGAAGGTCTTCAGCGTGTAGCTCGTGTAGTACTTGAACGCCCCGAGGAACGTCTCGAAGCGGAACTTCTTGGAGTAGGCCAGGTCGTTGAGCTTCTGGATGTACTCGAACGAGTACTTCTCGAGCACGGCGCCCTCGTAGTACTCCTTCTCGACCAGGTAGTCCAGGCGCTCCTTGAGGGAGTGGAAGAACACCGTGTTCTGGTTCACGTGCTGCAGGAAGTACTCCCGCGCCGCGCGCTTGTCGGCCCCGAACTGGATCTTGCCGTCGGCGTCATAGAGGTTGAGCATCGCGTTGAGGGCGTGATAGTCCATGCCCTCGAAGCGTGCCTCCGTCTTGAAGTCGGTCTGCGTCAGAGTTCCCACCATCGTTCCAATCCCGCGTTCACGCGTTCCACATCTTCAGGCGTGCCGAATACTTCGAGCCGGTACAAGTGCGGCACGTGGCACTTGCGGCTGATGATGTCGCCGGCGAGACAGAAGTGCTCGCCGAAGTTGGTGTTCCCCGCGGAGATCACTCCGCGGATGAGGCGCCGGTTGCGCTCATCGTTGAGGAACCGGATCACCTGCTTCGGAACGGCGCCCTTCTCGACGCCGCGCCCCTGGCCTCCGCCATAGGTCGGTGTCACGAGGACGTACGGCTCGTCGACGACGAGCGCCGGATCCGTCGCATGGAGCGGGATCCGGAGCGCGCGTGCTCCGAGCTTCTCGATGAAGCGCGCGGTGTTGCCCGACACGCTCGAGAAGTAGACAAGCAGCGGTGTCTCCGTCGCTACGACACCCATGACGCCCCCCTGCTCGGGTGCACCCGTCGGGTCGTCGAGCTCCGTCGAGACGGACGGGCGCGCTGCGCCGAACTACGCGAGCCGCGCTGCGAGTTCGTCGATCTTGTCGGGACGAAAGCCCGACCAGTGGTCTTCATCGGTGATGACGACCGGCGCCTGGAGGTACCCCAGCGCCTTGACCTGCTCGAGGGCCGACGGGTCCTCGGAGAGGTCGTGGATTTCGTACTCGATCCCCTTGGAATCGAGTGCTCGATACGTCGCCGTGCACTGCACGCACGCGGGCTTCGTGTAAACCGTGATCGCCATGTCGATTCCGTCTCCTCAGTGCTTCCCCCGGTGGCATCCGGTGCTCTTCCCGGTAGTCCCCCCACCGGGAGTCCAATACTACATATGGGTACCGACATCCGATAGCACCACAAGGGCTAGTAGTTACATCGGTGTCATTTTCCACCGTTCTCCCCATGTACAACACAGGTTCTCCACGGATTCATCCACAGCCCGAAGGGTCTGGAAAAGTCCAGGATCACGGGGCTTTCGGACGCCACGGCCGCATCCCTCCACAGGCACGACGGTAGATCCGGGGTCCGACATCGGATCCGCCTGTGGAGAAGTCCTCCGGCGTGTCGCGGGCGTGTCGTGGACGCGTCGCGGGCGCGTCGCGGACGCCTGCCCAGCGAGTCGTGCGTCGGGGCCGGTGGCGTAACGTTGTCGGGTGGCCGGCTACCGGGATCTTCTGCGCACCCCCGGGGTCGCTCGCATCATCGCGGCACAGCTGACCGCGCGCTTCCCGAACGGGATGATCAGCCTCGTGATCCTCCTGCACATCGAGGGGATCACCGGCTCCTACGGGGCCGCGGGCATCGTGCTGGCCGCCGTGTCGATCGGCCAGGCGCTGGCGGGCCCGGTCACGAGCCGCTGGATGGGCCGCTGGGGCATGCGTCGCGTGCTGACCCTCACGACGGCCGTGTCGGCGGCATCCCTGCTGGCGATCGCGTTCCTCGTCGTGCCCGTGCCGGCGTACATCGTGCTGGGGTTCATCGCCGGCGCCTCGACGCCGCCGATCGTGGCAGCGGTCCGCACGATCTACGCCAAGATGGTCAACTCGACCCAGCTCACGGCGCTGTACTCGCTCGACGCCTCCCTGCAGGAGGTCATCTGGATCCTCGCCCCGGTGCTCATCACCTTCGTCGCGACGCAGTCCGGCACCGTCGTCGGCCTCGTGCTCGTCGTGGTGTTCCTGGTCGGGGGCGGCGCGTGGTTCATCCTCTCCCCCGAGGTCGGCCGGGTGCGCATCCCCCGCAGCAAGCGGTCGTTCGGCACGGTGCTCACCCGCCCGCCCATCCTGCTCGCAACCGTCATCGGCTTCCTCCTCATCGGCTCGTTCGCCGCCGTCGAGGCGGGCGTCGTGGCGACGTTCGACCATGGCGGACTCGAGGCCGGGCTCGTGCTCGCGGTCTTCTCGATCGGCAGCCTCGCCGGCGGCTTCGCGTTCGGGCACCTGCCGATGGGGCGCTGGGCGCTGGCGCGACGGCTGACCGTGGTGGCGATCGGGCTGGCCCTGACCGGCATCTGGATCAACGTGTGGTGGATCGGCGCCACGCTGTTCGTGGCCGGCATCGGCATCGCTCCCGCCCTCGCGGTGCTCTCGGCCGTGACGACGGCGAGCGTCAAGTTCAGCGACACCGCCGAGGCCTTCGGATGGGTGGGCACCGGTCAGCTCATCGGCGCCGCGGCCGGCTCGGCCGTGGCCGGCCTGCTCATCGACGGCCCGGGCGGCGTGACCGCGGCCTACATCGCCGCCGCGGCGTTCTGCGCGCTCGGACTCCTCGTCGCGATCGTGTTCGCGCGGGGCCTGCCCGATCTCCGCGTCCGCGGGGCGAGCCCGATCCCTGATACCGAGCCGGTGCCGACCATCCGCTGAGCCCCTGGGCGCACGCCGGGGTCACTCCAGGCGCCGGAGCATCTCCAGCAGGGCGAGGCCGTAGGCGTCGGCGGGTTCGGGATGCTCGAACACCCGCCGCTCGCCGCCCATGACGATCTCCACCTCGTGGGTGTCCGGCAGGCGCCGGAGACCCCGGAAGGCGCCGCGCAGCAGCTCGCGCAGCTGGTGCTCGTGCGGCAGCCACAGCGCGTCCTCCAGAGCGACCGAATCCAGCGCCCACTCGGTGGTGCCGTTGAAGGCGAGGATGCGACCGGTCGGGTACTCGCGCGGCTCGATGGTCATCTCGCTGACGGTGAAGACGTCGGCCTCGAACTCCGGCTCGTCGAGCTGGAACCGGTCGCCGGAGTGCGGATGCCACACCAGGCCTGCGTCGCGCAGCGCCACCGCCAGTTCCGTCGAGATCATGCCAACCCCCGTTCCCATCCTGCCGTGCGCCGAGGCGGCCGGGGCCGCGCTTCTAGGCTGAGAGTATGCCCAGTCCCGTCGCCCTCCCCCGTCTGTCGTGGGGCTCCCCCTCCGCCGAGCGCCGCGCACTGCTCATCCACGGCCTCGGCTCGAACGGCGCGCTGATGTGGCGCTACGGCGTCGCCCTCGCGGACGCCGGATGGCGAGCGGATGCGGTGGACCTCCGCGGACACGGCATCGCCCCGCGTGCGCTCGACTACACGCTGGGCGCATACGGCGCCGACGTCGCGGCGGCCCGCGCCGGCGACGGCCGGCCGTGGGACCTGGTGATCGGGCATTCGCTCGGGGGTGCGGCATCCGTCCTCGCCGCCGCAGCGGATGCGTCGTGGACGCGCCGGCTCGTCCTGATCGACCCGGCGATCTCGCTCACCGACCGGGATCGCGACATCGTCCGCAACAGCCAGACCCGCTCGTTCGACGACCCGACCGAAGAGGCGGTGCGTGCCGAGCACCCGCACTGGCACCCGCAGGACATCGAGCTGAAGGCGCTGTCGGCGCAGCAGGCGAGCCGGTGGGCGGTCGAGCAGACCAGCGCGCAGAACCCGCGCTGGGATGTGACGGATGCCGCGCTCCGGGTGAGCGTGCCCACCCACGTCATCGCGTCCGACCCGCGCGTGTACTCGATCTTCCGCGGCAAGCCCGCCGAATCGGCCGTCGCCGCCAACCCGCTGTTCACCGTCTCGGTGATCCCGGACGCGGGCCACTCACCGCACCGTGACAGGCCCGAGGACACCCTGGCGGCGCTGCGCGCCGCGCTGGCCTGACGATGCGCGGAGCCGGACCCTCGAAGGCCGGGTCTACTGCACGGGGATCTCGACGCCCTGCCCGACATCGACGACCACGCCGATGAACGCGGGGACGACCTCCGCGACCGCTTGCTGGAGGTCGTCGACGGACGGGGTCTCGCCGTCGCCGGTCGTGACCTCGATCGTCGCCGTCGCGCCCGACCAGTCGACGCCGTAGACGCGAGCCCCCTCCTCATCGGCGAGCCACTGCGTGGCGGCATCCTGGATGCCGACCGACCACCGCGCGAGTGCCACCGAGACGACCGAGTTGACGACCAGCGGGATCGTGATGACGACCGCCAGCACCGTGACGATGATGTAGGCGCGGCGGCGGTTGGCGACGCGTGACGACCCGGGATCGCGGGCGTACCCCGCGAGGGTGAACACGATGCTGCCCGCGATGATGAGCGCGACCACGTTGGAGAGGAACAGCCACAGCGCGCCTACGGCGTCCGTCCAGAGACCCTGGCCGGCGCACACGCCGACCACTCCGAGCGGGGGAACGAGCGAGATCGCGATCGCGACACCGGGGAGGATGGCGCTCAGGTCCTTGCGGCACATGGCGAAGCCGCCCGCGAACCCGGTGGCGAGCGCCGCCACCAGATCCATGAAGCTCGGCGACGTGCGGCCCACGACTTGGGAGTTGGTCTCCAGGCTCTCGGGCGTCGCGACGAACCCCGAGAACGCGAGCCCCAGCACGATGACGATGGCGACCCCCAGGAGCACCCAGAGGATCGAGCGCACCACGAGGCTGAGGTGCCCCCGCACGATGCCGAGGCCGATGGCGAGGATCGGGGTACCGAGCGGCGCGATGATCATCGCGCCGATCACCGTCGCCGTCGAGTCCGTGAGCACCCCCGCGATGGCGATGATCCCCGCGAGCGTCAGCATGATGAGGAACCCGCTGCGCTTGCCGACCCGGTCCCCTGACCCGAGGTCGAGCGCTTCGGTGACCTCCGCCGCCGTCTGCCGCTGCGTTGCGGGGATGAGCGCCTGCATCATCTGGGAGAGCGTCGCCATGGGCACATCATGGCGCAAGAATGGCGGGGTGACCCCCAACGATGCCGCTGCCCTCCTCCCGGACGAACTCCTCGAGCGGTTCCGCGCCCGGGCGGCCGTGCACGACCGCGAGAACACGTTCCCCGACGACGATCTGGCGGACCTGAAGGATGCCGGTTACCTGGCGATCCTCGTGCCCCGCGAGCTCGGCGGTGCAGGGCTGGGCCTCGCCGAGGCATCCGTCCTCCAGCAGCGCCTGGCGGGCGCCGCACCGGCGACGGCGCTCGCGATCAACATGCACCTGGTGTGGACCGGCGTCGCGAAGGTGCTGGCCGATCGCGGAATCGACGCGCTGCGGTTCGTGCAGGAGGGCGCGGCCGCCGGCGAGGTGTTCGCGTTCGGCATCAGCGAGGCCGGCAACGACCTCGTGCTGTTCGGCAGCGGGACGGATGCCGCGCCTCTGCCCGACGGCGGCTATTCGTTCACGGGCACCAAGATCTTCACCTCGCTCGCGCCGGTGTGGACGCAGCTGGGCCTGCACGGCCTCGACACGTCGTCCGAGGATGCCCCGCGGATGGTCTACGCGTTCGTGCCACGGTCGGAGGTGCAGGTCGGCCGCGTGGTGGTGCGCGACGACTGGGACACCCTCGGCATGCGCGGCACGCAGTCCCGCACCACCGAGCTGCGCGATGCGGTGGCGCCTGCCGACCGGGTCGTGCGCCGGCTCGCGCCGGGCCCCAACCCGGACCCGCTCGTGTTCGGCATCTTCAGCGTCTTCGAGCTGCTCCTGGCGTCGGTGTACACCGGAATCGCGCGCCGGGCGCTCGATCTCGCGGTGGCCGCGGCGGGCAAGCGCACCTCGAAGCGCACCGGCAAGGCGTACAGCCAGGACCCCGACATCCGCTGGCGCATCGCCGACATGGCGCTCGCGTACGACGCGCTGCCACCGCAGATTCAGACGCTCGCGCGCGACGTCGACGAGCTCGCCGACCACGGCGCCCAGTGGTTCTCGCTGCTCGCCGGCGTCAAGCACCGGGCGGTGACGGCGGCGAAGTCGATCGTCGACGACGCCGTGCTGGTCGCCGGAGGTTCGTCGTACTTCTCGGGCAACGAGCTGAGCCGGCTCTACCGCGACGTGCTCGCAGGACTCTTCCACCCGTCCGACCCGGAGTCGGCGCACTCCACCGTCGCGACGGCGTGGCTCGGCCCGCTCCAGGACTGAGCGGATCGCCCTCAGTCAGGCAGCGCCCGCGTCAGCAACTGCATGAGGCGGACGTGCACGCGGAAACTCCGCAGCATCTCGCGGGTGGAGTGGAAGTTCAAGACGATGCGGATGCCGCGCTCGGGCACCGTGAAGGCGTGAGCGCCCGTCACCCCGAGGTGGCCCACCGGCCGCGGCTGCCCGCGGAGGAACGGGGAGAATCCCTCGTAGTGCAGGCGCATGAGCCCTGCCCCGTAGCGAATGCCGGGGCGGAAGCTGCTGCGGATGTCGGCCATCGCGCGGCGTGACCGCTCGCCCACGAGGGCGCCCTCTCCCCACGCCGCCCAGAACCGTGCGAGGTCGTCGAGCGTCGTGACGACCCCGCCGCCGCCCCAGTCGCAGCTGAGGCTGCGGGCCCGGCCGACTTCGTCGCGGCCGAGCCGGAGAGGAGCGATGTCGAGCTGCGCGGCCGGATCCGCCGCGTCGGACGGTGCGCCACCGGGCAGCGTGTGGAACAGCAGGCACGAGTCCGCCATCCCGGCCGGCGCGAAGATCCCCTCGTTCAGCTGGGCGCCGAGCGTAGCACCGCCGACGTGCTCGATCACACGGCCGAGCAGCACGTAGCCGGTGTCGGAATACGAGAACCGGCGCCCCGGCTCGGCGACGGGTCGCTGGTGATCGCGACTGAATGCCAGCAGATCGGCGGGCGTCCACAGCCGGTCGGGCTCGCTCACGAGAAGCTGCCCGAAGCGCGGGCCGCCGGTCACCTTGCCCTCGAAGTAGTCCGCGACGCCGCTCGTGTGGGTCAGCAGATGCCGGGTGGTGACGGCGGCGGCCCGATCGCGCCCGTCGCGGACGAAGAGGCCGCGCCAGTCGGTGTCGGGCAGCACCTCGGTGATCGGCGCGTCGAGGTCGAGCGCACCCGCCTCGGCGAGCTGGAAGGCGCGCGTCGCCGTCATGGACTTGCCGACGCTCGCCGCATGGAAGCGCCCGGATCGGTCGCCGGAGCTGAACTCGAAGCCCGGCCCCTGCACCAGCACCTGCGCCGCCGGCAGGCGGCGCCGGGTACGCGCACGATCGGCCGTCGCGACGACGCGCGCCATCGCGGCAGCGAGGCGGTCGGGCTCGGAGACGGTGTGCGTGGGAAGATCGGTCTCGACATCGCTCACAGATATACCTCCTAGATATATCTGTTAGATATACCGCAGGAAGGCGCGCAGATGCAACAGGTCATCCTCGGACTGCTGATCCTGCACGGCCCGCTGTCGCTCTACGCCGTGCAGCGGCAGTTCCAGCAGGGCGTGTCGCTCTTCTACAGCGCGAGCTTCGGCAGCATCCAGCGCGCGCTGAAGCAGCTGGCCGAGCAGGGACTCGCAACCGTCGCGGATGTCGCCGCCGACGCCCGAGGCAGCAAGCCGTACACGGTGACGGATGCCGGACGCCGCGCCTGGCGGGAGTGGATGCTCTCGCCCGTCACCGGCGGAGACGTCGAGACCACCGCCCTGGCGCGCACGTTCTTCGTCGGCCTGCTGGAAGAGCGGACCGAACGCCGGCAGGTCGTCGCCGCGATCCGCGCCCGTGTGGCGTCCGACCTCGCGGAGCTGGAAGCCGTCGCGCGCGGCGTCGACGCGGCAGAGATCCCGGCGGAGTTCGCCGACGTGTTCGCCTTCCAGCGCGCGACGCTGGACTACGGCATCCGCTCGAATCTGCTCGCTCTTACCTGGTGCGACGAGCTCGCCGCAAGCCTCAGGGCGTAAAGCCCCTGCCCGGCGAGCGCGTGCGAGGATGACCCCATGGCGCGGACCCCGACCCAGCTGCTGAGCCCCGCCGACCAGGAGCGCCGACGGGGCCTGCGCACCATGAAAGGCGTCGCCCTCGGCGCGCTGGTGTTCATGGCGGTGCTGTTCGCGTTCTCGTTCGCGTTCCAGCAGGACATCCCCGCCCTCGCCTACGTGCGGGCCGCGGCGGAGGGCGGCATGGTCGGCGCGCTCGCGGACTGGTTCGCGGTGACGGCGCTGTTCCGGCATCCGCTCGGCATCCCGATCCCGCACACCGCGATCATTCCGAGCCGCAAGGACGAGATCGGCCAGACGCTGGGCGAGTTCGTCGAGACCGAGTTCCTGCGCGGCGACGTCGTGCGCGCAAAACTCGAGCAGACCTCGATCGCCGCGCGGCTGGGCGAATGGCTGAGCCAGCCGGAGCATGCCGAACGGGTCGCGGCCGAGGCATCCGTGATGGCGGGCAGTGTGCTGCGGGCCCTCAGCGACGACGACGTGCGCGACGTGATCGAGGAGCTCGCCCGCGAGCACCTCATCGAGCCGGAGTGGGGCCCGCCCCTCGGCGAGTGGCTCGGCCGGATCATCGACGCCGGCGGGCACCACGGTGCGGTCGACCTCGCGGCCGACACCATCGCCGCCTGGCTGGAGGCCAACCAGGCCGCGTTCAGCGGCGTCATCTCGCGTCGCCTGCCCGGGTGGGTTCCGTCGATCGCGCACCGGTTCGTCGATGACACCGTCTACAGCGAGGCGGTCAAGTTCGTCGCGGCGGTGCGGCGCGATCCGCAGCATCCGGCCCGCATCGCGATCGACGGCTATCTGACGCGGCTCGCCGAGAATCTGCAGCACGACCCCGCGACGATCGGGCGTTTCGAGGACGCCAAGCTCGCGGTCTTCGACAGTCCGCGCGTCCGCGAGCTGGCCGGCGAGGTCTGGACCACCGCGAAGGCGGGCCTGCTGCGCTCCCTCGCCGACCCCGAGAGCGGACTGCGGCGGCGCGGCGTCGAGGCGCTGGCCGAGATCGGCGGACGCCTGACGACGGATGCCGCGCTGCAGAGCCGGGTGGACACCTGGGTCACCGACGCCGCCGTGTTCCTCGTGGACCGGTACCGGCACGACATCGCGTCGATCATCACCGACACCGTGGAGCGGTGGGATCCGGCCGAGACCACCGAGAAGATCGAGCTCATGGTCGGGCGCGACCTGCAGTACATCAGGCTCAACGGCACGATCGTCGGGGCGCTGGCCGGCCTCGCGATCTTCTCCATCGCGCACGCGCTGCTCGGCTGACCCGGCTGGCGCCGCACGCGGGTGGAGCGCGTGGAGCGCGCGTGTTAAGACTGCGTGAAGACCGGGGATCGCGCGGGTGCCGCGCGTTACCCTGATGCCGTGTCGGTGGACGAGCCCCTCCAGTACCTGTTCAGCTACGGGACCCTGCAGCACGCCGACGTGCAGCTCGACACCTTCGGTCGCCTCGTCGACAGCGACGACGACGCGCTGCCCGGTTACACCGTCGACTACGCCGAGATCGAGGACCCCCGCGTCGTCGATCTGTCGGGACTCTCGGTGCACCCCATCGTTCGGGCGACCGGCAACCCGCTCGACAAGGTCGTGGGCCGGGCGCTCGTCGTCACGGAGGACGAGCTCGACGCGTCCGACGAGTACGAGGTCGCGCTCTACCGCCGGGTCGCGGTGGTGCTGGCGAGCGGGCGCGCCGCATGGGTCTACGTCGGCGCCTGACGGGCCGGTAGCGTCGTGGGGTGAGGGCACGTGCATCCCGAAAGGCGGCGTCATGATCAGGCTCGCGCTGGTGCGGCATGCGAAGTCGGACTGGGGCGATCCGGGGCTCGACGACCATGACCGGCCGCTCAACGACCGCGGCATGCGCGACGCGCCGCGCATGGCGCGTCAGCTGGCCGAGTCGGGCTTCCGCCCCGACCTGATCCTCTCGAGCACGGCGCTGCGCGCCCGCACCACGGCCGAGGCGTTCGCGTCGGAGCTCGGCGTGGCGGTCTCGCTCGATCCCGAACTGTACGGCGCGCCCGCCCGCGCGCTGCTGGCCGCGGCGGTCGCCACACGCGCCTCCGCGGTCGTGCTCGTCGCGCACGACCCGGGGATGAGCGTGCTCGCCGCCCATCTCTCCGACGACGCCATCAGCCACATGCCGACGTGCGCCGTCGCCACGTTCACGTGGGGGGTCGACGACTGGGACGTCGCTTCGGCGCTCGATCCCGACGAGTGGACGTTCGAGAAGCCCCGGTGACCCGACCCGATGACCCGATGACCCGATGACCGCCGGCGAAACACCCACCGCCGGACGCACCGACGCCGAACGCGGCCGCATGCTGCGGACCGTCCTGCGCGAGAGTGCCAGCCCGTCGGCCGCGCTGCGCGCCGACGGGCTCATCGACGAGGTCCCCGAGCACGCGGCGCTCGCCGCCACGCCGCAGGATCCGGCGTGGCATCCCGAGGGTGATGTGCTCGTGCATTCGCTGTGGGCGGCCGACCTGGCGGCTCGGCATGCCGAGCGGGAGGGGCTCTCCCCCGACCTCCGCGAGCGCCTCGTGCTGGCCGCGCTGTGGCACGACATCGGCAAGCCCGACACCACGAGGCCGCGAAACGGCCGCATCACGTCATACGGTCATGCCGAGCGCGGCGCCGAGATCGCGCTCGCGCTGGGTCGGCGCCTGCAACTGCCGTCCCCGCTCGTGCGTGCGGTGGCCGAGATCGTCGCGACGCATATGGTGCACGTCTCGGTGAGCGGCGAGCCGACCCCGAAGGCGGTGCGCCGACTGGTGCGGCGCCTCGAGGGCGCGGGCACCTCCCTCGAAGAGTGGGCTGTCGTGGTGCGCTGCGACGGCGATGCGCGCGGCGCGGCGGCGCGCCCCGACGCCTCGCTCCCCTGGCTGCGCATCGCGAACCGCCTGCTCGCCTGACGCCGAACTCGCCCCTCGCCGAGGCGCCCCGACGCCTCGCTCCCCTGGCTGCGCGTCGCGAACCGCCGGCTCGCCTGACGCCGAACTCGCCCCTCGCCGAGGCGCCCCGATGCCTCGCTCCCCTGGCTGCGCGTCGCGAACCGCCGGCTCGCCTGACGCCGACCCGCCTCGCGCCCCGACGCCTCGCTCCCCTGGCTGCGCATCGCGAACCGCCTGCTTGCCTGACGCGAAACCCCACACTCCGCCGAGGCGCGCCGTCAGTTCGGGATGTGCGCGAAGGCCGCGTCCGCCACCGCGCCCGCGGCGACGAGCGCGGTCATCGCCTCGATCTCGGGCGACAGGTAGCGGTCGGGGCCGGGACCGCCGGCCACGGTGCGCACGAGGTCGCGCACGGCGCCGGTGGCGGGGCCGGGGTGCAGCGGCGCCCGCAGGTCGAGGGCGCGCGCGGCCGTCAGCACCTCGATGGCGATGACGCGGGAGAGCCCGTCGATCGCGCGGCGCAGCTTGCGCGCGGCAGCCCATCCCATCGACACGTGGTCCTCCTGCATCGCCGATGACGGGATGGAGTCGACGGATGCCGGAACGGCGAGTCGCTTCAGCTCCGAGACGATCCCCGCCGCGGCGTACTGGGCGATCATGAAGCCCGAGTCGACGCCCACCTCGTGCGCGAGGAAGGGCGGCAGCCCGTTGCTGCGGGCCGGGTCGAGGGCGCGGTCGGTGCGGCGCTCCGAGATCGAGGCGACGTCGGCCACGGCGATCGCGAGGAAGTCGAGCACGTACGCCACGGGCGCGCCGTGGAAGTTGCCGTTGGACTCGACGCGCCCGTCGTCGGTGATGACCGGGTTGTCGACCGCTGCGGCGAGCTCGCGCGAGGCGATCATGAGCGCGTGGTCTGCGGTGTCGCGCGCCGCGCCGTGCACCTGCGGCGAGCAGCGCAGCGAGTACGCGTCCTGCACCCGTGTGCAGACGGCCGGGTCGCGGTGAGACGCCACGATCGGCGAACCGGCCAGCACGGCGCGCAGGTTCGCGGCCGACACCGCCTGGCCCACCTGCGGGCGCAGTGCCTGAAGGTCGGCGGCGAAGACCGCGTCGGTGCCGAGCTGAGACTCGACCGACATGGCCGCGGCGACGTCCGCCGTGTCGAGCAGCAGCGAGATGTCGTGAAGGGCCAGCAGCAGCATCCCGAGCATGCCGTCGGTGCCGTTGATGAGCGCGAGCCCCTCCTTCTCACGCAGGACGAGAGGGGCGAGGCCAGCCGCCGCCAGCGCGTCGGCCGCGTCGACCTCGTCGCCGTCGGCGTTGCGGACGCGCCCCTCGCCCATCGCGGCGAGCGCCACGTGCGACAGCGGGGCGAGGTCGCCCGAGCAGCCGAGCGAGCCGTACTCGCGAACGATGGGCGTGATTCCCGCGTTGAGCATGGCCGCGTACGTCTCGACGAGGACCGGGCGCACGCCTGTGTGGCCGGTGGTGAGGGTCTGCAGGCGCAGCAGCATGAGGGCGCGCACGACTTCGCGCTCCACCTCGGGCCCGGTGCCGGCCGCGTGCGAGCGGATGAGGCTCGCCTGCAGCTGCACGCGTCGCTCGGGTGCGATGAAGGTCGTGGCGAGGGCGCCGAAGCCCGTCGAGATGCCGTAGTGCGGCTCGGGGTCGTCGGCGAGACCCTCGACGAGCGCCCTCGCGGCGGCGACGCGGGCGAGAGCTTCGGGGGCGACGACGACGTGTGCCCCATGGCGTGCGACGGCGACGAGGTCGGCGGGGCTCAGCGGCGCCGCACCGACGGTGACGGGCGCGCTGTCGGCCGGGGTGTGGCTCGCGGCAGCGCTCGCGGGAGAGGGTGTGACGGCGGTCATGCTCCGATTCCACACCGCGGTACTGTCGCGCAACAGCGGGTCGTGACATCCTGTGTCTGTCATGCCAGACACCGCATCGCCTCTCCCCGACCGGGTCTCGGAAACGCGCCCGCAGGTGCCCGCCGCCGACCAGACGCTGCGGATCCTCTCGTTCCTGGCGCGCCAGCGCGGTCCCGCCCCCGCGCGCTCGATCGCGACGGCGCTCGAGATCCCGCGCTCCACCGTCTACCACCTGCTTGCGACCCTGCAGGAGCACCAGTTCGTCGTGCACCTGCCGGAGGAGCGACGGTGGGGCCTCGGAATCGCCGCATTCGAACTGGCGGGCGGCTACTCCCGACAGGAGCCGCTGGCGCGTCTCGGGCGTCCCGTGCTGGCCGACCTCGTCGATCGAGTGGGCGAGAGCGCGCACCTCGCCGTGATGCACGGCCGCGACGTGCTGTACATCGTCGAGGAGCGGGCGCCGCGGCGGCCCGCACTCGTGACGGACGTCGGGGTCCGCCTGCCCGCGCACCTCACGGCGACTGGCCGGGCGATGCTCGCGGCGCTGCCGCGCGAGCAGGTGCGGGCGCTGTTCCCGGATGCCGCGGCCTTCGCCGACCGCACCGGCCGCGGTCCCCGCCGGCCCGGCGAGCTGCGCGACGTGCTGCGGGAGGTGCGCGATCGCGGCTACGCGGTCGAGGACGGCGAGGTCACCCTCGGCACGCGATCGATCGGCGTGGTGGTGCGCGACCACGCGGGCTGGCCCGCGGCCGCGGTCGCGCTCACGTGGTCGGCGGACGAGCGCCCGGACGCCGATCTCCCGTCGGCACTGGCCTCCGCGGCCCGTGCCGCCTCGGACGAGCTCGAGCGGCGCATCGGACGCAGCCGACGCACCTGAGCCCGATCCCTCCTGAGTCAATCCGCCCCTCCTGAGTCAATCCGCCCCTCCTGAGTCAATCCGCCCCTCCTGAGTTAATCCGCGAAGTGGGCGAGGATCCTGCCGACCACCTCCGCTCGGGCCGCATCCGAGTCCAGCTGCTCCAATCCGAAGCCGAAGAGCAGCGTCGCGGGTGTCGCCGTCGCACTGTAGAACGGACCCGCGGCGTCGTAGCGCGTGAAGTCGCTCGCGTTGCCAGGGCTCGTCTCGGGCGCCCCGGGAACCGTCCATGCCCCCGTGCCGGACTCGAAGCCCTCCGCCTCGGTCGCCGTCCCGTCGATCACCAGCGCCGTGTCGTCGACCATCAGGCCGACGTCACCGGTGAAGGGGTCGGTCACGTAGCTGACGACGATCTCGACCTCTTCGCCGGCGTACGCCGACAGGTCGAACGAGACCGGCGTCCACCCGCCCGAGTTGCCGGTGAAGGAGTTCCACTCCCCCGTCGTACCGGTCGGGGTGCAGGGACCGGCACCCGTGGGCAGAGTGAGGTAGTTCGCGAGCTGCGGGTGCTCGGAGACGAAGAAGCCCGCCTCGCACTCGGCTGGGGGAACGTTCGAGGTCCCCCCGTTCAGATCGGGAAGCGTCGTCCAGACGTCGGTTCCCGCAGCACGCGCCTCGACGATGACGTGGTCGTAGCCGAGTTCCGTCCAGTACGAGATCTGCGCGTCGAACGTCGCCGTGCTCCCCGCCGCCAGCTCGGGCACGGCAAAGGTCCGCGACAGCCGCTGATAGCCATCGTCGATGTGGGGGGCGAACATCGCCCATTCGCCCTCGATGGGAATGAACGGACCAGACGGGCTCTGGTACTCGGCGGCAGCCCAGCTCTCGAACTGCGGGAACTCCGCCACCGGCAGAACATCGCTCGTCGGTGTGAACTGACCGAGCTCGTCGATCGGGTTGTCCACGGTCGCCGGTCCGCCGAACAGCGCCTCCAGCCCCTCGAGGGGGGCCGCGGTGCCGCGGATGCCGGCCGCCGCCACCGGGGTGCGGTCGTAGGCGCCGAGCCAGTACTGGGTGAAGTCGTCGGCCAGCAGCAGGCAGTCGGCGAAGAAGTCCGACGTCACCACGCAGTCCTGGTCGGGCGCGCCGTCGAGGCCGTAGTAGATGCCGCCGAGCGCCCCGCCCAGCTGACCGTAGTAGGCCGCCGTCTCGCCCGCGAGCGCCAGCTCGCCGCCCTCGTTCAGGAAGTCTCGAACGGCGATGGTGAGGTACTGCTGCCGTTCGGCGACCGAGAGATCGGTGAGCTCGCCGAATGCGTACGTCTCGGTGAGCACGTCCTCCGGATCCTGCGTCAGGCGGTTGTCGCCGAGGTACCAGAGCGCCGAGTCGTAGTGGCTCAGCACACCCAGGTCGTGTGGAACGCCGCTGGCGTCGACATCCCACACATCCGCTGTCACGCCGTTCGCCTCGAGCGCGGCGAGGTGCTCATCGAGATACTTCGGTCCCGTGCCGGTCGGGGTCTCCTCGGGGTTGACGCCCGTGTAGTCCTCGTTGGCGATCACGAGCACCGAGTTCCCGCTGTCCTGTGCGACCTGGTACGTGAAGTGCTCGCTCTCGATCCGCTTGACGGAGTGGTCGGCGGCGATGTCGCGCCCCGACGGTCGCGCGCTGAACCACACCTCGACGGTGTCGCCAGGCTCGGTCCCCGTGATCTTCGCGCGGTACTCGCCGTAGTAGTCGACGTTCTCGTCGCCGTAGCGCTCACCGCCCTCCCACTCCTTCACCGGGACGACCTGCGTGCGACCGCCGTTGATGCGGTAGTTCGCGACCTTGTGCACCATGTCGCGCTTGGCCCACACCGCCACCGTCTGCGGGTCGCCGTACGACACCGCGAAGGAGTCGACGCGGAAATCCTCGGCGTCGCGCCCGACGACCGACACCGGGTCGTTCGGGTCCTTCGCGGATTCGGCGACGGCGAGGGCGAAGGGGATGTTCTTCTCGAATTCCGCCTGGATGAGGTCCTCGTCGTCGGGGAAGTTGAAGCCGCTGTCGCAGTCCGCCGCCTCCCACTCGTCGTCGGGCACCGAGTTCGAGGCCGACTCGCATGTCGCCATCTCCGGCGTGAAGCCGAGCGTGCCGTACGCCTCCTGCGCGTGCGTGTCGGTGTCGCCGTTGGTCGTGTAGAGCTCGGCCGAGATGTCGGGGTCGTAGCCGGGTACCGCCGGGTTCGCGTCGTCCCCGACCATCGCCTCGTAGATGACGTCGTCGGGGGACGGCGTGGCGACCTGCCAGCCGATGCCGTGCAGCAGCAGCTCCGCGGCCGAGTGATAGTTCACGAGGAATTGTGCGGTGAGGTCGGCGAAGAGTCCGTCGAGCGCCTGCGTCTCAGGTTCGGAGGCCGGGGCGGGTCCGCGGTACGTCTCGGACGCGGGATTGGGCGACGAGCCTTCGTTGTCGTAGCCCCAGCGCGTCGGGAAGTTGCGGTTGAGGTCGACGCCGTCGCCGGTGCCGATCGTGCCGTCGCCGTTGTTGTCACGCAGGTTCTTTCGCCAGAGGCGCCGGCCCTCTTCGAACGTGAAGTCGTACCCGTCAGGGTTGGCGACCGGGACGAACCACAGCTCGGTGGTGTCGACGATCTCGGTGATGCGCGGATCGCTGCCGTACGACGTCACGATGTGGTGGAGCAGGCGTCGCACCATCTCGGGCGTGATCCACTCGCGCGCGTGCTGGGCGCCGACGTAGATCGTCGTGGGGCGCTTGCCGTCCTTCTGCTTGCCGACGTTGTCGGTGACACGGACCGCACCGATGTCCTGTCCCTGGACCGTCTCGCCGATGACGCGGAACTCGGCGAACTCCGGGTGCGCCGCCGCGACGCCCATGATCTCCTCGAGCAGGCCGCCCTCGCCGCTGTAGGTGCGGAACACCCCGTCACCCGCAGCCAGGGTGCGGCGCTGCGCGCCCGGCTGCTTCTGCTCGAGGGCCGTTCCCGCTTCCGCCAGCTCCGTCGCCTGCTCCGGGCTCAGGATCACCTGCACCCCGACCTGTCCTGGCACGTCGCTCGTCGTGGTGACGACCTCGTGGCGGTCGACGCCGAGGTCGACGATGGCGTCCAGTCCCGCGGCATCCACCGTCCCGGTGTACACCGCGAGCACGTCCTCGGCGGGGGGCGGCTCGGGACTCGCTATGGCGGGGGTCACCGCCAGGAGCGTGAGCGTCAATGCTGCAGTGGTGGCGACGGCGAGCTGACGGATCATGTTGCTTCCCCTTTGTCACGCGTGAGCGAAGACCGGGTCGCGGCGGGATCCCTCCCCCGTAGGCGCGACACGAACGGTCAACATCTACGCCACGCGCGGCCGGCCGTCAAGGGACGTCGCAACCGGAGGGGGTTCGCCTGCTCAGTCGACCTTCGCGACGGTCCCCTGCGTGAGCCGCACGAGTTCGTCGTAGGTCATCGGGAAGACGGTGTGCGGAGTGCCGCCGGCCGCCCAGATCTCGGGATAGCCCGCGAGGTCCTCGTCGACGATGGTGCGCAGCGGCGACGGATGCCCCGTGGGGGCGACGCCACCGATCGCCTGGCCGGTCGCCTCGCGCACCTGCTCGGGCGTGGCGCGCCGGATCTTCCCGAGTCCGAGACGCTCGGCGAGCGCCGCCGTGTCGACGCGGTGGGCGCCGCTCGTCATGACGAGGAGCGGCGCGCCGTCGCAGAAGAAGACCAGGCTGTTCGCGATCGCGCCGACCTCGATCCCGAGGGCCGCGGCCGCCAGCGCTGCGGTGGACGCGGCATCCGGGAGCACGACGATGTCGCCGGTGATGCCGACGGCACGGATGGCGTCGTGGACGAGACGGCTGCGGGCGGGGAGCGAGGCGGGCGTCGTCACCGGGCAGCCTGACGACGCGGCCCGTGGGCCAGGATCTCGCCGTGCGGCATCAGCAGCCAGCCGTCCTCGGCGGCGGCCCACTCCCGCCAGCCGTCCGAGATGCGCTGCAGCTGCGCGTCATCGGCGTCCGTCGCGCGCGCCGAATCGGCGAACGCCGACTGCAGCACCCGATCGGCCCACATCCCGCCCCACCAGGCGCGGTCGGACTCGTCCTCGAACAGCCACAGCGACGCGGTGGCACGGATGCCGGTGAGCCCGGCCTCTTGCGCCCATGCCTTCAGGCGCCGCCCAGCGGCGGGCTCTCCGGCCACGCTCCGGTGGGTCGTGAGGTAGAGGGCGAGCCACTCGTCGAGCGCCGGGATGAGCGGGTACCAGATCACGCCCTCGTAGTCGACGTCGCGTGCGGCGACGAGTCCGTCATCGCCCGCGACGCGACCGAGTTCCCGCAGCATGTCGACGGGCCGGTCCACGTGCTGCAGCACCTGGTGCGCGTGCACGACGTCGAACTCGCCATCGGCGTACGGCAGGGCGTAGGCATCGCCCACCTCGAACGACAGACCGGGCACGGTGTGGTCGGCGGCGGCCTGTGCGACGACGTCGGCGGAGGCGTCCGTCCCCACGACACGACCGGGCGCCACACGCGTGGCGAGATCCGCGGTGATCGAGCCCGGTCCGCTTCCCACGTCGAGCACCGAGACACCGGGTCGAAGATGCGGCAGCAGGTAGGCGGCGGAATTCTCGGCCGTGCGCCAGCGGTGCGACCGCAGGACGCTCTCATGATGACCGTGAGTGTAGGCGTCGGGCATTCGTCGATGCTATCGAGGGCGCGCACCGTGCTGACGCATGCGCAATCCCCTGACTCGGCACAGCGCAATCTGCGCACTCGCTGGCGGTAGGCTTGAACAATCCGGCGATCCGGTGTGCAATGGGGAGTGGATGCCGCAACGCCGCGTCATCCACCGCGCAACGCCCACGAGGCCCGCCGAAGAAAGTACCGCGATGACGCACACCGTGCATTCCCTGCCCCTGCCCGATTTCGCACACGAGCGGGTCGAGGTGATCACCGGACGGCGAAGCGGCCTCTTCATCGCCGTCGCACTCCATTCGTCCGTTCTGGGCTCGGCTCTCGGCGGCGCCCGCCTGTGGACGTATCCGCACTGGAGCGACGCCCTCGGCGACGCCCTGCGGCTGTCGGCCGCCATGACGCTCAAGAACGCCGCGGCGGGGCTCGACGCCGGCGGCGGCAAGTCGGTGATCGCTCTACCGCCCGGCACCATCCTCGATGCCGACCGGCGCCGCGCCGCGTTCCTCGATCTGGGCGACGCGGTCGAGTCGCTGCACGGCCTGTACCGCACCGCTGAGGACGTCGGCTCGACGACCGACGACATGCTCGTCGTCAGCGAGCGCACGGAGCACGTGGTCGGGCTGCCCGACGCGGTGGGCGGGTCGGGCGAGCCCGCCGGTCCTACCAGCCTCGGCGTGTACGAGTCCCTCCGTGCGACGCTCGAGCGCGTCGCCGGCACCGCCGACGTCGCTGGCCGCCGCGTCACGATCTCGGGTCTCGGCCAGGTGGGCAGTCGCCTGGCCGTCCGCCTGTCCGCCGAGGGCGCGCGTCTCACGGTGACCGATGTGAACCCGGCCAAGCGGGATCTGGCGGCACAGCTCGGCGCCGACTGGGTGAGCCCGGGCGAGGAGCACCTCGTTCCGGCGGATGTGTTCGTGCCGGCGGGCATCGGGGGGCTCCTCACGGACGACGTGATCGACACGCTCGACGCGAAGGCCGTGTGCGGACCCGCCAACAACCCGCTGGCCGATCACAGCGGCGCGGCGCGACTCGCCGGTCGCGGCATCCTGTATGCCCCCGACTTCGTGGTGAACGCCGGCGGGGTGATCTACCTCGACCTCGAGGCGAAGCAGCTCGGCACCCGCGCCGAGATCATGGAACGGGTCGGGCAGATCGGCGACACCGTGCGCCGGATCTTCGACGAGGCCGAGTCGCGAGGCACCACCCCGCTCGAGGCGGCGGAGGGTCTCGCGGCCGAGCGGCTGGCCGCCGGCGGACGCCAGCACGCGCTCGCCGGCTGAGAGCAGCCCACCGCGTAAGCACACCGCGTCAGCCCACCGCGTCAGCCCACCGCGTCAGCCCACCGCCTCAGCCCACCGCGTGCGGCCTGGCGCCGTGACGCCGCCCGCATCGGCGCGCGCCGCACGCTGCACGCGCGCCAGGTTGCCGTCACGGCGGCGGCGTCGCCTCCCATGGGCTGTGCGTGAACCCTGCCCGCCGTGTTGGTGGTCGGGCTCGCGTGCGCCCCGGCCGCCGTGTTGGCCGCCGGCGTCGCGCGCGGCTTTCCCGCGAGCGCCCGCCTGCCCGCCACGCGGTCGGGCGTCGGGCCTGAGCGTCCGGCGGGCGGCCCCCGCGGCTGACACTGCGTTCCACGATTCGCGGAATCGCGTGCCAGGTTGCGGGGTCGGGGTGGCATGATGGTCGCACGGCGGGCCCAGGGCGCGCCGGACGGCGATTCCCGCAGCCCCGATCGAAGGAGATCCGGTGTTCACCAGCCCCCGCCCCGATGTCGAGATCCCCGAGCTCAGCATCTACGACTACCTGTTCTCGAGCCTGACGGACGAGGATCTGGGACGCGTCGCGCTCATCGATCCGGCCACAGGCGCCGAGACCACGTACGGTGCGCTGCGCGCGCAGGTCGATCTGTTCGCGGGTGCGCTGGCCGCGCGCGGCGTGGGTGTCGGCACGGTGCTGGGGATGCTGTGCCCGAACGTCCCGGCGTTCGCGACGGTGTTCCACGGCATCCTCCGTGCCGGTGCGACGGTCACGACGGTGAACTCGCTGTACACCGCGGGCGAGATCGAGAAGCAGCTGCGGGATGCCCGGGCAACTTGGCTCATCACGGTCAGTCCGCTGCTCCCCCAGGCCGCGACCGCCGCCGAGGCCGTCGGCATCCCCCACGACCGCGTCATCGTGCTCGACGGTGCCGCCGGGCATCCGAACCTGCGTGAGCTGCTCACCGAGGGCGCGCCGGCGCCGCAGGTGTCGTTCGATCCCGCGACGCACGTCGCCGTGCTGCCCTATTCGTCGGGCACCACCGGCGTGCCGAAGGGTGTGATGCTCTCCCACCGCAACCTCGTCGCGAACGTGGCGCAGTGTCGTGTGGCGCTCGATCTCAGCTCGAGCGACCGCGTGCTGGCGGTGCTGCCGTTCTTCCACATCTACGGCATGACGGTGCTGCTCAACCTGGCGCTGCGGCAACGGGCGAGTCTTGTGACGATGCCGAAGTTCGACCTCGTCGAGTTCCTCACCAACATCCAGAAGTTCCAGTGCACCTACCTCTACATCGCCCCGCCGATCGCGGTCGCGCTGGCCAAGCACCCGGTCGTCGACCAGTTCGACATCTCGAGCGTGCACACGGTCTTCTCGGGCGCCGCTCCGCTCGACGGCGAGACCGCCGAGACCGCCGGTCGTCGCATCAACGCCCGAATGATGCAGGGGTACGGCATGAGCGAGCTGAGCCCCGTCTCGCACGCGATGCCCAACGATCGCCACGACATCCCGGTGAGCTCGGTCGGCATCATGCTGCCCAACACCCTCAACAAGCTCATCGACACCGCGACCGGTGAAGAGATCACCGAGGTCGGTACGGACGGCGTGACGAAGCCGGGCGAGCTGTGGGTGAAGGGGCCGAACGTCATGCTCGGCTACCTGAACCAGCCCCAGGCGACGGCCGAGACGCTCGACGCCGACGGGTTCCTCCACACCGGCGACATCGCCGTGTACCACGAGGGCGGATACTTCTCGATCGTCGACCGCGTGAAGGAGCTGATCAAGTACAAGGGCTACCAGATCGCTCCCGCCGAGCTCGAGGCGCTGCTCCTGGGTCACCCGAAGGTGATGGATGCCGCGGTCATCGGCGTGCTCGACGACGACAAGCAGGAGATCCCCAAGGCCTTCATCGTGCCGGCACCCGACTCCGGCCTCACCGAGGACGAGGTGATGGCGTTCGTCACGGAGCACGTGGCGCCGCACAAGAAGGTGCGTCGCGTCGAGTTCATCGACGCGATCCCCAAGTCGACCGCGGGCAAGATCCTCCGCAAGGACCTGCGCGCCCGCGAGGCCGCCACCGTCTGAGCCCACGCGCGATCACATGCCCCCGGCGGACGCGTTCCGCCGGGGGTCCCGCGCCAGTGGTTCGCCAGCTCCCCTTCCGTTCGCGGGCCGTTGAGCGCGCGAGCGTGGACGAGTGAGACGAAACCCCTCGAACGCCCCCGCCACGCCGGCGCGCGTCTCGTCGCACCTCCCGCGCTCGACGACCGCGACCACTAGGTTTGCGCCATGGATGGCGTCTGGCTCGCCGCGCTCAGCGGGCTCATCGGCGGCGGAACGCTGCTCGTGGGCGCAGGGGTGGCATGGTTCGTCGACATCCCGCAGCGGATCGTCGCGGGCATCATGGCGCTCGGCGCCGGGGTGCTCATCTCGACGCTCGCGTTCGAGCTCGTCGAGGAGGCCGCCGATGTGGGAGGTCTCATCCCGACGACGGCAGGATTCCTGGGCGGCGCGATCCTGTACATCGTCGCCGACCAGCTCATCTCTCGGCCGCGTAAGCCCAAGCCGGTTCCGACCGATCAGACGGATCGCACTGCCGGTGCCGCCGACCCGCCCGCCAACATCGCCGCGCGTCGCGCCGTCGCGGGGGCTGCGAGCAGCGCGGGCGTCGTGATCGCCGTCGGGGCGCTGATCGACGGCATCCCGGAATCCATCGTGATGGGTCTGTCGGTGCTGCAGGGCGGGATCAGCATCCCGATCGTCGCGGCGATCGCGATCAGCAACATCCCGGAGGGGCTCGGTTCGACGGCGGCGCTCAAGCGCGGCGGATCCACCGGGCGCTTCGTCGCACTGCTGTGGTGCGGTATCGCCCTGGTGACGGTGGTCGCGGCGGTGCTCGGCTTCCTGGCCTTCCAGGCGGCGTCGCCGAACCTCATCGCGCTCATCACGACCATCGCGGCCGGGGGTCTGCTCGCGATGGTGTGCAACACGATGATCCCCGAGGCCTTCGACGAGCAGCACGCGCTCACGGGGCTGTGGGCGACGATCGGCTTCCTCGGCGCCTTCCTGCTCCACGAGCTCGCCGGCTGACGTGATCCGACAGTGAGAGCCGATGAGCTTCCTTGCCGCGTTCCCTGCCCACGAGTTCGCCGGCTGACGCGAAAGCGACAGTGAGAGCCGATGAGTTTCCTCAGCGCCTTTCTGCTCCACGGGCTCGCGGGCTGACGCGATGCGACAGTCAGAGCCGATGACTTTCCTTGCCGCGTTCCCGCTCCACGAGCTCGCCGGCTGACGCGATGCGACAGTGAGAGCCGATGACTTTCCTTGCCGCGTTCCCGCTCCACGAGCTCGCCGGCTGACGCGATGCGACAGTGAGAGCCGATGAGTTTCCTCAGCGCCTTTCTGCTCCACGGGCTCGCGGGCTGACGCGATGCGACGGTCAGAGCCGATGACTTTCCTTGCCGCGTTCCCGCTCCACGAGCTCACCGGGGACGCGTTCGATGCGACTGTGAACCATGAGGTTGCTCCGCTGACTTATGCGCTTACCCATATGGAGCGGCATCGGCCTGAGCATCGGGCTGATGCTGATCGCCATGACCTGGGTCATCTCCGCCGTCGTGGGCGCGTTGATCTGGGAGTCGTCGATCTCGCCACGATCCTGCGTACGCGCTGGGCGCACTCACCGGTCCTGGGACCGGTTGCCTCGTCCGGTGGGGCCTCAGGCCCTCTCGACGGGAACGATGAGCTCGGTGACCCACTCCGACTGATCAAGCTCGGGCCCCGCCTCCACGTAGACCTCGCGCGTGGGGCCGACGATGCGATAGCCGTCGTCGACGACCTGGCTCATCAGCGTCATCCACGACCTGCCGATGCTCGGCATGTCTCCGCGGTGTGTGAGAACGCCGGCCGTAAGGATGCGAGGCAATGCGACCACGTCGTACCCGTCGCCCTCGACGGGCTCGGGGTCTGCCGTGTAGCTCACGTGCACCGCGAGCTCCTCGGAGTCGGGCACGGTCTCGTACCAGAACACACCGGGCTCATGCAGCGCACGGCCCGCGGCACCGAGTGCCCCATCGAGGCGTTCCAGCAGGGGGCCGATCACGGGTGAGACGTTCTCCGGCCCCATCCCCGGTGCGCGCCCTTCGACGGCGTAGACGGTGACGGGGTCGATCGGACGATATTCGACAGCGGACATGGCGTTTCCTTCCAAGGCGCGGAGACGTTCGGCGATGCGCGCGAGCCGATCCTGATCCGCGGCGATCGAGGCCTCGAGCTGCGGGCGTCGCTGCAACAGCGCCTCGCGCATCGCCGCGGACCGATCGCGGGCAGACAGGACACTGCCGATCACATCAAGACCGCAGCCGAGCTCGCGCAGTTCGACGAGGCGCAGCAGGTCGGCCAGCTGCGCGTCTGCGTAGTGGCGGTACCCGGTGCGATCGTCGACGTGCGCCGGAGGCAGGATGCCGATCGCGTCGTAGTGACGCAGCATCCGCACACTCACCCGCCCGATCGCCGCGAAGTCTCCGATGGTGTACATGGTGGAGTCCACATTCGGCCCTGACACAGTGTGAGAGTCAACCAGAACACCAAGACGAGGAACAGGTCGCCAGCGAAGCCCGGCGTGGCGCACGTCGCCAACGAAGCCCGCGTGGCGCACGCGTCCGAGCCGAGGTGACCCACGCGTCCGAGCGGAGCTGACCCACGCGTCCGAGCCGAGGTGACCCACGCGTCCAAGCGGAGCTGACCCACGCGTCCGAGCCGAGGTGACCCACGCGTCGGAGCCGGAACAGCACGGGCGCCCCATCTACCCTGACGCGCCCCGCGAGTCCCGTCCCATCAGAACGGTGCGCTGCTCGCGTCGTCCGCGCTGGCACCGGCGCTGTGGAAGACCGGGACTTTGCGTTCCGGTTGCACCACATAGCGCCGGCCGGTGGGCGAGATCCACTCGAGAGCACCACCGGATCCTGGGAGCTGCGTGACGACCCAGTCGGTGTTGTCTTTCACGAGGTGGTGACCTTTGCACAGCGGGGCGTTGTTCTCGAGTGCCGTCTCACCCTGGTCAGCCCATCTGATCTGATGATCGACCTCGCACCGGGAGGCCGGCATTCCGCAGCCCGGACCCATGCAACGATCCGCTCGCCATTTCACCAGCTTCTGCAGCGCGGCCGGCGGGGAGTACCGGTCCCGACCGACAGAGAGCACCATTGCCGTCTCGGGATGCGTGAGCACCCGCATCCACTTCCCATCGCCGCCGGAGAGCTCCCTCGCGCGCGACAGCGGGATCGGCCCGATCCCTTCGACCACGGGCGGGTCACCGGCCACGGCAGCGTCGTCGTCGAGGAGCGACAGCACGGGGACGGTCACGACGACCGACGCCCTGATGCCCGACGCGGCGGCCGGAAGGTGCTCAGTCGTGCCGTCGATGAGAAGGTCGGCGACGATGTCGGCGCGGATCTGATCGAGCGTCCGCGTCTCGCCCGGCGTGGCCTTGATCACCTTGGCCATCGCCGTCGCGCGACCGAAGATGGCGTGCAGCTCGACCTGCGGACCATGCAGCAGCAGGAGACCCATGGCGTCGGCACCGGACTCGACCACGACACGCCGACCGCCGACTGCCGCTGCGTGACGCTCCTCGAGCGTCGTGCTCTCGACCCGCGCAATGAGGTCGCGGAGGCCACGCCGGAAGGTTCCGACCGGCTCCGCCTCGGCGAGCGCAATAGCTCGGTCGACGATGTCGGCTCGCAGCTCGGGCGTGACCTGGTCGACGAGGTCCACGAAGATCTCGGCGTGCTTCTCGGTGATGCGCGCCCCCGACAGGGCGTCAAGAGCACGCGGATAGCGGTTGACCAGAGCGTCGGCCTGGAGAAGCAGGCGCCCGGCCGCGTACTCGGTGACACGCATCCCTGCGGAGAGCTCCAGCCGGATCGACCGCTCTGCCATCTCAACCGCGCCCGACCCTCTGCCGAGGATCGGCGCGAGCTCCTCACGCCGCATCGCCTCGATTCTGCGCAGTCGCTCAGCGGCGAACACGGCGAGCATCGTGGCGGATTCGAGCACCAAGTCGACGGCGTCCGGCACGGGCGGGACGAACTCGTCTTCGCCGCCGTCGGCGCACCCCGCCCACTCGGGATCGGGATGCGAGGTGGGATGACTCATGTGTTGAGTTTAGAATATATGTTCGATTTCTGCAAGCATCGAGCCGTCGATATTCCCGAGCCGCCCGCCGGCTTCACCACCGCAACGAAGCGACTGGGCGTGCCCCAGCGCCGCCCCCGACCACCGACACCTACCCCGCTGCCACCTTGCCAGCGTCCCTGAACGAACGGCAGAGCGCAGTCCGCCACTGCTCCTCCACACGGGCGTCTGCGGAGGGTTCTCCCGCCGCGATCCCCGTGTGGATCACAGGGTGCCACGCCCCACGGCGGGGCGCGGCATCCGCTCGCCCTCTCAGCTGCCGATCGTCACGCTGCCCCAACCGCGCGGCGGCACCACGACTGCGGGACGGTCGTCGCCCGGACTCCGGACGTTGCCCGGCCCCGTCGTCGACC
>NZ_MWLQ01000002.1 GCF_010634855.1 Microbacterium sp. B35-30 | reverse complement strand
CGCTCGAGACGGTCGGTGTGCCGGGTTCGTCGGGCTTGCCCTGCACCGTGAGGCGGATGCGGCCATCGACCTCGCGGTCGGGGTCGCCCGTGGCATCCTGCACGCGATAGCGCACGACCATCGTGCCGAAGAACTTGGCGTCGGGGGTGACCCTGACCTCGTCACCCGCGACCTCCACGTCGCCCTGCCCCGTCTCGAGGATCGCCGTGGTGACCTTCAGCGCCTTGTCGGGGAAAGGGTTCACGTCGTTGCCGAGCACCGGCACCGCGACGGTCTTGCCCTGGTGCGCCTCGGGGACGATGTCGTCGTTGGCCATGGGGAGGTCGCGCGTGGAGGCGATCACGCGGACGGTGACGGCCCCCTCGATGGGCTCGGTCGTGCCGTCGTGGATGCGCAGGCGGATCGTCGCGGCGGTGCCCTTTTCCGTCTCCGTCGCCGCCCGCACGCGCAGCTCGTCGCCCTCGATCGACGCCGTCATGCCGTCGGGCGATCCGCCGACGATCGTGTACTCGATGCCGTCGGCGTCCTCAGGATCGGGATCGGTGGTGAGCCCGCCGAGGTCGAGTGCCGTGGCATCCTCGCCGGGCGCGACATCCATCTGCCCGTTGACGAAGGTCGGCTGCTGGTTCTCGGGCGGCAGCACCGTGATCGGCAGGGTCAGCGTGGCTTTGCGGCCTTCGGGATCGTCGGGGCCGGTGCCGTCGGTGACCTCGAAGGTGATGGCATCGGGGCCGAAGTACCCGGCGGCCGACGTGTACACCAGCGTCGTCTGGTCCTTGATGAGCGACGAGCCGTCGTTGTGCGCGGCCGTGACCTTGGCGGCCTCGGTGATGACGACCTTGCCGCCGCCCGCCGCGCGGACGTGATCGGCGAGCGGCAGCTCGACGGTCTCGCCGCTCTTCACCTCGACCGGCTCGGTCGACAGCAGGGTCGGCGGCAGCGACGACAGCGCCGGAACGTGGATGAAGGCGGATGCCTCGTTCCCGTCGCGGTCGGTGAGCGTGTAGGTCAGGAGGCGGTCGGTGTCGTCGAGCGTGATCCGCACCGTGCCGTCCGCGAGCACGCGCGACGTCGGGTCGGCCACGGTGAGCTCGAGGTCTTCGACCGTGCCGTCGGGATCCTCGTCGTTGGCGAGCACCTCGAGGTCGACGACGCCCTCTTCGACATCGGCGGCGCGGACGTAGTCGTCACGCGCGATCGGCTTCTGCAGCGGCACGTCGTCGGCGACGGTGATCTGCAGCACGGCCTTCGCCTCGGCGCCGCGGGCGTCACGGATGGTGTAGCGCAGCGACGTCTCGACGGGCTCGGAGGGCGACGTCACGACGACGCGGTTGCCCTGGACCTTCGCCGTGAGGCCGGCGACGTCGGGCAGGATCAGCCCGTTCTTGACGATGCCGTACTCGTCGCCGTCGGGGTCGGAGTCGTTCGCGAGCACCGGCACGGCGACCGAGCGGTCGGGTCGCATGATGACGGAGTCCTTGACCGCATAGGGCGCCTGGTTCACGCCCTCGGGCGGCGCGATGCCGATCCGGATCGTCGCGGTCGCCTCAGCACCGAGGCGGTCGCGCACGCGATACGTGAACGTGTCCACGCCGGCGGTGTCGTCGAAGGCCTCGTAGACGAGGGAGTCCGAACCCGTCTCGACGACGCGGCCCTTGCCGGGCGACGACGCGATTCCGACGAGCTCCACGGAGTCGCCGTCGTCGTCGATGCCGTCCAGCGGCACCGCGATGTTCACACGGCTGCCGGCGAGCACCCGCGCGGTGAGGTCGCGCGGTCGCGGAGCCGCATTGGTCTCGGCGTTCACCGGGATCACCTGGATGGTGATGTAGCCGGCATCCTTCTGTCCGGTGCTGTCGACGGCCTCATAGGTCGCGTAGACGGTGCCGGGCTCGTCGGAGGCCCGGAAGCGGACGGTGTCCTGCGAGACGAAGACCTCGCCATCCTCGGGATCGGTGAGCGGCGGCACGAGGTCCGGGGCGACGTGGATCGTGTCGCCGTTGGGGTGGTAGTCGTTGTCGAGCACGGGGATCGTCACGACGTCGCCGGCGCGCACGACCACCTGGTCGTCGTTCGCGACCGGCGGCCGCAACTGCGCGGGCGCCGGAATGGGGATGACGATGACATCGCCCTCGGCCGACTGCGAGCCGTTGGAGATGCGGTACGAGATGCGCACCTGCTCCGAGAGCGCGCCCTGGTCGCTGATGCGCAGCGTCTCGTGGTTGAGCACGGCGACCGCGATCCCGGAGTTCGGCTCGACGGTCACTGACTGCACGACGAGGATGCCGCCGGAGGGGTCGGAGTCGTTCGTCAGCACGTTGACGAGCACTTCGCCGCCGCTCGGCAGAAGCGCGACGTCGCGCACGGCGACCGGCGGCAGATCGGTCTCGCCCTCGGGGATCACGTCGACGCGCACGATGCCGGGGATGCCGGCGGCACCTGCGGCCACCATGTACTGGACGTAGTAGGTGCCGGGCGTCGCGGAGCGGAACGAGAAGGTCTTGCTGGAGTAGTCGGGGACGATGTCGGCCCCGGACACCGGGTCGACGCGTGCCAGGCGCAGCGGCTCGCGGCCCGCACCGACGTCGTTGGCTAGCGGCGAGACGGTCGCCGTCTGACCGGTGCGCACGGCGATGTAATCCGCGTTCGTGACCGGGTCGATCGAGCCGACGGGTCGCACGTCGAACCGCACGGCGCCGACGGTCACGTCCGAGCCGTCCGAGACCGTGATCTCGACGTCCTTGCGACCCTGGGTGCCGCCGACCGCCCGATAGGTGATGCGCCCGTCCGACGTGAAGTCGGCCTCGTCGCCCTCGGCCGGCACGACGGAGCTGAGGAACACGTCGTCGCCGTCGGGGTCGATCCAGTCGGGCAGGACGTTGTACGTGATCGTGCCGCCGGCCTCGACGGCCACCGTCGTGACGCGCGTCTGCGTCGGCGGCGCGTTCACATCCCAGCCGCGCACCGAGAGCGACACCTTCGCGGTGTCGGTGCCACCGCGGCCATCGGCGACCTCATAGGTGAACGACGTCGTGCCCTGCGCGTCCTCGGGCACCGCGATCTGCAGCGCACGGCCGTTCTCGATCGACTGCACGTCGCCGACCGACGGACCACCGTCGAGCACCCGCGTCGTCAGCACGTCGCCGTCGGGATCGCTGTCGTTGTCGAGCAGGGGAAGGATGGTGGTGCGGCCCGGGCGGACGCCGAGGTCGTCGTCGTTGGCGTCGGGCGGGGTGTTGATCTCGGAGCGCTCGGGCAGGACCGTCTCGGTCGTCTCCTCCGTGGTCTGCTCGTCGTCCTCGGTCTCGCCCTCGGGAGGAGTGATCTCGTCCCAGTTGTCGACCCGCTGCAGATCTTCTGCAGCCATCCAGGTGGCCCCGCCGATGATGTCGTTGAGCACCACGACGTCACGGTTCACGCGGAACTTCAGCAGCGACGTCGGCTCGATGCCGTCGATGTCGACGGCGAGGTCGTCGCGCTCGCCCGCGCAGTCCCGCACGAACCGGCCCGAGCCGGTCCACGCGGCGTAGCCGCAGCCGTCGAGCCAGACGGGCTCGGCGGGTGCGCCCTCGGACCCGGCCTTCACCGTCGTCGGCTCGGAGCTGTCGAACGGCAGGCGCACGAACGCCGACTCCGTCGAGAGCGAGACCGCGTCGGACGCGGCGGAGGGCTGCTGCAGTGCGGCGTTGCGACCGCCGTCGACAACCGTCGCGCGGCCGTCGACGATGACGGTGCCGGTGGCGGCGTCGAGCACGACCGGCTTGTCGCCGACCGCCGTGATCGACAGCTCCGCCTTGTCATCCACGTCGGGCAGGCCGCTGCGGGCCGGGTCCTCGGGGGTACCGTCGGCGCCGGTGCGGACCGTGACCAGCTCGGCGCTCTCAGACGAGACCGCGTAGACGACGCCGTCGACGCCGACCGCGACATCCGCGCCCTTTCCGACATTCACGACCGGGTCGGCGCCCTCGATCTGAAACGTCCCCACGCTCTGGCTCTGGACGACCCACAGGTCGCCCGACGCGCGATCGAGGATGGCGACGGTCTCGCCGCCGAGGGCCACATCGGCGTCGCCCGGCAGGGCCGCGGCGCCCGACATCGCGACCATTCCCGGGTCGATGACGCCCACCGTGGAGCCGGCATCGTCGACCATGAGCACCGTCGACCCCGACTGGAGGATGTCGTAATCGTCGCTGGTGGTGCGCAGGCCCCCGTCGAGCACCTGCGACTCGTGGTTGAAGTGGCCGACGAGGAGGCTCGACTGCTTGGTGACCCAGACACCGCCGTCGTGCAGGTCGACCTCGGTGGTGGGCACGCCCTGATAGACGAACGCGAGCGTCGTGATGGTGACGGCGGCAGCCGTGACGGCGCCGGCCGATGCGAGGGTGCGAGGGCGCGCGCGAAGCCAGGTGAAAGACCTCATCGAACCTCGGCCACCTCCGGGGTGTCGTGCGTCTGTACGTGGCGTCGGGACCTGACGTGGGGCGTCGGGCGCTCACAAAAGACATTGGGGGACGGTTCAGCCTAACCCGCCGCAGGGAGTGCTATTGGACGGGGAGTGCCAACATCCGAATCGTAATCGGCCTGATCAGAGCGCAGCGATGGGGACAAACACCCATCCACGGGCGAGTCCGCACGAGCGAGCGCTTCAGGCGCGGCCGGGCGTACCCGGCCGCGCGCGATCACGCGCCGGTCGCGGCGACCGCCGACGCGCCGACGTACTCGCGCAGGTGCTGGGCGGTGAGCGTGTCGGCGCTCGCGACGAGGTCCGCCGGAGTCCCCTCGAACACGATCGCGCCGCCGTCGTGGCCCGCACCCGGACCGATGTCGATGATCCAGTCGGCGTGGGCCATGACGGCCTGGTGGTGCTCGATCACGATCACGCTGTTGCCCGCCTCCACGAGGCGGTCCAGCATCCCGAGCATGTTCTCGACGTCGGCGAGGTGCAGGCCGGTGGTCGGCTCGTCGAGCACGTAGATCGCGCCCTTCTTCGACATCGAGATCGCCAGCTTGAGGCGCTGGCGCTCACCTCCCGACAGGGTGTTCAGCGCCTGACCGAGCGTGAGATACCCGAGGCCCACGTCGATCATGCGCACCAGGATCGTGTGGGCGGGCCCCTTGGCGAAGAACGCCGCCGCCTCGGACGCCGACATCGCGAGCACCTCCGCGATGTTCTTGCCCTCCAGCGTGTACTCGAGCACCTCGTCGCTGAAGCCCGACCCCTCGCACAGCTCGCACAGCGTCTCGACGGTCTGCGTGAAGCCGAGGTTCGTGATGATCACGCCGAGGCCGCGGCACGCCGGGCACGCACCCTCGGAGTTGGCGCTGAACAGCGCCGGTTTCACGCCGTTGGCCTTCGCGAAGGCCGATCGGACGGTGTCGAGGATGCCGGTGTACGTGGCGGGACTCGAGCGCCGGTTGCCCTTGATCGGCGACTGGTCGACCTCCACGACGTCGTCGAAGGCCGGGACGTTGCCGTGGATGAGCGAGGACTTGCCGGATCCCGCCACGCCGGTGACGACGGTCAGGATGCCGAGGGGCACATCCACGTCGACGTTCTTCAGGTTGTGCTGGGTGGCGCCGCGGATCTCGAGCGCGCCCTTCGGAGCGCGGGTCGACGGCTTCAGCCGCGCGCGGTCGTCGAGGTGGCGGCCCGTGATGGTGCCCGACGCGCGCAGGCCCGCGACATCCCCCTCGTACTGCACCTCGCCGCCCGCGCGACCGGCACCCGGCCCGAGGTCGACGACGTGGTCGGCGATCTCGATCACCTCGGGCTTGTGCTCGACCACGAGCACGGTGTTGCCCTTGTCGCGCAGCAGCTTCAGCAGCCGGTTCATGCGCTCGATGTCGTGCGGATGCAGCCCGGCCGTCGGCTCGTCGAAGACATAGCTGATGTCGGTGAGCGGCGAGCCGAGGTGGCGGATCATCTTGGTGCGCTGCGCCTCGCCGCCCGAGAGCGTGCCCGACGAACGGTCCAGCGACAGGTAGCCGAGACCGATGTCGATGAACGACGCGATCGCCTGCCGGAGCCCGCTCATCAGCGGCGCGACGGACGGGTCGTCCACCGTGTGGAGCCAGGCTGCGAGATCCGTGATCTGCATGGCCGCGGCATCCGCGATGCTGATCCCCTTGATCTTGGACGACCGGGCGCCCTCGTTCAGCCGCGAGCCGCCGCAGTCGGGGCACGGCATGAACTTCACCGCCCGGTCGACGAACGCGCGGACATGCGGCTGCAGCGAGTCGCGGTCCTTCTGGAGGAACGACTTCGTGATCTTCGGCACGAGACCCTCGTAGGTCATGTTGATGCCGTTGATCTTGACCTTCGTCGGCTCCTTGTAGAGGAAGTCCTCGCGCTCCTGGTCGGTGTAGTCCTGGATCGCCTTGTTCGGGTCGACGAATCCGGACTCGGTGAACCCCTTCACCATCCAGCCGTCGACGTTGTAGCCCGGCACCGTCATCGCACCCTCGGCGAGCGACTTGGTCTTGTCGTACAGCTCGTCGAGGTCGACGTCGCTCACCTCGCCGAGGCCCTCGCAGCGCGGGCACATGCCGCCGGTGATCTCGAACGAGCGGCGCTCCTTGACCTTCTTGCCGCCCTTCTCCATCGTCACCGCCCCCGCGCCCGACACCGACGGGATGTTGAACGAGAAAGCCTGCGGCGAACCGACGTGCGGCTGCCCGATGCGGCTGAAGAGCAGGCGCAGCATCGCGTGGGCATCGGTCGCGGTGCCGACGGTCGACCGCGCGTTGGAGCCCATGCGCTCCTGGTCGACGATGATCGCAGGGCTGACGTTCTCGAGTGCATCGACGTCGGGACGACTCAGTTGCCCCATGAACTGCTGCACGAACGTCGGGTACGTCTCATTGATGAGCCGCTGCGACTCGTTCGCGATGGTGCCGAACACCAGCGACGACTTGCCCGAGCCGCTTACCCCCGTGAAGACCGTGAGCCGGCGCTTCGGGATCTCGACCGACACGTTCTTCAGGTTGTTCTGACGCGCGCCGACGACGCGGATGACCTCGTGCGAATCGGCGACGTGCGAAGGGGGGTTCTCTGCCATGCCCACAGTCTGCCCGGCGATGCGGACACCGCGCTTCCTGAATCCTGCTCGGTCCCGGTTGCGACCCCGGCCGGCCCCGGCGCCGGCATTCCCGGCTCCGACACGCCTAGGCCCGCCGGAGCATGTCCCACTTTCGCGCGTATGCGGCCTGTCTTGCGCACTTAAGTGGGACACGACGGGCGGAAGGTGGGACGCGCAACGCCGTCGTGGCCGGCGCGACGGGCCCGGCGTCGTCGTCAGGCCGCGCTCGCGGCGGGCTCGGGCCGAGGATGTCCCACTTTCGCGCGTGTGCGGCCTGTCTTGCGGTCTGAACTGGGACACGACGGGCGGAAAGTGGGACGCGCAAAGCCGTCATCGCCCGCGCGACGGGTCCGGCGTCGTCGTCAGGCCGCGCTCGCGGCGGGCTCGGGCCGAGCATGTCCCACTTTCGCGCGTGTGCGGCCTGTCTTGCGGTCCGAACTGGGACACGACGGGCGGAAAGTGGGACGCGCAAAGCCGTCATCGCCCGCGCGACGGGTCAGGCGGCGTCTGCCTCGGCGGGCGCGGTCGGCGCGGCGGGCTCGACCGCGAAGTTGTCGCGGAAGACGCTGCTCGGGTCGTACGCCGCCTTGATCGCCTGCAGCCGGGCGAGCGTCGCGGGCGGGAAGGCCTCGGCGATCCGCTCCGGCCGCTCCGACGAATCGAAGCTGAGATACGACCCCCGGACGTGCGCCGCCAGCGTCCGCCACTGGGCGTCGAGGCGGTCCGGGTGGGAGCCGAGGGCCGCCACGGAGAAGTTCGCCGACCGGTTGGCGTACGCCGTCGCGTCTTCGGCGACGTCGGCCACCGCCCCGCCGACCGCGCGCAGCTGGAAGAAGGGCACGGCGCCGGATTCCAGCATCCGTGCCGCCGCCGCGGCGAAGGCCGGCGTGACGTGCTCGATGAGACCCGAGCGGGAGTGCGGCTCGCCGGCGCCGTGCTGCGGACCGAGATCGGCATTCGCCATGATCTGCGCGTACGTCGTCAGCTGCACCGACTGCTGCACGAGCGGCGCGAGCTCGGCGAACGGCTGCAGGCGGGCGATGATCGTGTCGGGGTCGTCGGAATCGACGACGCCATACAGCTGCACGACCCACTCCAGCGGCTGCCGGCGGCCAGGTTGCGGCTGGCCGGGCCGGGGGCCGCCGGTCAGCAGGAAGAGGGTGAGGTCGCGGGGCGACGCCTCGACGATGCGGCCGTAGCCCTCGAGGAATGCCGCCACGTCGTCGACCTGGAACGCGAGCTGCGCGTAGCCCACCTGGCCCACCTCGTCGACCTCGAACTCGAACGCCGTGACGACGCCCACGTTGGCGCCGGCCCCGCGGACTGCCCAGAACAGGTCGGGGTGGGTCGAGGCATCCGTCCGGACGATCGAGCCGTCGGCGAGCACCACCTCGGCCGCGCGCAGGTGGTCGATGGTGAGGCCGTGCTCCCGCGCCAGCAGGCCGATGCCGCCCGCCGTGGCGAGCCCGCCGACGCCCACGCCGCCGTAGTCGCCGGAGGTGAGCGCCCAGCCGTGCTCGCCGAGCACGGCGGCGACCTGCGCCCAGCGGGCGCCGGGGCCGATCCGCACGAGCCGGCGATCGGCGTCGAGCACCTCGATCTCGTCGAGGCTGCGGAGGTCGATCACGATGCCGCCGTCGTTGGTGCTGCGGCCGCTGATGCCGTGGCCACCGCTGCGGACCGAGAGCGGGAGCTCGGGATGCCGCCGCGCGAAGCCGATGGCCTCTGCGACCTGCTCGGCCGACGCGGGCTGCAGCACGATCCCCGGCGCGCCGCCGCGCATGTAGGTCGCGCGCACGTCGCCGTACTCGAAGTCGCCGGGCTCGATCGCACGCAGGCCGACCGGCACGTCGTCGTAGGCGATGCCGTCGCGGCGCGCGGCGAGCGCCGCGGACGAGCGGGCCGGTGCGGAGGAGACGCCGCGGGTGCCCCGTTCGGCCGCGACGAGATCGCGGACCGCGGGCGCGACCTCTTCGCCGAAGCGCTGCAGGAGGTTCGGGTCGTCGCCGGCGAGGATGAACGTGCCGATGCCGTCCTCGAGCGCGAGCTGCGCGAGGCGCTCGGCGAACTCGCCCGGGTCTGCGGCGAGCTGCCCGACGTTGAGCAGGCGGCGGATCTCGCGCGGGTCGCGGCCGACGGACTGCGCCGCCTCGTCGATCGCCGCGTTGCCCTTGGCGAGGTCGCCCGGCTGCATGTAGCCGAGCGACGGCAGCCAGCCGTCGCCCTTGCGGCCGGTGAGCGAGAGCATGCGCGGCTTGTACGCGCCGATGTGGATCGGGACCTCGTGCGCGGGCCGCGGACCCCGCTTCGCACCGTGCGCCCGGTGGTACCGGCCGTCGGTGAACACGCCGCCGCGCTGGTCGGTGCGCCACAGCTCGCGGATGAGGTCGATCGCCTCTTCGAGCGCCGTGACCGCCTGGCCGGGCGTCAGGCGCGTGCCGCCCATGGCCTCGATCGCGTCCCAGAACCCTCCGGCGCCGAGCGCGAGGTCGAAACGGCCGCCCGAGAGCAGGTCGATGCTGGCCGCGGCCCGCGCCACGACCGCGGGCGGGCGCAGCGGCACGTTGAGCACGTTCGGTGCGATCCGGATGGAGTCGGTGCGCGCCGCGACGAACGACATGAGTGTCCACGTGTCGAGGAACGCGGGCTGATAAGGGTGGTCCTGGAAGGTGACGAGATCGAGACCGGATGCCTCGGCCACCTGCGCCAGCAGCACCGGGGCCTCCGGGGTCGCGGCCGCCGGGGTGATGAATGCGCCGAATTCGAGCGGGTGTCCGTAGTCCACGGTCTATGCGAACGCATACGCGCGGCCGATTGTTCCTCGCACTGCCGGCACCTCGGAGTCATGGTCGCGGTGCGCGCGGGCGCGGCTCTCCGCCAGCCCCGTGCTCGACGGCCCGGTGCTCCACGGCTTAGTCTTCGCCCGCCCGGCGCTCCGTCCGGCGGTGCACGGTGCCCGCGCTGCCGTCGATCGTGACGATCTCGCCGTCGCGCAGGGTGCCGGTGGCGCCGACGGCTGCGACGACCGCCGGGACCCCGTACTCCCGCGCGATGATCGCGGGGTGCGACAGGGCTCCCCCGGCGTCGGCCACGAGGCCTCCGATCATCGGGAAGATCACCGACCACGACGGCCGCGTGCCCGGGCAGACGACGATGTCGCCCGGCTCGATGCGGTGGAAGTCGGCCTCGGCGTGCACGACGCGCACCGGCCCGGTCACGTGCCCCGGCGACGCGGGCACGCCGCGCAGCACGCCGTCGTCGCCCTCGGAGAGCGCGGTGATGCCGGGCATGATGAGCTCGCCCATGAGCATCTCGGCCTCGGTCGGAGTGCGCTCCGCCCGCGTGAGCCACGTGAACCTCGGCGCCGGCCCCGGATCCTCGCCGTAGCTGATCGGTCCGGGGTGCGCGATGGCCCACGCGCGTTCGCCGCGGGCACGCCGCGCCTGCGCGCGCACGTCGTCGAGAGGATGCTTCGAGCCGAGCGCCGCCGCGGCTTCTTCGGCCGTGAGATGGAAGACGTCGTCGGGGGCATCGAGGGTCTCCCGCGCGGCGAGACGGCGGCCGGCCTCGAGCGCGGCATACCGCACGAGTGCGAGCGGCGCGTCGGCCGTGAGGAACACGTTGTCGTCGCGCAGCCCGTAGACCCGCTCGGCGCCGGCGAGCAGCCGGTCGAACTCGGCGAGCCGCGAACGCCCACCTGGGGAGCCGGACAGCTGCGTGCGCGCGCGGTCGGCGACCTCGCGACGCGCGTCCGCCCGCGCGATGTCACCGTCGACCGAGCCCGCCTCCGCGGCAGCGGCCAGCAGCGCGTTCAGCAGGTGCGGGGACTCGGCGAGGGTGGGCTCGGCCACCTCGATGTCGAGCGCGCGGCAGCCGTAGTAGCGGAGGAACCGCTCGTACGCGTCGGCGCGATCCGGGCTGTCCGGGGGCATCGCCGCGATCGCCGCGAGCGCGCGCCCGGGGTCGGATGCGACGGCGGCCAGCCCCGACAGCATGTCGAGCGTCTGCTCCGGCGCCCAGCCGAGGCGGGCTCGGCAGAACTCGACGAGATGGAAGATCCCCAGCCCGTAGGGCATCGCAACGCGGAAGTGCAGTTGGATGCTGCGGCGCATGGTCTCCGCCCGGGCACGCAGCTCCGCAGCGAGAGCGTCATCGTCCAGACCGCCGAGGTCCACATCTTGTGACGCCAGGATGCCGGTCCGCAGGTCGTCGCGCAGGTGATCCTCCCACTCGGCCAGCAGGCGGGAGGCGGCATCCGACCTCATCGCGTGCCGCGCCACCCGCAACCGGGCCCTGCCCTCGCGCGATGTGCGGACGAGCGTGGAGACGAGCCACCCCGGCAGTGTCGGCGGAGCCTTGCCCGGTGCGGGCGGCGGAGCGCCGACGGGGACGATGGTGAGGTAGTGCCAGCCGCCGATACGCGCGCCCGCGAACGTCGCGAGCAGACCCCACTCCAGGTTCAGCGGACCCACCGCCGCGCCTTCGTCGACGACGCTCGACGTCATCCGCGTACGGGGAAGGCGGCCGTGCGTGGGGTCACGCACCCAATACCCGGGCGGCACGACGATCTCCACCGGAATCTGCTCCGCGAGCGCCGTCACGGGGCGCGACTGCACGAGCCACACCGCGCCGTCCTCGACGGCCCACTCGACGTCCTGGGGACCGCCGCGGGCCTGCTCGGCGAGGAGTGACAGCCGGATCACCTCGCGGAGCGGGGTGGCGTCGAGAGGTGCGCCGTCGAGGTCGAGCGTGTCGGTGGACACCGCGCCCTCGTCGTCACGGTCGAACCGCTGCACCCAGGGCGTCGTAGCGCCCGACACCAGTGCGGCGCCCAGCCCCGCGACCGCGTTCACGACGACCGCGGGCGCGCCGGTCAGGGGGTCGACGGTGAACGTGACGCCCGCGGCATCCGCCATCACCATCTGCTGCACGATCACCGCACCGGACTCGCCGATCGAGCCGAGCACCGTGTCGACGGCGGCGGTCATGGCGTCGACGTCGCCGGCGGGAACGCTCAGCACCGTCTCGTACGCGCCCGCCCCCGACGAGACGGCACCGTCCTCTCCTTCAGCGGACGACCGCACCGCGACCGTGTCCCACGCGTGCACCCGGGCGATGGCGACCGCAGCGCTCGCGATCGAGGGAGCGGCCGCGCGGGGTGCCGCGTCGAAGACGACGCCGGGGGGCACGGGCAAGCCGGTGGCGAGCAGCGCGGCCAGGCCCTCCGCCTTGCCGCCGTGGCGCGGGAGTGCGGCCGTGAGAGGGATCGCTTCGATGGTTCTCATATCGCCATGCTCCGCTCGAGTACCGGCAGCCGGCATCCGTTGCGGTACGTACTTTTCACGACGCAGCCCCCCTTCACGACGCGGCCTGGCCATCCGCGCCCGCCGCCCACCGCTGCACCAGCGCGAGCCGCGATTCGACGCCCAGCCGGCGGTAGACATGCTGCAGGTGGGTCTCGACGGTGCGTTCGCTGAGGAAGAGCCGCCGCGCGATCTCGGCGTTCGACAGACCCGCCACGACCAGATCGACGACCTCGGACTCGCGGCGGGTGAGCTCCCCCGCGCCTCCCCGGCGGCCACCGATCCGCACGCCGATGGTGCGCGCGAGCCGGCGCGCGCGATCGCCCCAGTCGTCGAGGCCCTGCGTGTCGAAATACGGCACCAGTTCGAGCACCGCGTCCCGTGCCGAGGCTTCACCGCGCTCCGCGGCGAGCTCGGCCCATTCCAGCCGGGTCTCGGCGGCGAGCCCGGCGAATCCGAGGCCGGCGAGGGTGGTCGCACTGTCGTCGAGCGCCTCGATCGCGTCTCGGCGACCGCGGGTGGGCACGAGGCGCAGCGCCCGCACGCGCTGCGCGAGGGCGGCGGCGGGCGGGCTCGTCGCCAGCCTGTCGAGCTCGGCGAGGGCGAGATCGAGGACCGCGTCGTCGCCGTGCTGGAGCGCCAGCCGCGCCGACAGCATGGGCAGCAGCAGGCGCGACGGCCCTTCGGTCCGCTCCATGCGGAACTCGAACGACGGCGGCATCGATCCGCCGTCGCGCAGGGCCAGCTGCGCGCGGGCGAGCTGCACGATGGTCGCGAGCAGCAGATTGCCCTCGAGGGGGAAGATGCGTCCGGCCTCGGCGACGAGCGATCGCGCCCGCGCGACGTCGCCGCGCATCGCGCTCAGCAGCGCCACCCACGCCGCGCACCGCACCAGCCCGCGCGGCACCGGCGCCGCGCGGGTCATCGTCAGGGCGCGCTCGGCGTTCTCGGTCGCGGCGATGAGATCGCCCCGCATCGTGGCGACGGCGGCGCGCTGAACAACGACGGATGCCTCGACCGCACGCGGCACGCGTCCGTCGAACGGCGTCGCGGCATAGCGCTGGGCGGCCTCGAGATCGCCCCGCAGCGTGCACAGCCGGATGAGTTCGCGCAGCAGCGCGCCGGCCAGCTCCGGCGCGGCGTCGCCTGCTACTGCGAACCCCTGAGCCGCCTGGTTCTCAGCAAGCTCCAGGTCTCCGGCGATCGATGCCCGCACCGAGCGGCCGAGCGCCGCGGCTCCGCGCCCGGTGGGCGTCGCGTCGTCGCCGTCGAATCCGACGAGGACCGCGCACACGGCATCGGTCTCGACGAGATCGTCGCCACGGTCGGCCAGGAACAGGTGCCGCACCGCCATCGCCGCACGATGATCGGGGGTGTCGTAGACGCCCACTGTCAGCGGGGTGGCGGCGGGCGTGCCGCGATCCGCCCTGAGGTAGATGCGATACAGGTGGAGCTCGTCCCGCTGCGCAGGCGTGGCGACGTCGGCGAGGCGCTCGGCGCGGCGCAGGAGCACCTCCGCCTCCTCGAGCGGACCTGCGAAATACCGCGCCACCGCATGGGCGAACAGCGTCTCGAACGCGCGTACCCGGTCAGCCGGCGTGCCGCCGTCGACCGCCGACTCTGCGAGGGCGGCGGCGACCTCGAGGTCGGCGACGGCTCCATCGGGATCGGATGCCGCCAGCCGGCGTTCGGCCGACGCCCTCAGCACCGCGATCGAGAAGTCGCGGGGCAGCCGGTCGGCGACGAGTCGCACGTGCTCGGCCGTCTCGCGGGGATCGACGCCGGGGAGGCCGGCGAGCCCCTCGGCGTACGCGGCGCGCAGGCCCGCAGCGCGGGCGGCCCCGGCGTGCGCTGCGACGACGACCGTGCAGACGGGCACCGCTGAGCGCACCCGCACGCCGTCGATCTCGATGAGTCCGGCGTCGACGAGCCCCGCGAGCACATCGTCGAACCCGTCGATCTGCAGCACCTGCTCGATCGCCGCGATCCGCGGAGCGGGGCCGCCGATCGCGATGACCTCGCACATGGCCCGAGCATCCGGCGGAAGGTCGGCGAGCAGGTCCTCCACGACCGCGCTCACGGCCGTCGGCACCGGATCCCCCGCCGGCGGGCGCCCGGTGCCGCCCGGCCCCGGCACTCCGCCCGGCAGGGCAGGCCGGCCGCCCTCCGCATCGGGCGCCGACATGGCGCCCGACCAGACGCCGAGCAGCCTCAGACGCCCACCGCACGCGCGCGCCGCATCGATGTCGCCCGCACCAACCGCGGCGAGCGCATCCTCCGGCGGCAGCGGCTCGACGTCGACGACAGCGGCGGGGTCCCCGCGCACGGCGTCGCGCACGAGACCCGCCGCCGAGCCGAGGGGCCGCCGCCCCGACACCACGACGACCCGCGTCGCGGCTGCCTCGCGCAGGCGTTCCACCTCGGCCCGCGGCATCCGCTGCACATCGTCGATCCACCAGATCGAGGCTGGGCCCACGCGCCCAGAGGCTCCGGGCGACCCGCCTGGGCCCATGCGCCCAGAGGCTCCGGGCGGCGCGCCAGCGGCGAGTGGAGGGGCAGCGGAGACGGCGTCTGGAGAGGACGTGGGGACCGTCTCCGGCAGCGCCGCCGATGCCGCGTCGACCCTCGCCCGCAGCGGCCGCAGCGCCTCATCGACCACCGCGGTCGTGCCGACACCGGCCGGACCGCTCGCGACGATCGTGCCGCCGCCCGCGCCGAGGGCGCGATCCACCGCAGCGGCGACCCGCTTGATCACCGCGTCGCGTCCCAGAAGCTGCGGCATGCCAGTCCCCCTGGCCTCGCCGCCACAGTAGCGCCTCCGCCGCTGCGGCGCACCGGGTCGCGTGGCCTCGCCGCCGCAGCGCCCCGGGTCGACGAAGCCTCACTCCGGCGCGTTGCCGGCGTGGCCGCCGTCGGCGAGGGGCGTCCGCACCCCCTCGTAGGCGATGTGCATCACCATGCCCAGGGCGGCGTGGTCGAGGTTGTGGCAGTGGTCCATCCAGATGCCGGGGTTGTCGGCGACGAAGGCGACCTCCCACACCTCGCCGGGGCCGACATCGAAGGTGTCCAGCCACAGCGGCGACGCCGGCGCCACCCCGTCGACCGACAGCACGCGCACCGTGTGCCCGTGCGGGTGCATCGGGTGGGTCTCGAAGCCACGGTTCACCACCGTCACGCGTACCACGTCGCCCTCGGCGACGACCGTCGGCGCGATGTGCGGGTAGACGGCGCCGTTCACGGTGTAGGCGTACTGGGGCACGCCGTGCACGAGCCGCGGCAGCCGGTCCAGCACGTGCACGTCTTCGACGTCGAAGACCGTCCCCACGCCCTCTCCAGACGCCGTCCCCGCTGCCCCTCCACTCGCCGCTGGCGCGTCGAGCGGAGCCTCCGGCTGCGGGGGCGCAGGCGGGTCGCCCGGAGCCTCTGGGCGCGTGGGCCCAGCCTCGGCACGCGCGATCGCCTCCGCCGCTGCCGTGTCAGGCGGCGTCGACGCCGTCACCTCGGTCAGCGGGTCGAACGTGCGGACCGGCTCGACCTCGGGCAGGTCGCCACGGGCCGCATCGCCGCCGGGCGCATCACCGCCGGCCGCGTCGCCGCCGGCCGGGTCGCCGCCGGCCGCGCTGTCGTCGAGCACGACAACGGCGGCGCGGGATGCCTCAGCCCTCACCGCGACAGCGCCGGCACCCATCGTCAGCCCCACGTCGACCCGACCGCCCGCGGGCACCTCGATCGCCGAGTCCGAGAGCTCGCCCGTCTCGACCTCCGAGCCGTCGATCGCCACGACGTGGAACGGCGCACCCGAGACCGTGAACCGCTGCGCCAGCTGGTCGGTGTTGACCAGACGCACCCGCACAGTGTCGCCCGGCCGGGCGTCGATGCGCTGCTCCTCGGTGTCGGACCCGAACACGACGGCGTCTCCATAGGTGTGCAATGGCAGCACGATGTCGATGTCGTCGACCTGTCCACCCGGCGGCTGCACGACGAGCGTGCCGAACAGCCCTCGGGTCACCCCGATCGAGCCGAGCTGATGGGTGTGGTACCAGTACGTCCCCGGGCGGGTGAGCGGGAACGTCGTGACGTGCGACCCGCCCGGGGCGACGGCATCCTGGGTCACTCCCGCCACCCCGTCGGCCGCAGCAGGCACCGGATAGCCGTGCCAGTGCACCGTCGCGCCGTCGGCGATGTCGCGGTTGTCCAGCCGCACCTCGAGCACGTCCCCCACCGTGGCGGACACCGCCGGACCGCCGAGCTCGCCGAAGGTCCACGCGTCGAGCCGGCCGCCGGAGGGCAGTGTCACCTCCTGCTGCTGCGCGACGAGCGCCACCTCGAGGCGGGGGGCGGATGCCGACACCCGGCCGGTGAGCGCGGTGACCAGCACCTCCTGCGCGGCGCCCGTGGGCGCTCCCGCCGGCGCCGCCGGCAGTTCAGGCGCCGCGGGCAGGTCGGGCGCCGCGGGCTCGTCGGGCGCCGCCGGCCCGGCCGCCTCTGGCGCTGAGGCGCCCGGTGGTACCGGCGCGGCGCCGGGCACGGGCTGGGGATGCGGGGCACCGGTGTGGCCGTGCGCCTGGAAGCCTCCGTCGGCGAGCCCTCCGTGACCCGTCGCGCCGGTCCAGCCGACGAGCGCGAGGGCGAGCACACCCGCAGCCCCCGCGGCGAGCGCGGCCGCCGCCGGGCGGCGGCCGCGGCGGAGTCCGACCAGCGCCCAGCAGACGGCTCCGGCGATCACGGCGACGACCACCCCGATCGCCGCCCAGGTCGCGACCGGCGCCCCCAGCACGATCGAGAAGACCAGTTCGGCACCCGCCGCGAGCGCGGCGCCGCCGGCGAGCGCCCGGGCGACCTGCCATCGCAGCACGAACGCGACGACGGCGGCGACCTCCATCGGAATCGACAGGGCGAGCCCCCAGAGCCGGTCCTGGACGAAGAACGCGGATGCCGTCGCCAGCGCGGCGGCGATGAGCAGGCGTCCGATCAGCAGGGCTGCACCGGTGGCGACGAGGGCCCAGGTGACGGGGCGGGAGGGGCTGTCCGCCCGCTCCCGCCCGGCTCCTCCGCCCCCCGTCGCGAGGGTGCCCCAGACGACGGCCGCCCCGACGGCCGCTGCGCCGTACAGCAGTTGCAGGACCGCGGCCGACATGTTCTTCGCCTATCGCGACGGCGCACCGACCGCGTCGCCGGGGCTCGGCTCGGGCACCTGCGGTGCGGCCGTCCCCGGTTCTGCGGCTGTCGCCTCGGCCTCGGCATCCGTGGTCTCCGACCGGAACGCCCGCTTGTACGCCCTCTTGGCGACCACGAACGAGAACCACAGGATCAGCAGCCCGTTGAGCGGGTGGAGGCTGACCAGCAGCGTCGCACCGAGCGGCGGGTTCGCGTGGTCGGGGCCGATGTTGAAGATGAGGCCGGTGACGATGAAGATCAGCGTCTGCATGATGAGGAGGCCGACCAGCAGGACCGACAGCCAGATCGTGCTCTTGCCGGCCTTCGTCACGGCGGCCAGGATCACCGTGAGCAGGATGAGCGCGGGGAGCACGATGCGCCCGTTCCAGCCGTGGATGGCGAAGAGCTCATCCTCCGGGTCGCTGAAGACCCCCACCCCGGCGAGGTACAGCTGCATCGCGACGGCCGCGACGAGCAGGATGGTCACGACCGAGAACGCGACCCTGAGTGCCTTGCGCATGACGTCCCTCCGTTCCGTCGTCCGCGGTGGGCGACGATCGTTGCTCTGTCCTGGCGACGTTACGGAGCCGCGCCGCGGCGCGGATCCGCGCCAGCACGTACATTCCCGCGCAGGATCGCGGCGTCCGACCGACGCGCCAGGGGCAGGCGAGGGGATCTCAGTGGGTGCGCCAGCAGCCGTCGACGTGATCGTCGACCATGCCGGCGGATTGCATCAGCGCGTACATCGTCGTGGGTCCGACGAAGCGGAAGCCGCGCTTTCGCAGCGCCTTGCTGAGCGCGTCCGATGCAGGGGTCGTCGCCGGCACCTCCGCGAACGACGACGGGCGGCGATGGGATGCCGGTGCGAAAGACCACATGAGGGCATCCAGCTCGCCCGGCTCGAGTTCGAGCACCAGGCGCGCGTTGGAGATCGTCGCCTCGATCTTGGCGCGATTGCGGATGATGCCGGCATCCGTCATCAAGCGCGCGATGTCGTCGTCGCGGAACGCCGCCACGACCTCGGGCTCGAAGCCGGCGAACACCTCGCGGAACCGCGGGCGCTTGCGCAGGATCGTGATCCAGGACAGTCCGGCCTGGAAGCCCTCGAGACTGAGCTTCTCGAAGAGCGCACGGTCGCCGTGCAGCGGCACCCCCCACTCCTCGTCGTGGTAGCGGGCGTACTCGGGGTCGTCGCCGACCCACGCGCAGCGCGCGCGGCCATCGGATCCGAGGCGGACATCGGTGCTCACCGAGCCAGACTATGCGGGGCCGCCGACGCCCTTGCGACCCGGGGCACGGCACTCGAGTCGTCCTCGAACCTTCATGTCGAGGTCACACGTTCGGTCGCCGGGAGCCCCCGCCGTCGCTTACCTTGGAATGTCGGGCCTGTGCGGTCCACGCAGGGAGGAAACGCCATGAAGATCGTCGCTTCGTCGGACTGGCGGGACGCCATCCCCTTCGACACCCTCGTGCTGGTGGCCGACGTCGTTCCGGGCGAGCCGACGCGGTGCTTCACGTGCGGCGCCGACTCCGAGCCGCGCGAGCGCAGCGAGCTCTGGGCGTACAAGCACCGGCACCCGAAGAACCACGACGGCTACGTGCGCTTCTACTGCGCCGAGCACCGGCCCGAGATCCAGCTGCCTCCGTCAGCGCCGTCGCTGGCCCCCGTCCGCGGGTCGGGGCGCGCGGCCGCGCGTCCCGCCGCGGAGCGCCGCGTCGCGAAGCCGACCATCCCGGACCGCCTGCGCGCGATGTGCCCGAACTGCTTCGTCGAGGTGTCGGCGACGGGCGAGTGCGGCATGTGCGGCTGGGCCGCCTGACCGCAGAGCTGTCCGGATCGCCCCACTCGGTGAGGCGATCCGGACATCGTTAGCGTTCCGTGACCATCCCGGCGGGGACGGCCCCGCTCACTTCTTCTTGAGCGACTTCTCCGACACCGGGGCCTCGCCCGACGCGGCGAGCGCGCGGTAGTACTCGCGGGCCTCGTCCTGCCGGCGACGCTCGGCACCCGACGCGATCGGCGCTCGCACATGCTCCGGTGCGAAGCCGTAGGCGTCGACGAGATCCTGCGCGTGCGGCCGCAACCGCGCCGCGAGGCGGTCGATGTAGCGGGAGACGGATGCCGCCCGCTGCGCCGAGAGCCGCCCGCTGATGAGGTACCACGCGAGGTGCTTCTCGATCAGGTGCAGGCCGAAGAGGTCGCGCAGCCACGTCAGCACCTGCTTGGTCCCCTCGTCGGAGACACGGTTCACGCCGTCGGTGAAGGCCTCCCACTGCAGCAGCTCGGCGTGGGCGCGAGCCGCCTCGATGAGCTCGGCCTGGTGGCTGTTGAAGAGCGCCGCCGCCTCGGCGGGCGACAGCTTGGTCGCCGGGCGCAGCGCCGCCGCGACATCGGCCACCATCCGCTGCACGCGGCCGGCGAGCAGCTCGTGCTGCTGGTCTTCGCGCAGGCCCAACTCGACCGAGCGCGCCGTCGAGCCGAGGTCGGCGACGGACTGACCGAGCTGGCGAAGGCCCGCGCCGTGGAACAGCTTGCCCGCGGTCTGCGCGACGGCGAAGCGGGCGAGGGCCGCGGCATCCTTCCCCTTGAACTGCTTGGCGTAGTCCGACAGAAGCCGCTTGCCGACGAGCTGGAGCAGGACGTTGTTGTCGCCCTCGAAGGTGACGTAGACGTCGAGGTCCTGGTGCAGGCCCACCATGCGGTTCTCAGCGAGGAAGCCGGAGCCGCCGCAGGCCTCGCGCGCCTCCTGGATCGTGCTGAGCGCGTTCCAGGTGCTGAGGGGCTTCAGCGCCGCGGCGAGGGTCTCGAGGTCTTCGCGCTCTTCGGAGGTGTCGGTGCGGCCCGAGAAGACGCCGTCGAACTTCTTCAGCAGCTCGTCGTGGCTGAAGAACTGCGCGTAGTTCTGGGCGAGCAGGGGCAGCAGGCGCCGCTGATGCTTGCCGTAGTCGAGCAGCACCACCTCTTCGGTGCCGGTGCCCGAGTCGAACTGGCGGCGCTGGTTCGCGTAGGTGAGCGCGATGTGCAGCGCGAGCGCGGTGCCTGTGGTGGCGGCGCCGTCGAGCGACACGCGACCCTGCACCAGCGCGCCGAGCATCGTGAAGAAGCGCCGCCCCGGGCTCGGGATGTCGGAGGTGTACGAGCCGTCCGCGGCGACCTGGCCGTAGCGGTCGAGCATGTTGAAGCGCGGCACGCGCACGTGGTCGAACGCGAGACGCCCGTTGTCGATGCCGTTGAGGCCGCCCTTGACGCCGTCGTCCTCGCTGATGATGCCGGGCAGCATGTTGCCCTCGTCGTCGCGGATCGGCACGAAGAAGCAGTGCACACCGTAGTTGACGCCGCCGGTGATGAGCTGCGCGAAGACCGTCGCCGCCTTGCCGTGGAGCGCCGCGTTGCCGAGGTAGTCCTTGTACGCGCCGCGGAACGGCGTGTGGATCACGAACTCCTCGGTCTCGGGCTCGTAGGTCGCGGTCGTGCCGATGGCTGCGACATCCGATCCGTGTCCGGTCTCGGTCATCGCGAACGCTCCCGGGATCGAGAGGTCGAGGATGCCCGGCAGCCACTCTTCGTGATGCTTCTCTGTGCCGAGCTGGAACACCGCCGAGCCGAACAGGCCCCACTGCACGCCCGACTTGATCTGCAGGCTCGGGTCGGCCAGCACGAGTTCCTGGAAGCCGGCGAGGTTCGCGCCGTTGTCGTTGCGGCCGCCGTACTGCTCCGGCATCGCGCGCTGCGAGCCGCCGTGCTCGACGAGCAGGTGCAGCTGCGTGAGCACGCGCTCGCGGTGCTCGGCCATCGACTGGCCCTCGACGCGCCAGAACGCGGGGTCCTTGATCATCTCGCGGGCCTCACGGCGGGTGTCGCCCCACGTGCCGAGCAGCAGGTCGGTGACCGCGGCGATGTCGATGCGCGGATCGGATGCCTCGGCCGCCGTGTGCGGCGCGGTCGGGGCGCCGCCGGCGGGCGTGCGCTTGCTGGTGGCGGGCTTCTTGGTGCGGACGGCGGCGTCGGCCATGTGCATCACCTCTCGGTGCAATGGACAGAAGGAAGGTCACCTCGACCGTAGGACCCCCACAACCTCGCCTCAAAGCGACTGTTGAATGTCCACAACGCCAAGCCGAGACGGGTCGCGGGCGGGTTGTGCGAGACGCACAGGCGGGCGCCCGCAACGCGAGGCGCCCGCCTGGTTCGGTGGTGTCAGTTGGTGCGGGTGTGCGGGTTGGTCGTGTCGCCGTTCGTGCTTCCGAACGGGTTGGTGGTCTCGCCGTTGGTGCTTCCGTACGGGTTGGTGGTGTCGCCGTTCGTCTTGCCGAACGGGTTGATGACGGACCCGTTGGTCATGCCGTGGGGGTCGGTGGTGTACTCGCGAGGAGCCGCTGAGGCGGCGAGGGGCGCGCTGAGCAGCGCGACGAGGGAGCCGGCGGCGATGCCGGCGATCATCTTCTTCTTCATCGAGACAGTCCTTCGGTTGAGGGGAAGGTGCCACTTCGGCACCCCCCGCACGCTAGCGTGACGTTTCCGCGGCGCGGGAGGTTTATCCCCAGGCCGGCCGTGGAATGCGCCGGACGATGGCGCGGTGTCGGCCGGTCGATCCACAATGGAGCCGATGACCTACCCGCGCGTGACGCTCGCAGCTTGGGGTCCGGACGACCTGCCACTCCTCGAGCGCGCCAACACACCAGAGATGACCGCGTACCTCGGAGGACCCGAGACGCCGGCGCAGCTCGAGGAGCGGCAGGCGCGCTACCTGCGGCTGGCGCAGGCAGGCGAGGCCGCGATGTACCGGATCGAGCTCGACGGCACGCCCGTCGGCGGCATCGGGTACTGGCAGGTCGAGCACGAGGGCGCGCCGGCGTGGGAGACCGGATGGAACGTGTTCCCGCAGTGGCAGGGACGGGGAATCGCCGGAGCGGCACTGCGGCTCGTCATCCGGCTCGTCGTCGCGCGCAGCGAGCGCACTCTGCTCGTCGCCTACCCGGGAGTCGACAATCCCGGCTCGAACGCGCTGTGCCGCACCGCGGGATTCGCGCATCGCGGATCGGCGAGCATGCCGTGGCGCGGCGGCGAGCTCGCCTTCAACATCTGGGTGCTCGACATGGCGCCGCTCGACCTCGACGGACGCGCACCCGACCTCGACGAGCGGTTCGACGAAGGCGTGCTCGACGAGAAGGTGTGGTGGCCGTACTACCTCGCGCACTGGTCGACGCGCGACCGCGCCGCGGCGAAGTACTCAGTCGCTCCCGAAGGGCTCGAACTGCGCATCGACGCGGACACGCCCGCGTGGTCGCCGGAGTTCGACGGCGGAAACCGCGTGTCTCACTTGCAGACCGGCCAGTTCTCGGGACCAGTGGGCGGTTCGACCGGGCAGCACCGCTTCCGCGACGGGCTCGTCGTGCGCGAGCCGCAGCCCGAGCGTCGGCTGCACCTCCCGCGGTTCGGAGTGGTCGAGGCGCGGATGGCCGCCGTGCGCCACCCGGACGCGATGGTGGCCTTCTGGCCGATCGGCTTCGAAGACCGCCCCGACGACTGCGGCGAGATCTGCATCGCCGAGATCTTCGGGTCCGAGATCGACGACACCGGCGGGTGGGTCGGTATCGGCGTGAAGGCCCAGCACGACCCGCGCCTGCGGCACGACTTCGAGAAGGTCCGCGTCGACGGCGACCTCACCGCGATGCACGACTACGCCGTCGAGTGGACGCCCGACGAGGTGCGGTTCTTCATCGACCACCGCTGGGTCAAGACCGTGCGCCAGACGATCGACTACCCGATGCAGCTCATGCTCGACGTCTACGAGTTCCCCCGCGCCGACGGCACGCGCGACACCGACGCACTCCCGCACGTGCTGCGGGTCGAGCGCGTGCGCACGTTCCCGCCGGCGTAACGTCCACCGCCGGCCGCCCGGTGCCCGGTGCCCGGTCGGGTATGCAGGGTCCTCAGCTGAGGACCCGGGCCGGGCCGGGCCGGGTATGCCGGTTCCTCAAATGAGGAACAGAGCCGGGATGAGGACCGACACGCGGATGCCGCTCCGCAACTCGGCACAGATCCTCAACTGAGGAACACTTCCGCCGTCAGAAGAGCCCGACGATGCGGCCGTCCTCGTCGACGTCGATCGTGTTGGCGGCGGGCACGGCCGGAAGGCCGGGCATCGTCATGATGTCGCCGCAGATCATCACGACGAACCGCGCGCCCGCGGCGAGGCGCACCTCGCGGATGTCGACGACGTGACCGGTCGGCGCGCCGCGCAGCTTCGGGTCTGTCGAGAACGAGTACTGCGTCTTGGCGACGCACACCGGATAGCCGCCGTAGCCCTCGTCCTGCAGGCGCTTGATCTGCGCGCGCACGGCGGTCGACGCCGTCACCTCCGATGCGCCGTAGATGCGCGTCGCGATCGCGCTCATCTTGTGCCACAGCGTCGCGTCGTCGGGGTAGGTGAACCGGAGGCCGCCGGATCCCTGAGCCGCATCCGGTCCCGGGGCTTGTCGAAGGGCGCCGCACAGCCGCACCACCTCGCGCGCGAGAGCCTCCGCCCCCGCACCGCCCTCGGCGAAGTGCCTCGCGACCACGGCCGTGACCCCGACCGCCTCCGACGCGGCGACGAGCGCCGCGATCTCGGCATCCGTGTCTTCGGCGCGATGGTTGATCGCGACCACAGCGGCGATCCCCCACGTCTCGCGCACGGTCGTGAGGTGCCGCACGAGGTTGGCGGTGCCGCGTTCGAGAGCGGCGACGTTCTCGTGCGGGAGGTCGGCGACGTCCACACCGCCGTGGTACTTCATCGCTCGCACGGTCGCGACCACGACGGCGACGTCCGGCCGGAGTCCGGTGGTGCGGCACAGGATGTCGACGAACTTCTCCGCGCCGAGATCGGCGCCGAATCCCGCCTCGGTGACGACGTAGTCGGCCATCCGCAGCGCGGAGTCGGTCGCGAGATACGAGTTGCAGCCGTGCGCGATGTTCGCGAAAGGTCCGCCGTGCACGAACGCCGGCGTGTGCTCGAGGGTCTGCACCAGGTTCGGTGCGAGGGCGTCGCGCAGGATCGCCGCCATCGCGCCGTGGGCCCGCAGGTCGCGCGCACGGACGGGCGCGCGGTCGCGCGTGTACGCGACGACGATCTCGCCGAGCCGCTCCTTGAGGTCGGCGAGGTCGGTCGCGAGGCAGAAGATCGCCATCACCTCGCTGGCCACGACGATGTCGAAGCCGTCCTCCCGGGGATACCCGTTGGACGGACCGCCGAGCCCGATCACGGCGTCGCGCAGCGCGCGGTCGTTGACGTCGAGCACACGCCGCCAGGACACGCGGCGCACGTCGATGCCGAGCGCGTTGCCGTGGTGCACGTGGTTGTCGATGAGCGCCGCGAGCAGGTTCGTCGCGATCCCGATCGCCGAGAAGTCGCCGGTGAAGTGCAGGTTGATGTCTTCCATCGGCACGACCTGGGCGTACCCGCCGCCGGCGGCACCGCCCTTCATCCCGAACACCGGACCGAGGGCGGGCTCGCGCAGGCAGATCATGGCGCGTTCGCCGATGCGGGTGAGCGCGTCGCCCAGCCCGACCGTCGTGGTGGTCTTGCCCTCGCCGGCGGGCGTCGGCGACACTGCGGTCATCAGCACGAGCCGGCCGCGGGGTCTGTCGCGCAGCGTCCGCAGGTGCCGCAGCGAGACCTTCGCCTTGTACCGGCCGTACGGCTCCAGTTCTTCGTCGGGGATGCCGAGCCCTGCGGCGATCCGGCCGATCGGCCAGAGGTCGGCCTGTTGGGCGATCTCGATGTTGCTCGTGGCCACGCGCCGCTCCCGTCGCGGGCGCCATCGCCCGCCGATGTCAGCCTAGGCGCGACCCCGCCCGTCGTCGCGGATGCGCACCGCGGGAGGCTGGTGCTGCTGCGGACCGCTCTCTACCGTGGAGCCATGGCGACAGCGGAGGTGCGCAGGGCCACAGTCGACGACGCCGAGCGCGTGGCCGCACTGCTGCATGACTTCAACACGGAGTTCGACACCGACTCTCCCGGGCCGGTCCTCTTGGCCGAGCGCCTGCGCGGCCTGCTCGCCGGGGCGCAGACGTTCGCGCTGCTGAGCGGGGACCCCGCGGTCGGGATCGCGCTCGTGACGCTGCGCCCCAACGTCTGGTACGAGGGGCCGGTGGCCCTGCTCGACGAGATGTACGTCGCGCCGCAGGCGCGCGGCGCCGGAATCGGCGGAGCGATCGTCGACCGCCTGATCGCGGACTGCCTCCGCGACGGCGTGTCGGCGATCGAGATCAACGTGGACGAAGGGGACGTCGACGCGCAGCGCTTCTACGCGCGCCACGGCTTCCACGGCTCCGACCCGGACACCGACGAGCGCGCGCTCTACTTCTTCCAGGAGCTGTGACAGGCCGGCGCGACCCTGAGCGTGCCGTACACGGATGCCGCGCCGCGGCGTGCGGCGCGGCATCCGTGTCAGCGGGTCAGAGTGACAGCCCGTGGCCGAAGCGGAACAGCGGGTCAGCGGTGTCGAACGGGACGTCAGGACGGGATGCCTCGACCGCCGCCATCGACGACGGGACGTCGAACGGCAGTTTGCCCTGCGCGGGTGCCGCGCCGCTCAGCACGTCGAGCAGCGCCGCGCCGCTCGCACCCCAGTTGCCGACCACCGCGTGCGCGGTCTCGACGACGGGGCCGAGGAGCGCGGGGCGATCGAGGAACACGTCGACCACCGTGGGCACCGCCGCGGCGATCTCGGCGATGCGGGCGAGCACATCGGCAGGGAACTCCAGCGAGCCCGCGTGGAAGAAGTTCTCGAACGTCGTCTCGCGCTGCTCGAACGGCGCCTGCAGGCGCAGGATCGCGACATCCGCCTCGGCGGGCGACGCGACGATCTCGCCGTACGCCGCGGCGATCTCGGGCGCGATGCCCTCGACGTACAGCTTCGCCCCGCGCGCGAACGGCAGCACCGTGCGATTGGACAGCACCGTGCGGTTGGACAGCACCGTTCGGTTCGACAGCACGGTGATCGACGCGCGCTGCGCGGCGTCGCCTTCGGCGCGGAACTCCGCCGAACCGACGATCGTGTCGGCCGCTTCGGCGTCGACGTACGGGTTCTCGAAGAGGCCGAGCGCGAACTTCTCTCGCAGCAGGCGGCGTGCCGACACGTCGAGGCGCTCCTCGCCGATGCGGCCGTCGGCGACGAGCTCGAGCAGCAGCTCGGGGCACGCCTCGCCGCCGAACTGGTCGGCTCCGGCATCCAGGATCTTCTCCATGCGCTCCGCCGGCGTGAGGTGCTCGACGCCCCACGCCCGGGCCGGGAACGGCTGGCCGAAGATCGCGGCGTCGTTCACGAGGCCCCAGTCGGTGCACACGATGCCGTCGAAGCCGTAGCGCTCGCGCAGCAGGCCGGTGAGCACCGACTTGTTGAAGCCGAAGCCGACCTCCTCGTACTCGGTGCCGACCGGCATGCCGTAGTACGGCATGACCTGGCGGACGCCGGCCTCGAACGCCGCCTCGAACGGCTTCAGGTGCAGCTCGAACTGCCCGCCCGGGTAGACCTGCTCGCGCCCGTAGGCGAAGTGCGGGTCTTCGCCGTCCTTCTGCGGGCCGCCGCCGGGGAAGTGCTTGACCATGGCCGACACCGCACCGGGACCGAACGACTCGCCGTTCTGGAACCCGCGGATGTACGCGGCGCCGAGCTCGCCCGACAGCTCCGCATCCTCGCCGAAGGTCTGGAGCGCACGCGCCCACCGGGGCTCGGTCGCGAGGTCGACCTGCGGGTGCAGTGCGACGCGGATGCCGACCGCGGTGTACTCCTGGCGTGCGATGTCGCCGAAGCGCTCGACGAGCGCCGCGTCGCGCGTCGCGGCCAGGCCCAGCGCGTCGGGCCACTGCGAGAACGGGCCCGCGAGCATCGCCGCACCCGGGTTCTCGGTGAACGAGTGGCGCGGATCGGTCGAGATCGTCACGGGGATGCCGAGGCGGGTGGATGCCGCGAGCTCCTGCAGCTTGTTGTGCCAGCGGGCGATCGCACCCGCGGTCGGCGCGACGCCGAGCAGGTTGAAGTGCGTCATGCCCTTCTCGACCACGTACTCGCGGTTCGACGGCAGCCCGAACACCGGGTCGGCCTCGGCGAGCTCGCCGTCCTCGCCCATGGTGATCATCGTCTGGAAGAAGAGCCCCGCCTTCTCCTCCACGGTCATCGCGGCGAGCAGCAGCTCGACACGCTCGTCGACGGGCAGGTTCGCGTCGAGCCACGGCCGGCTCTCAGCGGATGCCTCGGCCGAGGCTGGGCCCACGCGCCCGGAGGCTCCTGGCGACGCGCCAGCAGCGCCTGGAGGGGGCGTGGGGACCGTGATCGTTGTGTCAGTCACTTCACTCCCTTGATGCGGTAGACGAGGATCGCGCCGGCGAGGGCGACGAGCGCGCCGAAGAGGTAATACGTGGTGTAGCCGCCGAGCGAGGTGGTGGCGCCGATCGCGATGATTCCGGGCGCGATGGCGGGGGCGATCGACTGCGGCAGCGCGTTGGCGATGTTGAGCACGCCGAGGTCCTTCGCGGTGTCGTCGGGGTTCGGCAGCACCTCGGTCGCGAGGGCGAGGTCGACCGACAGGAACGAGCCGGCGCCGAGGCCGATGATCGCCTGGGCGACGAGGACGACGGCGATGCTCGGCGCGAACGCGAGGGTCACGAGCCCGATCACCATGATGATGCCGGCGAGCGCCACGAACGGGCGGCGCTTGCCGATCTTGTCGGACAGCACGCCGCCGAGCGGGCCGGAGATCGCCATGGCGAGCATGGACGCGAGGTTGGCGACGAGGATCGTGGAGATCGCGGTCTGCTCGTCGAGACCGAACTTCTCGGTGAGGTAGAAGGGCAGGAAGGTCGCGATGCCGGCGTAGCCGAACATCACGAGGAACTTGGTGAGCCAGGTCCAGCCGAAGTCGGGGTGCTTCCGCGGGTTGAAGACGAACGAGCCGAAGAACTGGCCGACGGTGAACTTGTGCGCCGGCTTCTCGTCGAGGCGGCGGTCCTTCAGGACGAGGACGAACAGCACCGAGAGCACGGTGGCGATGGCGGCCGGCACCACGAAGCGCGCGAAGTCGTCCGACAGGAAGTTCACCAGGAACGAGCCCGCGAGGATGCCGAGGGGCGTGGTCAGCCCGATGATGCCCGACACCTTGCCGCGGCCGCTGACCGGCACCTGGTCGGGCAGCGTCGCGTTGGCCGCCGCCAGGACCGCGTTCATCGAGGTCTGCACCAGGCACCAGGCGATGAGGACGACCCAGACCGAGTTCGCGACGCCGATGAGGGCGAACCCGCCGAGTCCGACGAGCGTGCCGCCCAGGATCCAGGGCCGACGCATGCCGAAGCGCGACGTCGTGCGGTCGGACAGGCGGCCGGCGAGCGGGTTCGCGATGAGGGCGAACAGCGCGCCGACACCCATGATCAGGCCGAGCTGCGCCGTAGCCTCTTCGGGCGTGGCGGTGATGTGCTGCACCTTGAACGCCATCGACACGAGCACCGGCGTGAGCAGCGCGAGATAGACGCCGAAGTTGACGGCGGCAAGGCCGGGTGTGTAGCCGCGCGGGGTCTTGTCGGGCGTGGTGCCGGGGGCCTTGAAGCCGGTCGTGCCGGCGGCCGCGATCGTCGCGGCGGGCGACAGCTCTGTCATCGGAGTCCTTTCTCGGGTACGACCCGCATCGGCTCCGACGCGCGTCACTGGACGACGATACATGAATCTCGACCGATTGGTAACTGAAAACAGACCGATTGGTAAGCCTGCGTCGGTAGGATGGGCCCACTACGGCCAGACGCGGAGGGGCGGTGCCACGACGTGACCATCACTGCGGCGCCGGGCGCCACCCGCACCGCGCGGACCGAGCGGACGCGAGCCGCCATCGTGGCCGCGGCGCACGAGGCTTTCGTGACGCGGGGGTACCGCGCCACCTCGCTCCGCGATGTCGCCGCCGCCGCAGGCATCAGCCACCCGGGACTCCTCCGCCATTTCGCGACCAAGGACGAGGTGCTCGCCGCCGTCGTGGATCTCTTCGAGCGCGACAACGAGCGGGAGCTGCTCGAGCGGATGGCAGCGGAAGACCCGGGAACCCTCGCGTACAGCGAAGTCGCACGGCGCAACGAGACCGTGCCCGGGTACCTCGCGCTGTTCGCGGCGCTGACGGGCGAGGCATCCACCCCTCGCCATCCCGCGCACCGGATCATGCGCGACCGCTACGCGCGCCTGCGCGACCAGTCGACCGACGCGATCGAGGAAGCCATCGCTCAAGACACGGTCGCCGCCGACCGCGACCCGGCGGGCGAGGCGGTGCGCGTCGCCGCCGCGTGGGACGGGTTACAGCTGCTGGCACAGTACCTGCCCGATCGCGTCGACATCGTCGGGGCACTGGAGACCCACGAGGGATCACTCGCCCTCCCCGTCGGCTGGCGCGAGCCCGACGGACCTGCCCCGACCGACACCCCGGCCCCGGTGCCGTCCATGCCCACGTTCATGCCGGCCGACACGGAATCGCCGCTGGGCTACCGGGTCGGGCGCGAGCGCCGCGGCCTCATCCTCGACGGCGCGACCGCACTCTTCGCCGAGGAGGGGTACGGGGACACCAGCCTCCGCGACATCGCGGAGCGCGTCGGCGTCTCGAAGTCGACGCTGCTGCACTACTACGGCTCGAAGGAGGAGCTGCTCAGCGCCGTGCTCAGCCACCGCGATCGTCTCATCGAGTCGCGCGACTCTTACACGCCCGCCGACCGCGCGTCCGACGAGTTGCGAGCCCTCTCTCGCGGCGCGACGGAGAACGCCGCGAAGGCGCCGGGGCTCATCGAGGTGTACGCGGTGCTCTCGTGCGAGGCCGTGCCGGCCGACCACCCGGCGCATGCGTACTTCGAGGAACGCTTCCGCGGGGTCGTCGACCACTTCGCGGCGCTGTTCCGCGCGGCTCAGGAGGACGGCGATCTGCCCGTACACCGCGATCCCGAGTTCGAGGCGGTCTGGCTCACCGCGCTGTGGGACGGGCTGCAGTACCAGTGGCTCTACGACCGCGACGCGGTGGATGTCGCAGCCCACCTCGACGCCCACCTCGACGACGTGCTGCCGCCGGCCTGACGGGGCGGCGCGCGACCCGGGCGTGCGAAAAGACACGGGTGCCTGGGACCAGCACCGCCGACGCCGGCGTGGCAGCGGATGCCCGGGCGAGACGGCCACTTCACCGGCCAGGTGCGGTTCATCACGGCGGGGCGGTTGCGAGCTGAGGACCGGCGGCCCAGGTCAGGCGGCGGCGATCACCTCGAGCACGGCCTCGCCGTAGGCCTCGCGCTTCTTGGCGCCGATGCCCGAGACCCCGTCGAGGTCGGCGAGGCTGCCGGGGCGGCGCTCGGCGAGGGCGCGCAGCGTGGCGTCGCCGAAGACGATGTAGGCGGGCACACCCAGCTCTTTCGCGACGCCGGTGCGCCAGGCGCGCAGCGCCTCGAAGACGCCGAGGTTCGCCGGGTCGAGGTTCGCGGGAGCCGTGCTCTTGCGCACGCGGGCGACCCCGCCCGACCGGCCCATGACGTCGCGGCGCAGCGGCACCGGCGTCTCACCGCGCAGCACGCCGCCGGCAGGCTCACCCAGGGCGAGCGTGCCGTACTCGCCGCGGGCGACCAGGATGCCGCGGGCCAGCAGCTGCCGGATGACACTGCGCCAGTCCTGCTCGCTGAGGTCGGCACCGAGTCCGTACGTCGCGAGCTTGTCGTGCCCCTGCTGGCGGACCCGGTCGGTGGACCCGCCGCGCAGGATGTCGATCAGGTGACCGGCGCCGAACGCCTGGCCGCGCTCGCGCTGCAGCCGCACGATGGTCGACAGCAGCTTCTGCGCCGGCACGAGACCGTCCCAGGTCTCGGGTGCTTCCAGGCACGTGTCGCAGTTGCCGCACGGGCCGGACGCCTCGCCGAAGTAGTCGAGCAGGTTCTGGCGGCGGCATCCGATCGTCTCGCAGAGGGCCAGCATGGCATCGAGATGCTGCCCCAGACGGGTCTTGAAGGCGCGATCGCCGGGCGACTGGTCGATCATGCGGCGCTGCTGCACGACGTCGCCGAGTCCGTAGGCCATCCAGGCGACGGATGCCTCGCCGTCGCGGCCCGCGCGACCTGTCTCCTGGTAGTACCCCTCGACCGACTTGGGCAGGTCGATGTGTGCGACGAACCGGACGTCGGGCTTGTCGATGCCCATGCCGAATGCGATGGTCGCGACCATGACGACGCCGTCCTCGCGGAGGAAGCGGGACTGGTTCGCGGCGCGCGTCTCGGCCGGAAGGCCCGCGTGGTACGGCAGGGCGTCGATCCCCTGGGCCGAGAGGAACTCGGCCGTCTGCTCGACCGACTTGCGGCTCAGCGCGTAGACGATGCCGGCCGACCCCACGCCCTGCGACCGGATGAAGGCGACGAGCTGGCGGCGCGGGTCGGACTTCGCCTCGATGCGGTACTGGATGTTGGGCCGATCGAAGCTCGACACGAAATGCAGCGCGTTCGGCAGCTGCAGCCGCTCCGTCATCTCGCGGTGGGTCGCGGGCGTCGCGGTGGCGGTGAGGGCGAGGCGCGGCACGCCGGGGAATCGCTCGGCGAGCGCGCCCAGCGCGAGATAGTCCGGCCGGAAGTCGTGGCCCCACTGCGACACGCAGTGCGCCTCGTCGATCGCGATGACACTGAGCTTTCCGCGTGACAGGAACCGCAGCGTGGTCTCGGTGTTCAGCCGCTCGGGCGCGACGTACAGGAGGTCGAGCTCGCCGGCGAGGTACGCGCGTTCGACGGCGGCGCGCTCGGGCGGCGCCTGCGTGGAGTTGAGGTAGGCGGCGCGCACGCCGTTCGCGACGAGCGCGTCGACCTGGTCGTGCATCAGGGCGATCAGCGGGCTCACGACGAGCCCCGTGCCCGGGCGCACCAGTGCCGGCACCTGGTAGCAGACGCTCTTGCCGCCGCCGGTGGGCATGAGCACCACGGCGTCGCCGCCGGAGACGACCTGATCGACGATCGCGGCCTGCTCACCGCGGAATGCGTCGAACCCGTAGACCTCTCGGAGCACGGTGCGCGGGTCGGCACCGGTGAAGTCGCGCCGCGGACCGGCACCGGCGAACGGGTCGAGGTTGGTCGACGACCCTCCCTGCGGGTCGGGCGGCGGCTGCCAGCCGTCCTCCGGGGGCGCCCACGCGTCGTCCGGCGGCGGGGCGTCACCGAACTCGGAAGGCAGGAGGCCGGGCTCCCACGCGAGGTCGGCGTAGGGGTCGCCCTGCGGGATGGTCACCCGTCCCAGCGTAGCCGCGGCATCCGACGCCGTCCTCGCCACGGGGGCCTGGGCGGAGAACGCACGGTGTTCCAGCCGGGGGCCCTGTTGGGGAGGAGCCGCTCGCCGCGCCGCGTCCTCAATCGAGGAGCCCGCGGCCGAGGAGGGCCGACGCCGATCCTCGTTTGAAGAACCGAGCCCGGCTGCGGGGCGACACGCCGCGGTCGGTTCCGCATCTCGGCGCAGCTCCTCAGCTGAGGAACGCCCGGCGCTCAGGACCACTTGGCGGCGATGGCGGTGATGACCGTGAGGTTGCGGTTGGTCGCGACGCCGAGCAGCTTCGCCGCCCCGAGCGGATCGACGCTGCCGGCGTCATACCCGGGCCCGAGCAGGGCGTGCGCGACGCGGCCCCGCACCACCATGCCGCCGACCGGCGTGGCGAGCGCTTCGACTCGGGCCACGACGTCGGGGGGCAGCTCCTCCTTGAGCAGATAGACATAGTGCCGCTGGAGCCCCGGGCGTTCGGCGCTGAGCTCCGCCGCATCGCGCGCGATCGCGGCGATCTCCGCGGTGGTGAACACCATGGTCGGCACCTCGAAGCCGCGGTCGGCGACGAAGGCATCCTCGAGCGCCTTCTCGATCTTCGCCCGCGAACGCATCGCCGTCGTGAACCTCACGTTGCCGGTGTTGATGTGCGTCTCGACATCGGTGAACCCGAGGCTCTCGACAACCCGCCGGATGTCCTCCTTCGCGAACTTCCGCACGGCGCCGAGGTTGATCGCGCGCAGGAACGCCACGTAGGTCGGCATTACGCCATCATCCCGGATGCCCCGCATCGGCGCCGCACCCGTGCTCCAGGGATCTCGTGGAGAGGTGGCGGCGGATCCGTTATCGTCTTCGTCATGCAATGCCTGTGACCCGCCTTCGTCACCATCCCGTCCGTCGCGATCCGCGCGGACATGATCCGGACGCCCGCACGCCCCCCACTCGTCGCTTCGCGCTGCGCGCAGCCGCGAGGCGGTGAGCTCAGGACCCGGCGTCCTTGAAAGGCACCCCATGCTCTCCTCCACGTCCCTGCCGCTGCGCGGCAAGACCGCCCTCGTCACCGGTGTCTCACGCCGGCGCGGCATCGGCTACGCCGTCGCGACGCAGTTCGCACGGCTGGGCGCCGACGTCTTCCTCCACCACTTTCGCCCGCATGACACGCGCCTCCCCTGGGGCGGCGACGACCTCGACGCCGTGCGCGAGGGTCTGCGCGCCGAGCTCACCCCCGGCGCGCAGCTCGGCGACATCAGCGCGGACCTGCGGGAGGCGGCATCCGTCCCCCTCGTCGTCGACGCGGCGCGGGCCCTCACCGGCCGGCTCGACATCCTGGTGTGCAACCACGCGCAGTCGGGCGACGACGGGTCGATCCTCGACATGACCGCCGAGCGACTGGACGCGTTCTGGCAGACCAATGCCCGTTCGACGATCCTCCTCACCCGCGAGTTCGCCGCGCTGCACGCCGGCGACGCGATCGCCGCCCGGCCCGGTGAGCGCGCGGAGCGTCGCGGCCCGTTCGCCGAGCCGGTCGGGCGGGTGTTCTGGATGACGTCGGGGCAGATCCACGGCCCGATGCGCGGCGAGGTCGCGTACGCGACGAGTAAGGCGGCGCTCGCGGGCATCACGAAGACCGTGGCGGCGGAGCTGCTCGATCTCGGGATCATCCTCAACACGATCGATCCAGGCCCCGTCAACACCGGCTACCTCGACCCGGAGACGACCGACCGGCCGCTCGAGGAGATCGAGGAGTGGATGCGGGCGACCCCGTTCGGCCGCTACGGCGAGCCCGCCGATCCCGCCCGCCTCATCGGCTGGCTGGCGACCCCGGAAGGCTCATGGGTGGTCGGCCAGGTGCTGACCTCGGACGGCGGCTTCGGCCTGGGCTGAGCACCCCGCATCCGGCCCCCGGCATCCGGCAACCGGACCGCGCGGCCGCGGGGGCGTCGCCGGGGCTACAGCCGGACGACCTCGGTCACGCGCACCACGGCGGTGCCGGACTCCTCCGAGGCCGCCAGGTCGACGACGGCGCGGATGCGCCAGTCGTGGTCGCCGGCCGGGTCGTCGATCGTCTGCTCGACGCGCCAGACACCGGATGCCGCGGCATCCGTCTCGTCCACCGTGACGAGTCGCGGCGACCGGGCCGCTCCGCCCGTGAGCATCTCGTCGTGGTCGTCGAAGTAGGCGTCGAGCGCGGCGGGCCAGTCGACGTCGGGGTCGAGCTCGGTGAGCTCGTCGTCACGCTGCAGCGCGGCGAGCTGGATGCGGCGGAACAGCTCGTTGCGCACCAGCACGCCGAACGCGCGCCGGTTCGTGAGCACCGACGGCGGAGCGGGCGGCACGACCGGGGCCGACGGGTCGGCGACGGGGTTCACCAGCGCCTCCCACTCGTCGACGAGGCTCGAGTCGACCTGGCGCACCACCTCGCCGAGCCACGCGACGAGGTCGTGCAGGTCTTCGGTCTGCGCCTCGGCGGGCACCGTCTGGCGGATGGCGCGGTACGCGTCCGACAGGTACCGCAGCACGAGCCCCTCGCTGCGGGACAGCTGGTACAGCGAGATGAGCTCCGAGAACGACAGCGCCCGCTCGAACATGTCCCGCACCACAGACTTGGGCGAGAGCTCGAAGTCGCGGATCCACGGCTGGCTCGACGCGAACACCTCGTATGCCTGCGTCAGCAGCTCCTCGAGCGGCTTCGGGTAGGTGACGTCCTCGAGCAGCGCCATGCGCTCGTCGTACTCGAGGCCGTCCTGCTTCATGCGGGCGACCGCCTCGCCGCGCGCCTTGTACTCCTGCTGCGACAGGATCGGGCGCGGGTCGTCGAGCGTCGCCTCGATGACGCTCACCACGTCGAGCGCGTAGTGGCCGGTGCCGACGCCGCCTGCAGAACTCCACCGATTCGCGTCGATCGAGCCGAGATCGGCCGAATCCCGCTCCAGACCGCCCGAATCCGTGGAGTTCTGCCGGGCAGCCGGCGGATCCTCGGGGTCCAGCAGGCCGATCGCCGCGAGCGCGAACGGCGACAGGGGCTGGTTGAGCGCGAAGTTCGGCTGCAGATCGACGGTGAGACGGATCTGACTCCGGATGCTCCCCACGCCCGCAGCGTCCGGATTCTGGCTGCGGTCGATCTCGACCACCTCGGCGGCCAGCAGCGTGCGGAAGATCGCGATCGCCCGGCGTGCGAGCTCGTAGCGCCGCGCGCGCGGCTCGTGGTTGTCGAAGACGAGCGAGCGCACGTGCTCGAACACGTCGCCGCCGCGGCCGATGACGTTGATGAGCATCGCCGCGGTCAGCGACAGCTGCGGCACGAGCGGCTCGGGCTCTGCCTCGACGAGACGCTCGAACGATCCGAGACCCCAGTTGACGACGCCCGTCGGCGCCTTCTTGCGCACGATCTTCTTGCGCTTCGCGGCGTCGTCTCCGGCCTTGCGGAGTGCCGCCTCATTCTCGATCTCCCACTCGGGTGCCATCACGACGACGGTGCCCGAGGTGTCGTAACCGGCGCGGCCCGCGCGGCCGGAGATCTGGTGGAACTCGCGCGCCGAGAGCTGGCGCATCTTCGTGCCGTCGTACTTCGAGAGCGCCGTGATCATCACCGTGCGGATGGGCACGTTGATGCCGACGCCGAGGGTGTCGGTGCCGCAGATCACGCGCAGCAGTCCGCGCTGCGCGAGCGTCTCGACGAGGCGCCGGTAGCGCGGCAGCATGCCGGCGTGGTGCACGCCGATGCCCGCTCGCACGTACCGCGACAGGATGCGACCGAACGCCGTCGTGAAGCGGAACCCGCCGATCGCCTCGGCGATGGCATCCCGCTGCTCCCGCGACACGATGCGGATCGACGACAGCGCCTGAGCCCGCTCCATCGCGGCGGCCTGCGAGAAATGCACGATGTACACCGGCGCCTCGCCGGTCTGCAGCAGCTCCTCGACCGTCTCGTGCACCGGGGTGCGGGCGTAGGAGAAGTGCAGCGGCACCGGACGGTCGACCCCGGTGATCCGCGAGACGGTCCGACCGGTGCGGCGCTCGAGGTCCTCGGCGATCGCGGTGACGTCGCCGAGCGTCGCCGACATGAGCACGAACTGGGCGCGTGGGAGAAGCAGCAGCGGCACCTGCCACGCCCACCCGCGCTCGGGATCGCCGTAGTAGTGGAACTCGTCCATCACGACCTGGTCGACGCCGGCTCCGACGCCCTGGCGCAGTGCGATGTTCGCGAGGATCTCGGCGGTGCAGCAGACGATGGGCGCATCCGGATTCACCGACGAGTCGCCGGTGACCATGCCGACGTTCGCCGCGCCGAAGATGTCGACGAGCGCGAAGAACTTCTCGCTGACCAGCGCCTTGATCGGCGCCGTGTAATAAGTGCGGCCGCCACGCGCCACGCACGCGGCGTGCGCCGCGACGGCCACCAGCGACTTGCCTGTGCCCGTCGGCGTCGACAGGATCACGTGCGAGCCCGACACGATCTCGATGACGGCCTCGTCCTGCGCGGGGTACAGGGCGAAACCCTCATCGGCCGCCCACTCGACGAACGCGTCGTAGAGCGCGTCGGCGTCGGGTGATCCGGATCCGGATGCCGCAGCCGCGGTCGCGATGGTGTCGAGGAGCGTCACCGTCCGAGTCTGCCAGGTCGCGGCATCCGCGCCCGTGTCACGAAGTCCGCCGAAGCGGGCCTGTTCGGGGACGCGGAGACGAGGGACGCCGCCACTCGGGAAGCGGTGGCGGCGCCCGACGACTCAGACGAAGGCGGATGCTGCGGCGCTGCCGCCGCAGCTCGTTCAGCGTCCCAACTGCTCGAGGATGACGTCGGTGTAGGCGGCGTACCCCTCGTACGTCGGGTGGAGGTAGCCCGCCGGGTCGCCGACCGGGTCGGTTCCGAACCACGGATCGCTGGGCACACCCGGCACGAGCTGCACGCCGTGCCCCGCGAAGGCGTCGACCACGTCCACGTAGACGACATCGACACCACCGGCAGCAGCGGTGGCGACGGCGGCCTGGATGGCGGTGTTGAGCGCGTCGGTCGCACCATTCACCGCGGCGACGAGCGCGGCGACCTGAGCGAACTGCGGTAGGCCCGGCGGCGACTCGAGCAGATACGGGTAGCCGGTGACGACGATCGTCGCGTCCGGCGCGCGTTCGGCGATCGCGCCGATCAGGGACGTGAGCGGAGCGACGATCCCCGGTGCCGAGGTGACGGCGCTCTGGATCGCGGTGAGGCAGGGCGCGGGATCTCCGCCGGCAGCGGCGATCGAGCAGGTCGCGTAGACCTGATCCAGACCGAGGTCGTTCGCGCCGACAGTGAGCGTCACGACAGTCGTCCCGCGGTTCAGCTGCGACAGCTGAGACATGGTGTCCGCGATCGTCGCGCCGCTGCACGCGGCGTTGCGCAGCAGGTTGAACTTCGGCTCCTCATCGAGCTGCGCCGCGTAGCCGCCGTCGGTCCGGACGCATTCGTCCAGCGGGGCGCCACCGCCTTGGCCCGCGGCGATCGAGTCGCCGAGAGCGACGTGCTTGGCGACCATGAGCGGTGAGGCCATGGCGGGCCCGGCCGCACCGGCTGCGAGCATGCCCGCTCCGAGTGCGACGGCCGCGAGCGCGGCCAGTAGACGTCGTTTCATGATTCCCCTTCGAATCCCTGACAGGATCGATTCCCCCGAATCGAACCGCGCACACCGCGGATGATGCCGACGATAGACCTGTGGCATCCGTCCCGCCAGGGGTGCGCGTGCACTCCCGCTGGCGGAATCACGCGGCGGGCCCGTACGTTGAGAGCGACGACGGAAGGATTACTGTGACCGACACTGACGCGCAGCCACTCGTGACGCGCAATGAAGACGACCGCCGCTACGAGGTGCACGTCGACGGCGTGCTCGCGGGATTCACCGTGTTCCGCGCCGACGCGCGCGGACGCCTGCATTTTCCGCACACCGAGGTCGACCCGGCCTTCCGCGGCCGCGGCCTCGCCCAGGCAGTCGTGGGCGAGGCGATGACGGATGCCGCGCGCCGCGGTGAGACCGTCGTGCCGCATTGCCCTGTGGTGGCGAAGTATCTGCACGAGCACGAGGTTCCCGGGCTCACCGTCGAGTGGCCCGACCAGCCGCACCCCGAGTGAGAACGGCGTCGCCATGACCCGGCTCGACGCCGACGACGCGGTCGCCACCGAATCGGCGGTGGAATGCGCGGGCCCTCGAACACTGCTGATCGAGACGCGCGAGGTGCCGCTCGGCGGGGTGCGCGCGATGTCGGTGCACCGCTCGCTGCCGCAGCGTGATCTGCCGCTCGTGGGCGCGTGGTGCTTCCTCGACCGGTTCGGACCGCAGCAGACGCGCATGCGCGTCGAGCCGCATCCCCACATCGGACTGCAGACCGTCACCTGGCCGTACGAGGGCGAAGTGCGCCACCGCGACTCGGTCGGCAGCGATGTCGTCGTCCGCCGGGGCGCGCTCAACCTCATGACCAGCGGCGCCGGGATCGCTCACTCCGAGTACTCGCTGGGCGAGGATGCCGCTCCCTTGGACGCCCTGCAGCTCTGGGTCGCCCTGCCCGAGGTGCGGCGTCACGGCGGCCCTGCCTTCGAGCAGCACGCGGTGCTCCCCGAGGTGACGCTGCCCGCGGTGGCCGGGACGGCAGGCGCAGCGACCGTCGTGCTCGGCGAACTGGCCGGGGTCGCCTCGCCCGCGACCGTCTATACGCCGATCGTCGGTGCCGAGGTGCGGATCCCCGCCGGCGCGACGGTGCACGTGCCACTGAATCCTGCATGGGAGCACGCCCTGGTCGCGGTGTATGGCGAGGCGGCGATCGCGGGCGAGGAGGGGATCGCCGACGCGGTCGCGCTCGACGCCGCCCACCTCATGTATCTCGGCACCCGCCGCGAGGACGTCGTGATCTCGAGCGCCGCGGGCGCGACGCTCTTCCTCCTCGGCGGCGAGCCATTCGAGGACGACGTCGTGATGTGGTGGAACTTCGTCGGCCGCTCCCACGAAGAGATCGTCGAGGCGCGAGAGGCATGGGAGTCCGGAGCCGAGCGCTTCGGTCACGTCGTCGACCACGGCGACGAGCGCATCCCCGCCCCGCCGATGCCCGCCGTCCGGCTCACGCGCCGTCGCCGCCGGCTCTAGCCGACCCGTCCGGGGGTCGCGCCCGCGGCGCCCGCCCGCGCCGCGGCCCCCCAACGCCCGCTTGCGCGGGTCCCGCACACGCAAGAGGCGCCCGGGCCGAAACCCGGGCGCCTCTCCTTGCTGGAACGGTTACGGTACGTCGACCGAGACGACGGTGCGCACCTGCGAGTCGCCGTAGCGGACGACGCCGAGGTAGTTGCCGCTCTCGAGGCCCGACCACGACAGGTTGAACTCCGTCGGGGTCGCCTCGGTCACCGGCAGCGGGCTCGGGGCTGCCGTGAGCGATCCGAGTCCGCCCGGCGTGACGACGGCCGACGTGGCCTGCCAGGTGAACGGCTTCGTGTAGGAGTACACGTGAGCCTCGACGAGGTAGTAGCCCGGAGTCGGCGCGATGAGCTGCACCGCCTCATCGGCCGCGGAGGACGCGGACTGCCAGCGCTCGTAGTACCGCAGGTCGGTCGGGCTGACCACGCGGTAGACCGAGAGGTCGAGGTCCGAGTTGGTGTCGTCGGACGAGTCGAGCGCGAAGCGCGCCAGCTCGGTTCCGGCGGTCACCTGGACCACCTCGTACGAGTACCCCTCGTCCGCGGCGCCGGTCGTCTCGGTGCCGTCGATCAGCACGTCCTCGGCCGCGAGGCCGGCGACGTTCAGCGCCAGTTCGCCGGTCAGACCGGGGGTGATCTCGATGTCGACGCTGCCGTCGGCACCACTGCCCTCGACGTCGGCCGGAGCCGCTGCCGTGACCGGGAACACCGCGATCGGCGACCGCACCTCGGTGGCGCCCGACGTCCAGGTGAGGAACCCGGTGGTCCACTTCTCGACGGCGGCGTCGGTCTTGGTGAGCGACACCGTGAACGACTTGGTCTCGCCCGCTGCTCCGAAGGTCAGCGTGCTGGGCTCGACGGTGACGTCCATGCCCGGAACCTCGGCCGTCGCGGTGAACGTGCCGGCCTGCGTCGAGGTGACCGAGCGGGTCACCGTCTGCGGGCCGGGGAACGTGCCGACGCCGATCGATGCGAGGTTGAGGTCGCTCGGGTCGCTCGCGTCGACGTCCTCGAACAGGTCGTCGCCGAGTGCACCCTCGAGGTACGACGCCCAGTCGGCGGCACCGTTGAGGTACAGCAGGCCCGGGTTGAAGTACTTCGTGGGGTCGACGTGACCGGCGCCCTGCGCGAACGGATCGGTGTTCTCAGAGCCGTCGGCGTTGACCGTGTTGTAGGCGGTCGTCATGAGCGCCGACTTGACCTCGGCGGGCTCGGCCAGCGGCTTCTCACCGAGGTAGAGCGCACCGAGACCGGCGACCTGAGGTGACGACATCGAGGTGCCCGACTTGAAGCCGAACGTCGGCGCCTCCTGCGGACCGTTGTGGGTCGCCGCGAGGATCGCGACACCGGGAGCCGAGACGTCGGGCTTGATGACGTCCGCGCCGTCGGCCAGCATCGGGCCACGGCTCGAGAAGCCGGCGACCTGCGGGGTGGGCGTCACCTTGCCGGTGACGTTGTCACCGACGAGCGTCGCGGTGGCCCCGGCCGTCTTGCGCACGTAGTCGAGCAGCGCCGTGCGGTACTGCGCGTCGATGTGCACGGTCGGCACCGAGTGGAAGTCGTTGTCGAGCGAGCCCGGCGTCACGTTCACGAGGATCATGCCAGTACCGCCCGCAGCGGCCACTTCCTGCGACTTCTCCACGCGTGCGTTGGTGCCGCGATCGCAGACCACGAACTTGCCGGCGACCTTGGCCGGGTCGAGCGTTCCGAGGAAGCAGAGCGCCGCCTCATTGGGAGCGGCTCCCGCCTTCGCGACGTCGCCCGCGTACACGACCGGACCGGTGAGGCTCTGTCCGAACGGGACGCTCACCGATGCGCCGGCGGCCTGGAAGCCGTTCGGCAGCTGGACGGTGCCCTCGTAGGTCGGGATGGTGGATGCCGCGACCGTGGTGTACCACGGCGAGGCGTGGTCGGCCGTGACGGCACCAGGACCGTCGTTGCCCGCGCTCACCGCGACGAACACGCCGGCGGCGGCCGCGTTGAAGAACGAGATGTCTTCGGGCTGGAGCACGGTCTTGGCCGAGCCGCCGCCGATCGAGTAGTTGATCACGTCGACGCCGTCGGCGACCGCCGTGTCGATCGCGCCGAGCAGGTCGCTCAGGGCGCAGATGTCGTCGGTGGTGACGAGGTCGTCGGGGCCGACGTAGCAGGCCTTGTACGACGCGACCTTGGCCGCGGGCGCGACGCCCGAGACCTCGCCGAAGCCGATGCCCTCGACCGATGCGGCCACGCCGAAGTTGCCGGCCGCGGTGCTGGCGGTGTGCGAACCGTGGCCGTCGCCGTCACGCGGCGACAGGAAGTCGTAGCTGAAGTCGAAACCGGCAGCCGCCGCACCTTCGGCGAAGTACTGCGCGCCGATGAGCTTGGTGTTGTAGAGATCCTTCGTCCAGCCCTGGTCCTCCGCAGCAACACGACGGGCGCGGTACTCGTTGCCGTCGGCCTTGGCGAAGACGACCTGGTCGCGGTTGACATACGGCGCGGCGCCGGCCTTGCCGGTGAGCCTGTCACCCGCGAACAGCGGGTTCTCCGGCGCGATGCCGGTGTCGACCACACCCACGACGACACCCTTGCCGGCCTCGCCGACGCCGCCCACGGCATCCCACACGCCGCCGGTGCCGGCGTCGCCGGAGCCGAGACCGAGGAACTCGGTGGAGGGGACGGCCGCGTTCGGGTGACGGATCTCATCCGGGAACACGCCCAGCACGCTCTTGTCGCCCGAGAGCTTCGCCACCTGAGCGGCGTCGAGGTCGGCGCTGAAGCCGTTGAGCGTCACCTGATACGAGACCGCAGGCGTCACGCCCGCGGTCTCGGCGACAGCCTGCTGCTCCTTCTTGAGGTGCGCCACGTACTTCTGCGAGCTGGCGGAGTGCGCGTCGAGCTGCTTGCCCTTGTCGGGCTTGGTGCGCTGGATGCCGGTTTCGCCGCCTTCGTAGGTCGCAAGGGGCGCATCCTTGAGCATCACGATGTAGCGGCCTGAGGGCGAGTCGATCGGGATGGGGTTCTTCACCTCCCCGGGTACAGCGCCGAAACTTGCTGTGGCAGTGCCCGTGAACAGTGCGGCGAGTGTGACGACCGCGGCTGCTCTTAGGGAGGATCGACCCATCTGTGGCCTCCAGGTTGATTGCTGGGGAGTGCTGCGCCGCTTCGTTGGGGCGCAGCGACCTCAAACGTAACTGTCAGGCGAATCTCAGTAAATGAGAGCTTTGTGAGAAACGTTCCACTTCGTCCCAGTAACCTGGGCAGGTGGCTGCCCGAACCCGGATCTCGACGAGCGTTCTGCTCACCTGCGCCGCCATCGGCGTCGCGACCGGCGTGCTGCAGGCGGGTGCCGGCGCCCTCAGCGGATTCGTGTCCGCGGGCGCGCCGATCCTCTACGGCCTGGTGCTCGGCGTGCACGTGCTGCCCGGCGTCGTCGCGCAGGAGCTGCTCCGCCGACCGTGGGTCGCGCTGATCACCCATCTCGTCGCCGCGCTCGTCGCCAGCGCCGTCGTACCGCTGTGGATCGGCCGCTACATCGGCACCGCGCTCCTCATCGGGGCGCTGCAGGAGCTGATCGCCGCCGCCTCCCGCTACCAGCGGTGGGAGCCATGGCGCTTCTTCCTCTCGGCGGTGATCGTCGGTGCGGTCATCGCCGTCGCGATCTGGTTCGCGGCGGACGTCACGCGCTTCCCGCTGTGGGGACAGATCGTCTACGTCGCCCTGTTCATCGTCGGCCCTGTGGCCTGGACGGGGGTGGGCCTCGCGATCGGCGCTGCGCTGCGCCGAGCCGGTGTCGCACGCCGCAGCCGCAGCTGAGGCATCCGCCCCGCCCATATACGCGGAACTCGACGGATTGGTGGGCGGCGGGAACCCGGGTAAGTTAGGGAAGGCTAAGTTTCCCTCGACGATCGGATGGCCGTGTCCTCTGCCGTGCCGCTGCTGCGGGTGCGCGAGCTCGGCATCACCCACGACGGCGAGACCACGCCGGCTCCGGCATCCCCCCAGTCCCCTCCACTCGCCGCTGGCGCGTCGAGCGGAGCCTCCGGCCTGGTGGGCCCAGTGTCATTCGATATCGCTCCCGGAGAAGTGGTGCTGCTGCTCGGCCCCAGCGGATCGGGCAAGTCGACGCTGACGCTGGCGTTGAACGGCCTGCTGCCGCAGGCGGTGCCGGCGGACGTCACAGGCTCCGTCGAGGTCGATGGGCTCGACACGCAGACGACTCCGGTGGCGGAGCTCAGCACCCGGGTCGGCATGGTCTTCCAGGACCCCGACGCCCAGCTCGTGACCGGCACGGTGCTCGACGAGGTGGCGTTCGGACCCGAGAATCTGCGGATGCCGGTCGCCGAGGTGCTGGCGCGCGCCGAGGACGCCCTGCGCCGCGTCGGCCTCTGGGAGCGGCGGTCCGAGAACCCCGACCGGCTGTCGGGCGGCGGGCGCCAGCGACTCGCCATCGCGTGCGCGCTCGCGATGGGATCGCCATTGCTCGTGCTCGACGAGCCCACCGCGAACCTCGACCCGGCCGGGATCGAGGAGGTCTACGCCGCACTCGCCGAGCTCGTCTCGGCCGGCGATCGCGCCATCCTGCTGGTCGAGCACAATCTGGACGCGGCCGCCGGCTTCGTCGACCGGGTCGTCGTGCTCGATCACGACGGTCACCTGGCAGCGGACGGCAGCATCGACGAGGTGCTGCGCGGGCGCGCCGAAGACCTGCACGCCATGGGCGTGTGGCTGCCGGTGTCGACGATCGCCGCGCTGCGGCTGCGCCGCGCCGGCTTCGCACTCGACCCCCTCCCCCTGACACCGGACGAGCTGCGTGCCGCCCTGGAGGCGGAAGACCCACCCGTGGGCACCGCGCCCCGGTCGTTGAGCGAGCGAGGAACGAGCGAGACGAAACGCGCCGAACCCGCGTCCATCGTCGGTCCGGGGCGTTTCGACTCGCAGGCTCGCTCAACGACCAGTTCCGGTGCTCCTCTCATCACGGTTCGGAACCTCACCCTCCGCCGCGGGCGCAACGAGGTGCTGCACCGCGTCGACCTCGACGTCCCCCGCGGCGCGTTCGCGGCCGTGGTGGGCGCCAACGGCGCCGGCAAGACGAGCCTCATCCAGGCCCTCGCCGGCGTGGTGGCGCCGCCCAAGGGGACGGTGCACGTCGACGGGCTCGACATCGGCCGCGCGGATGCCCGCACCCTGAGCGCCCGGATCGGCTTCGTGTTCCAGAACCCGGAGCACCAGTTCATCGCGCACACCGTGTTCGACGAGATCGCCCACGGTCTCCGCCGGCTGCACCTCCCCGACGACGACGTGCGCACGCGCACCCTCGAGCTGCTCGAGCGGTTCGGGCTCGCCGGCAAGGCAGACAGCCACCCTTTCCTCCTGTCCGGCGGACAGAAGCGGCGACTCTCGGTCGGCACGGCACTGGTCGCCGGTGCGCCGGTGCTCGTGCTCGACGAGCCGACCTTCGGCCAGGATCGGGCCCGTGCCGACGAGCTGCTCTCGCTGCTGTCGGAGCTCAACGCCGAGGGCACCACGATCGTCGTGGTGACGCACGACATGCAGCTGGTGACGGACTACGCCGACCGCACCGTCGTGCTGGCCGACGGCCGGGTGCTCGCCGCGGGGCCCACCGCCGGGATCTTCGCCGACGACGCGCTGATCGCCCGCGCGGGCCTGCGCCCGCCGCCGCTGCGCCGCGCGCTGCAGGGCGTGCAGCGGCATCCTGAGCTCTCCCGTGTCGCGCGCCTCGCCGACCTTCCGGGCGCCGCTCGCCCGGTTGCACCGCACGCCACCGGAGGGGCGGCATGACCGACACCGGCCCGCTCACCGCGGCGACGGCCACGCACTCGTCCGTCGATCCGTACGCGCCGCGGGTCGCGGCATCCGGGATCCGCTTCCTCTACGGGCTCAACCCGCTCGCGAAGCTGGCCGCGCCGCTGCCGGCGATGGCTCTGCTGGTGTTCGTGAGGGATGCCGCAACCCCTGCCGCGTTCCTGCTGCTCGCGTACGCGGTGCTGCTGGTGGGCGTCGACTTCACCCGGCGGCTGGCGGCGGTGCTCTTCCTGGCGCTGCCGGTCAGCGCTGTCGTGATCGGCTTCGGGTTCGCGCTGTGGACCGACGCGTCCCGCGTGGACCAGTCCGTCGTGGTGTGGCAGATCGGCGGCTGGACCATGTACGGCGGCGCGCTGGCCGTCGGCGCAGCCACGGGCCTCCGGCTGTCGGCGATCGTCGCGCTCACGCTCATCGCGGGACTCTCGACCACCGGGCCCGACCTCGTGCGGGCGACCGTGCAGCAGCTGCGCGTGCCGTACCGGATCGGCTACACGGCGCTGGCCGCCTTCCGCTTCGTGCCGCGGTTCGGGCACGAGCTCGACGTCATCCGCCAAGCCCACCGCGTGCGCGGCGCCCACGGCGGCCGGGGCCCGCTGGCAGCGGCCGCGCGGTGGTTCGGGTATGTCGTGCCGCTCATGGCAGGCGCCATCCGTCATGCCGAGCGCGTCGCCCTCGCGATGGACGCCCGCGCGTTCGGCGCGCACCCCGACCGCACCGAGCGGTACATCGTGCCGTGGCGCGGCCGCGACACCGTGTTCATCATCGCGTTCTGGGCGGTCTCGGCTGCACTGTTCACCGCCTTCTTCCCGTGGGGTCTGTCATGACCCTCGCCACCCCTGCCTCTCGCAAGATCCCTGCCGTTCTCGACACCCCCGCCGTCAACAAGGAGCACTGACATGGCCCCGGTCCCCCGACTCGTCAAGCCCGACACCCAGGGCCTCGTCCACCTCCAGGTGCTGCGCACCGAGCGTCTCTCACCGCACTGGATGCGCGTGACGCTGGGCGGGGGCGAGATCGATCGGTTCCGCCCGATGGGGTACGACCAGTGGTTCCGCCTCTTCCTCCCGCTCGGCGGCGACGAGGGCCTCGATCGCCTCCCCGCGAAGGCGAACAAGATGTTCGGGTACCTCAAGTACCTGCGCATCCCCGACGGCGTGCGACCGGTCATGCGCAACTACACGGTGCGCGCCTATCGCCCCGCGACGGCTGACGCCCCCGCCGAGATCGACGTCGACTTCGTGCTGCACGGCTCGGCCGCCGACGGCACGGCGGGTCCGGCGTCGCGGTGGGCGGAGTCCTGCCGCGCGGGCGAGAGCGTCGTCATCATCGACGAGGGCCTGACCTTCAACCCCGACCGCGGCACGGATCGGGTCGTGCTCGTCGCCGACGAGACGGGTCTTCCCGCCGTCGCCGGCATCTGCGCCTCACTGCCGGCGCACGCGACGGGCATCGCGATCGTCGAGGTGCCCTCGTCCGAGGACGCGCTGGACTTCCCCCGGCCCGACGGCCTCACGGTGAAGTGGATCGTGCGCGATCACGACGTCGCGGCGGGAACCCTCGCACTGCAGGCGCTGAAGCAGGCATCGCTTCCGGATGCCCCGTTCCATGCGTACACCGTGGGTGAGCAGGCTCTCGCGACCGAGGGCCGCCGGCACCTCGTCGGCGAGCGCGGCGTCTCGAAGGACCACGTGAGCTTCTGCGGCTACTGGCGCATCGGAACCGCCTCGCCCGCTCCGAAGTCGCAGCGCGCCACGGCGGAGGCCCACTCGTGAGCGGTGCGGACGAAGCGGCAGCCGTCCCGGCCTCGCCGGCCCCCGCACCGACGCGAGGGCGCGCACGGAACCGCGGCCGCGTGACCACCGCGTACCTGCTGACGTGCGCCGCGATCGGCGTCGCCGGCGGCGTGATGCTCTGGGGCGCCGGCTGGATCTCGACGGTGCTGTTCGCGACCGTCCCCTTCATCTCGGTCGCGATCGCCGGCCTATGGCTGCTCCCGGCGACCGTCGCGCTGCGGCTGCTCGAGCGGCCCTTCGCCGGCATCCTCGTCGGCGTCATCTCGGGGCTCGTGGTCTTCCCGTTCCTCGGCGCGGCCGTGTGGTGGGCGTTCTTCGCCGAGCTGGCGTTCCTGGTCGGCCTCTACCGCTTCTGGCGCACCTGGCAGTACTACGCCGGCGCGGTGTTCGTCGGAGTCGTCTACCCGATCTTCGCCGCGGCGTCGTTCAACCTCGCGGCCATGCCGCTCTGGACCCTCGTGACGTTCTTCGCCCTCACGATCGCCAGCTGCGTCGCGGGCGTCGCGCTCGGCATCCTCGTCGCCGACCGCCTGCGCAAAGCCGGCGTCGCGAAGCTCGCCCGCCGCCGCCCGGCCCTCACCCCCTGAGCTCCGCCGCCTTCCGCCCCTGAGCGCTGAGCTCCGCAGTCGCCTTCCGCCCCCGGTGCGCCGCGCGACGGGCGGTTCGTGACGCCGACACCGGCGCGGTGAATGCGGGGATGAACGACGGATGCCGCGGCCGGCACCCTCGCGAGAGGGCCGGGGCCGCGGCATCCGTCGTTCAGAACCGGGTCAGCGCTTGCCTGCGATCTGACGGCCGACGATCTCGCGCATGATCTCGTTCGTGCCGCCGTAGATGCGGTGCACGCGCGCGTCGAGGAACGCGCGGGCGATCGGATACTCGGTGATGTAGCCGTAGCCGCCGTGCAGCTGCACGCAGGTGTCGAGGATCTCCCACTCGCGTTCGGTCGTCCAGAACTTGACCTTCGCCGCCTCTTCGGCCGAGAGCTTGCCGTCCTTGTAGGCCAGGAGCGCCCGGTCGAGGTACGCCCACATCACGTCGACGGTGGTGGCGACATCCGCCAGCTTGAAGCGGGTGTTCTGGAAGTCGATGATCCGCTCGCCGAAGGCCTCACGGCTCTTCGTGTAGTCGACGGTCCAGGCCAGGGCTGCCTGCGAGGCGGCGCCCGCGGCGATGCCGATCGACAGACGTTCGAGCGGCAGGTTCATCATGAGCTGGATGAAGCCCTGACCCTCCTTGCCGCTGATGAGGTTCTCTTCGGGCACGAACACGTCGCTGAACGACAGCTCGGCGGTGTCATGGCCGTGCGAGCCCATCTTGTGGAGCTTCTTGCCGTGGTCGAAGCCGTCCATGCCGTTCTCGATGATGAGCAGGCTGAAGGCATCCGGGCGGTTGCCCTCGCCGGTCTTGACGAAGGTGACCACGATGTCGGCGGTCTTGCCGCTCGAGATGAAGGTCTTGGCGCCGTTGACGACGTAGCCGCCCTCGACCCGCTTCGCGGTGGTCTTGATTCCGCGCAGGTCGCTGCCCGCGCCGGGCTCGGTCATCGCGAGCGCCCCGAGGACCTCGCCGGTCGCCATGCGCGGGAGCCACTTCTCCTTCTGCTCCTGCGTGCCCATGTGCACGATGTACGGCACGGCGAGGTCGTCCTGGATGCCGAACGCGCCGGCGAGCGATCCCGCGCCGGCGCCGATGACCTCTTCGTTCACGATGGTGCGGAAGCGATAGTCCTGGAGCATGCCGGCGCCGCCGAACTCTTCGGGCACCGAGAGGCCGATCAGGCCCGACTCGCCGGCCGCGAGCATGGTCGCCCGGTCGATCTCGCCCTCGGCGTCCCAGCGCTCGCGCGCCTCGTTCGTCGCGTAGCGCTTGACGAACTCCTTGACGACGTCGCGGAACGCCTCGTGATCCTCGTCGTAGATGTCGCGCTCCATGGTGCGCCTTCCTCTCGTCGGTCTTCTCTTCGCTGAGCTCGAGTGTGTGGAGACGATCCCCGGTTGGAATTGCATCTCACCGCATATGGTACTCAGTTTCATCGAACGGATGCCGCGATCCCGGCGCCGACGACGCGCTCGGGGCCGCGCAGACGACGCGGAGACGCAACCGGGCAGCGGGCGCGCCGACCGTCAGAGAGAGCCGGCGGTCAGCCGAGGTAGGCGGGAGCGGGGTCGAGCGCGAAGAACTCCTCGAGCGAGGTCCAGCCGCCGTCGTGATAGGCCTTGGCGAGCTCCGGGCCGATGTAGCGCAGATGCCAGGGCTCGGGGTTGTATCCGGTCACCGGGGTCGCCCCGTCGACGTAGCGGACGATCCAGCCGTGCTCCCAGGCGTGCTCGGCGACCCACTGGCCCTGCGTTGTCCGCGCGAGATCGTCGAGGGAGCCGCATGCGCCCGCGCAGGCGACGACATCGGCGCCCAGCCCGAGCTGGTGCTCGCTGTAGCCGGGGCGGGCGCTCACCAGGTCGGCGCGATCCCCGCGCTCGGCGAAATGCCGCCCGTAGGTCTGCTGCTGCGTCTGGTACGACCGGAACCCGCTCTCGAGCGCGATCTCGCCGACACCCGCCGCGCGGGCACCGTTGACGAGCGACGCGAGAGCGGATGCCGCGTCCGAACGCAGCGCGCCGCCCTCGATGTTGCGCACCCCGTCGGGGAGCACGAGCCCGCTCGGGCGGTAGTCGATGGGGTTCAGGGGGCGGATCTTGTCGACGACGGTCCAGACGCGGACGGCGTCGCCCAGGTCCACGCAGGGCGCCCGGCCTTCCACGACGGCCGCACGGAACGCCTCGCCGCCGCCGGCCGCCTCGATCGCGGCTTCGTCATCGCCGCCCTGCAGCGCCGACGTGACGTCGGGCAGTGCGCAGATGTCGGCGGCGGGAGGCGATTGCTCGACCAGGGGAACGGGGAGCTGATCGACGTGGCGCGGCTCGACCGCGACCGAGAGGGACGTCTCGGCGCCCTCCGGCGGCAGGGAAGGCAGCATCATCGCGGTCATCGCCGCCGACCCGAGCAGCAGCGCCGCGCCGGTGGCGAGCCCCGCCACGACGGCGAGGCGCCGCGTGAGTCGCCGAGGCCGTGCGTGCTGCACCGGCAGCGCGGTCTCGTCGACCGCCAGCAGCTCGGCGGCACGGGCGGCCCGGCGCTCGCTCATCGCCGGGCGGCGCTGACGCGCAGGCCGGGAACGCGGCCACACGTTCGCAGCAGGCGTCCCGTGGTGGGCCGATGCTCCCGGCAGCGGGTCGCCGGCGAACACCGATGTCGGCGCGGGCGGGCGGAGTTCGGGGGGCAGCGTCGATGGAGCCGCGTCCGACAGCGAGCTCGGCGCGAAGTCCTCGCTCGGCAGCTCGAACGCCACCACGGCCTCGGGGGCGGGGTCTGCCTCCGTCGCACGGGCCGCCTCGTTCGCGCGGGCCGCCTGGCTGGCGCGGGCGCGACGATCCGCCTCCTCGCGCATCGCTCGGGCGGCACGACGAGTCTCGGGGGCGGCTCGGGGGGTAACGAGCCCGCCTGGCTCCGTCACGCCTGCCATTCTGGTCGTGACGGCGCCTTTTGGCCAGCGAGGCGGCATCCACTCCGCTGATGTTCTATTCAGGCGAGTTGCGCCTTGACTTAAGTTCGAAGCTTTGTTCTCATGGATGCATGCGTTGGCAGGGTCAGGAACTGGGTGTGCCGGATGCCGCGGCTCTCCCCGGCCTCGAGCAGCTGAACGGTCTGGTGCGCTCGGTGACGACCCCCGAGTTCGCCGGCGTGACGTTCCACGAGGTGCTCTGCAAGTCCGCGCTCAACCACGTGCCGAGCGCTTCCGCCATGCCCTTCGACTGGACGGTGAACCCGTATCGCGGATGCAGTCATGCCTGTGTTTACTGCCTGCATCCCGACACGGTCGTGCTCATGGCGGACGGACGAAGCAAGCGGATAGGCGACATCCGTGCCGGTGATGAAGTGATCGGCACCCGTCGCGAGGGAGCGTACCGCCGCTACGTGCGGGCCACCGTGTCGGCACAGTGGGGCACGCGCAAGCGCGCTTACCGTGTGAGTCTCGCCGATGGCACCGAGCTGATCGCGAGCGGCGACCACCGCTTCTTGACCGAACGGGGGTGGAAGTACGTCCGCCCGGCGCCGTCCGGAGCGCCGCAGCGCCCTTACCTGACACCCAACAACAAGCTCATGGGTTTCGGCATGGGGGGCGTCGTTGAGACTCCCCCTGAGACGAGCGCCTATCGCCAGGGGTATCTCAGCGGGATGATTCGCGGCGACGCGATGATGCTGAGAAAGTCGTACCCTCGGTCGACCGGCAGGGGCACCTTTGTGGCGAGCCGGTTCCGGCTGGCGCTCGCCGATGAAGAGGCACTTGATCGGTCGCGCGATTTCCTGGAAGCCGCAGGCGTGAAGACCACCCAGCGGATGTTCACCACGGCGACTGTTCGCCGGCGGGAGATGAACGCGATCTTCACCTCTCGGGCAGCGGACTTCGACGCCATCACCGAGTTGATCGGCTGGCCGGAGTCGGCCTCCGCTGAATGGTCGCGTGGCTTCCTCGCCGGGATCTTCGATGCGGAAGGAAGCTGCAGTCAAGGCGTGCTGCGAATCTCCAACTCCGATGCGCGGATCCTCTCTGAGATCGGCGCCGCATTGCGCCGGCATCAGTTCGCCTTCGTAGAGGAACCGCCGCGGCCGAACGGCGTGCGGGATATCCGGCTCCTCGGGGGTCTTCCCGCTCGTCGACGATTCTTCGAGCTCACCCGACCCGCGACTACGCGCAAGCTGGATCTCGTCGGAGCCGCCGTCAAGTCCGACGCCCCGCTTCGCGTCGTCTCGATCGAAGATCTCGGCGAGACCATCGACATGGTCGACATCACGACGTCGACCGGCGATTTCATCGCGAACGGTGTGATCAGCCACAACTGCTTCGCCCGGGGGACGCACGAGTACCTCGAACTCGACGCGGGGCGCGACTTCGACACTCAGGTCGTCGTCAAGGTCAACGTCGCCGAGGTGCTGCAGAAAGAACTGCGGCGCGGCAGCTGGCAGCGCGATCCGGTGATGCTGGGCACGAACACCGACCCGTATCAGCGCGCCGAGGGGCGCTACAAGCTGATGCCCGGCATCGTCTCGGCGCTCACCGAGTCGGGGACGCCCTTCTCGATCCTCACGAAGGGCACGCTGCTGCGGCGAGACCTGCCGCTGCTGAAGGATGCCGCCGCCGACGTTCACGTGACCCTCGCGATGTCGATCGCGGTGTTCGACGACGAGCTGCAGCACCTCATCGAGCCCGGCACCCCCAACGCCACCGCGCGCTTGGAGACGGTGCGGGCGGCGACCGAGGCGGGCTTCCGCGTCACCGTGTTCCTGATGCCGATCATCCCGCACCTCACCGATTCGATCACCGCGATCGACCACGCGCTCACCCGCATCAAGGAGGCAGGTGCGGTGCGGGTCGTGTACGGCGCGCTCCATCTGCGGCCGGGTGCGAAGCAGTGGTTCCTGCAGTGGCTCGCCGAGCGGCATCCCGAACTCGTGTCGTCGTACCGAGGGCTCTACCCGGGCGCGACCACGACGGCCCCGAAGGCCTACCGCGTGTGGCTCGCCAGGCGCGTGCGCCCGCTGCTGCGCGTGCACGGCCTCGACGGCAGCGCCGAAGACGAGAGTCCGCGCGGTGCTCCGGTCTCGGGCCTCGCCGATCGCGCCGACGCCCGCAGCACGCCGCCGATCGTCACGACCTCGCGTGGACGCGCGGCCGCCACCTCACTGCGAGCGGCAGCGGCACGTCTCACACCCGGCGAGGAGGCATCCGCTCGCCTGTTCTGACCCGCTGCGCACACGCCGACCCGCACGGACGGTGGGACTACGCTCACGCGCGGACAGAGACCTACGGCGTTACGCCGCGACAGGCACGCGGGTCAGCCCCTCGACCTCAGCCTGCGGGGCCGGAACCTTCCTCTCGCTGGACGACGCCTCGAGATGCTCGAGCACCGCGTCGAGAACGGCGTCCGCCGCGAGGAGGCGACTGTGCCCGAGCCCGGTCGTGGTGAGCAGACGGGCGTGCGGATTCGCGGACATGATGCGGCCGGCCTCGGCGTACGGCACCATCCGATCGCCGTCGTCGTGGACGACGAGCAGCGGCACGCCGCCGGGGAGCGGCCGCCGAACACCCGACAACCACGCGAACGGATCAGCCTGTCCGGGGAAGTACCGGCTCGCGAAGCGCTCGCGCATGCGGGCGGACACCGCGTCGGAGTATCCGAGCATTCCCTGGAACTGGGTGAGCAGCAGGTCGGCGTCTGCGGGAGCTGCGATCGTGACGACGCGTGCGGCATCCGTTCCGCCGGCCACGCCCACGAGCGTCGCCAGGCCGCCGAACGAATGCCCGATCATCGCATCGAAGGCCCCGTGGCGCTCCTGCAGAGCGGAGAACGTGTCGAGCCAGTCGACCAGGTAGGTGCGTCGACCTGCCGACGAACCGTGCGCCGGCGCATCGAACGCGACGACGCGATAGCCCGCCGCGACCAGCTCGCGCACGAGCGGAGCGAACTGGCTCGCGCGGCCGTTCCAGCCGTGCGAGAGCACCACGGTGCGCGCGCCGCTGCCCCACTCGTAGGTGTCGACCTCGACACCCCGGCCTTGGACGCCGTCGATCCGCACGGTGCGGCGACGCGCGCGCCACATCGTCGGCTCCTCGTCCGCCTGGACCGGCCGCGGCGCCGCGACCGACCCGAACAGGGGCATCGCGACGGTGGCGCCCCACCCTGGAGACACGGCGGCCAGGCCGCGAATTGTCGCGCCTGCGGCGGTCAATGCGAGATTCATGGTGCTCCGATCCGATGAATACGAACGATCGTACTTATGAATACGAACGATCGTACGGTAACCTGAGCGCGTGACACAAGCCCCAGTTGATCGTCGCCGCCTGCGCGGCGACGAGTCGCGGCGAGCGGTGCTCGCCCACGCCGTCGACACCGCGACGGTCGATGGTCTGGACGGGCTCACGATCGGACGACTGGCGGATGCCTCGGGGCACAGCAAGAGCGGCATCGCGACGCTATTCGGCTCCAAGGAGCAGCTGCAGCTCGCCGTCGTCGCCGCCGCGCGAGAGGTGTTCATCGATCGCGTCGTCGCGCCGGCGCGGGCACGCACCCCCCGCGGGCTGGTGCGTGTGTGCGCACTGCTGGCGGACTGGCTGGCGTACTCGCGCGACAGGGTCTTCAGCGGCGGATGCTTCTTCGCCGCGACCTCGGTCGAGTTCGACGCGCGACCCGGCATCGTCCGAGACGCGATCGTCACCGCATCGGGCGAATGGGAGGACTACCTCGCCCTGAGCATCGAGCACGCGATGGCAGCCGGCGAGCTGCCCCTGCTCGAGGACGCGCGCCAGCTGACATTCGAGATGGTGTCGTTCCTCGAGGCCGCCAACACGCGCTCGCTCCTCTACGTGAGCGACGAGCCGTACCGTCGCGCCGAGGTCGCGCTGCGCGCGCGCCTCTCCTCACTGGGCGCCGATCCCGCGCTCGTCGCGTCGATCGGCGCCACCACAGCCGCCTGATCGCCACGGCTTCAGGGGTCACGACGCGCGGCAACGACCGCGGCGAAGCCACACGACGCCCACCCGAACGCCCACCCGGGCATGCGAAGGCGGGCGCCCCGAGGGACGCCCGCCTTGGACTCCGCTGGTCAGCTCCTCCAGGGTCCGTGTTTGGCACCGGGCACATCGTTGCGGCTCCACCACTGCGCCGTATAGGTCACCCCGTCGTAGACGACCTGATCGCCCTGGGTGTAGATGCGGTCGGCGTACCAGCCCTGCACCGTCGCCGGATCGGTTCCGCAGGCGGTGAGGGTGCTCCACGGTCCACGGACCGAAACTCCTGGCTCGTCGCCCTTCGCATACCACTGCGCCTCGAACACGCGGCCGTCGAGGTGCACGAGCGCTCCCCCGCGGTACGTGGTCTGCGCGTTCCACGGCGCGGCTGCGGCATCCGGAGTCTCCGCGCACACGACCAGCTCCGCGCCCGCGACCGGACCGGGCGCCGCCGCACGCAGCACCCCGGCCGATGCGGTCGACAGGTCGCCGGCCACGTCGTTGCCGATCTCCCAGAAGTCGACGCCGCCCAAGCCCTTCGAGAGAGCCCACGCGGTCTTCTCGGCCACCGCCACCTCGTCGTCGAACGACCAGAACTCGCGCGCCGCGGCGTCGTACCCCCACGTCGCATTGAAGCGGCCGTCGGCGGTCTGCTCATGGTGGACCTCGAGATCGCGCAGCTTCAGCTGGTCCCACGTGATCTGGCCGAGGCCCCCACCGGACGCGGTCCACGGCTGGGTTTCGGCATCCTTCCACCCCTGTCCGTAGGCGGCGAGGCCGAGGTTCAGCTGCGACGCGTCGACGCCCGCGTTGACGTACGACGCGACGACCGTGTCCAGTCCGAGGCCCCAGTTGTGGGCCGGGTCGCCGTACACGTTGCCCTGATGGCCCGTCTCGGGCGTCCACGAGCCCCAGAGGTCGTACCCCTGCAGGTTCGCGTAGTCGAGGTACTCGAACAGTTCGGGATCGTTCCAGCCGCCGGCCGCGATCTGCGTCGGCCCGGCCGGAAGGAACGCCGAGAGCTCGTAGTCCCGCCCGGTCTCAGCCTCGACGGCGTCGAGCTGCGCGCGCAGCTCCTGGACGAACGCGAGGAAGTTCGCCTTGTCGTTCACGGGGTCGACGGTGTTGCCGACCTCCTGCGCCCAGTCCGGCGCGCCCGGCCATTCCCAGTCGAGATCGAAGCCGTCGAAGATCCCCGCTGCCGCTCCCGGGCCTCCGCGACCGTCGATCACCGGAAGATCGCCCCGGATGTACAGGTCGATGCACGAGGCGGCGAGGCCGGCGCGCAGCTCGGGCGTCGCGACGGCCTTCGAGAACGACTTCGACCATGACCAGCCGCCGAGTGACACGTTGACCTTCAGGTCGGGGTGCAAGCGCTTCAGCTGCGCGAGTTGGTTGAAGTTGCCGGCAAGCTTCTGCTTCTTCGTGTCGGCGATGCCGAGCACGGACTGGTCGGCAGTGAAGGCGTGCACGAAGTCGCTGTCGGCGTCGCCTGCGGTGTCGGTCTGGCCGGGACCGGGCGCGGCTGTGTCGGAGATGAAGCACGTATACGGCTCGACGTCGTCGAGGCCCTGCACCCCCGCCGCTCGCGCGGCGTCGAGCGCCTCCTCGTCACCGGCGATGTTGCCGAACGAGTAGTTGAGGTGGGTGAGGTTCTCGCCGGCGGGGCCGTCGACGAACAGGCGCTTGATCGTGGCCTGGGCTTCTCCGGTCGCACGCCATTGGCCGTAGTACCCGACGTTGCGGTAGCCGTTGACCGTCGTGGTGGGGGTCGGCTCGTCCGCGGCGGCGACGGCGGGGGATGCCGCGAACAGGCCCGCGACGAGCGCGCCGATGACGGCAGCCGAGAGCGCCGGGGTTCTGGGGATCGACACACAAGCTCCTTCGATTGCGGGGATGAGGACGTCGAGACGATTTAGGTAACCGTCCTAACAAATTACCTGATGCCTATTCTGGCACGCGGCCACGCTTCGCCGGAAGAGCCGAATACGCTGCGCTTCGCCGGTGCTGCTGATCGACGCCGGTCAGCGGGGCTCCCAGCCGCCGGATCGCCGTTCGTCGCGCAGGCTGATCAGCGGTCGAGGTCGAGGTCGAGGTCGCGACCGGACGACGAAGCGGCCCCACCATCAGGTGGAGCCGCTTCGACCGGCGTCAGCGGTCGACGTGCGACAGCTGACGGCCCGAGAGCTCCTCGAGCAGGTCGTCGCCGAGGGCGACCTCTTCGAACGGGGCGTCGATCTCGGCGCGGTCCAGCAGCTCGCCCATGCGGCGGCGGCGCTGACGCGTGATGAGCGTCACCACGGTGCCCGAGCGTCCGGCGCGGCCGGTGCGCCCAGAGCGGTGCAGATAGGTCTTGTACTCGTCGGGTGCGTCGGCCTGGACGACCAGATCGATGTCGTCGACGTGGATGCCTCGAGCCGCGACATCCGTCGCCACCAGCACGTTGACCCGGCCAGAGGTGAGCTTCTCGAGGTTGCGGGTGCGCTTGGCCTGGTTGAGGTCCCCGTGAAGCGCGACCGCACGGATGCCGGCGTCGTCGAACTGGTCGGCGAGCATCTCGGCGTAGGCGCGGGTGCGGGCGAAGACGAGAGTCTTGCCCTCGCGCGCGACGAGCGAGTCGAGGATCTCGGCCTTCTCCCGGTGCTCGATCACGAGCACGCGGTGCTCGATCGTGCCCGAATCCTGGTCTTCGCCGGCCACCTCGTAGACGGCGGGCTTGACGAGGAACTCGTCGACGAGCGCCGCCACCTCACGGTCGAGCGTGGCCGAGAACAGCAGCTTCTGGCTGCCCTTGGCGGTGTGACGGAGGATGCGCTGCACCGGCTCGAGGAAGCCCAGCTCGCACATGTGGTCGGCTTCGTCGAGCACGACGATGCGGATCTCGGAGAGATCGAGCTTGCCCTGGTTGACGAGATCCTCGATGCGGCCAGGGGTGCCGATGACGATGTCGACGCCCCTCTTCAGCGCGCCTGCCTGACGACCCTGCGGCACGCCGCCGTAGATCTGGGTGGTGAACAGGCCGACGCTGCGCGCGATCGGCTGGATCGTGCCGTCGATCTGCAGCGCGAGTTCGCGCGTCGGTGCCAGGATGAGCGCCTTCGGCGCGCGGGCGAACTCGCGGCGCTGGCCGGCCTGCGAGCGCAGCACGCTCTCGACCAGGGGCGCACCGAAGGCGATGGTCTTGCCGGACCCGGTGCGGCCGCGCGCGAGCACGTCCTTGCCGTGGAGGATCGGCGGAATGGTCGCTGCCTGGATCGGGAACGGCGACGCCGCGCCGAGATCGGCAAGCGCACGCACGATGTTGTCGCCGAGCCCCAGGTCCCCGAAGGTCGCCTCGGCGACGTTGTCGGCCTGGATCGCCTCGGCCTGGAGGCGCTCGTGCACGACGTCCACGTGGGCCTCGTACGCCGCCGTGCGCGCGGGGGCATTCCAATCCGAGCGGTTCGCTGCGCCGTCCCGGCGAGGACGGTCGCCCTGCGGACGGGCGGGACGGTCATCCCTACGCGGGCGATCGTCGTAGGAACGCGCCGGACGGTCACCCTGCGAACGGACCGGACGGTCATCGCGACGAGGACGATCGTCGTACGAACGCGCCGGACGGTCACCCTGCGAACGCGCGGGACGATCGTCGTACGAACGGGCCGGACGGTCACCCTGCGAACGGACAGGACGGTCATCGCGACGAGGACGATCGTCGTACGAACGCGCCGGACGGTCACCCTGCGAACGGACAGGACGGTCATCGCGACGAGGACGATCGTCGTACGAACGCGCCGGACGGTCGTCGCGGGCGTGGGTGCGGATCGCGCGGGCTTCGCCGCGGCCGGCACGCTCCTGGGCGTTCCAGCGGCGCTTGGGCGAGGCATCCGCCTCTTCGGGTCGGTGGCCGCGGTGGCCGGCGCTGCGGCTGCCTGTCTGACCCGCCGACGACTCGCCCGGGCGGCGCTTGCGATCCTGGTAGCTGGACTTCGCGCCGTAGCGGGGTTCGAAGTTCTTGGCGGGGCGGCCGCCGGCCGGCTTCTTGTTCTTGGGCACGGTTTGTCCTTCTCTGGGTTGTTCTCGCGGAACAGCACTCCCCCGCGCGCGTGCGTGCGATGCCGCCCACGGCGGCGAGGAGTTACCCGGACTGTTCGTCGGCCGGGGGCCATTCGATGTGATGGTCGTCAGGGCGGACGCGCCCAGACCATCGGCCCCAAAGACTCACAAACCCGATCCGCGCATAACGCGTTGTCCAGAGCCGACCGCGCCAGCGTACCAATGCCGCCTGCACAGCCGCTGAGCGCGAGCGCAGAATCGATTCGCCATCAGCCGGACATTCTCCCTGGAGGCCGGGCTACTGTTTGACTCAGCGGCTCGCGGCTGAACAGCGTTTTTTGCTGATCAGCGCTATCTGCTGAACTGGGGAATTGTCGTCAGAGCCGGCGGACCCCGGGGTCGGGGTCTATTGGGGGATGTCGGCACACCGGGGGCGTCGTATAGAACCGATCGTGAGTCGAATGCCTCCCACGACCCTTTTCGACGCAACCAGCGGTCAAGCCGCGGCGCCTCGCGCGATCGCGCCCGCCGCCCGACCGGCTCGCGCGCATGCCGCGTCCCGCCGCACGGCAGCCTCGCCGCCGAGGGTGTCCGAGCCCTCGACCGCCGATGACGCCGACCTGCCGAGGCTGGGCACAGCGCCCGTCCGCACCGACCCGTCGCTCCTCGCGCACCGCGTCGGACGGCTCGCCGTGCTCTCGCTCCCGGTCGGCGTGCTCGTCTCACTGCTCGCCAGCCATGACCCGACGTGGTGGCATCACCACTTCTCCCAGCTGGGGACGCACTCCGACTTCTCCGGCCGGACGTTCAACACCATCGTGATCTTCTCGGGGTTCTTCCTGGCTGCCTACGGCGTGCTGGTCGCGGTTGCGCTTCCCGCCGGCATGAGCCGCCGCAGGGCACGCGGCTTCCGCGGGTCGATCGTGTCGGCCGGCCTCCACCTCACCGGCGTGGGGCTCGTTCCCATTCCGGTGAGCGTCGTCATGCACGACATCATCGCGGCCTGTTTGGGGCTGTCGTTCCTTGCGACGGTCGCCACCGGCCTCGCGATCCCCGGTCGCAGCCGACGGTTCCGCCGCATCACCGTCTTCTGCGTCGCGCTGCTCGCCGTCGGCATGATCGTGCTGACCGCCGGGTTCATCACGCTCGCGCTGTTCGAGTTGGTCGCGTTCGTCACGATGGGCGCCTGGCTGCTGGCTCTTCCCCGCACACTGGCGCCCGCATCCGTCGGCGCCCGCCGGCGCGTCGCGGACGCCCGCACCACCGCAGAATGGATGCCATGGCAGACCCCGTGGCCCACCCCATCACCGTTGCGATCGAACGACGCATCGACCCCTCCCGCACCGCAGAAGCCACGAGCTGGATGCAGGCAGGAACCGATCTCGCCGCCGGCTTCGCGGGCTTCCTCGGTTCCGGCTGGGTCCGTGCCGGCGAGAGCAGCGACCTCTGGTACATGCTCTACCGCTTCCGCGACATCCCGACCCTCGAGGCCTGGGAGGATTCGCCGCAGCGCTCGTGGTGGCTCGAGTCCGGCCGCGCCTTCGCGAACGAGGTCCGGGTCGAGCGACGCACCGGCATCGAGGGGTGGTTCGACGCTCCGTTCGCGACCAACGTCGAGTCGCGGCATCCGGCTGTCTCCACGGCACCGTCCACCGGACCGGTCCAGCAGCCGATCCCACCCGCCCCGGCGCGCTGGAAGCAGGCCGTCACGATCTGGCTCGGCTTCTTCCCCACGAATCTCCTCGCGTCGTGGCTCCTCGGCTTCGTTCCAGGGTTCGCGGAATGGCCGCTGATCGCGCGCGTGCTGCTCACGACGGTGCTGCTCACCCCGGTGATGACGTACGCGGTGCTGCCATGGGTGACACGGATGCTGCGCCCCTGGCTGCAGCGCGGCGCCTGAGCGGCGCGACATCCGTCAGCCCGAGCCTCCCTCGCCGGAGCATCGAGACGCGGCCCGTGGCATCCGTCACCGGATCGTGTCGCGCCGAACACCCCGGACGGCCGGGAGCGGTCGTACTCTGACCTCGTGAGCACCACGAACACCTCGACCCTGCCCGCGACGGCAGCACCCACACCCGGCCGCCGTGCGGAGTCTCAGGCGGTCTACGCCGGGCTCATTGCCGGCGCGATCGGGGCGGTCTACGGCCTCCTCGTCGGCGTGTTCGCGCCGGATCTGCAGCTCGCCGGCCAAGCCGACTCCTTCGCGGTATGGGCGGCGTGCGGCGCGGCAGTGGTCGCCGCCGCCGCATCGACGGCCGAGTACTGGCGCGCGCGCAACCGTCCCGGGCAGGAGTGGCGGCAGACACTGCCGTCGTGGAAGTTCATCGTCAACACCATCTCGGTGGTCATCGTCCACACAGCGCTCGCCTTCGTGGCGGTGTACGCGCTGTATCGCGTGCTCGCCATGGGCTTCATCGGGCTGCCGATCGTGACGTTCTGGGCGGTCGTGCTGATGGCGGTGACACTCGGCATCACCACGTGGATCGTGTTCCTCTCGGTCTCGGCGATGACGACGCAGCGCATGTCATCGCTGCTGCTCGCGTTCATCGCCATCGGCACGCTCACGGCCATGGTCACGACGCCCGACCCGAAGTGGTGGACGATCCACTTCAGCCATCTCGGCTCCTTCGAGGACGACCTGTCGAGCTGGGTGTTCAACGGCACCCTCATGGCAGCGGGTCTGCTCGTGACGACCTTCGCCGTCTACATCGCCAACGACATGCGCGCCCTCGCGGCGGCGGGCGTGCTCGAGAACCCGCGCGGACCGCGCATCGTCTCCGTACTCTTCGCCATCATGGGCATCATGCTGGCGTGCGTGGGCGTGTTCCCCGTCGACGTGAACCTCGCGCTGCACAACCTCTCGGCATCCGGTATGGCGGCGATGTTCCTCGTCCTGCTCATCGGCGGGCCGAACTTCCTCCGAGGGATGCCGCGCACCTACTTCGTCGCGTCATGGGCATTCCTCGCGGCCATGGTGGCCTCGGTGATCCTCTTCATCCCCGCGATCGGCTTCTTCTCGCTCACCGCGTTCGAGATCATCGTGTTCGCGCTGATCTTCGGCTGGATCGCGGTCTTCATCCGCTTCCTCGGCGTCGCCGGCCGCCCGGACTGACGGGGACGGTCCCGACGCGGGCAGTTCAGCGCGCGACGCCCGTTGGTGTCAGGACGGCGCCGGAGCCGAACCGTCGCGCAGCGGCGAACCGACGACATCGAACTGAAAGCCGCCGAAGGCGCCGGAGAGCAGTGGGCGGGCATCCGCGATCGAAGCCTGCACCTCCGGGAGCGCCAGCGAGGCACGATGCGCGTCGGCGCTCTCCCACAGCTCGATCACGTAGACCGTGTCGGGATCCGCGTCGTTCACGCCCACCTCGTACAGGAGGCAGCCGACTTCCCGCAGGTGGTCGCTCCGGCGCGTGAGGTGGCGCACGAGCTCGTCCCGCTTGCCGGGAGCGGCACCCAGACTTCCTGCATTCGCGAACACCATGCGTCGACGGTAGCCCCATGCTCCGACAGAGCGTCCGCCGCCGTTGCTCATGTGCTCGTCGTCGGAGCCGGGCCTGCGGGGCTCGCCGTCGCCGCCTGTCTGAGACGCGAGGGGATCGACGCGCTGATCGTCGACCGCGTCGTGAGCTGCGGCGCGCGGAGCTCCGCGCGTCCTGACACCGCTGCGGGGTGAGGGAACGGTTCCTGCCGCGCCGCTCCGCCCTTGTCAACCGGGGTCCGTGCGCCCGCGCGTGGACGTACGTTTCCCCTGAGGACGAAGGAGCATCACATGGACCGCAACGCAGAAGAGCCGAAGACGGACGACGAGGGCACCCGCAAGCCGGGCGGCCTCGGACGCGACGGGACGATCCCCGACGCGCCCGACGGGGTCGCGGCGGGCCACACGGGCGTGCCGTCGACGTTCGAGCCGGAAGAGGACGAGAAGGCCGACCGCTAGGCGGCTCGGCCGCGAAGGAGAGTGTGATGACCGACAGCTTCGTTCCGCGCCTGTCCCCGGAAGACAGCAATCCCGCCAGCGATCTCAAGACCGACGTCATCAAGGATGTCGAACGCGAGCACACCATCACCGGCGACTTCGTCGGGCCGCGCAGCGACGAGATCCCCGACGACGAGTCGGATCAGGGCGAGCCGTGACCCGCTGACCGCGGGCTGTGCATCCCCTGACTGAACGATCACGATTCCGTCTCGACAGGCCCCCGGGCGTGCGGGGCACGCACACTGGGGTGCATGTGGTGGAGGTTTCTCAGGGCGGTCAAGCGCCGCGAGCATCGTGTCGCACCGACGACATGGGTCGTGGCGATCGCCGCCGTCGTCTACACGTTCGCGCCGATCGACCTGATTCCCGAGCTGCTCCTGGGGCCGCTCGGCTTCGCCGACGACATCGGCGTGTGGGGCACCTTCGCCGTGCTCTTCGCCCGTGAGCAGCACCGCTGGCAGGCCGGCCTCACGTCGCACTAGGAGTGCGTCGGAGCCCATGAGTAGCATGCAGCTCATGGCCATCAAGCTCGAGAATGTCGGCATCGCCGTGCGCGACATCGACGCGGCGATCGCTTTCTTCACGGACCTCGGCCTGACGGTCCTCGGCCGCGACACGGTCAGTGGCGAATGGGCCGACACCGCCGTCGGCCTCGAGGGCAACCACGCCAAGATCGCCGTGCTCCAGACGCCCGACGGTCACGGTCAGCTCGAGCTCTTCGAGTACATCCATCCCGACGCCATCGAGACGGAACCCACCCTTCCGAACGAGATCGGCATGCACCGCGTCGCTTTCTCCGTCGACGACATCGACGAAGCGCTCGCGATCGCCGCGAGGCACGGCTGCCACCCGCTGCGCGGGGTGGCCACCTATGACGACGTCTACAAGCTCACCTACCTCCGCGGTCCCAGCGGCATCCTGGTGATGTTCGCCGAGGAGTTGAAGAAGAGCTGACCGGCGATCGCCCGACCGACCAGATTCGCGGAAGGACCACCGGGTGACCGACGAGTCGAGATCTCTGTGGGATCGCGAAGCGCTGACGTTCGACGACGCGGCCGATCACGGCCTGCGTGATCCGGAGACCCGTCGCGCCTGGGCCGATCTGCTGCTTCCCCTCGTAGGAGATCCCGGCCGCCACGTCGCGGACCTCGGATGCGGAACGGGCACGCTGTCGGTCCTCCTCGCGGTCGAGGGCAGGCACGTCGTGAGCGGTGTCGACTTCTCGCCCGAGATGGTGCGACGGGCCCGCGCGAAGGCGGAGGGCATCGTGCCGGCACCGGTCTTCACCGTGGCCGACGCGGCGGACCCGGGCCTCCCGGCCGGTTCCTACGATGTCGTCCTCGCTCGGCATGTGCTGTGGGCGATGCCGGATCCGGCAGCCGCGCTGGCGACCTGGATCGGCCTGCTCGTCCCCGCCGGCGTCCTGATCCTCATCGAAGGCCGATGGCATACGGGCGCCGGGCTGAGCGCAGCGGAATGTGCGGAGCTCGTCGGTCGGTTCCGCGACGACGTGCTGCTGCGGCCGCTCGACGACGCATCGTTCTGGGGCCGCCCCATCGACGACGAGCGGTATCTGATCGTCAGCAGGAGCTGAGCTCGGCGCGGGTCAGCCGCTGCAACTGAGAAGGGGACGGATGCCGCTGCTCGCGGCATCCGTCCCTTCAGGCTCGTTCGAGACCGGAGTCAGGCGTCGTGGCGGCGGTCGCCGTGTTCGCCGTCGCGGTCGGAAGCGGGATCCTCGTCCGTCTCGGGACTCTCGATGGATCCCGGCTCGGCTTCGGTTTCCGTCTCGGCGGGTGAGGACTCGGGGCGAACCTCGTCGTCGTGGGTCGCGTCGCCCTGCTCAGGCTCCGGCTCCTCGGACGTACGGGCCTCGTCCGCGACGGACTCGGATTCCGCATCGCGGACTTCAGCCGCACTCTCGGCCTCGTCGGCGGACTCCGCCTCGGGCTCATCCTCTGAACCGGTCGACACCTCGGGCTGCACCTCGTCCACCGCGCGGTCGGGCTGCGCTGCCGCCTCGTCCTCCGCGATCTCGGGCTGCTCTGCCGCCTCGTCCGCCGCGGTCTCGGGCTGCTCTGCCGCCTCGTCCGCCGCGGTCTCGGGCTGCTCGGCCGGCTCGACGTCGGATCCACCGAACGCACCGGTCTCACCTTCGGCACCGACCGGTGCGACGTCTGCCACATCGGCGTCCGCCTCGGACGCGTCACCGCCCGTCACGTCGGCCTCGGTCGCGGTCTCGGTCTCGCTCTCTACGGCATCCTCCGACGACTCGGACGCGTCGAGTTCCGGCTCGGTCACCGGTGCATGCGCGGCGGCATCCTGCCCGTCGGCATCCGGGACCTCGTTCGGCTCCGCGACCGCGTCGCCCGAGGGCTGAGCGGTCGGCACAGCGTCGATGACGGGCACCTCGAAGTCGGCCGGCGAGTCAGCGCCGGCGGACGCCGGAGCCTGCTCCTCGGCCTCCGCGGGCACGTCGTCAACGATCGCCGGAGCGGGTGCAGAGTCCGACACCTCGACGTCGGGTCCCTCCTCGATCACCGGCACGGCGACCTCTGCCACGCCGCCGCGCTCGCGCTGGCGACGCTGGCGCCGGGTCTCGAGGGCGGCCGCGCCTGCGGCACCGGCCGCGACACCCGCCGCACCGGCACCGGCCGCACCGGCACCGGCCGCACCGGCGCCTGCCGCACCGGCGCCTGCCTCGCCGGCCCCGGCCGCCGCGGCGCCCGCGCGTGCACCCGCGCCGACACCGGCGCCGACGAATTCGCGCTCGTCCACGGCATCGGTTCCGCCCGCCGGGCCGTCACCCTCAGTAGCCGGACCGCCGTCGCCGCCGTCCTCGTCACCGCGGTCGCGACGACGCGCTGCGCGCCGCTCCTTCGCGCCCTCGACGAGGTTGTACAGCGTCGGCAGCACGAGCAGCGTCAGCACGGTCGACGACACCAGGCCGCCGATCACGACGATCGCGAGCGGCTGCGAGATGAACCCGCCCTGACCCGTGATCCCGAGCGCCATCGGCGTCAGCGCGAAGATCGTGGCGAGCGCCGTCATGAGGATGGGGCGCAGACGGCGAGAGCCACCGGCGACGGTCGCGTCGTGCGCGCTGAGCCCCTTCTCGCGGTACTGGTTGACGAGGTCCACGAGCACGATCGCATTCGTCACCACGATGCCGATGAGCATCAGCACGCCGATGAGCGACGCGACGCCGAGCGGCACGCCCGTGATGATCTGCAGCAGGATCGCACCGGTCGCCGCGAACGGCACCGAGACGAGCAGCAGCAGCGGCTGGCGCAGCGACTTGAACGTGGCCACCATCACGATGTAGACGATCAGGATGGCCGCGAGCAGGGCGAGGCCGAGCTGCGAGAACGCATCCTGCTGCTGCGTCACGACGCCGCCGAGCGTCGCGTCGGCCGACGCGGGCAGGTCGGCGTCCGCGAGGGCTGTCGTCACAGAGGCGGAGGCGGTGGCGAGGTCGTCGGTCGACGGGGTCACCGTCACGGTCGACGTTCGCTCGCCGGCCTCGGTCGTGATCGACGTGGGGCCCTCGCTCTGTTCGACCGTCGCGACCTCCTCGAGCGCGATGGGGCCTGTGGCGCTGGGCACCTGCAGCTGTCGCAGCTCGTCGAGCGACGCCGGGGTCTCGGAGGCGGCGAGGTACACCGTGAGCGACGTGTCGTCGATCTCGACCGTGCCGATGGACTGCGGCTGCATCGTGTTCGACACCAGCGCGCCGACCGCGACCTCCGACAGGCCGAGCTGCGCCGCCTTGTCGCGGTCCACGGTCACGGCGATGTAGGGCAGCGACGCCGCGAGGTTGCTCGAGACCTGGCCGACGCCCTCCGCGCCGTCGACGGCGTCGATGACGGCATCCGTCGCGGTCTGCAGGGTGTCGGAGTCGGGGGCCGTGACGTCGATCGCGATGTCGGTCGAGCCGAAGCCGCCGCCGCCCGCCGCGACGGTGATCTCGCCCGCGTCGTCGAGGTCGGCGACCGCCTCCTGCACCTCTTCGCGCAGTGCCACCTGGTCGGCGCCGGAGTCGGTGGTGATCGAATACGTGATGCCGCTACCGCCACCCGAGAACGCGTCGCGCAGCGCCGAGCCGCTCGAGCCGATCGACACCTGTACGGTTTCGATGCCGTCGATGCCGAGGAGCACCTCTTCGACCTGCTCCGCGGCGGCGCTCTCGGCCTCGAGCGAAGGCGCCGGACCGATGTCCTGCGTCATCGTGAAGGTGTTCTGGCCCGAGTCGCCCAAGAAGTTGGTCTTCATGAACGGCGCGGCGGCGATCGTGCCGACGAGCACCAGCACGGCGAGTGCGAGCGTCACCCACGAGTGCTTGAGCGTCCAGCGGAGGATCGGCAGGTACGACTTCTGCAGGCGGCTCGGCGGGGCGGCCGGGTCTTCGGGGTCGATCGCGACGCCCTCGGCGTCGAGGATCTGCTTGCCGGGCTTCAGGAACCAGTACGCGAGCACCGGCACGATCGTCAGCGCGACGAAGAGCGACGCCGTCATCGCGATCGTGACGGTCATCGCGAACGGACGGAAGAGCTCCCCCGTGACGTCGCCGACGAACGCGATCGGCAGGAAGACCGCCACGGTCACGATGGTCGACGCCGTGATGGCCGAGGCGACCTCCCGGACGCCGCGCAGGATGGCGGTCTTCTTGTCGGAATCGCCGACGTAGTGCCGCTTGATGTTCTCGATGACGACGATCGAGTCGTCGACGACGCGCCCGATCGCGATCGTGATCGCGCCGAGCGTCAGGATGTTCAGCGAGTAGCCGAACGCCTGCAGACCGATGAAGGTGATCAGCAGGCTTGTCGGGATCGAGATCGCGGCCACGAGCGTCGAGCGCACCGACAGCAGGAAGACGAAGATGACGAGGACGGCGAAGACGAGGCCGAGCAGGCCCTCCTTCGCGAGCGTGTCGATCGATTCCTGGATGTAGGGGGCCTGGTCGAAGACGACGGTGAATTCCGCGCCGTCGAGGGATTCCTCGAGGTCGGGAAGGATCGCGAGCACGCCACGCGACACGTCGACGGTGTTGGCCGAGGGGAGCTTGGTGACCGCGATCGTCAGGGCCGGCTCCCCGTTCACGCGTGAGACCGTGGTGACCGGGTCGGTCTCCTCGACGACGGTCGCGACATCCGCGATGGTCGTCGCGCCGCCCTGGAACTGGTCGGCCGTCGAGGGCACGAGCGGCAGCGCCGCGATCTCGTCGACCGTCGTGATCTTCGAGCCGGTCTGCACCGTGAGCGTCTCGTCGTTCTCGGTGACCTCACCGCCCGGGAACAGCACGCCGTTCTGCTCGAGCGCGTCGCTGATCGCCTGCTGCGTGAAGCCCGCCGCGGCGAGCGCCGCCTGGTCGGGGGTGATCGTGACCCGCTGGCCGACGCCGCCGACGATCTGCGCGGCGTTGACCCCGTCGACATCCTCAAGATCCGGGACGACGGATGCCTCGAGCTGAGCTTGGATCGTCGCCTCGTCGTCGTAGCCGGTGATGGCCAGCTGGATCACCGGGAAGTCGTCGATGCTCGCCGAGATGACGCTCGGATCGACCCCCTCGGGCAGCTGGCTCTTGATGCGGTTGATCGCCTGCGTCATCTTCTGCTCGGCGGTCGCGAGGTCGGTGCCGTAGGTGAAGGACGCCTGCACGATCGAGGCGTTCGTGGTGCTCGTGGCCGTCGACGACTCGAGCCCCGGCACGCCCTGGATGGCGGTCTCGATGGGCACCGACACGTCGTTGCTCACGACCTCGGGCGACGCACCCGGGTAGGTCGAGACGACGATGAGTGCGGGGAATTCGATGGAGGGGATGAGTTCTTGCTTGAGGTTCGTGAGCGCGAGTCCGCCGAAGATGGCGGCGACGATTGTGATCAGAGCGATCAGAGCGCGGTTCTTGAGACTCAGGACGGCGAGGTTCGACACACGGAGGCCTTCGCTGGTGTGGTGGTGCAAGGGATGCGGGAGCCCGCACGATACGGAGATGTATCGGTTGTCAGTATTTCATGCAGTTCTCATCTGAGATCCCCGAGCCCTCCACGCTCAGAGCGCCGCGATCCACCCGCCGAGCAGGAGTCCCAAGCCCGCGGCGAGCACCGAGAGCGCGAGCGTGCCGAAGAGGTTGAGTGCGGCTTCCCGCCGGCGTCTCCGCTGGGCGAGCAGCACGGTCTCGACGGAGACGGTGCTGAAGGTCGTGTAGCCGCCGAGCAGGCCGAGACCGAGAACCAGCGACAGCTCGGGGGCGATGGCGGCACCGAGCCCGGTGATCACCCCGAGGGCGAAGGACCCCGAGACGTTCACCACGAGGATCCCCCACGGGAACCCCATGCCCCTCACCGGCGTGAGCAGCCGATCGACGATGTAGCGGAGCCCGGCGCCCACGCCGCCGGCGAGTGCGGCGAGCAGCAGCCAGGGGCTCACTCGGCGTCCTCGGGGAGTTCGATCCGACCCGGTCGGTCCGAGATCCGGCGTCCGAGGAAGAGTCCGGCGAGCGCTCCCGCGACACCTGCGACGACGGATGCCGCGGCCAGCCCCGCCGCGAGCCACGGCGTCGTGACCCACAGCGCCGTCGCGACCGCGAACGCGCTGTAGGTCGTGAAGCCGCCCAGGATCCCCGTGCCGAGGAAGGCGCGGGCGAGCGGGCGGCGGTCGTCGAGCCAGCCGACCACGATCCCGAGGATCAGGGATCCGGCGACGTTGATGCCGAGCGTCACCCACGCCACGGCGGCCGGATCATCGACGGGCGCGACGAGGACCGCACGCGCAAGCACGCCGATCGCCCCGCCCGCCACGGTGACCCCGAGCACGCGCGGGTCGACGGGCTGCGGCATCCCTTCACGCTACTCCGCCACCCCACGGTCCCTGAGCCTGTCGAGGGGCTCAGCGCCCCTGGCGGAGCAGGCCGCGGATCGCGGACTCGGGCGTGATCGACAGGTCGAGAAGCTGGCCGTCTCTGTACCGGGCGAACACGCGCGGATCGATGTAGGAGCCGCGCGCGACCGAGGGCGTGTTGCCGAGCGCCTCGGCGGTGACGCGCACCGCCAGCACCTCGGCGCGCTTGAGGTCGGTCTTCGTGTCGACCGTGCCGATGCGCGCGAGCGCCTCGGCGGCGAGGATGGTTCCGCGCAGGGTGCGGAAGTCCTTGGCGGTGAACCCGCCTCCGGTCAGCGAGCGCACGTACGCGTTCACCTCGGCCGGAGTGAGCGGCATGCGGCGTCCGCCGCGCTGCCACGCGAGCAGCGGCGAGCGGGGCCTTCCCGCCGCGAGCAGTTCGATGACAGCGGCGAGTTCCACGTCGTCGATCTCGAGAAGCTGCCGTTTGCCGCTCTTGCCCGGAAAGGAGAACGTGACGACGGATGCCTCCACCGTGGCATCCCGTCGCTGCAGGGTCGTGAGGCCCCGGCTGCCGTGCGCGGCGAGGTAGCGCTCCGAGCCGATGCGCGGCGCCGCGTCGTCGAGGAGCCGGAACGCGACCGCCAGCACCCGTTCGCGGTCGAGCGCGTCCCGTCGCAGCGACGTGGTGACCCGGGCGCGGGCGCGAGGCAGGGCCTCGGCGAGCGCCAAGGCTCGCGCGAACTTGCCGCGGTCGCGGCCGGCGGTCCAGTCCGCGTGATAGAGGTACTGCCGTCGGCCGGCGTCATCGACGCCGACCGCCTGGATGTGCCCCTCTGGCCGCACGCTGATCCACACGTCCTGCCAGGCGGGCGGGATCACCAGCGCCTGGATGCGGGCCAGATGTCGCGGCACCGGCGCACGGCCCTTCGCATCGAGGTAGCGGAACCCGGAACCCGCACGCAGCCTGCGGAAGCCCGGGTCCTCGTAGGGGCGCACGCGGACGAGCTTCGGCATCCGCTCACGCTACCCGGGTCGTCGGTCCCGCCGGAGCGCCCGTCGATGGACTCGACTGCGCGCTCGGCGGCGGGAACGGCGACCACGCCGTCAGTGGTTGCGAATCATCGCGACGAGCTCGGACTTCTTCTTGCCCGAGTACCCCTTGAGGCCGAGCTCCTTCGCGCGCTTTCGCAGCTCGGGCACGGTGCGCTCGTCGTAGTCCTTCGCCTTCGCGCCGCGCCGGCCGACGGTCTTGCGGCCTTGGCTGGCAGCGGCATTCGAGATGCGCGCAGCCTTCTCCTTCGAAGCGCCCTCGTCGCGGAGCTCTTCGTACAGATCGCGGTCCTTGAGATTCGACCCGCGTCCTCCTGGCATGGCTTCCTCCTTCGGTCACCGCCTCGTGGGCGGATGTCACAGGCCCTTGCCCCCGGTCACCGGCAGGATCGCCCCCGACGTGTACGACGCGTCGTCGCTCGCCAGGTACACGTAGGCACCGGCGAGCTCAGCGGGCTGCCCTGCCCGTCCCAGGGGCGTGTCTTGGCCGAAGGACGCGAGTCGCTCGGCATCCCATCCGGTCGCCGGGATGAGGGGTGTCCAGATCGGTCCCGGGGCGACGCCGTTCACACGGATGCCCTTCGGGCCCAGCTCCTGCGCGAGCGCCTTGATGAAGGCGACCTGCGCGGCCTTGGTCATGGCGTAATCGATCAGCCCCGGCGACGGGTTGAACGCCTGGATCGAGGTCGTCACGATGATCGACGACCCGGGTTGCATGTGCGGCACTGCGGCACGCGCCGTGAACATCTGCGCGTACAGGTTGGTGCGGAACACACGGTCCCACTCGGCGGTCTCGAGCTTCTCGATGCCCTCGCGGTCCTTCTGATACGCGGCGTTGAGCACGAGCACGTCCAGGCCGCCGAACTCGCCGACGGCGCGGTCGACGATCTCGGCACAGAAGTCCTCTTCCTGCAGGTCTCCGACCATGGGCAAGGCGCGCGCCCCCGCCTCGGTGACCCAGCGGGCCGTCTCATCGGCGTCCTCCTGCTCCTCGGGCAGGTACGTCAGCGCGACATCGGCGCCTTCGCGTGCGAACGCGATCGCCACGGCACGGCCGATGCCGGAGTCGCCGCCGGTGATGAGGGTCCTCCGTTCGGTCAGGCGCAGCGCGCCCCGGTACGAGCGCTCGCCGTGGTCCGGTTCCGGGTGGGTCTCCTCCGTCAGACCGGGCTGCTCCTGCTCCTGCGGCGGGAACGAGCCGTCGTGGTGGGCGGTCGTCGGGTCGGTGGAGGCCGATGTGCTCATACCCGCGAAAATACGGATGCGCGAGGATGCGCTCACGGGGCTTGACATCGCCGCCCGCCGGCCGTATCACCGGTCGGCCGGCCGACTTATCACCGGAAAACCAGCGCCGTCAAGCCCCTACGGGCCGCGTCGCCGGGGTGCCACTGTCGATTCATGCCCACGAGGCATGCGGTGCATTCCCTGCATCGACAACGCAGAAGGAGAACGTCCCATGAACCTCGCCCTGATCATCATCATCGTCGTCGCGATCGTGCTCGCGATCGTCGGCGGCCTCAACTCCGCACTGAGCTGGCTGCTGTGGGTGGCCATCATCATCGGAGTCATCGCGCTGATCGCATTCCTGTTCAGAGTGATCAGCGGGAACCGAAACACCTGATCTGCACCACAGTCGTGAAGACAGCGGATGCCGCGGCCGGAGTGGGCCGCGGCATCCGTCTGTCCGGCAGGTGCCCTCGCGCCTACAGGTGCGCTTCCGCGTAGACGCGGAGCGCGTCGCGCACGAACTCTGCACCGCGGGTGCCGCCGTCGGTCGTCGCCCGGGCGCGAAGCGCTTCCGAACTGTACTGGGCGCCGAAGCGCGGATCGGCCACGTACATCTCGCCGAGACCGAGCACGTAGCCCTTCACGTCGCCGCCCGGGGCGGACGCGGGCGTGCCCGGCACGCCGGTCAGCCACTCGACGTGGCGCTTCGCGAGCGCCTGAGCCTCGTCGCTGTCGGGTGCGATCCCGGCCTCCGCGGCCGCGATCCAATCGCGACCGAGGTCTGAGACCCGCTGCTGCCATGCGGCCTTCTCGTCGGCGCTCATCGAGCGCCACCAGCGGTCGCTGTCGGCGTACGCCTTCTTTCCCCAGCGCTCTTCGACCTCGTCCTTGTACTGCGTGTGGTCGAAGCCGTCGAACATGTTCTCTGCCATCATTCCTTCACCTCCTCTCATTGCGTCGATGGTGTGCTGCACCGACGCGATCTGTCGCGCCAGCCGGTCCTGCTCTTGACGGAGCCACGCCAGGTGGGCCTCGAGAGCCGACTCCTCGCCGGTCTCCCGCTCGAGCACATCGGCGATCTGCGGCAGGCCCAGCCCGAGCTCGCGCAGCAGCAGGATGCGCTGCAGGCGCACGAGCGCCGCCCGGTCGTAGTACCGGTAGCCGTTGTGGCCGATGCTCGACGGCGGAAGCAGCCCGATGTCGTCGTAGTGACGCAGCGTGCGGCTGGTGGTGCCCGCCAGCTTCGCGATCTGCTGGATCGACCATTCGTCCTGGTCCATGTCGCCTCCCCTCTTGGTTCGTCGACCACGTTAAAGCTTGACGCTGCGTCAAGGTCAAGCCCGGACATCCGCTTGCTGCGGGGTTTGGGGCGCGTCGCGTGCACTTGGAGCGCCCGGCGTGCGCCCCAGTGTCCGCGGTGCGCCCCAACCCGGAAGAACCTGGAGATTCGAAACCCGGCCTTGACAGACTCGCGATATATCGTGTTACCCTGGCCTCACGCGATATATCGCGATATTGAACCCCCGAGATACGCAGGAGAAACAGTCATGACCCTGGAGAAGTGGATCATCCACCCGGGCGAGACGCGCGTCATCGACATCGAGACCGTGCGCACGCTCAAGATCGGACTCGTCGGCGGGCAGATCGACGTGATCGCCCACGACGAGCCCGGCATCCGCATCGAAGTTCACGACGTCACCGTCAAGGACCTCCGCATCGAGGTCGCGGACGACCACGTCGAGATCGACCACCCGCAGCTGCGCTGGGACAACTTCCTCGAGGTGTTCCGCAACTTCGGCGCCGGCGGCCCGAAGGCCGAGATCAGCGTCGCAGTCCCCCGCGAGGTCGCCCTCACCCTCGGGGTCGTCAGTGCGAGTGCCCTCGTCTCGGGCCTGCGCGGCGACGCATCCCTCAACACCGTCTCGGGCGACATCATCGTCGACGGCCTCAGCGGCGACCTCTCGGTCAACGCCGTGTCGGGCGACGTGCAGGTGCGCGAGCTCGTCGGCGCGCTCAACGCCAACAGCGTCTCGGGCGACGTCGCTGCGACCGGCACGCTGCGCAAGGCCACCATCGACACTGTCTCGGGCGCGGTCCTCGTCGACTCGACCGGCGACATCCTGTCGGTCGGCCTCAACACCGTGAGCGGCAGCTCTACGGTGCGCCTCGACGAGGGCTACCCGGCCAACTACGTCGTCCGCAGCGTTAGTGGCCGCGTACAGGTCGACGGCGTCGTCCGCTCGGGCAACGGCACGGGCCCGACAACCAACTTCGCCGGCTCGGTCGGCGAGCTCAGCGGCAGCTTCGCCGATGTGCGCGCCCACAGCGTCTCGGGCGACATCACGGTGCTGCGACGCGCGGCCACCCCGGCTGCGGATGCCGCATCCCCGGCGTCCGAAACGCCCGCTGCATCCACGCCGACGGCCCCCGGTGGAGACGACGGCACCGATGACTCGGCAGCCCGTGAAGCGGCGGCCGGCTTCGACCGAGGAGAGCTGTGATGACCCCGGTCTTCTCGCACGGCGATCTGCGCCTGTATCTGCTGAACCTGCTCGATGAAGGTCCGCGCCATGGCTACGACATCATGCAGGCCCTGTCGGACCGCACCGGGGGCACCTACACCCCCAGCGCCGGCACCATCTATCCGCGCCTGGCGAAGCTCGAAGAGGAGGGACTCGTGACCAAGTCGGTCGACGGCCGCAAGACCGTGTACGCGATCACCGAGGCCGGCCACGCCGAAGTGCAGGCGCGCGCGGGCGACCTCGTGGGCATCGAGGCGGGACTCGCCGACTCGGTGCGGCTCATCGCCGACGAGGTGCGCGGCAGCGTTCGCGAGGCGATGAAGAGCCTGCGCGCCGACCTGGCCGCCGCCTCTCACGACGAGCGCGAATCCACGCCCCAGGGCCCGCGCGAAGACGACCCGCGGGTGCGCAGCCGCGAGCAGATGCAGCGCCTCGACGCTCTGGTCAACGAGTTCCGCGCGAACCTGCGCGGCGACGTCCGCGTCCATGTGGCGCGCGGCGGCGACCTCGCGGCCTCGATCGTGGATCAGGTGGCGAGCGAGCTCGACCAGGTCGCCCGAGAGGTGACACGCGCGCTGCGCGGCTGAGGCCGTTCCGGTCGACGGCCCGGAGCATCTGCCCCGGTCGTTGAGCGAGCGAAGCGAGACGAAACGCCTCGGACCTTCTCGCAGGTCCGGGGCGTTTCGTCTCGCTCGCCGGCGCTCGCTCGCTCGCTCACCGACCGAGGATCTCACCCCGCTCAGGCGGGCCAGATCTCCTCGTCGTCGGGCACCGGCTCCCCGAGCGGCACGATCAGGATCGGGCGGTGCTGCCGGTGCGCGAGGCGCACGCCGACCGCACCGGTGAAGAACTCGCGGACCGACTCGCCGAAGCCGCGCTTGCGGGTGCCGACGACGATCAGCCGAGCGTCGACCTGATCGGCGAAGTGCTTGATCGCCATCGCCGGGTCGCCGACCAGCTGGCGCACCGTCCAGTGCGGCCAGGCATCGCCGAGAACGGATGCCGCGGCATCCTGCACCTTCGCCAGCTCACCCTCGCCGGCAGCGATGTTGATGTCGATGGGCGCCGAGTGGACGTACCCGTCGGGGTCCTCGTAGGTGACGAAGCGGGTCACGTCGACGTGGACCACGACCAGCGGCACCTGGAACAGCTTCGCGTAGCGGGCAGCCTCCTTGAGGACCCGCGGCGACTGGTCGGGGATCACTCCCGCGACCACCGCCCCATGGAGGCTCTCGTCGCTCGTCGCCTCGCCCTGGGGCTCGGATGCCTCATCGGTCATATGTCCGCACTCCTCCTATGCCCCTGGGGCCGCAGCGGCCGGGCTACCGGGGCTCCGTGTTATCCTGAATGCTACTCTTACCGGTTCGAAGCCGGATTCGTGAATGCCCGGGTTTGCGAGGCCCAGAGCCCGCAGAATAGCCCGCGACCTTAAATGAGGGGGTCTCGCATGGGGCGTGGCCGTCAGAAGGCGAAGCACACCAAGATCGCCCGTGAGCTGAAGTACGACACGTACAACGTGAACTACTCGGCACTCGAGCGCGAGCTCGGTCACCACGACGACGAGTTCGTCGACAAGTGGGCCGACCAGTACAACGACGAAGACGAGGACGAGACCTCGCCCGTCTCGTCGTCGCAGGCTTAAACTCCTCCGTCGCTCTCACCCTCACCCCGTGTTCGCGCGCGGGTGCAGGGTGAGTGGCGTGCGCCCGCAGCGCGGCACCCGCGTTCGGCCCGCGCGGTGGAGCTGGTCTGCGTGCCGCTAGGTGTACCCGGTACAGCTAGGCCGTGTCGCCCGCGCGGGCCGCGCGTCGCGCTCGCCACCACGCCCAGAATCGGTCGAGCAGGCGCTTGAGCGCCGCGGCCGTTCGTCGCGCCCAGTGGAATTCCGTGCCGAGCACGGCGAGTCCGAGGAACACCACGAGCCATCCCGGTCCCGGCAGTGGCACGAGCAGCAGCCCGCCCACCGCGAGGATGCCGCCGACCGCGCCGACCCCGAACCGGTAGGCGCGGTTGAGCCGCGGATGCCCGTCGATCCAGCGGCGCGCGCGGCGCAGCATCCGCCGGATCGGACGGTCGGGCGCCTCGGCAGCGGCGATCTCGGTGCGCACGCGAGTCTCGAGAGTTGCAGGGGTCTCGAGGGGTCCCGGGGTCTCGTCGTTGGTCACGTCGGCGAACCTAACACGATATATCGCGAAGGGCCTGAGAACTTCGGATGCCTCACCAGGCGCCGTGGCGACGTTCCCAGTCGTCCTCGACGGTGTGCGGCTGCGCGGCGACGACGCCGGCAGGGATGGCGGCCGCCACGACGACGGCGAGGACGATGAGCGGGCCGGTCCAGGAGTCCGTCGCGTCGTGGAGGAGCCCGATGCCGACGGGGAAGACGGCGGCGATCGCGTAGCCGCCACTCTGCACGAACCCGCTCAGCGCCACTGCGCCCTCGTGCGTGCGGGTGCGCAGGCCGAGGAGCACGAGGATCATCGGGAAGAGCAACGGTGCGAGCCCGAGGAGCGCGACCCAGAGCCACGGCGCCACGGTGGGGACGAAGAGCAGCCCTGCGATGCCCGCGAAGCCCGTGCCGACGGCGACACCGAACAGCGCGCGGGTCGCGTTGCCCCGGGTGACCAGCAGGGGCACCGCCAGCGATGCCGGCAGACCCATGAACCCGAACAGCGCCAGCAGCACGCCTGCCACGACGGGGGTGACGCCCGCGATGTCGACGAGGATCGTCGGCAGCCATGCGAACGCGGTGTAGGCGAGGCTGCTCGACACGGCGAACCCGACGAGCAGCGCCCACGCAACAGGCAGCCGCCACATGCGGCCGAAGGCGCGCGGGCTCGGCTGCTCGATGTCGTCATCGTCCGCGGCCGCCGCTTCGGCACGGCTCTTCTCGGCCGCGGCATGGCGCACCGCGAGGCCGATCCACGGGACGCTCGCGACCAGGGCGAAGACGGCCCAGAGCCCCAGCGACACGTGCCAGTCCGAGGCATCCGCCACCGGCACCGCCACGAGGGGCGGGACGAACGTCGCGAGCGCCATCGTCGTGGAGAAGACGGTGGTCATGAGCCCGACGCGATCGGCGAAGTACCGCTTCACGAGCGGCGGCAGCAGGATGTTGCCCACGCCGACTGCGGCGAAGATCAGTGCCGTGCCCGCCAGCAGCAGTCCCGAGCCCGGCGCCAGGCTGCGGACGATCAACCCGATCGCGACGACGACCATCGCGACGACTGCCAGGCGCTCGAGCCCGAACCGCCGCTCGAGGGCCGGCGTGAGCAGGCCGAACACGGCGTAGCAGACCGGCGGCGCGGTGCCGATCAGCCCGATGACCGCCGCCGGCACGTCGAAGTCGGCGGCGATGTGGTCGTACAGCGGTGACAGCGAGGCGACCGCGGAACGCAGCGAGAAGGCGAACAGCACGATGCCCACGAGGGCGAGCGCTCGACCACGCCAGAGGGGTCGGGACGAGGGGGAGCTCACCTGTCAACCCTAGGCGGCGCGAGAAGACCGACGGTCGCGGACGGCGGCGCCCTGCCTCCGTCCATCGGCGCATCGGGCTGGGTATTGACATTATTACTGAGGACACTCATACTTGAGCGTACTCAGCATTGGATCCGATCCTCGCATCCGACCTTCCACGAACAGCAAGGAGAACCTCATGAGCACCACGAGCAGCGACCCGATCACGTCGTATGCGCAGGCACCGACCCGCACCCTTTCCACCGGCGGGGTCACGTTCGCCTATCGCGAGCTGGGACCGAAGGGGGGCGTCCCCGTCGTCTTCTTCGTCCATCTGGCCGCAACTCTCGACAACTGGGATCCGCGCATCGTGGATCCGATCGCGAAGGACCGCCACGTCATCACGTTCGACAACCGTGGCGTCGGCGCCTCCACCGGCGAGGTGCCGGACAGCGTCGAGGCGATGGCAGACGACGCCTACGCCTTCATCCGAGGGCTCGCATTCGACACGATCGACGTGTTCGCCTTCTCGCTCGGCGGCATGGTCGCCCAGGCGCTCGTGGTCAAGCATCCCGAGCTCGTGCGCAAGCTCGTCCTCACCGGCACCGGCCCCGCCGGCGGCAAGGACATCGACAAGGTCGCCGGCACCACGTACTACGACATCCTGCGCGCCACGCTGACGCGGTCGGACCCGAAGGAGTTCCTCTTCTTCAACCGCAACGCGACCGGCAAGCTCGCGGCCAAGGCCTTCGTGAGGCGCCTCCAGGAGCGCACCGTCGATCGCGATGCCCCCATCACGACGAAGGCGTTCCGGACGCAGCTCAAGGCGATCAAGAAGTGGGGGCGCTCCGCGCCGGCCGACCTCTCGAAGATCACCCAGCCCGCCCTGATCGCCAACGGCGACAACGACCGGATGGTGCCCTCCGTGCTCTCGGAAGACCTGCACCGCCGCATCCGGGGATCCGAGCTCGTCATCTACCGCGACTCCGGTCACGGCGGGATCTTCCAGTTCCACGAGCAGTTCGCGCCCGTCGCGGTCAGCTTCCTCGCCCGCTGACGGCACCCCGATTCATCGAGAGGAATGAGCACATGAGCGTCGCCCCCTACAAGAGGAAGCCCCTCACGTCATCGATCCTGCTGTGGGTCCGCACGGACCAACCCCGCCAGACCGGCATGGATCACTGGAAGGGCCCCCACTCGGGCATCATCTCGGCGACCCCCGGACTGGACGAGTACCGCCAGATCCACCTCGCCGAGCACAATCCCGGTCTGTGGCCGTCCACCCGCGGCATCGAGACGGCGATTCCCGCCGACCGCAGGATCGACGGCGTGGCCGAGGTCACGTTCCGGTCGATCGTCTCACCGCTGCGAGGTCGCGCGCAGACCAGGCTGGCGTTCAAGGACGAGATCAACGTCTTCCGGCGCACGCTCCTGTATGCGGGGCCGCCGTACTCCACCCGGTGGTATCGCGTGGCGGAGCCCGGCCGGAGACCGGGTGCGCGGGCCCTCGTCTACCTGCGGAGGCGGCCGGACGTCGGCGGACGCGCCTTCCGGAAGTTCGTCAGCCGAAAACTCGCACCCGCGCTCGCCGGCACCGGCGCCCTCAGAGAGCTGCGGACCCAGACGTTCCTCCCCTGGAACGAGAAGCTCTGGGACACGCCGGACGTCGCCCACGACAACCCCGCCGATCAGCGCTTCCACGCCTCCGTCATGCTCGGCTTCGACGATGTGGCCGGCCGCGCGGCGTTCTTCGCGAGCCGAGACGTCGAGAGGCTCTCGAGCGCGCTCGCACCGCAGGTCTCGGCGGTCCACGCCTACGACGTGTCGGCAGCCCTGACCTACGTCAGCGGCGGCGTCATCCTGCCCCACTACCGGGAGTAGGCCGGTGCTGCCGCCCGGGCGGCAGACACCGAAGCCCACCCATTTCTGACTACAATCAGAAAGTCAGTCAGTTTCTGCACCCCGGAGGATCACGCCATGGCCATCGACACCCAGCCGGTCGGTCGACGCGAGCGCAACAAGCAGGACAAGCTGCAGCGCATCACCGCCGCGGCCCGCGAGCTCTTCACGCAGCACGGCGTCGACGACGTCACGACGCAGCAGATCGCCGACAAAGCGGACATCGGCACGGGAACGCTGTTCCTATACGCCAAGAACAAAGGCGAACTGCTCCTGCTCGTGCAGAACTCCAGCTACCTCGACGCCCTCGCCGAGGGCAGAGCCGCGGCCGAAGGCGTCGCTGATCCGCTCGAGGCGGTGATCGCGATCATCCGGCCGGTCGTCGAGTGCAACCGGGTGCAGATCGACAACGGGCGCACGTACCTGCGCGAGATCGTCTTCGGCGATCCCGAAGAGCCCCACCACCGCGAGGCGCTCGCCCTCACCGTGCAGACCGAAGAGGCGATCGCGACCGTCCTGCAGCGCGGCCGGCGCACCAGTCCGGACGATGCGGCCACGCTCGCGCACGTGGTCTCCGCCATCACGTTCGTCAGCATGGCGGCCACCGTGAACATCGCCCTCTCGGTCGACGAGATCGTGGACGACATCCGCCGTCAGGTGCGGGTGCTCCTCCCCGCCTGAATCCGCACCGCCGAGCCGCCGCAGCTGCCGCGCCCGAGGGCGTTTCGTCTCGCTCGTTCCTCACTCGCTCCACGACCGGAACCGAACCGCCGCACCGGTCGTTGAGCGAGCGAAGCGAGACGAAACGCGGCGACTCACCGGATTCGCCGACCGTAGAACCTCGCCGTCAGCTCTCCTGCGAGCCCTCGACCCAGGCGAGGTACTCGTCGGTGACAGTGCCGGTGATGTAGCGGCCGTCGAAGCAGCTCATGTCGAGGTCCTCGACGTCGGAGCCCTCGAGGATCGCCGCCTTCAGGTCCTCGACCTCCTGGTACACGACGAAGTCGGCGCCCAGCTCCTCCGCGATCTCGGGAATCGTGCGACCGTGAGCGACCAGTTCCTGGCGCGAGGGCATGTTGATGCCGTACACGTGCGGGTAGCGCACGGGCGGCGCGGCCGAGGCGAACGTGACGCTCTTGGCCCCGGCATCCCGTGCCATCTGGATGATCTCCTTCGACGTCGTGCCGCGCACGATGGAGTCGTCGATGAGGAGCACGTTCTTGCCCTTGAACTCGCTCGACATGGCGTTGAGCTTCTGACGCACGCTGCGCTTGCGCGCCGCCTGGCCGGGCATGATGAAGGTGCGGCCGACGTAGCGGTTCTTGTAGAAGCCCTCGCGGTACTCGACTCCCAGCTTGCGTGCGACCTGCATGGCCGCGGGGCGGGAGGAGTCGGGGATCGGCATGACCACGTCGATCGCCTCGCGCGGCGTGAACTTCGCGATGGTGTCGGCGAGCCGGTCGCCCATGCGCAGGCGCGCCTCGTACACCGAGATGCCGTTCATGACCGAGTCGGGGCGAGCCAGGTAGACGTATTCGAACGAGCAGGGCACGAGCTTGGGGTCGGTCGCGCACTGCTGGGTGTGCAGGTTGCCCTCGAGGTCGATGAACACCGCCTCGCCCGGGTCGACGTCGCGGACGATCTCGAACTCGCCGTTCTCGAGCACCAGGGACTCGCTCGTGACGACCCACTCGTAGTGGCCGTCCTCGTGCTTGCGCGTGCCGAGGATGAGCGGACGGATGCCGAACGGGTCGCGGAACGCCAGCAGACCGTAGCCGGCGATCAGGGCGATGGCCGCGTACGAGCCCTCGACGCGCTCATGCACACGGCTGACGGCCTGGAACACCTGGGTCGGATCGAGTTCGAGGCCCGAGATCGACGACTGCAGCTCGTTCGCCAGCACGTTGACCAGCAGCTCGGTGTCGGACGACGTGTTGAGGTGACGGCGGTCCTTGTGGAAGAGCTCCGCGGTCAGCTCGCGGGTGTTCGTGAGGTTGCCGTTGTGCACGAGCACGATGCCGTAGGGGGCGTTCACGTAGAAGGGCTGCGCCTCTTCCTCATTGGACGCGGTGCCTTTCGTCGCGTAGCGCACGTGGCCGAGGCCGATCTCGCCGAGCAGCGCGCGCATGTCGCGCGTGCGGAACGACTCGCGCACCTGGCCCCGGGTCTTGTGCTGGTGCACGACCCCGCTGCGCTCGGCCGTCGCGATGCCGGTGGAGTCCTGGCCGCGGTGCTGCAGAAGCAGAAGGGAGTCGTAGATCTCCTGGTTGGCAGACCCACGGCCCACCACTCCGACGATTCCGCACATGGGTGTTGCCTGCTCCGTCTTGTCGTTTCTGCGCTGTGTGGTTCTGCGTCGTGCCGTCTGCCGACTCAGCGAGCCGTGTGGTCCGCATAAGAGCCCACGAGGCGCACGGCGCCGCCGTCGACGCCCTTGGCGCCCTGCTCCCAGTGGCCGTCCGCACGCGCGCCGTCGTGGACGACGCCCACCTGCCAGGTCGCGATGCCTTCGCGCGAGAGAGCGGATGCCGCGGCCTCGGCCTTGTCGGCCGCCACGACCGCGAGGAACCCGATGCCGAGGTTCCAGGTGCCCTCGGTGGCGGTGAGGTCGAGATCTCCCAGGTCGGCCAGCACCCGGAACACCGGGGACGGCGACCACGTCGAGCGATCGAGTTCGACCCACGTGTCCTGGGGCAGCACGCGGGCGAGGTTCGCGGCGATGCCGCCGCCCGTGACGTGGCTGAGCGCGTGCACCCGGTCGCCGTGGTCGGCGATGAGGCGCAGCAGTGGACGCGTGTAGAGACGCGTCGGCTCGAGCAGGGCCTCACCCCACGTCGTGCCGAAGTCGGCGGCGTTGGCGCCGTACTGGATGCCGGCTCCGGTGACGATGTGCCGCACGAGCGAGTAGCCGTTCGAGTGCAGGCCCGAGCTCGCCAGCGCCAGCACGACGTCGCTGCTGCGGACGCGTTCGGCGCCGAGCACGCGGTCGGCCTCCACGACACCGGTCGCGGCACCCGCGACGTCGTAGTCGTTGATGCCGAGCAGGCCGGGGTGCTCGGCGGTCTCGCCGCCGACGAGGGCGGTGCCGGTCTCGGCGCAGCCGGCCGCGATGCCGCGCACGATGTCGGCGATGCGCTCGGGGAAGACCTTGCCGCACGCGATGTAGTCGGTCATGAACAGCGGCTTCGCGCCGACCACGACGATGTCGTCGACGACCATGCCGACGAGGTCCTGCCCGATCGTGTCGTGCTTGTCGATGGCCTGGGCGATCGCGACCTTCGTGCCGACGCCGTCGGTGCTGGTGGCCAGCAGCGGCTTGTCGTAGGCCTTGAACGCACTCGCGTCGAAGAGCCCGGCGAATCCGCCGACTCCCCCGAGCACCTCGGGGCCCTGCGTGCGACGGACGGCCGACTTCATCAGCTCGACGGCGAGGTCGCCGGCTGCCGTGTCGACGCCGGCAGCCGTGTAGGGGTTCACGGGCTGTGCGGGGCGGGAGGGGGCATCGCGTTCGGATGAGGCCACGGTCACAAGCCTACCGGCGACGTGCCTGGACGGATGCCGAGGGGTTGCGGTCTCGCCGCGCTCCTCTGAATCGGTTCAGTTGCGCTGAAGGTGCGCTCACACCGCCCTCGTACGTACGTTCAGCGCAAGTGAACTGGTTTGCGCGGCGGAGCGGGAGGCCGTGCGCGGGGACGTGCGTGGGTGGATGCCCGGGGTAGCAGTCTTCCGGCGTCCGGATGCTCGGAACGGGGCACCAGCAGCGAGCCCGGATCTAGAATGGACCGCATGGGCGGCGCCGGTGCACCGGAGTGGCTGATCCGCGAAGACGCCGGTCAGCCGGTGCTTCTTGCCCTCTATCTGCGCCAGGTGCTCGGCCTCCGCTCTCCGGATGAGCTGCCGCACCTGCGAGGGATCCCGCCGCGGGCGAACGACCGGTCGGATGAGGCCCAGGCGATTCTCGAACGGCAATGGCGGCAGTACTGGGCGATGACGGTCGAACCGCAGGCCCACCCGTCGGATGTCCCCCTCGATCTGGTGGACGGATTCGACACCGTGCTCGCCCTGCCGATCGAAGGGTGCGACGAGCTGCGGTCCGCCTTCGTCCCGCATGCGCCGGAAGCGCTCGCGTTCGCCCGGGCGGCGAACGAGCGGTACCGCAAGGAGGCGGCGCACAGCTCCGGCACTGCGTATCGCGCCTACGCCGGCGCGATCGCCGAGCACGAGCGGCAGGTCGGGCGGCGGGCGCACTCGTTCGAGCTCAACGTGCAGGTGCTGCCCCTGAATCAGCGCGGCGTGTGGTGGATCGGATCCCTCACGGTCGCCGTCACCGACGGGCTGCGGGGGGATGTCGCGGCCTTCGACACCGCCATCCACCCGATCATCGCCGAGCTGGCCTAGTCGCGGCCCTCAGCCGTCGCGGCCCTCAGCCGCATCCGGGCGCTCAGTGAGCCGCGCCGTGGCCGTTGGTGCCGGGCTCGGGGTCGACGTGGACCGACGCGTGGTCGACAGCCACCTCGTGGGTGTGGCGCCGTGAACGACGGTCGAAGATCAGCGCCACGATGCCGCCGAGCGCCAGGCCGATCGGCGCGCAGACGAGCACGAGGAAGCCGAACACCTGACCCTGCGAGTACTCGACGCCGGTGTTGGGGCTCGGGTCGGCGGTGCCGTTGAACGAGAAGGTGAGGATCATCGCGACGAGCACGCCGAGTGCGGCGCCGAGGAGGAGGAACACCGAGATCTTGGGCGCTCGTCGCACGCGCACGGTCTCGATGTGGTCCTGGCTGTGCTCGGGCATGTCCCCATTGTCCCACTCGGCGCGCCGGAGCGCGCCGGGGGCAGGCGAAAGTGGCGGCGCCGCGGGCGACGAGTCCCGCGAGGTCAGGGGCGCAGGGGCAGGAGGTCCGAGATGTCGGCGCGCGTGCCCGAGGCGCTGATGCGGCCGGCGGCCGCGGCATCCGTCCACTGCTCGGCGCCCGTGGCGAGCGCGATCCAGGTCGCGGGGTCGGTCTCGACCACGTTCGGCGGCGTACCGCGCGTGTGCCGAGGGCCCTCGATGACCTGCACCGCGCCGAACGGCGGCACCCGCACCTCGACGGAGTTGCCCGGCGCCTTCTCGGCGAGCAGCTGCAGGAGGTAGCGCACGGCGGTCGCCTGGTCGGTGCGAGCGGGCGGGACTGATGCGGCGACCGCGCTCAGTGCGGCGCGGCCGTCGTCGGTCGAGATCTTGCGGGCCACCTCTCCACCGTACGCCGCCGCGAGCTCCTCTGATCCGGTCGCGATCGCGGACGGCTCTCGCGATCGCGGAAACCCAGCGGGGCGCGTCGGTAGGCTGGAGCGCGTGAAGATCCTGGTCCTCGGCTCGGGCGCGCGGGAGCACGCCATCATCCTCGCGCTGCGGGCGGAGGAGGCCGAGCACGAGATCTTCGCGGCTCCCGGCAACGCCGGCATCGGGCAGGACGCGCAGCTGGTCGCCCTCGATGTGAACGACCCCGCCGCCGTCACGATCTTCGCGAACGAGAACCTCATCGATCTCGTCGTCATCGGCCCCGAGGCGCCGCTGGTCGCGGGGGTCGCCGACGCGGTGCGCGAGCGCGGCATCCCGGTGTTCGGTCCGGGCAAGGCCGCCGCGCAGCTCGAGGGCTCGAAGGCGTTCGCGAAGCGCATCATGGATGCCGCGGGCGTGCCCACCGGCCGGGCGATGCGCGCCGCCAGCCGGGCGGAGGTCGAGGCCGCGTTCGACGAGCTCGGCGCTCCGCACGTCGTGAAGGCCGACGGACTTGCCGCCGGCAAGGGCGTCATCGTCACGTCCGACCGCGAGGCGGCGCTCGCCCACGCCGACAGCTATCTTCCGTCGGGACCGGTGCTCGTGGAGGAGTTCCTCGCCGGTCCCGAGGTGTCGCTCTTCTTCCTCAGCGACGGCGACCACGTGCTGCCGCTCAGCCCCGCCCAGGACTACAAGCGCCTGCTCGACGGCGACGAGGGTCCCAACACCGGTGGCATGGGCGCATACTCGCCGCTCCCCTGGCTCGACGGCCGCTTCGGCAGCGAGCGGGAGTTCGTCGATCTCGTCACGCGCGATGTCGCCGAGCCGGTCATCCGGCAGCTGGATGCCGAGGGCACGCCGTTCATCGGACTGCTCTACGCCGGACTCATCCTCACCGACGCGGGCATCAAGGTCATCGAGTTCAACGCGCGCTTCGGCGACCCCGAGACCCAGGTCGTGCTGCCCCGGCTCGTCGACCCGCTGTCGGAGCTGCTGCTGGCTGCGGCATCCGGCCATCTGGAGGATCTTCCGCGCCCGGCCTTCGCCACCGACGTCGCCGTGACGGTCGTGCTCGCGAGCGAGGGATACCCGGCCGCGCCGGTGACCGGCCGGGCGCTGACGGGTTTGCGCGAGGCGGAGGCGGTGCCGGAGGTGCACCTCGCTCACGCCGCCACCGCCGAGACCGACGGCGGGATCGTCGCCACCGGCGGCCGCGTGCTCAATGTCGTCGCGGTCGGCACCACCTTCGTCGAGGCGCGCGACCGCGTCTACCGGGCGCTCGGCGAGATCCACCTCGAGGGCGGCCAGCACCGCACCGACATCGCCGCCCGGGTCGCCGAAGGGCTCTGACCGGTCGGCTCCGCACAGACCCCGAAGCGACGGGCGCCCCGGGATCAAGGGCGCCCGTCGTTCACATCAGCGGTCGTAGGCCGGCGTGGTACCGCCGACGGCGGAGGCGGCATCCGTGTCGGTCGTCACGCGACCGCGGATGAAGATGATCGCGAGCAGCCCGACGAGGATGACGGGGATGTTGCCGAACCCGGCGATCGTGGCGAGCGGACTGTCGACGTGGTGGGGACCCTGCAGGAAGATGCTCGGATCGGTGCTGGCGTGCAGCAGGATCGGCCAGATGAGGTTGCCGGTGACGCGCAGGGTGAGGTACATGCAGATGCCGAACGCGAAGGTGTAGAGCAGCTGCAGGAGTGTGGCGAAGAGCGACTGACCCGTGAGCAGGTTGCTCGCGTGCAGCGCGGCGAACAGCGCCGCCGACACGAGGGCGACCGCGATCTCGGGGTGCCCGGCCTTGCGCATCAGATTGACGACGTAGCCGCGCGTGAGGACCTCCTCCGCGAAGCCGATGCACAGGCCGGCCAGGAGCCAGGCCGCCACGTAGCCGAAGTCGAGCGCGGCGTAATCGATGGTCGCGAAACGGAGGACGTTGAACAGCAGCACGACGGCGACCGCGATCCACATCCACCCGCGGCCGCGGATCGGCTGCGGGCCGAACAGCTCTCGCAGCCAGCCCACCGACAGGCCGAAGAGGATGAGGATCACCCCGCCGATGAAGATCGGCAGGACGACGAAGAACAGCACGTACCCGGCGCTCTCGGTGTCGTCGACCGAGGGTGCGATCGGCGCGAGGGCGAGCGCTGCGCCCTGGTAGAGCACGAAGTAACCCACCACCAGGATGAGCGCGCGCCACCACCCGCCGCGTTCCCAGAAGCGCTTCCAGGCGCTGCCCTCGGTGTTGACGTGCTGATCGGTCCGGCTCACGCTTCGCTCCCCCCGGGCCGCATTTCGAGGCGGTCCGGTTCGAGCCTAGAGGCTCGCCCAGACGCGATCCGGTCGGTCGCGTCCACCTCGGCCGTTCGGACGAGGCGAGTCGGGCCGCTCGGCCGATGCGAGCGGTAGCCCGGCCAGGCGATCGTTGCGGTATGTCGATCATCTCCCCTCGCGCGCCAGGATCCCTCCCGCCCTCGCGCCCCCGCCGACACCGGCCGGAGTGGCTTGTGCCGGCCGGGCTCATCGCGTTGAGCCTGGTGCCGGTCATCGCCGGCGCGTTCCGCGTCACGACGCTGACGATCGGCGTCGAGGTGACGCCGGAGAACGCGCGGTTCGTCGCGTCGCCGATCCCGGTGGTCCTGCACGCCGTCGGCTCGAGCGTCTACCTCGTGCTCGGCGCCCTGCAGTTCGCGCCCTCTCTCCGCAGGCGCCGCTGGCATCGGATCGCCGGCCGCATCCTCGTGCCGGCGGGCCTCATATCGGCGCTGTCAGGAATGTGGATGGCGGTCTTCTACGCTAGTCCCGCCGCGATGAACGGTCCCGCCCTCATCGTCATGCGCCTCGTCCTCGGCACCGCGATGGCCGTCGCGATCGTCGTCGCGTTCCTCGCGATCCGGCGTGGCGACGTGCGCACGCACAGCGCGTGGATGACCCGGGCCTACGCGATCGGTCTCGGCGCGGGCACACAGCTGCTCACGCTCCTGCCCTGGACGCTCGCGTTCGGAGTCCCGAGCCAGACGATGCACTCGGTGCTCATGGGCGCAGCATGGGCGATCAACCTCTTCGTCGCCGAGGTCGTCATCCGGCGTCGAGCGCGACGAGGTGCCGGCACTGTGCGCGCCGCCGGCCGATCGGCGGTGCCCGCTGCCCACCTATCATGAGGGCATGACGAGCCCGGTCCGCGCGCTCTGGGACGCGCCGCCGGCCTCGCCGGCGCCGCCGCGGCGCGTCTGGCGGGACTGGGCGCTCGTCGGCGTGCTGGCTCCGCTGGCGGTGGTCGAGGCATCCGTTCGTCCCGACGTCCCGTGGCGCTGGCTCTGGGCCATCGTGCTCGTGGCCCTCGTGCCGACACTGCTCTGGCGACGCGCGCGGCCCCTCACGATGCTGGCGATCGCGTTCGTCACGGGCACCGCGGTGGGGTTCGCGCCCGGCGCCCCGTCGGAGCTGTACACGACGGCGTACTTCCTCCTGCTGCTCTACGCCGTGTTCCGTTGGGGCTCGGGCCGGGCGATGGTGCTCGGCGGCGTGCTGGTGGCAGCCGGACTCGCACTGTCCTTCGTGACCGACGCGCCGACGCCCGGGGATCTCATCGGCGGCGTCACCGTCGCCATCACGACGAGCGTGCTCGGCCTGGCGTTCCGGTGGCGCGCCCGTGCGCGGGCTCGGGAGCTCGACCACGTCCGCCTGCGCGAGCGCGAGCAGCTCGCCCGCGACCTGCACGACACCGTCGCCCACCACGTCTCGGCGATCGCGATCCAGGCGCAGGCCGGCACGGCGGTGGCGGCGACCGACCCGGATGCCGCCGCCGAGGCGCTGCGGGCCATCGAGGGCGAGGCGACCCGCACGCTGCAAGAGATGCGCGCCATGGTGGGCGTCTTGCGACGCGCCGGCGAGGCGGAGCTGACGCCGACGCCGGGGCTCGGCGACGTGCGCCGGCTCGCGCAGCCGGCGGGCACCGGCCCCGAGGTCGCCGTGCGCCTGGAGGGCGACGTGGAGGCGGTGCCGGCGCCGATCGCCGCCGTGGTGTTCCGGCTCGCCCAGGAGGCGGTGACGAACGCGCGCCGGCATGCGCGCAACGCCACCCGCGTCGACGTGGACGTGCGCGTCGATGACGACGGCGTGCTGCTCGAGGCCCGCGACGACGGTGCCGAGGCGCCCGCGGTCGCGCCGGGATTCGGCATCGCGGGGATGCGGGAACGCGCGGCACTCCTGGGCGGCACCCTCGAGGCCGGCCCCGCCCCCGACGGAGGATGGACCGTCACCGCGTCCCTGCCGAGGAAGCGGTGGACGACGTGACGGTGCGCGTGCTGGTCGCCGATGACCAGGACCTCGTCCGCGCGGGGCTCCGCATGATCCTGGACTCCCAGCCCGACATCGAGGTCGTCGGCGAGGCCGCGGACGGTGGGCAGGCGGTCGCGCTCGCACGGAGCCTCCGGCCCGACGTGTGCCTGCTGGATATCCGGATGCCGGTGATGGACGGCCTCGAAGCGACCCGGGCGATCGCCGGACCCGCCGTCGCCGATCCGATCCCCGTCGTCGTCATCACGACCTTCGACCTCGACGAGTACGTCTACGCCGCCCTCCGCGCAGGCGCGCGCGGCTTCCTGCTCAAGGACGCCGGGCCCGTGCTGCTCGGTGAAGCCGTTCGCGCGGCGGCGCGGGGCGATGCGCTCATCGATCCGAACGTGACGGTGCGGCTCATCGAGGCGTTCGCAGGTGCCACGCCCGAGCCGCCGCATCCGCCGTCGAGCCCCCTCACCGACCGTGAGGAGGACGTGCTCGCCGCCGTCGCTCGCGGCCTCGGCAACAGCGAGATCGGCGATGAGCTGCACATCTCGCTCAGCACCGTGAAGACGCACCTCGCGAGCATCACCGGCAAGCTGGGCGCCCGCAACCGCGTCGAGCTCGCGATCTGGGCGCACGAGCGCGGCCGGCGGCCGGGCTGAGGACACCGGTGCGCGGCCAGTGTCCTCCCTGAGGAGTGCAGCCGCCGGGACGATCAGCGGGGCGCGAGGGGCCCCGCGGATCGAGGCGCTCAACCCGCGTGCACGAGGACCGGCGCATCCGACACCGGCGTCACCCGCTCACGGCTTGGGCGGATCATCGTGAACGCGATCACCGCCGCAGCGACCATGCCGACAGCGGCGGCGAGGAAAGTCACGCCGTACGCCGTCGTGAGCTGGTCGGGCCCCGGCGTACCGGCGTGGTCGCCGAGCGACGCCGCGTACAGCGCCGTGAAGACCGACAGGCCGATCGAGCCGCCGATCTGCATCGCCGAGTTGACGACCGCCGAGGCCGCCCCGGCGTCGTGCGGCGCAACGCCCAGCAGGGCGACGTTCTGCAGCGGGACGAGCATGAACGCCATGCCGATTCCCATCACCAGAGCCGCGGGGAACACCTGCACCCAATAGTCGCCTTCGGGGGTGATGAAGCTGAGGTACACGAGTGCGGCTGCCGCGACGAGGGGACCGGCGGTCATGAGCACGCGCGGACCGACGCGCGGAAGCAGCCGTGTCACCAGCGGCGCCGTGACCATGATGCCGAGCGGCAGCGGCAGGCTCGCCACGCCGGCGACGAAGGCGGACATGCCCCACACGAGTTGCAAGTGGAACGTCAGGTACAGCGTTGCGCCGATCATCACGCTTCCCGCAACGGCCTGGATCAGGAAGGCGCCACCGCGCACGCGGTCGGTGAGGATCCGGAGCGGCAGAAGCGGCTGCGCGACCCGCGACTCGATCCACACGAACAGTGCCAGCAGCACCACTCCGAGCGCGAGGAACGTGATGGTCAGCGGGGAGCCCCACCCCTGCTCGGCCAGGCTGAATCCGTAGACCAGGGCGCCGAGTCCCGCCGTGACGAGGACCGCTCCGAGGATGTCGTAGCGGTTCTCGCCGTCGGCACGGCTCTCGTTCAGCGCGAAGAACCCGCCGACGAGTCCGACCACCACGAAGAAGACGTTGACCAGGAGGCACCAGCGCCAGTCCGCGAACTCGGTGAGGATTCCGCCGAGCACGAGCCCGACCGCGGCCCCCGCGCCGGCGACGGTTCCGAACACGGCGAACGCGGTGTTGCGCTCCCGGCCCTTCGGGAACGTCACCGTCAGCAGGGCCAGGGCCGCCGGCGCCAGCAGGGCAGCGAACGCACCCTGCAATGCGCGAGCGATGATGAGATCGGCGCCGGTGGCGGCGAGACCGCCGTAGACGGATGCCGCACCGAAGCCCAGCATCCCGATCATGAAGGTGCGCTTGCGGCCGGCGTAGTCGGCGACACGGCCGCCGAGCAGCAGCAGCGCACCGAAGGCCAGGGCGTACGAGGTGACCACCCACTGCCGTGCGGAATCGCTCAGCGCCAGGTCTGCCTGCGCACGCGGCAGTGCGATGCTGACGATGGTGCCATCGAGCACGACGACGAGCTGCGTCAGCGATATGACGGCGAGCGCCCACCAGCGGGCGGACGGATGCGAGGCGCGCCAAGACATGAGAAAACCTCCGGGATTCTGGGAAGATGCCGGAGGTTTCAAGCCTCGGACCGCCGGTTTTCTCCCGGCGACCGCCTCAGCACGACATGGCTGAGCGAACCTCTATTGTATCGCAGGAGGCACGGCGGCCTGCCGATGCACATCCCTGTATCCGCCGGGCGCCTACAGACGCGCACTCTCGCTGCAGCGACAAGACCTCGAGCATTTCACCGCCGGCGACACCATAGGCGGACGCTGACAGGCTCGCGCCTCATGGGGGTCTGCAGACTCGTCGTCCGCGACCTGCCCCACACAGGTCGCGGACGACGCCCCAGATCACGCGTCCGGCACCGGGCCGGTCAGACCGCCTGCCGCTGCTGCAACAGGGGACACTCGAACGGGTCGCGCTCCCCCAGTCCGACCCGGTTGATGTACCGCGTGACGATCCGGTACGACTCCCACAGCCCCGTCTCGGTGTACCGCACGTCGTGTGCGACGCAGTAGTCCCGGATCGTGCCGGACGCCTTCCTCAGGTGCGGGCGCGGCATCGACGGGAACAGATGATGCTCGATCTGGTAGTTGAGCCCGCCCATGGCGACGTCGAGGAACCGGCTGCCGCGGACGTTGCGGCTCATCAGCACCTGGCGGCGCAGGAAGTCGACCTTCAGCTCGGCCGGAACGAGCGGCATCCCCTTGTGGTTCGGGGCGAACGCCATGCCCATGTAGACGCCGAAGAGGCCCAGCTGCACCGCCAGGAAGACGGCGGCGATGCCGGGCGACAGCACGATGAACACCAGGGCGAGATACCCGCCGATGCGCAGGGCGAGGAAGACGATCTCGACGCTGCGCCGGCGCAGCGGCTCACGCGCGACGACGCGGCGCACGCTGGACGCGTGGAGCGACAGGCCCTCGAGCAGGAGGATCGGGAAGAAGAACATCCCCTGGTGGGCCATCACCCACGCCAGCGCGGGGCCGTACTGCTTTGCGCGCTGCTCCACCTGATCGGGAGTGAACGACACGACCGGCAGCTCGATGTCCGGATCGGAGCCGATCTTGTTGGGGTTCGCATGGTGGCGCGTGTGCTTGTGCTGCCACCAGCCGTAGCTCATCCCGACCAGCAGGTTGCCGAGCACCATCGACGTCCAGTCGTTCCACCGGCCCGAGACGAAGATCTGCCGGTGCGCGGCGTCGTGCCCGAGCATCGCGATCTGGGTGAACAGGATCGCCAGGGCCGCCGCGGTGAACAGCTGCCACCAGGTGTCGCCGATCAGCACGAAGGCCGTGATGGCGGTGGCCAGGACGACCACCGCGCCGATGAGCTTGGTCCAGTAGTACCCGTACCGGCGGCGCATGAGACCGCTGGTGCCGATGATCTTGGCGAGGTCGGTGAAGTCGTTGCCCGCTCGGGGCGCTCGGGCCACCGTGGCGCGGACGCCGCCGGTGAGCTGGTCGGTCATGTGCTCGTCCCCGATCCTCCGGCCGCACGCGTGTGCGGTCCGTGGATGTCGGGGTCCGGGACGTCCGTATCGGCCAGGCTACGCCGATGTCCGGCGCAGCGGCAGTGCCGGGGCGAAGTCAGGTCTGGCGGCGGATGAAGCGCATCAGCCAGGCGATCACCGCGATGATGATGATCACGAGGCCGATCCACAGCAGGAACTGCGCCGCTTCGATGAACACGCCCAGCAGCAGCAGGACGATTCCGACGATGAGCAGGATCACTGCGAGTCCGGTCATGCTCTGATCATGGCCTCGTGACCGGGCGCTCAACAATGGGTTGACAAAGCCCCCGCGGCCGCGCAAGCCCGACAGTCCGAAGCATCGCTCCCCACTCCCCGACTCACCCGCCGCGGAAACGCCGACGAGGGCGTCAGTCGGCTGCCGCTGCCGCCGCGGGCTGCGCGGCCTGCCAGTCCTCCGTCGACGTCGCCTTCGGCCGGCGCAGGAACAGCACGACCACCACCCCGGCCAGCATCACGACGGCGGGGAGCAGGATGGCCTGCGCCATCGCCTGCGAGAAGCCGTCGACGACGAAGGGCGGGAGGGTGCCCTCGCCGAATCCACCGGCGGCGTCCGCCGCGCCGGGCAGATTCGCCTCCAGACGTGCCTGCATGAATGCCGCGATCGAGGCGGATCCGATCACCGAGCCGATCGTGCGCGTCGTGTTGTAGATGCCCGCACCGGCGCCGGCCTGTCTGGGGGACAGGTTGCGGGTCGCGGTCGTGGCGAGCGGACCCCACATCCCCGCATTGCCGACGCCCATGAGCGCCGACGGGAGCAGGAACATCCAGATGGGGGTGTCGGTGTTCATGAGAGACGAGTACCAGAACAGCGACCCCGCGACGAGCAGCAGGCCCGGGACCAGCAGGAAGCGCGGGTCGGTGCGGTCGAGCAGGCGTCCGGCGAGCGGTGCCAGCACGCCCGACAGCACCGCCATCGGAATGAGCAGCAGCGCCGACTCCGTCGGCGTGAGGCCACGCGCGAGCTGGATGAAGAACATCAGCGGGAGCGACATGCTCGTCACCGTGAACCCGACCATCGAGATGGCGAGGTTCGAGACCGAGAAGTTGCGCTCGCGGAAGAGCGGCAGTGGCACGAGCGGCTCGCTCTTGGTCCGCGCCTGCGTCCAGACGAAGATCGCCATCACGACGACACCGCCCCCGATCATCGCCCACACCCAGGGCGCCCAGTCGTACTTCTCGCCCTCCTGCAGGCCGAAGACGATGAGGAACAGGCCGACGGCGCTGAGGAACACGCCGACGATGTCGAAGCGGTGCGGATGCGTCTCGAGCTTGGGCACGAGGATCCAGGCGAGCACGAAGGCGATGATGCCGACGGGGATGTTGATGAAGAAGATCCACTCCCAGCCGAACCCATCGACCAGCAGCCCGCCGGCGAGCGGCCCGACGAGGGTCGCGACCCCCGCGGTCGCGCCCCACAGGCCCATCGCGGCGCCGCGTCGGTCGGGCGGGAAGGTGCGGGTGATGACAGCCATCGTCTGCGGCGTCATGAGGGCGGCACCGAGGCCTTGCACCGCACGAGCGACGATCAGCATCTCGAGCGTTCCCGAGAGCCCGCACCACAGCGACGCGAGCGTGAACACCGACAACCCGATCAGGTAGATGTTCTTCGGGCCGAACCGGTCGCCGAGGCGGCCGGTGATGAGGAGCGGCACCGCGTACGCCAGCAGGTACGCCGAGGTGACCCACACGACGTTGTCGAGGTTGTTGGTCTCGGGGTCGAGGGCCGCTTTGATGGCCGGGTTCGCGACCGACACGATCGTGGTGTCGACGAGGATCATGAAGAACCCGATGACGAGCGCCCAGAGAGCCGGCCAGGGGCTCCGCGGCTTGTGTCCGGCGGCGTAGGCGCCGGTGGGCGGGTGGGCCGCCGAGGCGGTTCCGGATGCCGCGCCCGCGGTGCGGGTGGTGTCCGGGGTGTGGGGCGTGGTCACTGGCGTGCCGCCTTTCGTTGGGCGAGATAGCGTTCCGACGGGGTCGCGTCGGGGCCCCAGGCGAAGTCGGGATCGGCGATCCGCGGGAGGGTCGCGTCCATCCAGGCCAGCTCGGCCTGGAGCAGCGCCTCTTCGCGCGCGATCTCGAGGAGGTACTGCGCCGGCACGCCCTTGCCGAGCGCGTGCCGGTGGCCCTCGACCAACGACGCATGGGCGTCCGCGAGTGCCGTGCGGCGGGCGTCGAGCAGTGCGAGCACGTCCTCACGGTCGAGGCCGTGCGCCTCGGCGAGCGCGACGCGGAACTCGACCGGGTGATCGACCCGGGGCAGCTCTCGGCGCACCCATTCGAGGACGGCGGCGGCTCCGGCATCCGTCTGCGTATAGGTGGTGCGTTCGGGTCGTCTGCCCTCGCGGTCCACACCGACCTCGGCGATCAGGCCCGCCCGCTCGAGGCGCGCGACGGTGTGGTACACCGTGCCGTTGGTGATGGTGACCAGGCGGTCGTCGCGCCGGAGGTGCATCAGCCGGATCATCTCGTACGGGTGCATGTCGCCCTCACTCAGGAGTGCGAGCACGGCCACCCCGAGCGGGGTCAGCCGGGCGACGGATGGGCCCACGCGGCCGGCTGCGTCAGGAGCCGCGTCATCCGGCTCGCGAGCGGACGTGGCGTCGATCACGATCGATCCCTCCATGTCGATTAGTCCACATGGACTATACCTACCCTCGCCGAACGGCACACCTCTCGCGCGATGTCGGGTGGGACTCGTAGCCTGTGCGCATGACGGGTGAGCGCGACGACGCTGCGGTTTCCGCGCAGGCCGCGGAGCGCGCGCACGCGATCTTCGATCCGATCGCCGCCGAGTACCTCGATCGGCCCGGCGTCGACATCGGGCCGATGTTCGGCAGCGAGGGCCTGCGCGTGCGCGGCAAGGTGTTCGCGTTCGTCGGCTACAAGGGCGCCCTCGTCGTGAAGGTGCCCGCGTCGCGGGCCGACGAGATCGAGGCTGCCGGCGACGGCGCGCGCATGCAGATGCGCGGCCGCACGATGCGCGAGTGGGTCATGATCGGCGTCGACCGCGCCGACCGCTGGGTGCCCCTGACGGCCGACGCGTTCGCCTACCTCGACGAGATCACGCCGAAGGGCTGAGGGGTTCCGCCGCCGGCCGGGATAATGGGACGGGTGACGGCTACCCCCACTCCCTCGACCGAACTCTCCGGCTGGCGCCACGCGTACTCCGGCAAGGTGCGCGACCTCTACGTCCCGGCGGAGACGCCGGAGGGCGCCCACCCCGAGCGCATGCTCGTGGTCGCGAGCGACCGGGTCAGCGCGTTCGACCACGTCCTCTCCCCCGGGATCGCGGGGAAGGGCGAGCTGCTCACCACCCTCAGCCTGTGGTGGTTCGACCAGCTCGCGGGCGCCGACGGCGGCCGCGGCATCCCGAACCATCTCGCCTCGTCGCACACGCTCACGCGCGGCGCCGACGGCGAGGCGAACACCGCCGACGATCTGCAGAGCCTGATTCCGGATGCCGTCATCGGCCGTGCGATGGTCGTGAAGAGTCTCGACATGCAGCCGATCGAGTGCGTCGTGCGCGGCTACCTGACGGGGTCGGGCTGGGCCGAGTATCGCGAGAGCGGCACGGTGTGCGGCATCTCGCTGCCCGACGGCCTGTCGAACGGCGACCGGCTGCCCGAGCCGATCTACACGCCCGCCTTCAAGGCGCCGATGGGCGCGCACGACGAGAACATCTCGTACGAGCGCACCGTCGAGCTCGTCGGCGCCGAGCGCGCGGCGGAACTCCGCGACCTGTCTCTCGAGATCTACGCCCGCGCGGCGGCGACGGCCGAGTCGCGCGGGGTGATCCTCGCCGACACCAAGTGCGAGTTCGGGCTCGACGAGAACGGCGTGATGACGCTCGCCGACGAAGTGCTCACGAGCGACTCGTCACGATACTGGGATGCCGCGGCCTGGGCATCGGGCACGACCCCCGAGGAGCGCATGGCGAGCTTCGACAAGCAGATCGTGCGCGACTGGCTCGCGGCGAACTGGCCCGCCCCGCGCGAGGGCGAGCCGCCGGCGCTTCCGGCCGACATCGTGGCGCGCACGACCGCCCGCTACCGCGAACTGCTCGAGCGCCTCACCGCCGCCTGACCGCCGCCTGACCGCCGGCCGACCGCCGGCCGCGGCATCCGTTCAGGCGTTCTTCATCGCCTTGAGCCGGGCGAGGAGCACCGGCGCGGTGGTGTCCAGCATCCGGCCGCCGAGCAGGATGCCGCCGATGAGGACGGCGGTGCCGACCACGATCCCGACCGCGCACGCGATCCAGCTGAGCGTCGCGTTCTGCGTGAAGTAGCCGATCAGGCCGACGATCACGACGGGCGCCGACAGCACCAGCGCCACGAGCCAGATGCCGAAGAACGCCATGCCCTGCAGGAACGTCGTGCCGGGCACCCGCTTGAACGGGTTGTCGCCGGATGCGGCGACGGGCACCACCAGCTGCGCCGAGGTGACCGCGCACACGCCGTAGCAGGTGAGCAGGATGCCGACCGACATGCCCAGGATGCCGGGGAGCTGCTCCCACTGGCCCGACAGGGTGAACGGCACGATCACGGCGAGCAGCACGAGCGGCAGCGCCACGGCGGCCGCGGCAAGGCTGCGGCCGAGGCGGTCGGCGCGTCCGGAGGCGCCGGTGATGAGCTCGGTGCCGAACGCCGTGCCGTCGTACGAGATGTCGGCGTACACGACGATGCCGATCACCATCGCGATGATCGGACCCGAGAACGTCAGCGCCACCAGGGGATCGCCGTTGCGAGCGTAGAACCACAGCAGCACGGGCACCAGCGGCGCGCCGATCAGCTGGCGGAGGTAGCGCGGGTCGCGCGTCCAGTAGGTGACCGCCCTCGCGAAGATCGCACCCGCCGCACCGGTCGGCACGCGGCCGAACCATCCGATGGAGCCGGCGCGCACCGGCGCGGCGGAGGTGTGCGACGGGCGCACCAGGGAACGGCCGAGCGATGCGCGCCAGAGCAGCCAGAGCACCGCGAGCGTCACGAGGGCGATGAGGAGCTTCGCGCCCGCCTCGGGCAGATCGCCCGCCGCGGCAGCCGCGGGAACCGCCCACGCGGCACCGAGAGGCGTCCAGCCCAGCACCGGGATCGCTTCCGCGACAGTGTCGGCGTTCACCGCGAACCCTGTGGCGACGCCGGCGATGATCGGCCCGGCGAGGATCAGGGGGACGAAGATGACGGTGCCCGACACCTCACGGAAGCGCCGGCCGCTGCCGAGTCCCGAGGCGAGTGACGCGACGGCGCGCGAGGCCACGACGGCGGTCAGCACGGCGACAGGGGTGCTCACCGCCCACGCGGCGATGGCCGCCGGCCAGTGCGCCCAGGTCGCGATCGTCGCGATCGCCGCGGCGGACGTGATGATCCCGGGGATGCCGCAGACCCCCGCGAGCGTCAGCGCGACCATCATTCGGGGCAGCGACATGGGGAACACCACGAGCCGGGTGGGATCCAGCGTCGTGTCGACGCCGAACGCCACCAGGGGAACGAGCGCCCAGCCCAGCGTCACCACCGACCCGACGCCGACGATCACGCTGCTCGCCAGCAGCAGGTCGCCGAAGCCGAGCAGCACCAACCCTACGGCGATGCCGGCCAGCAGGCCGAGCCCGTAGATCGCCCCGAAGATGAAGCCGACCAGCTGCCAGGGGCTCCGCGCGAGCTGGTTGCCGAGCACCCGGAAGCGCAGCCTCAGGAGCGTCGCAACCATTCCGGCCCTTCCGTGTGACGGCGGCCCCCGACGAGCTCGACGAAGCGGTCCTGCAGCGACTGCCCCGCGCGCACGTCGTCGACGGTCCCGGCGACGAGCAGGCGACCGGCTGCGACGATCGCGACGTGGTCGCACATGCGCTGTACGAGGTCCATCGAGTGGCTCGACACGATCACCGTGCCGCCGCCGGCGACATAGCTCGTGAGGATGTCCTGGATGTTCGCGGCCGACACCGGGTCGACCGACTCGAACGGCTCGTCGAGCACGAGCAGCCGCGGCGCGTGGACGAGCGCGCACGCCAGCGCGATCTTCTTGGTCATGCCGGCCGAGTAGTCGACGACCATCGTGCCCGCGGCATCCGTCATGTCCATCAGGGCGAGGAGGTCCGCCGCGCGACGCGCGATCTCGTCGTGCGGGATGCCGAACAGCAGGCCGTTGTAGGTGACGAGCTGCTCACCGGTGAGCCGGTCGAACAGCTTGACGCCGTCGGCGAGGTTGCCGAGCATGGCTTTGGCCGTGACCGGATCACGCCAGACGTCGACGCCGTGCACGAGCGCCTGGCCGGCGTCCGGCGCGAGAAGACCCGTCGCCATCGACAGCGTCGTCGTCTTGCCGGCGCCGTTGGGGCCGACCAGCCCGTAGAACGACCCGGCGGGCACGCGCAGGCTCAGATCGGCGACCGCGACCTTCTGCCCGAACCGCTTGTGCAGGCCGCGCAGCTCGAGCGCCGGCGGCACGCCGTGCGTCGACGAGTCGCTCGTAACTGCGGCCGGCGTCGTCGCGGCGGCAGAGGGCGTCGGGGGCATCGCTGGGTCGGTCACATCTCTCCGTCACATCGGTCGCGCGAGCATCGGCGCCGGGGGCGCCGCTCCAGCCTCTCGGATGCCGCGTGGCCGGGGCAACTCGCACCGGTGCCGGTGCTCGCTAGGGTGATGCTCGCACCATCCCCCGAGCGCAAGGAGCGCGCATGCCTCTGTGGACCCTTCACGGCAACGGCCGGACCGTCGAACCGGGCAAGGTCGTCAGGCCCGACGAGCGCCTGAACTGGCCCGCGACCGTCGCGATCGGCGCGCAGCACGTTATCGCGATGTTCGGCGCCACGTTCCTGGTGCCGGTGCTCACCGGCTTCCCCGTCTCGACGACGCTGCTCTTCTCGGGCATCGGGACGCTGCTGTTCCTCCTCATCACGAAGAACCGCCTGCCCAGCTACCTCGGCTCATCGTTCGCGTTCATCGCCCCGGTGACGGCGGCCACCGCCTCGCAGGGCATGGGCTCGGCGCTCGCCGGCATCGTCGCCGTCGGGGTGCTGCTGGCGGCCGTCGGCTTCATCGTGCAGTTCGCGGGCCTCGGCTGGATCGAGAAGCTCATGCCGCCGGTCGTCGCCGGCGCCATCGTCGCGCTGATCGGGTTCAACCTCGCGCCGGTCGCGTGGACGAACTTCCAACAGGCGCCGATCACCGCGACCATCACGCTGGCCGCCGTCATCCTGTTCAGTGTGCTGTTCCGCGGTTTCCTCGGCCGCATCTCGATCTTCCTGGGCGTGATCGTCGGCTACATCGTGGCGCTGCTGCGCGGCGAGGTGGACTTCACGGCCGTGAACGAACTCGTCGCGAACGGGCAGTGGGTCGGCCTCCCGACCTTCGCCCTGCCCACCTTCGGCGATCCGGGCACCTGGAGCGTCATCGCGATGTTCCTGCCGGTCGTGCTGGTGCTCATCGCCGAGAACGTCGGCCATGTGCGCGGCGTCGCGACCATGACCGAGGCATCCGTCAACCAGTACACCGGCCGCGCGCTCATCGCCGACGGCGCCGCGACCGTGCTGGCGGGAACGTTCGGCGGCTCGGGCACGACGACCTACGGCGAGAACATCGGCGTCATGGCCGCCACCCGCGTGTACTCGACGGCCGCATACTGGGTCGCCGGTCTCTTCGCGATCCTGCTCTCGCTGTCGCCGGTGGTCGGGGCGGTGTTCAACTCCATCCCGGCCGGCGTGCTGGGCGGCGTGACGACCGCGCTGTACGGGCTCATCGGCATCATCGGCATCAAGATCTGGGTCGACAACCGCGTCGACTTCTCGCGCCCGGTGAACCAGTACACCGGCGCGGTCGCGCTCGTCATCGCGATCGCCGGGTTCACGATGCAGTGGGGCGACTTCCAGCTCGGCGCGATCGTCATCGGCGCGGCGGCGGCCCTCCTGATCTACCACCTCGGCAACGCCATCGCCCGCTGGCGCAAGACCGGCGCCGACGACGGCGGCCCGATCCCGGCGGTGGGGCAGCTCGGCGGCGACCCGCAGGACGTCGACGCTCGCTGAGCCCCGCGCCCACCACCGACCTCCCCCTGGTCTCCCAGCGGCGATGTCCCAGTTCCTGCCTTTCGTGTCCCACTTTCGCGCGCAAGAGCGCGCAGTTCGGCGTGAAAGTGGGACACGGTCACGGCGGGGAGGGAAGACAGACGGATGCCGCGGCGTTGTGTATTCGTATGCATGAAGTAGCAGCGGCATCCGACCGCCTCGCCGCCGACACGTCGATGGGCGCCGTCACGCTCCTCGTGGGCGACCTGGACGGCATGACGGCGTTCTACCGCGACGTCATCACGCTGCAGGTGCTCTCAGCCGACGGCGACGAGGTCGTGCTCGGCCGCGGCGGCCGCGCGGTCGTGGTGCTGCGGCACGAGCCGGAGCTGCGGCACGCGTCGCCGGGAGCGGCGGGGCTCTTCCACACCGCGATCCTCTTCGAGACGCAGGAGGCCCTGGCCGCCGCGCTGTTCAGCGTCGCGCAGCACGCCCCGCAGACGTTCACCGGCTCAGCCGATCATCTGGTCAGCCAGGCGTTCTACCTGACCGACCCCGAGGGCAACGGCGTCGAGCTCTACTGGGACCGCGCCCGCACCGACTGGTCGTGGGTCCACGGTCAGGTCGAGATGGCGACGCTGTACCTCGACCCCAACTCCTTCCTGCGCGAGCATCTGACAGAGCGGGCGGCGAGCGGCGCGACCGGGCAGGACGCGGCATCCGTCGGTCACGTGCATCTGTCGGTCGGCGATGTTGCCACCGCCCGCACGTTCTACGTCGGCGCGCTCGGGTTCGACGAGACCACCGGGCTGGGCAACCAGGCGCTCTTCGTGAGTGCGGGCGGCTACCACCACCACATGGCCATGAACGTGTGGAACTCGCGCGGCGCCGGACCGCGGATGCCCGCGCTCGGCCTCGGCCGCGTCGACCTCGACCTGCCCGACGCGGACGCCCTCGGCGAGCGCCTGCGGCACCACGGCTTCCAGGTGCGCGACGACGGCCGCACGCTCTCGTTCGACGACCCCTGGCGCAACCTCCTGTACGCCACCGCACCCGGCCGCGGCTGAGCGCGCGTCGGCGCGGCCTCGATTCGGCGAGACAGGGCATCCGCGGCGAGACCGAGGACGTCGTCACAGGTTTCGGCGCGAATCCCTGGTTTCGACGAGACGGCGACCGCCGGCCGAAAGGAGCGGCAGACGCGCGCGGGCTCAGACCGAGTCGCGGACGACGAGCTCGGTCTCGAGGATCGTGACGTGACGCGGATGCCGCCCCGCGAGAAGGTCGATCAGCACCGAGGCCATGCGCTCCCCCTGCTGGAACGACGGCTGACGCACGGTCGTGAGCTGCGGGGTGACCGAGGTGGCCACCGGCGAGTCGTCGAAGCCCATGATCGCGATGTCGTCGGGAACGCGCAGGCCCTCCCGGGCGAGCACGGCGAGCACACCGCGGGCCATGAGGTCGCTCGCCACGAACACCGCGTCGGGCTTGGCGCCCGAGGCGAGGATCCGGCGCATCGCGTCGGCGCCGCCGTCGGCCGTGAAGTTGCCGTCCTCGATGGCGACCTCGTCGAGCTCCCAGGCCGCGAGCGCGTCGCGGTAGCCCTGGAGCCGGTCGATGCCGGCGGGCATGTCACGAGGGCCGGTGATCGTCGCGATGCGCCGGCGGCCGCTCTCGATGAGGTACACCGTGGCGTCGTAGGCGCCCCGCACGTTGTCGACGTCGACGTAGTAGTCGCGCTCCCGCTCGCGCACCGGCCGGCCGCCGTAGACGACGGGCACGACGCTGGCGATCCGGTCGATGAACGTGTCGCTGGTGTGGTGCGAGACCACGACGGCGCCGTCCACCGCGCCGCTGCGGACGTAGCTCGTGGTCTTGTCGCCCGGGTCATCGCTCGCGATGAAGAGGTTGAGGACGTAGTCCGAGCGACTCAGGCGGGAGTTGATGCCCGACACGATGGCGGCGAAGAAGGGATCGCCGAAGAACCGCGTGGTGTCTTCGGGGACGATGAGCGCCACCGCGTGCGTCTTCTGGCTCGCCAGCGACCGCGCGGCCCGGTTGGGCACGTAGTTGAGGTCGGCGATCGCGCGCCTGACGGACTCCAGCGCCTCCGGGCTGACGGCGGTCGAGCCGTTGACGACGCGCGACACGGTCGACCGCGAAACCCCCGCCGCGGCGGCGACCTCCTCGATCGTGACAGCCGATCGCATGGCCTCGGTGCTCATCTGTCCTCCTCCCGCATGCTACGGCCCCGACGCGGGGGCCTGGTCGCTACGACGCGGTGGCCGCCTCGCGCGCGGACTCCAGGTCCAGGGCGCGTGCGCCGATGATGCGTCGGTATTCGAGCGCGCTGTCCTTGGGCGTCCGCTCCTGCGTGTCGTAGTCCACGCGGACGATGCCGAACCGCTTCTCGTACCCCCACGCCCACTCGAAGTTGTCGAGGAGCGACCAATAGAAGTATCCCCTCACATCGACGCCGGCGTCGGCGGCGTCGAGGATCGCGCCGAGGTGGGCGCGCAGGAACTCCACGCGATCGGCGTCGTGGACGCGCTTCTCGCCCCCCTCGACGACGAGCTCGTCGTCGTACGCGGCGCCGTTCTCGGTGACGTACAGCACGGTGCCAGCTGCTTCCGCGTACTCGTCCCACACGCGGTGCAGCAGGGTGGTGAGGCCGTCGGGCTGCACCTCCCACTGCATCGGCGTGCGCGGCAGGCCCCGCTCGTGCCAGAAGATGCCCTCGTTCGAGGGGTACGGCGAGTGGCCGGGGCGATCGGTCGGCGCGTCGCCGCCGATCGGCGGGTTCACCGGCTCGTGACCGCCGACGTACTCGCCGTGGTAGTAGTTCACCCCGAGCGTGTCGATCGGCGTCGCGATCGCCTCCAGGTCGCCGGGGCGCACCGCGGACTCCCATGCGGCGACGGCGGCGGCATCCACCTTGCGGATGTCCTCGACGATGTCGGCCGGGTACTGGCCGCGGAAGATGGGGTCGAGGAACCATCGGTTGAACTGGCCGTCGATGCGACGCGCGGCGTCGACGTCGGCCGGGTCGGTCTCGTCTACCGGCTCGGCGACGGTGAGGTTCAACGTGATGCCGAGCTTCAGCGACGCGTCGCGCGCCCGCAGCTCGCGCACGGCCTGGCCGTGGCCGAGCAGCAGGTGGTGCGCGGCCAGCACGCCCTCTTCGACGCTGTAGTGCCCGGGCGCGTGCATGCCCGCGGTGTAGCTCAGGAACGACGAGCACCACGGTTCGTTGAGCGTCGTCCACACGTTCACGCGGTCACCCAGCGCGTCGTGCATCGTCAGGGCGTACTCGGTGAACAGGTCGGCAGTGTCGCGGTTGGCCCAGCCGCCCTTCTCCTGCAGCGCCTGCGGCAGATCCCAGTGGTACAGCGTCAGCCACGGGAGGATGCCGGCATCGAGCAGTTCGTCGGTCAGTCGCTTGTAGAAGTCGACCCCCTGAAGGTTCACCGCGCCGCCGTCGGGCCGCACGCGCGACCACGACGTCGAGAAGCGGTACGTCTGCAGACCCAGGTCCTTCATCAGCGCCACGTCGTCGCCGAAGCGGTGGTAGTGGTCGCACGCCACGTCACCGTTGTCGGCGTTGATGACGGCGCCGGGAACGCGGGCGAAGGCGTCCCAGATGGAGTCGCGGCGGCCGTCCTCGTGGGCAGCGCCCTCGATCTGGTAGGCGGCGGTCGCCGCCCCGAACAGGAAGTCCTGAGGGAAGGCGCGCGGGATCGCGGTCGTCATGAGGGGGAGATCCTCTCTGGAAGATGGATTCAGGATGTCGGGAGCCGTGGCGAGGCGGGAGGCCTAGCCCTTGACCGCGCCGGCCATGATGCCGCTGACCAGCTGCTTGCCGGTGAAGGCGAACAGGATCAGCAGAGGGATGGTCGCCAGCAGCACGCCCGCCAGCACGATCGAGTAGTCGACGAAGTAGTTCGACTGCAGGAGCGACAGCGCCACGGGCAGAGTGGGGCTCTGCCGGTCGAGCACGATGAACGGCCAGAAGAACTGGTTCCAGGCGCCGACGAAGGTGAAGAGGAAGAGCATCGCGGCCGCGGGGCGGGCGGCGGTGACGCCGACCGTCCAGAAGGTGCGGATCATGGATGCCCCGTCCACGCGCGCCGCCTCGATGAGCTCGTCGGGCACGGTCTGCGACAGGTACTGCGTCATCCAGAACACGCCGAAGGCGCTGGTGAGCGCGGGGATGATGATCGCGCCGATCTGGCCGGTCCATCCGAGGTCCGCGAACAGGATGTACAGCGGCACGACGCCGAGCTGCATGGGCACGGCCATCGTGGCGACCACGAAGGCCAGCAGCCACTTGCCGCCGGGGAAGCGGAGCTTCGCGAACGCCCATCCGGCGAGCGTCGAGAAGACGACGACCGATACCGAGATCACGGTCGAGCTGAAGATCGAGTTCCAGAGCGCGAGCCAGAAGTTCACCGCGGGGTCGTTGACGACCGACAGGGCATTGGCGATGAAGTTGCCGCCGGGCAGCCACGACATGTTGGGGTTGTTGATGGTCGAGGCATCCCCCGAGCCGATCAGGAACGACCAGTAGTAGGGGAAGATCGCCGAGACGACGACCACGCCGAGCCCGATGTACACCCAGAGGCCGGCGCGGACACCGCGGATCTTGGTCGTGCGGTTGCTCTTGCGGGCGTTGGGGAGGTTCTCCTCGACGACGGCGAGGGGCGGGGTGCTGATGGCGCTCACTGCGTGGCTCCCTTCCGGCGGCGGCGGCGTCGCACGACGCCGCGCCCGCCCTCGTCGCGCACGAGGCGACGGGTGATGACGAGATTGATCAGGCCGATGGCGAGGATGATGATGAACAGGATCCACGCCAGCGCCGCGGCGCGGCCGAAGTTGAACTCGCCCCAGCCGATGTTGTAGAGGTACAGCGTGATCGTCAGCCACTGGTTGGCGGCACCGCCGCGGCCGAACGTGTCGAACATGCGCGGCTCGTCGAAGATCTGCAGTCCGCCGATCGTCGAGGTGATGATCACGAAGATGAGCGTCGGCTTCAGCGACGGGAGCGTGATGCTCCAGAACTGGCGGAACGCGTTGGCGCCGTCGACGGTGGCGGCCTCGTAGTACTCGCGGGGCACGGCCTGCATGGCGGCGAGCAGGATCAGGGCGTTGTAGCCGGTCCAGCGGAAGTTGACCATCGTCGCGATGGCGATGTGGCTCCAGAACGGATCCTTGTGCCAGGCGATCGGGTCGAGCCCGATGCTGGTGAGGATGTTGTTCACCAGGCCGTGGTTGTCGCCGAACATGTTGCTGAAGATCAGCGCGACGGCGACCGGGGCCATGACGTACGGGAGCAGCACGCTCATCCGCCAGAAGGTCTTGGCCCGGATGTTGCGGTCGAGCATCGCCGCGATGAACAGCGCGAGCACAATCTGCGGTACCGACGACAGCAGGAAGATGCTGAAGGTGTTGCGGAGTGCGACCCAGAAGTCCGCCTGCGACAGGATCCAGATGTACTGGTCGAAGCCGACGAACGTGCCGGAGTTGCGGACGAGGTCCCACTCCTGGAACGAGATGACCGCCGTGTAGACGATCGGGAAGAGCCCCACGATCGCGAACAGGATGAAGAACGGCGAGATGTAGAGGTAGGGCGAGACCTTCAGGTCCCAGCGGCTCAGGCGATGGGAGAAGGACAGCACGCGCGGGGCGCGTTCTGGTTTGGGCTGATCGGCCGGCCCCGATGACGTGGGGCGGGTTGCGGTCGAGGTCACCGGGGGGCTCCGATCCGGATGGAGGGGTGGGCGCTGGGTGGAGTGCGTGCGGGTCGCGGTGGACCCGCACGCACTCCGGTACTGCTGTCAGATCACGTCCGGCGAGCGGACATGGCCGTCAGTATCGGCCGATCAGAAGGCTTCGACTTCGGCGACGAACGTGTCCCACGAGGTCTGCGCGTCTTCGACACCGTCGAAGACTCGCGTGATGGCGTCCTGCAGCGCGGTGTTGTACTTGAAGTAGTCCGCGCTCTTGTACGGCGTGACCGTGATCGCCTCGGAGCGGTCGGCGAAGATCGCGCCGGTCGGTGCGTCGGCGAAGTACTCGTTCGTCGAGTCCGTGATCGACGGAGCGGCCTGGGCGTCGATGGCGCTCGGGAACGCGCCGACGTTGACGAAGGTCTTCTCCTGCTGCTCGGGAGCGGTCAGCCAGTCGGCGAGCTTGAGCGCCTCATCGACGTTCTTGCCGTTGGCCGGGACGGTCAGGTACGAGCCGCCCCAGTTGCCGCCGCCGTTGGGGAACGCGTTCGCGATCTCCCAGCCGGTGACCTCGGGCGCGTTGCCCGAGATGATGCCGAGCATCCACGGCGGGCACAGCATCGCGGCGAACTCACCGTTGGCCATCGAGGCGTTCCAGTCGTCGGACCACTGGCCCGAGTACGCCGAGTTCGGGATGCCGCGCTCGACGACGAGTTCGTACGCAGCCTTGGTCTCGGGGCTGGTCGTCGCGACGACGGTGCCGTCTTCCTCGTCGTAGGGGAACTCGACCTGGTTGATGATGCCCTGGAACGCGGAGTTCGCGGCGTCGATCATCGGCTTGCCGGTCGCTGCCTTGTACGTGTCGGCCAGGTCGAAGAACGTGTTCCAGTCGCCGTCGATCTCAGCGGCGACCTCGTCGGGCGTGGAAGGCAGACCGGCCGCGGCGAACAGGTCGGCGCGGTAGCACACGGCCTGCGGGCCGATGTCGGTGCCGAAGCCCACGAGACGCCCATCGGCGTCGGTCGCAGCCTCTTCCTTCCACTCCACCCAGCGGCCCTTGGCGCTGTCGGGCACCTCGGCGAGCAGGTCGGAGTACTGCATGGCCTCGGCGAACCAGTCAACTTCGACGGCCTCGATGTCGGCGAGGCCCTCCTTGCCGAGCTTCGCGAAGAAGTTCGAGCGGGCGTCATCGGTGATGGCGGCCTTGTTGTGGACGATCTTCACGTTCGGGTTCTCGTCCATGTACTCCTGGAGGAGTTCATCGTCGTAGCCGAAGTCGTTGAAGGTCGCCAGGGTCAGCGTGATCTCGCCGTCTTCGCCGCCGGCATCGTCGTTGCCGCTGCCGCCGGCACAGCCGGCGAGGACGATGGCGGAAGCCGAGAATGCGGCGATTGCCACGGCGCTTCTGCGGAAGGCGCGTGCGTTCACTGTCACTCCTTTGTGTTGTCAGGGTCGTGTGTGTTGCAGGATCGGCGCGGATCGGATCCGTGCCGGGTGGTGCGACCGTGGGAGCGTTCCCACCGGTCGAGAGGTCACGCTACGGGAGCGCTCCCACGAAGTCAAGGGAGCGCTCCCACGGATTGATCACGGTTGCGTCACGAACCGCTCACGCCAGGGAGAGAACGAGGGATGCGGGGGCCCGTAGACTGGACGGGACCCCTGCCCGCGACATCCGGAGCTCTCACATGCCCACCATCGTCGTCGACGTCATGCCCAAGGCCGAGCTTCTGGACCCGCAGGGGAAGGCCGTCTCGGGCGCCTTCGCGCGACTGGGGGTCTCGGACTTCAGCGCGGTGCGCATCGGCAAGCGCTTCGAGCTCACCGTCGAGGGCGAGGTCACCGAAGAGGTGCTCGCCGAGGCCCAGCGCATCGCCGACGAGATCCTGTCGAACGCGGTGATCGAGGACGTCGTCGGCATCGAGGTCGTGGAATGACCGCGCGCATCGGGGTCATCACCTTCCCTGGCTCGCTCGACGACCGCGACGCCCAGCGCGCGATCGAGATCGCCGGCGGCGAGCCCGTCGCCCTCTGGCACGGCTCGCACGACCTCGACGGCGTCGACGGTCTCGTGCTGCCGGGCGGCTTCAGTTACGGCGACTACCTGCGCGCCGGAGCGATCGCCGCGCTCGCCCCGATCATGTCGGAGGTGAAGGATGCCGCGGCCCAGGGCATGCCGATCCTCGGCATCTGCAACGGCTTCCAGATGCTGGTTGAGGCCCACCTGCTCCCGGGCGGCCTGATCCGCAACGCGCACCAGCAGTTCATCCGCCGCGACCAGCGCCTGCGCGTGGAGAACAACGACACCGCGTGGACCAGCGATTTCGCCTCCGGCCAGGAGATCGTGATCCCGCTCAAGAACGCCGACGGCGGCTACATCGCCTCCGAGGACGAACTCGACCGCCTCGAGGGCGAGGGCCTCGTCACCTTCCGGTATGTGGGCGTGAACCCGAACGGCTCGCTGCGTGACATCGCCGGCATCTCCAACGAACGCGGCAACGTGGTCGGCCTCATGCCGCACCCCGAGCACGCCGTCGAGCCCGGCTTCGGCCCCGACACCGCGGACGCCATGCGGTCGGGCGTCGACGGCCTGTCGTTCTTCACCTCGGCCATCGCCGCCGTGGTCGGCGCCGCGGCCTGACCCCCACCGGTCGCTGCACCGCTACGGCTAGACGGTGCCGGCGGGCGGCCACACGCCGATGATGAGCGCCATGATGACGATCGTCACCAGCTCGTGGGCGATGTTCAGCACCGTCAGCGACGACGGGCGGCCCTCGAACGCATCGTGGGTGATGAATCGCGCGGCCGTGAAGCCTGCCCACAGGATGACGCCGGTGGCCAGCGCCGACCACAGGTAGCTGCCCCCGTAGAAGTGCCAGGCGATCGAAGAGGCGCCGGCGAGCACCCACGCCGTGATGAAGCTCACGATGACCGTGACCACGATCGGCACCACGGCGCTCGCGCCCGGCCGGTCCATGTCGACGTTCGCGAGCTTCGCCCATCGCGTGCCGAACACCTTCGGCGTGTACCAGATCGAGCCGACGACCATGCTCGACGCCGTCGCGATCAGCACTGCCCAGTAGTTGATCTCGGGAACCACGTCCGCCTCCTCGTGCGAGCCGCCGCTCGGGCGACGGTGTCCGCTGGCCGAGAGCGTAGCGCCGCCCGGCGACGACCGGACGGCACCGCGCCGGTAGCGTGGACGGCGTGAGCAGTGGCATCCGGAATCTCGTCGTCAGCGTCCCCACCGAAGAACTCGCCGCCGATCTCGGGGAGCTCCCCGCGGGCGTCGAACTGGTGGTGTGGCCGATGGATGCCGCGGCGCCCCGCCCGCGGTTCGACATGGTGGTGCCGCCGTACATGTCGATGGCGCGCGTGCTCGAGCGCCTCGAGGACGTCGAGGTCGGGCTCGTGCAGAGCCAGTCCATCGGCTACGACGGCGTCGCCGACATCCTGCCGGCAGGGCTCACGTTCGCCAACGCCGCCTCGGTGCACGAGACCTCGACCGCCGAGCTCGCCGTGGGGCTCGCGATCGCCGCGCAGCGGCACATCGACGCATTCGCCGTCGACACCGCCGGCGGCCGCTGGGCGCCGGTCTTCGCACAGAGCCTCGCCGACCGCCGCGTTCTGCTGCTCGGCTACGGGGGCGTCGGCAAGGCGGTGGCCGCTCGGCTCGCCCCCTTCGAGGTGGAGCTGACCCCGGTCGCCTCGCGGGCACGCGACGAGGACGGCGTGGCCGTCCATGGCATCGACGAGCTGCCCGTGCTGCTCCCCGACGCCGAGATCGTGGTGCTGACGCTTCCCGGCGGCGACGCGACGAAGAACCTGGTCGACGACGCGTTCCTGTCGGCGCTGCCCGATGGCGCGCTGGTCGTCAACGTCGGACGCGGCTCGCTGATCGACACCGAGGCACTGGTCGATCACGTCGGCCGTGGCCGCATCCGCGCGGCGCTGGACGTCACCGATCCGGAGCCGCTGCCGGAAGGGCACGCGCTCTGGAGCCTTCCCGGCGTGCTCATCACGCCGCACGTCGGCGGAGCCTCGAGCGCGATGCGCCCGCGCGTCGCGAAGCTCGTGCGCACCCAGATCGAGCGCCTCGTCGCCGGCGAGCCCCCGCTCAACGTCGTCCTCGGCGACTGACGCCGGACTCCGGGCGCCGAGCGAGCGAGGAGAACGCGGGCATCCACCGGTCGTTGAGCGAGCGAGGAACCTCGGGCACCCACCGGTCGTTGAGCGAGCGAGGAACGAGCGAGACGAAACGCCCGCCCGCCGCGCTGAACGTCGGCTCGAGGCGTTTCGTCTCGGTCGCTGGCGCTCCCTCGCTCAACGACCGGTGGGCGACCGGGGGGCGGCGCACCGGTGCGCCGCGCGCGGTCACCGGTAGTCGATGTCGTCTCCCGACCACAGATCGCCGCACTCGACCTCGACCACGCCGTGGGTGACGAGATACGATCGCGCACCCCGGTCTCCGTGCAGCGCCTCGGACAGCGCGGCGAAGTGGGAGTGGGCGATCGTCACGGGATGCCCCGGAACGCCGCCGTAGACGGCCTGAACGAGGGGCGCTCCCCGATAAAGCATCGCGATCACTCGATGAACGACTGATGCCGGCGCGTCGGGGGTGTCGACGGGCAGCACGATCACCGCGTCGAAGGCGCCGTGGTCAGGTCCCGGCACCGGATCTGCGGATGCCGAGCCCTGCGCGGCACGCAGTGCCGCCCGCAGCGACGCCGAGAGTCCGGCCGCCCAGTCTGCCGCCTCGACCACACGCGCGTCGGCCGGCACGAGCGCGGCGACCTCAGCGCCGCGCGCGCCGACGACGACCAGCACCTCATCGCAGCCGCCATCCCGCAGCGTGCGGGCGGCCCGAGCGACCCAGGGCTCGCCGTCCGCGGTGCGCGCGAGACCCTTCGGCGACCCGTGTCGAGTCCCCGCGCCCGCCGCCAGCACGATGCCGCAGATGCGCACGAACCGGCCTCCTCCGGATGGGATGCCGCGGCGGTGCCAGGCGGCGTCTCCTGAGCGTAGTGCGAACGAAACACATCGGGCCTAGCGTGTGGGCATGCTCGAACGCGCCCGCGAACTGCTGCCGCTGCTGCGGAACGGCGACGTCGTCGCGGCGGTGACGGTCACCCGGGTGGCCAGAAGCGCGCCCCGCGGCGCCGGCGCCACCATGGCGGTGACGGCGGACGGGCGCGTGATCGGATCGATCTCGGGCGGGTGCGTCGAGGGCGACGCGATCCTGCTCGCGCACGGCGCCCGCGTCGACGGAGCGCCGCGGACCGCACGTCTCGGGTTCTCGGACGACGCCGCCCATGCCGCCGGGCTCGCCTGCGGCGGGAGCGTGGATGTCGCGGCGTACGCCGTGCGCCCCGAGCCGGCGGTCATCGACGCGCTCGAGGCCGCGGCCTCGGGCCACGGTGTCACGGTGGGCCTCGCGCTCGGCGGGCGGTCCGCGGGCACCATGCTGGACGAGGACGCACTCCGTGCTGCGTTCGTGGGGCGGTCGGAAGCCGGCGACGGGGCGCTCGACGCCGCCATCCGCCACCGCGAGACCGTCGTGCTCTCCGGCGCGCTCGACGGCCACGACGTCCTCGTGCTGTCGCACGCCCCGGCACCGCGTCTCATCGTCGTCGGCGCCGGCGAGCACGCGGCGGCGCTGTGCCGCGTGGCAGCGGCCGCCGGCTTCGCGGTGACCGTGTGCGATGTGTGGGAGACGCTGGTGACGCGCGAGCGCTTCCCTGGCGCGGTCGAGCTGATCGTCGGACTCCCGCACGAGCTCCTCGCCGGGCTCGATGCCTCCGTCGTGGACGACCGGACGGCCGTCTGCGTGCTGACGCATGACGAGCGGCTCGACGTTCCGGCCCTCGCCGCAGCCCTGGCCCTCCCGGTCGGGTTCGTCGGCGCGATGGGCGCCCGCGGCACGGTGGCGCACCGCACCGCACTGCTGCGCGAGGCCGGAGTCACGGCGGCCGACATCGCACGGGTACGGTCGCCGCTCGGCCTCGACCTCGGCGGCGCCAGTCCCGACGAGACCGCGATCTCGGTGCTCGCCGAGATCGTCGCGACACGCCACGGCGGATCCGGCGTCCCGCTGAGCGCGCGCTCCGGGCCTCTCCACCGGAGACCCGCTGCCGCTGCGCCGCACTCAGGCCAGACACCCTCAGGCGATGCACCCTCACGCGAGGCCGCCTCGGATGCCACGAGCTCGACGGCCCTTGCGCCGCAGTCCCCTGCCGCACGCGATACCTCGGGCTGCGGCATCCGTCTCGCTGCAGGAGCCTCATGACCCGCACGCTCATCGAGAACGCGCACGTCGTCACCGTCGATGCCGTCGGCACCGAGCACGCCGGCGGGCACGTCGTCATCGAGGACGGCCGCATCGTCACGGTCGGCCCCGGCCGTGCGGACGAGCGCTGGCGCGAGGACGCCGACATCGTCGACGCGCGCGGGTGCCTGGTGACGCCGGGGCTCATCAACACCCACCACCACCTGTACCAGTGGCTGACACGCGGGTACGCGCAGGACTCGATCCTGTTCGACTGGCTCACGGCGCTGTACCCGCTGTGGGCCCGCATCGACGCGGGCCTCACAGGCGTGGGCGCCGCCGGCGGGATGGCGGTGCTCGCGCGATCGGGCTGCACCACGGTCGGCGATCACCACTACGTCTTCCCCCGCGGTTCGGGCGACATCGTGGGCGCGCTCGTCGAGTCGGCGTCGACCATCGGCGTGCGGCTGCACGCGACACGCGGGTCGATGGACCTGGGGCAGTCGCAGGGCGGGCTGCCGCCCGACTTCGCGGTCGAGACGACGGATGCCGCCCTGCAGGCGTCGCAGGAAGCGGTCGAGCACTACCACGACCCCTCGTTCGACGCGATGGTGCGCATCGCGATCGCCCCCTGTTCGCCGTTCTCGGTGACGGCCGACCTGCTGCGGGAGGCGGCGGTGCTGGCGCGGTCGCTCGGCGTGCGGCTGCACACGCACGCCTCCGAGACGGTCGAGGAGGACGCGTACTGCGCCGAGCACTTCGGCCGGACCCCGACGCAGTACCTCGAAGAGCTCGGGTGGCTAGGCGACGACGTGTGGATGGCGCACGGTGTGCACCTCGACGCCCCCGCGATCGAGCGCTACGCCGCGACCGGCACCGGCGTCGCGCATTGCCCGTCGTCGAATGCGCGGCTGGCCGCCGGCATCGCGCCGGTGCGGGCGCTGCTCGACGCCGGCGTCCCGGTCGGGCTCGGAGTCGACGGCTCCGCCTCGAACGAGTCGGGGCAGCTCGGCATCGAGATCCGCGAATCCGTGCTGATGAACCGCCTCCGCACCGGCTCGGAGTCGATGAGCGTCCGCGACGGGCTGCGCATCGCCACGATGGGCGGCGCCCGGGTGCTGGGCCGACAGCACGAGATCGGCTCGCTGGAGCCCGGCAAGCTCGCCGACATCGCCGTGTGGCAGGTCGACCGCATCGAGCACGCCGGCATCCTCGATCCGGTGGCGGCCCTCGGCCTCGGGGCGCTGCCGCCGCTCAAGCGCCTCTATGTCGGAGGCCGCACCGTCGTCGAGGACGCGACGCTGATCACCGTGGACGAGGGACGGCTGGCACGGGACGTGGCGGCGGCATCCGTCACCCTCGCGGAGCGTCTCTGACCGACGGTCTCCTGCCGCGCGACCCCTTCGGCGGCGCGCGGAAGGAGTGCGACGGATGCCGCGCCGGGCGTCCGTCGCGCCGCAGGCCCTTCCCAATCACGCCGGTCGGGGGTATGACCGAGGGAGGAAGAGGAGGCAGCCATGGATGCATCCCGGCCGGCGGAAGGCGACGCGGCAGCGGCCGCGGCATCCGCCGGAGAAGGATCCGGTCCGCGCGCGGCCGCACAGGTGGAGCGCCTCGAGACGTCGGAATGCTGGACGCTGCTGCAGGAGGCGCACCTGGGCCGGCTCGCGGTGATCCACGCCGACGGGGCGCCCGACGTCTTCCCCGTGAACTTCACCACCCACGAGGGCTCGCTCTTCGTGCGGACCGCCCGCGACGCGAAGCTCCTGCACATCGCACAGCATCCGCTGGTCGCGTTCGAGGTGGACGGCGAGACGGCGGACGCCCGCTGGAGCGTCGTCGTCCGCGGCAGGGCCGCGCGCGTCACGAGTGATGACGAGCTCCGCCGCAGCGGCGTGCGCGGGCTGGAGTCCTGGAACCCGACGCCGAAGTTGTTCGCGATCAAGATCACCGCGAGCGCCGTGACGGGCAGGCGCTTCCCAAAGCGCCCCGGCCGCGCCGACCGCCTGATCCCCTTCGAGGGACGCGTGCGAGCGGATGACCCACCGGAGCCACCGCATCGGTCCCGCGGCGAGCCGCCGCAGCCGATCCCGCACCAGGGTCCACGCGCCACCACCGACGCGCGCGCGGGCGATGCCGGCGCCGAGCACGGCGACTGAGGCGTCCTCGCACCCAGCCGCCACCCGTCACCGACGAATCGCCGCGCGCCGGCAATCGAGCGAAACACCGTCGAAACCGCGCGTTGCTTGACTGGCGGACCAGCGGCCCACCGCCTCGACCGGTGGGACGCCGGCAGTTGCAGCGGAAGGACGCACGCGTGGACATCACCTCGGTCACCTCGTACCGCCCGGCGCGCGCGCGGGAGGATCTGCTCCTTGCCACGGGCGAGACGTTCCTCGCGGGGGGCACCTGGCTCATGAGCGAGCCGCAGCCGCGCACGACAGGGTTCGTCGACCTCACGACCATGGGCTGGCCCGCCCTCGAGCTCACCGGCGAGGGCCTCCGCATCGGAGCGACATGCACGATCGCCCAGCTCGTCGCCTGGGCCGAGGGCCGGAGCGGGCCGGATGTGCCGCCGGCGTGGGCCGCGGCATCCGTCATCCCCGACGCGGCGAACGCGCTGCTCGCGTCGTTCAAGATCTGGAACACGGCGACGGTGGGCGGCAACGTGTGCCGCTCGTTCGCCGCCGGCGCGATGATCTCGCTCGCCGTGGCCCTCGACGCTACCGCCGAGGTGTGGACCGCCGGGGGCGGGAAGTACACGCTTCCCGTCGCCGATCTCATCACGGCCAACGGCGAGAACTCGCTGCGTCGCGGGGAGGTGCTGCGCGCCGTGGACCTGCCCGAGCACGCGATGCGGTCGCGCGTGCTGCTGCGCAAGATCGCCCTCGCCGAGCACGGGCGATCGGGCGCTGTGGTGACCGGGCGCGTCGACGTCGACGGCGAATGCGTGGTCGCCGTGACCGCGGCGACAGAGCGCCCCGTCGTGTTCCGATTTCCGCAGGTGCCCGATGCGGCGATCCTCGCCGAGGTCATCGAAGGCGCTCCGGGGTATTACAGCGACTCGCTGGGAGTCGCCGACTGGCGGCGAGCGGTGAGCGTCGTGCTGGCCGAGCGGATCCGCGGCGAGCTCGCCGCCGAGGAGGCGGCGGCATGAGGCTCGAGGTCAACGGGGAGCCGCTCGAGGCCGAGCCCCGCGCTGGGCAGTGCCTGCGGACCCTGCTGCGCGAGACCGGCCATCACGAGGTGAAGAAGGGCTGCGACGCCGGGGACTGCGGCGCGTGCGGCGTGATCCTCGACGGCGTGCCGGTGCACTCGTGCATCATCCCGGCGGTGCGCGTCGAGGGCGCCTCGGTCACGACGGCGGCGGGGCTCGCACCCGGTGACGACCTGCACCCCGTGCAGGAGGCGCTCGTCGAGCACTTCGGGTTCCAGTGCGGGTTCTGCACCCCGGGCATGGCCGTGACCGCCTCCACGCTGAGCACGGACGACCTGCCCGACCTCGACCGGCGCATGAAGGGCAACCTGTGCCGGTGCACGGGATACCGCCCGATCCGCGACGCGATCCACGCGGCGGTGCTCGGCCCCGTGCGCGAGACCGGCGTCGCTTCGACATCTCCGGAAGCCGCACCTCCGGTCCCTGAGCCCGTCGAAGGGCACGTCGGGCAGTCGGTGCGGCCCGAGCCCGGCCGGCGCATCGTGCAGGGCCTCGAGCCCTTCACCTTCGACACCGACACCACCGACGCCCTCGTGCTCCGTGTCGTCGGGTCGCCGCACCCGCACGCGCGCATCGTCTCGATCGACGCGACGGCGGCGCGGGCCCTGCCCGGGGTGGTCGCCGTCTTCACGCACCAGAACGTCACGGCGCGGCGGTTCTCCACCGCGCGGCACGAGCACCGCGAGGACGATCCCGACGACACCCGCATCCTCGACGACGTCGTGCGCTTCGTCGGGCAGCGGGTGGCCGCTGTGGTCGCAGAGACGGCCGAGTCAGCCGACGAGGCCTGCCGTCTGATCGCCGTCGAGTACGACGTGCTCGAGGCCGTCTTCGACGCCGACGAGGCCCGACGCCCCGGCGCACCGGTGCTGCACCCCGGCCTGACCGCCGAGGATCGCGTGGCCGAGGCATCCCGCAACGTCCTGGCCACGCTTCATGACGGCATCGGCGGCGATGTGGACGCCGCCCTCGCGGCGAGCGCCGTCACCGTCACCGGCACCTGGCAGACGAGCCGGGTCTCGCACGCGCAGCTCGAGACGCACGGCGCTGTCGGCCGCCTCGACGAGGATGGCCGGCTCGTCATCCGCTCGAGCACACAGGTGCCGTTCCTCGTGCGCGACGAGCTGGCGCGGCTGTTCGAGCTGCCCCGTGAGCGCATCCGCGTGCATGCGGCGCGGGTGGGCGGTGGCTTCGGCGGCAAGCAGGAGATGTTCGCCGAAGACCTCGTCGCCCTCGCGGTGCTGCGCACGGGGCGCCCGGTGGCCTACGAGTTCACGCGCGCCGACGAGTTCCGTCGCACCTCGGTGCGGCATCCGTTCCGGGTCGGCGTGACCCTCGGTGCCACGGCGGAGGGCGTGCTCACGGCGATCAGGCTCGAGGTGCTGAGCGACACCGGCGCCTACGGCAACCACGGCATCGGCGTGATGTTCCACGGCTGCGCCGAATCGATCAACGTCTACCGCTGCCCGGTCAAGCGCGTGGACGCCGAGGTCGTCTACACGAACAACGTGCCGTCGGGAGCGTTCCGCGGCTACGGACTCGGACAGGTGATCCTCGGCGTCGAGTCGGCGCTCGACCTGCTCGCCGAGCGCCTCGGCATGGATCCGTTCGACCTGCGGCGCCTCAACGCGGTGCGGGCGGGCGACGCGCTCCTCACCGTGCACGACGAGCACGACGAAGACCTGGTGTGGGGCAGCTACGGTCTCGACCAGTGCCTCGACCTGGCGCAGGGCGCGCTGCGGCGCGGCAACGGTGTCGCAGCCCCCGACGGCTGGCTCGTCGGCGAGGGCATGGCGCTGTCGTTCATCGCCGCGATGGCTCCGGGCGGCCACCACGCGCACACGTCGGCGACGCTCCGCACCGACGGCACGATCGCCCTGGCGGTCGGCACCGCCGAGTTCGGCAACGGCACGAGCACCGTGATGCGCCAGATCGCGGCGACCGTGCTCGAGGCGACGCCGGAGCGGATCGTGCTGCGCGGCGCCGACACCGATCTCGTCCTTCACGACACCGGTGCCTTCGCCTCGTCCGGGGTCACCGGTGCGGGCAAGGCGCTGACCGCCGCGTGCCGGCAGCTGAAGGCGCGCATGCTCGAGGCCGCACGCCGGATCACCGGGACGGATGCCGTGCGCCTGGGTCCCGGCGGGGTGCAGGCCGGCGATCGCCTCGTCTCGTACACCCAGCTCGTGCGAGCCGCCGCGGCCTCGCACCGGACGGCGGAGGGCATCGTCGGCACCGGGAGCGAACACGGCGACGAGCGGAGCCTCTCGTTCAACGTCCACGCCGTTCGCGTGGCCGTCGACCCCGAGACCGGCACCGTCAGGGTGCTGCAGTCGGTGCAGTCCGCCGACGCGGGGTTCGTGATGAACCCGGCGCAGTGCCGCGGGCAGATCGAGGGCGGTGCCGCACAGGGACTCGGCAGCGCGCTCTACGAAGAGGTGCTGATCGACGACGCGGGAGCCGTAGCGAACCCCGCCTTCCGGTTGTACCGCGTGCCGCAGTTCGCCGACGTCCCGACGACCGAGGTGCTCCTGGCCGAGACGCACGACTCGGTCGGCCCGTTCGGCGCGAAGTCGATGAGCGAGTCCCCCTACAACCCGGTCGCAGCGGCCGTGGGCAACGCGATCGCGCGCGCAGTGGGCCGGCGCCCATACCACCAGCCGTTCACGCGCGAGCGGGTGTGGCGCCTTCTGCAGGACAGTGCGACGGATGAGGCATCCGTCCCGGTCGAGGCATCCGTGCGCCGCTGAGGGGCTCCCCGCGGTGCCGATTCTGCGCCCTGAGCACCTCGTCACACCCCGGAAACACCGGGGCGCACGAGGCGAAACGTCGAGGTCATAGCGTCGCTCAGATCACATCGCATCAGAAGGGGAGCCACGCCCGATGGCACGACACAGCAACCTGAGGCGGCCCGGCCGCTTCGCGGCCGCCGCGGCCGCATTCGTCACCTCCGCTCTCGTCCTCGCAGGCTGCGCATCCGGGGGCTCAGCACCCGGCGCGAGCGGCGGCGGCGAAGAGGAGGCGTCGTACGGCGAGATCAGCGTCCAGTACTCCTGGATCAAGAACGAGGAGTTCGCGGGAGAGTTCTACGCCTACGAGAACGGCTACTACGACGAGGCCGGCTTCGACGAGGTGATCGGCATCTCCGGACCCGACACCGGCGTCGCCAAGCTCCTCTCGGGCAGCGTCCAGGTCGCCCTCAGCGACGCGGCCTCGATCGGCGCGGCGATCGCCGAGGAGGAGGCGCCGCTGAAGATCATCGGCACCACCTTCCAGAAGAACCCCTTCACGATCCTCTCGCTGGCCGACGGCGGCAACATCACCACGCCCGAGGACCTCGTCGGCAAGACCATCGGCGTCCAGGACTCGAACGCCTCGGTGTTCGCCGCCCTCCTGAACGCGAACGACATCGACCCGGCCGACGTCACCGTCGTGCCGGTGGACTTCGACCCGACCCCGCTGATGAACGGCGAGGTCGACGGCTTCATGGCGTACCTGACGAACGAGGCCCTCACGGTCGAGCTCGCCGGCTACGAGGTCACCAACCTCTCGTACGCCGAGAACGGGGTGCCGTACGTCGCCGAGGCGTTCAGCGTCACCGACCAGTTCCTCGCCGAGAACGAGGACCTGCTCAAGGCGTTCCTGATCGCCGAGATCAAGGGCTGGACCGACGTCTTCCTCGAGTCGACCGACGACACGGTCTCGCTCATCGAGACGTACTACAACGAGGCGGCGTCCGAGTCGGAGGACGGCCTGGAAGCCGTGTTCGGCGCCCTCGACCCGGTCAAGACCGCCAAGGGGCTCGAGGCCGAGAAGCTGCTGATCTCGACCGAGGAGACCGAGGCGAACGGCCTCTTCACGATCTCGGACGAACTCAAGGAGCAGACCATCGCCTCGCTCGCCGCCGCGGGCTGGGACGTCTCGGTCGAGGACCTGTTCGACACGACGATCATCGACGAGATCTACGAGGAGAACCCCGAGCTCAAGGACTACCTGCCGTAGTCCCCGAGACCGGGCGGCAATCATCATGACCGACACGCACCTGAACAGCGCCAGGGCGACGGATGCCGCGGCCGTGGCGCCGTCGGCGGGGGAGACCTCGCCGGCGGCGCCCGCCCCGGGCACCGGCATCCGCATCGACGGACTCAGCAAGACGTTCCAGACGGGTCGAGGGCAGAGCGTGACCGCCCTGCAGGACACCCACCTGCACACCGACCAGGGGTCGTTCCTGGCGCTGCTCGGGCCCTCCGGCTGCGGCAAGTCGACCATCCTCCGCATCCTCGCCGACCTCGAGACGCCCACCACCGGCGAGGTGTTCGTCGACGGCAAGACACCGGCGCAGCTGCGCCGCGACAGCGAACTGGGCATCGCCTTCCAGGACCACGCGCTGCTGCCGTGGCGCAGCGTCACGGCGAACATCCGGCTGGTCTTCGAGATCGCCGGCCGTCGGGCCGACAAGGCCTACATCGACGAGCTCATCGCCCTGGTCGGCCTCACCGGCTTCGAGAAGGCCAAGCCGGCGCAGCTGTCGGGAGGCATGCGTCAGCGCGTGTCGATCGCGCGCGCGCTCGCCCTCAAGCCCTCGGTGCTCCTGCTCGACGAGCCGTTCGGCGCCCTCGACGACATGACGCGCCAGAACCTCAATCTCGAGCTGCTGCGCATCTGGACCGAGAAGCCGGCCACGACCCTGCTCGTGACGCACGGCGTCTCGGAGGCGATCTTCCTGTCCGATCGTGTCGCGGTGATGTCGCCGCGTCCCGGCCGCATCAAGGAGATCATCGAGGTCGATCTGCCGCATCCCCGCACGCCCGACATGCAGCGCTCCCCCGAGTTCCACCTGCTCGTCGACCGCGCGTCGGAGCTGCTCTTCGGCGCGGACGGCCGCGCCGCCGCGGAGTCCTGATGCGCGGGCGCTCCCTCCCCGGCTGGCTTGCGGGGATCATCGGCGCGGCCGCCCTGATCGCCGCCTGGTGGCTGTTCTCGGTCACCGTCTTCCAGCCTCCGCCGGGCACCACCTTCACCCCGGTGCCGTCGCCGTTCGTCGTGTTCCAGACGATCTGGCAGGACGGGCTGGCCGCGTACTGGAGCGTCTTCCAGGTGACGATCACCGAGGCGCTCATCGGCTACGCCTGGGGCAACGGCATCGCGCTGCTGGTCGCGGCGACGGTGCTGCTGCTGCCGCGCATCGAGACCGTCGTCGTGCAGATCGCGGTCGTCAGCTACTGCCTGCCGGTCGTCGCGGTCGGCGGCATCGCGATCGTGGTGCTGGGCGGCGCGAAGCGCGCCGGCGATCCGAGTGCGACGGCGATCTTCCTCGCCGCCCTCGCCGTGTTCTTCACCACGGTGGTCGGCGCCCTGCTCGGCTTCCGCGCGGCGGACCGCTCGAGCCTCGATGTCGTGCGGGTGTACGGCGGGTCGCGGTTCACGCAGCTGCGCAAGGTGCGGCTCATCGCCGCGACGCCCGCGATCCTCAACGCGCTGCAGATCGCCGTGCCCTCCGCCTTCCTCGGCGCGATCCTCGGCGAGTACATGGGAGGCACCGACCGTGGTGTCGGCATCACCCTCATCCGCCTCCAGGGCGATCTCGACTCGGCGCGCGTCTGGGCGGTGTTCCTGCTTTCGGCGGTCGTCGCGCTGGTCGGGTATGCGCTCGTCGGCCTCGTCGCCCGAGCGGTGACACCCTGGGTCTCGGGGAAGGCGGTGGCCGCATGACCGCGACGATTCCCGGCACTTCGGCTCCGACCGCCTCCGCGCCGCGCTCCGCTCGCGCCACCGCCGTCTCGCGCGCCGTCGGCCGGTCGCTGCTGAACGCCCTGCTCACCTTCGTCATCGTGCTCGCCCTGTGGTGGGCGGTGGTGAACCTCACCGGCATCTCGCCCTACGTCGCCAAAGGCCCCGCCGACGTGTGGGAGTTCTTCTTCACGTCCGACGAGGCCGCCGTGAACCGCGCCGAGATGATGCCGCTGCTGACGCAAACCCTCGCGGACGCTGCGATCGGCTTCGTGGTGGGCATGCTCGTCGCCGTCGTCCTCGCCCTGGCGTTCTCGCTGTCACGCTCGGTCGAGATGGGCGTCATGCCGCTCGCGCTGCTGCTGCGCTCGGTGCCGCTCGTCGCCATCGCACCGGTCATCATCCTCATCACCGGACGCGGGACTCCGGCATCCGTCGCCGTCATCGGCTCGATCGTCGTGCTGTTCCCCGCGCTCGCGTCGATCATGTTCGGCCTCAGCCGGGCATCGAAGGAGAGCCTCGACCTCGTGCACGTCTACGGCGGCGGTCGCGCGACGCAGCTGCGCAAGGTGAACGTTCCGGGAGCCCTGCCGTCGCTGTTCGCCGCGGCACGGGTCTCGGTGCCGGGAGCCGTGACCGGAGCCCTGCTCGCGGAGTGGCTGTCGACCGGTCAGGGCATCGGCGGCATGATCCAGAAGTTCAGCGCGTCCGCCCGCTTCGACGAGCTGTGGGCCTCGGTGGCGCTCATCACGATCGTGACGCTGCTGCTCTACAACATCGTCCAGGTCGTCGAGAACGTCGTGCTGGCCCGCATGGGCATGCCCACGTCCGGACGCTGAGCGCCCCGGGCGCCCGCGGCACCACGCGAACGCGATCCCTTCGCGAACGCGAACGCGAACGCGAACCAGGGGATTTCCGCCGAACCACAGGGCGACGTCCTGGGGTTCGACGAGAGTCCCCGGTTTCGCGGAGGCGTGCGAGCCGCGCCTGGTTCAGCGGTCGGCGGCGAGCTGCAGCACGGCCTCGGCGAGCGCCTGGATGCCGCGCGCGACGTCACCGGACGACACCGCCTCGTCGGGGTGGTGGCTGATGCCGTCGGGGTTGCGGAGGAACAGCATGCCGACGTCGGTGATCGCGCCGATGGCCATGCCGTCGTGGCCGGCGGGGCTGAAGAGGACGGCAGGGTCGCCGGCTCCGCCGGGCAGGGTCGACAGGATGCCTTCGCGCACGACGTCCTGCAGGAGCGGCGCGCAGAACACGGCTGGGGCGCTGTGCACCTCCTGAGCCCGCCAGCGCAGGCCGCGGTGGCCCATGATCGCGTCGAGCTCGCGTTCGATCGAGAGCCACACGCGATCGCGCTCGCCGTCGAACTCGCCGCGGAGGTCGAGCGAGAGCCGCGCCTCGCCGGGCACCACGTTGACCGCCCCCGGGAACGCCTCGAGCTGACCGACCGTGCCGATGATGTGATGCTCCCCGCGGCAGATGCGCTCGACGGCGAGCGCCGCCTCCGACGCGCCGAGCAGCGCGTCGCGGCGCATGTCGTACGGCGTTCCGCCCGCGTGGCGCGCCTCGCCCTCGACGATGAGCTGAAAGCGCCGCGCCGACGCGATCGACGACACCACCGCGAGTGACTCGCCGCGCCGGTCGAGCTGGGGGCCCTGCTCGATGTGGGCCTCGAGGTATCCCACGAGCTCGGCGGGGCGACGTGCCGCCTCGCCCACGCGGCCGGGGTCGAGACCGAACTCGAGGAACGCTTCACGCAGGCTCGTGCCGTCGGCATCCGTCAGCGTCCACCACTCGTCGTTCCACGTCCCCGCGACGGCCGACGAGCCGAGGAGAGCCTTGCCGAAGCGGGTGCCCTCCTCGTCCGAGAACGCGATCACCTCGAGCGCGAACGGCAGGCCGGCGCGCGCCGGCCCGTCGCCGGGCGCCCGCAGCAGGCGCGCGACCTCGAGGGCCATCAGCACCCCGACGATCCCGTCGAAGCGTCCCGCGTCGGGCACGGTGTCGAGGTGCGAGCCCAGCAGCAGCGCGGGCGCGTCGACCTCGCCCGACGCCGGCGCGATCCGCCCGAGCTGATTGCCCGCGGCGTCCTGACGCGTCGCCATGCCGACCTCGCGCATCCATTCCGCCGCGAGCCGGTTCACGCGCGCGTGCTCGGGCGACAGGTACACGCGCTCGATTCCGCCGCTCGTCGCCGACACGCGCGCGAGCTCGTCGCACCGCGCCATCACCCGACGCGCGGCCGCGGAGATGCGGTCGCGGTCGACCGCGAGCAGGGCCATCGTCACGAGCTCCGGAAGACGTCGGCCGCGGCATCCGTCCCGCCACCGGCCGGCACCGACGCGCCGAACCGCCGCAGCACCGCCTCGAGGGCGACGAGCGTCGTCAGCACGGCGTCCTCGCGGGCGTTGTAGCCCATCGTGCCGATGCGCCAGACCCGGCCGTGGAGGGGCCCGAACGACGTGCCGATCTCGATGCCGAAGTCCTCGAGCATCGCCCTGCGGGCCTCGTCCCCCGGCACCCCGGCCGGGATCTCGACGGCGACCACGTTGTTCATCTTGTGGGCGAGGTCGCCGAACACCGCGAGGCCCAGCGCCTGAACGCCTGCCAGCATCGCCGCGCCGGCGACGCGGTGACGTTCGATGACGGCATCCCGCCCCTCGATCAGCAGCACGCGCGCGCACTCGCGGGCGGCGTACAGCATCGACGTCGCCTCAGTGTGGTGGTTGAGGCGGCGCGGGCCCCAATAGTCGAGGATCATGCCGAGATCGAAGTAGTTCGAGCGCACGAAGTCGGCCGCCGAGAGGTCGTCGGCCTCGCGGATGCCCGCCTCGATCCGCGTGCGAGACCGCACCACCTCGACGGCACGGGCCGAGAGGGTGAGGGGCGACGACCCCGACGGACCGCCGAGGCACTTCTGCAGACCGGCGGTGGCGGCATCCAGCCCCCAGGCGTCGGCCTCGAACGGGTTGCCGCCCAACGATGCCGTCGCATCGGTGTAGAACAGCACGCCGTGGCGCGCGCAGATCGCGCCGACCTCGTCGAGCGGCTGGTTCATCGTGGTCGACGTGTCGCCCTGCACGAGCGCGAGGAGCGTGGGCTTCACCCGAACGATCGCCTCTTCGATGACCGACACGGGGAAGACCTGCCCCCACTCGGTCTCGATGGTGTGCACCTCGGCCATGGCGCGCTCGGCGATCTCAGTCAGCAGATGACCGAAGCGACCGAACACCGGCACGAGCACGCGGTCTCCCGGGCGCACGAGCGACACGATCGCGGCCTCGATGCCGGCGCGCGAGGTGCCGTCGATCAGCAGCGTCGCCTCGTTGCCCGTCGCCCAGACACCGCGGTAGAGCTCCTGCGTCTCGGTCATCGTGGCGGTCATGAACGGGTCGTACTGCCCGACGAGAGGCGCCGACATCGCATGCAGCACGCTCGGATACGCCGAGATCGGCCCCGGGCCCATCAGCAGGCGCGCGGGCGGGTCGATCGGGCCGGGAAGGTCGGTCATGGGGTGACTCCAGAAGCTGAGACGGTCGCGGCGAGGCGTCGCGCGAGGCGCACGAGGGCGATGTCGGTGCCCTCGCGCGAGATGAGGCAGAGCCCGACCGGCGCCGGGCCGAGGACGGAGGGCACGGTGAGGAGCGGCACCGACAGCGCGGGCAGTCCCGCGACGGCGGCCGGCGTCGTCATGCGGAGGGTCGTCACGCGCACCGCGGCGATGCCCTCACCGCTCTGACCGCGTGCCGGCGCCGCACCAGGCACGGTCGGCAGCAGCAGCACCTGCGACTGCACCAGATCTCGCACGCGTTCCCGCAGCGGCGCGAGAAGGGCGCGAGCGGATGCCTCGTCCTCGGCGGTGACGGCGGCAGCCGCGGCGAGGCGCTCGGCGACGGCGGGGCCGACGGCGTCCGGGTGCTCGCGCACCCACTGGCCGTTGTTGCGCCAGGCCTCGGCGGCCTGCACGGTGCGGAAGGGCACGAGGTAGGCGTCGAGGTCGCCGATCGGCGCGCGTGACACGGCCGGAGCGTCAGGTGCAGCCGCGAGCAGCGCGAGCAGCGACTCGACGGCGTCGCGCGTGGCCGGCTCGGCCGCGGCGAGCGCCTCGTCGGGCACGACGAATCGCCAGGGCAGGTCGGTGCCCGACTCACCCCAGCGTCCGCGGCCGGACTCCCCGCCCGGCTCCCGGTCGGGCTGGGCGCCCTCGCTGGCGGCCGATGACGGTCCGTCGTAGCTGAGGCACCAGTCCACGACGCGCTGCAGCGTGTCGCCGTCGCGCGTGAGCCAGCCCACGGTGTCGAACGACTGCGCGAGCGGAAGGAGGCCTTGGCGCGGCACGAGCCGGTGCGTGGTGCGAAGGCCCCACAGCCCCTGGTACGAGGCGGGGACCCGCACCGACCCGGCGGTGTCGGTCGCCAGCCCGATGTCGGCCTGGCCTGTGGCCACGGCGGTCGCCGGCCCGCTCGACGAGCCGCCGGGGAGCGCACCGGGCAGCGCGCCGTTCGGGGGCGTGCCGTAGTGGACGTTGTCGCCCGCGATCGAGTATGCGAACTCGTCGGTGCGCGCGATGCCGCGCACGGATGCCCCGCCGCGCAGCAGATCGCTCACCGCCGGGGCCGTGGTGGTCTCGGGCCGCGCGGAGTCCAGGAACGCCGGGTTGCCGGCGCCGATGCGATAGCCCTTGATCGCGAAGAGGTCCTTGACTGCGACCGTGAGCCCCGCCAGCGCGCCTTCCCAGGCGCCCTGCCAGAGCGGATCGCCGACCGTGCGCCAGACCGTGCGGTCCAGCGGCTGCGGGCGCGGCGAGACGTGGGCCGCGGTGATGCGCCATGCCCCGTCGATGCGCTGCCAGAGCTGCGTCTGCAGGCCCCGGCCGCCGCCGGCGTAGCGCGACACCGACACCAAGAGCGCGGCATCCGTCCCCACCTCACGATGCTCGATGCGTTCGATCGACCGCGGCGCGACGCCGCCCCGCGTGCCGCGGAAGGCCGAGATCGCGTCGTGCCCCACGAGAAGGCCCGCGGTGTCGCCGCGGAGGGTGCCGGGGCCGGGCGCGAACGTCTCGTCGAGCACCGCGACGTCGTCGGCGATGATCGCGGCCTCGTACCGCTCGAACGCGGCGAGCAGGTCCTCTGGCACCGTCTCGGCACCCGGGACGGCGCCCGGGAAGACGGGTTCAGTCATCGGTCGCTCCGTTCTCGCGGGTCGCCGGATCAGGTGATCTCACCGGGGTAGGACGATTCGGGGCCTTTACACCTGCGCCGGCGACATCACCTGTTCTCGGTGCGCCACCGCGTGCCCGATCCACCGCCGCGAAGTCCGCCTCGCGGATGCGCGCATGCACCCCGCACACGATGTCGACGACCTGCGAGATGTCGAAGTCCGTCGCCGCCGAGAGGTACGCGTAGGCGAGGTGCTCCTCCATGCCGTAGCGCGCCTGCAGCAGCGAGAGCGCCGCGCGCACGCAGTTGCGCATCGCGATGTTCAGGTCGGGGTCGAGCCCCGTGGGCACGAGATAGCCGCGCGCGCGGGCGAGCGGACCGGTCACCTCGCCGAACTCCGCGAGTGCGGCGGCGCGCGGCACCACCTCGAAGCGCAGCGTCGCGCGCAGCGATGCCTCCAGCGCCGTGAGCGCCACTTCGCCGTCGCCCTGCGCGAAGTGCGGATCGCCGACGTAGGCGAGCGCCCCCGGCACCTGCACCGGGAGGTACAGCACCGCGCCCTCGGTGAGCAGGTTGATGTCGATGTTGCCGCCGTGCGCGCCCGGCGGAACCGAGTGCGGTCGCTCCGCAGCCGCCACCGCGACGCCCATCGTGCCGAGGAACGGCGCGAGCGGGAACTCGACGACACGCTGCCCGCCCTCAGTGACCGGCAGGAGGCCCACCAGCCCCGACGCGCGCTCCTCCACCGGGGTGAAGACGCTCACGTTCGCCGCACCTCGGGGCAGCTCACCCACGAGTGCGCCCTTGCCGTGACGGTTCGAGATCACGCCGTACGGCACGCGGGGGACGAGCCGCTCCACCGTGATCTTCAGCAGGTCGCCGGGCTGGGCGCCCTCGACGAAGACCGGTCCCGTGACGACGTGCGGTCCGTCCGCGGCAGGGTCGCGCGACAGGGTTGCGGCGATCTCGATCGCATCGTCGAGGACGGATGCCTCCGCCACGCCGTGCGCCGCGAAGAACGCCCGCGGGTCCTTGCCCTGGTCTTCGAGGATCCCCTCGTGGCTCACGGTGTCGAACGTCACGGTGTCACCCGGCGCGATGGTCAGCGCCGCGGCATCCGTCGCGCACGGCAGCCGGCCCCACAGCACGGTGTCGGGCGAGGCGGGAAGGTAGTGATCGCCCGGGATCGGCCCGGCGCCGCGCTGCAGCACCGTCAGCGTCGTCAGGGGCGTCGGCGTCTGCCCGTTCGCTCCCGGCGCGTCGGCCGGCGGGCCGGCGGCGCCGTCGCTGTCGGCAGTCGCCCGCAGCAGCCGGCCGCGCGGCGCACCGCGGAACAGCGGCGCCTCGCCGGGGCCGCCCGACGTGACGTCGAACACCGACTCGCCGTGCAGCCAGGTGCGGCGGATACGACCGGTGAGCGCCCGCCGGTCGTATGCGGTGATCGGGTTCTTGTGCAGCAGCCGTGCGGCCTCGATCGCGAACGGGTCGTCGACGCCGAAGACCGTCAAGTGCGCGGGCGCACCGACCTCGATGACGCCGACGCCGTCCAGGCCCGCGACGCGGGCGGGGCCGGTCGTGTAGAGCGGCAGGATCGTCTCCAGCGGGATGCCGCGGCCCCGAGCCTCGGTCCACACCGCCGAAAGACCGAGCTGGAGCCCGGAGATCCCGCCCCACGCGAGGCCGAAGTCGCCGTCACCGGAGCGCTTCAAGTCGACGGTCGAGGGCGAGTGGTCGCTCACGATGGCATCGATCGTCCCGTCGACGACACCCTCCCAGAGCAGGTCGCGGTTCGCGGCCTCGCGGATCGGCGGGCAGCACTTGAACTCGCTCGCACCCTCGGGGATCTCCTCGGCGGCGATCGTCAGGTAGTGCGGGCACGTCTCGACCGTGAGCGCGACCCCCTCGGCTTTCGCCGCCCGGATCGCGGGCAGCGAGTGCGCGTCGCTCAGATGCAGGATGTGCGCCCGGGCGCCGGTGCGGCGGGCCGCGTCGATCACCGCATCGATGGCGGATGCCTCGCTCTCGGCGGGCCGCGACGCCAGGAACGCGCCGTACTCGCGGCCGAGCGGGCCATGGTCGTGCAGCAGCGCCGGGTCCTCGGCGTGCACGATCAGCCGCGAGCCGATGGCCGCGATCTCGGTCATCGCGGCGAGCAGCTGCGCACGGTCGAGGTGGCCGAACTCGTCGACGCCCGACGGCGAGAGGAAGCACTTGAACCCGAACACGCCCGCCTCGTGCAGCGGCGCGAGGGCGCCGAGGTTCTCGGGCACGGCGCCGCCCCAGAAGCCGACGTCGATGAAGGCCGACGGCGCCGCCGCCGCGCGCTTGACCTCCAGCGCCTCCGGTGTCGTGGTGGGCGGCAGCGAGTTCAGCGGCATGTCGACGATGGTCGTGACGCCCCCCGCTGCGGCCGCGAGCGTCGCCGACCGGAACCCCTCCCACTCGGTGCGGCCCGGTTCGTTCACGTGCACGTGCGAGTCGACGAGCCCGGGGAGGAGCACCGCGTCGTCGGGTACCAGCACCGTCCGTGCGCCGGCCACGTGCGCCCGCACATCGACGATGGCTGCGACGACACCCCGCTCGACGACGATCGCGGCGGGCCGGAAGGAGCCTGCGATCCAGGTGCGCTGGGCACGGATGACGGAACGCCCGGGCGTCATCTCGTCTCGATCCCCGGCGGTTGCGAGGTTGCGGGAGAGGTCATGGCGATCTCCAGAGGGTGTCGATGAACGGATGCCGCGACGCGGCGATGCCGCATCCCGTAAAGCTATTGCTTAATATTGCCGCGCGGGTTTCTCCTGTGTAACGCCCTCGTGACTACGCCTCGGCGCCGGCGTTCGCGGCGGCTGCGCCGGTGCCGGCTCCGGTGAGCGTGAGCCAGATCGCGACGGCGGGCTCGGCCGTGTCGTTGATCACGCGGTGCGGACGCGACGCCGGGAACGAGAGCGACTCTCCGGGACCCAGCCGCACCTTCCCATCTGCGAACTCGAAGGTCAGCTCGCCCCGCGCGACCCATCCGCTCTCGTACCCCGCGTGCACGAGCATCGTGCCGTCGATGCTCGACGACGAACCGGGCGGATACGTCGACTCGAACCAGTCGACTCCGGGCAGCGACGCCGGCGAGAGCCGGCGATAGGTGACTCCCTCGGCCAGCTCCGCGGGGGACATCCCGCCGGCGCGCGCGACGAGCACCCCCGGGAGCTGCTCCGTCACGTCGGCGTGATCGTGCGGTCGCGGGGCGAACAGGCCGGGGTCGTCGAAGATCGCCGACACCGGCACCCCGAGCACGCCCACGAGCTCGATCAGCCGGTTGACAGACGGCTGCATGACCCCGGTCTCGATCTGTGAGAGCGCACTCGACGAGATCCCCAGCTCGTGCGCGACGGACGACAGCGACCGCCCGGTGGCGACGCGGAGCGTGCGCAGTCGCGGTCCAATCTGCGTGGGCACCTCACCCATCGACGTCTCCTGACTCCGGCTGCCGGCCGGGCTGTGCGCCACATCGTATGACGCCGGCGGCCCTCGCCGGGACGGCGGAGCCGGCGGTCGCGCGGCGATCGACATCGTTAAGCGATCACTTAACACACTCGTTACACGGCCTTCACGCCCCGCGCGAACGGGCGTCCTTGAATGAGGCCAGTCCCACACAGCATCCCGCCCCTCCGTCGCCGGAGCCCGATCCAGGAGTGTCACCCATGCGCCCCCTCTCCCATCGCACCCTCGCCCGCCGCCTCGCCGCCGGCGCCGCCCTCGCGACCGCTGCCGTGCTCGCCCTCGCCGGCTGCAGCGGCTCCTCGTCCGCCGACGAAGGGTCGTCCGGCGACTCGTCGACCGAGGAGACCGTCACGGTCAAGATCGGCACGCTGCGCGGCCAGCCGCACTTCTACCAGCCTTTCCTCTACAACGACCACGCGGTCGACGGCGTCGAGTTCGAGGTCGTCACGCTCGACACCACGCCGGCGCTGTCGGACGCCCTCGTGTCGGGATCGATCGACTTCGCCATCTCGGGCGTCACGCCGACGATCGCCTCGATCTCGCAGGACCGCGACCTCAAGGTCGTCGCCAGCGCCGCGGACGGCGGCTCAGGCTTCATCGGCAACGGCGAGTCGTCGCTCGACGAGCTCGTCGGCGAGAAGATCGGCATCGTCCAGGGCTCTGCGCAGGAGGTCGCCCTGCGCCTGCTGATCGAGGACGCGGGCCTCACCCCCGAGGACTTCGCGCTCACCGTCATCCCGGTCCCTGAGATGGCATCGGCCTTCGCCGCCGGCGACATCGCGGCGTTCATGGGCGTCGAGATCGGCGTGTCCATCGCGAAGGCGAACGGCGGCAGCGAGGTCGTCGACCCGTACTCGACCCCCATCGGCAAGGTCAACATCGGCCTCATCACGACCGGCGCGCTGATCGAGGAGAACCCCGAGCTCGTGCAGAAGGTCGTCGACACCCACGCCGCCACGACGGAGTACATGGCCGACAACATCGAGGAGTGGCTGCCGGGCATGGTCGAGGAGTTCGGCGGCGACGAGGACGTCTTCGCCTCCGCGCTGGAGAACTTCTGGCTGCGTTCCGACCTGTCCGACGAGTATGTCGGCCAGCTCGAGGCGCTCGCGTCCGCGATGGCCGAGATCGGCCTCATCACGGACGCACCCACGGGCGAGGACATCGTCGACACGACGTTCGCCCCGTGACGGAAGGCGGTGGCGGCGAGCCCCCCGCGCCGCCACCGCCTGGGCTTCACCGCTTCACCACTCGCACC
>NZ_MWLQ01000020.1 GCF_010634855.1 Microbacterium sp. B35-30 | reverse complement strand
CCACCACGTCCTGAAACACGTCACACCCTGGACCGTCGAACAGACCACCCCCGGCGTGCTCGTCTGGACCAGCCCCACCGGCCGCCCACACACCGACCGACCCGAACCCGCCATCCGCTTCGTCCCCGACGACCACGCGCAACGCCGACGACAGATGATGCGCGAACCCTGGCTGTTCACCGACCACAACCCACCCGGTTCGCCAGACGGCCCACCCTTCTGAGCGCTCCCACTGGAGCTGCTCACACCCCGCCGGTGCGCAGTGCGCGCGCGCCGAGGAACCGCGGGTGAGGTACGTGCTTGACTGAACCGGTGATGGGATCCGCACCTACTGACGCAGGTTCTTCAGACGCAAGTTCTTCCGACGCACATGTCGCGATGCTCGCCGCCTTGGCAGGTGCGGAGGTGGCGCGAGCCCGCTACGGAAGCGCTGCCGAGCGCACGGATAAGGACGGTGTCGACTTCACAACGGCGGCCGACATTGAGGCGGAACGCGCGATCCGCGCGGTGCTGACACGGCATCGGCCCGATGACGCCATCGTCGGCGAGGAGCTCGGCAGCGACGGCGAGTCCTCGCGTCGCTGGCTCGTCGATCCGATCTGCGGAACCCTCAACTTCGCGGCGGGCGTCCCCCTCTTCGGCGTCAACGTGGCTTTGGAGATCGACGGCTCGACCACTGCTGCCGCCGTCGCGGATCCGGCGGCCGGATGCGTGTTCTGGACGGACGGCGTCGACGCATGGCGGTGCCAGGCGCTGGGGGATGGAGCGGGTCAGGACGACACCGCGCTCACGCCGACAGCGTCGTCCCGCCTCGTCGCGCTCAACCTCGAACGGCGTCTTCCTGATCGGATGGGTCTCCCGCTGTTGGCGGACCCGGTCTTCCGCGCGCGGTTCCGACCACAGTGCCTCTCGACGACGCTCGCCCTCGCGTGGGTGGCGACGGGACAGCAAGCGGGCTACGTCACCGGCGGAGAGCTGGAGGGGAACGTTCATTGGGCCGCGGGAATCGCGCTCTGCCGTGCGGCGGGCGTGGTCCTCACCAACCTCGACGGCGGAGAACTCCACACGGGCGTGCAGGGTCTGGTGGCGGCCGCCGATCCCGAGACCCACCGGTTTCTGCTCGCGTCGTTGGATTCCGGTCGAACCGGAACGGCGCCGGCAGCGAGTGCCGCATGACCTCGGCCGACGTCGAGCGCACGCGCACCGCCTACGACGAGGTGGCAGCGAGCTATGCCGCGATGCTGCCCGACACACGGTACGAGGCGGCCCCCGAGCTCGCGATGGTGCAGCACTTCGTCGAGGGGCTCGAGTCTCGGCCGGCGGCAGTGCTCGACGCCGGCTGCGGCACCGGGCGCATGATCTCGCACCTGTTGACGCTGGACCCGGAGCTCGTGATCGCGGGCAGCGATCTCTCTCCGGCGATGCTCGCCGAGGCCAGGTCGCGGCATCCGGAACTCGAACTCGTCGCCGCGGACAACGCCGAGCTGCCCTTCGCCGATGAGCCGTTCGACGGCGTGCTGGCCTGGTATTCGACGATCCACACCCCGCCGCACCGGCTGGGGGTGGTGTATGCCGAGTTCCGGCGCGTGCTGCGCCCCGGCGGGCTGCTCCTTCTCGGTTTCCAGGCGGGCACCGGACAGCGCCGGCTCGACAAGCCGTACGGGCACGACGTCGACCTGATCGCCTACCTTCACCACACGCCGTACGTGCGGGAGGCCCTGCGCCAGGCGGGTTTCCGCGTGACAGCGGTGCTCGACCGGGAGCCCCGCGCGACGGAGAAGCACCCGCAGGGCGCCGTGCTCGCCGAACGCCTGTGAGGTCGGGCTATCTCCAAGCACCGCTGACATGGCGAGGTGCGCCGAGCGTCTCTGACATGGGGACGTGCGCCGAACGCCTCTGACATCTCCTCACTTGAAGCGCCTGGGAACGTTGTCACATAGACTGAGGACATGAGTTCCACTCCCTCGCTGACGAGTGACTCCGGTCGACGGACCGTTCACGGAGCCGGCTATTCGCTCTCTTGGCGCACCGGCCCCCGCGGCGTGGTGACCTCCCCGGATCTGGAACTGAGTGACGGCGGCGGCGCCCGCTGGATGCAGATCTGCGCGCTGTCCAGCGCGCACACCGTCAAGCCCGACGCCCTCGTCATCACCCACACCGTGCACCCCTCGTTCGGCGACGTCACCGACATGGTGCGCACGAACGACGTCCTCGAGCACGACGTCACCGGCCGGCCGGTGTCGGTCGCGGCGCAGCTTCGCGCACGGTTCGAGATCGTCTCGGGGGTGCTTCCCGGGTATCCGGTCGACACCGACCAGTGGCCGATGCCCAACCGCGCCGAGTGGCTCGACTACGCAGAGACGCAGGCGGGGCTCGGCGTTCCCGCGCTCTATTACCTCGAGCATGTGCGCGACGGTGAGCCGATCGACCTCGAGCACCTCTCGCTCATCGGCCGCACCTGGGACGAGTACCGGAAGAGACTGGAATGAGCGTGACGGCGGTCGCGCGCGGACCCTCCGGGCAGACCGCACGGCTGCTCCCCTACCGTCGCCGCGCCGTCGCGGGCGAATCGGCGGCCTATACGGTGCGCATGCGCAACCCGCTGCCCCAGCCGGCGCGCGCCGGGATCACGCCCCTCCTCCCGCTAGGCTGGCGCTCGTCCGGGCAAGAGTTCGAGATAGTCCTCGGACCCGGCGAGGAGTCCTCTGTGCAGCTGACCGTGACCGTGACGGAGGAGTGGTGACCGAACGGGGTGCCCCGTTCGCGCGCCCGACCATCCGCGAGGTCGCCGGCGCCGCCGGGGTCTCGCGCTCCACCGCCTCCCGGGCGATGTCGGGCAACGGCTACGTGGCCCCGGAGGTGCGCGAACGCGTGCGTGCGGTCGCGAAGGAACTCGGCTACGTGGTCGACGTCACCGCGCGCGCACTCAAGCAGCGCACCAGCCGCTCGGTCGGCGTCCTCGTCTCGGACCTGCGCAACGTCTTCTACGCCGAACTCGCCTCGGGCATCGGCGAAGAGGCACGCGCGCACGGCCGCACCCTTGTGATGGTCGACCTGCGCGGCGACAGCGCCGACGAGCTCGCGGCCGCCGAGGAGCTGGTGGCGTCCCGTGTGTCGGGCGTCATCGCGACGCCGGTCTCGCGCGAGCTGAGCGGCTTCCTCAGCCGCATCGGCGTGCCCCTCATCGAGGTCGTCCGTCGGTTCGACGCCGAAGAGAGCGACGCCGTCGTCGTCGACAACCGGGCGGCGGCGCACGACACCACGATGCGGCTGCTGGCCGCCGGCCATGAGCGGATCGCCCTGTTGATCGACGAGACCGAGTGGACCACCGGCGAGGAGCACCAGCAGGGATATCTCGACGCGCTGGCGGCACGCCGGGTGCGCGTGGACGAGTCGCTGATCGTGCAGGCCGGGTGGGATGCCGACGAGGCCCAGGCCGCGGCCGAGCGCATCCTGTCGCGCGCCGATCGTCCGACCGCGGTCTTCGCGGCCAACAACGTGCTCACCGAGGGGACCTGGCGCGCCGCGGCGGCACTGGGCCTCGGCATCCCGTCGGATGTGAGTCTGGCGGGCTTCGACGACGCCCCGTGGATGAGCATGGTGCAGCCGGGCGTCTCGACCAGATATCAGGATGCCGGAGCCCTCGGCGCGACCGCGATGCGGACGCTGCTCGAACGCATCGAGGACCCCCATGCGCCGGTGCGGACCATCGTGATGCCGACCCGCTTCGTCGACCGCGGATCGATCACCGCGCCCCGGAAATGGACGACGGCGTGACGGTACCTGTCGAGGCGTCGCGCATCGACGAGGAGCTCGTCCGCGGGCTGATCGCTGCGCAGTTCCCCGAGTGGCGCGACCTTCCGCTCCGCCCGGTGCGCAACGGCGGGAACGACCATCGCATCTTCCGGCTGGGCGACCGCCTCAGCGTCCGGCTGCCGAGCGCGCCCGACTACGTGCCGCAGGTGCGCAAGGAGCAGCGGTGGCTGCCTCGCCTCGCGCCCGCGGTGCCGCTGCCGATCCCCGCGGTCGAGGGGATCGGCGAGCCGAGCGACCTGTTCCCCGCACCGTGGTCGGTGTATGGCTGGATGGCCGGGGAGCCGGCATCCGTCACGCCCGTCGCCGACTGGGCGCGCTTCGCCGCCGACCTCGCGGCCTTCCTGATGCGCCTCGGCGAGGCGGACGCGACGGATGCCCCAGCCCCGGGCCTGCACAGCGCCTTCCGCGGCGGGCCGCTCGAGCACTGGGACGACGAGATGGGTGACCTGCTCTTCCGCGTGCACGGCCGGGAGCGGGATCTCGCGACGGGGATCTGGCGGGATGCGCTTGCGGCGCCGTTCACCGCGCCCCCGCGGTGGTTCCACGGCGACGTCTCGCTCAATAATCTGCTGGTGCGGGGCGCCGAGCTCGCCGCCGTCATCGACTTCGGCTGCGCGGGCGCCGGCGACCCCGCGTGCGACACGGTGTTCCGCTGGACGTCGACGCAGGCGGCTGCGCGCGAGCAGTTCCGCACGGACTATGCCGTCGACGAGGCGACGTGGGCGCGCGGTCGCGGGTGGGCTCTGTGGAAGGGGCTCATCATGATCACGAACAAGCCGCCGGGCCAGGCGGAGTTCGCACGCCACGTGCTGGATCGTCTCTTCGCCGAGGCCTGAGCCGCCGGCCCCGTCAGCGACGGCCCCGTCGTGACCGCGGAGCCCGCCCCGATGTGACCGGACCGGAGCGGCGCCCTGCCGGCCGTTCTCTCGCCGGCCGGCAGAGCTGGGCTCAGACCGTCAGGAGCACCTTCGTCGCACGACGCTCGTCCATCGCCCGGTAGCCCTCCGCCGCCTCTTCGAGCGGCAGGGAGAGGTCGAACACCTTACCGGGGTCGATCCTGCGGTCCCAGATGAGCTGGATCAGCTCCGGCAGGAACCGGCGCACCGGCGCCGGGCCGCCGTGCAGGTGCACGCCGGAGAAGAAGAGCTCGAGCCCGTCGAGCGCGACGTCGTGCGAGACGCCGACATACCCGACGTGCCCACCCGCACGCGTCGCGCGGATGGCCTGCATCATCGACTCCTGCGTGCCGACGGCTTCGATGACGCTGTGCGCGCCGTAGCCGCCGGTCAGCTCCTTGATCTTCGCCACGCCCTCGTCGCCGCGCTCCTCGACGATGTCGGTCGCGCCGAACTCGCGGGCGAGCGCCTGCCGGTCGGCGTGGCGGCTCATCGCGATGATCCGCTCGGCGCCGAGGTGCTTCGCGGCCAGGATGCCGAGCAGCCCGACCGCGCCGTCCCCGACGACCGCGACGGTCTTGCCGGGGCCCGCCTCGGCCGCGACGGCGGCGAACCAGCCGGTGCCGAGCACGTCGGATGCCGCCAGCAGCGACGGGATGAGCTCGGCGTCGGGCATGCCGGGGGTGGCCACGAGGGTGCCGTCCGCCATCGGGATGCGGGCGTACTCGGACTGCGTGCCGATCACGCCCATCGGGTACGCGTGGATGCACCGCGACTGGTACCCGGCCTGGCAGATCTCGCAGGTGTTGTCGGATGCGAAGAACGAGCCGACGACGAAGTCGCCGACCTTCACGTCCTTCACCTGATCGCCGATCTCGGTGACGACGCCGACGTACTCGTGCCCCATCGGCGTGTGGTCGACCGCGTCGTCTCCGCGGTACGGCCAGAGGTCCGATCCGCAGATGCACGAGGCCGCGAGGCGGATGATCGCGTCGGTCGGCTCGATGATCGTGGGGTCGTCCCGCTCTTCGACCCGGACGTCGCCGGGCGCGTACATGACGACTGCGCGCATGTGGGTTCTCCTTCTTCTCGGGGGTGCAGTTCTCGGGGTTCTGCGTGGGGTTTTCAGATCACGGATGCCGCGACCGTTGCCTGTTCCGCGTTCGAGGCGGGGCGTCGGCGACGGGCGAGGGCGAGGAACGCGACCGCCGAGAGGCCGACCGCGACAACGGTGACGAGTCCGAGCGGCAGGATGCTCGCGGCACCTGCGACACCGACCAGAGGAGCGGCGATCCCGCCCAGTCCGAAGCGCACCATGCCCAGCAGCGACGACGCGGTGCCCGCCATCTGCGGGTAGTCGACGAGGGCGAGCGTGGTCGCCGGCGGAGAGGTGATCGCCACGCCGACGGCGAGCGCGAAGAGCGAGACGACCACGACCCACAGCGGCATCGGCGTGAGCCCCGCGACGAGCAGCCCCGCAGCGCCGACGCCGGCGACGACGATGCCCGCGATGAGTGTGCCGCGCACGCTCCAGCGCTCGGCGAGCCGCCCGGCGACGTAGCCGAACACCATGAAGCCGGCGGAGTTGAGGCCGAACGCGAGCGCGTAGCCGAGCGGGCTCAGCCCGTAGATGTCCTGCAGCACGAAGGTCGACCCCGCCAGGTACGCGAAGAGCGCCGCGTAGAGGAAGCCCTGGTTGAGCACGGCGCCGAGGAACGGGGCATCCGTCACGAGGGTCCGGTAGTCGCGCAGCGTCTGGGCCCATCCGCCGTACGTGCGCCGGTCGGGCGGCAGTGTCTCGGGGAAGGCGATAAGTGCGATGACGAGGATGCCGCCGCCGAGGACGGCGAGGAAGGCGAACAGTCCGCGCCAGTCGGTGACGGAGGTGAGCAGCCCGCCGAGGAGGGGGCCGATGATCGCGGCAAGGCCGCCGGCGACGGTCAGCCGGCCGTAGAAGCGGATGAGCGCGCCGCCGGAGTACACGTCGCGGCCCGCGGCCTGCGCGATGACGATGCCGACGCCGCCGGCGAGACCCTGCACGAAGCGGGCGAGGATGAGCGTCTCGACCGTCGGGGTCGCGGCGCAGAGCGCCGACGTGGCGATGTACGCGACGATGCCGATCAGGAGGATGCCGCGACGACCGAAGCGGTCCGAGAGCGGGCCGGCGAGGAGCTGTCCGGCGGCGAGTCCCACGAGGCACGCCGTCACCGTGAGCTGTGCGACCGAGGTCGATGCGCCGAGGTCGGTCGTGAGCGCCGGCAGCGCCGGCAGGTAGAGGTCCATCGAGATCGGCCCGAACACCGTCAGCAGGAGCAGCAGCGTCGGCAGCAGGCGCGTGAGTGCGGGACGCAGCGCGGCGGCGGATTCGGTCATGCATCGAGCATCGCGGGAGTGCGACCGCCGGGGGAGTTCCTGATGAGACGTGTATTGACAAGGCACCCCTCGCGCGCCGGAGCCGATCTAGCCTTCTCGTATGGACAATCGAGCCGAGGTCCGCGAGTTCCTGATGAGTCGCCGCGCCCGCGTCACGCCCGACGCCGCCGGCATCGCCGCGGGGCCGGGCCGCCGGGTCGCCGGGCTGCGCCGGGGCGAGGTGGCGATCCTGGCAGGCGTCAGCGTGGAGTATTACGCCAAGCTCGAGCGGGGCGCCATCGCCGGCGCATCGGCGTCGGTGCTCGACGCCATCGCGCGCGCCCTGCAGCTCGACGACGCGGAGCGCTCACACCTGCTCGACCTCGCCCGCGCGGCCGACGGCATCCCCACCAGCGGTCGGCCGCGCCGTCGCGGCGGCCGGGCGGCGGCCGCACGGCCCAGCCTGCAGTGGGCGCTCGCGTCGATCACCGACGGGATCGCGTTCGTCCGCGACCCGCGCCAGAACCTCCTCGCCACGAACGAGCTGGGCCGCGCGTTCTACTCCCCCGTCATCGGCGACGGCGGCCGCGTGCCGAACCTCGCGCGCTTCCAGTTCCTGGATCCGGCGGCCCGGGAGTTCTACCCGGACTGGGATCGGTTCGCCGAGATGTGCGTCGGGGTGATGAGGGCCGAGGCCGGCCGCGATCCGCACGACCCGGCCATGCAGGAACTCGTCGGCGAGCTGTCGACGCGCAGCGAGACCTTCCGCCGGCTCTGGGCGGCGCACGACGTCCGCACGCACGGCGCGGGCACGAAGCGCTTCCACCACCCGGTCGTCGGCGAGCTCACCCTCGCCTACGAGGAGCTCGCGCTCACCGCCGAGCCCGGCCACGTCATGCTCATCTACACGGCCGAGCCCGGCTCGCCCTCCGCCGAGCGCCTGCGCCTGCTCGCGTCGTGGGCGGCGACGCACCCGCGACCCGACGAGACGGCGGCCGGCGTCGGTCAGCTCGCAATCGAGGGCGCCTGAGAGGCGGGCAAGGGCGCGACGTCCCGCATCGCCTCAGCGAGCGCGGGATTGTGCGGGGCGAGGTGGTCCGTGATGTTCTCGCGCACCTCCGCGGGCTTGTTCTGGCTGAGCTTGGCCCGGGCATCGAACCGCGTGACGCGCAGACGCAGGCCGACCGTGCCCTTCGCGATGCGGCGCGTGCCGGCCTCGTCCTCGTCGAGGCTGCGGCCGTGCGGATGCCCCGCCTCGAAGTGGTCGGTCAGCCGCGAGAGCATCGCGTAGTTCGCCTCCTCGGTGAGGATCTCCGGCGTGCCGTACAGGTGTGCGGTGACGTGATTCCAGGTCGGGACGAGGTCGCCGGGCGCGTACCAGCTCGGCGACACGTAGTCGTGCGGCCCTTGGATGATCACGAGCATCTCGTGCCGGCCGAGCTCGTGCAGCTCGTCGTCGGGCCGGCCGAAGTGACTGACCACGACGATGTCGTCGGTCTCCTCGTCGAGGAGCACCGGGTAGTGGGACGCGACCAGCCCATCGGCCGTGTGCGAGACGAAGGTCGCCCACGGGTGGCGGCGGATGAGCTCCTTGACCTGCTCGGGGTCGGTCATGAGATAGCGCGGCGTGTGTCGCATCAGGGTTCCTTTCTGGTGAGGCGGGTGCGGACGGCAAGGCCCGCGCAGGCGATGACGGCGAGCCCGCCGAGCAGCGTCGGCAGTCCGATCCGCTCGTGCAGGAAGAGGGCTGACCACAGGATGCCGAGCACGGGCTGGATCAGCTGCACCTGGCTGACCTGCGCGATGGGGCCGATCGCCAGCCCGCGATACCAGGCGAAGAAGCCCAGGAACATGCTGACCACCGCAAGGTAGGCGAACGCCGCCCACTCGACCGGCGTGGCAGCCGGCGGCTGCTGGACGACCGCCACGATCGTCGCGACGATCATCAGCGGCGCGGCCAGCACGAGTGCCCACGACACCGTCTGCCACGCGCCCAGCTCTCGGGCGAGCAGACCGCCCTCCGCGTAGCCCATGGCACAGAGGAGCACCGCCAAGAACAGCAGCAGGTCGGCCTCGTGCAGCTCTCCGAGACCGCCGTTCTGCAGCGATGCGAAGGTCATGGCCGCCACGGCGCCGAGGCCCGCGAACACCCAGAACGAAGTGGCCGGGCGCTCCTTGCCCCGCAGCACCGCCATCACTGCGGTCGCGGCGGGAAGGAGGCCGATCACGACGACGGCGTGGTTCGCCGGCACCGAGAGCAGCGCGTACGACGTCAGGAGCGGGAAGCCCACCACGACGCCGGCTGCGACGACGGCGAGGCGCGCCCACTGGACCGCGTTCGGCCAGTGCTGCCGGGTGAGCGAGAGCGCGAGGGCTGCGAGGGCCGCGGCGACCACGGCGCGGCCGGCTCCGATGAAGAGCGGCGACAGACCGCCGACGGCGACGCGCGTGAACGGCAGCGTGAACGAGAAGGCGACGATGCCGACGAAGCCCCATCCCAGGCCCGCCAACCGCGGTAGCACCGGCGCATCCGAGAGAGTAGCGCTACTCTGTTGTGTCATGAGTCAGGATAGCACCACGCGCATCGCGGTCGGTCTCCGCGCCTGGATCGCAGCCGCCCCGCCGGGAGCGCGACTCCCGTCCAACCGGGCGCTGGTCGCCGAGTACTCGGCGAGCCCGGTCACCGTGCAGAAGGCCATGCGCACGCTCATCGACGCCGGCCTGGTCGAGAGCCGGCCCGGCATCGGCACGTTCGTGCGGGCGGTCCGGTCGGCACGGCCCGCCGACTACGGCTGGCAGGCGGGAGCGCTCGGTGCGCCCCCGGCACGGCTGTCGGTGCTCTCGTCGACGCAGCGGTCGGTCGCACCCGATGCCATCGGCCTGCACTCCGGGTATCCGGCATCCGATCTCCTTCCGGAGCGTGCGGTGCGGGCCGCGATCTCCCGCGCGGCGCGCTCGAGCGCGGCGATCACCCGCTCGCCCGTGACGGGCATGCCCGAGCTGCAGGAGTGGTTCGCCCACGAGCTGGCCGCGAGCGCTCCCGCCGGCATCACGCCGCCCGCCGCACGGGACGTGCTGGTGATCTCGGGCAGCCAGAGCGGCCTGTCGTCGATCTTCCGCGCGGTCGTGGGGCCGGGGCAGCCGCTGCTCATCGAGTCGCCGACATACTGGGGTGCCATGCTCGCGGCCGAGCAGGCGGGCGTCATCCTGGTTCCCGTGCCGACCGGTGCCGACGGTCCGGATCCGGACGAGGTCGACCGGGCGCTGGAGCGTACCGGCGCACGGGCGTTCTACGCGCAGCCGACGTTTGCCAACCCGACCGGCGGGCAGTGGACGGCAGAGACCGCCGACGCCGTCCTCGAGGTCGTCCGCCGGCGAGGCGCCTTCCTCGTGGAGGACGACTGGGCGCATGATCTGGCGATCGACGCCGACCCTCGCCCCGTCGCCGCACACGACGACGACGGCCACGTCATCTACCTGCGCTCGCTCACCAAGAGCGTGTCGCCGGCGCTGCGCGTGGCATCCGTCATCGCTCGGGGACCGGCGCGCGAGCGCATCCTCACCGATCGCGCCGCCGAGTCGATGTACGTCAGCGGACTGCTGCAGGCCGCAGCCCTCGATGTCGTCACGCAGCCCGCGTGGCGCACCCACCTGAAGAGCCTGCGCCCGCAGCTGAGGGCGCGGCGCGACCTGCTGCGCGACAGCGTGCGCGAGCACGCGCCGACTGCCCACATCGAGACGACGCCGAAGGGCGGCCTCAACCTCTGGGCACGACTGCCGGACGGCACGGATGCCGCACTCGTCGTTCGCGAGGCCGAGGCGCGGGGGCTCATCATCGCCGCCGGAGACGAGTGGTTCCCGGCCGAGCCCTCTGGGCCCTACGTGCGCCTGAACTACTCGAGCGACGACCCCCGGCGATTCCCGGATGCCGCGCGGATCCTCGGCGAGACGCTCGACAGCGTCACAGGCTGAGCCCGGCCCGCGGTCGTTGAGCGAGTGAGGAACGAGCGAGACGAAACGCCCCGAGCCGGGCGCCGCGGGTCGGCCCGACGCGTTTCGTCTCGGTCGCTGGCGCTCCCTCGCTCAACGACCGATATGCACATCCCCCGGTCGTTGAGCGAGCGAGGAACGAGCGAGACGAAACGCCCCGAGCCTCCGCAGAGCCCCGGGCGCGCTTCGTCTCGCTTCTCCCGCTCAACCGCCGATGAACGGCATCCGTCTCCTACTTCGTCACGGTCACCTTGAGGGGCGCGCTCACCGTCGTGCCGGCGGCGTTCGTGAACTCCACCGTGTAGGTGTACGTGCCCTTCGCCTTGCCGGTGATCGGCAGCGTCGCGCGCTGCGCGTCGGGCGAGGCCGCGGTCAGCGCCCCGGCTCCGACCTCCGCGCCATTCTCGAGGAACCGGTAGGACGTGGCGTTCGTGCCCCACCACAGGTCGGCCGTGACCACGTACTTGCCGTCGCCGTCCTTGTTGTCGGCCGACAGCACGGGCTTGCCGGGCGACGCATCGGTGACCTTGACGGTGAGCGGCGCGGTCGCCGTCGTGCCCTTCGAGTTCACCAGCTCTCCCGTGAAAACGTAGGTGCCGTTCGGAAGGCCCTCGATGTCGACGACCGCGCGCTGCGCGCCGGGCGTCATCATCGTGAGCGGCACCTTGGCGACGAGCTCGCCGTCGCGGTAGAGCTTGAACAGCGACCCGTTCTCGCCCCACCACAGGTTCATCGTGACCTGGAAGGTGCCGTCCTCGAGGCCGGTGTCCCAACCGTCGTTCGACGAGAGCGCGCCCTTGCCCGGCGCCGTCTTCGCGCCGTCGTCGGACGGCACCTCCGGCAGGGTGACGGATGCCGTCGCCGCCGACCGCTCGCCCTCACCGATGGCGTTCACGCCCGCGACCTCGTACGCGTGCGTGGTGCCGAGCTCCAGCGCCTTCACGGTGCAGGTCGTGCCGCTCGTCTCGCACACCGGGTCGGTGCCGCCCGCCTCGTACACGCGGTACCCGCTGAATCCCGGTCCGGTGAGGGCCGAGGCATCCCACGAGACCGTGATCGAGGTGTCGCCGGCACGGGTGGCCGTCGCGTTCTGCGGCGCGCCCGGCAGCGTCTGGTCGGCGACCGCGAGCCACGAGATGACCGGCTTCTCGCTGCCGGCGCCCTCGTTGGTGACGAGGTAGTCGACGGTGGCCGGAGCGGTCAGCGTGAAGGTGAGCGGAGCGGCGATCGGCGTGTTCGAGCCCGACAGCGGCACGGTGCCCTTCGCGAGCTCGGTTCCCGCGACCGACACCGTCTGGTACATCGCGCGGTTCACGCCCCACCACTCGGTGAACCCACCGGTGAGCGTGTAGGTGCCCGCGTCGAGCGGCAGCCGGTAGACGAGCTTCGTCGTGTCCTGGTACAGACCCGTCGAGTACTTGTCGTTGATGTCGGTGGTGCCCTTCGTCTTCATGCCGTCGGCGATGTGGCCCCACTGGTCGGCGGCCGTCGAGACCTGGTCGACCTTGTCGTTGCGCAGCGCCACCGAGCCGGCGACCGCCGTGTACTGCGGCGAGGCCGCACCGCTGGTGCCCGCGTCGATGTAGTACACCAGCGCCGGAGGAACGATCTCGAAGCCGGCGACGACAGCCTGATCGGAGTCGGTCAGGCGACCCGTCACGGTGAGCTTCGCGTACTCGGCGCGCGGCTGCGCGGCGGATGCGGCATCCCACTCCACGGCTCGCTCGGTGCCCGCGACGACGACCGTCTCGGGCAGCTCGTCGTCGACGCCCAGGGCGCCCTGCACTCCGAGATCACGCGGCAGGCTCTGCACGTACACCAGCGCGAGGCGGGCGTTGTAGCCGCTCGTGCCCGTCGTGCCGAACTCGAGGTCCACCACCGCGTCGGCATCGATCGTGAGCTTCTGCGCGACGGGTGTGGCCGAGCCCGTCGACACGGCGGTCTTGGTGGTCTCGGTGCCGGCGACCTTCACCTTGGAATACACGTTGGTCGTCAGGCCCGCACGCGGCGCCTGCACGCCGACGATGTTGTACGAGCCGGCCGGCAGCGTCAGGTGGTAGGTGATCGGCTTGTTGAAGTCCGCGCCGACGTACGACGAGGCCCAGTCCTGCGGGTTGCCGGCAGCCAGCGTCGTCGCGGCGGTGGAGTAGCCCCACGTCTCGCCGGCCGCTGCGCCGTCCCACTTCTGGTCGCTCGTGTCGTTGAGCAGCTCCGGGAAGGATGCCGCGGCCGCGGCGTAGACCGATCCGTCCGGGGCACCCGAGGCGCCCGAGTCGATGAAGTACTCCAGGTCGGCCGGCACCACGAGCACCGTGGCGCTGAAGCGCTGGTACACCCCGGACGAGAGCTTCTCGGTCGAACGGCCGGTCGCGGCGAACGTGCCGAGCTCAGCCGTGGTCTTCGCTGCGGCGACGGAGCCGAGGCTCCACGTGACCTTCGCCTGCACACCGGCGAGCGTGAGCTCGGCCGGCAGCGCGCGATCGGTCGAGGTGATCGACACCACACCGAGGTTGAGCACGTCGGCACTGACGTCCTTGGGCGTCAGGCCGTCGGCCGCCGCCGTCAGGCGAGCGGCGAGCGCCGCCGAGCCCTCGGCATCGAGGCCGTACGCCACCGGGTCGGCGACGGCCGACTCCGCGTCGGCGAGCACCGCCGCGAACACGGCCCACGTCTCGGCGCTGTACTCGCTCTCGTCGAGACCCTTCACGGTGTCGATCGCGGCGGTGAGCGCCGCGGTGTCCACCGCGGCGGAATCCGCAGTCGCGGTGATCACGCCCACCGCGTCGACGTTGATCGACGCATCGTTGGCGGTCTTGATGACGACGGTGTGCGCGGCGTCCTCGAGCCCGCGCAGCATGAACGTCGTCTTCTCGCTGCCCGCCGCAAACGTCGGGGCTGCTGCCGCCACGGTGACGCCGTCGACGATCACGTCGAGGGTCGTCGCTCCGTTGTTCGTGCCGATGATGTCGAGGCCGGTGCCGGTGAACGAGTACGTCATCGCCGCGCCCTTGGCGGTGCTCTTCGACGCCGTCCGCTGCCACTCGAACATGCCCTGCCCGTTCACGTGGCTCCAGCTCGCATCGAACTTCAGCACCGGGACGGAGCGGTCGTCCCAGCTGGTCTGGTGCATGCCGTCGATGATCGTCGCGTAGTACGGCGTGTAGCCGGGCACGGTCTCGACCTTCAGGTTGTCGAACTGCACGAAGCTGAAACTCGCACCCAGCTGGATCCGTCCGGCGGCCTGCGGTGCGGCATCCGTGTACGTCGCGACCTGCACACCGTTGACGAGCGCCGTGTAGACGTTGCCGGCGACCTTCACCGCGATGTTGTTCCAGACGCCCGCGCCGGTCTTGAAAGCGACGGCCGGGGTGCCGGCGACGCTGCCGCTCGACAGCGTCGCGCCGTAGCGCATGAAGGTCCAGGCACCGGCCGGGTCGACCCGCAGCTCGGCGGCCGAGACGCTCTGCCCATTGGCCGTGCCGCCCTGCTCACGGGCGCCGATGGTCGCGTACTGCGATCCGGTCGCCTCGAAGAGCACGTCGGACGAGACGGTGTAGTTCGCCCAGCGCGCGTCGCCGATCGTGGTCTTGGGATCGCCGGCGTTCCACGCGCCGCCCGCCATACCCGGGCCCACCTGCTGGCGCAGCACCCGGTCGTGTGCGGCATCCCCTTCTCCACCGGAATACACCGTCGCGACCGACTCGAACGCGCCGTTCGTGTCGTTCGTGTAGCGGGGGGTCGCGCCGTAGTCCTCGCTCTGGACCGCGGGCGTACCTGCAGGCTTCGCCTCGGCGCCGCGGCTGCCGAGGAACGTCTCGCCGGTGTCGACGAGCTGGCCCGTCGCCGGGTCGTAGCCCTTGATCGTGCCGGCTTCGGCGTAGTCGAAGTCGTCGGCGTAGATGAACGCGTCGTCGGTCACGCCGTTGACGTTTCCGCTCGCGTCGGTGTCGAGCACATCCCGGCCGCCCTCGGCGTCGGTGTACTCCTTCGACGTCGGCAGCGAGCTGCCGTAGCCGTCCTTCGCGGTGAGCTCGCCACCCGCCCCTGCGGTCGCGTGGTCGAGCGTGGTGAACGTGAGCGCCGACCACGGCTTGACCGTGACGGTGTACGAGCCGTCGGCCGCGGGCGCGACCTCGCCGACCGGCTTCAGGTAGTTGGCGTCGTAGGATTCGCCGTCGTCGGCGGCGCGCGTCTCCCACAGCTCGGCCGTCTGGTCGGAGCCGAGGTTCAGCCCGTTCGGGACGACGCGATAGGTCTTGGTGAAGCTCGAGTCGTTGATGACCACCGTCGAGAAGTCCGAGGCGTCGGGCGCGGCCAGCGTCGTGTACGACGCCCCGCCCGCACGCGCGCCACTCGGCGGGTTGCCGGTGCCGAGCTCGCTCTTCGATGCCTGCGGGATCGCCCGCCAGATTCCGGCGGTGTTGTCGGCGTTCTCCCACCCGAGCTTCGCGAACTGCGTGAACTGCTCGATCACGGCGAGGCCGCCGTCGTAGTACATCCAGCCCGACCACGGGTCGCGGGCGTTGACGAGCTCCTTCGACGAGTACTGGAACCCGTCGTAGAACGACCCGATCGCCGGCTGGAAGATGTTGAGAGTACGTCGCGAGGCCGAGAAGCCGGTCGTGACCCAGTTGCCCATCTCGAGCGCGCTGTTCGTGCCGCCGAACTGCGTGCCGAAGCCGCCCTGCTCGTTGCTCGCGTTGTTGTTCGGGCGGTCGGCCGAGCTCGAGAAGGTCGACTGTCCCTCCGAGTTCCAGACCTCCTGGTCGAGCTGCTCGGCGATCTTCTTCATGTTGCCGGCGCTGTCGTCGGCACTCGAGTAGTGGAACCCGACCACGTCGACGGCGTCGCGCAGCGACGAGTCCGTGGGGGACGTCATCGCGTTGCCGAACGAGACCGGGGGTGTGCCGACCGTGTCGGCGGCGACGGTGCGGATGGCGCGGAAGAGGCTCTTCTCCTCCTCCGACGCGAAGCCGTTGTTCGGGTCGGCGGCGCTCGCGCCCTCGTACCCGGCGGCGTCGTTCGCGACCCAGCCGGAGAAGGTCTTGTAGAGCGGGATGTTGGGGTTGCTGGTCTCGTTGGTGTCGGGGTTGATCGAGTCGACCATCACGCCGAACTCGCGGTACGCCGCGATCACGGTGTTCTTGAACCAGATGTACTGGTCGGCGTCGTTCGCCACCCACGCCGGGCGGTTCCAGCGGAGGATGCTGACGTGGATGTCGCCGTGGGCCACGAGCTGCGCGTCGGCGGCGAGCTGGAAGCCCGGTTCGCGGAGCACGTTCGGATACTCGTCGCGCGAGCGCATGGTCGACGCGTTCGGCCCCGTCGAGGTGTTGCGGTCGTTGCCCATCTCGATCTTGACCGTGTTCATGATCGGGTGGTCACCGCCGAACAGCGTCTCGATCAGCTCCCAGTACTTGTCGGGATGCTGCGACTTGTAGTCGAGGAGCAGCGCACTCGTCGAGTTCGCCGACAGCACGCCGAAGCCCTTGAACGTGAGCCCGTTCTTGTTCTGCGCTGCTGCGGCGACGTCGGCGCCGTTGACGTTGACGACGACCGGGTCGGTCACCGCCGCCTGGGCCATCGTCGGCACCGCCAGCGGTGACGCGATCAGCGCCGCCGTCACCGCGGCGGCGAGGCTGATCCGCAGGGATCGCGTGCTGCGACGAGGGGTGTTCCGGTCGTCCTTCGGACGAGGCATCCTTGCCTCCGACATCTGCGGTTCTCCGTTCCGGGGCTGCTTCCGCGCGCTCGAGGCCATGGGGTCGGCCGCGACGCACGAAGGGCACGACACCGTGCCCGCATCGAGATCCTCCATCGAGAGCGACGGATGCCGGAAGTCAATCGAACAGACTCGTTCATGCTTGAAGCGAATCGCACACAGTTGTACGCTGAGGCGATCATGGAGCCGCCCACGGACCCGCCTGCCTTCGGCCTGTCACGCCGCGAGCACATCCTCGATGAGCTGCGCCGGACCGGCTCGGTCCGGGTCACGGACCTCGCGCGGGAGCTCCGGGTGTCGGAACTCACCATCCGCCGCGACATCGGCCACCTCGCCGACCGCGGCCTCGTCACACGCGTCCATGGCGGCGCGACGCTGCGCAGCCGGCTCGACACGACGGTGCCCGCATCCGCCACCGGCGCGCCGATCCGGTTCCGGGTGGGCATGGTGGTGCCGTCGCTCAGCTACTACTGGCCGCACATCATCATCGGGGCGCGCGCTGCCGCCACGGAGCTCGGCGTCCAGCTCATCCTCCGCGGAGCGAGCTATTCGGTCGATGATCAGCGGCGCCAGATCTCGTCGCTCGTCGAATCGGGGAGCCTGCACGGGCTCATCGTGGCGCCCGAGACGCTCGGAGCCGACGGGCGGGCGCTGCTGCACTGGCTCGAAGCGCTGCCGATCCCCGTGGTGCTCGCCGAGCGCCGCGTGCCCTCCGCTCTCGCGCTCACGAAGCTCGAGTGGGTCACGACCGACCACGTCTTCGGCGGCTCGCTGGCAGCCGATCACCTGGCCTCGCTCGGACACCGGCGTGTCGGCATCCTGACCTCCGCCGGCTCCCCCACTTCGTGGCAGCTGCGGCGCGGCTGGGACCGTGCCGTGGCGGCGCTCGGCCTCGAGTGCCTCGTCGACGTCGATGCGACCCTCGACGCGCTCGACGGCGTCGCCCGCGAGGTGCTCATCGCCGAGCTTCTCGGACGGTGCCGCGAGACCGCGACGACCGCGCTGCTCATCCACAACGACCCCCAGGCTGTACTGCTGGAGCAGTACGCGCGCGACCACGGCTGGTCGATCCCCGACGACCTCGCGATCGTGGCGTACGACGACGAGGTGGCGGAGAGCGCCGAGCCCGCGATCACGGCACTCCGCCCGCCCAAGCAGCACGTCGGCCGGCTCGCGGTCGAGACGATGGTCGCGCGACTGGCCGAGGGCGGCCGGCGGCCGGTGCAGCGCGTGCACCTGCTGCCCGAGCTGCTGCCCCGCGACTCGACGGTGGGCCGGGCGACCTGATCAAAATTTGCACGCACGCCCCTAGAGTGCAAAACTGCATGACGTGACCGATAGTGCAGATGGACTCCGCGAGCGCCGACGCTCCGAGACCACGCGCACCCTCATCCGCTCTGCCCGCCGCTTCACCGCCGAGCGTGGTCTCGCCGGGTTCACCGTCGAGGAGCTCTGCGCCGAGGCTGCGGTGTCACGGCGCACGTTCTTCAACTACTTCGCCTCGAAGGACGACGCGGTGCTGGGCGTCCCTCTGGAGCGATCAGATGCCGCCGCCATCGCCCGCTTCCTCGCCCGCGGCTCGGACGGCCCCGGGCTCTCACCCAACCTGCTCACCGAGCTCGCGCTGCTCGCCGAGGAGCGCTGGCGCGCCCTCGACATCGCGCCCGACACGGTGCGTGACCTCTTCCGCGCGGTCGAGAAGGAGCCCCGCCTGCTCGCCCGCATGCTGGAACTCGGCGCCGAGGGCGAGCAGTTCGACGCGCGACTGATCGAGCAGCGCGAGAACCTGCCGTCGGGCGATCTGCGCGCGCAGGTCGCGTCCCACCTCGTCGGCGCACTGGTGCGCTCGGCGGCCGGCGAGTTCCTGAAGCCCGGCAACGACGACACCTTCATCGAGATCTTCGAGAGGCGCGTCGCCGCGGCACGCAGCCTCTTCGCCACACAGAACGCACTGATGGGAACCCCCGAATGACGACCGCCACGATCCCCACCGTCACGCCCGGTGGCGACGCACCCTTCCTGCTGACGCAGCGCCGCATCTGGATCATCTTCTCCGCCCTGATCGCGGGCATGCTGCTGTCGAGCCTCGACCAGACGATCGTCTCGACCGCGATGCCCACGATCGTCGGCGAGCTGGGCGGCGTCTCGCACCAGGTGTGGATCACGACCGCGTACATCCTCGCGACGACGATCGTCATGCCGATCTACGGCAAGTTCGGCGACGTGCTCGGCCGGCGCCGGCTGTTCATGGCGGCGATCGCGATCTTCACCCTGGCTTCGGTGGGCTGCGCCTTCGCGACCGACTTCTGGATGTTCGTGGTCTTCCGGGCCCTCCAGGGCGTCGGCGGTGGCGGACTCATGATCCTGTCGCAGGCGATCATCGCCGACATCGTGCCCGCCGACCAGCGCGGCAAGTACCTCGGCCCCATCGGCGGCATCTTCGGCCTCGCAGCCGTCGCCGGACCCCTTCTCGGCGGATTCTTCGTCGACCACCTCACCTGGCAGTGGGCGTTCTACATCAATATCCCGATCGGCATCGCAGCGTTCTTCGTCGCCGTGTTCGCCCTGAAGCTGCCGAACAAGAAGGCTGAGAAGCCCATCGACTGGCTGGGTGTGCTGTTCCTGTCGGCGGCGACGACCTGCCTCATCTTCTTCACCGACTTCGGCGGCTCGGCCGACCACGGCTGGGAATCGACGGCGACGTGGGCGTGGGGCGCCGGTCTCGTCGCCTCCGCCGGGCTGTTCGTCTTCACCGAGTCGCGTGCGGCCGACCCGATCATGCCACTGTCGATGTTCCGCAACCCGATCTTCGTCAACGCCACCGCGATCGGCATGGCGATCGGCATCGGCATGTTCGCCGCGCTCGGCTTCGTGCCGACGTTCCTTCAGATGTCGTCAGGCACGTCGGCTGCGGCATCCGGTCTTCTCATGCTGCCGATGATGGTCGGCGTCATGGGCACGTCGATCGCCGCGGGTCTGCTCATCACGAAGACCGGCAAGTACAAGGTGTTCCCGATCATCGGCACGATCATCGTCGGCGTCGCGATGATCCTGATGACGACGCTGACGGCCTCGACCCCGATCTGGCTGATCTGCACCTACCTGTTCCTGTTCGGCGTCGGACTCGGCTGCATCATGCAGGTCGTCGTGCTCGTCGTGCAGAACGCCGTGCCCGCATCCGATCTCGGCACCGCCACGTCGACGAACAACTACTTCCGCGAGATGGGCGCCGCGCTCGGCATCGCCGTGTTCGGCACGCTGTTCACCACGCGTCTCACCGAGAACCTGACGACGGTGTTCACGGATGCCGGAGCAAGCCCCGAGCAGGCCGGAGAGGCGACCTCGACCATCGACCCGTCGGTGCTGAGCACGCTGCCCGACGCGGTGCGCACCGGAGTCGTCGACGCCTACGCCGACGCGCTGGCGCCGGTGTTCTGGTACCTGGTGCCGTTCATCGCCGTCGCGTTCATCCTGGCGCTCTTCCTCAAGGAGATCCCGCTGTCGGACGTCGCCGGGCTCGTCGCCCGTGGCGAGGCGATCGGCGGCGAAGAGGCCGAGCGCCTCGAAGCGGAGCAGCGCAGTGCGGTCGATCAGGGCGACGCGGCGCCGGAGCCCGGCGGCCGACGGCCGCGGCAGCGCGACCGCGCCGGCCGATAGTCGGGACGCGCGCGGCTCAGGCGCCGAAGCGGCGCTGCATCTCGGCATAGCCGAGGGCGCCGTCGAGGAAGCCGAGCGTGCCGGACTCCTTCAGTTCGCGTCCGGCGCGCTCGACGAGACTGAGTGCGGCGCGGGCGATGCTGCCGCCGACGCTCACCCGGGACACCCCGAGCCCGAACAGCGTGTGCGCCGGGATGACGTTCGAGGCGAGCCCGGCGACGACGTTGAGTGGTGCGGGGATGGCGTCCGCGAGGCGCCGGATGGTCTCCTCGTCGTTCACCCCCGGCACGAAGATGCAGTCCGCGCCGGCGCTGACGTACCGGCGGGCGCGCTCGACGGTCTCCTCGAACGGGTCGCCGGCGACACTGCCGAGGTAGGTGTCGGTGCGAGCGTTCAGCACGAAGGTGCCGGGCCGCGCCGCCGCCCGCGCCGCGGCCAGCCGCTGCACCGCTTCCTCGATACCGAAGAGCCGGCCGTCCTGGGCGTCCTCGATGTTCGCGCCCGCGACGCCCAGCCTCGCCGCCCGCGCCACGGTACGGCCGACCTCGGCCGGCGAGTCGCCGTAGCCCGCCTCGAGGTCGGCGCTGACCGGCACGCCGACCGCAGCCACGATCTCGGCGACCCGCTCGAACATGGTGTCGGGATCCAGCGCGTTCCCATCGGCGACGCCGCACGCCCAGGCGATTCCCGCACTCGTGGTCGCGATGGCGGGGAATCCCACCTGCTCGAGGATGCGGGCAGACCCCGCGTCCCACGCGTTGGGGATGATGAACCCGGGGCCGGCGTGCAGCACGAGCAGCGAGGTGGCCCGGCTCGTGAACCTGAGGTCGTCCATGGCTTCTCCCATCCGGGGTGCGGGCGTCAGACGGCGGGAGGCCGTCTCCGTTCCGGCACCGTATCAGCCGGGCGAGGCGGTGGCGCGGGGCCGGTACGCGGCGAGGAAGACCGCCGCGCCGGCGCCGGCGCGGGCGCGGGCGCCATCGGCAAAGTCAGACCTGAAACTGATCCTGATCACGACGACCGGGAAGCTCCGCGGCGTCGAGGTGGCGGCGAGCGGCGGCGATCGCGAGGCGGGCGTGCTCCTTCCCGCCGACCTGCGCGACGAGCGTCGCTCGCGGAATCTCGAGCGCGAACGGGAGACCGGCAGGGAGCGCATCGAGGATGCCGAGCATGTCGATGCCCCCCTCGCCCGGGAAGAGCCGCTCGAAGCGTGCGGTGTGGATCAACTCGGCAGTGGTCGCCGGGATCTCTGCGGGGGCGTCGCACACGTGCGCGTAGTGGAACCACTCGGGCGGAAGCTCCCGCAGATCCTCCACACTCGACCGTGAGCGGGCGAAGTGCAGCAGGTCGATGAGCAGGCCCGCATTCGGCTGATCCGCCGCTCGCAGGACGCGCGTCGCTTCCGCGAGGTCGGGCGTCTCCGTCCATGACGGAAACTCGAGGTCGATCGTGAGGCCCAGAGGAAGCGCCAGCTGACAGAGCTCCGAGAAGCGATCCGTCTTGCGGGCGAAGTCCGAGTCGGGCAGCTGGGCGATGACGTGGCGCGCTCCCAGTTCCGCACCCGCCTCGAGGAAGCGCAGGTAGTCGCGGGGGCTGTCGCCCGAGGTGATGCGCGCCAGTTCGATGTCGAGCACCTCCACCCCGGTCGCCGCGAGATGCGTCTTCGTCCTGCGCATCAGCGCCGGATCGTACGCCAGCGGGTAGTGGGGTTCCTGCGGGGTGACCTTGGTCATGCGCAGGCCGACGTAGCGGTATCCGGCGGCGGCCGCGGCATCCACCAGTTCCGGCGGCGACAGACTCAGCGCCGTGAGGTGGGCCAGCGAGTAGTCGTGACGATGCCCGACCGTCGACTCGGTCGGGTCGCTCGCCAGTGTGCGCATCCGCTGCCGGCGATGGGCGGCCATGCGCAGAGCGACGCTGCGCGGGTCGCCGAAGCCGTCGTAGCCGTGGATCCGCTGCACCACCTGGAAGAAGACCCGCGAGCCGAGCATCTCTGTGAAGAAGTGCAGGAACTCCCCCTGCGCGTCGCGGTCGTAGAGGATCGAGTTCTCGCGCAGCGCCGCGACGAACTCGGCGGGCAGCGCGAGCCGCGCCTCGAGGTCGTCGTAGTAGTTCGCGGGCATCTCGAGGATGGGCGCCCGGCGCTCGCGGACCGCCCTCGCGCAGGCGATGGCGTCATCCGTGGCGAAGGCCACCAGCTGCGGGCTCGTGACACCCGGCGACCAGTCGCCCCGCCGGAGCGGGTTCGTGCTGAGAGCGACGCGGACGCAGCCGTCCGGACCGCTGGCGGACCATGTGCGGATCAGGCCGAAGGGTGCGGTGATCTCCGTCAGCGGCCGGGGGACGAGGCCGAGCACGGAGTGGAAGAAGAGCGCGGACTGGTCGAAGTCGTCGATCGACTCGGTGACCGATACGTGGTCGATGCGAGTCAGGAGCGGTGACGCGTCGGCCCCGGCCGCCTCGGTCGGGGCCTCGATCGGCGCGAAATCCTCGATCCAGGGAGTGCCCCCGGTGGCGTCGCAGAAGAACAGCGCGGTGCCGTCCGGCGTCGCCACCGACGCGAGATCGGTCTCGTCCGGCGCCCGGCGACGGGCGAGCTTCGGCGCCAGCAGGCTCTCGGCCCGCCGCATCGACGCGGCGGCATCGGCCGTCTGCACCGCCAGGGCGCAGATCGCCGCAGTGGCGGGGGCGATGGAACGCTCCGGGGCGGAGTTGAGGAGCACGCGGGCCTCGCCCTGCTGCCACAGCTGCACCGGCTTGGAACGGTGCTCCCCGACGTGCGAGAAGCCCAGGCCGGCGAGGGCCCGCGAGACGAGCGGCCCCGAGACCTGGTCCACCGCGAGCTCGGCGAATGCGAAACCCTCGAGTCGGGGAGCCCGGGGCAGCTCGCCACCGGCGAGCGGAGCGGGCGCATCGTCGGGGTCGCGCGCGGCCACCGCCTCGGCCAGCGCCCGCATCGAGCGCATCGCATCGATGGCGGCGTGCCGGGGATCCTCCTGCTGATAGATGTCGTTGAAGACCTCGATCGCAATGGGCCCCGAGTAGCCCGTCGACAGCAGACGGCCGAGGAAGCCGGCGACATCGAGGGCGCCCTGGCCGGGGAACATCCGGTAGTGGAGGCTCCACTCCCGGACGTCCATGTCGAGACGGGGCGCGTCCGCCAGCTGGACGTGGAAGACCTTGTCGGCGCTCACTCGCGACACGGCGTTCGCGTCGTTGGCGGGCGAGAGGACGTGGAAGCTGTCGAGACAGAGCCCGAGTGCGGGGTGGTCGACCTCCTCGATGAGACGCCACGCGTGCTCGTACGTGCGAACCCGGCCCCACGGCACAGCCTCATACGCCAGGCGAACGCCGCTCTGCGCGGCCCGCTCGGCCAGAGCGTGCAGCTGCTCCGCCGTCAGGCCGTCGTCATCGACGCCGTCGTCCGTCCTCGACGAACAGCACACCAGCACGCCGGCCCCGAGTTCGGAGAGCAGCTCGAACTTGCGCTCGGCGCGGCGGAGGGCAGCACCGAAACGGTCCGGCGGAACCGTCTCGACGTGGAACGGCTGATAGACCTCGACCGAGAGGCCGAGGTCCGTGGCCTCCCGGGCCACCCGCCCGGGAGACCACGTCGACATGATGAGGTCGTACTCGAGCATCTCGATGCCCGAGAAGCCGGCCGCGGCCGCGGCACGGAGCTTGTCCTCGATCGTGCCCGACAGGCACACGGTCGAGATCGACACGTCCAGCACGCGCTGTGCCGGGCTCATGATCGGCGTGCGGTGTACATGATCGGACCGCCTCACGAATCGGTTCGTCGCCGTGTGCGACGGGTCAGGGGGTGGCGACGTGCTCCACGGTCTCGCCGGGGGCGTAGATGTCGAGGATGTTCCAATGACCTGACGTGGGCGTCGGCACGTTGACCATCGACACATCGATCACGACGGGACGCTCGAGCGCGATGGCCCGCTCGAGCGCGGGCTTGAACTCCGCCGCAGACTCGACCTTGATGCCGGTGACACCATAGGCCTCGGCGATCGCGGCGAAGTCGGTGTACAGCGGGTCGTCGGCGCTGCCAAACACCGTCCCGTAGGTCGTGTCGAAGGCCGCCTTCTCGAGGCCGGCGATCGTGCCGAAGGCGTTGTTGTTCATCACGACCCAGACCACCGCGATGCCCTGCTCGCGGGCGGTCGAGAGCACCGCCGGATTCTGCCCGAAGCCGCCGTCGCCCACGAGCGAGACCACGACGCGGTCCGGGCAGGCCATCTTGGCGCCGACCGCGGCCGGCCCGCCGAAGCCCATGGTCGCGAAGCCCCCGGGGGTGAGGAAGCTCCCGGGCGTGAGGATGTCGAACTGCTGCCCCACCCCGTTCTTGTTCCAGCCGACGTCCGTGGTGATGATCGCGTCCGCCGGCAGCACCTCCCTCGTCTCGGAGAGGATCCGCTCGGGACGCATCGGCCACGCATCGGATGCCTGGGCCTCGGCGTTCTGGAGCTTCAGCGTCGCCCGGTTCGCGGCGATCTGCGCCAAGAGCTCGGTGCGCCGCACGCCGTCGGGAGCCAGCCGGCGGGCCACCCGCAGCAGCATCGCCAGCGCCGACTTGAGATCGGCCAGCGCGCCGATCTCGAGCGGGTAGTTGCGTCCCAGCTCGGCCGGGTCGACGTCGATCTGCATGAGCTTCGTACCCGGGATGTCGAAGGTGTACTCCGCATACCAGGAGCTCGAGTCCGCCTCAGCGAACCGTGTTCCGAGCGCGAGGATCCAGTCCGCCGTGCGCGTGGTCTCGTTGGTGAACGCCGTTCCCCAGAACCCCGTCATCCCGAGGACCAGCGGGCTGTCGTCGGGCACCGCGCCCTTGCCCATCAGGCTGTGGGCGACGGGAAGCGAGAGCAGCCCGGCGAATTCGGCGAGCTCGGGTGCCGCGCCGGCGGCGACGATGCCGCCACCGACGTACAGCACCGGCCGCTCGGCATCCAGCAGGTTCTGCACGATCCGCTCGGCGACCGCCTCGTCGAGGCCCGGCTTCGCGAGCGCGCGGGTGTTGCCGACCACCCTGTCGAAGAGGGCGACGTCGACCTCGGCCGAGAACACGTCCATCGGCACGTCGACGAGCACGGGACCTGGGCGCCCGCTCTCCGCCAGCGTGAACGCCTTGTCGAGCACCTCGGCGATCAGGTGCGGCTGATCGACGCGCCACGCCCGCTTGACGAAGGGCCGGTAGATCTCGTATTGCGCCGCATCGGCGTGGAGGTTGATCTCCTGGTGCGGGTGCTTGCCGAAGTAGTGGGTCGGTATGTCGCCCGCGATGACGACCATCGGAATCGAGTCCAGCGCCGCGTTCGCGACACCGGTCGTGGCGTTGGTCAGACCGGGACCGAGATGCGTGAGGACGACCCCGGTGCGCCGGGCCGCCCGCGCGTAGCCGTCCGCCGCGTGCGCCGCGATCTGCTCGTGCCGCACGTTCACGAAGGAGATCTGATCGCTCTTCTCGAGCGCGGCCAGCAGCGCGATGTTCGTGTGACCGCAGAGGCCGAAGACGTGCTCGACGTCGCGTGCTTCCAGGTAGCGAACGATCTGGTTCGAAACCAGGTCCCTCATGGGGTGCTCCTTCTCTCGTCGCCGGCGCCCGCGACCGATCGCCGCGCCGGGCCCGTGTACGTGTATCCGATGGACTTGGGCAGCGGCCCCTTGATGCGGCCGCCCTGGACCATCTGCTCGCTGGCGTGCGCCAGGATGCCGACCGAGCGCGCGAGGATGAACACGCCGCGCCCGAGCTCGGGGGTGAAGCCGAGCTCGCAGTAGATGACGGCGGTCACTCCGTCGACGTTCATCGGGACGGGCCGGGGCTTTCCGGCGCCGATGGCCGCCTCGACGGCACGCCCGATCGTCGCGAACCGTCCGCTCACCGTGCCGTCCGCCGCCGCGGCGTCGACCAGCGACAGCAGCCGGGGGGTGCGCGGGTCGAGCGGATGGAACCGGTGCCCGAATCCGGGGATGTAGGTGACGCCCGCATCCCGCCGGCGTTCCAGGACGAGGCGGACGGCTTCTTCGAGCTCCTGCCCCTGCTCGCACTCGGCGTCGATCTCGAGGTACAGCTCCATGCACTGCTGCCCCGGGCCGCCGTGGATGTCGTCGAGCACGTTGATCGCCGACGCCATGGCACCGTTCACCGGCACGCCGCACGTCGTCGCCATCCGGGCGATCGCGATCGACGGAGCCTGCGGTCCGTGGTCGACGGAGGCCACCAGGGCGGACTCGAGCAGCGTCGCCTGCGCGCGCGAGGGCAGTTCGCCCCGCAGCATGAGCCAGATCGTCTCGACGAATCCGACGTTGCCGATGAGCTGTTCGATCGGGTAGCCGCGCAGCGCGATCTCGCCGGGATGGATGTCGATGATGTCGGTCTGCCACCATCGCCGCGCCTCGTCCACGAGCTCCTCGGCCGACATCCCGCTCTCGGGGCCGCGGTCTTCGGCGGAGCTCATGGCGTGGCCGCCGCAGCCTCGGCCGATTCCAGTGCGGGGTCGTAGAACTCGCCGAACAGCTCCTCGTCGGTGGGCCGGTCCTCCGCGATCGTGCGCGAGACCCACGTCGTGTTCAGGTAGTGACGCAGCGACACGTTCTCGGACGTGATGTTGCCGCCCCAGGTGCCGCATCCCATCGACGAGGTCATCGGCATCCCGTTCGTGAACGACCCGGCGTTCGCCTTCGAATTCGGCTGCCGCACCATGATGCGCGAGACGGGCATGTGCCGTGCGAAGTAGTCGATGTGCGCATCGTCGGTCGACGCGATGCCGCACGAGTGGCCCTTGCCGCCGATCTCGTAGAGCCGCTTCGCGAGCTCGACGCCGTCCTCGAAGCCGCCCTCGTACGCGTGGACCGCCATCAGGGTGGTCAGCTTCTCCTTGCAGAACTGCCGGTCCTCGGCGATCCCGTCTCCCTCGACCACGATGAACCGGCTCTCCGACGGGATGTCGAATCCCGCGGCCCGCGCGAGCTGCTGAGGCGAGATCGCCACCGTGTCGGCGAGCCGGTGGCCCTCGGCACCCCACATCACAGCCTGCAGTGCGGCCCGCTGCCCGGCGGTCGCAAGATACCCGCCTTCGGCCTGGAGCGCCTCGATCATCTCGCGGTACCGGGACGCGGGCACCAGCACGTTGCCGTCGGCGGAACAGCCCGAGCCGAAGTCCGAGGTCTTCGAGAGCATGCAGTTGCGCGCGGTCTCGCGGAGGTCGGCGGTCTCGTCGACGAACTCGGTCGCGTTGCCCGCGCCCACGCCGTACGCCGGGGTTCCCGAACTGTACGCCGCGCGGACGAGTCCCTGGCCGCCGGTGGCGATGACGAGGTCGGAGCGGCGCATGATCTCCTGCGAGGCGGCGAGGCTCGGCAGTGTGATGCACTGCAGGATGTCGGCGGGAGCACCCTCCGCCTCGAGCGCCTCGCGCATCAGCCGGACCGTCTCGAACGTCGTGTGCTTCGAACGCGGGTGCGGCGAGAACACCACGACGTCGCGCGCCTTGATCGCATAGATCGCGTTGCCGGCGGGCGTGAGGTCGGGGTTCGTCGTCGGGACGACGCAGCCGATCACGCCGACCGGCTTGCCGTACTTGACGAGCCCCTTCTCGCGGTCCTCCTCGATGATGCCCACCGAGGGACTGCGCAACGCGTCGCGAAGGACGCCGCGGATCTTCATCCGCTTGTTCATGCGGCTGTCGAAGTCGCCGAGGCCGGACTCCTCGATGCCCATCCCCACCAGCCGATGGAACGACGAGCGATTCGCCACCGCCCACGCGACGGCACGGATCAGGCGATCGACGCGATCCTGATCGTAGGTCTCGATGACGGCGAGTGCCGCCCGCGCCCGGTCGAAGACCGCGTCGAGCTCTTCCTGCTGCGCGGTTGACAGGGGGGTGGATGCTGCTGAAGCGGCCATGACGACTCCGTCCATGGGCATTGATGCCGACCGCCGCATGGTACGCAGAGGGCGCCGCCGCAGACAACGAGTGTCCCACTGGGCAGAAAGCCCTCGGCTGCGGAGGCCTCGTACCCGAGCCGGAGCCGGGGGTTGTACCACTCGATGGGTCGCACGGTTGCCGCCTCCTCGGCCCGGGGTTTAGCGTCCGAGCGCCGGCCGGTGCGGCCGATCCCCCAGGGTCGGCAGCCGGACGGCATTCCCCACAGGGGCGCCGGCGGGCACGTGCCACCCGGCGCCGGATCGAAGACGATCAAGGAGCAAGGGATGCGCAAACGACTGACCACGAGGGTGGCAGCTGCGGGAATCGGGGCACTGGTGGCAGTGCTCGCGGTCGCGGCCTCACCCGCCTACGGACTGACCAGACCGGCCGAGCCGGTCCCGCCGGCAGGGCTGACAGGTGTCGAGCCCACCGGTGCCGACATGCCCACGGTCGGGGGCAACCTCGGCAACCAGCACTACTCCGGCCTCACGCAGATCACGCGGGAGAACCTCGGAGAGCTCGCGCCGACCTGGCGCACGCACGTGTCGGCGGTCGCGCCGGCCAGCGACGACACCGGGCAGCAGACCACCCCGATCGTCGTCGACGGCGTCATCTACCTCGACACCCCGAGCGGCGGGGTGATCGCGGTCGACGGTGCGAGCGGCGAGCCCGTCTGGAAGTGGGAGAACACCGTCTACGGGCTGTCGGGCACGCGCCGCGGCGTCTCGGCCGGTGACGGCAAGATCTTCACGCTGGCGGGCGGCAACCGCGTCGTCGCGCTGGACCAGGCCACCGGCGCAGAGGTGTGGGCGGCGCAGCCGACCGGCGCGGACGGTGAGGATCTCGGACGCGTCGGCAAGGTCGCGACCGTCTACTACGACGGCATCGTCTACGCGCACGCCGCGGACGGCGACCGCGGCGCCGTCGTCGCACTGGATGCGAGCGACGGATCGTACCGGTGGCACTTCTTCGGCGGACCGCCGCGCGGCGAGCAGTACACCGGCGTGGACGGCATCACGTTCGACCCGTCCGAGACGTGGGGGCCGGTGCTCCCGGACGGCACCGACTGCTCCGAGGAGGGCGGCGCGACATCGTGGATGCACGGCGCGGTCGACCCCGAGCTGGGCATGTACTACATGACCTTCGGCAACGCCCGCAGCTGCAACACGTCGCAGGACGGGTCGCTCCGGCCGGGTGACAACCTGTTCTCGAGCACGATCGTGGCGGTGGATGCCGCAACCGGCGCCTACAAGTGGCACTACCAGTCGATCCATCACGACGTGTGGGACATGGACAACGTCCACCCGCCGACACTGGCCGACATCACGGTGGACGGCGAGGAGCGGAAGGTCGTCTTCTACGGCAGCAAGTCGGGCCACCAGTTCGTGCTGGATCGCACCGACGGCGAGCCGGTGCTGCCGGTGACCGAGAAGCCGATGATCACGGACTCGCGGCAGAGTCACTCCCCGACCCAGCCGTTCCCCGCCACCCGGCTGCTGCCGGAGTGCGTCGTCTGGGAGAAGCTGGATCCGGCGAACATCCCGGGCGACCCCTGGCGTGCGGTGCCCAACTACAACGGCTACCAGCCGGATGCCGAGGGCAACCTCGTCTTCAACCCCGACAGCTATGTCGCGGCCGACGAGCCCTTCCTGACGTATCCCGAGGGCTATCCGGCCGACCACCGTCTGGGCTGCATGTACGACCCGCAGTGGGACGCGCCGGTCCTCTCGACCACCAGCCAGAACGGCGGTGCCGACTGGTCGAACCACTCGTACAGCCACAGCACGAACCTCGTCTACTACCCGTACGGCACCAACCCGGTCGCGCACTACAACGGCGCCTCGGCCAACGGACTGCGCGCCATCGGGCAGTACCAGACCGGCGGCATCCTGGCGTACGACGCCTCGACCGGTGAGGTCGCGTGGCAGAACCACCTGGGCACCGACATGTCGCATGGTCAGGGACCCCTGACCACGGCATCCGATCTGCTGTTCGTCGGCCAGATCGACGGCAGGGTGCTGGCGATGGACGCCGTCACGGGCGACGTGCTCTGGGACTTCCAGACGGGGTCCGGCATCGCGGCGGCGCCGGTCACCTATGAGGTCGACGGCGAGCAGTACGTCGCCGTGTTCGCGGCGGGCTCGACCAACCCCTACGGGGGATCGGTGACGCAGGGCGACTCGCTCTGGGCCTTCAAGCTCGGTGGCGAGTACACGACGGAGTCCGGAAGCCAGGAGGGGCCCGACACGGCGCCGCTGACCATCCGCCGGCCCGTGGGCGGTACTGCCGTCGAGGGCTCGACGGTGGGCAACACCGTGCTGCTGGCGCGGTCGAGCCGCACAGCCGACACGGCTGCCGCACGCGACAGCGTGTCGACGAACGGCATGCAGCCGACCCACCTGCGGGTCCCGGTCGGCACGACCGTGACCTTCCGCAACCCCGGGGCCGAGACGTTCCCGAACTTCCCCAACCAGAAGCCGCACTGCGCCACGCAGTTCTTCGAGGGCGAGTTCAACGCGAAGCTGCAGCCCGGAGAGACCTATCAGCACACGTTCGACCGTGCCGGTGAGTACTTCTTCAACGACTGCACCGACCCGCGCCCGACCGGCAAGATCGAGGTGTACCTCGTGCCGCAGGATCAGCCGGGTGCGCTGAAGTTCACGCCGGGCAAGCTGCAGCTCGGCTCGGAGACCGGGCTGTTCACCGGGGTCGAGGGCCAGGTCTCAGCGCACTTCGAGCTGCCGGCCGGCTACACGTACGACGGCGGTGCGGTGCTGATCGCCCCGCTGACGTCATCGCCGATCGAGGCGTCGGACGTCACGGCGAACAAGAACCGGATCATCGTCCGGTTCGACGCCGACGCGGTCGACCACAACGTGCCCACCGGGGAGGTGACATTGACCGTGAGGGCGAACGTCCTCAACGCCGCGGGGGTCCAGGAGCAGCTCTCGTCCACCGCGACGGTCACCGTCGTCAAGTAGCGGCTGACCCACCCCCGCCGACCCGGCACCCCGATCCGTCCCCGTCACGCACGACGGGGGCGGATCGGCGCGTGCGGCCGGTGTCCCATTCGGCGAAACTCTTCTTTGCACGCACCCGCCCGCAGACCAGAGTCGCAGGGGCGGCGATGCGCGCGCGGCCCCGCATCAACAGAGAGGTTGGCAATGCACCCTGACACCCTGGCGGTGGCGCCATGACCGACAAGGACCCGGGGCCCGAACCCGAGGAGAGCGGCCGCACCGAGCCCGAGAAGGCTGCGGAAGCCTCGCACGAGCCGGGGGTGGGCGAGTCGATCTACCCGCACACCAACACCTACTACACGACACCGAAGCTCAACCAGGGCGTCCCGCCCGACCCGGTGTTCATCCGCGTGCTCTCGGGCATCGAGATCACGATCGGCGTCACCCTGTTCGCCTTCATCATCTTCGGCGTCATGTACCAGGTGCTCGGCCGGTACTTCCCCGCCGTCAGCTGGGTCGGCGCCGGCGAGCTGGCCCTGCTGTCGATGATCGCGCTGACATTCATCACCACCGGCTACCTCGTGGGACGCAACGGCCACATCGTGCTCGAGATGTTCGACGAGATGCTCGCCGGGACCCGGCTCTTCGTCGCGCTGCGCGTCATCTCAGCGGTCATCATGGTCGTCACCAGCCTCGCCCTCGCCTACGAGGCCTGGGTGAAGATCGACATCGAATGGGGCCGGCTCAGTGCCGCGATGCACGTGCCGCTCGGCGTGCTGTACATCTTCGCGCTCGTCGGCTTCGTCTCCGCAGCGATCCACTCGTCGTTCAAGATCCCCTATGCGAACCGCCCCGAGCGCAAGCTCGACATCGGCGAGATGGAGGGCTGATCGTGGACCTCTGGCTCTACATCCTGCTGTTCGTCGTCTTCCTGCTGCTGCGCGTGCCGGTCGCCTTCGCGATGATCGCGTCGAGCATGCTCTACTTCTACAGCCAGGGACTGTCTGCCGGGTACGCGATCTCGTCGATCGTGAACGGCATCAACAGCTTCCCGCTGCTCGCCGTGCCGCTGTTCATCTTCGTCGGCACCGTCGCCAACAACCTCGGCATCGCGACGCGCCTGTATGACTTCGCGCGGGCACTCCTGCCGCGTCTGCCCGGCAACCTCGCCTATGTGAACCTGGGCACCGCGATCGGCTTCTCGTGGATCAGCGGCTCCGCTCTCGCCGACGCCGCCTCGACGAGCAAGGTGCAGATCCCCCAGATGCTCAAGGCCGGCTATCCGTACGGGTTCTCCGCAGGGCTCACGGCGTCGGGCTCGCTGATGAGCACCGTCATGCCGCCGAGCATCCCTGCCGTCCTCTTCGCCGCGACCGCGTCGATCTCCACGGGGGCGCTGTTCGCGGGCTCCATCATCCCTGCCATGCTCATGGCGGTCGGCCTGGCCGCTTACATCTTCTTCTGGGTGCGGCGGCACCCGGAAGTCGCCGTGGGCCGGCCGTTCGACGGGCGGATGCTGGGCAAGGCTGCCGCGCGCGTCATCGGGCCCGCACTGCTGCCGGTGATCATCCTCGGCGGCATCTTCAGCGGCTTCTTCACTGCGACCGAGAGCGCCGGCATCGCCGCGGTGTACATGCTGCTCCTCGGCGTGATCTACCGCACGTTGACGTGGCGGGTGTTCTGGAAGTCGGCGAAGGAGACGGTCGTCATCTCCGGCGGCATCCTCCTCATCCTCGGCGCGTCCAATCTCATGGGCCAGGTGCTGGCGCGCGAGCAGGTGTCGCGGGCGCTGGGCGAGTGGCTCACGGGACTCACCGACAACCCGATCGTGTTCCTGCTGATGCTCAACGTGCTGCTGATCCTGCTCGGCATCCCGCTCGAGGCGCCGCCGGTGATCCTCGTGCTCGTGCCGATCCTGATGCCGATCGTCGCCCAGTTCGGAATCGACCCGGTGCAGCTGGGTGTGCTGATGATCCTCAACCTCATGATCGGCTCGCTGACTCCACCGGTGGGTGCGGTGCTCTTCGTCGTCGGGTCGATCACGCGCAGGCCTATGGGCGAGCTGTTCCGCGGTATCCTGCCGTTCCTGATCCCGCTGGGAACGGTCCTGCTGCTGCTGACGCTGTTCCCCGTGATCGTCACGTTCCTGCCGACGCTGCTCGGCCTGTAGAAGCCCGGCTCCCGATGCCCCCGCGACGACCACGCGGGGGCATCGGGGGGCCCCGCGGGACGGAAGGAGTCCTCCATGACGAGAAAGCTCTTCGTGCTGAACGGCCCGAACCTCAACATGCTCGGCGTCCGCGAGCCGGAGCTCTACGGCACCAAGACCCTCGACGAGGTACGCGCGGACTGCGAGCGCGTCGCCGATGAGCTCGGGTTCGAGCTCTTCTTCGCGCAGTCGAACGCCGAGCACGAGCTCATCGAGTGGGTGCACGAGGCCTTCCGCCAGCAGGCGACCGTCGTGATCAATCCGGCGGGGCTCAGCTTCGGCTCGGTGTCGCTGCTCGACGCGCTGCACATGCTCTCCACCCCCGTCGTCGAAGTGCACATCACGAACATCCACGCCCGCGACGCCGACCATCGTCACTCGATCACGTCGAAGGTCGCGCGAACGGTGATCGCCGGTGCGGGCGTGTACGGCTACGAGCTGGCGATCCGGGCCGCCGACCGGCTGACCGGCTGAACTTTCCGGCGTCAGGCGCGCGTGCCGCCCGCGATCATGTCGGCAGCCACGACGCCGAATACGAGAGCCTTCGTGAGCGCCGTCCCCGTCATGTACGACGCGCCGTGGAATCCGCCGACGACCTCGCCGGCGGCGTAGAGGCCCTCGATCCGGCTGCCGTCGACCCGCGCCACCGAGGCGTCGGGCGCGACGCGGAGACCTCCGTACGTCGAGGTCATGGCCGTCACGGCGGGGTACGCGTAGAAGGGCGCTCGGGCGACCGGCAGCAGCGCTCCGACGCCGTTCACGAGGCCGGTCCGGCCGAAGGCATCCGCAACCCGGCCGGCCACGGTCTCGTTGTACTGATCGACGGTGCCTTCGAGCGCGCCGGTCGGCAGCCCGAGCCGGCGTCCGAGCTGGGTGAGCGTCGGTGCGCCGACGAGATGGCCGAGCTCTTCGATCCGCTCCATGTCCGACAGGGGCACGCCCGGCTTCGACAGGGCACGCACCCGGGAGTCGAAGATCTGGAACGCCATCCGGCCGGGCTGGCTCAGCACCGCGGAGCCGAGCACTTTGTACGACTCGGACTCGTCGGTGAAGCGTGCGCCGAGCGCGTTCACGAGGATCGCACCGAGGTAGTTCGCGGTCAGGAGTTCGTGCTCGGCGTCGGTCGCCTCGGCGTGCTGGCCGTAGGTTCCTGCGACGTGGCCGACGTCGGCGAGGCCGGCGCCCAGCATCCATGCCATGCGAAGCCCGTCGCCGGTACTGCCCACGCCGCCGTACGGCATGGCAGGCGCCTGATCGGGCACGAACAGGTCGAGCAGCTCGCGCGAGCGCGAGAATCCACCGGTGGTGAGGACGATGCCCGCATCCGCGGCGAGCACCTCCTCTCCCGACCGGATGCCGATGACCCACCTGTCCTCCGTGATCAGCGCCTCGGCCGGCCGGCCCAGGACGATCGACGCCCCCGCGGCGACGGCTTCGCGCTCGAGCGACGCGAGCAGGCCGCGGATGCGGATCAGGTGCGCGCGTGCGATCGTCATGCCGGCGCTGACCTTGAGTTCGTCCGTCCACGCGTCCGCCCGGTCGATCGCCGCCACCGCGTGCGCCTGATGGGCGACGAGCGCCCGCAGCAGAGACGGGTCGGCGAAGCCGCCGCCGGTCTCCAGCATGTCTGCCAGGAAGACGTCGTCGGAGTCCTCGACGGCAGCTCGCCGCTGGACCGGCGTGCCCGACAGCGCGAACCATCCGCCGCTCATCGCGGAGCTGCCCCCGAGCCGGTCCCGCTTCTCGACGAGCGCGACGTGCAGTCCGGCCGCGGCCAGGCGGTGCGTCGCCGCCAGACCGGCGAGGCCTCCTCCGACGACGATCGCGTCGAACCGGCGCCCGTGCGGTGCCGTCATCCGTCCGCCTCCGCCTCTGCCTGCGCATCGGCGCTGAAGCGTGCGACGTCCACGGTTCGACCGGTGCGCGCGGCGAGCGACGCCGCCTCGACCAGCGCGAGGGTGCGGGACGCGTCGTCCGCCGACACCAGGGGTGCGGCCGTGCCCCGTGCGACCTCGACGAAGTGGTCGAGCTGAGCGGGGAAGGATCCGCGCGGCGCGTAGGGAAGGTAGGTGCGCGAAAGCGGCGAGTGCCAGTCCGCCGGCACCGACGGTGCATAGGCGTACATCGCGAGGTTCGGCACCGACAGTGCCGCCCGTGTGCCGACGATGCGGTAGGCGACCTCGTCGGGCAGGAACGGGAAGGCGAGCGACTCCTCCGTGGCCTGGTCCCAGCCCCACGGCGAGACGCCGGCGTCCGAGGCGATCAGGCTTCCCAGGGCACCGCTCTCGAACCTGAGGCTCATCGAGACGGTGTCCTCGACGTCGAGCCCGCGGACGTTCGAACCCTGGATCGCCTGGATCTCGGCGACCTCCCCGCACAGGTGCCGGAGGAGGTCCAGATCGTGCACGGCGTTGATGAGGGTGACGCCCGCCCCCGGCTCGCTGTGCCACGGCGCCTCGGTGAAGTACTCGGGCTCCTTGCGCGCGGACCACATGCCGTTCACGGCGACGACCTGGCCGAGCTCACCGCCGCGGATCGCGGATCGCGCCCGGGCGATCGCCGGGTGATGTCGCCGGTGATGCCCGACGAGCAGTCGTCCGTACAGGCGTTCGACGGCCTCCACCAGCCGCCGTGACTGGGCGTACGAAGTGGCGACCGGCTTCTCGAGGAGCACCGCTACACCGGCCTGTAGGCATTCGACGGCGGTCTCGACATGCAGCGCGTTGGGGTTGACGATGATGACCGCGTCGAGTTGCTCGGCATCCAGCATCTGTGCCGTCGACGGGTACGTGGGGCACTCGAACTCCGCCGGGTTCGCAGCAGGGTCGGCGACCGCCGTCAATACCGCCCCCCGCGCGGCGCGGATGAAGTCGATGTGCTGGCGCCCCATGAACCCGGCGCCGACCATGCCCATGCGAACCGGTGACGGTGCGGATCCGGTCACGGCGCCTCCCTGCATGGTGGTCGCGGCGAGAGTCGGCCACGAGCGTATGGCACGATGGGCCGACGTGGGCGGATCGTTCCATTCAGCGGTGAGGCCTCCCGCTGGGCGCTCCGACCTCATGTTCCATTCGCCGGGACATCGCTTTGCCGGCCGATCGAAGTCCGTAAGAGTCAGCACTGCCACCGGGCCGCACGTGACGGCGTGGTCGACGGGGAGCGCGCAGCGCGAGCAAGTCGACGGCACGTCACGCACCGGCTATCGAATGACACGTCAGAACCCGCACGACGACGTGCGCACACCAGAGGAGAGTCCCATGAGCACAGCCCGCTCGAAGCGCCGCGGCATTTTCGCCGCGACAGCGCTCGCAGCAACCGCTCTCGTCGCCGCCGGCTGCGCCGGCGGCGGCACACCCGAGGGCACGGACACGGAGTCCGCGGCGGAGAACGAACCCGTCACGCTCACGGTCGCGACGAGCCAGAACGAGGAGACGCCGAACTACTACTGCGGCGTCGAACTGCTCAAGGAACGGCTCGAAGAGGCAGACATCGGCTTCACCGTCGACCTGTACCCCGCGAGCCAGCTCGGCCCCGACGCCGACCGCTTCCCGCTGGTCCAGGCCGGAGACATCGACATCGACCTGCAAGGCGCATCGGCGCTGAGCTCGACGTTCGAGCCGATCGGCGTCGTCGACGCGACCTACGCCTTCGACGACGTCGACCACGCGTTCCAGTGGATCGACGAAGGCTCGGAGGACTTGTTCACGTCGTTCCACGAGTCGACGGGCGTCAACATCGTCGACGGCTGGTTCTTCGGCTCCCGCACCTTCACCACGAAGGACGTCGAGGTGACGAGCCCCGACGACCTCGACGGCGTGCCGATCCGCTTCCCGAACTCGCCGCAGTTCCTCGCGAACGCCGAGGCGCTGGGTGTCACCAGCCCGGTGTCGGTCGCCGTGGAGGAGGTCTACTCCGCGCTGCAGCAGGGCATCGCCGTCGGTCAGGAGAACCCGATCGTCGCGACGCGGTCGTCCAGCTACGACGAGATCCTCAACGTCGCGGTGCTGAACAACCACAACGTCGGCATCCACTGGATCCTCGTCAGCGACAAGACGTACGAGAAGATGAGCGACGAGCAGACCGCGCTGCTCGAGGAGACCATCCATGAGATCCGCCCCGAGAACGCCGCCTGCGTCGACGAGGCGACCGAGGAGATCCTCGACGAGTACCGCGCCAACGACGCGATGACGGTCATCGAGACGGAGGACATCGACATGGATGCCTTCATCAGCAAGTCGGAGGACTACTTCAAGGGGTACTTCACCGGCGAGAGCCTGGAGGCCTACGAGGCCATCCGCGAGATGGCCGGCTGACCACTGCGACAAGGAGGGGTGGGTGCGCACGCGCACCCACCCTTTCGCTTGCGCTGTGCGGCCTCGCTTGCGCTGTGCGGTCGTGCGGGCGCGGTCCGCGTTCAGTGGCCCCGCTCGGCAGTCAGCCGGCGGCTCAGGGTGACGGCCGCGGCGCGTACCGCGGCGGCGACCCGGTCGGGCTGCAGCGCGGCGGCGGGTCCGGCCACGCAGATCGCCGCGGTCGGCGCCTCACCCGGAACGAGGATCGGGCTCGCGACGGCGACGGTGCCCAGCGCGCACTCCTCGTGCTCGGTCGCCACGCCGCTGCGACGGACATCCGCGAGCTCGCGCACGAGCGCCGCCTGCTCGACGATCGTGTGCGGCGTCCGTCGCTCCCACCCGCCGGCCGCGAGGCGCGTCACCACCTCCGGAGGAGAGAACGCGAGGATGCACTTTCCGAGCGCCGTCGCGTGCGCAGGCTCACGTCCGCCGATCCGAGCCGGCGACGGCGCGGGAGAGGGGCCGGTGGACGGCTGCCGCAGCATGGCGATGAGGACGATGTCGGACCCGTCGAGCACCGCCAGCTGCACGGTCTGCGCCGTGACGTCCTCCAGCTCCCTCATCACCGGGAGCGCGAGCTGGCGGAGCATGCGCGGCTGCGGCACCGTCTGTCCGAGTTCGAAGAGACGAACGCCGAGATGGAGCAGCTCGCCGTCGCGATCGAGGAATCGCTGGGCCACGAGGTCGGCAGCGATCCGTGACACCGTCGATTTGGGGAGGTTCGCCCGCCGGGCCAGCTCCGAGACGCCGAGCCCGTGATCGTCGTCGCCGAAGGCGTCGAAGACCGCGGTCACGCGGTCCAGCACGCTGACCGAATCGGTCCAGTTCGCGGTGCGCATGGCCCTTACGCCGCCGCCAGCCGGCGGGTGACCGTGCTGCCGGCGGCGCGCACCAGCGGCGAGGCCCGCTCCGGATCCATCGCGCCACTCGGACCGGCGATGGAGATGGCTCCGATCACGACGCGGTCGCCGGAGAGCACGGGGCTCGCAACCGCGAGTATGCCGGGGTACGACGCCTCGATGTCGAGGGCCACCGCTGCATCGCGCACGTGGGCGAGCTCTTCCCGGAAGTGGTCGGCGTCGTCCTCGACGAGCGGCGCGCTGATCCGCTCGACCACGGCGGGATCGGCGCAGAACGCCAGGTAGGCCTTGCCGCTGGCGGTCGTCAGCGCCGGGGATCGCATTCCGGCCCGGGTCGGCAGCATGGGCAGGCGCCCGGCGACGGCGGCGATCGACACCATGTCGGTACCCTGCTGCACCCAGAGCCCCACGCGTTCGCCGGTGACGTCGCGCAGATTCCGCAGGACGGGGGCAGCGGCGGCCACCAGCCGGCGGGGCAGGCTGGCGCGAGCGCCGAGTTCGAAGAGGCGCAGTCCGAGTGCGACGCCCTCCTCGGTGCGCTCCAGGTACCGCTGCCCCGTCAGCTCGGTGACGAGCCGCGAGACGGTGGACTTGGGCAGGGCGGTCCGGGCGGCGATGTCAGTGATCGTGATCGATCCGTCGGACTCCTTCACGGCATCGAGGATGGAGAAGATCCGGTCGAGCACAGAGACAGGCGCGCGCCGTCCGGCGGGAGTCGTGTTCCATTCGGCGAGACTCATCATCGAGTGTCCTCTCCCAGCAGGTTGAATCGTCGTCGATCACCCTTCGGCTTTCGAACGTACTAGTTAGTACACAACCATGCAATGCTCTAGACAGAATCATGCGGACACCAGCGCCGGTGGCCGCAGGGAGGTGCCATGCGCACGTCGATCGCCACGGTCTGCCTGAGCGGAACGCTCGATGAGAAACTCGTCGCCGCGAGCGCGGCCGGGTTCGAGGGAGTCGAGATCTTCGAGCCCGACCTCATCGCGTCGCCCCGCTCACCGGAAGCCATCCGCGATCGCGCCGCCGACCTCGGTCTGACACTCGATCTCTACCAGCCCTTCCGGGATTTCGAGGGGGTCGGGCCGGAGCTGCTCGACCAGAATCTGCGCCGCGCCGCGGCGAAGTTCGCCCTCATGAATCGCCTGGGCATCCAGACCATGCTGCTCTGCAGCAACGTCGCCACCGCGCGCAGCGGCGACGAGCAGCTGGCCGCGACTCAGCTGCGGCAGCTCGGCGGCGTCGCCGAGCAGTTCGGCGTGCGAGTCGCGTATGAGGCGCTTGCCTGGGGCCGGTTCGTGGACAGCTACGAAGCTGCCGCACGCATCGTCCGGCTGGCCGATCATCCCCGCATCGGGCTCTGCCTCGACAGCTTCCACATCCTCTCGAAAGGCCACAACCCCGAGGCGATCGAGACCATCCCCGCCGACCGGATCTTCTTCGTCCAGATGGCGGATGCCCCGCTGCTCTCGCTGGATGTGCTCTCGTGGAGCCGGCACCACCGCCTCTTCCCCGGCGAGGGCGGCTTCGACCTCGGCACGTTCATGGCGCACCTGGTGCGCACGGGATACGACGGCCCGGTCTCGCTGGAGATCTTCAACGACACCTTCCGCCAGGCGGACCCGCTCGCCACCGCGATCGACGCGCGACGCTCGCTCCGGTGGCTCGAGCACGAGACGGCCGCAGCCCTGGGCGTTCGTGCCGGGGGCCGCGCCGCGCGCATGTCGACCGCGCTCCTCCCCCAGGTGGCGGCGCCCACCGACGTCAACTACGTGGAACTGCGCACCGGAGAGGTGTCCGAGCTCCGACGGCTGCTGGCGCAACTCGGCTTCCGCTCGCATGGGCCGCACCGCACCAAGAGCGTCGAGCTGTGGTCCCACGGTGCCGCACGGGTCGTGCTGGGCGCTCCGGACTCGGAGCACCCCCAGCCGACCGTCGCGGGCATCGGCCTGTCGGTCGACGACCCCCCGCTCGCCCTGCGCCGGGCGACGGGCCTGTTCGCCCCGGAAGTGCCACGGGCCGAGCACGAGGGCGACGAGCGGCTCGTCGGGGTGAGCGCCCCTGACGGCTCGGAGGTGTTCTTCGGCGCCGGACAGGGAGCGGAGCCGAGGTGGGTGAGCGAGTTCGGCACCCCCGCGGAAGAGGACGCGGGCATGATCGAACGCGTCGACCACCTCAACCTCGCTCAGCCCTGGCAGCACTTCGATGCCGCGGTGCTGTTCTTCCATTCGGTGCTGGATCTCCACGCCGAGGCATCGGTCGAGGTGGCGGCCCCGGTGGGCCTGGTGCGGAGCCAGGTGCTCAGCAGCGCCGACGGCGTCGTGAGGATCGCCCTCAACCTCGTGCCCTCGGGCGCCCGTGACGACGCGATCCTGCCGCAGCACATCGCCTTCGCGACGACCGACGTGCTGGGATTGGCTCGCGCGGCCCGCGAGCGAGGCTTCCGGCCCCTCGACATCCCTTCGAACTACTACGACGACATCGAGGCGCGGTACCAGATCGAGCCTGAACTCCTGGAGGAGCTCCGGCAGTTGAACGTGATGTACGACCGAGACGAGTCCGGAGAGTTCCTGCACTTCTACACGCATCCGATCGGGACCGTCTTCCTCGAGGTCGTCGAGCGGCGGGGCGCTTACGCCGGCTACGGCGCGCTCAATGCCCCGGTGCGGCTCGCGGCGCAGTACCAGCACCGCCGCGCCCTCGAGGGAGTGCTGGCGTGACCCGGCCCGTCGCCGCCGAATCGACTTCCGAACGGCCCCGCGACCGGTACCTCGTCGGCCTGGTCGGCGAGGGGATCACCGCATCACTGACGCCGGCCATGCACGAAGCCGAGGCCCGCGCCCTCGGGCTGGACTACGAGTACCGCATCTTCGACCTCATCGAGCTCCGCCGTCCCGCGGCGGACGTCGGCGCGATCCTCGCCGACGCGCAGTCCGCGGGCTTCGCCGCGATGAACATCACGCATCCGTGCAAGCAACTCGTTCTCGACCTCGTCGACGAGCTGGACACGGATGCCGCGCAGCTGCGCGCCGTGAACCTCGTGGTGTTCGACGGCGGACGCCTGCGCGGCTACAACACGGATTGGATGGGCTACCGCGACGCCCTCGTGACGGGGCTGCCTGAGGCATCCTTCGAGCGGGTCGTCCAGATCGGATGCGGCGGCGCCGGCGCCGCGACCGCGTACGCGCTGCTGACGCAGGGGACGCGACGGCTCGACCTCTTCGACGCCGAGCCGCTGCGCGCCGCGGAGCTTGCCGCACGCATGCGCACCCACTTCCCGGAGCAGACCATCGCCACGCTGTCACCTGAAGAGCTCGCGCGCGCCATCGCCGGCGCGAGCGGCATCGTCCACGCGACGCCGATGGGAATGCTCCACCACCCGGGAGTCGCGTTCGAGCTGGATCTGCTCCAGCAGCAAGCGTGGGTCTCGGACGTCGTCTATCGCCCGCTCGAGACCCAGCTCATCCGGCAGGCCGCCCGGCGAGGGCACCCCGTGCTGGACGGCGGGTTGATGGCGGTCGGTCAGGCATGCGCTAGTCTCCAGATCATCACGGGCATCCGGCCTGATCGTGACAGGATGCAGCGGCACTTCCGTGAGCTCATCAGCGACGAGGAGCGCTCGGCCACGGGGAAGGGCGGTCGATGAGCGATCAGCGCAGCGAGGCGCGCGAGGGAGCTGCGACTGAGCGCGCCGTGCGCACGCAGGGCGACATCATCAAGGTCGCCACCGCCGAGTTCGCCGCCAACGGCTATGCCGGTGCCCGGGTCGACGAGATCGCCGCTCGCACGCGCACGACGAAGCGCATGATCTACTACTACTTCGGCTCGAAGGAGGGCCTCTACCTCGCGGTGCTGGAGCGGGTGTACGCGCAGATCCGACAGGTCGAGCGCGGCATCCATATCGGTGAACTGGCGCCCGATGCGGCGCTGCGCACCATCGCCGAGGCCACCTACGCGCACCACACGACGCACGAGGCGTTCATCCAGCTCGTCAGCATCGAGAACATCCACCGCGCCGAGCATCTGCGTCAGTCCGAGACGATCCTGCGCGAGAACGCCACCGCCATCACGCTCCTCGAGGACGTCATCAACCGGGGCGTCCGCGCCGGGATGTTCCGCGACGACGTCGACGCGGTGGACGTCCACATGATGATCAGCGCGTACGCCTGCTTCCACGTGGCCAACCGCCACACCTTCGCCGCCATCTTCGACCGCGACATGCTCGCTCCGGGGTTGCAGGACTCCCATCGTCGCCTGATCGGCGACATGGTGGTCGCCACGATGACCGATCGCAGCGCGGACTGACACGCCCGATGGCCGGAGTCAGTCCGAGGGGGCTCTGAGCGCCGCCAGGCGGCGTGCGAGCGTCAGCGCAGCCGCCCGCAGCGCCTGCGCGACACGGTCCGCGTCGAGGTCGGCCTGGTGCCCCGATACCGACACGGCCCCCGCCAGCCGGCCCCCGGGCGCGAACACCGCGATCGCGGTGCACGAGACACCGGTGGCGAACTCCCCCGCCTCGACGGCGAGCCCACCGCCCCGGATGCCGGCGAGCTGACGCCGCAGCGCCGCCGGATCGGTGATCGTCTGCGCCGTCCACGCCGCCAGCCCCGCCGAGAGCACGTCGTCGATGCCCGAAGGCGAGTCGTGGGCGAGCACCGCCTTGCCCAGCGCCGTGGCGTGCAGGGGCAGCCTCCCGCCGGTGCGAACGGTCGACAGCCCTGCCGACCGGCCGCGCATGACCGCGATGCACACCACCTCGCCTCCGTCGCGGATGGCCAGGTGCACGTTCTCGCCGGTCTGGTTGCGAAGGTCGGCCATGACCGGGAGCGCGGCGATCCTGAGCTCGCGGGGCTGCTCGGCGAGCTGTCCGAGCTCGAAGAGCCGCAGGCCCAGGTGGATCAGCTTTCCGTCGCGCTCGAGATACCGCTGGCGCACCAGGGTCGCGACCAGCCGCGAGACGGTCGACTTCGGAAGGCCTGCACGCAGTGCGAGCTCGGAGATGCCCATCCCCCGGTCGTCCCCGTCGAACGCCTCGAGGATGCAGGTCATGCGGTCGAGGACGCCGACCGCGTCACCGGGGACGGTGGACATGACTCACGGCGGACATGCCTCACGCCACCTGCAGTGCAAGCCGATGGGTGAGGGCCAGGGCGGCGTGTCGCACGAGGGGCGCGATCCGCTTCGGGTCCATGTCCGCCACGGGACCCGCGACCGAGATGGCCGCCAGGGGCAGGCGCTCCGGCGAGAGCACAGGACTGGCGACGCCGACGACCCCGGGGAAGGTCTCGCAGCGGTCGATGGCGACGGACTCCGTGCGCACGGCGTCGAGCTCTTTCTCGAGGGCGTGCCGCCGGCTCGCATCGAGCCCGGTGATCACGCTGCAGAGGACGCCCTCGTCGACGGTGAACGCGAGCACCGCCTTGCCCAGCGCGGTGGTCGCCGACGGCACGCGAACGCCCGCACGGGACGGCACCGGCCGCAGTCGCCCACGGACGGAGATCACCGAGAGCATGTCGCGGCCCTCCTGGACCGCGACATTGAGATGCTCGCCGGTGGCGTTGTAGAGCTCGGCGAGCACCGGGAGCGCTGCCGCGGTGAGCCGGCGAGGCGTGCTGGCGCGAGAGCCCAGCTCGAAGAGCCGCAGGCCGATCGTGACGCCGTCGTCGGTGCGCATGAGATAGCGCCGCCGGACGAGGTCGCCGACCAGCCGTGAGACGGTCGACTTCGGGATGCCGGTGGCCAGCGCGAGCTGGGTGATCGTGGTCGAGCCGTGCGACTCGCGGACGGTGTCGAGGATGGCGAGGATCCGGTCGAGCACCGATACCGGCTCGCCTGTGAGAGCGGATCGCATGTGTGCAGTATCCGTCGGCACGGAAGGCGCGGCAAGCATGCACGGCCGGACGGAACCGATGGTTCCACCCAGTGGGACATCACGCTTTCCAGGCGTGCCGTGCTCTGACGAAACGGGGGCCCGGACGCGTCGTGACGACGTGCCCGGGCCCCCGGCTCGCAGATGGTGGACTCCCGTCCCCGCGGTCAGGTGGTGCAGAACGGCTTGACGCCCATGGCGCTCTCGATGCCCTCCATCACGTGCTGCTTGAAGAACTCGTCGCCGGCGAGGGGCGCATCGGTCCACGCCGCCACGTCGTGGCCGAGGGTCGTGAGCCACGACCTGCCGCCGTCGTAGTACTGGCACCAGCTCACCGGGTGGGATTCGCCGTGGCCGGCCGGCGTCGCCTCGCTCGTGGCCTTGTCGACCTCGAGCAGGACGTTGACGAAGCTCGGGTACGGAATGAGGTTGTACCACTCGTCCTTGAACGCCCACGTCTCAGGCAGGAACGACGTCGACACGTCGCGGTTGTTGATCGTCTCGACCGTGCCGTCGCGGTTCGGCCCGTGATTGTAGAAGTTGGCCCCGCCCAGCAGGCCCTCGTAGTACGGCCAGTGATACTCGGCACCGAAGGCGTTGTGAATTCCCACGAATCCACCTCCGCCGCGGATGTACTGCATCAGCGTCGTCTGCGCGGTGTCGTCGAGTGTGTCGCGGTTCGAGCCGAGGAACACGACCGCCTGGTAGTTGTTCAGTCGGCTGAAGCTCGCCAGGTCTTCGGTGTAGTCCACCGCGATCCCCCGGTCCGCCGCCCACGCGATCATCGCTTTCTGAGCGACGTTGTTGTCGTTCAGCGGCGGGTTGAGCCCAGGACCGAGCGCCGTGCCGAGATGGGCGTGACGCGGACCCGCGGTACGGCTCCACACGAAGATGCGCTTCTGCTCGCCCTCCGTCCAGCCGTTGCCCCACTCGTGGTAGCACTCCGGATCCGTGCCGCGGCACACGCCGTAGTCCTTGATCTCGTCGAGGTAGATCTGACTGGCGGTTGCCGGCTGGCCGCCGAGGCCCTTGCCGTTGTCCTTGTCGGCCCCGGCCGCCGTCCCGGCGAGGACGATCCCTGCGCCGAGCGCCGCAGCGGCGACGAGCGCGACCCCGGAGCGTAGTAGCGATCTCATGTGATCTCCTTCGATCATTCGAGGTGGTCCTCGGGGAATCGAAGCGCGATGGCCGCGCTCGGCCGATGACAGCCTCCGGCCCCGCCTGGGGAGCGGGGATCCCGGATCGACCCTCGGGTTGGTGCGAATGTAGGGGCCGGGCTGCGGCGGCGGCAACGCGCGTTCCACCCAGTAAGCCGGGCACCGGTTCCGCTGTGCGCCGGGTCGTCCATGCACAGGCGCCGCCGCGGGACAAGCCCCTCAGTGCGTGCCACTCGCCGGCGTATGTTTCCGGTGACGACTGAGCCGCTCCGAGCCTCCCGCACGGCTCGACGCGCTCGAGGGGCCTCGCCCGGGGCATCCCCACGCTACGTTGTGAAAGGTACCGCCGATGCCGCAGCCCGCGAAGGAGCAGAATGCGACGACCGCAGAGGGGGGCGACGCGGCACCTCCCGCCGAGGGCTCGCTGCGCATCTTCCTCGTCGGCGACGAGATCGAGCCGCTGACGGACGCCTCCCTGGAGGACGTACCGCCGATCGTCCGTCGCACGCGACGGAAGGACGACTTCATCTGGCTGCACCTCGTCGAGCCCGACGAAGACACCGTGCGACGCGCGAGGGACGTGCTCGGCATCCACCCCACTGCGGTCGCCGACGTCGTCTCGCGCCGTCAGCAGCCGAAGGTCCAGAAGTTCGACGAGCACCTCTTCGTGATGCTGTGGAACGTGCTGCACACGGCCGACGAGGCGCTGGTGCTCGGCGAGACGTTCCTCTACATCGGCGAAGGCTGGCTGCTCACGGTGCAACGCGGCAACGGGGGCGAACTGCCCGACTTGCCGCAACTGCTCGAGGATGCCCGCGAGGAAGCGCGTGCCGACACCCTGCCCGCGGCGCACCTCATCATGGCGCAGATCGTCGGCGGCTACGCGGATGCCGCGGCATCCGTCGAATCCGCCCTCGAGGAGCTCGAAGAGCAGGTCTTCAGCGAAAGCGAGCGCGAGGACCACCACCGGATCTACCGGATCCGCAAAGACATCGGACGGGTCGACCGCGCCGTCTCGAGCATCGCCGCGGCGCTGCATGAGAGCACGCGTCACCTCGAGACCCTCACTGTCGGCAACGAGCACATCCTGCCGTACCTGCACGACCTGCTCGACGACGCCGCCGGGACCGCGGCCCTCATCAACAACCAGAGCATCGCGCTGGACGCCATCCTCTCCAGCTATGAGAACAACGTCGCCGCCCGGCAGAACCAGGACATGCGCACGATCTCGGCCTTCGCGGCGCTCCTCGCGGTGCCGACGCTCATCGCGGGGCTCTACGGCATGAATTTCGAGAACATCCCGCTCGTCCAGTGGCAGTACGGATGGATCGTCATCGGCCTGACCATCATCACCATCGACCTCGTGATCTACGGGCTGTTCAAACGCCGTCGCTGGCTGTGACCCGTCGGGTCTAAGGTTCTCGCATGACGACGACTCCGCCCGGGTGGTACGACGACGGCCACGATGCGACGCGGTGGTGGGATGGCACCCGTTGGACCGAGCACGTCGCCGAGCCCGGCGCGACGGACGGGCAGGCGACCGCCACGGCACGCTCGGCTCCCACCGCCATCGCACCGGCGCCTCCCCCGGCACCGGCGAAGTCGAGACTGTGGATCGTGTGGGTCGTGCTCGGCGTCGTGGTGCTCGCCATCGTCATCCTGGCCGCCACACTTGTTCCGCGGCTGATCGCGGGTCTCGACGCCGCCGGACCGCTCGGGAGCGGGACGGCCACGGACCCCGACCAGCGGGCCGCGGTCGCCACCGTCGAGCTGTACGACGAGGCGTGGCAGGACGCCGACTGCGAGTCCTATGCCGCATCGACCACCGAGAGCTTCCGCACGCAGTCGGGACTCGCGGACTGCTCGGCGTTCGAGACCGAGGCGGAGACGTTCACGGACTCCGTCGAGGACTATGAGATCGATGTGACCGACGTGCGGCGGGACGGCGACGCGATCGTCGTGACGACCACAGAGACATACACGGCGCTCGTAGATGAAGATGGCGCGCCGCTCGACGAGCCGTCCGAGGACTCCATCGACTGGGTGTACACCGTCGTCGCCGACGGCGACGACTGGCTCATCGACGGCATGGAATAGCTGCCCCGCCCGCGCGCCCCGGGCCCTGCAAGGCCCGTGAGCCTGGGCCTGTGCATCGATTGGGCCGCGAGGGATGCCCTCGCCGTCGAGAGGGGCTATGCTCCGGCCATGGGGAGCTCTGGGGGCTCGTCTGACAGTGGCGTCCGCGCCGTCGGACGGGCGGCCGACAGTGTCGGCGAACACACGGCGGCACGTCGACGGCCATCCGCGCCCGAGCGGCATCGACGGCATCGCCGATGGATCGCTCCGGCGCTGCTGGCGGCTGTCCTCGGCGCCATCGCGGTCACGTCGTTTCCCACCACAGCTGCCGGCTCGACCGCGGCGCCCCGGGTGCATGCGGTGGCGGAGCCGTCGCCTTCGCCGTCGTCCACGGGCGGCAACGAGGCCGACGCGATGGCGGTCGTCGCAGCCTATGAGACGGCCTTCGCCGAGGAGGACTGCGACCTGTTCGTCGCGGTGACGACGACCGAGTTTCGCGCACGCATCGGCCTGCCGGACTGCGACGTCTTCGTGCAGTCCGCCGGCGGCCGCGCGCAGGTCCTGGAATCACTCGAGGTGACGCCGATATCCGCGGCCGGCACCGGCCGTGGCACGATCGCCGCTCTCGCGCACATGGAGGCCCGAAGCTACATCGACGAGAACGGTGAGCCGGTGACCACCCCGGTGTCCGTCGAAGTCGACTACCGGTATCACCTCGTCCGCGCCGATGGTGCGTGGAAGCTCGAGAGCGTGCATGATGTCACCGGCGGCCGCACCGAGGGGCAGCTGACCGCGGGCGAGGACCAGGCGGTCGCCGAGACGATGGCCGACTGGCGCGCCGCCTACTCCGCCGGAGACTGCGCCGCACTGGAGGCGTCGACGACAGCGGGCTTCCGCGAGCTCATGGCGTGGCCGGACTGCGCGAGCTTCCAGCAGCACATCAGCGATCAGAACGCGTACTGCCCGATGGACGTGCACCCCGAAGACATGCGGTTCCGCACCCTCGTCGACGCGCACGTCGGCGAGATCATCGTCGACGTCGTCGAGGTGTGCACGCTCGACGTCGACGAATTCGGCGAGCCGATCGACCCGCCGTACGAGACCGGCGCGCCGTACCGCTATCACCTGGTCGAGGTGGACGGAGCGTGGAAGATCGCCGAAGGAGAGAACGGGGCGGCGGCCGAGGACGAACCGGCGAACACGAATGAACGCGCGGCGATCGAGGCCATGCGCGCGTACAACGACGCCTGGCTGGAGGGCGACTGCGACGCCTACCTGGCGACGACCACCGCCTCGTTCCGCAGCGCGATGGACGCGAGCGGGTGTGCAGCGTTCGGACCGGCATCCCGGTCCTACAGCGCGGCCGTCGCCGACTTCGCCTTCACACCCACCGACATCGAGCGACGCTCGGCCGAGACCTTCGAGATCAAGTCGCACGAGACATACGACTCGCTCACGGATGCCGACGGTGCGCCGGTGGATCAACCTTTCCTCGTCGACGAGTACTGGGTGTACACCCTGGTCCTCGTCGACGGGACCTGGGTGATCACCGACATCGTCATCCTGCTTTGAGGTCGGCCGTCGAGGCAGACTCCGGCGCTCCGAGCATCGAGCCGAACCGCACGGCAAGTCCGTGTCAAGCCCCTCCGCGGCGGATCCGACGCGCGCCTAATGTCGCTGGATCAGCGGAAGGAGAAGGACATGACCGTTGCCAGGGACATCATGACCCCCGACGCCCGGTGCGTGGGAGAGAACGAGACGCTCGTGGACGCCGCGCGCCTGATGGCTTCGTTGGATGTGGGGGCACTGCCGATCTGCGGTGAGGACAAGCGGCTGAAGGGCATGCTCACCGATCGCGACATCGTCGTGAAATGCATCGCGCAGGGCGGCGACCCCTCGAGCACCACCGCCGGCTCGCTCGGCCAGGGCAAGCCTGTCACGATCGGCGCCGACGACGACATCCAGGAGGCCCTCGAGGCGATGAAGCGGCACCAGGTCCGCCGGCTGCCCGTGATCGACGGCCACGATCTCGTCGGAATCATCAGTCAGGCCGACATCGCGCTCGCTCTCGCGCCGGTGGAGACGGGCGAAACGGTCGCCGAGATCTCGGAGTGACGCGGCGGCGTCAGACGATGCCGTCGTAGCCCTGTGTGTGACCGACCTCGTCGTGCGACATCGGCGTGTCGCCACTCGGGACGATGCGGTGTGCCCGCGCGACGAGGGCCTGGACGGCGCCGTGATCGACGAGCTCGTCGGTGACATCCGACCGAGTCTCGGCGTTCACGTGCGTCTGCCAGCCGATGGTCAGGAGCGCCTGCTCGACGCCCCCGTGCGGCGCACGGTAGGGGATCTCCACGACGTCCACCCGCTGTTCGTTCGACAGCGCGACCCCGAGGCGGACGACGGCATCGGCGATCCGGTCGCCGGTCAGATATGCGCCCGTCCCGTTCGTCAGCAGTTTCATGGGTTCACCCGGCCTTTCTGGAGAACGCCAGGGTCTGGGGCGCGCGCGGCCAGTATACGCTCCGGGTCTCGACGTGTCAGCCGGGGCGATTGTCGTCGACCGGCTCGCCGATGCGCAGCTCGCGGTTGACCAGCCGGGCCGCGACGGCGCTCAACGGAAGCTGGTGGCGACGCGCGTACGCGCGGATGGTCTGGAAGGCATCGTCGATGGGAACGCCGTTCGTGAAGGCGACGACGCCCTTCGCCTGTTCGATGGTGATCCGCGACTGCAGCGCCTGCTGCAGCTGCCGCGCGAGCACCTCCGACTCCCGCAGGGTGCGCTCGTGCAGGATGCCGATCGTCGCGACATCCGCGAAGGCCCGCGCCGCGGTCACGTCGAACTCCTCAGGCGGCCCCTCCTTCTCGCGGAAGAGGTTGAGTGCGCCGATCGTCGTGTCGCGGAGGCGCAGCGGCACGGCGTCGGTCGCGCCGAACCCGTGCGCGGTCGCGCTGTCTCGGAAGGCGCCCCACTCCTCGGGGACAGACGCGATGGAGGCCACCGACACGAAGGTCCCCCGGCGGTAGCACTCGATGCAGGGACCGGCCTGCGCGCCCAACTGCATCAGCTCGACCAGGCGGCTGGCTTCACTGGTCGAGGCGACGACCTGCAGCTCGCCGTCGTCGTCGGCGAGGAGGATGCCGGCGGCAGAGATCCCGAGCACGTCATGACACGCGTCGACCAGCGACTGCAGGAGGTCGACCACGTCGTAGTCGTCCACCATGGTGTCCGCCAGCATGGCGAAGGTCTGGAGGAGGTGACTGTCGCGCGAGGTCTTCGTCATGACTCGACCTCGATCCTGTCGTCCTGCCGAGTGAATCGGAGTCTTCCCGCCACGACGTCCTCCGCGACATCCGCCATGGTCCTCCCCGTTGCGAAGGCCTGACCCTGGATGACGAGCCGGGCGTCCTCGGGCGACAGTTCGAGCTGGGCGAGCACGATCCCCGTGGCCTGATGCACAACGCGCCGCGAGAGCGGCTGCTGCAGGCTCTCTTCGCGGATGTGCTCTTCGAGCCCCAGCCGCAGCACGTGCCGGCTGATCACGAACGCCATCGCCGAGGCCTGGTGCTCGTGGTCGGGGTTGAGAGCGGTGGGCTCTCGCGAGTACAGGTCGATCGCGCCGACGCGCAGCGCGCCGACGACCAGCGGGAACGCGAACAGCGAGCTGACCTCCTCGCCTTCGAGAGCGCCGACGAAGGCCGGCCACCGCCGGCGGCCCGCGACGCGGAGGGATGCCTCCGCCACCGGACGCGCGCTGCGCAGGGCGTCCCAGCACGGGCCCTCACCGAGGTCGAACTGCAGCTCGTCGAGGCGCGCCGCCCGGTCGTCGGAGGCCGACAGCGTCTCGCTTCCGAAGACGTCACCGAGAGTCGATACGGCAGCCCCGGTGATCGGCAGGAACTCGACGAAAGCGCTGCTGAACTCCTCCGGTCGACCGCCGGACTGCTCGAGGTGCGCCAGCGCGACGGCGAAGCTGCTGCTCATCATTCTCCCTTCCCCACGCTACCGGCGCGAGGCCCGCCTGCCCAGGGCTCAGCGTGAGAGGGGCGCGATGAAGCATCGATCGGGTGCATTCTGGCTTCAAGCGCATGCAGGCCGGGAGGAGACTCGCACTCCGGCTCGTGGCTCTGATCCCGGCATCCGGAGGTCTCATGGGCAAGTTCATCTACGAGGGCGCGGTCAAGGTCGACTTCGACGACCGCGTCTTGGCGCACCTCATGGTGGTCATCAGCGCGAAGCTGCGTCGCGGCGAGTCCTTCTCGTTCAGCTGGAAGGACGACCCCAGCATCGGCAACGGGCGCACCACGGTGTGGGTCCACTCGCATGCCTCGCTGGTCTACAAGTTCTACGGCAGCCGGCAGCCGCCGATCAACCGGGCCTGGGTGGAGGCACTCATCTACACTGCCAACTCGGTCACGGGACTGCACATCGTGCCCGAACCGCCGGAGCACACCGAGGAGACGCACCCTCACCACGAGCTCTGATGCGGTCGAGGACTCCACAGTGCGCGGCCGCCCTGTGACCGGGCTGACTGCGAGAGGAGTGATGGCGTGGGCGACACGCGCCCCGAAGTCACGGAAACGGCGACCAGGCGTTAGCACGCGTGCCGACGGGGTGCAATGGCGTGGGCGAGTCCTCCCGCGCCCGGCACGCTGGAGGGCATGGTGTTCCTCGGATATCACGCATCCCATGAGCAGCTGCCGCCCTCGCGACTGCTCGCCGCCGTGCAAGAGGCGGAGCGGGCCGGGTTCGACGGGGCGATGTGCTCCGACCACCTCGCACCATGGGGGCTGGCGCAGGGCGAGTCCGGCTTCGCCTGGAGCTGGCTGGGTGCGGCCCTCGCCACGACGTCGTTCCCGATGGGCATGGTGTCGGCTCCCGGGCAGCGGTACCACCCGGTCATCGCCGCCCAGGCGCTGGCGACGCTCGCGGAGATGTTCGAGGGGCGCTTCTGGTGCGCCCTCGGCTCGGGTGAGGCCCTCAACGAGCATGTGACGGGAGACGACTGGCCCGAGAAGCCCGAGCGGCAGGACCGCCTGGTGCAGGCGGCCGACGTCATGCGCCGGCTCATCGCGGGTGAGCGGGTGACGCACGACGGTGCGTTCCAGGTGCACGACGCCCGCGTGTGGTCCCGCCCCCAGAACCCGGCGCCGCTGCGCGCGGCCGCCGCCTCGGCAGAGACGGCCGCGTGGGCCGCGTCGTGGGCCGACGGCGTCGTCACGGTCGGTCACGACCCCGAAACCGTGGGGCGGATCCTGACTGCATACCGGGATGCCGGGGGCACGGGCCCGTGCGCCGTGCAGGTGCACGTGAGCCTCGCCGACACCCACTCCGAAGCGCTGCGGACGGCGGCCGACCAATGGCGCCAGGCGACGGTCGACCCCGCTCTGATGTGGGAGCTCATGCAGCCGGAGGACTTCGACCGGCTCGCCGACCCCGACGACACCGAAGCGCTCGAGCGCGGCATCCTCATCTCCGCAGAGGAGCGGGATGTCGCCGAACGCCTCGGCGCGCTGGTCGGCGCCGGCGCCGACGAGCTCTTCCTCCACCCCGTCGGGAAGGATCAGAGCTCCTTCCTGGCGCGTGCGCGAGAGGGGCTCCTGGACGCGATCAGGGAGCACGCGTAGAGCGAGCAGGTGGAATCAGGAAGGAGAGCGCGATGGATGAATTCACCCCGGAGGAGGCTGGCCCTCGCCGCGGAGAAGCCGTGGTGTTCTGGTCGTGGATCACGGTCCTCGCCGTCGGCCTCGCCTACATGATCACGATTCCCCTGATCGGACGGTGAGCCATGCGACAGCTTCGCGACAACGGACTCAGCGTCCTGTTCGGTGCGCTCTTCGTGCTCGCGCTCGTGGGGCAATCCGTGGCCGGCTGGTTCGAGAGCAACGAGCGGCTGGCGCAGCACGGGATGCCGGCCGAGGCATTCGGCTCCTTCGTGACGTCATCGGAGTTCGTCGTCGACGTCGCCGAGAACTGGCAGTCGGAGTTCCTGCAGTTCTTCCTGTTCATCGCCGCGACGATCTGGTTCGTGCAACGCGGCTCACCCGAGTCGAAGAAGCCCGGCGACGAGGGTCCCGGCAGCGATAAGGATCAGATGGTCGGCGAGCATGCACGACCGGATTCGCCGTCCTGGGCCCGGGCCCGCGGCATCCGTCAGACGCTGTTCTCGAACTCGCTGCTGCTGGTGATGGGAACGGTGTTCGTGCTGTCGTGGCTCGCGCAGTCCCTGGCGGGCAACGTCGTCATGAACTCCGAGAGCGCCGAACACGGGCAGCCTCCCATTGCGTGGGTGGAATACCTCGGCACGCCTGACTTCTGGAACCGGACCCTGCAGAACTGGCAGTCCGAGTTCCTGGCGGTCGGCGCCATGATCGCGCTGTCGATCTTCCTGCGTCAGCGCGGCTCGGGTGAGTCGAAGCCGGTCGGCCTTCCGCACTACGCCACCGCGACGGAGAGCGAGTAGCCGAGGGCCTGTGGCGGTGAGCCCGGAGGCGCAGCCCGCGACGATCAGCGTGGAGCGCGCACGCGCAGCGCCCGGAAGTAGCGCCGTCGCGCCACGTGCTGCGCGATCAGCAGCGCGGGGTAGGCGGTCCGCCACCCCCATTGCGAACCGGGGCGGGTGAGGGAACGGATCGTCAGGATCACCGCCTCGCCGTCGCGGTGGACGATGAACGCCTCCTCACCGCTCACGGGGTGGCCCGGCAGCGTCCGGTAGGCGAATCCGACGCGCTCGCCGGTCTCCACCACCTCGACGACCTCGACGGGCTCTCGGACCGACAGGCCGAACGGGTGCGCCATGATCACGGGCCGGTCCCCCGCGGCGGCCCGCTCGCCCGGCGTCACCGTGAAGCCGCTGCGGGTTTTGACCCCCCACTGCATCACCTCGCGGATCGCCCAGCGCCAGACATCGTCACCTCGGCCCAGCTCCGCCGACTTCTCCCAGCGACGGAACCCGGCGCTCTGTGCACGCCACTGCCGATCTGCGGGCCGGGTCAGCGACATCCCTGAGTCTGGGAGCATTCACCGATGATCTCACCGTCCGGCGATCTCGAGGACTCGTCCTCCGCGACGCTCGAACGGCGACCGTTCGGGACCGTCAGACTGCGGTACTGACGCCCGGCCGCTGACACTCGCCCTGAGATCGCGCCCGGGCGCCGCGCTACAGTTCGGGGGTGACCAACCGCGTGCATTCCGGGCGTGCACAGGTCGTCCGCGCCAGGCGTGGCCTGCGGCTCCGCCCGGCCCAGGCCGTTGTGACGGGGTTCGGGATCGCGGTGGCTGCGGGGACGATCCTGCTGATGCTGCCCATCTCCAAGGTCGGGCCCGGCGGTGCGAACTTCATCCAGGCGCTCTTCACCTCCACGAGCGCGGTGTGCGTCACGGGCCTGACCGTGGTCGACACGCCGACGTTCTGGACGCCGTTCGGGCAGGTGGTGATCCTGCTGCTGATTCAACTGGGCGGTCTGGGGATCATGATCTTCGCGTCGCTCATCGGGCTGGTGCTCGCCCGGAAGCTGTCGGTGCGGGCACGACTCAACACGGCGGCCGAAGCGAAAGCGGTCGGGTTCAACGACGTGCGTGGGCTCGTCCGCGGCATCGTTCTGATCTCGCTCACCATCGAGGCTGTCACATTCGCCCTGCTCTTCCTCCGCTTCCTGCTGGGGTACGGCTACACGGTCGGCGAAGCGGCGTGGCACGGGGCGTTCCATGCCGTGTCGGCCTTCAACAACGCCGGCTTCGCGCTGTACAGCGACAACCTGATCGGATTCGCCCAGGACCCGTTCATCTGCCTGCCGCTGTGTGCCGCGATCATCCTCGGCGGCCTCGGCTTTCCGGTGATCATGCAGCTGCGAAAGGAGTTCCGTCGCCCGCTGCATTGGTCGATGAACACGAAGCTGGTGCTGTGGGGCACGGCGGTGCTCCTGATCGCCGGGACGGTCTACATCACCATCCTGGAGTGGAACAACCCCCGGACCTTCGGCGGGATGGACCCCTGGGGCCGCGTGCTCGCCGGCTTCTTCCACTCCGTCCAGACACGGACGGCCGGCTTCAACTCCGTCGACATCGGCGCGATGCACGACGAGACCTGGCTCGGCATGGACGTGCTGATGTTCATCGGCGGCGGCCCTGCGGGCACGGCGGGCGGGATCAAGGTCACGACCTTCGCCGTGCTGTTCTTCATCATGATGACCGAGTTGCGCGGCGAGGGCGCGGTCAACATCTTCGGCAAGCGCCTTTCACGCGCCGTCCACCGCCAGGCGATCACGGTGGTACTGATCGCCGTTGCGGCAGTGATCGTCGGCGCCGGACTTCTCATGCTTCTGAGCGGCGAGAACCTCGACCGCGCGCTCTTCGAGACCGTGTCGGCGTTCGCCACCGTCGGGCTTTCGACCGGCATCACAGCCGACCTGTCCGCGAGCGCGCAGGTGGTCCTCGTCGTGCTCATGTTCCTCGGCCGGCTGGGCCCGTTGACCCTCGGCTCCGCGATCGCACTTCGCGATCGCCGCATCCTGTACGAGTTCCCGAAGGAGAGGCCCGCCGTTGGCTAGATTCCCGTTTCTCGGCGCCGACACATCGCGCCGCATCGCCGAAGCAGACTCGGTCGCCGTCATCGGCCTGGGTCGATTCGGCAGCGCCCTCGCCCTCGAACTCGTGGCCGGAGGCACCGAGGTGCTGGGCATCGATATCGATGAAGAGCTCGTGCAGTCGCTGAACGGTGAGCTCACGCAGGTCGTCCGCGCCGACTCCACTCGCCACGAGGTCCTCCAGCAGCTGGCGGTCGACGAGTTCGATCGAGTGGTGGTCGCGATCGGCGGCGACATCTCGGCGTCCATCCTCACCTGCTCCGTGCTGCTCAGCATGAAGATCCCCGTCATCTGGGCCAAGGCGGTCGACGACCGTCATGGTCTGATCCTCGAGCAGCTGGGCGTGCACCACGTCATCTACCCCGAGAAGGACATGGGGCGCCGTGTCGCACACCTCGTGCGCGGTGCCGCGCTGGATTTCATCGAGATCGCCCCCGGCTACGCACTCGTCAAGGCACCGGTGCCATCGACGATCCAGGGCACGCCGTTGGGCGAGACCGGGTTGCGCAAGAAATACGGCGTCACCATCGCCGCGTACCACCATGAGGGCGGGTCATGGACGAACGCCGACAACACCACCGTCCTGCAAGAGGGCGACATGATCCTCGTCGCGGGACCGACGGGTAAGGCCGAGAGCTTCGCGCAGCTGCGCTGACACCGCGGCGCTCCGCCTTTCCGCTCCGAACAGTCAGTCCCCGTCGAGGCCGTCGCGCTGCCGGGTGAGGAAGGCGAGCTCGGCCGTGTTCTGCGTCAGGGCGATCGCCGCGGTGTAGGCCTCACGGGCGTCGGCCGCCCGACCCAGTCGGCGCAGCAGCTATGCGCGCGCCGCGTGATACGCGTGGTAGCCCTGCAGTTCGGGCGCGAGCGAGTCCATGAGCGCCAGCCCGGGGGCCGGGCCATCGCGCTCGCCGACTGCGACCGCCCGGTTGAGGCGCACGATGGGCGAGCCGTCGAGCCGCACGAGGTGGTCGTAGAGCGCGACCACCTGCGCCCAGTCCGTCGCGTCGCCGTCGGTGTGCACCGCGTTGATCGCCGCGAGCAGCTGGTAGCGGTCGGGCGGCACGCCCGAAGCCAACCGCTCACGGACCAGGGCGTGCCCCTCGGCGATCAGCTCGGCATCCCACTGTCCGCGGTCCTGTTCAGCCAACGGAACCAGTTCGCCCGCCGACGACACCCGTGCCGAGCGGCGCGCATCGGTGAGCAGCATGAGCGCGAGGATGCCGGTCACCTCGCCATCGTCGGGCAGCAGGTGGTGCAGCAGCCGTGCCAGACGGATCGCCTCGCCGGTGAGCTCCTCGCGCACCGGCTCGCTGTCCGAGCCGGACGCCAGATACCCCTCGTTGTAGATCAGGAACAGCACCGCCAGCACGCCCGCGACCCGGCCGGGAAGATCCTCGGCCCCCGGCACCCGATAAGGGATTCGGGCCGCGGTGATCTTGGCTTTCGCTCGCGTGATGCGGGCGCCCATCGTCGTGTCCTGCACCAGGAACGCCCGCGCGATCTCGGGAACGCTCAGCCCGCCCACCATACGCAGCGTGAGCGCCACCCGCGCGTCCATCGCCAGTGCCGGATGGCAGCAGATGAAGATCAGCCGCAGCCGATCGTCGTCGATCGCACCGAGCGGCTCGGGCTCCGCGCCGTACACGAGCTGCGCCTCCCTGTGCCTCTCATCGCGGCTGCTCTCGCGCCGGAGTCGGTCGATCGCCTTGCGGGTTGCCGTGGTGGTGAGCCATCCTCCGGGGTTGGGCGGTGCCCCCTCCGCCGGCCAGCGCTCTGCGGCGGTGGCGAACGCCTCCGCCGCCGCCTCCTCGGCGGTGTCGAGGTTGCCGAATCGTTTGGCGAGCGTCGCCACCACCCGCGCCCACTCGTCTCGGTGGGCGCGGATCAGGGCATCCTGCGCGTCGGTCACCCGCCGAGGAGAGGACGCACCTCGAGCCGACGGTTGCAGGCCCTCGAGCCCTCGCTCATCAACTTCAGCGCGACGTCCAGGTCGGGGGCGTCGATGATCCAGAAGCCGGCGGCCCATTCCTTCGCCTCGACGAATGGACCGTCGGTGAACAGCGGCTCGTCGCCGCGCCCGTCGACGACGGTGGAGACCGTCGGGTCGGCCAACCCGGCGGCGAACACCCAATGGCCGCCCGCGCGGAGCTTGTCGTTGAAGGCATCGATCGCGACGGCCTCTTCGGCCGTCCCCGAGTTGCTGCGGCTGTCGATGACGTTGACGAGATACTGCATGGTCGTATCCTTCCTCGCCTGCGAGACGCGGGGTACCCTACTCGGCGCTGCGACGCTTCGGCCCGACACCCGCGGGGATCTCGCCGTGCAGCCGCGGGGCATAGACGAGCTTCTGCATGCGGCCGTCCAGCACGGTCGACTCGATGAGGTCGAGGTCGAGTTCCGCCCCGCCGTGGAGCAGGGCAGCTCCGCCTGCTCGACCGGTGACGGCGGGGAAGATGACGACTTCGAGTCGGTCGACCAGTCCGGCGGCGAGAAGCGCACGGTTCAGGGAGATGCTGCCGTGCGAGCGCATCGGCACATCCGTGGTGCGCTTGAGGCGCTCGATGGCGGTGACGGCGTCCTCGTGGAGCACGGTCGAGTTCTGCCACCCGAGCGGCTCCTCGAGCGTGCGCGAGAACACGATCTTCGGCAGCTCGGTCAGCCGGTCGTAGTAGGGCTCGTCGTACTCCTTCACGAATGTCCGGAACTCCCGGAACGTCGTCGCCCCGAAGACGAGCACCTGGTCCTGGGCGTACGTGCGGACGAGGTCGTCGATGAGCTCGGGGCCTTCCTTGCCCCAGTACCCGGGCCAGCCCTCGGCCATGCCGTAGCCGTCGAGAGTGCAGAAGAAGCCGATGGTGAAGGTCGTGCTCATGATCCTGAGGCCTTTCTTGTCGCGGAGCGGTGTGGGCGAGATCGCGATCACCGCGAGCGTCCGGTGCTCGCTGATCCCCGCCTTCACTACCTCTACGGACGGGACGAGCCGGATTCGACAGGTCCGTCGAAATCTGCGCAGATCGTGTCGATGACCAGCGGCCGCGACGTCACGCGCCGTCGAGCTGGTCGGACACACGGTCATCCGGACGGGGCTGCGGAGGGATCTGGCACTTCTTCCCGATCCGCTCTCACGCGCAATTGTCGATCGGCACTATGTTTCACTGAGTGGCACGTGTATTTTACTCTTTAGCAAGAATGGCAACCGACGCAGACACACCCCGCGGCGCACCGGCAGGGTTGCCGCTCCAGGAGGCCGCATGAGCGAACAGTCCACACGCACCGTCGAACGGGCGCTCTCCCTGCTCGCGAACGTGTGCGAGCAGGGCAGCACGACGCTCGCGGACGCGTCCCGCGCCGTCGACCTGGCCCCCAGCACGGCGCTGCGGCTCCTGCGCACGCTCGAGTCGAGCGGCTTCGTCCGGCGCGACGATGAAGGAAGCTATCGAGCCGGTTCACGGCTGATGCAGCTGGGCGCTCAGGCGCTCGGTCACGAGTCCCTGATCAACGTCTGCCACGAAGAGATGATCGGGCTGGAAGAGGCGACCGGCGAGTCGGTCTATCTCAGCGTCGAAGGCCACGCGTCCACCGCGCTCTACATCAGCATCATCGAGGGGTCCCACTCGGTCCGGCACGCGAACTGGGTGGGTCGCACCATCCCGCTCCAAGGGTCGGCCGCGGGATTGGTCCTGGGTGGCGAGACGCCCGCCGAGGGCTACGTCATCGTCGAGCGCGGCATCGAACGGGACGTGACGGCGATCGCCTCTCCCATCGCAGCGGCCGGGCGCGTCGTCGCCGTGCTCAGCATCCTGGTGCCGAGCTATCGCATGACGCCGATGTCAGCCGAGCAATACGGCGTGCTCCTGGCCGCCGCCGCCCGCCGCCTCTCGGCGGGACTCACCACTGGCACCGCCCTTTAGGGCCGTCTACACGAAGGAATCCCATGTCACGCCAGATCCGCGCCGCTCGCGGCAACACCCTGGTCGCCAAGAGCTGGCAGACCGAAGCGGCCATGCGCATGCTGATGAACAACCTCGACCCCGAGGTCGCCGAGCACCCGGAGGACCTCGTGGTCTACGGGGGCACCGGTAGGGCCGCACGCAGCTGGGAGGCGTACGACGCGATCGTGCGGACGCTCGAGACGCTGGAATCGGACGAGACCCTGCTGGTGCAATCGGGCAAGCCGGTCGGGGTGTTCCGGACGCACGAGTGGGCGCCGCGCGTGCTGATCGCGAACTCGAATCTGGTGGGCGACTGGGCGAACTGGCCGGAGTTCCGCCGGCTGGAGGCTCTGGGGCTCACGATGTACGGCCAGATGACGGCCGGGTCGTGGATCTACATCGGCACGCAGGGCATCCTCCAGGGCACGTACGAGACGTTCGCCGCGGTCGCGCGGTCGCTCGGCCGCGACGACCTCGCCGGAACGCTCACCCTCACCGGTGGCGCGGGGGGCATGGGCGGCGCCCAGCCCCTCGCGGTCACCATGAACGGCGGAGCCGTCCTCGTGGTCGACGTCGACGAGTCGCGCCTCGCACGGCGCGTCGATCACGGATACCTCGACGAGTACACCACCGATCTCGACCGCGCGCTCGAGCGCGTGCTCGCCGCGAAGGCGGCGGGAGAGGCGCTGTCGGTCGGCCTCGCGGGCAACGCCGCGACCGTCTTCGCCGAGCTCCTCGACCGCCAGGTCGCGATCGACATCGTCACCGACCAGACGAGCGCCCACGACCCTCTCGCGTACCTTCCCGAAGGCATCCCATTCGAGGAGTGGAAGGCGGCCGCCGAGGCGGACCCCGAAGGGTTCACCGAGCAGTCCCGGCGCAGCATGGCCAAGCAGGTGCAGGCGATGGTCGGATTCCTGGATGCCGGCGCCGCCGTCTTCGACTACGGCAACTCCATCCGCGCCGAGGCCGCCCTCGCCGGCTACGACCGCGCGTTCGCCTTCCCGGGCTTCGTGCCCGCCTACATCCGCCCGCAGTTCGAAGAGGGCCGCGGACCGTTCCGCTGGGCCGCTCTCTCGGGCGACCCGGCCGACATCGCGGCGACCGACCGTGCGGTGCTCGAGCTCTTCCCGGAAGACAAGGCGCTCGCGCGCTGGATCACGCAGGCGTCCGAGAAGGTGCACTTCGAGGGCCTTCCCGCGAGGATCTGCTGGCTGGGGTACAAGGAACGTCATCTCGCCGGGCTGCGGTTCAACGAGATGGTCGCGTCGGGCGAGCTGTCGGCCCCGATCGTGATCGGCCGCGACCACCTCGACTCCGGTTCGGTGGCATCGCCGTACCGCGAGACCGAGTCGATGAAGGACGGCTCCGACGCCATCGCCGACTGGCCGCTGCTCAATGCCCTGCTCAACACCGCGTCCGGCGCGACGTGGGTGTCGCTCCACCACGGTGGCGGCGTGGGCATCGGCCGCTCCATCCACGCCGGCCAGGTCACGGTCGCCGACGGCACTCCGCTGGCGGCGCAGAAGCTGGAGCGCGTGCTCACGAACGATCCGGGCACCGGCGTCATGCGGCACGTCGACGCAGGCTACGAGCATGCGGCCGACATCGCCCGCTCGCGCGGCCTTCGGGTGCCGATGTGGGAGGGCGAGTGACCGGCTTCGACGCCCTCGATCTTCTCGCCGAGATCGAAGGCGTCGGCCGGGATCGCCGGCGCGGCGGGTACACCCGGCACGTCTTCGACGATGCCGAGCGTGAGCTGCGCGACTGGTTCGTCGAGCGGGCACAACGTCTCGAGCTGGAGGTCACGACCGACCGCAACGGCAATCTGTGGGCGTGGTGGGGTGAGCCGGGACCCGACGCGTTCGTCACCGGCAGTCACCTCGACTCCGTCCCCGGCGGCGGCGCGCACGACGGACCCCTCGGTGTCGTCAGTGCCCTCGCCGCGGTCGAGCAGCTGAAGGCTGCCGGCTTCGTGCCGTCGCGCCCGCTCGCCGTCGTCGTCTTCGCCGAAGAGGAGGGTTCGCGCTTCGGCCTGGCCTGCCTCGGTTCACGGCTGCTCGCAGGCGCCGTCGCTCCCGACCGGCTGCAACAGCTGACGGATGCCGCGGGGCAGCGTTTCGTCGACGTCGCACGCGACGCCTCCCTCGATGCGCCGGGCTACGACGCCGAGTCGCTCGCGCGCATCGGCGTGTACGTCGAGCTTCACGTCGAGCAGGGCAAGGGATTGATCGACCTCGACGCGCCGGTCGCCGTCGGGTCGTCCATCCTCGAGCACGGACGCTGGCGCATCGACGTGCACGGCCAGGGCAACCACGCGGGCACGACCGACATCGCCGACCGCCGCGACCCCATGCTTCCGGCCGCGGCCGCCGTGCTCGCCGCGCGCCGCGCCGCCGCCCGCCGCACCGGCTCGCGGGCCACCATCGGCCGACTCGAACCGGTGCCTGGCGGGACGAACGTCATCGCCTCACGGGTGTCGGCGTGGATGGACGTCCGCGCAGATTCCGAGGCCGATACGCGCGACATCGTCGCCGAGGTTCAGGCCGCGGTCGCCGAGGCGGCCGCCGCAGAGGGATGCGAGGCATCCGTCATCGAAGAGTCGTACAGCGGCGAAGTGCGCTTCGACCCGCAGCTGCGCGACCGCATCGCCACGACGCTCGGCGGCATTCCGGCGCTGCCCACCGGCGCAGGCCATGACGCAGGCGTGCTCGCGGCGCACGTGCCGACGGCGATGCTCTTCGTCCGCAACCCGTCCGGCATATCGCACGCTCCGGAGGAAGGCGCGGACGACGACGCCGTCCGCGCCGGCGTCGACGCGCTCGCCCGGACGATCGAGGATCTCGCATGAGGATCTGGGTCGACCGGCTGCTCCGGGGAGGCGCCGTCGAGCGGGGAGTGCTGTTCGAGTCGGATGCCGCCGGGGCGGTCGTGACCGAGACGGCAGGCACCGCGGCCCCCGCCGATGC
>NZ_MWLQ01000019.1 GCF_010634855.1 Microbacterium sp. B35-30 | reverse complement strand
CGCCGGCTTCGCACTCGACCCCCTCCCCCTGACACCGGACGAGCTGCGTGCCGCCCTGGAGGCGGAAGACCCACCCGTGGGCACCGCGCCCCGGTCGTTGAGCGAGCGAGGAACGAGCGAGACGAAACGCGCCGAACCCGGCGCAAGTCGTCGGCTCGAGGCGTTTCGTCTCGCTTCGCTCGCTCAACGACCGGGATCGTTCTCGAGGCGCTTCGTCTCGCTTCGCTCGCTCAACGACCCGGACCAGCTGGGGAAGGCGCGTTCCTCAGAGGATTGCCAGGCGCCGTTGGAAGAATGGGGCCGACAGTGCTGTCGGCTAGACTCGACGCCTGTCGACGGATGCCTCCCTTCGGGGTGGCATGCGCCGGGAGGGTTGTCCGAGCGGCCGATGGACCTGGTCTTGAAAACCAGTGGGCAGCAATGTCCCGTGGGTTCGAATCCCACACCCTCCGCAGAGTGATGTGCCGGGGGCGACCGTGAGACCGCAGCATCCTTGAGAGGGAACCAAGTGAGCTCGACGCACAAGCCCACGAGGCGGGGCCGCCGCACGGTGGCCCGCCACGGTGAGCTGTCGTCTCCGAGCCCGGTCGGCTTCATCATGAAGCTGGTCGGCATCGTCGCCGCGGTGGTGCTCGTGTCGGGTGCCGGTGTCGCGGCCTATGCCGCCACCGACGTGGTCGCAAGCTTCGCCGACGGCGCCGTGGAGCTCGAGGGCCAGGGGCCGGTTCCGCCCGATATCGGCGCGATCGAGGGCGGCGTCGACATCCTGCTCGTCGGCACGGATGAGTGCGAAGAGGAGTACGCGTACCTCTTCGGCGCGCGCTGCACGGGTGCCGACGCCGGCGGGCAGCTCAACGACGTGAACATGCTCGTTCACATCTCCGACAACCCGCGCCGCGTGACGGTCGTGTCGTTCCCGCGCGATCTGATGATCCCCATCCCGTCGTGCACCCGTGAGGACGGCTCGACGACCTCGCCGACGTCGAAGACGCAGATCAACGAGGCGTGGGGCTACGGCGGCCTGTCGTGCGTGGCCAAGACCGTCAGCGATCTCAGCGGTCAGAACATCCCCTTCGCCGCCAAGGTGAGCTTCGGCAACGTCATCAACATCACCGATGCGATCGGCGGCGTCGACGTCTGCATCGGCAACGGCGGCATCAAAGACAAGTACACCGCCATCAACTGGGGCCCCGGCCCCAGGACGATCCAGGGCGTCGAGGCGCTGCAGTTCCTCCGCACCCGGCACGGCCTCGAGAACGGGAGCGACCTCGCGCGCATCTCGAACCAGCAGCAGTACATGTCGAGCCTCGCCCGCAAGCTCGTGAGCAGCGACGTGCTGTCGGATCCGGGGACGCTCTACAGGCTCGCCACGACCGCTGTCGACAACATCACGCCGAGCGAGTCGCTCACCAACCCGATGACGCTCGCGCAGATCGCACTCGCGATCAAGGACGTGCCGTTCCAAGACATCAACTTCGTCCAGTTCCCGGTGATCACCGATCCCGCCGATGCGAACCGCGTCGTCCCCGACGATCGACTCGCCGAGAAGCTCTGGGCCGCACTGGCAGCCAACCAGCCGATCGAGCTGACCAACGACCAGAACAACACCGGCGGGGTGGTCACCGTAGACCCGCAGCCGACCGAGGCGCCCGTCGAGACGGCGCCGACGCCCGGCACCAGCGCCACGCCGGCGCCGACCGAGGCGCCCGTCGCACTGGACGACATCCCCGGTCAGTCGGCAGCGGACCAGACCTGCTCCGCCGGCAACGTCAGGGCCAACGGCTGATGGCGGGGTCGAAGCGGCCCTCGGGAGAGGGCCGGGCACCCCTCGCGCGCCACGGTGCGCTGAAGTCGCGGCATCCGTTCGTCACCCTCTTCGCCATGCTGGGCGTCGTGCTCGGCGTGTTCGGGGTGAGCGCGGCCAGCGTGGCCGCGTACAGCGTATGGGACGCCACGCAGACGGTGACCGCCAACGCGGTCGTGCTCGATGATGAGAAGCCGCTGCCGCCGTCGCTCGGAGCGATTGAGGGCGGCGTGAACATCCTTATGGTGGGCACGGACTCCTGCGAGGGCGAGAACGCCCAACTCTCCTCGGCCTGCCGTGCGGGCGACACCGACGGTGAGCGCAACGACGTGACGATGCTCGTGCACATCTCCGACGAGCCGCGCCGCGTCACGGTCGTGTCGATCCCGCGTGACATGCTCGTGCCGATCCCGTCGTGCCCGAAGGCGGACGGCAGCGGCAACCACTCGGCGATGTCATCGCAGCAGATCAACGCCTCGTACCAGTACGGCGGACTCGCCTGCACGGTGCTCACGGTCGAGTCGATCATCGAGGATGAGATCGACTTCGCCGCGGCGATCCGCTGGGCGGGCGTGATCAACATGTCCGACGCCATCGGCGGCGTCGACGTCTGCGTCGCAGACGACATCAGCGACCCGCATACCGGACTGAGCCTGACCGCCGGCACGCACACGCTCGAGGGCGAGCAGGCGCTGCAGTTCCTGCGCATCCGCCACGGCATCGGCGACGGCTCCGACCTCGGCCGCATCTCGAACCAGCAGCAGTTCATGTCGTCGATGGTGCGAAAGCTCCAGTCCGACTCGGTTCTCGCGAACCCTGGGACGCTGCTCAATCTCGCGACCACTGCGATCAATCAGGTGCAGCAGAAGCAGCTCGTGCTGAGCTCGGGACTCACCAATCCCACGCTCATGGTGCAGATCGCCATGGCCGTCAAGGACGTGCCGTACGAGGACATCGTGTTCGTCCAGTACCCGACGCGCTACGTCGGGGGTGCCACCAGCAGCCGCGTGATGCCGGTGAAGGATGCCGCGACCGTGCTGTTCGACGCGCTGAAGGCCAACCAGCCGCTGACCCTGACCGGCGACGCCAGCCAGGGCTATGGCGTCGAGGTGACGGGTGAGGCCGTCAAGCCGGAGACGGCACCCACGCCGGCGGCGACCGAGCCTGCGGCGGAGGCGCCGCCGACCGCTGAGACGCCTGTCACGGCGGAGACTCCGGTGGCAGAGGCGCGGGTCGAGTTGCCGTCCGACATCGCGGGTCAGACCGCGAAAGACATCACCTGCACCCAGCGGCAGAGGTAGCCTCGGCAGGCGGCGACGGGGCCGGGCTGCGGCATCCGCTCGCCCTCTACGGCCGGCTGGTCAGGTCGGATGTCCCTGACTGTCGGTGTGATCGCTCTGCGTCGAGAACTTCGAGACGAAGACGAGCCAGCTGCCGTCGGCCTGCAGCGTGGCGACGCCGCCATCCTGCCAGATCCCGTTCTCGGGCCACCACTGCGAGCCGGCGGGGTCGCCCTGGTTCTGGTGGACGTTGTGCATGCCCTGCACCGAGGCTGGTGCCGCGCCCTCGGGGAACGGCTCACCCCACACCAGGGTGAGCGCGCCGACGCGCAGCGTCGCCTCCAGCGCCTCCGAGGCCTGCAGGTGATCGCCGGAGCGCCAGGGCCTCAGCACCGGAATCCAGAACCACGAGCGCTCGGCGGGTACGGCATCCCTCGCGCGGAACAGCCGCTGCAGGAACCTTCGGATGCCGACCACACGCAGGGCGGGATGACGGATGACGTCGATCGCCCCGGTCGTCGGCGCGGAGACGAGGCCGGTGAACGCCGGCGGCGGGAGCATCGGCCAGCCCAGCTTGGCGCTCGTCGTGCGGACGGTCTTCCACTGCACACCGGTTGCCGATTTGCTGCTGTCGACATCGACTGCCACCTTGAACTCGCGCGCTCCGCTGCGAACCCTGAGGTTGACGTGCCACCAGCGCCCGAACTCGTCCGGGTCGTCCCGCTCGTGCGACGTGAGGGTCCCGCTGAGCACTCCGTACTGTGTGAACGGCATACCGGGAAGAGCGGTGCGCTCGTGCGGTTGATACGAGCGCGTGGGCTGAAGGGATCGCGGGCGGTGTCGCGTCGGCCGCATCGGCGGGTGCAAGAAGCGGCGCTCGTCTCGGTTATGATTGCTGGGTGCATCCGCGCTTCGCGCCCGGATGCCTGGAGACGTCGCATAGTCAGGCCTAGTGCACCACCCTGCTAAGGTGGAGTCCTCGCAAGGGGACCGAGGGTTCAAATCCCTCCGTCTCCGCGTTCGGTTCTGGCCCTCGATCCCTTGAAAACACTGGGATCGCGGGCCATAGCTTTTTCATAGAACCGCGATTTGCGAAGAATCTGCGAACAAGATCCGAGAAAGCGGTCTGCGGACTTCCCGCATCGCCCTGATCCTCCGGTGTCCGCGACGCCGCGGTAGTTGGTGACCGCTGCCGAGTCGGCAGATGTCAGTTCTCGAAGAGCTGAGTCACTCCCGCTCTCGCTGCGCCCTCGTCAAGTCGATCCGACACGGCGTTGAGATCCTCATCGAAGAGGTCCGAGTAGACGTCGAGGGTCATCGCCGCTGACGTATGGCCAAGCATGCGCTGGATCGTCTTCACGTTCGCGCCTGACTGCACCGCCAGCGACGCCGCGGTGTGCCGCAAATCGTGCGTCGTCATCATCGGCAGGTCGGCATTCGCGAGTGCGGTCTTGAACCACGACTTCGATCCGTCGCCGGCGCGAGTGCGACGCATGTAGCTACCGTCCGACGCGGGGAAGATGAGCGACTCACGCGAGAGCCCAGCCGAGGTCAGCTGGAGCTGTTCCATCAGGAACGCCGGTACCGGCACGACACGCGCGGTGTGCGACTTCGGGGTGCCGACGTGGATCTTGCCGTGCACCTCAACGGCGTTCCTCGTGATGTGGATGCGGCCACGGTCGAAGTCGATGTCCTTGACGCGGAGTGCGGCTGCCTCGCCCCAGCGGATCCCCGTGTAGGCAAGCATCAGAACGAGAAGCTTCCGATCGCCCGACTCGCGCGCGAGCCTGATCACCTCGTCGTGCGCGAGGTAGCCGTGCTTTCCACGGGTCTTTCTCGGCAGTCCAATGCGTCCCACTCGCGCTGGGTTCGTTGCGACCCGGGCGTCGTAGACGGCGTCGTCGAGGATGCTCGCGAGCACGCCGAACGTTCGTATGGTCACCGTCGCACCGGTGGTCTTGGTGAGCTCGGCTACCCAAGCTCTGACGTCTGTGTGACGGATGTCCGCGACCTCCCACCCGCCCCAGGTCGGCTGCACGCGGAGTCGCCAAGCTGTTTCGATGGGGGCGAACGAGGACGGCTTCATCGTGTGGCGTTTGGCGTCGAGCCAGATCGGGCCCAGTAGGTCGACGGTTGCCTTCGCCGCCTGCGGGTCGATGAAGTTGCCCTTCGCACGCGCGGTGTCGATCTCGGCGAGCCAGAGTTCGGCATCCCGTTTACGTACGAATCCGCGTTTCGCCCCTTGCCGGCCGTTGGGCTTGCGATATCGCGCCTCGTAGCGCTTTCCGTTCGCGCTGTCGTAGGGGTGAACGCTACCCACGCGCCGGTCGACCGGCGTTGTAGTTCATGCCCTCGAGGCGTCCGGCTTTGCGGGCGTCGATGATCCACTGCGATGCGGTCCGGTGGGGAATGCCGAGTTCCTTCTGGATCAGCTTCGCCGGTGGCAGCCCTGCCAGAGCCGCGCTGCCGTACAGCAGTTCGATGGCTTCCATGCGCGCGTCACCGCCACCCCGTCGCACGACTTCCGCGGCGAGATTCGGGGGCAGGATTCGACCTTCGGCAGTCGTCAGATCGTCCACGCTCAGCCATGTCGCGAGCGGATCGTGTTCGTCGTCGAGTGTGAGGTAGATGCAGCGAGGTGCGGCGAGCTGAACGATCGCCTGCATCCCCACCTTCGCAACCGTCGGGTAGTTCAACTCGACTTCGTCGCGTACAGCGGTGCTATTGACGCCCTTGATGACGTAACGGCCCTCCTCGGGTACGTACCGCGCGACGACGGACGTCTGCACTCCCAACGACCGATCCACCGTCGTCGCGACGAACTCGGGGGTAATGCGCAGCGCGGAACCGACCGGCTGGGTGGCAGACCGCCACGTGACTTCGTGACCATCGGGTGTCTTCACGTCGACCTTCACCTCCCTAGTTTGTCTAACCGCGCGACGCTTTTGCATGACCTCTTGCATAGCGTAGCAGATAGTGCTTCACTCGTGTTGAACAAGCTGTGACATAGACAAGTGGAGGTGAATCGTGGTCACGATCGTTCAGCTGCATTCAGACGATCCCGAGCACACGTTCCTGACCCCGCAGGAACTGGCGGACTCTCTACCGGGGGTTCCTCTCAGTCGCCTGGGCGCGTGGCGTCGAAACGGCGGTGGCCCGCAATATGTGAAGTTCGGACGCACCGTCGTCTACAAGCTCTCGGATATTGAGCGATGGATCGGTGAGCAGACGCACCGCTCGACAGGGGATGCCATAGCTCCCGCTTCTCGGAGATACCGATGACGATCAGCGTCACCGTGTATTCGACGGGCGCCACCTGCATGCGCTGCGCCCTGACATGTCGATGCCTCTCTGCCGCCGGCATCCGCTTCACGGTCATCGACATCACCGAAGAGGTCAACGTCGACGTCCGCGAGTTCCTGACCGACGACCTCGGCTACAGCGAGGCTCCCGTCGTCGTGGTCGATGACGAGCCCGAGCATCATTGGTCAGGGTTCCGTCCAGACCTCATCGATCACCTGGCGCTTCGCATCGGAGCGCGGTCATGAACTCCCTGTCGACCGCTATGCCGGGCGAGACTCTTGCCGAGGCGGGAGAGCGTATCCGCGCGGCGTGTCCCATCAGCGGCGCGACTGCGACCGATCACGAATGCCGGGATCGTCACGAACTCATCACCGACGCGCTCCGAGTGCGCGGCATCCAGGGTGGCGATCGCAGCTGGCATACCGCTCAGCTCGCCGACGGACATGTCGTCGGCGTGTGGGCGGACTCGGTCGAGGAAGCCGAACTCAACCTGACGGTGTGGTGGGGTGAGCGCTGCCACTGGGTGATCCCCGATCCCGGCTGTCGGGTGCTCCAGGAGTACTTCCCGAGAGGCAAGCGCAGTGCGGCGGAGGCCGATGCCCGCTTCCGTCTCGGCACGCCCCGCAAGCCTCGCGATCGGTTCGCGCCGGCCGACTCGCTATTGGACCCGCTGCCTACCGCGGGCGGGGAACTCGACGGGGTCGGGTCGGGGTGGTGACCTCGTGGCTGACGAAGGGGAGTCGCCACGCGACACGATGGCACAGGAGCGCCGACTAGCGGCTGAACGCCAGCAAGAGGCCGAGCGGGAGCGCCGGCGACGATACCGCCAGGAGCATGCGGAACAGATCGCCGAGTCCAAGCGGCGGTGGCGCGAGCGAAACGCAGAGCACATCTCCGAGTACCGTCGCCGCTACAACACCGAACATCGTGAGGAAGTCCTGCGCAAGAAGCGCGAGTACATGAAGTCGTACGACGCCCGTAAGCGCGCGGAACAGCAGCGGCGGGAGGCGCGGCGGCAGTATCAGCGTGAGTACTACGCGGCGCACCGGCAGGAATACCTCGACTATCAGCGGGAGCGGCGTGCGGCACGGCGCGCGGCCGATCCCGATCGGTACCGTTCGCAAACCAATGCCCGCAACCAGCGTTGGAGAGACAGCCACAGGCAGCAGGAGAACGCGAAGCTCCGGGCCAAGTACTGGGAGGACCCGCAACAGGCCCGCGACAGGGCTCGCGCGTACTACACGGCGAACGCGGGGCGCATCACCGCGCACCTGCGAGAGAAGTACGCGGAGGATGCCGAAGCCAGGCGCGCATACCACCGGGAGTGGCGCCGTCGTGAACGACTCCGCCGTAGCGAAGGGTTGCCGCCACGTCGGCTGCACACCGTCACGAAGCAACAGCGCGATGCCAACGCCGCCGCCGCGGACGAGTTCTTCTCCAGGATCCGGGCCACTCGGGAGGTGCTCGAACAGAATCTGTCCGAGGTCTTCGGCCCGACGCCGCCGGCTCTCATCGATCGGTTCAACCGGGACAGTGCACGATGCCGGGCACTCGCGTACCTGCTGAACGCGCCTGACCCTTCCGACCGGCTCCGCGTGAGCGAGGCTCGACGATTCGCCTACGAAGCCGAGAAGGCAGCCAGACAAGCCGAGATGACCGCCCGGCAACGAGCACGAGCCATCGAACGGGTTAAGCAACTCGTCGCAAAGGGTGCCGCAGAGGCACCCGAGAACGCCCGCCTCGACGCGATCGGACACGAAGTGAACCGACGCCTCCGAATCAACCCCCGCTCTCCACATCCCGATCCGGCGGCACCACACAGTGTCGGAGCGGCACCGCTACATAGCACCGGACTGAACCGATGATGAAGGAAAGGAGCTCATCATGCTCGACCGTGCAGACGCCGAAGCCACCATCTCCCTGGTGGCGTTCGCCGCATTCACCTACTACCCCGAAAAACCCATCGAGGAGCCGGGTTACACCATCGACGAAGACCTCGACTGGTGTCTGGAACCGCTTCGCAGTCTTCCATCAGACGAGGTCGCGGTGCTTCGTGAACGCATCCGGGATCTGATTACCGGCGCTGCCGATGATCGGCAGGCATTCATCCGGGACCTGCTGAGCCGCGCTTTCTAGCAGGCAAGGCTGAACTGATGTGCGGTGAGCCTTTCCTGGCCGGTCATCGTAGCTCCCTCCTGGGTGCTTCGTTCCGGGCTTTCGCGGCATATCCTCACCCCTCCGCTGTCGCTCCGGGGTTCCGGTATTCCACGACCCGGCACTGCGCCACCCTCCGGTCGCAAACGACGCCACTTGCCAGGAAGGCGTCAGAACAGTCAGACAGAACAGATGAACAGGAGGTCGAATCATGAACACCATCGCCGGATGGGATCAACTGGAAGAAGCGGTGGACCGGCTGGCGCATGTCTTCGCAGAGCTGCTCGACGGCCGTGAGGAGGAGGTAATCTGCAGCCTGCAGTTCGACGAGGCTGAGGCGCTCGCCGAGGTGCTTGACGCGGGACTGCATCCCGGAGTTGCCGCACGCCTCATGCACCGATGGGCGCTGACCGAGCCGGATTGGGACGACGAGCACGGCGAGGTCGTCCGCCGCTGGCTGATGAGTGACCTCGAGGCGAGGAGCCCTCTCCGCTCGGATTGAGAGCTGATGTCGGATGCCACGAGGACAGTCGATGCCAAGGGACACATCCGTCCAGGAGCCGATCATGAACGAGCCGAGCATCACGGCACTGACCTTTGCCGCCGCGGCGATCTGCAGCGCCTGCATCGTGCTGACGCTGCCTGTGATCGCCGGAGCAACGCTTCGCGGAGACCTCAGACGGATGCTGCGGACCTTGGGCGTCGCCATGATGTTCGCTGTTCTCGCACTAGCGGCGTTCGCCGTAGTCGGAGCGGACGCCGCCGGCTACTTGGGCAGGGCGTGACCAGCGGAACTGCCCAAGGCTCGCCGAACCGCCGCCTCGCTGACGCCGAGCGCTCGACCGATCTGCATGTATGAGCGCTTCTGCGCGCGGAGCTCTTGAGCCACGGCGATTCGCTGTTCCGTCATCACCCGTGGCCGTCCCGGCTTACGGCCGGCGAGGATCGCGGCATCCATACCCTGGCGCGTGCGAATACCGATGAGTCGGCTGCGCAGACCGTCGAGCGCATCGAGCGTGTCACCTATGCTGGCGCCCGTGCCGCCGGCGGTCGACAACGCGGGCTCCGTCATCGAACGCATGAGGATTTCGCGACGTCGCAACTGCGCGACGGTGGACACGAAGTGCTCCACGGAGTGCGACAGCATCACAGCGCTGGGGATCAGAAGCGTGTCACCCGCCTGAAGATTCTGCAGGCACGCGATGAGCTCGGGCCGCCGCGCTGCCGAGACGTCGAGCCGGTCGACGTAGACCCGGGACGCGCCGAGCATGCGGAGCGCCTTGACCTCCGCCTCCCCGTCCCCACGTGCGAGGAGATCTCGCACATACCCGACTGTTCGGCTCATCGCGAGATGCCGCGGTCGGGCTGAATGGGCGACACGGCCGGTGCGGCGAGATCCTCTCCGCGTGGCACTGCTGGGGCTGCTCTACGCAGCTCGGTCAGCCGCCGGGCAAGGTTCGCCTCGGCTGCCGGTCGGGCCTTCGAGTGAGCGGGCAATGCCAACTGGGAGAGCACCTCATTGAGTGCCACCCCATGCAACTCGATCAACAGCTCGGCGAGCGGTCTGGATGCTTGGCCGGCGGCCAATGCGTAGTCGGTCATGGACCGCAGCTCCGACATCCACCGCATGGCGAAGCCGCTGGACATCGAGGCGGACTGTTCCCGCAGGAGTGCGCGGGTCGCACCGGCGAATCCCTCGGGAGCGGTTCGCTCGGCATCGAAGCACGCCCGTCCGTCGCGCCCGATGACGGTCAGCTTGTCGACGGATGGCGTCGCCTCCAATTCGCCGATCAGTGCGCGAGTGCTGTTCCAATCAGCATCGTGGGCGCCCACGCTGGTGAAGCGCGACGCGCGGCCACCCTGAGCGTCAAGAAGGTAGCGGGATGCCGCAGCCAGAAGGCTCTCTGCCCTCGGCGTGGCCACAACGACGACCCGCGTCGCGAAACCTTGGTGAGCGAAGAGGTCAGCCGTCCGCAGAGCAACTTCCGGAGAGTGGAACGAGCCGTCGACGAGCAGTGACCGCCCGATGGTGCGAGCGTGCCGCAAGCAGCTTCGCGCCCAGCTCGCAGTCGATTGAGAGAGAAGTTGTGGCGCCTCCGCCGATCGCGAGCGGGCGAGGGCGAGGAAGTTTGGATGGAAAACCTGAAGGTCGTCTCCGTTCAACACCACCATGTCTGTCGGCGAGTCTGCGAGCATCTGCGCGGTTGCTCTGGATGTGCCGGCGCCGGGTTGTCCCGCGAGCAGCACGAGCGAGGGTCTCGCGGGTGATGGCGCGTTGGGGAAGACGATCGGAAGGATCTGTTCGTCGAAGATTCGCGCCGTCTCCTCTTCGGACGGGATGAGATCGCTCACGGCAACGAGCCTGAGAGAGTACCGATTCGCTCTTCGAGAGCTAGACGAGTGGCGTTGACGGCGTCGCGATCGAATCCATCCACCTCGAAGACCTGGCGGCGGATCGCAGCAGCCTCCGAATGAGCGCGACTCGCCAGAAATGCACCCTCCCTCGAGAGGCGCAAGAGCAACGCGATTGCGGTGTCGGCAGCATCGCGCATCGCCTCGTACGCGACGACGTCGTTCGCTCGCCATGCCGATCGTTGCTCAGTCATCTGGCCTCCGTCAGCAGTCTATTGGCCCGTCAGAAACGTCGAGCGGAGTATCGACGCAGACGTTGACTCAGATGAGGACCGTTCGGGAGGGGTCGTCATGAGCGCTGGGGGCAGCCGACGTATTCTCCCTGACGCTGAAGGGCCTGGAGTTGCCGCCAGACGCGCGGTGAGTGTCGGGCCGCGCCGTCGGCACGGACTTCGTGTGTCCTGCCGCCGTGCCGCGCAGATCCGCTGACGCACGCGCTACATGCGAGCGGGGGTGATCGGCGGACGAAGTGGGACTGCGCGAGCCTTCGCGCAGTCCCACTTCCTTGTGACTGTATCGCCGAAGCGGCAGCCTCTATTGGTTCACGGCATTTGATCGTGCCCGGCTCTTCTGCGCGTCAATCATGGCGTCGATGACCGGGATCTCCGCCCGTCCTAGTCCTCGATAGACGGCGGGCTTTCGGGCTCGCATGTACAACGCGACCGCCACCCCGCCGACGAATGCGACCACGTGCAGCAGCACCAGCCAGGTCAGCTCGCCCGGCGCGCCACCGACGACGAGGTCGAATCGGAGGATCGCGAAGATGAGGATGACACCCAGTGCGAGTGCGGTTAGAGCGGGGGCGATGTAGGAGACGAACACATTCTCGCCCGCGGCCTTCCGCTTCCGTGCGAACCAGCCGATGATCGCAACGCTCACCAGGACCATCAGGCAGATGATGCCGGTGGATCCCAGTCCGCTGAGGCGCGCGTAGATCGTTCCCGCGTCGGCGCCGAACACCGCAAGAAGAATAAGCACAATCACGACCAGCCCGGCGACGGCGTTGGATGCGCGGTACGGCGAGTGGTGCTTGGTGTGCACTGCCGACAGGGTGTGCGGGAGGGCGCGATCGGCGGCGAGGTTGAAGATGTACCGAGCCAGGATGTTGTGCAGGCACAACGCGGACGCGATGACCGAGGTGACGACCAGAACATAGGTGACCTGGGCGAAGAACGGCGCGGCGTACTGCATGATCGCGTTGGTAAACATGGTGGCCGGCTCGTTGATCGCGATCTCCTGTGCGCTGGATCCATACGCCGTGGTCAGCGCGAACGCGGAGACGCTGTACAGCAGCGCGATGAAGGCCACCGCCGAGTAGGTCGCACGGGGGACGGTCTTGTTGGGAGTGCGGACCTCGTCGCGGAACAGGGCGGTGGCCTCGAATCCGATGAAGGTGAGGATCGCGAACAGCAAGGTGACAGCCATGTCGCCTTGAGCGAACGTGGTGGGAAGGAATGCGGCGAAGGTGGGGCCTTCCGCGCCTCCCTGGGCGACCACGACGACGTCGAAGATCAGCACGAGGAGGACCTCGAACACCATCACGACGGTGAGGATTCGGGCGGACAGCTCGATGTGGAAGTAGCCGAGCACGCTGACGAATGCCCAGCCGGCGATCGTCCACAACCACCACGGTGTCTCGGGCCCGCCGAAGCCGGTGATCAGTTCGACGGTGGAGATGCCGAAGAAGCAGTACAGCCCCGCCATGATGATGAAGTAGGAGACGGTCGCGACGTATGCCGCCCCGAGACCGGCTTCTTTCCCGAGTCCGTTGGTCACGAATGTGTAGAACGCACCGGGCTTGGGAACGGAGCGCGTCATCGCCATGTACCCCACGCTGAACAGCAGCATCAAGACTCCGGCGGCGAGGAACGCGAACGCTGCGCCTTCGCCGTTGACGGCGATGGCGATCGGGATGAATCCGGTGACGGTCGCGATGGGTGCTGAGAAGGCAAGCACACTGAGGGCGAGTGCGGTGGCAGTCATCCGCCCGGTGAGCCTCTTGGGGGAGCCGGGTACGTCCGACGGAGAGTCGGTGGCGACGATGGGCGGAGGTGCGGTTGAGTCGGACATAAGGGGTGAGCTCCTTGGTGAGGTACTGCATTGTCGATGAGATGTCAGCGGTTGGCGAGTAGTCCGCTGCGGTGGTGATACCCGGGGGTTAGTTGGGCTGTGCCACGACGCGGGCGATCGCGCCGATCTCGATGAGGGCGCCTTCGCCGCCGAGGTCGGCGACGCCGACGCCGGTCCACGCGGGATGCGGGGCGGGGAAGTATCGGTTCTTGACGGGAAGGAACCATTCGTTGGTGGCTGCCATCCCGCCCTTGTGGAACGTCTGAAGCAGCACCACATCGGCGAGAGTGGCGCCCCCTTCCGCGAGGACATTGATGAGAGCGTCGAGCGCGAGTTCGGATTGGCGGGCGCCGTCGGCAGGGATCGTGCCGTCGGAGTCAACGCCCAGCTGTCCGGAGACGAAGATCAGGTCGCCGCTGCGCAGCCCGGGGGCGAGCCCGTAGGTAGCGGCGTCTTGCTCGCTTCCGGAGGGGATCAACCGGTGGAAGTCGTCGCGGGAGAAGGTGTCGGTCATGTCGGTTTCCCTTCAGACTGATGCGACAGCGGCGGGGACGAGGTCGCTGAGGATGCTCGAGGCTGCGGCTTCGCCGGCTTGGACGGCGCCCTCCATGTAGCCGGTCCACATTGCTGCGGCCTCGGTGCCGGCGAAACGGATCGGTCCGACCGGGTCGGTGAGAGCCGACCCGACGGTGCTGAGCAGCCCGGGGGGCATCACGGTGACAGGGGCGCCCAGTGTGTAAGGCAGGGTCGGCCAGTCGGTCTCGAAATACCCGACCGCCTCGCGCGCTTCGGCGCCGATCACGGCCTCGAGGGACGCGAGGATTCGGATACGTCGCTCATTGTCCGCGAGACTTGACCACTGGTCGTAGTCGCGCCCGCCGATGAAGGCCACGATGGTGGCCTGTTCGTCTCCAGGGCGAGTCACGTCCAGCGCGAGGTAGCCGAGATCGAGGTCGAAGATCTCGCCAGACAGGCCCGCGTCGCGCCAGAACGGCCGGGCGTAGCGAACCTGCACCTTCGTCTCCCGGCCCATCGGCGCGCGGCTCTGCAACTGCCGACGGGGGTGGGGCAGGACCGGCGAGAAGACGAGGGTGGCGGCCGCTGAGGGCGGCATGGCGATGATCGCGGCCGGCGCCGTCACTTGGCCGCGCGGTGAGATCGCTGTAACCTCCCCGTCGCTGTACACCACCGAATGCACCGGCCATTCTGTGAGTACCGTCACTCCGGGAAGCTCGGCTATGCGCTGTGAAATCTGCTGCGAGCCGCCCAACCACAGCGCGTCCTGCGCGGTGACTTGCAGCGCATGCATCCCCTCGCATTTGGCGACGTACTGCGCCCAGAACAGCATCGACATCTCGGTAGTGTCCGCGCCGACGATGATGTTCAGGTCGGTGGTCATGATGGCCCGCACGAGCGGGTCTTCCACATTTGCTTCGAGCCACGTCGCGACGGTGACGGCGTCAAGCTCCTTAGCGATCGGGCTGTTCCAGGGTGCGTCGGCGCCGACCTGTTCCGCGAGGTCGTCGAACTTGGCGTACGCGGCGGTGAGCTTGCGGTCAATACCGTCCGTGCTTCCGAACGTGGCGGGGTAGCCGCCGTCCGGCGCGCGAACCACGTCCCCGTTTACCCGGTATGACATCTGGCCTTCCGGGCGCGCCGCGACCGCCGTCAGCCCGAGCGCCTCGCCGAGGGCGCGGGACCGGTGATGAGTCGCACCGATGAACATCCCACCGAGATCCAGTGGGCCGCCGGGCACGGTGGCATCCGAGTGCGTGCGGCCGCCGACTCGGTCCTTCGCTTCAAGCACGGTCACGGTGAGGCCGGCTTGCGTCAGGGTGTACGCGGCCGTCATCCCGGAGAGGCCACCGCCGATGACGAGGACGTCGGATGTACGGTCTGGTTCCGGATTGTTGGTCATAGCTGTCTCATTTCTCTCGGACGGGAACACGCATCGAGTGAGACAGAGCTGCCATAACTCGAAGCCTTACAAACGTTAGTGAGCGCAAGTTTCGACGGTGTTGCCGGGAGGTTGCGTTTGCTAACGATCGTTAGTAAGGTAACGCATGAATCGTCGAAGCGCCAGAGTCTGCGCCCACCGATCTCACTACCCACTCAGCACGCTCAGCACACGTATGGCGCAGAGAAGCGCCGGAAGGACGGAGACCATGACCGGTCGACTGGACCAGAAAGTAATCGGGATCACCGGAGGTGGCAGCGGAATGGGCTTGGCCTTCGCTGAGGCCTTCGCCCGGGAAGGCGCCTGCATCCTCGTTGTAGATCTCAACGAAGACGCAGCGACCGCCGCCGTGCAGCGCATCCAGGACGGCGGTGGGCGGGCCGTATACGCGGTCGCAAACGTCGTTAATCGCGATGAGGTGAGCGCGGCGATCCAGACTGCAGTCGAAACGTTCGGTCGACTGGATGCCTGGTTCAACAACGCCGGCTACAACAAGGCGATGCAGTTCCTCGACGTCACCGAGGACAACTTCCGCGCGGTGATGGACGTCAACGCCCTGGGCGTTCTGATCGGCACCCAGGAGGCGGCCAAGCAGATGATCACGCAGGGCAGCGGCGGCAAGATCATCAACACGTCATCCATGGCCGGCCGAGAAGGATTTCCGACCTTCGCGCCGTACTGCGCTTCCAAAGCCTCGGTGATCTCCCTCACTCAGTCCGCAGCGAAAGCGCTGGCCCAGCACGACATCACGGTCACCGCGTTCGCTCCCGGGGTCGTTGTCACACCCCTTTGGGACAAGCTCGACGAGGACCTCTACAAGATCGGCGACATCGATCGACCCGGAACGGCCTTGGGTGAGTACGAGAAGGGCATCATCCGGGGCCGCAACGCCTACCCCGCGGACATCGTCGGGACAGCACTGTTCCTGGCCTCCAGCGACTCCGACTATATGACCGCCCAGTGCATCATGATCGACGGCGGCGCCACGCTCGTCTGATCAGCCCGAGACGGCACGCCCTCGGTCGGATACCAAGGAAAGGGAGACTGTGAAGCTCGGTACGGCACTCGTCGGAGGGACCACCAGAGCGTTTCGACAGGACGACTCCGGCACCTTCTTCTATGCGGCGGGCAATGTGGACGAACTGCTTCGCGATCCGCTTTGGCGTGAGCAGAGCAGTGAGCCCGGCGAAGCACCGGCGCCGGGCGAGCTTACTCAGCCGGTCATTAGGCCCGGGAAAGTGATCTGCGTCGGACTGAACTACCACGACCACGCCGCCGAGGTCGGCAAGCAACCCCCAGACGTGCCCACGCTGTTCAGCAAAGTCGCGACGGCTCTCATCGGCCCCCGAGACGAAATCGAATTGCCTCCGCTGAGTTCCGAGATCGACTGGGAAGCCGAACTGGCCGTCGTCATCGGGTCCCAGGTCAAGCGAGCGAGCGAGCAGCAAGCGCGTGAGGCCATCCTCGGCTACACCGTGCTCAACGACGTCAGCGTCCGCGATTGGCAACGTCGCACATCGGAATGGTTCCAGGGCAAGAACTTCGACCGGTCGACCCCGGTCGGGCCGGTGATCGTCACCGCCGATGAGCTGGATCCATCGGACGGGTTGCGGGTGCAGACCATCGTGAACGATCGGGTCGAGCAGGACGGGACGACTTCAAACCTCATCTTCGGAGCCGTCGACCTAGTCGTATACCTCAGTCAATTCCTCACACTCGAGCCAGGCGACATGATCGCCACCGGCACCCCCGGCGGCGTCGGATTCGTGCAGAAACCGCCGCGATTCCTCCGGTCCGGGGACGTCATGACGACCCGGATCGAAGGAATCGGCGACCTCGTCAACACCATACGCCTCGGTGAGCCGCACCCCGCGACAGCGTCTCCCGAGAGCCGCACTCAAGACACGCTCGCCGTGAAAGGAAAGCCATGACAGACACACCGCAAACCCAGTACAAGCGCCCCAGCGTGCAGAAGCGGGACGAACTCCCCTTCCTCGACCATGACCAGACCTCCAAAGCGCGCCGGTACGCCGGCGTCACGCCCCGCAACACCGAAGTGGAGAGCCTGTGGTTCGGGAAGGTCTTCACCGCGGTCGGCGAGGCATCAGATCCGCACCACCACGGTGAAGCGGAGACAGGCGGTTACGTCCTCCAGGGACGCGCCTTCCTTCGCTTCGGAGAACGATTCGAGGAAATCATCTACGCCGAGGAGGGTGATTTCATCTTCGTCCCCCCTCACATGCCGCACATCGAGGGCAATGCCAGCAGCACCCAGGAACTCATCTGGCTCACCGCTCGGCAGCCCGACAACATCGTCATCAACCTGCCCGACGAAGACGTCGCCGACATCGAGATCGACTACCGCGACTGACCCTTGAACGATGATCACGGGCGGCGACGGCAGTATCGTCGCCGCCCGTGGAAGGCGGAGCCACTCATGATCCAGCACGTCGTCACCTTCCGGCTCAACGGGTCTTCCCGCGAACAGCGCGACGGCCAAGCCGTGCTCGCAAAAGACGTCCTCGAGCAGCTGCGCGGTCGCGTGCCCGGGCTGACACACCTGCGGGTAGCCGCAGACTTCGGCACAACGCCGACGAACTGGCATCTTGTTCTTGTCACTCACCACGAGTCCACCGAAGCGCTCGACGAGTACATTCGTCACCCGCTGCACGTGGCCGTCAAGTCCCAGCTGGATCAGCACGTGTCTGAACGCGCCATCGTCGACTCATACTTCTAGCGACTAACTGCCAACCGTTCGAAGTTGGCGGTCTGGTCATCGGACGTCGATGGGTGCGCGAGATAGTGATTCGAGCATCGCGCCGACTACCTGCGAAGCCGTGTCTACGATTGCACCCAAAGACGCCTCATCGCCGTCCCATCCGCTCCACGACCGCACGCCATCGAGCACGGTTATGATCGCCGCCGCCAGACGTGACAGATCGCCCTCGTACCCGAGATCCCGGATAACCCCGACGTACAAGGCGTCGTACAAGCCGACAAGATGACGGGCCTCGGCACGCGTCTCTGCCGGCAAGATCCCACTGATGCGATCAGTCGCCAGCAGTAGATCGAACATGTCGTTCTCGAGCATCGTCAGCTGACTGCGCACATGATGATCAACCAGAACATCGAGGAACGTCTTCGGATCGTTCGTCGCCCTGAGCACCTCCACGACGCCCTCCGCCCACTGCGAGTAGTGCCACCGCAGCGCTGCACCAACAAGCTCGTCCCGACCCCCCGGGAAGTGGCTATACAAACTGGGCGCTTTCACATTCACCTGCTTACCGAGCGCCCGCATCGTCACCGAGCTGTAGCCCGTCGTAGTGGCCAAGCGAAGAAACGCGTCCAGGATCTGACGACGGCCGTCCGTCAACCCGGTCCAATCGAAAGCCGCGAGAGTCGCCTGGAGCTTCTCTAGAGCATCAACGCGGAACATTGCGTCAGACATGAGGATTCCAAACGGTCAGGAGTGACATCAAGCTTCATCCTAACGAGTGTTCGGAAGGCTCGTCATGGCCACGCCGCAAGCGGACGCCGAGCCAGGCTGTAGTAACGCGCAGAGTAGCGCGCACGAGGTCAGAAACGTTCGCAAACTAGCGTGGACGAACAGGGTTCTGGGCGGAGTCAAGCGGGAACCGACACCAGCCCAGTCCGCCACGCGGGCGGAACTCGCGTGGCCTGAATGGCGGACATTCTTCCCGCCGCCGACGAGCTGGATGCGGGCAGACCTATCGCGGAGGGTTACCTCCGCTCGCAAGCGTGGACGATTCGGCAGGCGAGCGACTACTGAGTGTGGGCGAACACCCTGGCAACGTAGAGACCCAGGCGAACCAGACCGTTCCATCCCGCGGCTACTAGCAGCAGGAACAGAAGCGGGCCAAACCACCAGTGAGTCGCGATGTTCACGATGATGGAGTTCCACAGGATCTCGAGCGCGGTCCACCTGCTTTCCCAGATAAGCCCTGACCAGTCGATCTCCATCGGCGCTTTCCTTCCTCCGACTGGAGGTTACGCGGTGACTGGGACATTTCAGGCTGGGCGCGCACTCGAGAAAGGCGGCACTCAGGCTCCGCCAGTGGTCGATCTGTATTCGGCAGTGCGCGCAGAGAGGGCGTCAGAGAGGGCGGGGGATCCCGCCGCGCGTGTGCTCCGACTTCGTCGCCTCCGCGGTGGTTGCTGTTCGTGACGGTATTTTTGCATCTCATCCCACAACGGGCGAGGCTGAAACGAGGCGTTGGCGAAGTGTTGGCGCGGGCGACGCGCCCACGAGACCGGGAGGTGCAGTCCGCATGCGACGCACGATGCTGAAGTCGAAGATTCATCGTGCGACTGTCACGGGCAGCGACCTGAACTATGTGGGATCGATCACGATCGACCCTTACCTGCTCGCGGCGGCGGACAACCGTGAGCACGAACAGGTTCACGTTGTCGACATCGACAACGGTGCCCGTTTTGAGACTTACACGATCGCAGGCGTCGCAGGTGACGGTGAGATCCAGGTCAACGGCGCGGCCGCACGCCTCGTCCACCGGGGCGACACCATCATCGTGATCTCGTACGCCGGTTACGACGAGGACGAACTCGACTCATACGAGCCGGTCGTCGTTCATGTCGACCGCAGCAACACGGCGATCAGCGTCGACGACGCGGTAGCGCACCTGCACGTGCAGAACTGACAAGCCGGATCCATCCACCCGCCCGCCAAACTCAAGATCCATCCGGACATGACTATCCACATCCGGCCGCAGGCCCGTTCAGGACCCCTCTGCGTGCGACGAAGGGAGGCGGAACGCCCATCGCGCATGAAGTATCTCGCGACCCGGTCTCGGCTCTGCCGTCCCCAAGGGTGACCACAGCACTATGAGCACGGTGAAGGGCCGTCGCCGTGCGCGGAGAGACGGGCTTCGGTGCGTGTAGAGGGGGAGTGTCAGCGCCTCCCGACACGCCGGACCGGTGCTCAGCGCGCATAGTGACCGTGACACTCTCGCAATGGGGCGGGCACCAGGAAGAGTCGTGTTTGTTCTCAAATGCGGCTCAGGTCGACAAACGAGCCGTATAACGAAGGCCAACGGTCAACGCTCGGCCCTTCTATCCGATCAGGAGTCGCCGAGCAGCCGACGTTCTAGGATCGAAAGCCGCTCGGCGGTGTCGAAGCGCTCGATATGCTCGGCGCACATTGGCTGGTCGTCGCGGACGCCGGCGTACGGCTGACCACAAGAGGCGCCCAGACCGATGGCCTGCTGGCAGTCCGGGTACTTGATCGACCGAAGTCGCGGCCCCCATAGTTCCTCAGGCGCTTCCTGCCAGTGCGACCACGGCAGTTTGGTCCGATTGACGTGGTCTGGGCAGTACCACCAGCCATACACGTGCGCGGCGACATCAGCCTTGGGCTGCCAGTGAAGCACGACCGAGATGTCTTCGGCGCGGTACCACGGATCCTCCTTGCCGGTCCCGCATGACGAGCACTGCGACTCGGTCTTCCCCGGGCTGATTTGGGCGAGCGGGTAGACCTCTTCGATGAGCAGGCCGCGAGCCTCCCAGTCGTCCTCGGCGGGACCTTCAGCGCCGCGGCGTTTGCTCCAGGTGCGCGCCTCATCGTCGGGGTGCATGGCGGTTGCCTCTCCGTAGTTCGATGTCCGGATTCATTCTGTTGGAGCGGATTGCTCGCAATGGAGGCGGACGTCCCGGGATCCTCGAGACCGCCCGGTATCTCCCCAGGCGCAGAAATGCTCGTCGCCGAACGTGGCTGCTCGGTCGCTCGCAGCGGTGAGGCCGACGAGGCTCATGAGCCGATCCTAAGACGTGCGATGAGCGTTGGGGGCGTACGCCTCCATTCCGGTACTCGCCGGCGGTCACCTCGGGTGGGCTGCTCCGACTAGCCTGCGGGACGCTCGCTCGGAAGTCGACGAAGCATCCCGTCCAGGCGGCTCCGCACCGGTTCGGAGCGGCGGCGTTCATGCATGCGAACCCATTCGTGATACCGGGCCAGCCCTCGGCGCCAGGTGCCCTTCTGTTCGCTGCGGGTGAGCCACTCGCTGACGTGGTCTATGTATGCAACTGCGGTCTCGCGTCCGTCCTCAGTGAGTTCACCCAGTGGTAAAGAGCCCCACCTCGGGTCGCGGTGTGCACGCGCCGCATTCCCGACATGCTCTGCGAGTGCGTCGACAACACTGTGGCCAATGTGGCGCGCACCCGGAGGGAACTGACCTTCGCGCCTGATGACTGCACCGCCCCAAGTGGTAGCGGCGGCCGCGATGCCTTCGCTACCGATCGAGTCCACCGGCAATGAGCGTCGCGCTACCTCCCGCACTTCCCCCAGCGCCTTGAGCAAGTCGCTGGCGGAGTTGCGATCGGTCGCTCGACTCTCGACGTTCCGAGTATTGCGCGCTGACAGACCGGCGGTGATTAACGAACCCATAAGAACACCGAACACCGTTCCGCAAGCGCCCACTAGTGCAATCACCAGTCCTATCTCCATGGCCCGACGCTAGACGGAGCGTCCGACATCGGGCGGGGGTGCGGCTCGGGGATCCCGTTGCGGGCGGGCACGAACGCAGACCCCAAGTGGGTTCGACCGAGTCGCGTCACACAGCGGCGCCGTCCTGTGTCGCCGATATTAGAACGCCGCTGGAGGCGCAAGAGCGACGCTGGAGTCCTCAGGTGCACCCGGTCTACTGCTCGAGGTTCGCCCGCATCTCCTGGTACGAGCCGCTATCGAGCACCTCGGCGGTTGCGTCGTCGATGAAATCGACGATCACGTCGATGTCATCGGGGGCTACCCCATTGAACTGCTGGTAGAGGGCACCCTGAACATAGAACCCGAGGGCAAGGAGGCTCTCAAGCGCGCCGTACCGATGGCCGTCGACGGAGACCTCGAACGACGTCATCGAATCGTTGAACTCAACGCCAGTCACCCAGTTGGTTTCATCCGCGATCAACTCATCCGCGGCATCTTGCGCGGACGAACGCATCTGCGCGAGCATCTCGTCGCGCTGCGGCTTGGTCATTGTGTAGACGACAGCGTCGCCGTCTACGACTGCGGCGATGCCCTTCTCGCGAGCACCGGCCACGATCTCCTCGTCCGTGAGGGAGCCGCTCTGGTCCAGCAGGGAGCGCGCAACACGCACGTCGACAGTCACCAGCTGCTCTTCGACCTCGATTGCCGCGGGAGAAGCGGATGAGCTATTAGTCGCCCCATTGCCACCGGCCGAGCAACCGCCGAGCGCAAGCGCTGCACCGACGATGAGTGACACGATCGCACCGCGAATCTTCATGGATTCCTCCCCAGGCTTCCCGTCGAACGAACTGACTGCATGATCATAGGGAACGCACCCGACACGGGATCCTTGAACCCGCGTGGGCGCTATTGGGGTGGTTACCGCGCATTCCGGCCACCCGAAACCTGAGTGAACGTGCAGCGACGGCAACGCTCCTGCTGCTCCAATCCCGATCGCGAACGCGCAAGGCGTCGCTCGCGCATCCGAGGTCAGCGATGTCACCCGAAGTGCTCAAGACGCGCGAGTGCCACCGCCGTGCGGGTGGAGCTCTCGACGCCCGCCAGGCAAACCATGAATTTGCGCCTTGGACAATAGGCGAACTGACACGCGACACGCCGACGACACGCCGTCCACAGAAAAAGCTTGAGACCGCTCTCGAACGCGGATGTGCCTGTGGACAGATGGCGCCCCCGCGCCGCATTATTGGCGTTCTTCTGCAGTTTTCCGCCAGGAGCGTTCTGTGGATGGAACGGTGGACAACCTGTGTAGAACTTGGGGAGAACTACGGATAATCACACCGATGTAACTACTAGCCCTTGTGGTGCTAACGAATGTCGGTGCCCATATGTAGTCTTAATGGCGTCGGCAGACCAGCCGCGGAAAAGGCCCCTAGGTCAGCGGCAAACTGACCTGGGGCCGGAAGCTTCCTCTGAGGCGGGGAACTTTCCTCCAAGGTACGCGCGTCGATCACGTCCACCAAATGTTGGGCGTGTCACACAAGAGCAATTGGAGGAAACCCACAATGGGCAAGTTCGAGATCAAAAGAGCCGCGAACGGTATCCACTACTACTGGACGCTGAAGGCCCCGAATAACGAAGTGATCGCCACGTCGGAGATGTACCTCTCGAAGGCGAGCGCCGAGAACGGCATCCGCTCGGTGAAGTTGTACGCGCCGACGGCCTCCGTGCACGACACCACCAGCCTGGCGCGCCGGTTCTGACATGGTTACACGTCGCGTCAACGGCCTGATCTACGTCCCCTGTCCCCGCTGCCACAGGAAGCTCGGGCCGTTCACCCGGCTCACCGCCGGCGCGGCGCGCTGCGCCCACTGCGGCGCAGTGTTCAACGTTCGCATCTAAGCGCTCCAGCGCTCGAAGGGCGTACCGCTTCGGCGGTGCGCCCTTCGAGGTTTTCGGTCGGCGGCGGTGCGAGGCCATCGTCACCGATGGCTCGATGAATCCGCGCAGCTCTGCGCGCGGTCTCTCGGCGTGCACTTCGAAAGAGCGATCGCTATCGCGCGACGGACGAAAGCGCAGCGGTCGCCATGCTTTTGGGAGGTCATCGACCGACGACCTCTCGATAACCCGATGCTTGAGTTAAGCAGCCACCCTGGAGCCAAGTGGGAGCGAGCATCCTCCGACATTTTCTCGACAAAGGGTGACGGACGACTGTCCCATCCACACGCTAAGAATGACGCGACACGTCAGCGCGAATGGAGCACGAATGAGCGCGAATCAGTACAGAGGTCAACTCGATCGCAAACGCAAGCAGCGGCTCGACGCCGAGAAGAAGGCCGGGGAGGCCCGGGCCAAGGAATCAAAGAAGCGAGCGGAGGCTGCCAAGGCGCGCCAGCTGGCCGCGAAAGCCTCCAACGCGACGACCGCTCGGAGCAGAATGAATGAGGCTAATCGGCGTGAGGACGAGGCGAAGGCCGCGGGCAATGAAGCTTCTCGATGGGCCGCGCGCTCGGCCGGATACGCCAAGGAGGAGGCTTCAATCTCGTCTCGCCTATCCCGGGCGGAGCAATCGGAAGCGGCTGCCGCGGAGAAGGCCAGGCAGCGAGAACAGCAGGCACTGGCACGCAGATCGGCGGCAGATCAGAACGCACTGAGCGCCCGGCTATTGCAGAACGAAGCCAGCATCCAGGAATTGGGTCGCCGGCTCCCCGAACCCAAGCCCGAGAAGCTTCGGATTCTGATGCTAGGCGCATCCGCCGATGGGGGATTGCGTGTTGGTCGCGAGCAGAAGCGCATCCGCACGGCGATCGAATCAGCTCTACATCGCGACCATGTCGAGCTCGACGTTCGTCCGGCGGCAACCACGGAGGACCTCCTCGACGGACTTGCGAAGTTTCGACCGCACGTCATCCACTTTTCCGGACACAGCAACGAAGACCTCATCGAGTTCGAAGACGAAGCGGACGAACTGCATGAGGGCGTCATCGTCACCGCGCAGGCGTTTGCGAACGCTATCCAAGCAACCGACGATCCGCCGCTACTGATAGTGCTGAACTCGTGCCACTCTGCCGGACAGCTACAGCGCCTCGTCGACGAGGTAGCACCATTCGCGATCGGGATGGCCGACGAGATCGACGACACTGATGCCATCACGTACGCGACGCGCTTCTACGCCAACATCGCGAACGGGCAGTCGATTGATGCGGCCCACCGTGCTGGCCGTGCCGCGCTTGAACTCGGCGGGCTGGACGGTGCTGACCTGCCGACCCTGAGCTCGGCGGATGACGTCGATCCCGCCGCTGCCATCCTCGTAAAGCCCGCGTGACTGGCGGCGCACGCCCGGCTGCGCTTCTGTCACCGCTCGTCGACCGCCGGCAGTGGAGCCGGGGCTCCTACTGCCAGCGCAACTGGACACGCTCGCCGGGCGTTGATTTGTCGGCGGTGACGGCAGCCAGAAACCTGATCCGGCTGCCTAGCGGGCGGAATGTTGCTAGCGTGCGAGGATCGACGCGTGTCCGCGAATGAAGACGATGCAGGGCCGGTCACGACCTTCTTCACCGCCTACGCATTCGAGGACGTGAATCCGGTCTTGCTCGGAATGAATTCCGACACATGGGTCCCGACTGAGCAGGTGAACCTCGCACGGGGGGTGCTCGGCAGGTATGCTCTCGACCCCGAACAGGTGGTCCTTGTGGTGACTGGCGACATAGTCGAGTCTGCTCGCGCACGATTTTCGGGAGAGGTCGATCGTGAGGCCTTCGACGACGAGCGCGGTGCCGGGGTGCTGGGCGGAAAGACGATGCGGGTGGGCGCGCAGACCCATGTCCTGATCCCTTACTGGTTCTACACGGATGACGATGCGGTGCGAGATCTGATGGAAGCAGATCAAGCAGATGACTGGATCGCCGGCTCCGGAAGTCGAAGAAGACTGGCCATACGTACTGTGGTTCACGAAGCCCAGCACGTCATCATGAAGCAGGCCGGCGAGGATGAGGGCGACTTCTCGGATGCACCGCGCGCTCGGGCGAGCTTTCTCGTACTTGCCCACGATGTGATCGACGAGTATCGGGCGGAGCTTGGCGTTGCTGGGGAACTGCGCGAGCCGTTCGAGTTCAGTGTCGCGCCGGAGACTCTGCCCGCCTGGCGTGCGGGCCTCAGAGCGGTCGTCGCTGACTACGACCGCCACAGGAACGTAGAACGCCTGATGTACGGCGTTCTGCAACAGAGTCAGCACGCTTGGAAGGCTCTAGCAAACGTGGCGGCTGCCCGCCGGATCTCGAAGTTGACTGCGCGACCCGATGACGGCGTCGCCGATTGGATGGCTCTGGCCGACCGGTACTGGGAGCGATTCGAGCAGGAGCTCGCCAAAGTCCCGTCCCCCGCAACTCGGACGTCACCCACGGAGATGCGAGAGAACGCTGAGCAACTCGCAGATGTCCTCGACTTATGGCTACGCGGGCTCGGCTTCACCTGGCGTGATACCCACGGCGGTTCGGATGCTGAGTTCCTCATCACATCTCGCCACGTCCTTGACTGAGCCGGAATGCATTCAATGCACCCGACGGCTATCGCGCAGAGTGCGGCCGAGGACTGTTTGAGCGTTCTTAGCCAACCCGCCCCGCAAGCAGGTCGGCCGGAGTGCGGATGCCGGTCGACAATCGCGCGACGCGCTATGGCGCTGAGACAGTGATCGGCAATTCGAGCTCGGAGTACCCAGCGCTGATCCGCAGCACCGCACCGCCCGGGCTGGCATCAGCGGGGATCTCAACCTTCCCACTAAAAGCACCGTCCTCGATGGGGATGCTCCCAAGCGACGACACTTCGTTCGCCTGGCTCCACTCGATCGACACGCTGGGCCAAGGGTCTTCTGTGGAGTGATTCGTGTCGTTGCACGGCTGCCAGTACTGCCCGGCGATCGTCACGGGGTCAGCCGGGCGTACCGGTCTCGGGTGACGCGGTCGCCTCTGGCGCGACACACGATGCTGCGGAGTGCGCCGAGCATCCCGTCACGCAAAGCATCGCCACGCCAAGCGCCGCAACCCTCACCAACCACCGAGACGCAATCAAGGACAACACGCTCACTTGATATCGCACCAGCACGCAAGACGAACGGGTTCGAGATGAACCCGTTACCTCGCATACTCGCGGATCCTCTTCGGCGGCGCGTGTGCGGGTCCTTGCGCGAGCGGGCACAGACCCTCACTCGACGTGAGTACCGACAGTTCCGTTGTTGCCGAGAATGCGGTTGAGTGCTCAGGTGACTGAGATCCAAATGTCCGCGTCTCCAAACACTCGCCCCGGCGAACCGCATCGCTCATGGCTGGCGCCCACACGAGTCGTCGAGCATGACGCCCTCGCCGTCGTGTCGTTCTCGGGAGCGCGTGACGCTCTCGGTCGGCTCATCGCGAACGAGCCGCTTTCCCTAGAGGATCAGCTCGCGCTGGGGCGGCTGAACTCCTTCTGTTTTGCGCTGTGGTACGAGCCTGTGGTGACGATGCTGAAGGACCCCGCCATTGACACCGAAGTGGCTGCGTTCTTCGAGCCCTTACTCGCCAAGATGTAGTCGCTCGGTGGGGGTCCTTGAGCGTCGGTGACGAGCTCGCTCGGCATCTTCGGGAGCTAGCGTCAGAATGGGCTGACGTGAGCATCCATCCACAGGTGTCGGCACTGCCACGCGCGGTCCGCGACGATTGATGTGTGCCGCCTTCAGCTTTCAACATGCTCGGCCCCATCGCCGGACTCGGTTCGTTTCAGCGCACGAGGGTTCGCAGAACTGCGATGGCGGTAGTAGCGATGGCTCTGGTTTGTGTCGTGCTGATCGTGGTCTCGATCTTGACGGTCGGTATGGAGGCCACGTTCGGAGCGGAGACACCCGCCCGGTTGCCGATTCTTGCGCTGATCGCGGCTGTGATTCTGACGCCGATCGTGTGGTCGGCGGCGTTTCGCTCCCGCCGGTACGGGCTGACTCTCACGAAGGACGAGCTGATCGTCGTGTCGTGGTGGCGCACCCGGAGGTTTGAGCGTGGTGAACTGTCGGCGGCAGAACCTTTACCTGCGGTCATGCGGCTGAGCGACGGCTTCTTCTCGGGAAGCGGTGCCGACGCAGCACCGTTTGCAGTCTGGCTGTGGCCGAAGAGTCCTGAGCGTCATGAATTTCCTCTTGGGATAACCACGGGCACATCGGAAATGACGGCGGTCGCGGCCCGGAGAATCAACGCTTGGCTGGGCGTCGACGTCGACTTTGACGAGGCTCGGGCCGACCTGCTGTTCGACGGGGACTGACGTTCGAGAGCGGGTCCCTCAGCGGGCGCTTTCGTTGAGAGATTGGGCTGGGCTTCGTTGTTGTCGGTGATGATGACGAGGTTCCGCAATCTCGGAAGCGTCAGGGTGATGATGACGGCCGGTTGCCGGCCGCAGAACTGCTCATGCAAGTTCCGGGTTCAGAATGTGGAGACCTGCGATCGTGCGGTCGTCGCGGAACGCGATGCGCGCGACGTAGTCGCCGGCTTCGAACCTCAGGGGCGTGTTGGTGACGGTGATGTCCGCCGTCCGAGTCGCTTCGGTGTCGCCGCGGCCTTCGTAGCTACCGGCGAGCCCAACGATTTGCGCCCACGCTGCGGCCAGCGCGTCTTCGGAAAGACCAGTTTGCATTGCGGTGTCGAAGCGGCTGGTTACGGCGTCCCAACGCCCGCCGGTGAGGTCGTCGATTACCGAGGCGGCGATGGGTGCGGCCTCGGCGAGCGGGGTGGTGTTCATCGGTTCTCCTGTTCGTGGATCGGTGGGTCTGCCGTAGCGCTGAAATGCCGCTTGTCGGGTGACACCTAGCGCGTCGCCGATGGCCTGCCAGCTCGTTCCCTCGCTCCGCGCCTGCTGCACGGCGGCGACTACAACCCGCTCTGCGCTCTCCCTAATCCCGACAGCGCCTAGGACGAGCCCGACGCGGTTATCGGGATCGCCGAGTACCGGAGCCACAAGCAGCGCGTCAGTACGCGCCGCCAAATCGGCCAGAGCACTTGTCAAGCTGGATTGCATGTGTAAAGGGTAAGTTTACAAGAGCTCGGAAGTCAATCTGCCATTGGCTGGGGCCGCCAGGCGGTCCGCAAGCGCACGTGTTGGGTCGTGTCGCTAGCCTGTGACGCGTGTTGATACTTCTCGACGAGGTGGTGCGCACGGATTACGGCCAGTTCACGCTTCGCCAGGGTGCTGACGGCTTCGATGGGGATGCCGACCGGCTCTTCGCCGGCCAGACAAACGGTTGGGTGGGCGCTGCTGTTCCTGGGGTGGTCCATGCGGTGCTTGCCCGACGATCGGGCGGCTCAGCCGTCAGCATCGAATTGCACCAGGATGAGCCTGACCTGGACGAGGCGGAAGACGTCGTCGAAGTCTCACTGGAAGTGAGCGAAGGCGCACTGTCCTGGGAGACGTGGGCAGGCGAGTCGAGCGGCACACTCGACGTTCCTTCGGGCACATATCGAGTTCGCGTCAGCGCGAGTGGCAGGGATGCCGGTCAGGCCCGCGAGTTCGCCGACGGCATCGTCGACTGGTACACGGTCCAGCTCTGGCATGCGCCCCCAGCCGACGACAGGATCGTCCGGGTCGGAAGTCAGGATGCCGCGTACTGGCACGCCGAACGGGGCGGCCGCCGCGGAGCTTGACGGCCGCCCGGCGCTCGCACGGCAAGGAGTCGGCCAGCGGGCGCTCTGACGCACAACGCGGCCGCGACAATGCTCCCGCTAGGATCGCGGCGATGGCCTACGCAGATGTGATCCTTCCGACCAGCGTGCCGCTCCGCCGCGCCTCACTTCTGATCGCGATGGAGCGATTCGTCCGCAACGCGTTTCGGCTGCGAGGCCGCGCCAGCCGTAGCGAGTACTGGTGGTGGGTCCTCGTCAACGTGGTCGTACTGGGCATCGCGCAGATCGGCGTCCCCGTCCTGGTAACCGGCGAGACTCCGGAACCGACTATCGCCCTCGGACCGTTCGGCTCACTCTTCTACGCGCACTTCGAGATCTTCCACTGGGCCCAGGGCGCTGTGCCCAGCAACCCCATCGCGTCCTTCGCGCTCCTATTCGCCGGGCTGTGGATGCTTGCCACCGTCATCCCCGGCGTGACGGTAGCGGTGCGACGACTTCACGATTCGAACGTGTCGGGCTGGTGGGCACTGCTGGCGTTCGTACCGGCCGGAAGCATCGTGGTCCTGCTCCTCGCGATGCGCCGTCCCCGGGCCGATGGCGCACGCTTCGACTAGAACTCTCCTGTGCGCGAAACTCGGTCGCCGAACGAACGGAACGCAGACTCCGTGATGACATGAGTACCGTCGTCTACGTGGCAGACAACGGGGAGTCGCTCACCGCGGACCAGACCATCCTTAGCAGCGAGGGGTTACGTGCACTCGGGATGGTGGCCTACTGGGCCGCGCTAGTGGAGCAAGTCCTGGCGGAAGCGGTCCGCGATTGCTCGGGGCTTAGTTACGCCAAGACGGACGTGCTCGTGGAGGGCAAGACGGGGGGAGCGCTCATAAGCATCCTCCGCAAACTCGTCGCAGCCGACGCCCCGACCACCGACCCAGAGGACCATAACGCGATCCCTGACCCTGCTCAGAGTGCGCTCACTGAGGATCGACTCCGTGTACTGAACCTCGTGAACTTGGCGATCACAGCGCGCAATCAGATCCTCCACAGCGCCATGGGCGGATCGCTGGAGGACGGCCACGTCGTCCTCTACTCCAAGAAGTGGAAAAGCGTCCATGTCCCCGAAAGCGACATTCGCAAGGTAGCCGATCAGCTTTGTGCGGCATTCCACGAGATCACGTCCGTGGACATGCGCGCGCTGCGTCGCTAGACGGTCCTCCTGCGAGCAGGGCCTATCCTGTCACCGATGCCCAGTCTGGAGATTTCCGCAGTTCCGCTTCCGGTGGCCTCTCGGAAGCTCAATCCGCAAGCGGGTCTACGAGTGTTTCATCTCGTCGGAGCCCGCTGCCTTGTCGGATGGGTGGAAGGACAACAGTCCTATCGGGCGGGCGTCCTCGATGTCGCAGATGGATCCCTGCAGGCAACTGCACCCCTTGTCGGCGATCTGACTGGGCACTTGGCCGACGAACAATTGCTCTGGTTGCTGACCAACCATGGGCTTCAGGAAGTGGATCGTGAGTCCTTCTCTGTTCGCCGCACCCTCCGAGCTGGACTGCCCAAGTACGCGACTCGGCTGCTCCGGATAGATCATGACCACGCTCTCGTCGTCGTGAAATACGGTCGGTCTCATGCCCTCGTGAATTTGCGCACAATGAGCATCGCCCGAAGGATCCGCATCCCTGAACCGGACATCGCGCTCCCCACCGACGACGGCGCGATGCTTCTGAGCTTTCGCTATGGCGTACGCAGGCGCTTGACAGCTGACCTTCGGGCGATCGCCGGTGGTGACGTAATCCCTCGGGGAACAGGGCCGAGTCTGGACCGGGACCGCGCCGTGTTCGTGACCGCAGTCCCGAAACCGTCGGCTGCCGTCGTCCCAGATGTCGGTCTTGATCCACATCGCTATGTCGACCTTGAAGCGACCGGCACCGTAGGTTGGCTTGGTCCGTGCGGACCGGCGGTGCTCGCCGCGGGTTCCGCTGAGATTGGCTGGATTCACGGGCAGACCGCCAACGGCGACATCGTCGCCAGCGACGGCAACAGGGCGGGGGGAATAGGTCGCCTCGTCATCCTCCGGCCGGACGGCCAGACACAGCGGGCTTTTCACGAGTTTCCCTTGAGCGCGGGCATGGTCGCGGTGTTATCGGACTCGGCTGCGGTCGCCTCGCCGCGATACTTCGGCGATGCGCGAAGCAACTTCGAGCTTCTTCGTTGGTGAGGACGGGCAACGTCAGACACGAGTGTGGTAGCCCGATGGTCGGTCCCCGACTGCGTAGTGGTCGTCGGGGTGTTCCCGCCGGCTGATGCTGTGGGAATGGAAAGAGCCTCTCGGCCGCCAGATGCCCGTTTAGCCTGCCCCGATCACTCGCGCGCCCAGGTACCTCACACGAAGCGACCAACGCCAGTCACGAGCCTTATCTCGTAGGGGACAACAGCAATGCACGCAGGCACTTTCTGTGTAAGCACTCGCAACTAAGACATGTCAGGCGTACCCTGGTGCCGTGCGGGGTGGCTTGGAGCGTTGGAAGCGTGGTGTCGAGTCGCAGGGGGTTCGGCAGGCGATGGCGTATGCGTTCAAGGGGACGTGCGATTCGCACCTGCGGAGTGTGACGGGCGTCGAGGCGCTCGCCGCGTACAGCGGAGGCGACGCTGCGCATGTGACCCGGTTCACCGTGATCGCCGGAGAGATCAGCGTCGACGCACTCGACGCCGAGGAGTTGCGGCGGTGGGTCGACGGCCACGACCCGCATACCGACGAACTCCGGGGTCGTGAGCTGATGTCGCCGACGGCGGATCTGATCCTGGATGGGACCATCAACGCGCCGAAGTCGTATAGGATCGCGGCGCTCACCAGTGGGGAGCTTGCGGCTGAGTTCGAGGCGTTGCAGGACCGGCTGCGGGATCGGGTCATCATGACGTGGCAGTGGGAGCTGAATGCCCGTCGCGGCGCCGGCGGCAGCATCCGGGAGCCGCTGCACCGGGTCGAGGTTGTCGAACTGCAGCACCGCCGCTCGCGGGCGTTGGACCCCCACATTCACCGGCATCTGTGGCTGGGCGTGAAGGTGCAGGGTGTGGACGGGAAGTGGTCGAACGTCGACTCGCGGGTCGCGATGAAGCTGCATACCCTCATCAACGCCGAGGGGGAGCTGGCGGCCCGTACCGATCCGGAATGGATCGGGGCGCTCGCCCGCCACGGCTACAGCCTTGACGGTGATGGCGAGATCTCCGAGCTTGCGGGCGTGGTGCGGCCGTTGTCGCGGCGGTCGACGCAGATCGAGGCGAACCGTGCCGCGCTGCTCGTCGAGTGGCGGGCCGCGCATCCGGGGCAGGAGCCGGGTCATGATGTGGTGCAGCTGATCGACCGGTTGGCGTGGGCGCAGCACCGGCCGAACCAGCCTGGTGTGGTCGACGAGGCGCAGTGGGAGCAGCTGATCCGCGACGAACTGCTTGCGCTCGACCCCACCCTTCTTGCGGGACGCCCCGCCGCGCTCGTACGCGCCGTCGCAGTGGAGGAGCTGGACCGGGAGTTGTTGGCGGCCCGGGCGGTGGTGGATGCGGATGCCCGGTCGACGGGTTGTGGGGGCAGGTTCAGTTCGTATGACCTCCGCGCTGGCGCGACCCGGGCGGTCGCGGCATCCGGGGTCGTCGCCCGCCGGGCCGACCTGCAGGAGGTCATCGACGACATCGCCGCACGTGCCGCTGCTCTGACGGTCGACCTCCTCGACGGTGAGACGCGTCCGGCGCACGTCAAGTCGTTCATGGCTGCCTCGACCGCCGCGCTGAAGGTTGAGCTGGCCCGCCGGTTCGACAGACTCACTCGCCCGGGCAAGCCTGTCGAGCGAACCGAAATCGCACGGTTGAGCGCCCAGGTGCTGGCGGAGGATCTGGCGTTGGATGACGGTCAGACGGATGCGGCGGCGACGATCGCGGGGACGGACCGGCTGGTGTCGGTGACCGGCCCGGCTGGAGCGGGGAAGACCACGATGCTCCGCGTCGCACGTCTGGCCCTGACACGACAGGGGCGACGCCTGGTGGTGGTGGCGCCGACGAAGAAGGCGGCGTCAGTCGCGGGACGGGAGATCGGGGCGACCGCCTCCAGCCTGCATGCCCTGCTCGCCGACCACGGGTTCCGGTGGGGCAAAGACTCGGTCGGCGCGGAAGTGTGGACGCGCCTGGACCGCGGGGAGACCGACCCGCGCACGGGACGCGTCTTCGACGGACCACGCCGGTTTCCGCTGAACGTGGCGGATCGGGTGGTGGTCGATGAGGCGGGGATGGTCGACCTGCATACCGCGAACGCGCTCGCCACGCTCGCGGAGGAGACCGGTGCGGGGATCGCGATGGTCGGCGACCACCTGCAGGCGATGCCCGTCGGCCATGCCGGGGCGATGGCATGCCTGACCCGCCGTGCCACCGCCGTCGTGGAGCTCAGCGCGGTGCACCGGTTCCGCGACCCCGACTATGCCGCGCTCACGTTGCGGATGCGGGAACCGGCATCTAAGGAAGATGCCCTCGCTGTGGCCGCGGAGTTCGACGACCGGGGGTTGATTCATCGGGTGGCCGATGCGGGCCAGGCCCGCGAGGTGATGGTCGAGGCGTACTTCCGGTGGGCGAGCGCCCGCAAACGGGTCGCGTTGGTGACGAGCACCAATGAGGAAGCTGACGTGATCAACGAGGCCATCCAGCAGCGTCGCCTCGAACTCGGCCAGCTCGATCAGCGCCGGATCGCGATCGGACAGGATGAGCAGCGGCTGTTGGAAGGCGACGTGGTCCAGACGCGACTGAATGACCGGCGGACCGGTGTCGAGAACCGGGCGCTCTGGACGATCCGCCGCATCCTCCCCGACACCCTCGAGGTGGCGAGCATCAACGACAGCAGTGACCTGCGCAGGGTCAGCCGCGACTACGCCGCCACCCACGTGCACCTGGCCTACGCGTCGACCGTGCATGGCATCCAAGGGGAGACCACCCACGCCTCCATCGTCGGTCCCGGTGTGGACGCGTCAGGCTTGTATGTCGGGATGACCCGAGGGCGGGTTCACAACGAGACCATCGCGATCGCCCACACCGCGGCGGCGGCCCGCGACCAGGTCGCCGACAGCATGCTGCGAGGCATCCCCGAGATCAGCATCGACGACTCCATCCGCGCCGCCCGCGTCGAGCTCGGACGCGCCGCCCGCGACCCCGATCCCGAAGAGCCGGCGGTACCAGCATGGAATGACCGAGTGCGTCGCCCCCACGGCAGGAGCCCCACCATCGACCGGGCGATCGCGACTTATCGGCAGGATGCGGCCACCCTGCACGACTCCCTCGAGCGCATGGCGGACTGGATGACCAGGGCCAGCCGGTCGCTGCAGGGCGCTGCGGCGCACCTGGCCACGCGCGACGCTCTCCAGCATGGCCGGGACGATCCGGAACGGTCGAGCGAGGATGCGGCGGATCGCCGGGCCGTCCTGGAAGAAAGCGTTGCGGGCCGGACTCTGCAGTACCGTCGGGCCGCGGAGGAGTACTCCGCGATCGTGCGGGCGCTGGACGACGCGGTCGCCGAGCGCGCCCTGCGAGCAGCACTGCCGGCTCTCGACCGCGCATGGGAAGACCAGGCCCGCGCCGCAGAGGACCGGGAAGTTGCGCCCTCATTCGCCGTCGCTCCGTCCAGTCATTCGCTCGGGTTGTAGCGGCGCACGGAGGTGCAGTAGGAGGCGCCCGCGCGCGAGTGGCGTTGAGGAGCCGGACGTCGTTCGGATCTGCCCGATAGTGACTCCTGCGGCGGGCTCAAGCAGACTCAGTGCTCGTGAGACGGGTATCCGGGCTCGATCGGTGTGACCGCGTTGGCCCATACCCAGCACCGTAGTTGCCGGTCGCCGATGGTGAATTCGATGCCGCAGGCGAGGTCGTTCCAGACCGCGACGACGCCGTCGACGAGCATCGCGTGGGGGCCGAATCGCACCCACGCCTTGCAGGGCTTGGGCTGCGGATCACGGGTCACGGGAAGCGAGCCCGCCTGCAGCTCGCGATCAGTGAGGGATTGCAGCGGGAACTCAGCGGCGATGCGCTGCAGGATGCGCGCGTCCATCTGCCGGTCGTAGTACGCGGCGTACCGCTTGTTGGTTCCCATGACCCGGACATCCCCTCATCCGGTAACGACACCACCCTACCCTCGCTAGAAGATATGTTCTATTCTCTGATGCCATGGTGGGAGTGACGGTAGAACACGAAGTGACGCTCTGGATGACCGACGACATCCCCATCCGGATGTTCTCCGCCGGGCGGCGATGGCGGGTCACGGACACGCCGACACGGTTGCGGGACTCGATCTGGGCGGCAGCCCACGGTGAGCGCCGCGGGTTGTATGGCTGGCGGTTCCAGGCGACCGACGATTCCGGCGAGGCGGTGGTCTTCGACGTCTATAAGACCGAGTCCGGTCTGGCATGTGCACCGCTGCTACGCCTGACGGTGTGCAACGAGCGCCGTGTCAGGTGGAGGGGATGCTGCCGATCACCACGATGCGGCACGAGTGACAGGCGTACCCGGGGCCGGCGTCGCGCAACACGGCACCGCACTCGGGGCATCGCGGCGTCTGCGCGTCATCGAGAACGTCGATCACCCTTCGAGCGTAAGCGTCTGCACCCGGTCGGTCACCACGGACGGGCGGTGGGCAGAAGAGCGGGGCGAGAGTACGCTGACTCTCGCCCCGCTTGCTTGTTGGTTCAGGTCAGCGGACAACCCCGGTGCCGGCGTACGAGGCCGGTGCCGCTACCGGCCCCGTGGCGGACTTGTCCGCGTCGGGGCCGTTAGCTTTTGGGGCGCGCTCCACCGCGACCGTCGCGAACTTCAGTGACGCGCCGACGTTGTCCGCGACGATGTCGCGGGTTTCGCGGGTCTGACCGGTCTCCTTGTCGGTGTAGGTGCCGAATCGGAGGTCGCCGGCGACGATCACCGAGTCGCCTTTGCGGAGCGAGTCGGCGACGTTCCGGGACTGCTGGTTGAACACGACGACGCGGTGGAACACCGTGCCGACGTCTTCCCACCGGTTGGTGGTCTCGTTGAGGCGGCGGTCGTTGACGGCGATGGTGAACCGGGCGTACTCGTTGCCCGACTCGCCGGCGCCGTGTTCGGGGTCGCCAGTGAGGTTGCCCTCGATGGTGACCGGGATCCTGGTGGTCATCTTTCTTCCTTCCTGTCCGGAGACGCCACGGTGACGCCTCGGTGAGCATGGGTCTCGCTGACCCACGCGTCCCATTCCTGCTCGTCGGTCGCGCTCGACCACGAGCGAGCTCTCGTGCCGCTATGGCCGCTCGCGCACCCGGCTCCGGCGCGGCTGAGGCGGGGCGTCGCGAGGGCCAGTCGTTCGTGCCAGCCGATAGCGCCAAACCCCGCGTCGCTGGAGTCGAATGCTGCGAGGTGAGCGACGTGCAGCGCCGACAACTCTTCTACTAGCGCGCCGTGTTTCCACCAGCAGTTCGGGACCACGCTGACGGGGATGTCGTAGCGAACGGTGAACCACTCCACCCAGTCGCGCAGATCCGCCCACTCGCGCGGGGCATCCTGATCCGGCATCTGCCGCCAGTCGACCGCGTGGAGTCCGATCGGCTGCGAAGTATCGGAACGCGCATGGAAGCCCGCGAGCTCGGCGGCGACGAGGCGCTCGATCTCTTCGGGGTCGTACTCGTTCACGACGACTCCTCCGACGCGGTGAGCTTGATCCGAAGTCGTTCGAGCGCGAACGCCGACGCGTCCCTGCGGGACCGGTAACGCGCCAGCACGACGTCGCGGTCGATGAGGCGGTGCAACAGGTCATGACAGTAGCGGTGCAGCGGCACGAGGTCGTCATGCCGTTCGACCGCGCGCCACGCGCCGTCGACGAAGCTAACTCCGGCGTAGTCGAGATGGTGAAGCTCGAGCTGCTGCTTGCGTGCGAGCCGCCCGCACGCGGCGCACGACAGCGGACCACCGAGCCGCTCCTGCTTGCGGAACCACCGGTCCCGGCGAGCAAACCATGCCGGCGAGCGGAGGAACTCCGATCTGTAGGAGTTCCGGAGTGCGGACTTTCGGCGGTTCGTCACTCGTCCTTCACCGCCTCGGCATCCACCACGTCGGCGGCGGGCTGCACGGGATCGGTGCCGACTCGGGACGCATCGTCGAAGACCTCTCGCTGCTCGGTCTCGGTGTCGCGCTTGCCCGTCTGGATTGCGCGAGCATCACGACGCTCATCCCATCCGGCCAGATCGAGCAGCACGCCGCGGCGGTTGCGATAGGCGAGCAGGCCCACCGTCTGCGGCATCCTTCGAATCTCGTCCACCGACATGAGCGGCAGTCGCTCGTGCTGCTCGCTCGTGGAGTGGCCCGTCTCGCGTGTCGACCACGACCGCTGTGTCCGGCGTGTCTGCCGGGTGCCGAGGAGCGTCTCGACGTCGCGGAGGTGATCGACGTGCGAGGCGCCGCCGAGCAGCACTTTGGCGGTCGCAGCGGCCCAGATGGTGTCGGCCTCGGCGCGGGACCATGATGTCTCGGCCTGCGAGAGCGCCTGCAGCACGACGAACGTGCAGATGCCGCGGCCGCCGCCGTCGGCCATCACCTGCGGGAGGTTGCCCCACCGGAACATGTTGGCGATCTCGTCCAGGATGAGTCCGAGCGGGTGGCCGAGCCGGGAGCCGGGGGAGGCGAGCGCGCGGGTGCGCGCGACCTCGACGACATCGTCGAGCAGTGCGCCGAGGAATCCGCCCATCGCCGATGCGCCGGACGCCGAGCCGATGAGGTACAGCGTGTTGGCGGCATCCAGAAACTCGCGCGGATCGAACACGCGATCGCCGGGGCGAGGCATGAGCGCCTCGCGAATCTTTGGCACCGCGAGCGGGGCGACCGCACCCTGCACCCCAAACCAGATCGACGAGACGAGCTTGTCGTCGCCGGCGAGCGTCGCCTCGAGGTTGTCGCCCCAGCCTGGCGCACCGTCGGCGCGGAGAATGTCGACCGCCTTTCGAGCGACGACGGGGCTGGTTCCCCAGTTGTAAAGGTCGGCGATGGTGCGGTCACCGACGGCAGCAGCGTGCAGCAGACGACCGAGCACGGCACCGGATGCCTGTGCCCATTCGCCGTTCGTCGTCGACGCTCCGAGAGCGGTGCCCGTGATGATCGCGGTGCCGCGCTGCATCGCAACGAGCGGATCCTCGCAGCCGGCGATCGGCGAGACGCGGAGCGGATGCCGCACGCCGGAGAGCCCCTGTGGGTCGAAGACGTGAACGTTGCCTCGACGCTCGCGCATGCGCATGGTTGCCGTGAGGTTGTCGTTCGTCGTTGACGTGGTAACGAGCGGGCCCGACCAATCGAGGATCGCTGAGATCAGCACGCGGTAACCCTTGCCCGAGCGAGGCGGTCCTTCGAGAGCCACCGAGTCCTCAATCGAAACGAAGACGTCCATGCCGCGAGAGCGGCCGACGCGCCAGCCGACATCGGTCGCGCGCGGGTGCGCGATGTCGGGCCGCAACTGACGTGCACGGCTAAGCACGGCCTTGGCGGAGATGTGCTTGCGGATCTCGGATGCCTCGGCGAAGCCCGTGCGAGATCGGAGGTCGGCGATGAAGGCGGCGTCGGATTGCCGGTACCGCCGGTAGGTGATCAGTCCGAGCAACGCGAGGCCGAGGACCAGCCCGACAGCGACGAGGTCGATGATGCGGATCGGGAGGATCGGCAATTCGCAGGTGGCGGATGGCGTGAAGGTGGCGGGGTCGCCGCTCAGTGCAAGCCACAGTCCGGAGAAGATATTGCGGGCCTCCGGCCGTGACCCGCACACCATCTGGGTGACGATCTCCGCAAGGAAGGTGAACACGAGGCTGAGCACGACCGAGATGGCAATGATCACGGCAACCGCCTTGCCGAGCATCCCTTGGTTCATCAGTGGCCCACTACAGTCCTCGGGCGGCCGCGGCCGCGACTCGTAGCCACGCGTCCCTGGTCGCTGGACGGAGGTCGTCGAGTCGCAGCGGTCCCGACTTGAGCGCGGGGTCGAAGGGAATCCGCTCGACGATTCGCACCTGGTCGGCGAAGCCGTTGGCGATCGCGGTACCCGCTGCGGCACCGCGCGACTCAGCCTGCGTGACCACGACCACAGCGTTGTCGGCGAGGTAGCGAGAGCGGTCGTCGCGGTGCCGCAGGGCATCCAGGAGGAGCGCGGCTGACTCGGCCGACTCGGCTGCGGAGATCGTAGGAATGACGAGCTGGTACGACGAGTCGATCATCCGGAGCCAGCGGTCGGCGGACTCGTCGTTGCCGGAGTCGAAGATCACGACGCGGTAGTAGCGGGCGGCGACCTGCATCAGCAGATCGAACTCGGCGCGGGCGATGCGCTGGTCGGTGGCGAGCAGTTCGGGGTTGGAGCGGAGCACGTCATACCGGTCGATGGTCTGGTGGTGTACGAAGCGTGTGATGTCGGAGACGGATGCGGTCGGCGCGAGTAGCCCGGTGGCGGCGGGCAGGAGGTCGCGGATGGTGGTGTCGTACCGACCCTGTTCAGTGCGCCAGCCGAGCGTTCCGCGGGTGTCGTTGTTGTCCCAGGCGAGCACGTTGCCACCGCCGTAGCGGGCGAAGACGGCGGAGATCATCGCGGTCGTCATGGTCTTGCCGACGCCGCCCTTGCCGTTGACGACGGCGATGGTGCGACATCCTGCCCATTGCTGCGACACGACCCGCTCGTTCTCCGCGCGGTCCACCGCAGCTCGCGAAGGACCGATGGGGATGCCGAGCAGTGCCAGAATGCCTCGCCACCCGCCCTGCGACTGCAGGGTCGGATTCCGGCTGGTGATGAAGGAGGCTCGAGGGCGAGGCTCCGGGGCTGAACTGCTTTGCGAGGAGGACTGCCCCGGAGCCTGTTCGCTCACCTCCTTTCCCTGTTGCGATGGGGCGGTGACGTCTTCTGAACCTGTGGGTGTCGTGGGGGCGGCGACGATCGCGCCGTCGGCAGCGACGAGAAGGTGGTGGTCTCCGCGGTCGCCGGTGGTGATCAGTTCGACGGGGGTTCCGGAGCGTCGAGCTTCGGCAGCGGCGCGCAGGACGATCATCTGGCGGATGTCTTCTTCGTCGGCGGCCGCGATGGGCTCGGCGCGACCGTCCGGGGTCGTGAACGTGGCGATCGTGCCCGTGATCGTTGCGTACGTGCGGGGCCGAGTGTCGAGGCTCATCACGGGGCCTCCTTCCAGGTGGCATTGAGCCAGCCGTCGAGGCTGGCGTCGGCGGGGGACGGCTCCGGCCAGTACCGGTCGAGGTCGTCGGAGTCGATGAATCGGAGAGCTCCCTCGTCGCGATCGGGGGCTTGCATCGCCTCGTCGGTCTTGAAGAGCTCGTACTCCCAGTCGGTCGACGTGGCGAAGCAGTCGACGACGTACGCGTGTTGGCCGACGTACGCGAGGAACACTCCCATCCGCAACCGTCGTGCGTCGTCGACGTGAGTGGCAGGGATGTTCAACCGGTCTCGTAGGCTCGCGGTCTCTTGGTGGTTGACCCGGAAGATGAACTTGTTTTCGATGTCGCCGACGATCGAGTAGGCGAGATTTCGCTCTTTCGAGTCGGCATCGCCGACGGCATCGAGGTCGCCCATCTTGTGCAGGATGACGATGTTGCTGATCCCGTAGTGGCGGGAGAGCTTCAGCCACTGCTGGAACATCTGCAGCGCGGCGAGACTCGTCATGTCGCGCCAGCCCTCTTCGCGGATCAGGTAGCGGGTGCGGCCAGCAGATCGGTCCGACACGACCGCCTGGATCCACGCGGTCGTGCACACCTGGGTGAGCTGCGCGACCAGCTCGCTACGCGCGAAGAGCTCGGACGTGTCGACGACGACGATCGGGGCATCCGCGTCGAACGAAACCGTTGACTCGTCCTCGAACAGCCCCGAGAGGTCGCCGTCGACGAAACGACGCAGCACGAAGCGCGGCTGGACGGCACCATCGGAGAGTCGGAAGTCGGTGCCGGCATCGTCGACGATCGTTCCGAGCTGGTCGTAGACGCCCCGGAGCGTCGGCCGGTCGCCTGTCGCGACGATGCACCGTTCGAGGGCTTCGTGGATCGCAGCGTGCTCCACGGCGGTGAGCCGTGTGCTTCCGAGTGCCATCTCGACAAGTGAGATGAGGGTCGTGATGCGTCGTTGCCGCACCATCTTCTCGTCCTGCTCGTCGTCGGCATCCGCTCGGCGTGGCCCGCGGTCGAGCGGGTTGAGGCGTGCGGTGCTCCCTCCGCCGATCCGGATGACCACACCACCGGGGACCGCCTCCGCCACGGCGACCCACTCGCCCTTCGGATCGGAGGGCACCACCGCGCGGTGTCCGAATGCGATCGAGCGGGTCACCAAGGTCTTCACTGTGCCGCTCTTGCCCGCCCGGTACGCACCGAGCACGAGGAGGTTCGTTGAGAACGTTCCGCGACCCTCGCCGATGGCGTACGTTTCCCACGGTGAGAAGTGCCACAGCGCGTCGGCATTGAGGTCGACGCCCAGGACCGGTCCCTTGTGGCCGAGCCCGGCATCCGCGACGAAGGGATAGATGCCGGCGATCTGGCGGGACGTCGCCTGGTGCGCCGCGATCGACGGTCGCGCCAGATTCCAGTAGCCGCCATCCGTCAGCCCTGGACCGAATGCCCCGGGGACCGCCGCCTCGGGCATGGCGCGGTCGCGTCGCTTCGGCTTCCGAGGCTCCATGTCGCGAGTGGTGCGGCTGACCTCCCGCTGGAGGTTGCGCCGCTCGCGCTTGGAGAGATGGCCCGACTCGAAAACGGCTGCCTGGCGCGCCATCACTTCATCCCCAAGCCGATGGGCAGCGCGTTGACCATCAGCGCCTCCGCCTGTTGGCAGTACAGGATCTGCGGCTCCATTCCCGCTCGCGCGAGCGCGTTCCGCATGCCGGCGATCGCCTGATCGAGCTTCGCCTCGTCCGGCGCGGTGACGGTCAAGTACGCGCCATAGCGGAACTCGCCGTGACCGGCGACGATCTCCTCCTCCTGTCTTTCCAGCGCGTCCCAGTCCGCAGCATCGGCCGCGGACCCGTCGGCGCCGCGCTTGGCTCGAAGTTTCTCGTTCCCTCGCCAGATTTTCTTGTCGTCCTCGATCCGCTTCATCGCCTTCTTCACTGACACCGGCGTCAGCACGATGGAAAGGATGTGAGTGATTGCCTCACCGGTGGACGGCATCCGAGCGAACACGATCGGCTCGACGAAGCCGATCGCGGCATCCGACCGCGGCCACTCGTGAATCCACATCGTGGTGTGCACGCCCGAGTCGCTGTAGACCACCCCGTTCTGGCCGCGCGGCTCCTCGAGGTACATCGGCCCGATCGCAACGGAGTCGACACCCATCTTGTCGTCGGGGCGGTTCTGCACGTTCGCGGCGAACTCCGGATCGAACGCAACTCGTGTCAACGCGGCGACATCGCGCGGCGAGAGCCAGCGGCGGACCGTGATGCGCGAGGCACGCAGCGCGTCGGCGAGGTTGCGCGCTTCGAGCGCGGCCAGCGACTTCACTGCGCCCTCGCCGCCGCCCAGCGCCTTCAACTGAGGGCCGAGAGCGATGAGATCGAGGGTGAACGTGAGGTAGTTGCGGTGCGACACCGCGAACGGCTCGGCGCGATTCAGCACCTGCTCGTAGTTGCGGTTGACCGGCGATGCCGCGTCCAGTCCGCGCTTGATCATCACCGTCTCGTAGTGGTCGCGCGCCGCGCGGATGGTGGTCGGGATCGTTCGCTCCTGCAATACCGCGCGCTTGACCCCCGGGCGCTGTGTGAACGACGCCAGGACAGGCGACCACTGTTGGGCGAGGTCGAAACGCTCCGGGATGTCCTTCATGAGAAACCCCTCGACCTCGACCTCGGCGGTCACCGACACGGACCGATCGTGTGGGTTGTAGACGCATGCGACACCCTCGACGTCCCAAATCTGCACGGACGCCCGGATGCCGGGGAGGTTGAGTGTGCCTGCAACATGGGGACGCTCGGGTCGGTAGATGTGCTTGGTGGCTCCGAGAGTGTGGCGGAGCTGCTTCATGAGCCAGAGCCCCGCCTGCCTGGGCGCCGAGTCGCCATGCACGGTCACGAACGCGAACGCCCCGATCGGGACATAGATCGGCGCGCCGTAGACCAGTCCGGGAGGCCCGAATCTGTTGACGCAGATCAGCACGACGATCGCTGCGACGGCGACGCACGCGAGCTGCCAGCTGTCCATGCCCATCACGACGCCCTGACGGGAGCGGCGCGGCAGCCGCACTGGTCGGGAGAGATCCTGAATTGTCATCACGCTGTCCTCTCAGTGCGCGGAGGTGGGGGAGTGCTGGTGGTCGTACGGCCGCGCTGCGGCGACGTAGCTGAGCTGGGCGTCGGACTCGACGGTTGCGAGGGGGTCGACGCTCGTGACGGACCGGCGGAACCCGAGGGGCCGGATGGCCTCGAGGGACCGCGCGGTGGACCACCGGAGGAGCGACCGTCGCTGGCTGACGTGCCGCCGGTTGCGCCGGCGGATGTCACCCCGGCGGGGGTCGCGTGGAATCGGCTCGGGATGCGAGCGGCAGAGCGCGCTGCGTTCGACGCAGCCCGCCCCGCCCCGGACCCAATGCGGGAGCCGACCGAGTCGGCCGCAACGGCACCGACGAAGCTGAACAGGCCAAAGACCGCGAACGGTGCGAAAGCCACCAGCACGAGTCCGATCAGAAGCGGCCACGACTGCGGATCCCAGATCGTCGTCACGTTAGCGAGGCCGTTGACGATCAGTGTCATGAACCCGATGGTCAACGGGCCGGTCAGTAGCAGCACCGCGACGGCCGAGACGTAGCGGACGACCCACTGCGGTCCGACGGAGCGCACCGGGTACAGCATCCATGCGATCGGTCCGACCGCGATCAGGGCGGCGAGCACGATGTTCCGGAAAGCGAAGACGAGCATCAGCAGCAGCATCCCGATCATGAGGAGTCCGTGGATCACGAACGCGAAGAAGTAGTTGGCCTGGCCGCCCGCCCACATGACCGACTGGAGGGTGGAGAAGAGACCTTCGGGGCCGTCGCGATTCATGACGTACCAGGTGAGGTCATCGATCGCGTTCAGAAGGTGGCCGATTGCCCATAACGTGATCGCCGTGGCAGGGAAGGCGATGAAGCTGCGAACGATCGCTCCGATGAGTTCGGAGCGGTCGCCCGAGACGATGGCGGCGGCGATGGCCCACACCATCGCGCCGAACAGCACGGCGAGAATCGCCCATTGCCAGAAGGACCACTCGGTGATCGCGGCTGTCCAGAGGACGGAGGAGGTGTCGAATCGCATGTTCTGGGCGACGGCGAACATCGCGCCCGTGGCGGATAGTGCCATGCCACGGCCGGCGTTCTCGAACGTGAGGCAGACCACGTCGCCGAGGGAGCATCCGTATTCGACGAGGAGCGGTTTGCCTCCGCTCGCCTTGATCGCCACGACGTGATCCTCATAAGTTGTGCAGACAGTCGCCTTGGACCCTGCCAGAAACACGTTGATGAAGCACTGCTGCGGTTTGATGTCGGCAGTGTTCTGCGGCGTGCAGGTGATCTGCGTCCCGGCTCGAAGACATTCGACGGGATACGCGGGTGACGACCACGGTTCTCCAGTCACGGATGCCGCGCCCGCCGTTGCTCGCGGGCCTTGCGCCGGCATCGCCGCCTCGGCTGGCACGAGCGCGCTCATCGCGAGACCGACGCCCGCGAGGCATCCGATCAGCACGGCACGCGCGGTACGCATCAGAATCCGAAGTCGAAGTTGATGAACCACTGGAACAGGCCGCTCGCGGCGCCGAGCACCGCGGCGGCGATGAAGATCCAGAGGATGTTCTCGCCAGCCCAAGTACGCACCCGGTCAGACGCGAGGCCACGGAAGGCGAGAGCCGCGCCGGCGATGATCAGCATGATCAGGACGACGATCATGGCGCCGGCGAGGATGTACGACGCGACGACCTGGAACCCCTGGAAGAACGGCGCCGAGAAGTCCGGCTCGATGTCTGGGATATCGACATCCGCCGGATACGACTGTGAGTAGTACATTGTGTGCTCCCTTGGTTGGCGGTGGCGTCACTTGAGCGGGAGGCCGAGCGCGGCCATGAATGGTTGCGGATCGATGGCAGTTCCGTCGCGCTGTACCTCGTAGTGCAGGTGACAGCCGAAGGAACGGCCGGTGTTCCCCTCGGCGCCGAGCGGCGTACCCGCCGTGACGTTCTCGCCGACCCTGACGCGGATGGAGTCCCACTGCATGTGGCCGTATAGGGTGACCAGCTCGCCACCGTGGTCGATGCGCACGGTGTTGCCCCACCCGTGGAAGGAGCCCGCGGTGATGACACGTCCGGCGCCGGCCGCGTAGATCGTCGCGCCGCAGCCCTGCGCCATGTCGTAGCCCTGGTGATTCTTGGAGCAGTAGTTGCAGCCGTTCACCGGGTTGTAGCCGTAGCCGCGCCCTTTGGAGTAGCCACCCGCGAGCGGGTATCCCCACTCTCCGTTCGCGGCGGGAACGGGCTGCGCCTTCTCGACAGTGCTCACGGACTGACCAGCGACCGCGAAGGGGATCGTGATGAGCGGGGTCAAGAAGAACGCGGTGACGAGAGTGAAGAAGAGGACTGCCCCGATCACGATCCTGCGGCCGGTCCTCGTGTTCGCGAGGGCTGTGGCGGCGGCGACCGGGGCACCCATGTCAGGGCTCCAATGACCCCGAGATGTAGCGAACAACCTTGCAGTCTCCCGGCTGCTGGACGGTGTTCGGGGTGGGAATCGATCCTTCGCCGCAGAGCACCTGAACGCTCACGCGCACGGTTTCGTCGTACGACGATTCGGTGCCTGTGGCGTCGGAGCGAGTGAAGGTCAGCAAGACGTCGGCGGTTCCAATGCGCATATCGCCGGAGGCGTCATCGGGCACCTCGCTGTACGTGATCTCGCCACGCACATCGGCGGCTACCCGGCCGGCCTCGTTCGCGAGCGAGTCCCACTCCTCTTCGGGCAGCACGACTGCCTGCCGCAGTTCCAGCTGTGACGCGCGCATATCGTCTTCGCGATCCTCCTGCGACGTGTACCGCGTGTCTGGGGTGAACCACGTGTCGAGGTAGGTGAGCCAGTCGGAGCGGGTGCTGTTCTGCGTATCGAAAGTGGATGCCGCAGCCAGCGCCGCGCGGACGTATACGTCGGCATCGGTGGTGATCGGCTCTGGGATCCAGCCGTTGTCTATGACAGAAGAATCGACGAACGCCTGGCCAGGTTCGTCCGTTGGCCTACTCGTCGGTGTCGAACCGGCGGAGGGCAGCGGTGACGGAGTCGTCTCCGGGGGCTGAGCGAGGAGGGAGGTCAGCGCGATCACGATGATCGCCACGACAAGGATGGCGCCTCCGGCCAGCGCCCACACGAGGCCCCACCTGTTGCTCTTGCGTGCGTCCGTCATCGCTCATCCTCCTCGATGGGGAGGACGACGACCGTGACTGACTCAGCGCCCGACGGCATCATTCGTTCGCCGCCGGTCCGTCTAAACGTTGCGTACTCGGATATTGACGGGTGAATCGTGCTTTGCTCAGGGCCTCTCGTGGTCACCATGGCAGTGCTCCGTCGCCATGTAGCGCTGACATCGGTGTCGTTCGTGCTTGTGCGCTGGCAGGCGCCGAGCAGTTCAGGGCGACGCCTGCCGCGCTGCGTGCTCCCGGGGCCCTTGACATGAGGGAAGCGTATAACACTACACTCGCAATGTGAAGTACTTTTCGATTCGCTCGCGTAGACGCGGCTCGAACGGTGCGCCACACTGGGCAGGTGCCCCGATACGCCCGCCCCGCGAACAGTGACTACGCGGAGGATCCCATCAACGCTCTCGGGAACATCATGCAGGCGACCATCATCGGCCACTTGCGGAAGCACCCGGGCCAGACGCGGGCGGAGATCGCCGATGCTCTCGAGATCCCGAAGATGACGGTCGCGAACGGTCTCGAGAAGCTGCTTGACGCCGGGCTGATCATCGCGGATCCGCCGCGGGACGTCGCGATTCGCGGGCAGCGAGTGAGGTACATCGTCGACGATGCTCAAGTCACTGAAATGGTGATGCGGCTGAATCAGGTGTTGGGGGAGTTCTAGCAAGTTGGCTTCACTGAGCCGTATGCGGTTGATTGCGGCAGGTCCTGGCATCGATGGCCCTTCTGGGGAGGACGGCGCGGGTGGCGCCGCTCCATCAACTTTGAGCATGCTCAACCGCGTTGCGTCTCAGCTTCGCACCACGTGTCAGGATCGGCAACCGTTGAATTGAGCATGCCCAATGCGTAGATTGGGCATGCTCAACACCAGCGATGAGCACTCATCGGCAATGCCTTGCCTCACCCGAGGGCGAAGGGCGGTCAGCAGACATGACAGAAGACGAGAGCAAAGTGGCGGCGGAGGACTTGGCGAAACGCCTGCGGCTGCTGCTCGATGTGGCGATCGCGGAGACCGGCGAGGAGCCGACCTTCTCGCAGATCGCCGCCTTCGTGCAGAGCAGAGGCGTCAACCTGTCGCGATCTCGGTGGACCTACATCGTGAACGGTCACCGGTATGTCCAGGATCGCCCGCTTATCGAATGCATCGCGGAGTTTTTCGGCGTGGAGGTTGGGTTCCTCGTGGGTGAGGACGGCGCTCCGATGCCCGCGAAAGTCAGCGCGCAGCTTGACCTGGTGCGATCGATGCGGGCCGCGAAGGTGAAGTCGTATGCGGCCCGAACGTTAGGCGATATTTCTCCGGCGGCGCTCAGGGCAATCAGCCGGTTCCTGGACGAAGAAATGACGCACACATAGAGGAGCTCGTCGGCAACCGTGGAAGCCGACGAGCGGCTCCTCGCCGAAGGGATGTGATGACGCTATGAACATCAGACAGACCGTTTCGACGGCCATGACTGACCTTGCCCTCGGCGAGGCCTTCTCGTTCGACGATCTCGTCAATGCGTTGCAGCGTCGCAGACAACGCCCCCTTCGCATTGTGGAACTCGCGGAGCTGAACGACCAAGACGGTATCTGCGCGCTGTGGCTGATGACCGACCATGAGGACCTTGTCCTGCACGCGCGCAGCGACTCCGCGCTTCACCGGCAGCAGTTCGTGTTGCATGAGCTGGCCCACATGATGCTCGATCACGGTGACGACCAAGGGATGCCCACTCCGGACTTTCTGCTGCCCGACATCGCTCCAGATACCCGTCGGCGGCTCCTTGGCAGGCAGGATCTGGTCGCGGAGGACGAGATCGTCGCCGAGACCTTGGCGGATCACCTCGCCGCCGCGATCCGAGGCTGCGTATTTCACGAGTCGAGGTTCCTGGAGATCTTCGGGTGATCCCTGTCCTCGTATCCGTCTTGATGTGGCTGCTCGTCGCGAGCCTGCTCATATTGCGGTGGGGGCGAGCTGACCGCAGCATCACGTACTCCGCGGTGACAATCGCCGTATCGATGACTCTCAACATCGATCCGGTGTACGTCGCGGTCGATGATGCTTTCGCGGGTGCCAACATCGCGACCCTCGTCGCGGACCTGGCGCTGATGGTGGGGATCTTCTTCCTCGGTCGCGGCGTTGCGAGAGCGAGCGAGTACCAACCACGCGCCGTCAGGATTGCCCTGGGGAGAACTGTGCTCGCGGTCGCTCTCGCCGGCGTTGTCTTCGCATTCAGCCTGATCGACCGGGGAGGCACGACGACGTCCTTCATGCTGGACCTCGGCGCGCAACCGGCCGCAGCCGCGTACTCGATCATCCAGTTCGGGTATGACGGCGTTGTTGTCGCCGTGATGGCTGTGGTGGCCGCGAGGCAGATTGCGCAGAGCAGGGGAATGCAGCGGTTGCCGTCGACCTTGCTGCTGGTCGGAAGCCTGTCGGGAGTCGCTTTGGCTGCGACCGTCCTCGTCATGGACGTGGCGCATGTCGCTGGCAATGTCGGCTTGATGTCCACCGTCTCGACCATCTACGGGCCGCTATTTCTTTCGACTTTCCTGTTCCTCTGCTTGGGCCTGGCGGGCCAGCCGGGCGTTCGCTGGGCGCTGGCGCGGTCGCGCGAACGGCGAACCCACGAGCTCGTGCGCCAACTCACCCCGACATGGCGAAGAGCGGCTCAGATACGGCCAGGAATCAGCCAGGGCGACCTGGCAGGGCTTCCTCTCGAGGACTCGGAGGCGCAGCTGCATCGGCAGGTGGTGGAAATCCGGGATGCCGCGATCGATCCTCGCGTTTGCTTCAAGCTGAATAAGCAGGAGCGCGTGATGGTCGACGACGCAGAGGCCCACCTTCTCGGGCAGGATCCAACCGAGGGGCGTAAGCCTGTTCCACTTGCCGGTGAGTCGAGGGAGGCACGTTGAGGCGCATCGTGGCCCTGGCTGTCGGCATCGGTGCCATCACTGCGGCTTTAGCCACCACAGGCCTCCTCATCGCACGGCGTTTGACCGCGCCGCCCGGAGAGCGCGTCTACGATCTCACGATTCGCGGCATCGTTCGAGATGGCGAAGCGCTCGCCGTCGTCCTTGACCGCAACGCCAAGACAGAAGCGCGGGGTATCTACAATCTCTGGCTCGAAGGCGGCGGCTGGGTGAAGCTCGGTGCGGTCGTCGGCGAAGGGTCGGCCACAGTGACGCGCACGGTCGCTCGGACGACGGCACACGCTGAGTTGAGCGTCGGCCAACGCGCCTCGTGGAGCGGCATCTACTACCGGGATCCTCAAGACGCCTGCCTCGACGCGGTCGACATCGACATCGCGACGCCGGCTGGGCCGGCGCCGACGTGGATAATTCGTCCGGCGACGAGCGGCAACGATGTTTGGGCAATCCATATCCATGGTCTAGGCAGTTCCCGCGCCGGCACGCTCCGGGGTGTCGAGGTTGCCTCCGAACTTGATCTCACGTCACTAGTCGTGACGTATCGCAACGATGGCGAAGGCCCGACGGTCGGTACTGGTCGTTCGACGCTTGGCGCGTTAGAGAAAGATGACGTACGCGAAGTCATGCACTACGCGATTGATCGGGGCGCGCGCCGTATGGTGCTGTTCGGCTGGTCGATGGGGGCTGCAATAGCACTGCAGCTCGCGGCGGAGGATGAGTTTCAGGGTTTGATCGATGCTGTCGTGCTCGACTCGCCTGTCCTCGATTGGTCGGCGGCCATCAACGCGAACTGCGCGCGTGTGGGCTTGCCATCTTGGTTCGGGTTTCTGGCCGGTCCGTGGCTGCGGAACAGAGTGCTGTCCGAATTGGCCGGGCTCGAGGCACCCATCCCGCTTGATCGATTCGATTGGGTCGAACGTTCCGCGGACCTTTCCGTCCCGACTTTGATTCTCCAGGGAACAGGTGACTCGTCCGCGCCCTTCGCCGTCTCGAGCCGAGTTGCAGAGCTCAGACCGGACCTAGTGCGTTACGAGTTGTTCCGGGCAGATCACACGATGACTTGGAACTCCGACCCAGAGCGGTGGCAGTGCACCGTCCGCGAGTGGCTGGCGTGCCGCACACGCAACTGAGAGCTCCCCTGCTCCTCGTTATGGCTGAAGAACCTCCGGGCACTCCCTGAAATACTGCCGCAGCTTAGATTCCCCTGCTAGGGAGCGCCTAGCTCCTATCTCCCGTGCTGGATAGCGCAATAAAATATGTGTACGCTTCAGTATTCGTACGCCGCGTATGGCGCGGTGGGCCGATGTATGAGTTGAGCACCATCGAGTTCTCGATTCTGTTCGCCCGTCGCAGGTACGTTTCGAGCCGAGGAGGTCTCGCGCACATGAGCTATACAGAAGCCGCAGCTCACCCAGGATTGCCATCGCCGTTGCGCGGACAGGTGGCGATCGTGACCGGTGCCGCGCGGGGTATCGGACGCGCGATCGCCGAGCGCCTGGTCGCCGATGGTATTCGCGTCACCGCGTTCGACATTGCCACCGACGTCGAACACACCGCAGCCGAGATCGGCGCGAGCAGCGCATCCGTCGTTGATGTCAGTGACGTCGGGGCGCTGCAGGCGGCGATCCATCGGACGGCCACAGTGGCCGGGCGGCTGGACATCCTGGTGAACTGCGCCGGCACGTGCGGCCGTGAGTCATTCGAAGGGCTGAGTCTCGACGTCTGGCAACGGGATCTCGCCACCAACCTCACGGCGTCGGCCTTCGCGAGTCAGGCCGCGGTGTTCCCGCATATGCGGGAACAAGGCTACGGGCGCCTCGTGAACATCAGCTCGGTTTCGGGGCTGGCTGGCGGTATCGGGCCGGTGTTCGCCGATGGCGCGGGTGGGCGTTCGGGCGCAGCCTATGCCGCCTCCAAGGGCGGCGCGATCAACCTCACCAAGTGGATCGCTCGACAGGTGGGGGCATGGGGCATCACTTGCAACACCGTCGCCCCCGGGCCGATCGCTTCGCCTATGGCGGCGAGCGGCGACTACGACGTTGCAGCCATCCCGGTCCCGCGGATGGGAGAGCCGCACGAGGTGGCCGCCGCCGTCGCCTACCTTGTCGATCCGTCCTCCGCCTACGTCAACGGCACTTGCCTCCGCGTCGACGGCGGCATGGTGATGTCGTGATGCCCTTCATCACGGGGTGGGCTCACGGCCAGTTCGGAAAACTCCCGGGCGAGACCCTTGAGAGCCTGATCGTCGGCGTCGGTGCTGCCGCCATCGAGGACGCGGGGCTTGATCCGGCCGATATCGACGAGATCTATCTCGGCACCTTCAACGCCGGGCTCGTGCCCCTTGCATTCGCATCCTCCCTCGCGCTGCAGATCTCACCCGCGCTGCGCCATGTTCCGGCCACGCGAGTGGAGAACGCGTGTGCCTCCGGGTCCGCGGCGGTCCTGCAGGGCGTGAAGGCGCTTCAGGCTGGCTCCGCCCGCAATGTTCTGGTCATCGGCGCCGAGAAGATGACGCACGCGCCCTCCGACGCCGTCGGCCGAGCGCTGCTCGGCGCGGATTACGAATCGGCGGGTTCGGAGTCCGTCACGGGGTTCGCCGGACTGTTCGCTCGCACGGCGGCGATCTACGAAGAGCGGTACGGGCCGGTCGGCGGCCCGCTCGCGATGATCGCCGCGAAAAGCCATCGCAACGGTGCGCTTAACCCGTTCGCTCACCTGCGCAAGCCGCTGACTGAAGAGTTCTGCCGAACCGTGTCGGATCGCAACCCGGTCGTCGCTGCTCCACTTCGACGCACGGACTGCTCGCCCGTTTCTGACGGCGCGGCTGCGCTCGTGCTCTCCGCTCAGTCCTCGCGGAACGCTCGTCATGCCCCCGTCCGCATGATGGGGATGGCACAAGCGAACGACTATCTGCCGTGGAGTGAACGCGATCCACTCGCCTTCGCGGGGAGCGTTCAGGCGTGGACACGGGCGTTGAGCGCGGCGGGCGTCTCCCGTGACGATCTGGATCTTGTCGAGGTGCACGATTGCTTCACGATCGCAGAGTTGATCATGTACGAGGTCATCGGCCTCACGCGACGCGGTGAGGGCAGGCGTGCGATCGAGGAAGGCATCGTCGATCGGGACGGCGCACTCCCTGTGAACGTCTCGGGAGGGCTGAAGTCGAAGGGCCACCCGGTCGGGGCCACGGGCGTCTCGCAGCACGTGATGGCGTCGATGCAACTGACTGGGACCGCCGGTGACATGCAGCTGCCGAACGCACGGCGTGCGGCCGTGCATAACATGGGCGGTCTCGCGGTCGCGAACTACGTCAGCGTGCTCGAGGCGATCTGACGCGGCAGCTGTGTCCGACACCGGCTTGACCGAACTGCCATCTGAATTACACACGAGTGGGTGGAATAACCGACGATGTCACCGTATCGTGAAATACGAGTGAACTGAAATGTTCGCAGGGGTCAAGGAGGATCACATGCGTGCTGTTGATGGTGACATGCCCACCGAGGCGCCGTTCGACCGCGCCGATGACGGCCACCTGAGCGAAACGGATCAGATCGATCGCATCATTCATACGGAGATGAATCGATGGATGCTGTTTCGTTAGTCCGACGGTGAGAACTTCTTCTTCGCCTCGCGCGACGACGACGTGATCCTCGCGGCGGGGGACCGCATCGCCCCTTCCGACGTCGAAAGCACCGTCGTGCAGTAGCCCGACGCCGTCGAAGTTGCGGTCGGTGGTCGGCCCGATGAACTGCGCGGCGATGTCGTCGCGGCGTTCGTCGCGCCTGTCGCGGAAGCCTCGCGAGGCGACGCGCTGCGCGACGCGATCATGCACCTCGTCCGCGAACTGCACCCGGACTGGAGGTCGACGGATGACCCCGGAGTGGCGGTGGTGCGACCGACATCCATCGCGAGCCGGTATGCGGGCGAGAGTGAGATATGAAAATAGTGGCAGACTGAGATTTGTGTCGAGGGTGTCAGCCTCGCGAGCATCCAGCGCCCTAAGTCGCCAGTTCTACCCACGCCGTCCTCGGCATCAATGAAGATGAGGTCCCACATGAAATCGACGCGAGCGCGGAGCATATCTCTACATCCACATGGCCGTGGACAAGCCCTGCGAACGAGGGCCATCGTCGCGGCGGCGATCACGGCAGCCGTCGTGATAGCCGGGTCCGTCCCTGTATCGGCGCATGCAGCCGAGCTGGGGTCCGGCTCAGGAACCGACGGTGGTCGAGCGGTCGTGAAAGTGGAGCAAGGCGTCTTGCGGGGCAGTTCGGATGGCGGTGTGGAGGCGTACCTCGGGATACCGTATGCCGCCCCGCCGGTGGGAGAGCGGCGATTCGCCGCTCCCGAAGCGCCTGAGCGGTGGCCGGGCGTTCGATCAGCGACCTCGCACGCCCCAGCGTGTCTGCAGGCCGGGCTCGCCACGGTGACCGGCGTGGAGACCAGTGAGGACTGCCTCTACCTCGATGTCTATCGCCCCGACCATAAAACATCGCCGACTGGTGGCGGTCGCGAAGACATGGGCGTTCTTGTCTGGCTCCACGGCGGCGCGTTCGCTGCCGGTAGCGGAGCGTTGTTCGACGCCCGCGAACTCGCGGAGCGAACGAACACGGTAGTCGTCACGATGAACTACCGGCTGGGCGCATTGGGGTACCTGGCCACAGAGTCCCAAGGACCAGACGCCGGCAATGCCGGATTGCGCGACCAGATCGCCGCACTGGAGTGGGTTCGTGAAAACATCCGCTCATTCGGAGGGGACCCCGCAAAGGTTGCTGTTGCGGGACAATCCGCCGGTGCGATGTCGATCTGTGGACTCCTCGTATCTCCGCGGGCGGAGGGCTACTTCTCGCGGGCGGTGCTCCAGAGCGGTCCGTGCACCCAAGCACTCTTCAACGCGCGTGCTCAGTCCATCGCGGTGGGCGAGGCGTTCGCGACCGGGCTGGGCTGTCCGACCGGACCCCATCAGCTCGAGTGCTTGCGCGGGCTCGATGCGGATTCGATCATGAGCACCGGCGGATTCTTCACGCCAACCTACGGCGTGCCGACCGTGCCCGAGCAGCCTCAAGTGGCGATCGCAGCCGGTCGCTGGCATCGCGTCCCAGTCCTCGTTGGGTCGACGAAGTGGGACTACATCGGAGCCGTCGGTGCGCTGGGGCCAGACCCGGCGGCAGCAACCGCTGAGCAATATGCCCAGACGGTGATGGCATTCTTCGGGCCTGGCGCCGAAGCGGTGCTCCAGCGGTATCCCGCGGGCGCCTACGAGAAGCCGGCATACGCGTTTGCCGCGGTCATGACGGATGCTTCGTTCGGATGCGGGTCCTTTGAATTCGCGAAAACCGTGGCAGCACAATCTGTGGCGACGTGGCAGTTTGAGTTCGACGATCCGACATCGCCGACGCTCGCTGGACAGCGCATCCCGGGCATCGATATGGCCAGCAGTCATAGCGCCGAGCTTGCGTATCTCTTTGACTACGCCGATGTGGAGAGGCCGCTGACCGCCCACGAGAAGACCCTGGCTCATCGAATGATGGACTATTGGGGCGATTTCGCGGCCTCCGGGATTCTCCCCTGGGCAGCTTTCTCCGGTGATACCGGCACAGCCATCAGCCTTTCTTCGTCGGGTGACCGTGTGACCGGTGACTTCGCGGCCGTACACCACTGCGAATTCTGGGGCGAGGCGCGATGACACGAACCCGTCCCACCGTCCCAGTGCGCGAGCGCCCATACCGGCTTGCATCGGTGCCCCCGGCGGCGCCTATTGCGCTCGACCGTGCCGCTCCTTGATCGAAGTTCGCCAAAATATAACCACAGTCATATTTCTGATAATCTGACTGTTCAGTGCGCTGAACGGCGTACGAGGATCACCGGCCAAAGGTCCCGGAAGAGAGACGTGTCAATGAAGATGCCGAAAGTCCTTCGCATTCGTTCTCGATTGGTATCACCGCGTCAGGTTCGTCCGACGCGGATAGGTTCCGCCGCACTCGCAGTTGCGGCCCTGCTCATGGCCGCTCCAGCGGCCGCCGCGGCGGCAACCGGCGAATCGAACGAAGGGGGCGGGACGCTTTCGCACCACGAATTCGGCGTGGTGAACGGGACGCTGTACGAGTACCACGTCTACACCCCGGTCGGCTGGAGGGGATCCGACAGGCTTCCGCTCTATATAGTGCTCAACGGCTGTGGAGTCTCGGCGGCCGAGATGATGGAAGACACAGGCCTCAATACGATCGCCGACCGAGAGCGGTTCATCGTGGCCTACGCGGACAACGAAGGTGCCAAGCCGAATTGTTGGCCTGCGGTCGCCGAGGATGCGGTGCTCACCGCATCGACCGGCAACCCGAATCTCACGCGCGGAGCGGGCGGTGCTGCCGACATCGTCGCGGGAATGACGACGCAGATCCTCGAGCAATATCACGGGAACAAGCACCGGGTGTACTTGGCCGGTGGTTCGTCTGGGGCTTTCCAGGCGAGTGCGACGGCGGCCGCTTACCCCGAACTCTATGCCGCGGTGGGGCTGGTTGCGGGAGCCGGGCCCGGCATGGCAGTAACGTGCATGAACTATTCCACAGCCGTGGTGGCGGACTACGCGGCGCTGGCGGTGACCGCGATGGGCACCCCGGCCCGGGTCGTCCCTTTCATCACGTTCGGCGGCACGCTTGATCCTCTCGGCGAGCAGCCCGGCGATGTGGGCGGATGTTCCGGCCTGGGCTACCAGCAGTGGCTTGCGATGGCGAATCTGGTGAAGCCCGGCAGCTTCTACACCGACCCCGCGGCGACTGAGCACGGCCAGGTGGTGGACGGATATGCATGGACGAAGGAAGTGGCGAAGAACCGCCAGTCTGGCTGCGAGATCGGCCAACGATGGATCATCGAGGGAATGGGGCACACGTGGCCGGGACCTCAGGGCGATCAGCGCGGACCGGACGCGGCTCAGCTGTCGTGGGATTTCTTCGAGCAATTCACGCGCAATGGAGCGAGTCTGTCGTGTCGCGCCAGCGGCGCGGGGGCTGAGTAGCAGCTCCGCGGTGGGAAATTTGTTCAGACGCGTAACAAGGAAGTTGTCGAAATGGTGAGTCCAACCTTGAAGGCCGATCTGGTCGTCACGGCCATTCAGAGGGCGGCGATGAAGAAGATGGGGCGCACGCGTCCGCTGAACTCCTTCGAGCCGGCGCTCCCGACATCCACGCGGGTGCTCGGTGACGGAGTCGTCTATGTGAACGACCTCAAGTACGGGGAGGACTACCCGAACAGCTTCCTCGACGTTTGGTATCCGAACGAGGATCGTTCGAGGAAGTTGCCGGTCTTGGTGAACTTCCATGGAGGTGGCTTCTTCATCGGCGACAAGGTCTCGGGGGATCCGCTCGCCGGCGCGTCTCGTGAGTCTGAGAAGGCGGTCAATGCCGCATTCCTCTCCGATGGTTTCGTGGTCGTCTGTCCGACGTACGCCTTCGCCCCGAAGTATCGCTTCCCAGTTCAGGTGGTTCAGGCGAATCAGGTGCTCGGGTACCTCGCGTCACGCGCCGACGAGCTCTCCCTCGACATGGACCGCGTCGTGATCATGGGCGGCAGTGCCGGTGCCGGGCTCACCGAGATCCTCGGGCTCATCCATACCGATCGCGCCTACGCTGAGCTATTGGGAATCGTGCCGGCGCTGGATGCCGAACAGGTCCGCGGACTCCTGATCGATGAGGCGGCATTGACCACTCGAGGCGTGACCGACCGGAACATGCGTATGCTGTTCCAGCTCTGGCTGGGCGAGAAGGTCCCCGACGGCAGCCGCGCGGGCAACCTCATCAACGTGCCGCAGCACATCCGAGGTGCGTACCCGCCGGCCTTCATCAACACGAGCAATCTCCAGCACTGGTTCATCGATTCCGCCCTCGATCTGCACGCAGCGCTCGATCGTCAGGGCCTGCCCAACGAGCTCTTCTATCGCGATCAGACCGTCGACCAGCTCGAGCACGGGTACCTGAACAGGCACGCCGAGAATGCGACGGCTGCCGAGTGCCTGGCGCGCATGCGCGCCTTCGCGCTGAAGGTTATCGAGTAGCACTCCCCGCGGCGCGGGGCTGTCGGACAAGCCGTGACCAAAATCTCAGCGCACACAACAATTCCTGTTAGGATGGAGTGCGCTCTCGGGCCAAGGAGGTCTCACATCGCTCCTCTTCGGCCGACCAGCGTGCGGGCCCCTGTCGTAGCGGACGCGGGCTCCGGGGTCATGTCGAATGGAGTCATCTCGTGAACGCCGCAATGTCCTCCCTTCCAGCCACGTGGCTGGGCGAGTGGATCTCGCCAGCCGAGCCCGACGAGGTCGGCGATGTTCGCCCCGCCTACGCGCTGGAACGAAGCTTCACGCTAGATGCTGACCCTCTAAGCGGCCGACTGTTTGCGACGGCGCTGGGAATCTATGAGGTCTTCCTAAACGGGACTCGCGTCGGTGATCACGAGCTCGCCCCCGGGTCGACCAACTATGACCGCACGGTGTACGCGCAGGCCTACGACGTCGGGTCGCTTCTTCGCCGCGGCTCGAACGAGATTCGCATCGTGCTCTCGGACGGCTGGTTTCGAGGCCGGAACGGGTCTGAGCAGACACAGAACTGCTGGGGAGACACCACGGCCGCCCTGGTTCAACTCGAGGCGACTGTGTCTAGTGGGGTGACCCTGACCGTCGTCAGCGACGGCGCATGGACCAGCCGAGAGTCCGAGATCGTCAGTGCGGATCTGATGCGCGGGCAGACGACCGACTTCTCCCGAGTCTCTGCCGACACCGCCCCGGTCCGCGTTGGCGTGGTCGAGGGCCCGGACCCCACGATGTCACCCGCTCCGCCGGTCCGTCGGGTCGAGGAATTGCCGGTGCTGACGACTGTCGCGTCGTCCGCCGGCGTCTCGATCATGGACTTCGGACAGAACATCACCGGCTGGGCGAGGCTCACCGACCTCGGCGAGCCCGGCACCGAGACGGTGCTCGAGTTCGCCGAGCACCTCGACCCGGGCCAGACTTTCACGACGACCCACCTCGACACTCACACGCCCCGGGGCGAGCACATCCGGTTTCAGCAGATGGATCGCGTCGTGGCCGGCCGCGGCTCGGAGGTCTTCGAGCCGCGGCATACTGTGCACGGCTTCCGGTACGTGCGAGTCACGCACCCGGGTCGCCTGCTTGATCCTGAAAGCGTCACCGCGATCGCGGTGCATTCCGATCTCACCCGCACGGGATGGTTCGAGTGCAGCGACGACCGAATCAACCGGCTTCATGAGGCAGGTCGCTGGACCTTCCGCGACAACGCCGTTGACGTGCCCACCGACTGCCCGACACGCGAGCGCTCCGGGTGGACCGGCGACTTCCAGATCTTCGCGCCCACCGCCGCGATGCTGTTCGACATCGACGGCTTCGGCCGCAAATGGCTGCAGGCGGTGCGCGATGATCAGTACGACGACGGATGCCTTGCCATGTTCTCGCCGGATGCGTTGCGGATGCGGCGCTCCGACAACCCCGACCGGATCGGCGGCGGCTCGGCCGGATGGGGCGATGCCGCTGTGGCGGTGCCTTGGACCCTCTACCGTCACTATGGCGATGTCGACGTCCTGGAGGACAGCTGGGAGTCGGCGGTCGCGTGGATCGATTACGCGCTGGGCTGCGCCAAGCGTTTCCGGCATCCGTCCCGCGTAGCGCGCTCGGAGACACCGGCCGCACACGAGGCGTACATCTGGGACGGTCCGTTCCATTTCGGCGAATGGCTCGAGCCGCGAGATCCGAAGGCCCCAAATCGTGACCCGGCCGAGGTCCTCCGTGCTCTTTTTGCTGCAGACCAGGGCGAGGTGGGCACGGCGTATCTCTACCGATCGCTCAGCCAACTCGTTCAGACGGCGCGGGTGCTGGGTCGGCCGGATGACGAGACCCGCTTCGCCGCGCTCGCCGAGCGTGTGCTCGATGCGTGGCGGACGGAATTCCTTCGCGCAGGCGGCAGGACCGCTTCAGACACGCAGGCCGCCTACGTCCGAGCAATCGTGTTCGGGCTCATCCCAGACGAACTCGTGGTCGCGGCATCTGCCCGCCTCGTCGAACTGATCTCGGAACGAGACGATCGCCTCGGTACAGGATTCCTCACAACCGGCATGCTGCTGCCGGCGCTCGCGGATACGGGGCACGCCGACCTTGCGTATCGCCTTCTCACCCAGACCGGTGTGCCGTCATGGCTGGAGATGCTCGAGCGGGGCGGCACGACGTTCTGGGAGAACTGGGAGAACGTGGACGAAGACGGCACGGCCCGCAACGGTTCGCTCAATCACTACAGCAAGGGCGCGGTGGTCGGGTTCTTCTATAGCCACATCGTGGGCCTCCGACAGGATGCCGAGTCCACCGGCTGGCGACGGTTCACCGTTGCCCCGACATTCGGGGGTGAACTGACCCATGCATCGGCCAGGCTTCTCACCTCAGCGGGAGACGTTTCGGTCAATTGGCGACGCGACGGTGACGAGGTGGAGTTGACCGTGGCTGTGCCTGCGGGCTCGGAGGCGCGCGGGATCCTCCCCGGCCTGCCGGAGGCGATTCTCCCGGGTGGGACCACGACGACGCTGCGCTCGACGCTCCGCGACTGACAGACGACAAAGAGAAGACGAGAAACCTGTGACGAATCTCCAACCGGCCTTTCCCGACGGCTTCCTGTGGGGAGCGGCCACCTCCGCCCACCAGACCGAGGGCAACAACACGAACTCCAATTGGTGGCACCTCGAGACGGCGCCGAATTCGCCGTTCCAGGAGCGCAGCGGCGCGGCCGTCGACAGCTATCACCGCTATCCCGAAGACATGCGGCTTCTCGCCGAAGCCGGACTCGACGCCTACCGCTTCAGCATTGAATGGGCGCGGATCGAGCCCGCACCGGGGGAGTTCGATCAACAGGAGCTCGCGCACTACCGGGCCATGATCGACACCGCGTTCGGCCTCGGGCTGACTCCCGTCGTCACGCTTCATCACTTCACCACGCCGATGTGGTTCGCACAGCGCGGTGGCTGGGGCAGCTCGGATGCCGCCGCCAGGTTTGCAGCGTATGTCACGGAGGTCAGCGGTATCACGGCCGATGTGCCGTGGATCTGCACGATCAACGAGCCGAACATGATCGCCCTGCTGACCGGATTGCCCGAACGGGCCTCGAATGCGGAGAGGGAGCGCAGTTCGCTCGACTCCCGGCCGATCGCCGACTTCGCCCTCCCCACGCCGTCCGATGCCGTGACACGTGTGTTGTCGGACGCGCACCGACGAGCCGTCGACATTCTCCACGCGACGACCGACGCGAAGATCGGGTGGACGGTGTCGGCGCAGGGCTTCGAGGCCGAGCCGGGCGCCGAGCGCGCCCTCGCCGAGGTGAAGTGGGCGTGGGAGGATCGCTACCTCGAGGTGTCTCGGGACGACGATTTCGTCGGGGTGCAGTCGTACACCACCCGGAAGATCGGCCGCGACGGACCACAGGCGTACTCGCCTGCAGAGCAGCAGACGATGACCGGGTGGCCCTTCCGACCGGACGCGGTCGGGCTCTCGATCCGCAACGCGTGGGACATCACCGGAGGCACGGCCATCCTTGTCACAGAGAACGGGATCGCGACGGCGGACGACCGAGACCGCATCGAGTACACCACAGGTGCTCTGGCCTCCATCGAGGCTGCCGTTCGAGATGGCATCGACGTACGCGGCTACCTCCACTGGAGCGCTCTGGATAACTTCGAGTGGGGGGAGTGGGGGCCGACGTTCGGACTGATCGCCGTCAATCGCGAGACTTTCGAGCGCTCGCCGCGACCCAGCCTGGCGTGGCTCGGCGATCAGGCTCGCGCCAGCCGAACGCCCACCGTTCGGCAGCTACTCGAATCGGCCGAGACGAAGTGATCGTCTCGGGAAGCGTCGCGAGCGGATTCGAACCCGTCCGGCAAGCCTTCGCCGACAGCGAGATCCTGCGAGGCGGGGCGTCGGTCGCGGCGTATGTCGAAGGCGAGAAGGTCGTCGACCTGTGGGGTGGGGAGGCGCGACCCGGCGTGCCTTGGGAGGAGAACACGCTTTCGACAGCGATGTCGGCCACGAAGGGACTTGCTGCGCTCTGCGCGCAGATCCTGTGGGATCGGGGAGAGCTCGATCTCGACGCTCCTGTGACGCGTTACTGGCCCGAATACGGTCAGGCGGGCAAGAGTTCAACTTTGGTTCGCCACATCCTCACCCACACGTCCGGGTTGCTGGCCTTCGAGGATCCCGGCGACCTACTGGATTGGTCGGGCAACGGCTGGGACGACTACGACGAGATCGCTCGTCGTATCGCCGCGTCACCGCCGGCTTGGGAACCCGGCACGCGCATCGGCTATCACGCTTTCAGCATCGGCTGGCTGCTCCAGGAACTCGTCCGCCGCATCACGGGGGACACGATCGGCACGTTCTTCGCGCGAGAGGTGGCGCGCCCGCTGAAGCTTGACACCTACATCGGAACTCCTGAGGCGGTCCAGCCCAGGATGGCGGATTTCGTCATCGAGCCCGGCCCCGAGCCGCGGGGTGCCGCTCGCGTAGCGATGGGGATGCTGCTCAGGGAGCAGATGGACCCGCGCAGTCCGATCGCTCAGTCGAGTGTGCAGATGCATGGCGGCTCGTTCACATCGAATCTGGACTTCTTCAACCTGCCGCGCACGCGCACGGCGGAGCTTCCGGCTGCAGGTGCCACGACGAACGGAAGAGACCTCGCCCGTGTCTATGCAATGCTCGCCCGAGGCGGCGAACTAGACGGACATCGCATCGTCAGCCGGGAGTCGATCGACCTCTTCCGCACTCCGGCGGCGCGTGGTCGCACCATGATCTGGCCGCGTAGCGGGATATTCCGGGTGATTCCCGCCCCCAAGATGCGCTATGCCCTCGGTTACGAGGGCGACTTCGGTGAATCGCCCAAGCCGTGGCGCTTCGGCCCGACGAAGGAGTCGTTCGGGCACCTGGGCGCGGGCGGCCAGATCGGCTTCGCCGACCCGGTTCACCACATATCCGTGGGATTCACCCGCACGGACCTCCAGGATTGGTCGGTGTCGACGGCGCTGATCGGCGCGCTGTACGCGTGCGTTCCCACGAACTCGACCGCCGAGGAAGAACGGTGATCAACAGCCACGGCGAGCTCTCGCTCGAGCAGAAGGCAGCGCTCGTGTCCGGAGACGGGCCATGGAGCACCGCCAGCCTGCCCGAGCTTGGTGTCCAACCGGTGCGTCTATCGGACGGCCCGCACGGTCTGCGCGTGATGATGGACGGTGGCGGCGACAACCTCGGACTCGCGGAGAGCGCGAGGGCGACCTGCTTCCCACCCGCTGTCGCGGTCGGCTCGAGTTGGGATCCAGTCGTCGCGGAGCGCATCGGTGCCGCGATCGCGCGAGAAGCCCGGGCGGCGGGCGTCGACATCGTGCTAGGCCCCGGCGTGAACATCAAGCGGTCACCGCTGTGCGGACGCAACTTCGAGTACCTGTCCGAGGACCCGCTCGTCTCTGGCGTGCTCGGAGCGGCTTTCGTCAGGTCGCTGCAGGCTGGCGGTGTCGGCGCGTCGGTCAAGCATTTCGCCGCCAACAACCAGGAGACAGACCGCATGCGGGTCAGCTCCGACGTCGACGAGCGAACGCTGAGAGAGATCTACTTTCCCGCGTTCGAGCGGGTGGTGCGCGAGGCCCAGCCAGCAACGGTGATGTGCTCCTACAACCGCGTCAACGGCATCTTCAGCTCAGAAAATCGCTGGTTGCTGACCGACGTGCTCAGGAACGAGTGGGGCTTCGGAGGTGCGGTGGTCTCCGACTGGGGCGCCGTGCATGACCCCGTTGTCGCCGTGCACGCCGGTGTCGATCTCGAAATGCCGGGCAGCGAGGGTCGAAACCCACCGATCATCGCCGCTGCAGTCCGAGCGGGAGTGCTGGATGAGGATGAGCTGGATTCCGCTGTCCAACGCGTTATCGGACTATCGAGCTGGCGCGGGACTGCGGATGGCGACGTAGACCTCGACGTCCACCACCAGCTGGCCAGGCAGGTGGCTGCCCAGTGCGCCGTGCTGCTCAAGAACGACGGCGCTCTTCCGTTGAGTGGTTCGTCCAAGCTCGCCGTGATCGGCGAGTTCGCCCGAACCCCTCGATATCAGGGCGGCGGAAGTTCTCGCGTCAACTCCACCCGCACTGCGTCCTTTCTCGATTCGGTCGTCGAGTACGCGAACGCCCATGTCGACTTCCAGCCCGGCTTCACCCTGGATGGCAGTGGCGACCCGAGCGCTCTGCGTGCCGCGGCCGCACACGCGGCGGCTGGGGCCGACATCGCTCTCGTGTTCGCCGGCTTGCGGGAGTCCGACGAATCCGAGGGTTACGACCGCACCACACTCGAGCTTCCTGCCGACCAGGTCGAACTGATCAAGGAAGTCGCAGCTGCGGCATCCCGCACCGTCGTCGTGCTCTCGCACGGTGGAGTCGTCTCGATGGAGGACTGGCACGACGATGTCGACGCCATCCTCGATGCCTTCCTGCTCGGGCAGGCAAGCGGCGCAGCGATTGCAGACCTCCTCTATGGAGCGGTCAACCCGTCCGGCCGGCTCGCCGAGACGATCCCACGACGTCTGATCGACAGCCCGAGCGCACCGAATTTTCCGGGCGAGGAGGGGCACGTCCTCTATGGCGAGCGTGTGCTCGTCGGCTATCGCGGCTACAGCAAGATGGGGCGCCCCGTCAGATACCCTTTCGGTCACGGTCTGAGCTACACCACGTTCCGGATAAGCGAGTTCAGCGTGCATGTGACAGGGCAGGACTCTGCCGCCGCTTCCGTGCGGGTCACCAACACGGGCGACCGCGCCGGCGCGCACGTTGTGCAGATCTATGTCGATGCCACCGCCCATGATCGAGTGCTGCGACCGCAGCGGGAATTGCGTGCCTTCACCAAGGTGTTTCTCGAGCCAGGACAGACGATGCGCGTGGAGCTGCCGCTCGATCGTCGGGCCTTCGCCTACTGGGACGTACCGCAGAAGAACTGGGTGGTCGCCCCCGGAGACTACGTCGTGCAGCTTGGATGGGATGCCGAATCTATCCACGCCGAGCAGTCCATCGCTCTTGAGGGCGACCTCGTCATACGCGAACTCACCGGATGGTCGACACTTGCGGAGTGGCTGGAACACCCCCTCGTCGGACCGACTCTCAGGGAAGACGTGGCAGACCCCCGTTTCCTGTACATCACAGAGCCCAGAGTCGTCCGCGTGACCGGAACCATGCCGATGGGCAGGATCATCGACTTCCTCCGCGACGACCTTCCGGAGGGCACGTTCGAAGCGCTGATGGCGAAGTCGGTCGCCGCTCCGCGCCCTGACATCGTCCCCAATAGCCGGTGGAGTAGCAATGGCAAAGATTGAGCTGGATCCGTGGGAGCGTGAGCCGCTATGGCTGAAGGCGCTCACGCCGATTCTCAAGGCACGACGGTTCCCGGAGCTGCCCGCAGACCCGGAGCGAGGCACGTGGTACCGCTTCTATCCTGACGGCGGAGTGGGTGCCAACGGAGAGCCGGCGTTCGCGGACATCCGGCTGGGAACCGAGGACAAGCTCCTGGTCTTCTTCTGCGGCGGCGGGGTCTCCCTGGATGAGTACACGGCGGCGCGTCCGGCGTCGATGTACATGCGCGGGAAGGAGGGGTTCTTCCTGACCCGTCTCGACCTGTTCGGTGACTTCGTGGTGCGCAACGGGATCCTGGATGACCTCCCCGACAACCCCTTCCGCAATTGGACCAAGGTCGTGATCACCTACGCGACCGGAGACTTCCATGTCGGCACGAAGGATTTCCCTTACACGGCGATGGATGGGTCTTCCCGGGTGCTGCACCACCGCGGTTACCTCAACTACCGGGCCGTCATGACGGAGGTGCAGAAGTGGATCCCGAGTCCGGAGAGTCTGGTGGTCGCGGGATGCAGCGGAGGGGCATGGGGCGCCGCGCTTCTGGCCGACGATGTCATCGGGCACTTTCCCGAGTGTCCCCGCATTGTCTGCTGCGCCGACAGTGCTCTCGGGCTCAAGGAGGACTGGCACCGGATCGCCACCGACGTCTGGGGGGCACCTGACGAAATCGTCGCGCGCCTCCAGTCCGAGGACATGGTGAGCGACTCTCTGGTCGCGCTCGCACAAGCGCACGGCGACCGGGTCCGCTGTCTCTACGCGAGTTCGGTCCGCGACAGCGGCTTGGCGCGGATGCAGAACTACCTCGACGGAAAGGGGCTGGTCTTCACCCAAGAAGCGGGAGGGAAGCTCGAGCGCGATATCGCTGGCATGGCTGCCCGTCTGATGAGCGACATCCCCGGGGTGGGCTTGTACATGTTCGACGCCCCAGATCCTGGCCAGAAGGGGTTGGGTCTGACGAAGCACTGTGTCATTGGAGACAAGGGTTTCTACCGCATAAGAGTGGATGGAAAGACCGCGCGCGATTGGATCTGGGATGCCGTCAACGGCGACGTGCGCAGCTATGGGCTGAGCCTCTTGACGGGATGATTCGCATACTCCGCACCTGAGCGCGCGTTCGTGCCTGGTGAAAATATAAGTACACTCAGATGTTGCGATGACCGATCGAGGAGGATCAGCATGACCGATCAGTATTGGAACCGGCTGCTGGCCAAGTACACGGAGATGACGCAGCTGGGCGCGGCGCATCCCAGCGCCGTCTTTCCGGACCCGAGCCTGGGCAGCCTGCTCGAGGCCCCGGTGGAGGGCGAGGAGGACTACACGCCCCCTGCAGTTCACACGCGTGATCTCCCGCTGGGAGTGGGGGCCGAATCCTTCCAGATCCGCGTGTACACGCCTGCGACGCCAGAGAGCTCCAACCGAGCGCGTGCGCTCTTCGTATGGGTGCACGGGGGAGCTTGGGCTTTCGGCGACCTCGAGGGAGGGGAGGGTGACGCGACCGCCCGCGAAGTAGCTGCACGAGCGGATGCGGTCGTCATCGCCATCGACTACCGGCTGGCACGCGCCGGTGTCCACTATCCCGTGCCGCTCGACGACGTGATCACCGCGTACCGGTGGGCGGTCGCCCACTGTGACGAACTCGGTGTCGACCCCGCACGCATCGTTCTGGGTGGCGCCAGTGCCGGTGGCAACCTCGCGGCCGGCGCGGTTCTCCGGCTGGCAGATGAAGGCGACACGATGCCAGCCGGCATCGTCCTGGCGTACCCGACGCTTCATGCCGTGCTCCCGCCCGCATCGGCGGAGCTGCAAGCGCGACTGGACCGGATGAGTGCTGCTTCAGGCTTCAAGCCCGAGATCTACACGCCCATCGTGGAGAACTACCTCGGCGGTCCGGCCGACGCGGCTCCCCCAAATGCGATGCCCGGCGTCGCGGACGATCTGTCCGTGTTCCCGCCGACCTACATCTTCAACTGCGAGTTCGACGGGCTCCGCGCATCTGGCGAGCGATTCGCGGAACAGCTTCGCGATGCAGGTGTGCCCGTTCGCAGCGAGACGGTGCGCGGCGTCGCGCATGCACATCTTGCTCGCCCGGGTCTCCCGCAGGCCCGTCAGTCCCACGCCGACCTCGCGGCGTGGGTGGCGGCGCGGGTCGCTCAGCCTGTTTGACCAGCACAGAAGGACATGATGAACATTTCGGCATCCGAACTTTCCCTCGACCAAAAATCGCGACTCGTCTCGGGAGACGGGTTCTGGCACACCTACGGGATACCGGAATCCGGCATCGAGGCCGTGAAGCTGTCTGACGGGCCTCACGGCCTGCGGTCCCAAGGCGAGGCGGGTGACAATTTCGGTCTCACCGCAAGTGAGGAATCCACGTGCTTCCCGCCGGCGGTCGCCATCGGATCGAGTTGGGATCCCTCCGTGGCCGAGCGGGTGGCTACCGCGATCGGCCGTGAGGCCCGCGCCCTCGGAGTCGACATCGTGCTCGGACCGGGCGTCAACATCAAGCGATCACCCCTCTGCGGCCGCAATTTCGAGTACCTCTCGGAGGATCCGCTGCTGTCAGGCGTTCTCGGGTCTGCCTACGTGACCGCGATCCAAGCCCAGGGCGTCGGGTGCTCGGTCAAGCACTTCGCCGCGAACAACCAGGAGAGCGACCGAATGCGCGTGAGCGCCGACGTCGACGAACGCACCCTGCGCGAGATCTACTTCCGTGCCTTCGAACGCATCGTGAAGGAGGCGCGTCCCGCAACCCTTATGTGCTCCTACAACCGGATCAACGGCGTCTTCGCGTCTGAGAACCGCTGGCTGCTCACCGACGTGCTGCGCGGAGAGTGGGGGTTCCAGGGCGCGGTCATGTCGGATTGGGGAGCAGTGCACGACGGGCCTGCCGCCGTTGCGGCGGGCCTGGATCTCGAGATGCCGGGGACCGAAGGGCGCACGCCGCCGCTGATCGCCGAGGCGGTCCGCGCCGGGACGCTCGCCGAACGAGAGCTCGATGTCGCGGTTGCGCGAATCCTCGGCCTTCAGCAGTGGCATGGCGCCGGGCGCCGGGTTGAGGCGGACTTCATCAAGCATCACCAGCTTGCCCGCGAGGTGGCCGCGGAGTGCGCTGTGCTCCTGAAGAACGACGACACCCTCCCTCTAAGCGCAGCGACGAAGCTCGCTGTCATCGGAGAGTTCGCGCGCAGCCCTCGATTCCAAGGGGGCGGAAGCTCGCATGTCCGCGCGACACGCACCGAGTCCTTTCTTGATGCGCTCCCCGAGTTCACAGACGGCGCCGTCGCCTTCGCGCCTGGTTACAATCTGGAAGGGGGCGGTGACGAGGCTGCGCTGCTTGACGCGGCTGTCGGGATCGCGGCGGATGCTGACGTCGCGCTGATCTTCGCAGGGCTGAGCGAGAGCGACGAGTCGGAGGGTTTCGACCGGACCAGCACGGAGCTCCCCGGCAGCCAGGTGGCACTCATCCGCGCCGTCGCCGCGGTCGCCCCGCGCACGGTCGTCGTGCTATCCAACGGTGGCGTGGTGACCGTGGAGGAATGGCACGCTGACGTGGCGGCCATTCTCGAGGGTTTCCTTCTCGGACAGGCAAGCGGGGGTGCACTCGCAGATCTGCTGTTCGGCAAGGTCAATCCGTCGGGCAGGCTGGCCGAAACCATACCGCGTCGCCTCGCAGACCACCCGAGCACACCCAATTTCCCGGGTGAGCGCGGCCACGTGGTGTACGGCGAGAGGCTGCTCGTCGGATATCGGGCCTTCACTACCCTCGGCAACCCGGCCCGCTATCCATTCGGGCACGGGCTGAGCTACACGGCATTTGAGCTCACCGACTTCCACGTGGATGTGACGAGGCCTGACTCCGCCGTCGCCACCGTCACAGTGACGAACACTGGTTCGCGAGAGGGCGCCTATGTCGTGCAGATATACGTGGCCGCCCCCTCCACCCTCGACATCCAGCGCCCTGCGCGGGAGCTCCGTGCGTTTACGAAGGTAATGCTCGGTGCGGGCGAGTCGATCTCTGTCTCGCTTCCGCTGGATCGCCGGGCATTCGCCTACTGGGACGTAGACGCATCGGACTGGGTCGTCGAAGCCGGTTCCTACACAGTGCAGCTCGGCCGTGACAGTGAGACGGTTCTCGCGGAACAGACGATATCGCTCACCGGTGATGACATCGTGCGCGAGCTCACGCTGTGGTCGACGCTCGAGGAGTGGATCACCCATCCGATGATCGGTCCGACCCTGCTGGATGAGATCGATTCGGACAAGCTCCGCTACGTATCGCAGCCGCACATCCTCCGCGGCATCGGTACGCTTCCCATGCGCAAGATCGCCGACACGCTGCGCGACACGGTTCCTGAGGACACGTTTCTGACGATCATGGCACGCACCCGAAAGACGAAGACCGCCGCAGACCCTGAGCCGAATAGGGTGCGTGCGACGACGGGGTGATCGGCGCGAATGCAAGAGCCGCGACGGGACCTGTTCACGGTCCCGTCGCGGCTTCGTTGTTGGGCTTGAGGGCTGAGCTCCGCGTCAGCGCAGGAGCCAGTCGGCCATGCGGCTCATGCCTGCGCGGCCGAACTCGGACTCCGGCTCGTTCAGGAATCCATGCTGCGATCCGGGGAGGTACTCGACCTCGACCTGGACGTCGGCTTCGCGCAGCTGGTTGGCGTAGAGCTCGCCGGATGCGCGCAAGGGATCGGCCTCCGCATTCAGAACGATCGTCGGCGGGTGGCCGGCCGGGACGGCACCGTTGCCGGGAAATGCGATCTCATCGTGGACCCCGGCCTCGCCGGCGAAGTGCCCAGTCGTGAAAGCGAGCAGCCCCGCGATCATGTCGGGCATATCGACCCGCGCCAGTGCCTCCGCGAGTTCGGCGGACGGCGCGGGTAGCTCCGCGTGGATCGCGGGGTACGCGAGGACCAGCGAAGTCGGCGCGGACCCACGGCGTGCAAGACGCTTCGCGACTCCGGCCGCGAGATTGCCCCCAGCGCTCGCGCCCCCGAGGTGCATAGCGATGCCCTCGAGGCCCAGCACCGGCCGCTCCGCAAGGGCCCAGTCGTATGCGGCGAGCAGATCGTCCGAGGGTATAGGGAACGTCACACCGCGCAGGGAGAGGTGATAATCGACTGAGAACACGGCCACGCCGCGCGATGCGAGGGCGAGACCGACCCAGTGCGATTCGGGCATCTCGATGCTTCCCCCAACCCACGCTCCGCCGTGCGCCCATACGAGCCCGGCACGCGCTGGCTTCGAGATCGGAAGATACCGCCGCACCACGATCTCTCCTGCGGGGGCGAGGATCTCCTCGTCCTGTACCTCGACATCCGAGAGGGCGTCATCGAGCTGGATCAGGCGAGCGGTGTCATATCCGTTCGACTGATCCTGGGGCGGGGCCGCCTCGAGCGTCGCGAGGATGGTCTCGAACGATGGTGTTGTCATGGGTGTCCTGTCAATCGGTATGAGTGGGGGAAAGCACGCTGGGAGACGCCGACTCACCAGCGGCCATCGCCGGGAGGACGACCGTCAAAAAGCGTCGGATCTCGGAGACGAGGTCGACCGAGTCCCGGTCGAGAAGCCATTGGAGCTGTAGCCCATCGGCAAGAGAGATAAGCTGCGTCGCGAGGCTGCGCGCTTCGACCGCGTTCCCGATGCGCCCCTGGTCGATCAGTTCCTGGAAGTACCGGGTGCCGGCTTGACGTTCGCGCCGATAGCGTTCGACGAAATAGTCATGCGCGGGGTGATCGGGGGACGTCGCCTCGGCGGAGAGCACGCAGTGCAACTCGGTCAACTCCGGCGTGTGGACGTTGCGCGCCGCGATCGCGATGAGCTTGTCGGTTGCATCCTCGCCGACCTCGATCCGGTTCTCGTCTCGCGATCGCCGATCGCGCTCCTCGAGCACGGCAGCCAGCAGCGAGTCCTTGTCCGGAAAGTGATGCTGTAGACCGGTGAGGGTCATGCCGATTCGATCTGCCACGTCGGTCAGGGTTGCCCCGCGATATCCCGTCGACGAGAAGAGCTCGAGAGCCGCATCCACCGCCCGCTGGCGCGTGATCGCCGACTTCGCGTAGGGGCCGCGCTTCTTTGCGGGTGTTGTGGTGGTCATCTCAATCCGCCTCGCTACGTGGAATTCCGGTGTGCGGTCAACATTAGGACTTCATCTCGGTCGCGAGCGGCGCCTCCGCGGTGAAGGGCGAAACAGTGCGGTACCGGATGAGGATCTCGCGTGCCTCGTGGTCCTAGATGGCGGGATGCCCCGGTACCTGATGGACGGCTGGCACACCAGACCGGCTTGGTCGGCCAGACTCCTTCGGCTGGGAGATCCTCAAGCCGCTGGCGATGGCGAGGGACTCGTTCTCGTCTGGGAATGCTTCGACCTTCACGAGACCCTCTGTGCACGCATATGCGGTATATATGAGTATACACATATATTCAGGTCACCAGATTGAACTCGCCGGCGCGCTAGCTGCCGCGACTACCCTCGCGGCGGTCTTTAGATTCGCGAGGGCAGCGTCGACGCCCGGTCGGGGTAACTTCGCCGGGGGGGTGGGTCAAAGTTCGACGGCGAGCAGAACGCCGATGTAGGTCCGAAGCTCCGTAGCGACGTCGATCGAACGGTTGCGCAGCCAAAGCGACTGCAACCCCAACGTCGTGGACAGCAGCAGGCGCGCGGCGACCCCGGGCTCGATCTCGGCGCGCAGTTCGCCCTGCTCAGCCATGGTGACGAAGGCCCGAGTGAGCAGCTCTTCGGCGCGTTGATACAGGTCGTTGAAGTACCCGTGCGCCGGGTTGTCGGCCGATATCGCCTCTGCAGAGAGCACGGCCTCGAGCTCGACTAGCACGGGTCGTGTGGTGTTCTCGGCGACCGATGCGATCCACGCGCGGATGACGTCGATTCCGATCGGCTGGGCGAGCCGGGCGCGTTGGAGTGTGTCGACTTCGCGCCACTTGAGCACGGCCTCGAGGAGGTCCACCTTTGTCGGGAAATGATGCCGCATACCCGCGTGCGTCATCCCTGCGCGCTCGGCGACTGTCCGCAAGGTTCCGTCACGGAACCCCGACTCGGAGAAGACCTCGACCGCGGCGGAGATGATGTCCGTGCGCCGCTGAGCGGACTTGGCATACTCGCCGCGCGCGCGAGGCGCCGCCTCCGATGTCGCCATGTGCTTGCATCCTCTTCATGGTGCGGCGGCCGCAGCGGGCCGCCAGCGTTCTCCACTACACCGTAGTCCGCCCCTGACGCGCTGATCTACGTGGAGTCAGAGAGCGAAAGGTGCACACAGAGAGGCGGAGGTCGGCTGCGGATGCCGGCGATGGCCCGCTCGGCCTCGCTCCTGCTGAGATCAGTACCTGCGGGAGAGCTGCGCTTCGCACTCCTCGCGGGAGATCTCGCCGCTGTTGCACTGCGCCATCAGTGATGCATCGCGGTCCCGGAGGCGGTAGAAGGCCATCATGACCCCGAACGCAAGGCAGCCGAGGGCAGGAAGCAGCGAGATCGTCAGCCAGAGCGCGGTGAGCGCGCTCGGGGGCTGCTCCATTCCCTGCGCGGCGAGGTCGGAGAAGTCCGTCGCGTTGACGGCCACCCAGCCGCCGAGAGCGAGGACGAACATCGCGAACGCCGCGGAGACGCCCGCGGACGCCTTGTGAACGAAGGACTCCAGCGCGTAGAAGATTCCGGAGCAGTCCTGGCCCGTCTTGTAGCGGGTGTACTCGATCGTGTCGGGCACCACGAACGTCATGACGACCACGATGAGCGCGCCCGGAATCGACATGATCGCCATGAGGGCCACCACGACCGTGACGTTGCTCGGGCCGAGGAGGAACATCACCACGCCGGTGATCGTGGCGAGCAGGGCGGCCGCCAGGAGGGTGTTGCGTTTGCCGAACCGGCGTACGATCCGGTCGGCGAAGAATTGGAGGATGAGGCCCGGCAGGAACGCGACAAGTACCGGCAGCGTGAGAATGAGCGAGTTGTTGAAGAGGAAGAACGCCGCGAACATGCCCGTCGTGAGTTGGGTCAGGCCAAGGCCGCGGACGACGTCGGCCGACAGCAGCAGCAGCATGTACTTGTTCGTCCGAAGAGCTCTGAACATCTCGCCCACGGTGTAGCGGGGGGCGGCCTCTTCGGCGACGTTTTTGAGTCCGACGTTGTGCTCTTGGACCTTGCGGGCGAGCGGGAGCATCAGGAGGAAAGCCACGATCGCGGAGCCGATGGCGACTGCGGCGACCGGCCAGCCGACGAACTCGCTGATCATCGCCTGCCATGCGAGCCCGGCGACGACGGCGAACACGACCATCAGGACACCCTTGACCTTGAGCAGCGCGTTCCGCTCGGTCACGTCGTCGGTGAGGGTCATGATCATCGAGCTCATAGGCACCTGGCTCAAGGTCGTCGCCACGTCGTAGAGCAGATACGCGATAGCGAACCAGGCGATCTTCGCGTATTCCGGCAGTCCAGAGGGCATCGCGAAGAAGATGATCGTCGCCAAGGGCAGAAGCGCGAACGTCACTCGATACCACGGGAGATACTTGCCGGTACCCGCGAGCCGACCGAGCCATTTCATCTTCGTCGGGTTGATGCGGTCGATGACGTAGCCGAAGAGAAGATCGTCTGCGGCGTCGATCAACTTCACGATCAGGATTAGCGTTCCTACGGCGGCGAGGCTCATTCCCTGCAGCATGAGGAAGATGGTGAGGAACGAGGCGAGTATGCCGGAGCCCGTCTGCCAGCCGGAATAGCCGAGGTAGTAGCGCACGCGCTCGCCGCGGCTCAGACGCCATCCTCCGCGGAGTTCTTTCCGCGGAATGTCGTCGCGAGCCGCCTGGACGGCTTCGACGGTCTCGTTGTCGATGGGGGGAAGAGCCACCGGCGATCCTCCTTGATCATGGTGTGCGGTGGAGCTGGTGCCGATCACTCGGGAAGTGGGCTGAGCTCAATTTCTGAATTGCATCATATATTCGTCGCCTGTGCAAGCTATTCTTGGAATGAGCGCGCGAGATGATTTCACGATGTCGGACTATGATGCCGATAGTCGGATTCAGGGAGCATCGTGGCCGGAGCGGAGTTGAGCCCAGACGGCGCTCGCGTCGTGGGCGCGGACAGAGTTCTCGCGGTGCTGATCGAACTAGGCGACCATCCGCAGGGCGCTACGCTCGACGAACTCTCACTGGCGATGAAGAGTCCGAAGTCAACGGTGCATCGCGCGCTGACGTCGCTGCGCAGGGCCGGCCTGGCGACTTTGGTCAGCCGAGGCACCTACGCGCTGGGCGACGAGTTCTTCCGCGTGGCCTTCCGCAACCTCGCCGACCGGCCCGATGCGCTGCGGATCACGCCGGTCCTCGAAGAGCTTACGCGCCGATATGGCGAAACCGCCCACTATGCCGTTCTCGACGGCGCGGACGTCGTCTACCGCGCGAAGACGGATCCTCCCGGTGGGGCGGTGCGGCTCACCTCTGTCATCGGCGGCCGCAACCCCGCGTACCGCACAGCGGTCGGCAAGCTGCTGCTGAGCTACCTGATCACCAGTGAGCGGGAACTGCGTGGGCTAGTGGGTGAGGGGCCGCTGCAATCGCGGACGCAGCACACCATCACGGATGTCGGAGCCCTGTGGCGTGAGCTGCAGGTCAGCGCTGAGCGCGGGTACGCCGTCGATGATCAGGAGAACGAGGTCGGCGTCAACTGCCTCGCGGTGCCGGTGCGACTGGACCAGAGCGGCCCGCCAGCAGGTGCGGTGAGCGTAAGCGCGCTCGCGTTCCGCTTGCCGCTGGCCGACCTGGTGGCCGAGGCCCCGGCGATCGCCGCGGTCGTCCGTGGCGAATCGGTCGCCGACCTTCAGTAGGTTGCACGGCCGCCGCTGATGTCGTAGACCGCGCCCGTCGAGAAGCTGACTTTCTCGGACGCCAGCCACGCCACCAGCTCGGCGACTTCGGTTGCTTCGCCCACGCGCTTCATCGGGATGAGACTCGTGATGTGCGCCAGCACATCCGGGGCGGTCGCGTCATTCATGGGTGTGGCGATGACGGCGGGCGCGATCGCGTTGATCAGGACGCCGGTGGTGGCGAGTTCTTTGCCCGCGGACTTCGTGAGGGCGATGACCGCGGCTTTCGAGGCCGAATAGACGGCCAGGTTGGGATTGCCGTCCTTGCCGGCCATGCTGGCGAAGTTCACGACGCGGCCCCATCCTCGTTCGACCATCCCGGGGATGAAGGCTCGCATCATCGCGACCGTGCCGAGCACGTTGACCTCGAACGTGGTCCGCCAGTCCGCCGGGATCGTCTCGACGAGCGGCATATTCGGGCCGACGATTCCCGCTGAATTGACGAGGATGTCGACCGGTCCGAGGTGTGAGGCGAGGTGGGCGACGGCATCCTCGTCGGTGATGTCCACGAGTTCGTCGACGTCGCCGGCACGGTCGACCGTCACGACCTCGATGCCGTCGGCGCGAAGGCGGACGGCGGTGGCGGCGCCGAGGCCGCGCGCACCGCCGGTGACGAGCGCACGTTTCATGACGGCTCCTGTTCTGATCGCCGAGCGATCTCAACGTGGATCTTGGGTCCCGCTCCGGCGCCGGTCGGGCGCGCGCCGGCGAGGGCGCCAGCAAGGTCCTCGAGACCGATGGTGGCGGCGATGAGCGGACGCGGGTCGACCGCGCCGTCGGTATACGCCGCGATCGTCGGGTCGAGGCCGGCTGATGCGCCGAGGATGCCGACGGCGGTGATGTCGCCGAGCGCGAGCATCCGCGTGTCGATGAGGCTGGGGCTGCCCGCGAGCCCGACGTGCACGATGCGCCGGCCCGGCTCCACGAGCTCGAGGGCCTTCGCGGGTAGGTGCGGCGCGTTGGAGGAGTCGATGACGGCGTGCCACGCGAGGTCAGGGAGGTCGGCCTCGGTCCAGACGCCGTCGAATCCGAACGACCTCGCGAACTCGAGCGACCGGCCGGGTCGGCCGAGGAGATGCACTTCGGCCCCGGCCGCGCGGGCGAAGAGAGCGCAGAGCAAGCCGATGGCTCCCGGCCCCAGGATGAGGACGCGGTCGCCGCGCTCGAGGCGGGCGGCGTCGACCGACCGCCAGGCGTTCCCGCCGGGTTCGACCATGGCGCCGGTCGCATCGTCGACGGCGTCGGGGAGCGGGTGCAGCGCCCAGGCGGGGACGGCGATCTGCTCGGCAAGAGCACCGGCCCGGCCGTTGCGGACCCCGATCTCATCGCGGAACTGGCACACGTGGTGCAAGCCGGCGCGGCAGCGTTCGCAGCGCTGACATCCGAGCATCGTGTCACCGGTGACGCGGCGGCCGATCCAGGCGGCGTCCACGCCCTCGCCGACGGCCGACACGGTGCCCATCCATTCGTGGCCGATGCGCATCGGGTACTGAGCGTGTCCCTCATGGAGGTACTGCATCTCGCCGGTGTAGAACTCGATGTCGGTGCCGCAGATGCCCGCTCGCGCCACGTCGACGACGACCTCGCCGGGCGCCGCCGTGGGCGGCTCGACGTCCTGCACCCCGGCCTCGCCGGGGGCGGTGATCACGAACGCCTTCATCGCGGCGCGAGCACTGTCTGTCGCTGCGAGCCGAGCCCGTCGATCTCGAGTTCCATGACATCGCCGGGCTGCAGCCAGATCGGCGGCTGGAATCCCATGCCGACGCCGGGAGGAGTGCCGGTGTTGATGAGGTCGCCGGGTTCGAGCACGAGGAACTGGCTGATGTAGTGGACGATGAACGCCGGATCGAACACCATCGTCGATGTCGAGCCGTCCTGCCGGCGGATGCCGTTGACGTCCAGCCGCATGCCGAGGTCGAGCACGTCGGGCACCTCGTCCCGCGTCACCAGCCACGGCCCGGTCGGGTTGAATGTCTCCGCCGACTTGCCCTTCAGCCACTGACCGCCCCGCTCCAGCTGAAACGCCCGCTCGCTGACGTCGTTCACCAGGACCCAGCCCGCGATGTGATCGAGCGCCTGCTCGGGCGAGTCGAGGTAGCTCGCGCGTCGACCGATGACGATGCCCAGCTCGACCTCCCAGTCCGGCTTGGTGGACCCGCGCGGAATCCGCACGTCGTCGTACGGACCGACGAGCGTGTTCGGAGACTTGGTGAACAGGATCGGCTCGTCGGGCACCGCCTGACCCGTCTCGGCCGCATGGTCGCGGTAGTTGAGTCCGACGCAGATGATCTGGTGCGGCCGTGCGATCGGCGCGCCGATCCGCTGATCGAGGAGGGGACGGATGCCGCCGGCCGAGGCGCGTTCGGCCACCACCGGTCGGATGCGGTCGATGCCGCCACCGGCGAAGAACGCCTCGTCGAAGTCGGTGACGACGTCCGACAGGTCGACGTAGGTGTCGTCGCCGACGAAAGCGACGGGCTTCTCTTCTCCGGCGGCTCCGATGCGGGCGAGCTTCATGGGGTCTCCTTCTCGTTCTCGGCCACGCCGCTCCACGGCGGCACGGGTAGTCCGCGAACCCCTGGCCGAGCGGTGAACAGCTTTCCTGACAGCGGGTACGCGGCAAGCTGCTCGTCGGTCAGGTCTTGCGTCGCGGTGGTGATGACGAGGGTGTCGAGGCTTTCGCCGGCGAAGGCGACGCTCGATACATGGGGGGCGGGGACTCGGATCGTACGCTCGTGCTCGCCCTCGGGCGTGTAGCGGCGCACCTCGCCCAGCCCCCACATCGCGATCCAGAGGTAGCCGTCCGCGTCGCTGCACATTCCGTCCGGGAAGCCGTCGGCGAACTCGATCAGTGCCCGGCGCTCGCCCGTCGCTCCTGTCGCCATGTCGTAGGACCTGGCGAAAACGACGCGCCGTAGCGTGTCCACCGAGTACAGGACGGAACCGTCCGGACTCCACGCCAGCCCGTTGGAGAGGGTGAGGTCATCGTCGATGGTCGTCAGTGAACCGTCCCGCTCGAGGCGGACCAGCACTTCGTTCTGCGAGTCGTCCCCGAGGGACAGCGTTCCGATGAGGAATCGTCCGGCCGGATCCGGCTTCCCGTCGTTGGTCCGTCGCAGCTGCCGGGCACGGATGACGCGGACGAGCTCCCGCGTCGACCCGGCGGCGGGGTGGACGAGCAAGGTCTCCGCGGCGGCGACGATCCAGGATCCGTCTTCGGCGACCGCGACGGCGCCGACCGTGCCCGGGAACGGCACATGCTCGACGTCGCTGATCCGTCCGTGCGCGTCCAGACGCCCGGAGAACACGAGTCCGCGCCGGATGTCGACCCACAGCACCACCTGTCGGGTGGGGTCCCACACCGGGCCCTCGCCCAACTCGCACCTGATGGGGTTGGCCAGAATGACGGCATCCGTGATGGTCAACTTCGTCCCCTTCAATGCATGGCGTGCTGACGCCGCTACTATAGTCATATTCCGTCAATCAGACGTAATTTCCGAAAGTTGGTAAACAATGGCGTCCGACCTCAGGAGCTCGGAGTGGTACTCGGGAGACGACCGGAACGCCTACATCCATCGCGCGTGGATGCGGCGGGGTGTGCCCGACACCGCGTTCCGCGGGCGCCCGCAGATCGCCATCGCCAACACTGCGTCGGATCTCACCCCCTGCAACGCGCACCTCGATGAAGTGGCGCAGTCGGTGAAGAACGGGATCTACGAGGCGGGCGGGATCCCGTTGGAGTTGCCGGTGGTGTCGTTGGGTGAGACGCAGGTGCGTCCGACGGCGATGCTGTGGCGCAACATGGCGGCGATGGCCACCGAAGAGATGCTGCGCGCCAACCCGATCGACGGCGTGGTGCTCCTGGGGGGATGCGACAAGACGATTCCGGCGCTGCTCATGGCCGCGGCATCCGTCGATCTTCCTGCCGTCGTGATCCCGGGAGGCCCCATGCTCACCGGTCACTTCCGCGGCGAGGCGCTCGGCTGCGGCACGGATGTCTGGCGGCTGAGCGAGGAGGTGCGCGCGGGCACGCTCAGCGAGGCGCTGTTCGAGAAGTCGGAGTCGTCGATGATCCGGTCGAAGGGGCATTGCAACACGATGGGGACCGCCTCGACGATGGCGCTCGTCGCCGAGGCCCTGGGAACGATCGTCCCGGGGCTCGCAGGGACGCCGGCACCCGACAGCAGGCTGCTGGAGGCCTCGCACGAGACCGGGCGGCTGGCGGTGGAGCTGGTCGCGGCGGATCGACGCCCGTCGACCTTCCTCACGAAGGCGAGCTTCCACAACGCCATCGTCGCGCTCGCCGCCATCGGCGGCTCGACCAACGCGGTCGTGCACTTGCTGGCGATCGCCGGGCGGCTCGGGATCGACCTGACCATCGACGACTTCGACCGCATCGGCGCCGACGTGCCGCTCCTGGTGAACCTGCAGCCCGCCGGGCGCTACCTCATGGACGACCTGTACCGCGCCGGCGGCTTCCTCGCCGTGCTCCGCGAGGTGAAGGACCTGCTCGACCCCACGGCGCTCACCATCACCGGCAGCCCGCTCGTGGACCACCTCGACGACGCGCGGATCTGGGACGCCGACGTGATCGCGTCGCGCACCCAGCCGCTGATCCCCGCCGCGGGGATCAGCGTTCTCCGCGGATCGCTTGCGCCGGGTGGAGCGATCATCAAGCCCGCCGCCGCATCGCCTCACCTCTTGAAGCATCGGGGCCGCGCGGTCGTCTTCGACTCGATCGAGGACTTCCACGCCCGCATCGACGATCCCGACCTCGACATCGACGAGGACTCCGTCATGATCCTCCGCGGATGCGGACCCATGGGGTATCCCGGGATGCCCGAGGTGTCGAACATGCCGCTGCCGAAGAAGCTGCTCGAGAGGGGAGTGCGCGACATGGTCCGCATCTGCGACGGGAGGATGTCGGGCACCGCCTACGGCACCGTCATCCTGCACGTGACACCCGAGGCCGCCGCGGGCGGGCCCCTCGGGCGGGTGCAGACCGGCGACTGGATCAATCTCGATGTCCGCAACCGCCGCCTCGACGTCGAGGTGCCGGCTGAAGAGCTCGCCGCGCGTGGTGTCAACGACGCCACCGTGCAAGGCTTCGCCAATCCCCGCCGCGGCTGGGAGCGACTCTACGTCGATCACGTCATGCAGGCAGATACGGGAGCCGACCTCGACTTCCTCGTCGGTTCTAGCGGTTCGAAGGTCTCCCGTGAGTCCCACTGAAACCGCCACGCTGCCCGCCCCCGATCCGGCGCTGCTGCGGGAGCTTGAAGCGACCGGCGTGGTCGTCGGAGTGCGGGCCACCGACCGGCTTGCCGCCGCGCACGACGGCTCGCATTACCTTCTGACGCCGCAGGCCGTGGTCACCGCGCGCGACGCAGACGATGTCGCGGCGACGATGCGCGCTGCTCAGCGCGCCGGCGTTCCCGTCACCTTCCGCTCCGGTGGGACCAGCCTCTCCGGGCAGGCCGGCACGGGCGGGGTCCTCATCGACACGCGGAAGAACTTCCGCACCATAGAGGTGCGGGAAGGCGGCGACCTCGTCCGCACCGGACCGGGGGCGACCGTGCGAGCCGTCAACACCCGGCTCATCCGGCATGGCCGCAAGCTCGGCCCCGACCCCGCCAGCGAGATCGCCTGCACCATCGGCGGCGTCGTCGCCAACAACTCCAGCGGCATGTGCTGCGGCACCCACTCGAACACCTACCGCACTCTGTCCTCGTCTATCTTCGTGCTGCCGTCCGGGACCGTCGTGGACACCACGGCGGGCGATGCCGACAACCTCCTGCGCGCGGCCGAGCCGCGCATCCATGCCGGGCTTGAGCGACTGCGCGACCGCGTCCGCGCGAACCTCGACTCGGTTGCCGCCATCGAGCGGCTCTACGCGATCAAGAACACGATGGGGTACGGCCTCAACGCCTTCCTCGACTACGACCGTCCGGTCGACATCCTCGAACGCCTGCTGGTCGGGAGCGAGGGCACTCTCGCATTCGTCGCCGAGGCCACCTTCCGCACGGTTGCGCTCAAGGCGCACGTCGCGACCGGCCTCCTGATCTTTCCGACCCTGGATGCCGCGACCGCAGCACTGCCGGCACTGGTCGACTGCGGCTTCGCCGCCATCGAACTCCTCGACGCCACCAGCCTGCGCGTCGCCCAGCGCGACCCGGACGCCACCGCCGGGCTGCGGGCCCTCCAGGTGGACGGCCACGCGGCGCTCCTCGTCGAGCACCAGGGCGAGAGCGCAGCGGAACTGGGCCGTTTGATCGCCGGTTCCGCCGCGCTCCTGAAGGCGCTGGCGTTGACGGTGCCGGCGGCACTCACGGCCGACCCGGTGACGCGTGCGCAACTCTGGCACATCCGCAAAGGCCTCTTCACCGCTGTCGCAGGCGCGCGTCCCTCGGGAACGACCGCGCTGCTGGAAGACATCGCCGTCCCGGTGGACCGGTTGCTTCCCACCTGCACGCGCCTCATCGAGCTGTTCGACCAGCACGGCTACGAGGACAGCGTGATCTTCGGGCACGCCAAGGACGGCAACATCCACTTCCTGCTCAACGAACGCTTCGACGACCCGCAATCGCTTCTACGCTACGAGGCATTCACCGACGAGATGGTCGACCTCGTGCTCTCCCAAGGCGGCACGCTCAAAGCCGAGCACGGCACCGGCCGCATCATGGCGCCCTTCGTCCGGCGGCAGTACGGCGACGAGCTCTACGAGGTCATGCGCGAGATCAAGACCCTCATCGACCCCGGGGGGCTGCTCAACCCGGGAGTGGTTCTGAGCGACGACCCGACCGCACACATCCGCAACCTCAAGATCGTCCACACGGTGGAAGAAGAGGTCGACCGCTGCGTCGAGTGCGGCTACTGCGAACCGGTGTGCCCCAGCAAAGACATCACCCTCACCCCGCGCGAGCGTATCGTGCTGCGTCGAGAGATGGCACGAGCCGAAGTGGCAGGAGATGCCGCGCTGGCGCAGCAACTGCGCTCCGAATACGACTACGACGGGGTCCAGACCTGCGCCGTCGACGGCATGTGCCAGACCGCCTGCCCCGTCCTCATCAACACCGGCGACCTGGTCCGGCGCCTGCGAACCGACACCCAGAACGCCGTCACGCAATCGGGATGGAAGCTCGCGGCGAAGAACTGGAAGACAGTCAGTCGCATCGGGGGCATGGCACTGACGGTGGCGGATGCCGTCCCCGCAGCTCTTCCCGGAGCTGCCACCGCCATGGGTCGTGCGGTCCTCGGCGACGACATCGTGCCCCGTTACACCAGCGATCTCCCCGCCGGCGGGGAAAAACGGCGGGTGTTCGCGGAGTCCGACGCGGTGGCCGTGTACTTCTCCAGCTGCACGACGACGATGTTCGGGCCGGCCAAGCCCGGCACGCGAGGGGTGGCGGAGTCGTTCCTGGACCTGTGCCGGCGAGCAGGCGTGCCTCTCGTAACGCCTGACGACCTGCCATCACTGTGCTGCGGAACGCCGTGGAAATCCAAGGGCCTCACCGACGGATATGCCGTCATGAAAGACCGCGTGGCGACATCTCTCCGTCGGGCGACGCTCGACGGAGAGCTCCCCGTCGTCTGCGACGCCTCCTCCTGCACCGAAGGGCTGCACGTGCTGCTGGACGCCGCCGGCGAGATCGGCATCTGCGTCCTCGACGCCGTTCAGTTCGTCGACGAGGTCGTGCTCGACCGGCTGCCCGTGGGGGAGCGAGTCGCGTCACTGACCCTTCATCCGACGTGCTCCTCCACCCGGATGGGGATCAACGACTCCCTCACCCGCGTCGCGGCGGCCGCCGCCGGTACAGTGCACATCCCGGAGGATTGGGGATGCTGCGCATTCGCCGGTGACCGCGGAATGCTGCACCCCGAACTCACCGCATCGGCAACCGCACCCGAAGCAAACGAAGTCGCCGTGGCAGGCGGCGTGGCGCACGCATCCCTCAACCGCACCTGTGAACTGGGCATGACACGCGTCACGGCGCAGCCGTACCGGCACATCCTCGAAGTACTGGCCGATACCTTCCCCGCGAAATAGCGGCGTCGTGCAGGAAATCACCGGACTATCCGCCGTCGTCACCGCGACGGCAGCGGCAGCGGCGCAGTCATCGTGACAGAACTCACCCATCGAGGCGCTCCTCGTCGAGTCGGCGTGCGGGTGCCGGCGGCGTGGGCCGCTTGACCACGGCGATACCGATTTCGCACACTTGGGTGAAATTCGTCTAAGGTCGTTGGAGACTCTTGCAATGCGGCTGTCCGTCGCAGTGCACCGACCGAAGGAGCGGCGAGGATGCTGCGCAAACCGTTCAACGACGGATGGACCGTCGTGCCCAAGCAGTCGCTGTTCGCGGCGGCTCTGGCGCCCGCCGCGCCCTCGCGGGTGACTCTTCCGCACGACGCTCTCCGAGACCTTCCGCGCACGCCCGCCAGCCCGAACGGAGCCCACTCGGGATACTTTCCGAGTGCGCATGTCGTGTACGACAAGGCGTTCCACGCCCCCCAGGAGTGGGCCGACAAGGCGGTGGTGGTGACATTCGACGGCGTGTACCGAGACGCTGTCGTGTATTTCAACGGCGACTTCGTGGCTCAGCAGCCCTCCGGATACAGCCCGTTCTCGGTAGACCTGTCTTCGCGTGTTCACGCGGGCTCTCGGAACACGTTGCGGGTCGAGGCGCGCACCCACCAGGACAGTCGTTGGTACTCGGGTGTCGGCATCTACCGCGACGTGTGGCTCGCGGTCGCCGATCAGATCCACATCCCGGTCGACGGCGTGACGGTGACGACTCCCGAGGTCGGCGCGGACTTCGCGGTCGTCGCGGTCGCCGTCGAGGTGAGGAACGACGCGCGCAGGCAGCAGACGGTACGGCTCCGGTCCCGCGTGACCGATGCCTCGGGCGCGACCGTGAGCGAGAAGTCGGTGCCCGTTACGACCGTGCCCGGCGAGCACGCCGTCGCACGCGTGCCGCACTACGTTCGGGAGCCGCGACTGTGGGACATCGATGCCCCGGATCTGTATCGCGTCGAAAGCGTCCTCATCGACGGTTCGGGTGACGTCCTCGACGCCGACGAGACGGTGTTCGGTGTGCGTTCGATTCGGATCGACCCTATTCATGGGCTGCGCGTGAACGGCCGATCCGTCAAGCTGCGGGGCGGTTGCATCCATCACGACAACGGCCCGCTCGGCGCCGCCGCCATCCCGGGTGCGGAGCGCCGAAAGGTCGAACTGTTGAAGGCGGCCGGCTTCAACGCGATCCGGAGTGCGCACAACGCGGCGAGTCGTGCCCTACTCGATGCCTGCGACGAGATCGGAATGTTCGTCATCGACGAACTCACAGACGTATGGACTGTCGGCAAGAGTTCGTTCGACACCTCGCTCAGCTTTCCCGAGTGGTGGGAGCGAGATGTCGAGGCTCTCGTCCGGAACGACCGCAATCATCCGAGCGTGTTGCTCTACTCGATCGGCAACGAGATCCTCGAGGTCGGCCGACCGGGCGGCGCCGTGTGGGGGCGGCGGATCGCTGAGAAGGTGCGCAACCTCGACCCCACGCGGCCGCTCATGAACTCGGTCAATGCTCTTGTGTCGATCATCGACTCGAAGGTGACGGCGCAGGACCACTCGGTCCCGGTCGACTTCAACTCGATCCTGAGCTCTGATGGATCCGCTGGAGTCGGGGCAGCCGAGATCGCAACGGTCCGCACGGAGGAAGCGCACGCCCAGGCGGATGTCGCGGGGATCAACTACGCAGAGGCGCGCTACGACCTCGACGCCGAGATCTTCCCGGATCGGGTGATCGTCGGATCCGAGACATTCCCAAGTCGCCTCGACCGTCTCTGGGAATTGGTGCAGAAGCACCCGCAGGTGATCGGCGACTTCGTGTGGACCGCCTGGGACCACCTTGGTGAGGCGGGTACGGGCCGCGCCGTGTACGCGGACGATCCTCTCCAACCGGTCGGCATGGCGTCGCCTTATCCGTGGCTGCTGTCACAGGCCGGCACCATCGACATCAACGGCATCCGCAGACCGATCTCGTACTGGCGAGAGACGGTCTGGGGCCTGAGGGGCGAGCCGTACATCGCCGTTCACCGCCCGCAGGGCTACGGGCGTGAACTCGCCGTTGGAAGGTGGGCATGGGACGACGTGCTCTCGAGCTGGGCCTGGCGCGTCGAGGAGGGAGCGCCCGTGGTCGTCGACGTATACACCGATGCGGACGATGTCGAGCTGTTGCTCGACGGCGTGAGCCTTGGCGTGCGTCCGGTCGGTATCGAGACGAGGCCGCAGGCCCGGGGGTTCATCGCGCGATTCGAGACGGAGTATCGGCGCGGAACCCTCGTCGCGGTGTCCCGTCGAGACGGCGAAGAAGTGGGGCGCGCCGAGCTGCGGAGCCTCATGGGCGATGCGGTGCTCGTCGCGCGTGCGGAGCGGAAGAAGATCGGTGCGACGCCCGATCATCTCGCGTTCGTGCACCTCACGCTGCAGGATGGTGCGGGCACAGTGGCCGTGGATGAGTCCGCCGAGGTCACCGTGACGGTGACCGGTCCGGGCGAACTAGTCGCGCTGTCCGGCGCGAAGCCCGACGACGACCAGCCGTTCGCAGGCCCCACGCACGTGACGCACGAGGGGCGGTTGCTCGCCGTCGTGCGCCCCACTGGTCGCGGCCGCATCCGTGTCGCCGCGACGTCGGCGCACGGCAAGACCTCGGTCCAGGTGACCGCAGACTGACCCGCCGAACAACGGCAACGCCGCGCGCCGTGTGAGATCGAGTCCGCGATGTTGGCACACCGAAGTCGCTACATGTGCGAATCATCCTTTCGATCGGGCCCCTGCCATGAGCGCTACGCCTGGCATGACAGCTCTGATGGTGCGGACGCGAGGAAGTGGAGCCGCGCGATGACCGAAGCCCATCGACTACGGGCGAAGAGCGCACCCCCGCGCCGAGCCCGCCATCACGTCCGCAACAAGGAGGAGAACACCCGTGTCCAGAGCTGTTATCGTCAGCGCCGCCCGCACCCCGATTGCGAGGGCCTACCGCGGCGCCTACAACAACACGCCGCCGCAGCACCTCGCGGGCCATGTGATCGCCGCAGCGGTGGAGCGCGCGGGTATCGACCACACCGACATCGACGACGTGATCCTCGGCGCGGCGCTGCAGCAAGGCGCCACCGGGGGGAACATCGCGCGACAGAGCGCGCTCCGTTCCGGCCTCCCCGTCACGGTGCCCGGGATGTCGGTCGATCGTCAGTGCGCCTCGGGGCTGATGGCGATCGCCGTCGCGGGAGCCCAGATCGTTCACGGCGACCTGCGAATCGCCGTGGCCGGCGGTGTGGAGTCGGTGTCGTTGGTGCAGAACGAGCACATTAACACCCATCGCGCCGTCGACCCGTGGCTCAAGGAGAACATCCCGGACATCTACCTGCCAATGCTTAACACCGCTGAGATCGTCGCCGAGCGCTACGGCGTGACGCGAGAGGCACAGGATGCGTACGCTCTGATCTCACAGCAGCGAACTGCCGCCGCGCAGCAGGCCGACCTCTTCGCCGAAGAGATCGTGCCGCTGGCTTCTGTCCAGGCGGTCGTCGATCGACAGAGCGGCGACATCACGTTCCGCGACGTGTTTCTGGACCGCGACGAGGGCAACCGCCCCTCGACGACGCTCGACGATCTCTCCGCGCTGCGGCCGGTCCTCGCCGACGGCGCTGCGTCGGCGATCTCGACGGTCACGGCCGGAAACGCCAGTCAACTCTCCGACGGTGCGGCGGCGACCGTCATGATGGCCGAGGACGAAGCAGCCCGCCGCGGTGTCGAACCGCTGGGCGTGTTCCGAGCGCTCGCCGTCGCGGGCGTCGCCCCCGGCGAGATGGGCATCGGGCCGGTGCCGGCGGTCTCGGCATTGCTGCGCCGCGAGGGATTGACGGTCGACGATATCGACCTCTGGGAGTTGAACGAGGCGTTCGCATCGCAGGTCGTCTTCTGTCGGGACGAATTGGGCATCGATCCACAGAACCTCAATGTCAACGGCGGCGCGATCTCGATCGGTCACCCATACGGGATGTCGGGTGCGCGCATGGTCGGTCACGTGCTGCGTGAAGGGCGTCGTCGTGGAGCGAGGCTTGCGGTCGTCACGATGTGCATCGGCGGAGGCCAAGGGGCGGCCGGACTGTTCGAGATCGTTTGAACGAACGAATGACCCGCGCCCTCGGCCGGCGCGGGTCATTCAATTCCGGGGCTTCATGTCGTGGAGGTGGCTAGCCGAGCTGAACCGGACCTCCCGACCGTCAGCCGACCGCTGTTGCCTCGACCTGCGCCGCGAAGCGCTCCACGAGCGCACGCCGAAGCACCTTGCCGCTTGCGCCGAGGGGCAGTTCGTCGACGATGTGCACAACGCGCGGGTACTTGTACTCCGCGAGCCGCTCGCGGGCGAATGCGATCACGTCTTCGGCGGTGACCTCTTCGCCCGGCTTGACGACGACAGCGGCGTTGACTTCCTCGCCGCGCCGCTCGTCGGGCAGGCCGAACACCGATACGGAGACGAGCTGGGGGTGACCCGCGATAGCCTGCTCGACCTCCGTCGGGTAGACGTTGTACCCATTGCGGACGATGAGGTCCTTCTTGCGGTCGACGATCGTGATCACGCGGTCGGTGATGGTGCCGAGATCGCCGGTGCGGAACCAACCGTCCACCACAGTCGCGTCAGTGGCGTCTTCGCGGCCGATGTAGCCCTTGAAGACGTTGTGGCCGCGCACGACGATCTCGCCGATCTCGTCAGCGTCGGACGTCAGCTCGATGCGATCGTCGACGTCCGCCTTCGCGATCGCGACGTCTACTCCCCACAGCGGTGTCCCGGCGGTGCCGGGGCGGATGTCCTCGTACACGGTGTTGAACGAGACCACCGGGGTGGTCTCGGTCAGGCCGTATCCCTCGTGCACCTGAGCGCCGAAGCGGGCGGCGAATTTTTCGAGGATCGCGCGGGGGAGCGCCGCACCACCCGAAATGCCGTACCGGAGTGTCGGTCGCGCGTCCGAGCGGGCGCCCGCCTGGAGCAGGTCGACGAACATCGTCGGGACAGCGGCGAAGATCGTCACGCCCTGGTCAACAATCAGCTGCAGTGCCGCATCGGCCTCGAAGCGGGGCATCAGTGCGATCGACGCGCCGCGGCGGAACGCGGTGTTCATCACGGCGGTCTGGCCGAAGGTGTGGAACAGCGGCAGCCCACCGAAGACGACGTCGTCACGACGCATGTCGACGGAATCGATCAGCGAGGTGTGCACCTGTTCGACGATCGAGAAGTGCGAGCTCACCGCGCCCTTGGGGGTGCCGGTCGTACCGCTCGTGTACAGGATGGTCGCGGCATCCAGCGGGTTCGTCCGCTCGATGTCGGTGATCGGCGTTGCCGCCGCCGCTTCATCTTCCAGGCGGGGGACGCCCGTCGCGGCGATCATCTCGTCGGGAACGAGCACGGAGAGAGTGGGAACCTGAGCGGCCACGGCTGCCGGGAGCGCTTCAACGAGGAACGGCGCGGCGGCGATGAATAGGTCGGCCTGCGCGTCGGACAGAACGAACGTGATCTCATTCTTCTTGAACAGCGGATGCACCGGCACCACGATCGCGCCAAGTGCCAGCGCGCCGTAGTAGACGCGCATGAAGTCGGGCACGTTCGGTGCCATGAGGGCGATGCGGTCCCCCTTGCCGATACCGCGAGCCTGGAGCGCGCCGGCGTACGCGCGGGCCTGGCCCCACAATGCGCGGTAGGGGATGGTGTGTCCGGCGAAGTGCACGGACGGGGCGTCCGGGTACCGCGCCGCGCTCTCGGCGAGAATCGTCGCTACGTTGAGAGTGGCGAATCCGTCTCCCTGGATGGCGCGGTCGGTGAGGGTTGTCATTACATGTGTCCTTTCGACGTTGAAAGCGGCGGGTGAGGCGGTGACGCTATGGAGCGTGGACGAACAGATGGATGGTCTCCGCGACGAGCGCGGGACGTTCGCTGCCGTCGATCTCCACGGTGTTCTTGAGGCGCGCGCGCACGCCGCGGTCCGTCTCGCTGGCTTCGACGAGCTCTGTGCGCGCTCGTATGTGTGCTCCGCTGGGCACCGGTGCGAGGAAGCGCACGCCGTCGACGCCGTAGTTCACGACGGCATCCGCGTTCTGAACGTCGACAAGGTCGCGGATCAGACGCGGCACGAGCGAGAGGGTCAGCAGTCCGTGGGCGATCGTCGTTCCGAACGGGCCTGCAGCCGCACGCTGGACGTCCACGTGGATCCACTGGTGATCCTCGGTCACCTGGGCGAAGGCGTCAATCCGCGCCTGCGACACCGAGAGCCAGTCGCCGACGGCGACCGAGCCGATGAGCGTCGTCAGGCCCCGTGGATGGGTGACACGGATCACGACTTTGGACCACCCGCGACGTACAGCACCTGTCCAGAGACGAATCCCGCTTCTTTCCGGCAGAAGTACGAGACCGCGGCGGCGATGTCGTCAGGGACACCGGCGCGAGAGACTGGGATCTGCGAGACCTGTGCATCCACGAGAGCCTCGAAGCTCACTCCCAGGCGCTCCGCCGTCGCCTTCGTCATATCCGTCTGGATGAACCCCGGCGCGATCGCGTTCGCGGTGATCCCGTACCGACCGAGCTCGACCGCGAGCGTCTTCGTGAATCCCTGGATGCCGGCCTTCGCTGCCGCGTAATTCGCCTGACCGCGGTTCCCGAGCGCCGAGGTGCTCGAAAGGTTCACGATGCGACCCCATGATGCACTCACCATGTGCGCCTGGGCGGCGCGGGTCATGAGGAACGCCCCCCGCAGGTGCACGTTAATCACCGTGTCCCAATCGGTCTCGCTCATCTTGAACAGTAGGTTGTCGCGAAGCACCCCCGCGTTGTTCACGAGGATGCCGGGAGGGCCCAGTTCGGCGGCGACGCGGTCGACCGCTGCCCGGACAGAATCTGCGTCGGCCACGTCGGCGGCGATCGCGGTTGCACGGCCCCCGTGCGCGACGATCTCTTCTGCGGTGAGGGACGCTGCGACCTCGTCGAGGTCGATCACAGCCACGGGGTGACCGTCTGTGGCGAGTCGCTTGGCGGTGGCAGCCCCGATGCCGCGGGCGGCGCCGGTGACGATGGCGGTGGTCATGTCGTTGATCCCTTCGCGGTTTCGTTCAGGTGAAGGCGGGGATGCCGGTGATCTCGCGGCCGACGATAAGCGTGTTCATGTCGTGCGTGCCTTCGTACGTGTAGATCGCCTCGGCGTCCGCGAAGCGGCGCGCGACCCCGTAGTCCAGCTGAATGCCGTTGCCGCCGAGGACTTCGCGGCAGAGGGCCACAACACGTCGCATCCGTTCGCTCACGCTGGCCTTGGCCATCGCCGATTGCTCATCGGTGAGCGCCTCTGCCTCTTGCAGCTGTGCGGTGCGGGTACAGAGGGCGATGGATGCTGTGATCTCCGTGAGGGCCGTGACGAGCTTGCTCTGCACGAGTTGATAGGAGCCGATCGGCCGCCCGAATTGCTCGCGCGACCGCGCGTACGCCACGGCGGCTTCATAGGCGCCGGCGCCGTTGCCCAGCGCCTGCCACGCGACATCCGATCGCGTTTGCCGCAGGATGTTCGCAACCTCGCGGAATGAGCGCACGCGCGCCAGGCGCGAAGACTCCGGCACCCGGACCTCGGTGAGCACGATGTCGGCGTTCTCGACGGCGCGGAGCGACTGCTTGCGTTCGATCTTCGTTGCGGTGAAACCAGGGGTGTGCCGGGGAACGAGGAAACCCTTGACGTTGCCGTCGGCGACGTCGCGCGCCCAGATGACGACGATGTCGGCGAAGGTGGCGTTGCCGATCCAGCGCTTCGCTCCGTCGAGCACCCACTCGTCCCCATCGCGGCGGGCCGTCGTGCGGATGCCGCGGGCTGTGTCGGAACCCGAGAGAGGCTCGGTGAGGCCGAACGCGCCGACGACCTCGCCACGCGCCATCTTCGGAAGGAGATCCGCGCGCTGCTGGTCGGATCCCCCGATGGCGACCGCGTTCATGGCCAGGCCGCTGTGAACGCCGGCCATCGTCGCGACGGAGGAGTCGACGCGGGCCAGCTCGTAGCTCACCCAGCCGCGGAAGAGAGCCGAGTTCTCGAATTCGGCGACGTCGGGGAACCCGGCGCTGTAGAGACCGAGGTCGGCCAGCGGGCGGAAGACGTGGCGAGGACTCTCTGCCCGCTCCCAGTACTCATCTGCGATCGGGGCGACCTCGGCCTCCAGAAAGCGGCGAAGCCCTGCGAGGCGTGCGCGCTCGTCAGTGGTGAGCAGTTCGCGGTAGCCGTAGAAATCCACCGGATCTGTTCCGCGAACTTCCTCCTCGATGGTCGGATCCAGCCCTTTGAGGCGCGTTACTGCCGCGATCGTCATTGATTCTCCCCGTCCAATAGTCGGTGACGGGGCAAACATACATGAAAAACACCCAACTGAGTGGTTTACGCTCAGATCAGACGTCCGGAGCGCTCAGATTTCGCACGGTTGGATGTGTTTCATCTAGGCTCGCTTCTGAGGCGCGAGGTGCGGCGTCGATAGGGCTCATCAGCGCCGACCCAAGCCGCACTGCTACCGGCACGACTCTGACTCGAGGGTGAGGAAGATATGACGCAAGAATCTCAGGTGCGCAACGCGCCGACGGCCTCGGAGGGCGTGGTCGAAGCGAAAGCCCACTGGCAGTCGGCACAGGATGTGGCTGACGACGTCCGGCAACTCCAAGCGACGTACACGGCAGCGACGCTGAACGTCGCGGCCGTGCTGTGTGACGACCACCCCGCAGGCGATATCGCGTTCACGCTGATCGACGGCGACGCGCGTGCAACCCCGCTGACCTATGGCGAGCTGTCCGACGCATCCAGACGGCTGGCCGGCGCGCTGAGAGCTCGCGGGATCGGCGAAGGCGACCGGGTGGCCGTGCTGATGAGCAAGAGGCGGGAGCTGCCGATCGCCCTGCTCGCCATCTGGCGACTCGGCGCTGTCCACGTGCCGCTGTTCACGGCCTTCGCCGCCCCCGCCATCGAGATGCGGGTCGCGGGATCGAGGGCGACGCTCGTCATCACCGAGCCCGACCAGCTCTCAAAGGTCGACGCTATTGGAATCGACACCCTGGTGACGGGGGCCGCCTTCGACCGTCTTCTCGAAGGCGAACCTCTCGACGGGCGGGGCGTCGCGGTGGGTGGCGGCGGCCTCATCGTGCAGCTCTACACGTCGGGTACGACGGGAACACCCAAGGCTGTCGGCATCCCGGCGCGTGCGATCGGATCATTCGTCGCGTACATGCGGTATGGCCTGGGGGTGGACGACGACGATGTGTTCTGGAATGCGGCCGATCCCGGGTGGGCGTACGGCCTGTACTACGGCATCATCGGCCCTCTCGCTATCGGCAGACCGAATGTGCTGCTCGGTGCGGGCTTCTCTGCTGACCTCACCCGCACGGTCATCGAGAGCATCGGCGTGACGAACTTCGCGGCGGCGCCGACTGTCTACCGCGCTCTGCGGATCGGCGACGTCAGACTCGAACGGTCTCGTCTACGCCGCGCGTCCTCGGCGGGCGAGCCACTCACGCCCGACGTCACCGCATGGGCACCGGGCGCGCTCGGTTCGACCGTGCGCGATCACTATGGTCAGACCGAGCATGGAATGATGATCGTCAACGCGTGGCACCCGGCATTGCGCCGCGACGTGCTGCCGGGGTCGATGGGGCAGGCGCTGCCGGGTTTCACCGCCGCGACGCTTGGCTCGCAGATTGTGCTGTCGACGACACGGAGCCCGTTGCTGTGGTTCGAGGGTTACCTCGACGCGGAGGAGAAGACGCGGGAGCGATTCACCGACGACCGAGACTGGTACCTTACTGGCGATGTCGGTCGCCACGACGGCGAGAACTTCTTCTTCGCCTCCCGCGACGACGACGTGATCCTCGCTGCCGGATACCGCATCGGCCCTTTCGACGTCGAGAGCATCATCGTGCAGCTTCCCGATGTCGTCGAGGTGGCAGTCGTCGGCCGTCCTGACGAACTGCGCGGCGAGGTCGTCGAGGCCTTTGTCGTACCCGCTGAGGACGCAAAACCTGATGAATCGCTTCGCGATGCCATCAAGCAACTCGTCCGAGACCAGCTAGGCGCTCACGCCTACCCGCGTCGTGTGCACTTCATCGACCAGTTGCCGAAGACACCGAGCGGCAAGGTGCAACGCTTCATCCTGCGCGCACCTGATTTCGAGGTCGACGGGTGATGGCCCCAGCGGCGGTCGCCCGAACGACATCTCGCGCGCGTCTTGGAATGGCTTCAACCGTCAGTTCCTCCCTTCGAACTTTGCCGAAGAGTGCACGGAGCCTCTGACCGGCATTGGCCGGTTATCGCGCGTCTACGCCGGCCACACCGAATCGACGTCACGCCGAGCCGTGAACCTCTCGCTGAGGCTGTGCGGGCGGCCAACCGCTGTCCCGATGCGGCTGGCGACGTCGGTGTTGCGCCGGAGACGGATCGCGAGGAATAGAAATCTCAGTGGGATCAACTTCATGCTAACCTGATCGAAAACTGAAGAGAACTGAGATGTTCGTGTCGATCGAGGAGGATCGAATGATCGAGTCTGGGCTGGACCAGGGGTCGACAGCTTCGCTGGCGCCTGCGGCGGGGCCGCGAAGCGGCGGCGGTCGGCATGCCGGCTGGCGCACCACCACCCGAGAGCGCGTCTTCTATTACCTAGGTGACGTCGGGCGGATGAACGGCGGCAATATCGTCACTGTCCTCGGCGCGCTCTTCCTCCTCTTCCAAGGCGTCGACGTGCAGGTGGCCGCCGGTCTCACTCTGATGGTCAAAGTCGTGGACGCGGTCAACGACATTCTTTTCGGCTTCGTGGTCGACCGCTGGCGCATCCAAGAGTGGCCCGTGTTCCGCCGGTTTGCCGGTCCAGGACGTTACCTGCCCTGGTACCGCTCGCTGTTCTGGCTGTTTCCGATCACTGTCGTCCTGCTGTTCGCCATGCCGTCGGGCCTCGGCGACGCCGAGAAGCTCATCTGGTATTTCGTGCTGATGGTTCTATTCGATTTCAGCTACACGTTCATCGAGGTGCCGATGAACTCGCTCATCATGACGCTGACCGACAACCCCATCGAAAGAAACACGATCCTCCGCAATCGGGCGATCATCTTCCTCTTCCTGACAATCGTCGTCTCGATGCTGTGGCAGTTCTTGATCAGCGAGAACGTCGGATTGCCACTGACCGGTGTCGCAATCGTCTCCATGATCATTCTGTTCCTGCTGATGCTCCCGCTCGCCTTCGGGGTCAAGGAACACAATCCTGGGCTGAAGAATGTCGACGAGTCCGCGGTGAGGCGATACACATTCGGCGAGATGCTCAGAGTCGTCCGCGCGAACAAGTACATGGCGATCTACCTCGTTTCCGGAGCCATCTCACTCATGCTGGCAACGGGAAGCGCCGTGACCATGTTTGCGGCGTTCTATCTCTTCGGAAACTCCTTCATCCTGAATCTGCCGAACTTGATCGCGCTGCTGCCGGCACTCGCCCTCCAGCTCGCGTCTGTGAGAATCGCCAAACGATTCGGAAAGCGTGGACCCATCGTCGCTACGGGACTGGTGATGGCCGCAACGTCCTTCGCCCTCTTCTTCATTCCGACGAGTCAGACGGCGCTCATCGTGGCGATCCTGTGCGTGGCGGGCCTGCCAGCGACGATACTCGGGACATTGCGCAGTTTCATCGCCCCTGATGCGATCGAGTATTCGCGTTACAAGACAGGTCAGGACTGCTCGGGCATTTTCTTCGCGCTCGACTCATTCGTCGCGAAGGCGTTCGGCGGCGTCGGCGCGGCCTTGGCGCTCTTCGCTCTCGGCCTCTTCCAATGGACACCGGTCGACGCGGCGGGATTCGGCGATCTGGTTGCACAAAATGTGCCCCAGTCGGACCTGGCTCTCACGGGATTGTGGGTGCTACTCACGATCGTCCCTGCGTGCGGAATTCTGCTGAGCGCCCTCGCCATGCTGTTCTACGACCTTAAGGACTCGGATGCGGAGCTGATGGCTCATTGCAACGCAGGAACCATCACCCGCGAAGAGTGCGAGGCGCAGCTCTCGCGTGCCTACTGACCTCGCCACCCGCGTCCAATTCCCAGGAGTCGCAATGTCTTCCAGCACCGCTCAACCACTGATGCGAGACGCACCGTTGAAGACGCGGCTGCTGGCCCCGCTGCTACGGCGGCTCCGGTTCCCGGCGCTCCCAGACCATCCCAAGTTGGGTAAGTGGTATCGCATCACGCCACCGGGCGCGGTGTCGGCGAATGGTGAGCCGTACCATGGGAGCATTCGTCTCGGAAGCGAGAACAAGCTGATCGTGATGTTCCACGGCGGCGGCGTGAGTTGGAACGAGTACATGGCGGCTCGCCCCGCATCGATGTACTCGAAGCCTTCCGGATCGACGTTCTACGCCTCGGATTCCGACCTCGTAGCCGATCTGGTCACGGCGCACGGCGTGGGGAGCAGCAAGGACGGCAACCCGTTCCGCAACTGGAGCATGATCTCCATCAGCTACGGCAGTGGAGATTTCCATGTCGGAACTGCGGACTACCCGTACACGGGGTTGGATGGACAGCAGCGCACCCTCCATCACCACGGCTATACGAATTACCGGGCCGTCATGCAAGAGGCGATGAAGCTCGTGGGCCGAAGCCCGGAGCAGATCGTCGTGACAGGATTCAGCGCCGGAGGATTCGGTACGGCGCTGCTCACGGATGACATCATGCACCTGTTCCCGGACTGCGGCGACGTCACCTGTTGTGTGGACGGTGCCTTCATGCTCTACGACGGCTGGCGGGACGCGGCGGAGCGGGTGTGGCAGGCACCGCCCGAGGTTGTCGAGCGAATCCACTCGGACAACCTCGTGCTCGACGCATTGCACGCGCTCCGACGTGATCACGGGCCACGTGTCCGGACGCTCTTCGTGAGTTCCACACGCGACGTGGCGCTCGCCGAGTACTGGACCTATGTCGCCACCGGTGATCTTGCAGCCGACTCGGAGGCCGGCATCGCCTACCAGCGCGACCTGAAGGTCATGTGCGACGCCCTGCGCGAGGACGACCCCGACGTTGGCCTCTTCATCTACGACACTCCCGTGCCTGCCCTGATGAAGGCACAGCGTGCGGCCGGCCTCACGACTCATTGCATCATCAACTCGAGGCAGGCCGAGAGGGTCCGAGTCGACGGCGTCACGCCCCTCGAGTGGCTTTGGCTCGGTGTCCAGGGGCGCCCCTCTCAGGTGGGCCTCGCGCTCCTCGGGTGAGACGAGTTGCAGTCTCGCCGCGCATTGCAGCGCATGGCGCACTCATCTGGCCGACGGTGAGGGTCCGGTGTCTGTCCTCGTCCTCCTACCTCGAGGTGGCAGCGGCGGTCGCCCGAACGACATCTCTCGCGCGTCTTGGAATGACTTCAACCGAGAGTTCCTGTCGTCGAACCTTGCCGGAGAGTGCGCACGTACCCTCTGGCCGGTATTGGCCGGGCAACGCGCGTCTACACCGGTATGCGGTATTCGACGTCACGCCGAGCGGCGAACCTCTCGCTGAGCCTGAGCGGGCAGCTAACGGCTGTGCCGATGCGCTCGGCGACGTCGGTGGAGTTGGGTTAGTTCACGTACAGAAGACGCACAAGCGGGTGTTTTTAGAGTTGAGGCATGTACACCCACACCCCATCCGCGTCCGTCGAGCCAGAGCATGCCGTGGATTCACGTGGAGCGTCATTCCTGTTTCGCCGAGCACTCAGGGTCGGCCTTCTCGTCGTGAGCGCACTTATCCTTCTGCCCAGCGCATTCCTGATCGTCGGCGCGTTCAATCCGCAGATTCCGTATGTCGGTGGACTGGGCTCACTCATCTGGCCCACACTGATCGGCCCGGCGCTTGTGCTCGTGCTAGCGGGGACACTGCTCGCGCTCGGCGCGCTGCTTCTCGGCAGCCGGCGCATTGCGGCGATCGTGGCTGGGCTAGGAGTCATGGCTCTCGGAGGCACGTCGGTGATCTTCGGCGAGCAGGTCAGGACGGCCGCAGCCGCCGGCGTCTCCGTGACACCGACCGTGTTCTCGGCGCCCGATATTCAGCCGCCTCGCCCCGACGAATCTGTCACATATCTGACCGACGAGACAGGCGCTTCGCTCGCCTTGGATATCTACCAGCCGAACGCGGACGTCGAGCAGTCCGCGGCCGGTGCGCCGATCATCGTATACATCCACGGCGGAGGGTGGATCGGCGGCTCACCCGATGAGGTGTCGGCCGACCTGCGGTGGTTCGCCGATCAGGGGTACTGGGTGATATCGCCCGAGTACACGCTCGCGACCGAAGACCGCCCGACCTGGGATACCGCGATGCCTCAGATCGGATGCGCTCTCGTGTGGGCAGCCAAAAATGCGGCCGCGTATGGGGCGGACGCGAGCCGCATCGCCGCCTGGGGCAGCTCAGCAGGTGGCAACCTGGCGGTGACGACGACGTACGCGGCTGCAAGCGGCCAATTGAAGCCTGCCTGCGATGGTGAGCTGCCCGCCGTGCGCGCGGTGGCAGGAGAGGTGCCCGCAGTGGATCCGGCTTACATCTACGACAACGCCGACCCGCTCTTCGGTCCAGCCACACGCAATATGGTCTCCACCTACATCGGCGGAAGGGCTGAAGATTATCCCGAGCGCATCAGGGCGATCCAGGCGGCGACATACCTTTCGGCGGAGGCGCCTCCAACCCTGCTCTCCGTAAGCGAGGGCGATCATCTGGTGCCCGTGCAGAGCGTGAGGTCGTTCGTGGCGCGGGCTTCCGAAGCGGGGGTGGAGATCCACGCGCTGTACCGGCGGTGGGCAGACCATGCCATTTCCTCGGTGTATGACTACCTGCCGAACCAGACATTGATCCAGATGCTGCTCGATCATTTCCGCACCAATGGAGTCTGACGAGTCCTTCGCCCACGGTGACGTCCCCCGGGCTGGTGTAGTTTCCCAGCTCAAGTATCACGTCGAGGACGTGGTGAGCCATCGTGCAATGGTCAGTGAGAACTGTCTAGGAATCTCACGGAAGGACACATACGCACGATGACTCTTGACAAGTCTGCCCTCCTCGAGCTGCTCGGGGAATGAAACTCACGGATGTCTCGGACCGGATCCGGGTCGCGACATGACGCTCTATCAGGAGCTGATTGACGTGGAAGCGGCCGCGGTCATCGGCGCCGCCCCGTTCAAACGCACCCCAGCAGGACAACTCACCGCAACAAAACCTGTCCACGCATCCTGACGACCACAGCCGGGGAGTTGGAGCTGCGGATTCCGAAGCTGCGGACCAGTTCGTCCTTCCCGTCGCGGCTGGAGCGGCGCCGCCGGGTCGATCAGGCGCTGTTCGCGGTCTCGATGGAGGCGTACGTGCACGGCGAGCACCCGTAAGGTCGACGACCTGGTGAAGGCGCTCGGCGCCGAACCGGGATCAGCAAGAGCGAGGTGTCGCGGATCTGCGGCAACCTCGACGAGGACGTCGCCGCGTTCCGGGACCGGCCGCTCGCGGACACAACGTACCCGCACGTGTTCCTCGACGCCACCTACTGCAAGGCCCGCGCCGGCCCGCGCGTGGTCTCGTAAGCCGTGGTCGTCGCGGTCGGATTCGCCGCCGACCGACGCCGGGAAGTGCTGGGCTTCGACGTCGGCGACACCGAGTCGCAGCCGTTCTGGACCACCTTCCTCCGCTCCCTGAAATCACGCGGGTTGGACGGGGTGAAGCTGGTCATCTTCGATGCGCACACCGGCCTGATCGCTGCGATCAACACCGTGTTCCAGGGGTCTTCGCGGCGACGACGGCTTGAGATCGGCGTCCGCGCCGACCCGGAACTCGAACAACGCGCCAACCTCGCACTCACTCAACGCGGCAGGCCCCGCAGACTGCGTGACAGCACATCCACTCAGCGGCACGTCACCTCTCCCACCTGATGGAGGGACCGGAAACCCGGGATTGATCTGCTGCTGGTCCTACGCGGTCAGCGCGGTGGTAGCGCGGCCAGACTCAAACGCACGTCTTGCAGCATGTCCGACGGGACCAGCTCGGCCAAGATCTCGAAAACGGCTTCCATGGGCATCAAGCTGACGACGGGGTACGCGGGGTGCTCGCGAAGGTCGAAACCCATGCGATCGAGGATGTCCCTCGCCTCGTCGTCCTCTACGACAGTTGCCAGCGCAGCCCTCGTGAGGTCATAGCGCGCAGTTTCCGTCTTCCGCTCGATCGAAGTCGTCGACGCGGCGGGGCGCTCGGCCGGCGTCCAGTCCGCGTAGCGGAGCCCGTGGCCGTAGGAGAACGTCGGGCGCGCCGTGTCCGCGGGCACATCCGGACGACTCCCCGCCACGGCGTCCATCGACTCGGGGATATCCACAGGCAACGATCCTCGCGGCTCTGCCGCGCCGAACACGACTCGCGTGAATGCCTCGTCGCACGCCCCGAAGTTGACCAGGATCGTCGAGGCGAAAGTCAGAAGCGGTGCGAGGATCGCCGGGCGATCGAGGTAGATATCGAGGATGAGAGGCGCCTTCTCGGAGAGAGCCCGAAGATGGCTGATCGTTTCTGCCGGGAAGTCGAGTGAACCGGCGTGGAAGAACGAGTCCAACACGCCGCCGCGCTGCTCCCATGGTGCGTTCAAGCGGACGATCGCCACATCTGCGCGCTCCGGATCGCTCACGACGTCGGCCCAACCGGCGAAGTCACCGGGCTCGCCGCCCTCGAGGTACACCGACGGCTGACCCGAGAGGGGAAGGTGGGCCGCACCCTCGCCGTTCGTGAGCAGTGTGAAGGCTGCCGATTGTGCCTCGAGACCGGCGGCACGGGCATCCGCGCTCCCGACCAGCTCATCAGCGGAGTCCACGTCCACGTAGCGCGCTTCGTCGAACAGTCCCAGTGAGAACTTCTCTCGAAGGAGGCGCCGAACCGAGATATCCAGGCGTGACTCGGAGACTCTGCCGCCTCTCACGAGGTCGATCAGGGCCTGCACATCCGTCTCGCCGCCGAACTGATCGACGCCGGCTTCGAGGGATTTGATCAGCCGCTCGTCGAACGTAAGGGATTCGACCCCCCAGAATTGGCTGGACAGTACGCCCCAGTCGGTGCAGACGACGCCGTCGTATCCGAGTTCTTCTCGCAGTAGGTCGTTGATGATCTGCTTGTTGAACGCAAACCCGACTTCCTCGTACTCGGTGCCGACCGGCATGCCGTAGTAGGGCATGATCTGGGAAACGCCGGCATCGAGCAGGTCGCGGAACGGCTGAAGGTGCAGATCGAACCGTCCTCCCGGGTACACCTGCTCCCTGCCGTAGGAGAAGTGCGGGTCCTCGCCGTCAAGCTGGGGGCCGCCGCCGGGGAAGTGCTTGGCCATCGCGGCCACGGACTGCGGTCCGAGGGCGTCGCCCTGCAGCCCGAGCATGTAAGCGAGGCCGAGTCGTCCCACGACGTCTACGTTCTGTCCGAAGGTACCGATGCCGCGCGACCAGCGAGGCTCGGTCGCCAGGTCGATCTGGGGATGAAGCGCGCTCCGGATGCCGACGGCCAGGTACTCCCGGCGGACCACGTCGCCGAAGCGCCGTGTGAGCTCGGGGTCGTCGAGCGCTCCGAAGCCGAGAAACTCCGGCCACTGCGAGAAGGGGCCGGACATCAGTGCAGTCGCGGGATTGTCGGTGAAGGCGTGCCGTGGATCGCTCGAGATGGTGAACGGGATGCCGAGGCCGATCTCGGATGCTTCCCGCTGCAGCGCGTTGTGCCAGGCCGCCATCTCGCGGGCGGAACGGGTCGCGACGACGTTCGCATGAGTGATGCGGCGCTCGAGAAGGTCACGGTTCGAAAGCGACCCCATCACCCGGGTGCCGAGGTCGTCTGCAACCTGGATCGGCGGCTGAAACATCAGTCCCGCCTTGTCGGCCAGAGTCATTCGTGCAAGCAGGTCCTCGACCCGCGCCGCGATGGCAAGCGAGGCGTCTTGGTAGGGAAATGCGGTGTCGCTCACAGGACTCCTTTGTGCGGGGCGTCAGATAATATCTGAGTATAGCCATATTTTCGATCCGCGTGAATCTGGCGGATGAAGAGCACCAGGCGGATATCTCTGGTTCTCGAGTCGCATTGAGGGGAAGTCATGGGCGATAGCGATCTCGAAATGATGCGACGGCGTGCGCCGGGGTTCGAGGTCAGGGAGGGGCAGGTTCCGGGCCGTGGCGGGGCGATCCGCATCCGTGACTATCTGCCTCTCCGCCCCCTATCCGCGATCCCGCTCCTCTGGGTGCACGGCGGTGGGTGGTTTGGCGGAAGCGTCGACATGAAGGAATCCGATGCGCCGGCGAAGTACCTGGCGGCGCACGGTCGTGTCGTGCGGACCGTGGACTACCGACTGGCCCCTCGGCCGCGTCGAAGAGCGGCCGGGCGCGAGAACACGTCCAATCGGTTCCCGGCGGCGCTTCACGACGTGGTCGATGCCGCACTGGATCTGTGGGCGCGTCACAGCAGTCTCTCGCTGGGCGGAGCGAGCGCTGGCGCGAATCTCGCCGCCGGGGCGACTCTGATGCTCCAGGCGGAAGGGTGTGCGCAGCCCACGTCACTGGTCCTCGCATACGGCGTGTTCCACGGAAAGCTGCCAGAACACTCCGAAGTGGAGAAGTCGCTACGCGGGTCGCTCGCCGGATCCAAGTTCATGCTCGCCGAAGTACACCGAATGACTGCGAATTACGTCGGCGATGAGCGTCTGCTGGAGGATCCTCTGGCGTTTCCGGCTTACGCGTCGCTCTCGAACCTGCCGCCGACCCTGATGATCGACGCCACGCATGACATCCTTCGCCGCTCGAGCAGCACCTTCGCGGACGCCGCGACGGCGGCTGGCGCGAATATCGAGTACCGCCTCATCAAAGGCCACCACGGATTTCTGAATAGGCCACGATCGAGTGCCTTCTCGGAGGCCGTCGCCCGCGTCGAGCGATTCCTCGACGCGGGACGGTTCCCCGACGACCCAGGATCAGTTCACGATTCTGAGTTCAACGCCTTTTGATGCGGGTGGTCAGTAAACGCGGGACAGCCGGGCCTCGCACTCCTCGCGGGATATCTCGCCGCCGTTGCACTGCGCCATGAGCGCGGCATCGGCATCCCGCAGTCGATAGAAGGACAGCACGCCCGCGCATGCCAGGCTGCCGAGCGCCGGCACGAGGGCAACGGTGACCCACAGGGCGGCCAGGGCGCTGTCCGGCTGCGTCACGCCCAGCTCCTGGAGCTCCGCGAACGAGCCGGCCTCGATGGCCACCCAGCCGCCCAGTCCGAGGATGAAGAACGCCAAGGCGCTTGCGACCCCGGAAGTCGTCTTCTGTACGAACGAGTCCAATGAGTAGAAGATGCCCGCCCAGTCCTGACCGCTCTTATAGCGGGTGTACTCGATCGTGTCCGGGATGAGAAAGGTGCGCATGATCACGTTCACGGCGTTGGGGATAGCCCCCGCCGTCATGAGCAGGATCACGAGGAACACATTGCCTGGCCCGACGAAGAAGAGGATAAGTCCGCATGTCGCACCGATCAACGCACACAGCACGATCGCATTGCGCTTTCCCAGACGGTGGGCGATGCGATCCGCGAAGAACTGCACGATCAGCCCCGGGATGAAAGCGATGATCACGGGCAGGGTGAGCACCATGGAGTTGCCGAACAGGAAGAACGCCGCGAAGATGCTGGTGGTCAACATGGTCAGGCTTGCACCCGCGACGACGTCGCTCGTCAAGATGAGCAGCAGGTATTTGTTGGTTCGAATTGCCTTCAGCATCTCGCCAGGCGTGTGCTTGGGCGGCGCACTGTCGTCGACGTTCTGGAGTTCGACGTTGTGTTCGGTGACCTTGCGACTGAGGGGGACCATCAGCACCAGTGCGATGACAGCCGAGGTGATGGCGACGGCGCTGATCGGCCAGCCGACGAACTCGCTGATCATGAATTGCCATGCAAGCCCGGAGAGCACCCCGACGAGCACGGTCATCACGCCTCGGATCTTCAGAAGGTTATCCCGTTCGCTCACGCGATCCGTCAGCGTCACGATCATCGAGTACATGGGCACCTGGGAAAGTGTGCAAGCGAGATCGTAAAGAAGGTAGGCGGCGGCGAACCAGAACAGCTTTGCGACCTCGGGGATGTTCGCCGGCATGGCGAAGAACAAGACAGTCGTCAGTGGCAACAGGAAGAAGGTCACGCGGTACCACGGGAGGTACTTACCGGAGCCGGCCAGTTTTCGGAGGAACTTCAACTGCGCCGGATTCGCGCGATCGATGAAGTAGCCGAACAGCAGGTCGTCGACGGCGTCGATGACCTTGACGACGAGGATAAGCGTCCCCACGGCCGCGAGACTCAGCCCCTGGAACATCAAGTAGATGCTGAGGAAAGAGATCATAACGCCGGCGCCGATCTGCCAGCCGATTCCTCCAAGGTAGTACCGCGTTCGCTCGCCTCGCGTCAGACGCCACGTCGCCTTCTCGGCTGCCCGGGAGACGGGCTCTCGTGACGTGGCCGGTTCCGAAACTGTGGTTGCCTCACTATTCATTTGTGATCCTCCTTGATCTGGGCGCTACGGCGCTTACATTGTGGGTAAGTCGGGAATTCATCGAAAGCGCGAGAAGGCGGCAGCTGGGTTACTCGAGGTCGGCGCCCATCCCGGCATGGCGCGACCTCTAGGGCTGGAACCTTCTCATCGTCACGCGTTCGTACGGGTACTCGTGCAGGTTGGGCTCAATGCCGCTCGAGCGTCGAACGCATCGCGTCGAGGATCGGGCCGACAAGGTGAAGGTGTGACAACCGGTTGGTTACATATCCGAATCCGATGCCCCACTCAGGATCGGCGAACCCGCACTGACCGCCGGCGCCGTCATGCCCGAAGGAGCGTCGCGTCAGAAGTGGAAGTGCAGCGGACGCCAGCTGAACGCCGGCACCCCATTCATGCCCCTCGCTTGCATCCGGGTTCTCGCCAAAGGCCGTGCCGTGGCTGCGCACGCGGAGCAGACTGGCCAGCGCACCGGCCGACAGCAGCGGAACGCGCGCGACCGTCGCGGCCCAGATGCGAGCAAGACCCAGCGCGCTCGCGACGCCGCCTGAGCTGACGAGGCCCGAGCCGAGTACTCGGGCGTCGTTCAGCCCGATTCCATCGCCGACGAGCGTGGGCGGGAGCGCGCCTCCGGCGGTCAGACTAGCCGCCGCGAGTTCGCCCAAGAGCGGCACAGTCTGGGTGCTGAACAGTTCCAACTCGGGGGAGAGGGTGACATATGCGACGTCTCGCGCCTCCGATTCCGTTGGCGCGAGCGTCGCGTGCGCGGCAAGTGGCGCTGCGATCTCCCGAAGGAAGATGTCGCTGATCTCCTCGCCGGTGGCCCGGCGGACGATCTCACTGACGAGCGGGCCCCATGTCACAGGGTGGTACAGGTGCGCGCTCGCTCCGGGCCAAAGTGGCGGTTGGGCCGCCAGTCTCGCGGCGAAGGCGCGATTATCGATGAGCTCGTCCGTGCTGAGCGGTGCATCGGGGGCCACCAGGCCCGCGCGATGGGACAGGACGTCGCCAATGGTGATTCCGCTCTTGCCATGAACGCCGAACTCCGGCCAGATCCCCGCGACTTCCGCCTCGATGTCGAGGCGGCCGCGGTCGACAAGGAGAGCGACCGTGACGGCCGCCAGTCCCTTCGTCGACGAGAAGAGCACCGCCGGCGTATCAGCCGCCCAGGTCCGGCCGGTCCGGGTGTCGGCCGTGCCCGCATACACGTCGACCACGTCGCGGTCCTCGTGCCGAATCGCCAGCGCCGCACCGCCGACAGCAGGATCGACGGTCCCAGCGAAAGCGTTGACCACAGCCTCCCAGCCGTCGTCAAAATGCCCGCGCACCGTCGTAGTCTCACTGGTCATCGTATGCTCCGGCTCAGTTCGTCTGCAGCCGGAGACGCCACTGCCACTCATGCTCACTCTCGGTGATCCGATGCTGGGGCAGCGTGTCAGGGCCGAGTGCGCCGGTGCCGACGCCGCGATGGGCAACGTCGAGCGTGATGTGTGTGAGGTCGGATGGCGGGAGCTCCCACCAGTGCGCCGTTCGCTCTAGAGCATCCGTCGAGTGGCGGGAAGCCGTCATCCAGAGCGGCTGACCGGCAGTGATGTCCGCGCGCCCGGCGACGCCGCGCAATGCGAGTTCATCCACACCCCCGCGGGTTCCGTTGTCCTGCGGCCTCACATACGGGGTGGCGAGCTCGTCAATGGTCGCCGACCATCGGCCGAGCATGGCCGATGCGCGGCGGTCGGGATAGTTCTCCCACGGGCCTAGCCCAGTCCAGTCGACATGGTCGATGCCGGCCGCAAGGCTGAACTGCACGCCGACGCGGAGAACATCGACGGGTCCGTCTGGAAGCCGCACGTATTCATCGAGCAGGTAGTCATGTGTGCCGAGCACCCGGATCCGGGTGCGATGGGTGATGGCGTCGCCAAAGGCCCCTCGCAGCGTGCGCTCCACGAGCGTGGCTCCGCTCTCCTCGCGAATGTGTGTTCGCTCGACGTCCAGGCGGAACAGACCGGACTTCTCGAATCGCCCATCCAGACCGACCGATGCGTCGTTGTCGGTCTGCGCTCGCCAGAGACAGAGCTGGGGCGGCGACTGCAAGAGGGGATGACTGAGCGCCCCGTCCGGGGTGAGCGCGGCAGGCTGCGTCGAAGTAACGGCTGCGGCTGCCGGCCGAGAGGTGAGCGGCAGTGCAGTCGGTGCCAGCTGCACTTGGTGTGCGGAGAGCTCCGTGCCGGCCGGCGCCCACGCACTGTCACCTCTCAGTGTGACGACGAGAGTGAGGGCGAGGGCGTCCGCGGCGTGCAGGGCGCCGACGATCTCGGGCGGCAGCGTGACCGACTGCTCCGCACCGGGCGCGAGGTCGAGGTGCACAGCCATGTCGTCGCCCGCGCCGGAGCGCGTCTCGACGCGGATGGTGAAAGACAAGTCAGAGACGTCCGCGAAGTGGCGTCGACTGCGGATGCGCACCCTACCGGCGAGCGCCTCGGCGGCATCGGACTCGATGCGAACCGGGCTGAAGAGCCCGCGCGCCTCATATAGGGCAGGCTTCGGAGTGAGGTCGGCGAACGCGATGCCGCAGAGCAGGAAGGCTCCGTCGTTGGGCGTGTCGCCGAAGTCTCCGCCATATCGGAAGCGTCCGTCGCCCTCCGGGTCCAGTGCATGATCGAGGAACTGCCAGATGAATCCGCCCTGGAGTGCAGGGCTCGTCTCGAACAGATGCCAGTAATGCGCGAGGCCGCCGCTGGAGTTTCCGAGCGAGAATGCGTACTCGCAGGAGATCAGTGGTCGATCCGCGCGCCCGTCACGCGCATATGCCTCCAGGCCCGGGAAGGACGGGTACATGGGGCAAACGATGTCGGATGCTGAACGCCCTCCGTGCCAGTCGGCTGCGATTGCGCCCTCATACTGCAGGGGACGCGTCGGGTCCGCCCGCCGCAGCCATCCCGCCGCGGCATCATGGGCGGCGCCGTAGCCGGTCTCATTGCCCAGAGACCAGATGATGACGCTCGGATGGTTACGGTCGCGCAGCACCATGCGTTGGATGCGTTCGACGATGGGGGTGAGATACCGTGGGTCGTCAGCGATCGTGGACGTATAGGCGTGACCCTCGACGTCGGCCTCGTCCACCACGTACAGGCCGTACTCATCGCACAGGTCCAGCAGGTACGGGTCATTGGGATAGTGCGAGGTGCGAATCGCGTTGAAGTTGAACCGCTTGAGTAGGGAGAGTTCGGCGCGCATCCGCTCGCGGCTCATCACCCGGCCGGTTCGCGGGTCCACGTCGTGGCGGTTGACGCCCTGGATCAGAATCCTGCGGCCGTTAACGAGAAGGTCGGGGCCGACGATCTCGACGCGGCGGAACCCCACCCTGTATTCGACTGCGTCGATGACGGCCCCGGCGGGATCCAAGAGCTCGACGCGGAGATCTTCCAGATGAGGGCGCTCCGCTGACCACGCCTCCACAGCGAGGTCGCTCAGGCGGACCTGTGCGATCCCGGGCAGGGGTGCGGGCGCCGCTCCCGCTGCCGCGAACTGCGCGACGAAGGCGGCCATGTCAGGAGGCAGCTCGCCGCCGGCAGACATGATGCTCAGAACGTCGGGAATGTCATCCGGCAGCATGCGCGGCAGTCGCTGGGAGCGATCGCTGGGAGCCGGCGCCATGACTTGGGAGGCCGGTTCGCCACCGACCGGCGTGTCATGCTCGGCACCGAGAATAGTTGCGCGGATGCGGTAGTCGCCGCTGTGCTCGCCGTTGAGTCCGTCCGTGAACGCGTCGACCCGGAGTGAGCCGCGGGCGCTGGCAGGGTCGAAGTCAGCATGCACCAGCACGTCGATCAGCCGAGCGCGAGATGTGGTGTGGAGGCTCACTGACCGGCTGAGTCCGGAGTGCCACCACTGGTCCTGGTCTTCGATGAAGGTCTCGGCAGACCACCGGGCGACGTGGAGCTCGAGGTCGTTATCTCCAGGGTTCACGGCATTGGTGATGTCGAATTCCGCGTGGAGGTGCGAGTCCGTGCTCACTCCCACGACCGTGCCGTTTACCTGCGCGGTGAGGTGGCCCTCTGCCGCGCCGACGTGCAGGATCACGCGTTCATCGTCGCCGACCTTCGGCAGGGTGAAGCGCGTGCGGTAGACACCCACTGGGTTGTCCTCGGGGATGAGCGGGTAGACGCCGCCGAATGGCATCTCGATGTTCGTGTACTGCGGGTGACCGAACCGTTCGTCCATGGTCCACAGCGAGGGGACCTCGACCTCTGCCCATGCGTCGGCTGCCGGCGCGACGGCAGGTGATGGCAGCAGTTGGAATTGCCAGACTCCGTCGAGATTCAGTTCGGGTGACCGGCGGATGCTGCTCATGGGCTCGCGCAGGACGCCGGACGGCGCGTGATGGGTGCGGGGGGCAGGCGGTGCGGAGGTCATGGGCGTCCTTGCGATGACAGGAGAGTGATTTGAAAATCGTAGCACGCTGAGATTTATGGCTCCCGGATCGCGGCACTATCCCTACGCGTCACGGCGGCTGCACATTCTCGGGTGATACTCTGGTGAAAACTTCAGCACGATGAGAAATAACGTGCGGGCCGGGTAAGGAGAGCGAAGTGCCTCAGGAAAGTGTGACGGCAGCGACCGCTGCGGGCGCAGTCATCGGGCGTGTGATCGGTGACGCCCTCGCGTTCAGCGGAATCCCGTACGGCCGCGCGGAGAGGTTTCGCAAGCCAGAGCCGGCAAGTCCATGGTCCGAACCGTTCGATGCCACGGCGCCCGGGCCTCGCGCGATCCAGGGCGGTGAAGCTGATCCGGAGTTCGGAGGGATCCCGACTGACCTGCTCCGCTACTTCACCGGTGGCACAAGTGCCGTGGCTGAGCCGATGAACGAGGACTGCCAGGTCCTCCATATCGTCACCCCGGCCGTCGATCAGGCGGCCCGCCCCGTCCTCGTGTACATCCACGGCGGTGGATTCGACTCGGGCAGCGCGGCCCCTGTCCTGCGGTCGTCTCGCCTGGCTGTCGAGGAGGACGTCGTCGTTGTAGGAATCAACCATCGCCTCAACGTCTTCGGCTTTCTCCGGCTGGAAGAGTTCCCGGATGCCTCCAACGCCGGTCTGCTCGACATCGTCGAGGGGCTGCGCTGGGTCAGTACGAATATCGCCGCATTCGGTGGCGACCCGGCAAACGTGACGTTGTTCGGCGAGTCAGGCGGAGGGATGAAGATCGGTGCGCTGCTGGCGATGCCGACGGCCAAGGGGCTCTTCCATAAGGCGATCATCCAAAGCGGTTCGCGACTGAAAGCCGGAGACGCGGAGGTGTCTGACGCCGTCTCTGCAGCGTTGACGTCGCGGCTCGAAAAGTCCGCCCACGAGCTAGCCACCATGCCTGCCGGTGAACTCTTCGATGCATGGCAGTCGTTGGGATTGTCTCTGGCTGCCACAGTCGACGACAGATGGCTGCCCAACCCCCCGTTCGACCCGGGCGCGCCGGAAACCGCCGCCGATGTCCCGCTCATCGTGGGAAACACTCTGGATGAGTTCTCGCTCTTCTTGGCCTTTGCGGACGATGCCACCCTGGCGGCTATGGTTCCTTTCGATGGAGAGGTGCGAACGCGCATCGAGGGCGCCTATGAGAAGGACTTCCCAGACGTCTCGCACCGCCAGCGCCTGGTTCGAATCCTCAGTGACATCACCTTCGGAAACGCTGCGGTCTTGCAAGGCGAGCGCAAGGCGGCGCAAGGCGCGGCGGTATTCCGTTACGTTGTCGCGTACTCGCCCTCGGTTGCCGACGGAGCCTTCGGCGCGTTCCACGGCATGGACGTACCCTTGTTGCTGCGATCGCTTTCGAAGCCTGAACTCGAGCCCGTTGCGTTGGCCATGGGCTCCGCGTGGGCTGCGTTCGCGCGGACGGGGGATCCGAGTACGGAAGAACGCGTATGGCCGCGTTTCGACGCCGACGCTCGGTCGACGATGATCTTCGATGACGAGTCCGGCGTCGAGGAGAATCCGTATCCGAACGTGCGCGGTGTCTGGGCGGAACTGCCGACCACGATGTCAATTCGTGAGTCACTTGGCAACGGCGTCCTTTGACGCGGAAAGCCTGGGGACTGGACGGTCGACCGGTTCGAGCATGACTACCTGAACAGGCACGCCGAGAATGCCACTGCGGCATATTGCATAACGCGGAGGCACGCACTCGCTTAACGGGTGATGAGTGAGCGCAAGGCCCAACCCGGCGAGCTATAGCGCGCAACTAGGAGGTCCGGGCCCGGGCAGCTGGTGCGCGCGGACGTGGAGAAGCCGGGGCCAATGCCCGACGGCGGCTGACGATCTGAGCCGTACACGGCATCCGTCAGAAATTCATGAGACCCCCTGCCCTGGCAGAACGGGAAGGTCGAGACTCAACCGCACCCTGCGGATCGGGCGGCCTGCCGGCAACCAATCGACCTCGAACGCCGATCGCACGGCAGCCGACTGCCGCCAACGTCGTGACCCGGTACAGCCGGCACGCTCCACACCGGCGTGACGCACGATGTGGAGCGTGACCCCAGACGTTCAGTAAACGCGCGAGATTTGCGCCTCACATTCGTCGCGCGTGATCTCGCCGGCGTTGCACTTCGCCATCAGTGCGGCATCCGCGTCGCGAAGCCGGTACAACGACAGAACGCCCGCGCAGGCCAGGGCTCCAAGCGCCGGAACGAGCGTAACCGTGATCCACAGCGCCGCGAGAGCGCTGTCAGGTTGCGTGACGTTCTGCGCTTGCAGCTCGGCGAAGGAATCCGCCTGGATGGTGACCCATCCTCCGAGACCGAGGATGAAGAACGCGATCGCCGAGGCTACCCCGGCAGTCGCCTTCTGGACGAAACCGTCCAACGCGTAGAAGATGCCCGCGCAGTCCTGCCCTGTCTTGTAACGGGTGTAGTCGATGGTGTCGGGGATGAGGAAGGTGCGCATGATCGTATGCAAGGCATTAGGGATCGCCCCGATGGTCATGAACAGGATCACGAGGAAGAGGTTCCCGGGCCCGACGAAGAAGAGGGCCAGCGAGCACGCCGCTGAGAGCAGTGCGAAGACCACGATGGCGTTGCGCTTGCCCATGCGGTGTGCGATCCGGTCAGCGAAGAACTGGAGAATGAGGCCGGGGATGAAGGCGATGAGCACGGGCAACGTCAGAACCATGGAGTTGTTGAACAGGAAGAACGCCGCGAAGATGCTTGTCGTCAGGATGGTCAGGCTCACCCCGGTCACGACATCGCTGGCGAGAAGGATCAGCATGAACTTGTTGGTTCGGACCGCTTTCAGCATCTCCCGGAACGTGTAGGTCGGCGGCGCGGTCTCGTCGGTGTTCTTGAGTTCCACGTTGTGCTCGACGACCTTCCGAGTGAGGGGCGTCATCAGGACCAGGGCGATAATCGCTGATCCGATCGCGACCGCGGAGATCGGCAAACCGACGAACTCGCTGATCATGAACTGCCATACGAGCCCCACGCTCACACCTACGAGGAGAAGTAGAACGCCTCGCATCTTGAGGAGATTGTCACGCTCGCTGACGCGATCCGTGAGCGTCATCACCAACGTGTACATGGGTAGCTGCGACAGCGTGCCGGCCAGGTCGAAGAGCAGGTAGGCGACCGCGAACCATGCCAGCTTCGCCCCTTCCGGCATGTTCGACGGCATCGCGAAGAACAGCACCGTGGCGAGCGGCAGGAGGAAGAATGTGACGCGATACCAAGGAAGGTACTTGCCCGAGCCGGCGAGCTTCCGAAGGAACTTCAGCTGGGCCGGATTGATTCGGTCCACGAAGTACCCGATGGCAAGGTCGTCGACTGCGTCGATGATCTTGACGATGAGGATCACGGTTCCAACCGCCGCGAGACTCAACCCCTGGAACATCAGGTAGATGCTGAGAAAGAAGGCCATGATGCTGGCGCCTGTGGTCCACCCGATTCCGCTGAGGTAGTAGCGCAGGCGTTCGCTCCGCGACATGCGCCATGTCGCACGTTCCGCTTTCCGCGACATGGATGCACTCACACTGGGCGACGAAACGGTGGTGGCGTCATTACTGACCACGCGTGATCCTCCTTGATCATGGAGCGCCGGGCGCTGGAATTTTTTACACTACACATAAATTCGGTTGCACCCTAGGCCAGTGGATCGAGGCCGGCGCCCACGGCCCCGCAGCGTGGCAGGCGAAGGCCACGGCGCCGCGTGTGCAACGCCCGGGTCCAGACGTGTGGGGGGTCTTGCCATATAGCGTGAAAAAAGCCCAAATGTGTGGTTTTGTGGTGCACCATGGAGACAGCGAGATCTCGGTCACCGCACCAGCGCGCAGGGTGCGCTCGCCAGAGGCGACGGGCTGGGACATGACGGCCGCAGCTGTGCCCGCAGCGCCATTCACCCCGCAGTGGACGATGCTGACGTTCCCGTTTGCACGCGAGATCTGCGTCGGGCGCATGAAACTGAACTCGCTGTTCGCTCTCGCGCGCTCGCGCGGGCTCACCGGACTTGACATGTTCGCCGTCGAGATCTGGCTCTACGGCGCGAAGCGCGTCAAGCACGGACTCGATCAGAACGAGCTCACGCTGTCGAGTCTCATCGTAGGCGTCGGCTTCCTTGCCGACTCGGCAAAGATGAGCCGCAAGATCGAAAAAGCGGTGCGCACCGCGAAGAGGTTCGGATGCAGGCGCATCATGCTCGCGCCGATGGATGCGTTGACGTCGGGCAAGGGCTGGGCGCAGGTGTCGGAGCGCGACAAGCTCGAGCACTACGTACGCGGATTCGGGCTCGCTGTTGACATCGCGAGCCGGAGTGGAATCGAGATCCTCGTCGAGGACACACCGACAATCGGCTCGGCACTGTCGTCGGCGGCCGACTGCCGGGCACTTCTGGATCGCGTTCCTGGTCTCGGTCTCGTCTACGACACGGGCAATATGATCCCGTCCGGCGACGACCCCATCGAGTTCTTCCACGCGACGAAGGACCGGATCCGCTATGTGCATCTGAAGGACGTCGAGGTGGCGGACAAGGGCACCGGAGATCGCACGGTCGACGGCCGCCACGTGGAACTGCGCGCGTTCGGCGACGGTATCGTGCCGCTCGCCGAGATCGTGCAGCTAATCGCGGCCGACGGATACCGCGGCCCGATGGCGATCGAGTACATGCGGCCGCCCAGCGGCGCCTCGCTATCGGCACACAGCGCCCAGCTTGATCGCTTCGTCGGAGCTGCCCGGGCGCTGGTCGAACCGCTGTCGCCCGAGCCGGTGCTGACGCCGGTCCCGCCGTTCCGGTGGGCGTACGTCGGGTCGGGCGCGATCGCAAAGTCCACGTCGCGCCAGATCCTGCGCACGACGCGCCACGAGATCGCGACGGTGTTCTCGCGCAACGCTGAGAAGCGCGCCGCATTCGCCAGCAAAGTCGGCGCTCGACCTGCGCCCACCCTCGAGGCAGCGATCAACGATCCCGCCGTGGACGGTTTTATATCGCGTCCCCGGCCAACAGCCACGCGGAGCTCACCTTGCGAGCGATCGCGCTGGGCAAGCCGATCCTCCTCGAGAAGCCCTTCACGGTCGACCACGCGAGCGCCGAGCAACTGTTCACTTTGGCTAAGGAAAGTGACGTCTACCTCGCTGAGGCGATGTGGACGTGGTTCTCTCCAGTCGCCCGACAGGTCAGGACCTGGGTGAATGGCGGACGGATCGGCGACGTCAAGGATGTCCAGGTGACGATCGCGCTCGGCATCCTCCCGTTCGTCCCACGCCTCAAGGACGCGTCACTCGTGGGCGGGGCCCTTCTGGACCTCGGCATATACGGGACCAGCTACGCGGTCAACCTCTTCGGTGTCCCCGACCGCATCGAGGCGACTGGCGAGATGAAGTACGGCGTCGATGTGGACGAGGAGATCACGTTCCACTACGACAGCGGTCCGACGGTGCGCATCGTGATCTCGATCGTGAAATCGAAGGGCGAGATGATCACCATCAACGGGACGAAGGGCATGATCAAAGTGCCCGGATTCCACGGCGGCGGCAAGGCCATGCTGATCCCGGGGAGGGGTCGGCGCGTCGTGTTCCACGGAAATGGCGGCTACGACAACGAGTTTGACCTCGTCGCCCGGGAAATGCGTGCCGGATGCACGGAGAGCGCCTATGTCACCCCCCAGATGACGCTCGACAACCTCAAGGTGCTCGACGAGTGCCGGCGTCTGCTGGGCATCCGGTACCCGTTTGAGGCAGCGGTCGACACATGAGCGGAATGACCTTCGGGCACTTTCCCGGTGCGAGGAAGCCCGTCGCGCGCATCCTTTACGGCACCGCGCGCAAAGAGATCATGCTCGGCGGGCGCTCGGCCTTTCGGCTGCTGGACGAGGTCGCGGACGTCGGCGCGACCTCGATCGAGACAGCGCGGGCCTACCCCGGATCCGAGCGCACCATCGGCCGATGGATGCGGGAGCGCGGTAACCGCGAGTCGGTGGTCATCGTCACCAAGGGTGCCCACGGAAGGGGTAGGAAGGGCCGTGTCACGCCCGCCGACATCCGGTCCGACGTCGCGACATCCCTGAAGCAGCTCGGCACGGATCGTGTGGAGGTCTACCTGCTCCACCGCGACGACCCAAACCAGCCCGTCGGTCCGATCGTCGAGGTGCTGAACGAACTGCATGTCGAGGGAAGGATCGGGGCGTTCGGCGGCTCCAACTGGACGCACGAGCGCATCCAGTCCGCCAATCAGTACGCGCTCGAGCACGGCTTGGTGCCGTTCGCCGCCTCGAGTCCGAACTTCGGTCTCGCCGAACAGGTCGAAGCGGCGTGGGATGGCGTCCTCACAATCTCCGGTCCATCGAACGTCGATGCACGCGAATGGTACGCGTGCAACGATATGCCGATAGTCGCGTGGTCGAGCATGGGGCGCGGTTTCTTCTCCGGCCGCATCAAGAGCGACCATCCCAATGAGGCCAAGAAGCTCCTCGACGGTGCTGCCCGGCGGGGCTTCGCCCATCCCACCAACTTCGAACGCCTCGAGCGCGTCGAGAAGGTAGCGGACGAGAAAGGGTACTCCGTGGCGCAGATAGCCCTCGCCTGGGTGCTCAACCAGCCACTCGATGTCTACCCCGTCGTCTCAGCGTCCAGCGGCCGCCGCATGCAGCAGAACATCGATGCACTCGGCATCCGGCTCACGCCCAACGAGCTGTCCTACCTCGACCTGGCGCGGGCCGCCGCGTTGTAGGACCGACCCTTGTCTCCGATCCGTCCACGGATCCGGTAGGTAGCTCCTCATCGCGGACTTCAGCGTGGTTTGCTCGACGGATCCCGGATCGCCACCTGTTGTGCTTGTCGAGCACCGTTGACGCGACGGGATTCGACGCGGACGCTGCCGTTGCGGCTCTCTTCCTCAACCCGCCGGCACGGAGTCCAGGAAGTGCACCATGCGGTCGAAGGCGTCGACCGCGATCTGGTCGCCGGCGGGCAGGCCGCCCAAGAGGCCATGACCTGCCTCTGATCCGTCGTCGCGGCGTTCGTAGAAGAACTCGTGCCGCACGCCGTGTTCCTTGAGTGCATCGCCGAGGAGTTCCATGTCGTGTGCATAGCCATTGCCGTCGTAATTGCTTCCGAGCAGGAATGACGGGGGGTACAGGGCTGTGACGTCGTCGATGGGGTTGTAGCGCGCCCGGTCGGCCGCGCTGGGATGAAGGGTGCCGTCGATGTAGTTTCCAACCAGGATCATCGTGGCCAGATCGAAGTCGTCGATCGCGAGCGGTCCGTCGTCGATGATGAGCGAACGGACGCTGTCGAGCGGGATTGAAGGGACCAGGTCGAGGAGAGCCGCGTAGCTCGGATTGGCCAGCGCTGCGCCGTACTGTGCTGTCATGATGGCCCCCGCTGAGGAGCCCATGAGAATGACGTTGTCCATGTCGAGTCCGTACTCAGCGGCGTGATCGCGGAGGAATTCCAGGGCCTCGTTCAGCTGGTGGACAGGGGTCGGGAACCGGTACTGAGGGACGAGTGCGTAGTTGACGTTGACGAACGCGAAGCCCCGTTCCACCATTCGGTCGGGGAAGAAGTTCACGTCGCTGTCAACAGCCAACGGGTCGCCCAGGACCTTGTCGCCCCCGAAAAAACCCCCTCCGTGCGTGTAGACGATGGTGGGCAGGGGGGCATCCGGGCTATCCGCGGGGTAGGAGATGTCCAGGTGGCTGTTCGGAAACTCCGTGCCGTACTCCAGGTCGTTCACGTATCGGATTCCGTTATCGCGGAGGTGTTCGGCCGGGGGGTTCCGCGGCTCGTACGAGTTCTGCGACTGATAGCCCTGGAAGATGCCGACAACGATCTGCGTGTTGTTTGCGACGAGGCGGCTGCGATGACAGACAAACCGACGACGGCGATAGCAGCGATCAATAGGCGACGAGGCCACTTTCGGCGACGGAGTGCAGGGGACGGGGGCTGGCTCGCCGTGTGGGACATGTGTTCCACTTTGACCCACGAATTTATGAGGAAACTGAAAAATCAATCTGCAGTGTCGCGCCGGCTGCAGTCGAGCGGGCGGCGACAGAAGAGGGGGCGCCGCCGCGCCCCCTCTTCCAGATGTCAGGCGAGCGCGAGCTCGCGAGTCCGGTTCCGGTGGTTGATCCGATGGCCGATCCAGAAGCCGACTGCGATCAGTGCGATCAGTGCGGCGATGGCAAGTCCCGACGTGAGACCGGGTGCCATACCGCCAGCGATGCCCGACAATGCCTTGCCCCCATCGGCGAGTGCGCCATTACCCTCCGCGAGAGCGGAGGCGCCGTCGTTCAACCCGGTGCTTCCGTCAGCCAAAGCCACTGCTCCGTCGGAGACGGCGATGACCCCATCGTTCAGCGCTCTGACACCTGTTGCAAGGCCCGAGGCTCCCGTCGCGAGTGCTCCCACTCCATCTGAGAGGGCGGATGCCCCCGTGGACATCGCACCGCTGCCGTCTCGCAGGGCGGCGACGCCGAGCGCCAGCCCGCCTGCGCCGGTCGTCAGGGCATCCGCTCCGCTAGCCAGCCCGACGCTGCCGTCCCGGAGTGCTGCAACGCCGAGCGCCAGCCCGCCCGCGCCGGTCGCCAGGGCATCCGCTCCGCTAGCCAGCCCGACGCTGCCGTCCCGGAGTGCTGCAACGCCATCAGAAAGTCCGCGAGCGCCAGTGGCGAGAGCGGCTGCGGCGCCGTCCGGCCCCGCCAGCATCACGGTTCCGGGCCAGCCCAGCGCGGCATCACCGTCGACCAGTCCGTTGGCACCGACCAGAACTGCTCGGCTGTCGCCGCGCCGACTACCAGGCTGGTGGCAAAGTCGTCAGCGGCCTCAGCCGCCGGCGTGAGGACCCCGACGTTGGTCTGCAGGTTCGCGGCCGTGGTCACCAGTTGCTGCAGTTCGATGTTGGTGGGGTCTGCCGCGGCCATAGCCTCCAGTGAGGCGAGCAGTTCTGCTGACTCCTCGGCAGCTGCAGAGGCGGCGCTGCTGACTGCGGCACCGTTCTGGGACTGAAGGAGCGTCGAATCGGTGACACCGGCGGCGAGCATGTCGCGCATCGTTTGTACGCCGGCTCTCACCCCGCCCGCGAACGCATGTGTGGCATCCACTCCCGCGGCCAAGCCCGCGGCGCCCGTCGCAAGAGCGGCGGCGCCGTCGGCTGCCCCGGTCGCGCCCTGTGCGAGGGCGTCTGCACCGGAAGCCAGCGCGCCCGAGCCCTCGTGTACAGCGGCGGCGCCGTCCGCCGCCCCGCTCGCGCCCTGTGCGAGCGCGCCTGCACCGGAAGCCAATGCCCCCGAGCCGTCGTGGAGAGCCGCGGCACCGGTGGCAGCCGCGTCTGATCCGGCGAGCAGTCCCGCCGCGCCCAGAGCGAGCCCGCTCGCGCCAGTAGCGGCACCTTGGGCGCCTGTGGCCAACGCGTCTGCGCCGGTCGATGCGGCGTCGGCGCCGGCCTTCAGCCCCTTGGAGCCCTCCGCCAACCCGGAGGCCCCCGACGCCAAGGCGTCGGTTCCGGAGGCGAGGGCGACCGATCCCTCTGCGGCGGCGCCGGCTCCCTTCGCGAGGCCGTCCGACCCGCTGGCCAGCATCGTGGAGCTGAAGATGCTGTAGGCGGCGAGGATGCCGAGGGCAATGCTCAGCAAGATCACAGTGACGCGCATGCCAGTGCCGTGCGTGTGGTGAACAGATTTCATCGTTGAAATTCCTGTCAGTGTCCATGAGGTAAAATATGGGTTTACTTCAGTATTCGAAAAGTACACCACGGCGCGGTTGTGAATATATGAGGCGAGTAACATTTATGTCTCGATTACCACGACGACGCCCGGTGAGCGCTTACCGGTTCGAACCTGATCCGACATCGCCGGCGCTCGCTGGATAGCGCATCCGCGGCATCGACATGGCGAGCTGCGAACAGACGCCGCAATGGGGCCTGAAATCCACTCGCCCACCTGCACAAGCCCCTCAGTGAGCAGGTCTGACAAGCCGTCTTCGACAGAACCCCGTCGTCACTCATCCCCGCGCCGCACCGATTACTCACCCGCTGAGGTGCTCGAACCGGCTCCCGACGGTCCCCGATCTCCGTTGCCCGCGCGAAAGCGGACTACGCGAGCGACGCCATGGGATGCGCCAGCCCGCTCTGCGAGTTCGCGCCTTCTGTGCCGCGGCAGTAGCGAACTGTGTGGAAGGCGATCTGGGAGGCGTCGCCGGCGGCGATATTGAAGATTCCGAGCGTCACGCCGACGAAGCCGCCTGCAGTCTCGGTGCTCAAGCTGGTGCGAGGCAGGCGTGCGACTACGTCATGCCGGTCGCTCGTGGCTGCCGTTACCGCGTAGTGCGTTTCAGTCATCCGGATGCCGACTCGTACGTGCCCTGAAACGGCGAGTTCTCCGAGGAGTGTTGAACCTGATTGCTGCGCATGCGTCGCGCGAAGGACGACCCCGGTGTCCCTCCTGACGAGGCTGACAGTTAGGCGTGCCCCGCTGCCCTGCAGTGCTGCCAGCCCCGCCTCGTGAGCAATGATCTCGTCCGTGTCGATGCCAGCTTCGAACGAACCCATGTGGTGGTCTTGCCGAACGCCGAGGAATGCGGGTGATTCGGCGGAGTCCAACGGAGCGGGGCGGGGTGTCAGCACGATGCGCTGATCGGCGACCTCCGCCTCGACCGGTCCACGCAGGCTGATCCAATCCTCCGATGATCGTGCTCGGCCAGCCGGGGCGGCTCCTTCTACAATGCGACCTTCACCTGGCGCGAATACTGGTCCCGTCCGACTCCACTGAACCGGAACGACAAATGTCTCTCGCCCGAGCGTGTGGTGACCGTCGATGGGCCGCACGCCTAGCACCACGGCCCAGGATCGGCCGTCGGAGCCATCGACGATGTCGGCGTGGCCAACGTTCTGGACGGTGGCGTGATCGCCGAGGTGCCGGTGAGTGAGGAGCGGGCTGCGGGGATCGGTCCGGTAGGGTCCAGTGATCTCGGTGGCGCGCGCTGCAGTGACGGCATGGTTCCGCTCGGTCCCGCCTTCTGCGCAGATCAAATGGTACGTACCATCACGTTTGTATAGATGCGGGGCTTCGACCCACGTCCCGGTGGCCGCGCCGTGCCAGAGGATGAAGGTCGGTCCAATGAGCGCGCCCGCGCTGGGGTCGAATTGACGCATCCAGATCTCGCCGGGCCCGCTCGCGTGTGGCGAGGTGGCGTCCCGGGCGGCGGTGAGGAAGACCTTTCCGTCGTCGTCGAAGAACAGCGATGGATCGATTCCGTCGCCGTCCAGTTGGCGCGGTGACGACCACGGCCCTTCGGGACGTGTAGCCGTGGTGACGTATAACCCGGCGCCCGTGCGGCCTGCTGCGACGGTGAACACGATGTAGAAGACGCCGTCTGCGTGGCGGATTGTCGCAGCCCAGATACCGTCGGAGACGTCGACCGGCCCTAGTGAAGGCCATGACTCGTCGATAAGCGCGTGCCCTATGAGATCCCAGTGGTGGAGGTCGCTACTGCGATAGATGGGCAGGCCGGGGTAGAACGCGAAGGTGGACGTCACAAGATAGAAGCTGTTGTCGACGCGACATATCGACGGGTCGGGGTGCCACCCGGGCAGCACGGGATTCGGCGATGTCAACCGGCCGTTCCTCTCAAGAGTGTTCGCGTCGGATTATCCGATGGTAACGTTTCCAAAGTACAGGGATGCTCAGGCAGATTCGACCCGCGGCGCGTCGAAGGAGCATGGTCTGGATTTGGACTCCTGGAAGACCATCCGGCGGGCTCGTCGTGAGTAGCAGTGGCCCGCGGCGTTGAATGTGACCGAGATCGGCTGGGTGATCACAACAAGGTGTTGCGGGGGCCACTAGAGATGGGGTTCGCGGCAGCCCGAGTGGCGGCTAGACGACATGGGCACCAACTGGTTGCTTGCGAAGGCGTGTGCGCTCCCCAAGCGCTCGCGGCCGAGTCGGTTCGGGCATAGTGGTCGAACATCCTGTCGTGGGGATAGAGGAGTGAGCGCGTGCCGGATTCCAAGAAGTCGAAGGCGCCGAGCATGGTGGACGTTGCGCGCGAAGCCGGTGTCGCCCTCGTGACCGTCAGCCGGGTCCTCAACGAGCCGGATGCGGTGCGCCCGGACACGCGACGACGAGTGACGGACGCGATCGCACGCCTCGGCTACCGACGGAACGACGTCGCGCGCGCGCTCAAAAGTGGCCGGTCCACGACGATCGGGGTCGTCATCGCTGGGTCCGAACTGTTCGAACTGCCGCGCATCCTGCGTGGCGTTGAGAGTGCGGCACGGCAGGGCGGCTACTGGGTCAATATGGCCAGCTGGCAGGAAGGCTCCAACGAGGAGCTTGTGACGGCAGTGGAACGGCTCGCGAGCCAGGCTGTCGAGGGAGTGGCGATCATCGCCGATCGCCCTGTTGCGGCTGCCGCGCTCGAACAGCTGATGACGCGCGTCCCTATCACGGTCGTGATGTCGGGCGAGCTGCGTAACCCATCGATCGGCTCCGTCGAACTCGACCAGGAACTCGGGGCGCGGTTGGCGACCGAGCACCTACTTGACCTCGGACACCGAGACATCGTGCACCTGACAGGGCCTCTCGACGTGTTCGATGCGAAAGCGCGCCTGAATGGCTGGCGGAAATCGATGGAACGCGCCGGAGTCGACGACCCCCTTCACGCCGAAGGCGACTTCTCGGCCGCAAGCGGGTTTCGCCTGACGCAGGAGCTGCTCACCCTCAACCGAATGCCTACTGCGATATTCGCGGCGAATGACCAGATGGCGATGGGCGTGCTGTCCGCCTTGGCGCAGCATCAGGTGGCCATCCCCGAAAAGATCTCCGTTGTCGGGTTCGATGACATCGCGGGATCCGAGTACCTCGTTCCATCGCTGACCACGGTGCGACAAGACTTCGTTGCGCTTGGCCGCACCTCCGTCGAGTTGCTGCTCGGCATGATCGGGGGAGCGGCGGCAGCGCACTACTTCATCGCTCCCACGCTCATCGCGAGAGACAGCTCCGGGCCCGTTCCGTCTCACTGAAGCCAGCGGCAATGTCCTCGAGATGCCCTCATGTGACGCTTGACGAATGGCAACGTTTCCATCAGGATGGGGCGCATCCCGATATGGGGTACGACAGCCCGCCGCAGTTAAAGGAGAGATCGTGAGCCAGGCCATTCCTCGCATGGATGCAGGGGAGAAGATCGCGGCCAGGGTCGCTCCGCCGATGGGCTGGAACAGCTGGGACTGCTACGGCACCACGGTGACCGAGGCGGAGGTGCTGGCAAACGCCGAGTTCATGGCGGGTCACCTTCTGCCGTACGGGTGGGACACGGTAGTCATCGACATCGACTGGGCGGATCCGACGGCCCGCTCGCACGGCTACAACGCGGAAGCACCACTCGCGATGGACGACTGGGGCCGTCTCATCCCCGATCCGGGCCGCTTCCCAAGTTCTTCCGACGGTGCCGGCTTCGGCCCGCTCGCGGACACATTGCGCTCGTGGGGCCTGCGTCTCGGCATCCACACGATGCGCGGCATCCCGAGGCGCGCGGTCGAACTGGACTTACCGGTCCTCGGCACGACGTGGCGCGCATCAGAAATCGCTGACCGGAACAACGTCTGCGAATGGAACCCGGACATGTTCGGGCTGCGGCACGATCACCCCGGAGCGCAGGCGTACTACGACTCGACGCTGAAGCTCTACGCAGGGTGGGGTGTCGACTTCATCAAAGCCGACGACATGCTGTGGCCGTATCAAGCCGACGACATCGAGGCATACGCTCGCGCCATTGTGCGGTCAGGACGCGACATCCAACTCTCGCTGTCGCCGGGGCGCGATCTGTCGCTCGCCCGTGTCGATCATCTGCGCGATCACGCCACGATGTGGCGGGTCTGCGACGACCTGTGGGATCGATGGGAGGACGTCGAAGCGAATTTCGCTCGCCTCGCGCGCTGGGCTCCTTACGCCACGGAAGCCGGCTGGCCGGATGGTGACATGCTGCCGCTGGGTCGTATCGGGATCCGTGCTGAGCGGGGTGAGCCTCGCGATGACAACCTGACTCCAGCGGAGCGAATCACCCTCATGACGCTGTGGGTGATCGCCCGTTCCCCGCTCATGATCGGTGGTGACCTGCCTTCCACTGACCCGAGCACGATCGCGCTGTTCACCAACGGGGCGGTGCTCGATGTGCTGAGGTCCTCGTCGGGAAACCGTGAGTTCTTTCGTGAGGGCGATCTCGTGGTCTGGGGCGCGTCGGCAGGGCTCGGCGGCCGCTATGCAGCCGTCTTCAATCTCGCGGACGAGCCGAGAGAAGTCGTCGTGGACGTTCAGAACCTCGGATTCGCACCAAACGCCCGCGGATCGATCCGCGAACTATGGACCGATCAGGTCATCCCGCTCGCCTCGGTAAGAGCCCAGTCAAACGATGCGCGGGGCGTTGCCCCGGGAAGTGTTGCGCTTACGCTCCGACTCGATCGCCACGGGGCGGCTCTGCTACTCGACGCCGGAACCGAGAGCCTCCCGCGGCTGAACGACGGCATCGGCGAAGACCTCCGATGACCACGCAGGCCCAGGCGCAGACGGTCTTCCAGGAGGCGGCCGTCCACAACCTCGATCAGAACGCGAAGAAGCGGCGCGGCCGGCGGCTGCGGCCCGCGGGCAGCCGGACCTCGTTCACGCTGTTCCTCTGCATCGTCCCCTTCCTCGTCCTGGCCTTCCTGTTCTCGTACCTGCCGCTGTACGGCTGGATCTACTCGCTGTACGACTACAAGCCGGCGCTCGGGATCGAGGGCAGCGAGTTCGTCGGTCTGCAGTGGTTCCAGATGCTGGTGAGCTCGCCCACGCAGATGGCCCAGATCGGCCAGGTGCTGATGAACACCTTGGCGATCAGCTTCCTGGGGATCGCGACATCCGTCCTGCCGCTCTTCTTCGCGATCCTGCTCAACGAGATCAAGGCGCCCTGGTTCCGCAGCTCGGTGCAGACCCTCACGGCGCTCCCGAACTTCATCTCGTGGGTGCTCGTCTACATGATCGCCTTCTCGCTGTTCTCTAGCTCGGGGCTCGTCAATGACGTCCTCAACGACGCGGGCCTTATCACCACGCCGATCAAGT
>NZ_MWLQ01000018.1 GCF_010634855.1 Microbacterium sp. B35-30 | reverse complement strand
TCTGGACATCACCCTCCGGCCGTCAGTACCTCGTCGAGCCGGAACGCGCCGTGCCCGTGTTCCGCTCCACCGAAAGCGTCGGCGCCCCCTTCTGATGGCCCGGCAGCCGCGATGCTGCGGGGAGCGCCGCGATTGGGGCCATGTGGGGCTCAGCCTCGGCGACGGCCGTGTGATGCACGCGTGGGATCGCGTCCGCGTCGACGACCTCCCCGCGATCGAGGCGCTGACGCCCCCGGCCGGAGGCGAACCCCTGCGCTGGATCGGATGGTTGGCCCCTCGGGCGCGGACTCGAGGGGGCTCGTCCGCGTACGTGGGACGACGATCCCGCCACCGCAGCGGCCCGGATGCAGGCGGAGCGGTTCGGCGTCGGCTGACGGCCGTCGGCCCGCGGCGTAGCGGCGCAGAGGCGCAGCGTCGGTCAGCCGCCCAGCTCGAACCGGAACACGGCGAGATAGCCGCCGCGCGACGCCGGTATGGTCTCCCGCTCGGGCAGCCGATCGAATCCGAGCCGGTGGTACAGGCGCTGCGAGCGCTCGTTGGCGGGGCCGGTGTCGAGCACCAGGGCGGGAGCACCCCACGCACGAGCACGCTCGATCGCCTCGATCATGAGTGCCTCCCCGATGCCCCGGCGCCGGGCCTCGGGCAGCACCGCCAGCAGGCGCAGCTCAGCCTCGCCGCCCCGAGACTGGCGCACGAGCGCACTGTCGGCGCGCAGCAGACTGGCCGTCCCGAGGATCCTCCCCGCGGCGTCGACGGCGACCAGCAGGTCGCCGACCTCCGCACGCGCCGCCGCTCCCCGCAGCAGCGCCAGCCGCTCCGGGTCGGGTTGCGTCGCGCCGGGCCCACCGTGGCCGAAGCCGAGGTAGGTCACCTCTCCGACGCGGTCGAACTCGTCGCTGCGCGCCGTCCGCACCGTGAACCACGGCGCCTCGGTCCCGCAATCGGCCCCGGCGTGCCCCCCGGGCATGGGCGGCCGTGCCGGAGCCGGCGGCACCGGTCTGCAGCACGTCGGCGGTCATCGCGCCACCGCCAGCCGATCGCTGCGGACGCTGTGCGCGACGAGGGCCTCCCGGGTGATCACGCCGACGATCCTTCCATCGCAGAGGACGGATGCCGCAATCCAGCCCGGATGCGCGGCATCCAGTCCTGCGAAAGCGACGCCGGGAGCGCGCCCGATGCCGACGGTCGGCGGCGCGAGGGAGGCGTGCTCGCGGACGAGGGCGTCCCCGGCGCCCGCGCCGAGCGCAGCCCGCAGGTCGTCGAGAGTGACGACTCCGGCGACGTCGGCGGCCGGAATCGGCGCCTCGCCGTCGCTGCGCCGGTAGACGACGAGCACGGGCGCTGCGGCATCCCGCTCGTCCAGACGCAGCCGCGTGACCGCCTCGGCGACCGTCAGGTGCGCGGCGACCCGGAGCGCGGGCTGGGCGACGAGGTCCCCCAGCGTGGGAGCGTCGCTGTCGTCGAAGACGAATCCGCGGTCGGCGAGCCACTCGTCGTCGTAGTACGTCGAGAGCGCGTTGCGCCCGGAGTCGGGGGCGAGCGCAACCACGACGTCGTCCGGCCCGAGCTGTTCGGCTAGACGCAGCGCCGCGGCGAGCGCCGTTCCGGCCGACCCGCCCAGCAGGATGCCGTCCTCTCGGGCGGCACGACGGGCAGTGAGGATCGCCTCGCGGTCGGTCACGGTGACGTAGTCGTCGACGACGTCGAGGTGGAAGGACTCGGGCCACACGTCCTCCTCTGCCTCGGGATGCACGGTGTGCCCGGCGCCCTCGATGTACTTCGGGCTGCCGTCGCCGCCGGAGTACGACGAGCCGGCGGGGTCCGCGGCGATCACCCGCGCCGCCCCGCGGCTCAGCGTCTTGAGCGACCGGCCCGTTCCCGAGATCGTCCCGCCCGTGCCCACGCTCGCGACGAAGTGCGTGACGGCGCCGCCGGTGTCGGCCCAGATCTCGGGGCCGGTCGACTCCACGTGCACCGCGGGATTGGCGGGGTTGTCGTACTGGCCGGCACGCCACGCGCCCGGGGTCTCGGCGACGAACCGGTCGGCGGCGGCGCCCAGGCTGTCGGGGTGGCCCTTCGGCACGAACGCATCCACCAGCCGCACCTCCGCGCCGTACGCGCGCAACAGACGGATCTTCTCGTCGGCGATCTGGCTCGACGTGAAGATCACGGCGCGGTAGCCGAGGTGCGCGGCGACGAGCGCGAGGCCGACGCCGGTGTTCCCTGAGGTCACCTCGACGACGGTGCCTCCGGGCCGCAGCGAGCCATCCCGCTCGGCGGCGCGGATCATCCCCAGCGCCGCGCGATCCTTCACGCTGCCGCCGGGATTCTGGTACTCGAGCTTCACGTAGACGCGCGGCAGCAGGCCCGCGGCGAGATGATGCACGCGCACGAGCGGCGTGCCGCCGATGGACTCGATCACCGACTCGTACAGGACCATGCGCGACCACGCTTTCCGGAGGAGTTCTTCGGACGATACGACCGCGACCTCCTCTCCCATCGCCGCGTGCGTCGCGGGATGCCACACGACGTAGCGAGGCGTCACACGACCGCCGCCAAGCGACGTGCCGGCCACGCCTCGTGACGGATCATGGCGCCGTGTGACGCGGCGATGCGCCCCGATCCACGCTGCGGTCGTAGCGTGACGCCGGCACCCGGCATCCGTCCCCATTCCGAGAGGATCCCCATGACCGACACCACCGAGGCCGCGACACAGCCCACCTACGACGCGCCGCTCATCACCGCCGAAGAGGCCGCCGGCCGCGCCGCCTCCGGTGCGCTCGTCATCGACGTTCGCAGCGACGCCGGCCGCGAGCGCGACGGCGTGATCCCGGGTTCGATCCGCGGCGACCGCGACAACCTCGACGCGCAGTTCCTCCTCGACTCTCCCGAGAAGTTCGCCGAGATCACCGAGTGGGACCAGGAGATCGTCATCGTCTGCGGGTCGATCCGCGGGTCCGGACCCGTCGCCGAACAACTCCGCGCGAAGGGCTTCACGAACGTCGCGCACGTCGACGGCGGCTTCCCCGCGTGGAAGGAGTCGGGTGCTCCGACCGCGGAGGTCGACGCCGCGTCCTGAGCAGTCGCACCGTCGACGCGTCCAACGGATGCCTCGGCCCACCCTCGCGGGCGGGTCGGGGCATTCGCCGTTTCAGGCGGTGCGGAGGATCCGCTCGGTCACCCGCGCCGAGAAGTGGAGCGCGTCGACGGGGATCCGCTCGTCGGCGGCGTGGAACTGCGCGAACACATCGAAGTCGACCGGCACCCGCAGCGGCACAAACCCGTACCCGTGGATGTCGAGCTTCGCGAAGTGCTTGTTGTCGGTGCTCGCCGGCAGCAAGTACGGCACCACGATCCCGTCGGGATCGTGCGCCGTGATCGCCTCCTGCAGCACATCGATGATCGGTGCGTCCACGGGCGCCTCGGTCGCCGACCACCACCGCCCCTCGCGGATGTCGATGTCGTCGCCCGCGAGGTCACGCAGACCCCGGCGCAGCTCGTCGTCCTGTCCCGGGAGGATGCGGATGTCGAGCCGTGCGGACGCCTCGGCGGGGATGATGTTCGTCTTCTCTCCCGCCGACAGCACCGTGGGCGTCGCCGTGTTGCGTGTGGTCGCTCCCACGAGCGATGACACGAAACCCAGGCTCTCGAGATCGTCCGCGAGCGACTCGTCGGTGAAGGCCAGCCCACGCGCCGCGCCGAAGACGTCGAGGAATCGCTGCAGCGCCGGCGTGCGCACGACGGGGAACCGGTGGGACCCGACCGCCGACACCGCGCGGGCGAGCCTCACCACCGCGTTGTCGTCGGTCGGGCGGGATCCGTGGGCGGCGTGGCCGCGTGCGGTGAGCGTCGACCACGCGACACCCTTCTCGCTCGTGGCGACGAGGTACGCGCGGCGCTCGTCTGCCGGGTCGGCGACGAGCGGCACCGAGAAGCCGCCCACCTCGCTGAGTGCTTCGGTGACGCCGGCGAACAGTTCGGGGCGGTTCTGCACGAGCCAGCCTGCGCCCCATACTCCCCCGCTCTCCTCATCGGCGAGGAAGGCGAACACGAGGTCGCGGCGCGGAACGATCCCTTCGCGCGCGAAGTGCCGAGCCACGGCGAGGATGGTGCCGGCGTAGTTCTTCATGTCGACGGCGCCTCGCCCGAACAGGTAGCCGTCCTCGATGTCGGCGCCGAACGGCGGATGCGTCCAGTCCTTCTCCTCGACCGGCACCACATCGAGGTGTGCGTGCACGAGCAGCGCGCCCGCACTCGGATCGCTCCCGGCGATCCGGGCGATGAGTGAGCCGCGACCGGGGCGCGGCTCGATGAGCTCCGCGGCGATGCCGACCTCCGCCAGGCGCTCCTGCACGTGTCGCGCGGCACGGGTCTCGCCGTCGCCGATGGTCGCGGCCACGCCGGTGTTCACGCTCTCGATGCGGATGAGCTCGCGAACGAACTGCAGCGTCTCGTCTTCCAGCTGTGTGGACACGGAACTCCTCGTCGGTCTTCTCAGTGATCTCGGCGCGGTGCAGGTGCGCCCCGCCGACACTAACGGCGAGCCCCGGAACGGTTCTCGTCGGGTGGTCGTCCGACGTCACAGTCGCCCCCCCACCCGGGCTGACGGCTCCCGCATTGCCGGGGATGACGAGTCGGTTTTGCGGCTGACGCCGCGCGGGCGCACGCTGGATGCATGTCAGACACGGCCATCGACATCGCAGACCCCACCGAGCGCCCCGAGCCTCAGCATCCGTCCCGCGCCGATGTGCCGCACGCGGATGCCGCGGTGCTCGACAATCCCGCGTGGCATGCGCTCATCGGCCCGCACGCCGGCTTCGCCATCGGCAACGATCTCGTGCGGCGGTATCCCGAAGAGGTCGCCCCCTTCGTCGCCGTGCGGACGTGGGACGACCCGGAGGTGTGGGACGCCCTGCGCGAGCTCGTCGGTCCGGGCGCGCCCGTCGGCCTCTCCGCGGTCGAGCAGGCGTTCCCTCCCGGATGGGAGGACCTCGGCGGCGGCGATGGCGTGCAGCTCGTCGAGACCGAGGCGCTGCAGCCGAGACCGGATGCCGAAGCCGTCGTTCTCGGAGCGGACGACGTCGCCGAGATGCTGGCCATCGTCGAACGCAACCAGCCCGGGCCCTTCCGGCCGCGGACGCACGAGTTGGGCCGGTACATCGGCATCCGTCGCGGCGGCCGGCTCGTCGCGATGGCCGGCGAGCGTCTGCACCCGGACGGCTGGACGGAGATCAGCGCGGTCTCCACGGACGCCGCCTACCGGCGGCAGGGTCTGGCCTCCCGGCTGGTGCTCGACGTGGCGTTCCACATCCAGCAACGCGGGGACCGCGCGCTCATGCACGCGGCCGCGTCGAACGTCAACGCCATCGCGGCCTACGAGCGACTCGGGTTCGCCCTGCGCAGGCGCACGAAGTTCGCGTTCGGACGCACCCCGGCCTGATCGCGCGGGCGGCGACGTCGGTGGCTGGCGCGCACGGAAAGCAGGAAGCCCCGGAGAATCGGTGAGATCGGCGCCCGGCCCGCCACGTCACTCAGTCGTCGAGCCGACTGACGATGAGCGTGGTGGTCACCTCTGAGTTCGTCACGTCGACAGCGACCTCTGCAGAGGCGAGCGCCCCCTTGTGCTCGGTCGGCGGGATCTCAGCTGAGTAGGCGCGCCCGTCACCCGCACGGGAAGCGACTGTCAGATCTTCCTCGAGCTGGTCGATCTCCGCCTCGGTCCACCCCCAGTACGGGGCGATCCTCTGCAGGTGGGAGAGCGCCGTCAGCCACGCGCCATCCGACTCCAGGACCAGCTGCACCGACTGCACCTCATCGTCCGATGCGAGGACGGTGAACGAGCGGGTCACGTCGACGTGAAAGCTCCCGGCGGGCGCGACGACGATCGCCTGCACGGGAGTGATCGGTTCGGACGTCCGCGGGCCGTCAGGCTCCAGTCCCAGTTCGGTGGCCGTAAGAGAGTCCGGCCCGATGCGAATGCGCAGAGCGCCCTCGCGGGTGAGGTAGTCGATGCCCGGGTCGCCGAGCATGGACATGCCATCCGGCGCTTGCTGGTCGGCGGTCGCGGGGCGTTCTGGATCGGTCCACCACGAGTTCTGCATGAGGATCGCCGCGACGACGACGCCCACGCAGATCGCAGCGGCGATCGCGGTGGGTATCCACCCCAGCAGACGACGTCTGGAGCGTCGCTGCTGCATTGACGGCGACATCGTCATCCTTCCCGCGCAGCCCTTGTCGAAGCACCGACGTGACCGCCGGGCGAGTGCGAAGCAGAAGAAGAAAGCCCCGGAGAATCGGCGAGATTCCGGGGCGATCCGTAGCAGGAGCGGGGCTTGAACCCGCGACCTCACGATTATGAGTCGTGCGCTCTCACCAACTGAGCTACCCTGCCGCACGGCATCCGTGGTCACTGTGATTGGATGCTGCGAGCCCCGAGTCAGGATTGAACTGACGACCCCTTCCTTACCATGGAAGTGCTCTGCCACTGAGCTATCGGGGCGTGCTGCCTGCGAGCAGGCAACTAGAAGAGGATACCAGAGGCCCGGCACCCTTCCGAACCGGTCAGCCCACCGTGTGGGTGCCGTCGGTGTACTGCTGCAGCCATGGCCAAGGGTCGATGGCCGTGGTGCCGTTCTTCAGGAGCTCGAAGTGCGTGTGGGCCCCGTACGAGCGTCCGGTATTGCCGGTGTGGCCGATCACAGTGCCGACGGTGACGCGCTGACCAGGGCTGACCTGCAGCGAGCCGTACTGCATGTGCGCGTAATGGCTCGAGATGAGTTGACCGTCGACGATGTGGTCGATGGTCACGTGCACGCCGTAGGCGCCGCCGGCCTCCGACGCGACGCGGACGGTGCCGTCGGCGATGGCCTGCACGGGTGCGCCGTTGCCGGGCGTGAAGTCGATGCCCTCGTGCATCCGGCCCGACCGCATGCCGAACCCGTACGACATCGTCACACCCACCGCGAACGGCCACTGGATGTTGGAGTTCGGGTTGTTGCGGAACAGGTTCGAGAAGTTCTTGATGCCGGCCTCCGACGCCAGCTGAGCCGTCGTCGTGGTCGTGTAGTTCCCGCTGCGCTCCAGCGTGTCGTTCTCCACGTCGCCGGGAGCCACGTACGCCTGGATCTCGGCCTCGTCGATCACCGGCACGGTGTTGTCGCCGACGGCGACGACGGACAGCGACGCGTCGGTGCCGTTCACCGCGGCGACCGCCTCTGCCGGCGTGGTCATGCCGACCGCCATGAGTCCGACGATCCCCAGCACACCCACCGAGAACGACGCGGTGGTCGCGCGCTTGAAGGCCGCGCCGCGGCGCGCCGGGGAACGACGCGCGGCCGTGCGCGGGGCGGAGGCTGCGTCTGCCGCGGGCTGCGCCTCACGCGCAGCCTGCTGGACGGGGGTCTCGCCCGTGAACGCGAACAGTCGCGAGGCGGCCTCGAATTCGTCGACATCGGATGCCGCAGGCTGAGGGATGGGCCCGGTGAGGGGTCCGACCCGCTCGGGGCGCGGCTGCTCCGCGTGCGGCGGTGACGCCGGCGTCTCGGCGGGCCGAGGCGCGGAGGCGGCGGCCGGCGCGGCAATCGTCGGCGACGGGACGTCGACGCGCGACGTAGGAGCGGCCTGGGATGCGACGGTCGGCGCAGGCTCAACTGCGGGCTGCGTCGTGGTCTGGGGCGCGGCCGCGCGCCGGCGCCCGGGTACCGCCTGCGGCGGCGCCGTGGTCTGCCCCTCGGCCTGGGGCACTGCGGTCTGCTGCGCGGCCGTCGTCTGGGGCTCCGCGATCGACGACTGGTGCGGCGCGGCGGTCTGCGGGAGGTCGACCGCCTCGACGGCCGCGGCCGTCGACGCGACGGTGGCGGCCGCGTCGGCCGCCAGAAGCTTCGCGAAGGTCTCGGCGATCCACGTGGAGGCGGTGTCGCCCGCCGGCGTCGCTGCAGCCGGCTCGGTGGCAACGGCGACAGCCTCGACGGGGGCAGCGGCCTCGACGGTGGCGGCGAGCAGTTCGAACGGCTCTGCGGGGACGAGCACCGTGTCGAGCAGCGGCGCCGGCTCGTCGTGCGTCGGCAGCGCCGCCTCGAAGAGGGCCGCCGCGCGCTCCGGCGCGGAAGGCGTCTGCGGGGCGATGGGCGGGACGTCGACGACGGGCTGCGCACCGGTCTGGATGCGGCGGGTGCGACGGCTCGCGTGCTCCGCGGGCGCGGCCGAGGGCGCCGCCGGTACCGCAGCACGGCGGGCGCTGGGAATCACCGGCTCGATGACCGGGCCGGATGTCGCAGGGACATCGACCGACGACGGGGCCGGGGCGGGGACCACGGGCGGCGTCACGGGCGCAGAAGCGGCGACGGGCAGCACGGGGGCGACAGGAGCGTCCGCGGCCGACAGGGACGGTCGCGGCGTCACAACGTCGGAAGCCGGCGTCACGTACGACGACGCCTGGGCCTGCGGGGCGGGCGGGGCCGCGGCATCCGTCCGCTTCGCATCGACCGAGCGACCCCAGACCACCGCGGGACGCTCGGGAGTCGCACTCGCCGCCTGCCGCCGCACAGTGGCACGGCCGGTCCCCGGGGTCTCTGGCATCGCCTGCACAGGCGTCGGAGAGGTGCGGCTGGATCTGCGCGTGGGCGCAGGCTCAGCCATGGGGGAGTCGAAAGGCAAAGCGGAGTCGGGCTCTCGGGTCGTGCCGCGAGGGGGGGTGCACGCAGCAAGGCGGTCGTTCGGGCTAGGACCACCTCCGCCGTTCGGGCGGCGAAGGTAACGATCGGGTAAACACTACCCCGGGCGTGCTGGGAATGCCATGTGCGACTTGGATTTCATGACGCGCGTTTCGTGAAAGTTCGATGAGAGGCGCCCGCCTCAGACCAGTCCGGCCGCCTCGGCGAGGCGGTCGAAGATGGCCGGAGTCGCGGCGACGACCAGCGGCCCGCGCGGGCCGCCGTCAGGCTGGGCGCGACCGAATCGCCCGCCCGCCTCGGTCACGATCAACGAGCCCGCGGCGAGATCCCACGGTGCCAGTCCGCGCTCGAAGTATCCGTCCAGACGACCGGCGGCGACGTACGACAGGTCCAGCGACGCGGCTCCACCGCGGCGCAGGTCGCGGGCCAGCGACGGCATCACTCGCGCGATCAGCTCGAGGTCGCCCGGTCGGGTCGCCGGATCGTATCCGAACCCCGTCGCGAGGAGCGCGCCCGCGGGTCCGACCTCGGGGTTGACGGCGATCCGACTCACCCCCAGCCACGCACCCTCGCCGCGCGCCGCGTGGAAGATCTCGCCGCTGACCGGTGCGTAGACGACACCCGCCAGCGCGGTCCATTCCCGAGGGTCCGGTTCCCCCTGGACGGCCGCGATGCTGACGGCGTAGGCCGGGATGCCGTACGCGTAGTTGACGGTTCCGTCGATGGGATCGACGACCCACGTCACGTCGCCGGCGCCGCGCTCGGCCCCGGTCTCCTCGCCGAGGAAGCCGTCGTCGGGTCGTGCGGCCTTCAGCCGTGCGCGGATGAGCGCCTCGACCTCGCGATCGGCCTCCGTGACGATGTCGGCGAGCGCCGACTTGGTCGCGGCGATGGCGACGCCGGCCTCGCGCCGCACCCGGGCGAGCTCACCGGCTTCGCGGGCGATCTCCATGGCAAGGGATTCGAGGTCGTGCTCGAGGCTCATGCCTCCACGGTAACCGGGTGCAGCTCCGCCCACGCTCGCCTCCGGGTGAAGCGCTGCCCCACAGGTCAACCGCGGCTCCACAGGAGGTTGGAACGACTCAACCTCCTGGAGAAGCGCGGTTGACCTGTTGAGGCGAGGAGGAGAGACCCGCGTTCGGCAGCGCCTCGGTCCGCTGACGAACGGCGGGCGACACTCGCGCGAGAGCGGGCGGCCTCGGTAGCGTGACCCCATGGCCGCTGCCGTCCGCTCCCCCGTGTACGACGCCGCCATCGTCGGAGGCGGCCACAACGCCCTCGTCGCCGCGGCGTACCTGGCGCGCGCGGGACGAACGGTCGTCGTGCTCGAGCGGCTCGACCATCTCGGCGGCGCCGCGGTGTCGGAGCAGCCGTGGCCGGGCGTCGCCGCACGCCTGTCGCGCTACTCCTACCTCGTGAGCCTGCTCCCCCGCAGCATCATCGACGACCTCGGGCTCGACATCCGGCTGCGACGCCGTCGCTACTCCTCCTACACGCCCGATCCGCACGACCCCTCGCGGGGCATCCTGATCGACACGGCGGATGCCGCGGCCACCGCCGACGCGTTCGCCCGGGTGACCGGCGGCACCGGTGAGGCAGTGCGGTTCGCGCAGTTCTCCGAGCGGCTCGAACCCGTCGCCCGGCTGCTCTTCCCGTCGATGACCGAGCCGCTGCGCCGGGCCGGGGAGGTGCGTGCGGCACTAGAGGACGACGGGCTCTGGGAGGCGCTGTTCGAGCGCCCGCTGGGCGAGCTGCTGCGATCGTCGCTCGACACCGACATCGCCCGCGGCATCGCGCTCACCGACGGCCTGATCGGCACCTTCGCATCGGCCGACGACGAGAGCCTTCGACAGAACCGCTGCTTTCTCTACCACGTGATCGGCGGTGGCACCGGCGACTGGGATGTGCCGGTCGGCGGCATGGGCAGCGTGTCAGCGGAGCTCTCGCGCGCCGCGAGAGATGCAGGCGCCGAACTGCGCACCGGTGTCGAGGTGGTGGCGGTCTCGCCCGACGGCGCGATCACGCTCGACGACGATTCGACGGTGCACGCGCGGCTGGTGCTGAGCGGCGTCGGCCCGGCCGTGCTGGCGCGGCTGCTCGCCTCCGGCAGCGCCGGCGGTGCCCCCGTGCCCGCGCCCGAGGGCGCGCAGCTGAAGGTCAACATGCTGCTGCAGCGCCTCCCCCGCCTCCGCGACGACCGGGTGGCGCCCGAGGCCGCGTTCGCCGGCACGTTCCACGTCAACGAGACGATGTCGCAGCTCGACACGGCGCACGCGACGGCGCAGGGCGGCGGCATCCCGGATCCACTGCCGGCCGAGATCTACTGTCACTCGCTGACCGATTCGTCGATCCTCGGCCCCGGGCTGCGAGCGTCGGGGGCGCACACCTTGACGCTCTTCGGCCTGCAGGTTCCGCATCGACTGCTCGAGGGACGGGATCCGGATGCCGCGCGCGCGACGCTCCTCGACGCGGCTCAGCGCTCACTCGACACGGTGCTGGCCGAGCCCATCGCCGACTGCCTGTACGAGGCGTCCGACGGGTCGCTCTGCGTCGAGGCGCGGACCACGGCCGACCTCGAAAGCGCGCTCGGGATGCTGGGGGGCGACATCTTCCACGGTGAGCTGTCGTGGCCGTGGGCCGGCGACGGCGATCCACTGGTCACGCCCGCCGAGCGCTGGGGCGTCGCCACCGAGCACCCGACCGTGCTGGTGTGCGGCTCGGGTGCGCGCCGCGGCGGCGCGGTGAGCGGGCTGGGCGGCCACAACGCGGCGATGGCCGCGCTCGAGCTTCTGGCGCGCTGACCCCGCCCGGCACCCTGCTACGCGCGCGGCGGCAGCGGCGGCAGTGGCGGAGGCGGCGGGTACCCCTCGTACCCGGCAGCCCGGGTGGGCTGGACCGGAGCGACGTCCTGCGCCGGGGCCGGCGCCGACTGCGGCTCGACATGCGCCGCGGGCTCGATCGCCGTGAACACGTGCGCGCCCGGCGACGGGTAGCCGGTGTAGTACGCGTTCCAGTCGGGCGAGCCGTCGGGAAGCATCGGCAGTGGAGTGACCGCGTCGACGTATGTCGGCCACGGCAGAAGCTCCTGAGCCGCCGGTGCGGCGGACGCGCCCAGGGCCGGACCGGCGGGCGCGGCGAGCGGCGCGTACGCGAACGGCGCGCGCGGCTTCTTCGGCGCGAACAGGACGTTGACGAGCGGCACGAGCGCCGTGCCGAGCGCCGCGAGGATCGCGATGGCCACCACGATGCGCCAGTAGACGCCGGCGAGCGCGAGCCACTCCCCGAACGCCAGCGGGATGATCAGCAGCACCGCCAAGGCGATGACGAGCGTGATGGTGATGATCGTGACCGTGCGGGTGAAGGGCGTGTCGTAGCGCTGGAACGCCTTGAGGTAGAAACGCACGTGCAAGAGGACGAGCTGCAGGATGAGCACGATCAGCAGGAATTGGATGAACCGCGAGAATCCGAGCCAGGGATAGCGCTCCGGCATCCAGATCATGATCGCGCCGAGCAGGAGGGCGATGATCCACGACGCCATGCTCGCCAGTGCGAACCACGCGGGGCGACTCGGCGCGAGGTGCGCATCGAGGATCGCGACGCCGGCGAAGCCCGCCAGCAGCAGGATCGTCAGAAAGGCGCGGCCGACGATGTCGTTCGCGTCCCGCGTGCCCAGCAGCACCCACAGCACGCAGACGATCGCGGCCGCGATGAGTGCGCCGATCGCCACCCAGATGGCAGCGCGCAGCAGCGACGAGCGGGAGCTGTCCGCATGTGCGGCCTGGTCCGTCGTCGGGACGGGCGTCGCATACGGGTCGGGCGCGGTCATGGCGTTCCTCTCGTGATGCGGGCAGAGTGCCTGCACGCCCATCCTGACATGCCGGACCGCACCGTGTGGATGCCGAACCGGGTGGGGACGCGTAGCGCTGGGCCAGTCGTGGAAGCGGCAGCGGATGCCTCTGCCCACGGCGCCTCCGAGCCGTTCATGACACTTCGATGAGAAGCCTCAGCAAGCGCTTCCCTTGCGCAGCGTGATGCGCTGGCATGTGAGGACAACGCGATACAGAACTGGAGATACCGTGCAGAGAAGCAGAAGACTCACCCTCGCCGCGCTCACGAGCGCCGTCCTGGTGGGCACGGCGGGCATCGTCGCCGCGCCCGCCGCGCAGGCAATCCCCGTCAACTCCCACTGCGGAACGGAGTCGGCCGGCAACCGGTCCGCGTTCGTGACCCACGACCAGCTGACGAGGGAGCTGGAGCGGATCGAGGCCACGAGCGGAGGCGTCGTCGACGTCTCGGTCGCCGGCTACAGCAACGAAGGCCGCGAGATCTATCAGGCGCGAGTCGGCACCGGAGACACGGTCGTCCTGGTGCAGTCGCAGATCCACGGGAACGAGAACCACGGCACCGAAGCCCTGCTCTCGCTGCTCAAGGAGTTCGGCGGCAACACGGCGGCTGCGGAGGAGATCCGGGAGAACGTGACGATCGTCGCGATCCCCCGCCTCAACGTCGACGGCGGCGAGCGCGACACCCGGCAGAACCAGATGAGCTGGGACGAGGTCGTCGAGGACTTCCCGCAGCTCGCCGGGGTGGACCCGGCGTGGAACTACCAGCCGGCCGTTCCCGGCTTCGACGTCAACCGGGACTTCAACCCCGACCTGGACTACGTCCCGCTGCCCGAGGACTTCCCCGGCAACAGCGCCGACACCGGCTGGTACATCACGCCCGAGGCCCAGACCGTGCGAGATGTGTACGCGGGCCTCGAGGCCGAGTTCGGCATCGTCGACTACTTCGTCGACCTCCACAACCAGTGGCCGTGCTACGCGCAGGAGGGCACCGGTGACATGTCGCCGCTGTCGATCTCGGCGCGGTTCATCGCCGACCCGGCAGAGTTCGGCGACTGGCCGAACTTCGACTACGACGCATCCCGGCGCGCGAATGTCGCGGTCTACGACGCCTTGCAGGCCCACGGCGAGTCGGCGTTCGGTGACCTCACGCTCTACCCGCAGGACACCAACCTGCCCGGCACTGCGCTGGGCTCGTTCGCTCTGCGGGGCAGCGCCACCATCCTGTTCGAGACCTCGAGCAACACCCAGTCCGACGGGCAGAAGCGCAACGGATTCCTCGCGAAGCAGGTGGAGATCGGAGTCAGGGGCCTGATCACGGCGGTGGCCGACGGCTCGATCGAGTCACTCGACCCCGAAGCGTACGAGCAGATCCCGGAGCGGATCTTCCTCCCCGCCGACTGAGATACAGAAACGTCGAGGGCCGTCCGGCTCGCCCCGGGCGGCCCTCGCCGCAACCGGCCGGAAACGCCGAACGCGCCCCGCTTGCGGGGCGCGTTCCGGTGTTGTGGCGAGTGAGGGATTCGAACCCCCGAATGCTGAGCAGTCTGATTTACAGTCAGATCCCTTTGGCCGCTTGGGTAACTCGCCAGGCGCACCCGTCCGACTTTTCCAGACGACCGGAGGCGCGATCCACAATGTTACTCGTAGATGCGCGAGGTCAGAAATCCGCCCGATCGATAGGCCCGCGGCGTCCCGGGATCGCGGTCCTCTAGGTGCCGATGTGTTCCAGATCGATGCCGCCGAGTGCGCTCGGAGTGCGCAGCAGCGCTCCCTCGAAGCGGCACGTGGCGGCCGCGGCATCCATTGCGGAGTGCAGCACCGCCTCCCACTCGCCGGCGTCCACCGGCGTGCCGTGGACGAGCGCTGCGACGGTCGCGGCGAAAGCGGCGTCGCCGGCGCCCATCGTGTCGACGATGCGTCCCGGAAGGTTCGAGATCGGCCGTGTGACGACCGCCTCGCCCGCCTCGATCGTGGCGCCGGCCGCCCCTTCCGTCGCGAGCACAGCCCCGGCGCCGAGGTCGATGAGGCGGGCGCGCAGCACGTCGAGGCGGTCGCCATACAGCAGGGCAGCGTCGTCCTCGCCGACCTTGACGAGCGCGGCCTCGGCCGCCAGCCGTTCGAAGCCGCGCACGAACTCGGCTTTGTCGTGCAGCATCCCGGTCCGCGGATTCGGGTCGACGGCGACCGGCACTCCGCCCTGTCCCTCGCTCCGCGCGAGCGCCCGGGCCTGCGCGATCGCGTCGGCCAGCTCGGCCGCCTGCTCGGCGTCGTCGAACGCGAAGCAGCTCACGACCACGAGATCGGCATCCGCGAACGCCCGCCGCTCGTCATCGCCGAACCGGATGCGTCGCCGCTGCGCCGCCTCGTTGAACTCATACACGGGCTCGCCGCCGCCGGAACGCGTGCTCACCGCACGCGCCGTGCCGAGGAGCGACGGCGTCGCGATGAGCTCGACGCCGAAGTCGGCGAGGTAGCGCCGCACGCGGGACGCGGGCTCGTCGTCACCGAGCATGGCGACGAGGATGGCGGGCACGCCCAGCCGCGCGAGCCCGACGGCGACGTTGAGCGCCGCTCCGCCGACGAACTCCCGCACGCCGTGATCATCGCGCAGCTCGTCGATGAGCGCGTCGCCCACCACGACGACGGTCATCGCGCCACGCCCGCCGTCTCGAGCACGCGGCCGACGAAGGCCTCGGTGCGCCGGCGGGTGCCGTCGATCTTGCGGTCGACGCTCGCCCGCACCTCGTTCGGCGCGAGCGGGGCGGCGAGCCGCACGTTCTCGTGACACGACAGGTCAGCGCAGATGTACGTGCCGACGCTGTCACCGTGCGCGCCTGCCTCTCCCGCCTTGCGCGCCGTGTACATCACGACCTGGTCGGCCGGCTGCATGGTGTGGCACAGGTTGCAGAGCGCGGCGCGTGCGTGCGACGCCCCTTCGGCGCCGCGCAGCACGATGGCGACGGCCTCGCCGTCCACCTCGGCGACCAGATAGCCGCGGCCCCGGGTCCGTGGATCACGCCACGCCAGGAAATCGAGGTGATCCCAGTCGGTGAGCAGGAAATCGGCCGGCAGCGTGACGAGCCGCAGTTCGTCGGACGTGGCGTTCACGAACGACGAACGCACTTCTTCTTCGGTCAGTGGGCGCATGGCACCTCCTCGCCCGCCCAGTCTACGAATGACGGTCCCCATGCCCACCCCCCTCGCCGCCGGAGCGGTGAGCGACGCCGCCCGGCGCGAGGCCCGGCCTCCGCCACCCCGTGTGTGCGCGCAGGGGTGGCGGAGGCATCCGTCCGTCTTGCGGTCAGGCGGATGCGGCCGGGGCTGCGGTGTCGTCGACCGGGTCGGACGCGGTGTCGTCGGCTGCCCCGGAGCGGCCGCGGATGAGGAACCCGAACCCGAACGCGATGAAGAACATCAGCACGCCGTACACCGCTGCCGGCAGCGACAGCTCGACCGAGCCGAGCACCGTCTGCGCGATGACGATCGCGAGGGTGGCATTGTGGATGCCGATCTCGAACGACGATGCGATCGACTGCCGCTTGCCCACCCTCACCAGCCGCGGGGCGAAGTAGCCGACCGTGAGGCTGATGAGGCAGAAGACGATGGTGATCAGCGACAGCCGCCCGAAGTTCTCGAGCAGCAGCGCCCAGTTCTGCGCGACGGCACCGACGATCACGACGACGAGGATGATGACCGAGGCGATCCGCACCGGCTTGTCCATGGCCTTGGCGAAGCGCGGCCAGAAGCGGCGCACGATCATGCCGAGTGCGACCGGCAGCAGCACGATCGCGAAGACCTCGACGGTCTTCGCCCATTGCAGCCCCAGCTGATCGTCGAACGGGTTGAAGTAGAGGATCGCGAGGTTGGTGATGAGCGGGAGCGTGAACACGGCGATCACCGAGTTCACCGCGGTGAGCGAGATGTTCAGGGCCACGTCGCCGCGGAACAGGTGGCTGTAGAGGTTGGCGGTGGTGCCGCCGGGCGACGCCGCGAGCATCATCATGCCTACCGCGAGGATCGGCGGCAGCTGGAACGCCAGCACGAGCCCGAAGCAGATCAGGGGCAGCAGGATCAGCTGGCACAGCAGCGCGACGATCACCGCCTTCGGCTGCTTGAGGACGCGGGCGAAATCGCCGGGGGTGAGGCTCAGGCCGAGGCCGAGCATGATGATGCCGAGGGCTACGGGCAGCCCGATGGTGGTCAACGCTGACATGGGACTCAGTGTGCAGGATCCTGCGACTCCGTGTCACCGGCTGTCCACAGCCCGGGCGCGGCGGGCCTCGTGCACGCAGGCGCTTCAGAACGGCAGAGCGGATGCCGCGGCATCCGCTCTGCCGGATCGTGGCCGACTCAGCCCTTCGTGGCGCCGGCGGTCAGTCCGCCCACGATGTACTTCTGCAGGAGCAGGAACACCACGACCACCGGGATGGCAGCCATGACGGCACCCGCCGAGAACGCCGACCAGTCGGCGTAGCGGGGGTTGGAGACGAGCTTCGTCAGCCCGACGACCAGGGTCTGCTTCTCAGGGTCGATCAGCATGACGCTCGCGATGACGTACTCGTTGACGATGCCGATGAACGACAGCAGACCCACCACCGCGAGGATCGGCGCCACCAGTCGGAGGATGATCGTGAAGAAGATGCGCGCATGGCCGGCGCCGTCGATCTTCGCCGCCTCGTCGAGCTCCTTGGGGATCGTGTTGAAGAACCCGTACATGAGGTATGTGTTGACGCCCAGCGCCCCGCCGAGATAGATGAGGATCAGGCCGCTGATCGTGTTCAGGCCGATCGCCGGGAACCAGTCGCCGATGGCGCTCATCATGAGGAAGATCGCCACCACGGCGAGCAGCTGCGGGAACATCTGCACCACCACGATCGTGATGAGACCCACGCGGCGGCCCGCGAAGCGCATGCGCGAGAACGCGTACGCGGCGAGCGCCCCGATGAACACCATCACGAAGCCGGTGACCGTGGCCACGACGATCGTGTTGAGGAACCACATCGGGTACGGGATCTGCGGATCGGTGAGGATGCGCACGTAGCTGTCGATGCCGATGGCGGAGAACAGCTGGTTCGAGCCCGTCAGGGTGCCCTGCGGGTTCAGCGACGCCGACAGCACGTACAGCAGCGGGAAGATGGCGAAGATCGAGACCACGATCGCGACCACATGGCGCCACCCCGTATCGGCGAACCATCTGCCGAACGAACGGCGGCGCTTGGGCGGCTCGTACTCCGTCGCCGCCGCAGTCGTGCTCTGCGCGACGGTCTGGTCATTGTGTGACAGTCGGACCTCGGTCATGTCAGTTCAACTCCTCGAGGGCCTTGGTCTTGCGGAAGCTGACGATCGAGATCAGGGCGACCACGATGAAGATGAGGATCGTGAAGGCGGATGCGAGGCCGTAGTCGCGGTTCTCGCCGGTGAACGCCACCTTGTAGACCATCGAGATCAGGATGTCGGTGTGCCCGACGCGGATCGCGGTGTCCTCCATGCGCGGACCGCCCCCGGTCAGCATGTAGATCAGGTTGAAGTTGTTGAAGTTGAACGCGAACGACGCGATCAGGAGCGGCGTCACCGTCACGAGCAGCAGCGGAAGCTTGATGCGGCGGAAGATCTGCCACGGGTTCGCGCCGTCCATCACGCCGGCCTCGTTGACCTCCTCCGGAATGCCCTGCAGCGCGCCCATGCACACCAGGAACATGTAGGGGAAGCCGAGCCACAGATTCACCAGGAGCACCGAGACCTTGGCGAGCCACGGGTCGGTGAGCCACGGGATCTCGGCCCCGCCCAGGAGCACCTGGTTGATGAACCCGAAGCTCTCGTTCATCATGCCCGCCCAGACGAGCGCCCCCAGGAACGCGGGGAACGCATACGGCAGGATCAGCATGATCCGGTAGGTGTTCTTGAAGCGCATGCCCTTGTGGTTGAACACCAGCGCGAGCAGAAGTCCGAGGAAGAAGGTGGAGGCCACCGACACCGCGGCGAAGACGAAGGTCCACGCGGTCACGGAAAGGAGCGGGCCGCGGATCGAGGCATCCGTCACCGCTTTGACGAAGTTCTCGAAGCCGACGAAGACCTGCCAGCCCGGAAGCAGCTCCTCCCCCTCGTCCGAGACGAACGCGCCCTCACCGTCGTCGGTGTAGACGGTGCCCGTGGTGGTGTCGGTCATCGTGCCGGCCGCGGCGTCGTACTCGAGGGTCGAGACGTACAGGTAGCCCTTCTGGCCGTCCTGCGTGCGGATCGCGCCGTCGTTCGGGTCGTCGCTGTACGGCACGGCGAGCGCCTCGATGTCGTTGCTGCGCGAGAGCACGTCGGCGAACATGAGCGTCGTCCAGCCGTCGACGGCGACGGCCTTGCCGCCCTCCATCGTGGCGTCGTCGACCGGTTCCAGCGGCTGCAGGTTGGTGCCCAGCGAGACGTCGCCGTCGGTCGGGTCTGTCACGAGCAGCCCCAGTTCGCCGACACGCTCGACCACGGTGACGTCGAACGTCGGCGAGTCCTCGACGCGCACGAGCGAGGACCGCATGAGCGAGGCGACGGCCTGGTCCTTGCTGCCGTTGTGGCCCGTGCCGTAGTTGGTGAAGCCGATGTAGCCCGTGTAGACGAGCGTGAAGATCTGGAAGACGATGAGCAGGAGGATGCCCGGCGTCAGGTACTTGGCGGGGATCTGCTTGCGCGAGAAGTAGATCCAGTTCATGAGGATCGTCACGGCGGCGACGAGGGCGAGAACGAGCCACTCGTTGTGCAGGAACAGCACGAACACCGCGAACACGGCCACGGCGTCGACGATCGCGAGCAGCGCGATCTTGAAGATCAGCCAGCGCAGGCGACCGCCGGCGGCATCGGCCATGCGGGCGGCGCTGCGCTGCCGTGGGCTCGGAGGCGCCGTCTCTTCGGACGCCGTCGTGAGGGTGTCGGTCATGCTTCGTCCTCGTCGTGGGTGGAGCCATGACCAGGGCGGGTGCGCGAGCACCCACCCCGGTCACCGTTGCGGTCCGTGGGACCGCGAGGGAGTGCTTACTGGATGGCGGTGGTCACGTCATCGACGAGCTTCTGCCACGTCGCGGTGGGGTCCGAGCCGTTGATGATCGCAGCCTCGGCCACGCCCCAGAACTCCCAGACCGCGCCCATCTGCGGGATGGCCGGCATCGGGACGGCCTCGGCGCCGACGGCCTGGAAGCCGGCGATGATCGGGTCGGAGGCGGCCGCGTCGGCAGCCGCGGTGAGGGCGGGCAGCACGTTGCCGGCCTCGAACAGCGACAGCTGGACGTCCTCGGTGCCGATGTAGTTGACGAGGAAGTCGTTCGCGGCGACCTTGTTGTCGGACTCCGAGCTCACGAAGAAGCCCTTGACACCGGCGAACGGCTGCGCCGGGGCGTCGGTCGGGCTGGGGATGACGTCGATCGCGACGTTGATGCCGCCGTCGACCGCCGCGCCGACGTTCCACGGGCCGGTCAGCCAGAAGGCCGCCTCACCGGCGAGGAACTTGTCCTTCGCGATCTGTCCGTCGATGTCGGTGTTGAACGCACCGGCGGCACCCTGTGCGCCGAGCCACGTGGCGAACTCGAAGCCGCCCTCGTTGCCCATCTGCAGGTCGGTCGGGTCGTAGTTGCCCTCGGCGTCGGTGCCGAACACCGGAGCGCCGAACGCCGTCTGGTACGGGTACAGGTGGTACGGGTTGCCCTCGACGCCCTGCTCCACGACGAACGGCGTGGCCAGGCCCGCCGCGGTGCCCTTGGCGATCATGTCGTCGAAGCTCGCCGCTGCCTCGGGGATGAGGTCGGCGTTGCGGAGCACCGCGATGTTCTCGACCGCGTACGGGAGCATGTACGTCGTGCCCTCGTAGGTCGACGCCTGCAGTGCGACGGGAGCGTAGTCGGCAGCGGTGTCGCCGAGCTCGATCGGGGCGACGACGCCGTTCGACGAGAGCTCGCCGAGCCAGTCGTGTGCGCCCATGACGACGTCGGGTCCACGGCCGGTGGGTGCCTGCTGGATGAAGTCGTTCTTGATGTTGTCGACGTCCTTGCCGACGAGGTCGACCTCGACACCGGTCTTCTCGGTGTAGGCCTCTGCGGCGTCCTTCAGCGCGTCGACGCGCTCGGTGTCGACCCAGACCGTCAGTTCGGTCGACGCGTCGCCGCCCTCATCGCTGTCGGCGGGGGTTCCGCTGCCGGCGCAGCCGGCGAGGACGATGGATGCGACGGCCAGGCCGCCGAGAGCGAGCCAGCTCTTCTTGTTCACCTTCATCGGTGCAGTGCCTCTCTGGAGTACTGAGTGAGTTCGGCCGCATTGCCGATCGCGACAGTGCGGCTGTGACTCGTGCTGCGAAATGCAAGCGCTTACATTCTTACCTGGCGTTGCGAAATCTGGCAACACGGGCTCCGTATCGATATCCCGCCGTGATAAAGCGCGCGGATTTGGAATCGCTTGCAGGCGCTTTCCCATGTCACGCCGGCTCTGGCTCGCCGGGGGCACCGCCACGACACCGGGGGCGCGACATCCGCTCGGCCACTAAACTTCCCGCATGGCAGATTCCTCGTTCGACATCGTCAGCAAGGTCGACCACCAGGAGGCGGAGAACGCCCTCAACCAGGCGCGCAAAGAGATCGAGCAGCGCTACGACTTCAAGGGCACCGGCGCCTCGGTCGAGTGGAGCGGCGAGTCCGTGCTCATCAAGGCGAGCACGGAGGAGCGCGCGAAGGCCGTGCTCGACGTGTTCCAGTCGAAGCTCATCAAGCGCGGCATCTCGCTGAAGAGCCTTGAGTCCGGCGAGCCCTTCGCCAGCGGCAAGGAGTACCGGATCGTCTCGACGATCAAGGACGGCATCTCGTCGGAGAACGCGAAGAAGATCTCGAAGATCATCCGCGATGAGGGCCCCAAGGGCGTCAAGTCGCAGATCCAGGGCGACGAGCTGCGCGTGCAGTCCAAGTCCCGCGACGACCTGCAGGAGGTGCAGCGCCTGCTGAAGGCCGCCGATCTCGAGGTCGACCTGCAGTTCATCAACTACCGGTAGCGCGTGCCGAAACGGGCGGTGGAAACTCCGTGAGGGTGAGCCGTCCTCGCGCCGTATCGGAGTCTGGGCGTATCGAGCGTGCACTCGCGACCACACCTCCCACGCGGCTGCAGCTTGCCTGGCGGGTCGTGCCGGACGGCGCTGCACGACGCGACGTGGCATGGGATCTTCTGCGCGAGATGCTCGCGCCCGGCGCCGAGTTGTCGAATCCCTGCGCGCGCTGCGGCGGACCCCATGGTCCGGTTCGGACGACGGATGCCTCGGCTCGACCCGCCGTCGCCTACGCGAGCGGCGTGGCCGTCGCGGTGGTCGCCTTTCGGGGTACTGGCACGTTCGCGATCGACGTCGAAGCCGAGACCGACCCGGTGCGCGACGCCGCAGGTCTGAACGGAGTCCTCGGCGCTCGATCAGGCGTGCGATTGCGGGATTGGGTGCGGGTGGAGGCGGCGCTCAAGGCCGACGGGCGGGGCCTTCGTGTCGACCCGGGCACGGTCGCAATCGCACCAGTGGGCGGCCGCGCCTGGCAGGCGGTCGTACCGGATGGCCCCGTGATCACGGGATGGGACATCGACGGCCCGCCGGGCCTCGTCATCAGTGTCGCGCTCAGCGAGGCATCGGAGGCAGCTCGGGTCGATCCAGCCAGGCCGTGAGCAGCGCGTCGATGTCCGCCCCTGCGAGCCGGACGGCCAGAGTACGGAAGTCCGCGGTCGTCACCGACCTGCCGGCGCCCGCGCTCGCCCACTCGCGCACAAGTGCGGCGAACCCGCTCTCCCCCATGCGACGTCGCAGCGCATAGAGGGTCAGCGCGCCGCGCTTGTACACGCGATCGTCGAACATCAGCCCGGGACCGGGATCCGAGAGCACCAGATCCTGATCGAGCGCGGCAAGCCGGGCGTGATGCCTTGCCGCCTTCTCGTGGACGGTCTGGCGGCCCGATGCCTCGGACCACATCCACTCGGCGTAACAGGCGAACCCCTCGTTGAGCCAGATGTCCTGCCAGCGCGCGACACCCACGCTGTTGCCGAACCACTGGTGCGCCAATTCGTGCGCGACAAGGCGCTCCGATGCCGCGTCGAGATGGTTGGCGCCGAAGACCGCCATCCCCTGTGCCTCGAGCGGTATCTCGAGCTCGTCGGGAGTGACCACAATGGTGCAGGCGTCTTGCGGGTAGTGACCGAACGCGGACTCGAACAGCTCGATCATGCGAGTGACCGGAGCGAACGCCGTCGCCACCTCGCTGCCCAGGGCGGGCGGGTGGACGACCGTCACCGGGAACCCGGCAGAACCGGCAGAACCGGGCAGAGTGGTGGAGACGTAGCGTCCGATGTGCAGCGCTACGAGATACGTGGCCGTCGGCACGTCGGAACGGAAGGTGCGGGCTTCGAACTGACCGCGTCGCGCCGACCCGATGAGGGCCCCGGTGGCGACCGCGGTGTAGCCGGCATCCGTCGCAACAGTGACCGAGTAGCGGGCGCGATCGTCGGGGCGGTCGTTGCAAGGGAACCACGTCGGTGCGCCGGTGGGCTGAGCGGCCACGAGGGCACCGTCCTCGAGCTCCTCGAAGCCGATGGTGCCCCAGCGTGTCCGCCGTGGAGCAGGGGCGCCGGCGTAGGTCACCTCGATGGAGAACCGCTCCCCCGGCTCCATCCGCCGGGGAAGCACCACCCGCACCTTCCGCGGCCCTTGAGCGTAGGCCGTGCGCCGGTCGCCATCCACGCGCACCCGCGACGCGCGGAGTCCGATGAGATCCAACGCGACCGACGACGTCGGAACGGCAGCGACCGCGTTGACGACAACGCGACCCTCGAGGCGGTTGGTGCGCACACGATAGGAGAGGTCGAGGTCGTAGGACTCGACGTCGAAGGTGGGATCGCCGCTCTGCGGTGCGTACGAGTCGTGAGCCCTCACGATGTCGACTGGTAGGCGCGGACCTTGACCGCGCGCCACGGGCCGATCGGGTTGCCGCTCCAGCGCGAGCCGACGGGCACGGTCTCGCCGCGCATCACCAGCGACGCGGGGCCGACCGTCGCGTGGGCGCCGAGCGTAGCCCCCGGCAGGATGACACTGTGCGGACCGAGCGTCGCACCAGCCTCCAGTTCCACCGTGTCCATGCTCATGATTCGATCATGGAACAGGTGGGTCTGCACAACGCAGCCGCGATTGACGGCCGCGCCGTCCCCCAGAGTGACAAGGTCGGGCTCGGGAAGCCAATAGCTCTCGCACCACACGCCACGGCCTATCCGCGATCCGAGTGACCGCAGCCACACGGCCAGCGCCGGCGTTCCCGCAGCCGCGCGCGCGAACCAGGGGGCGGCGACCATCTCGGTGAAGGTGTCCGATACCTCGGTGCGCCAGACGAAGCTCGACCACAGCGGCTGCTCGCCCGCGCGGATCGTGCCCACGATGAGCCACTTCGCCGCAGTCGACAGTCCTGCGGCCACCGCACCGGCGGCCAGCATCACGATGCCGGAGACGAGGAGCGTCCACACCGGGCCCACGGTCTCCCACAGAGCGGCGAGGCCGAACAGGACACCGAGGCCGATGGCGCACGTGACGACGACAGGCACGAAGCGGCCGAGTTCCCAGAGCGTGCGCGCGATCCGGAGACCGACGGTCGGTCGGTACGTGCGGCTCTCGTCGCCCTCGGCCGACAGCCGACGCAGCCGCACGGCCGGCGATCCGAGCCAGGACGAACCCGGTTTCGCCTTCAGCGGCGCGGACGACAGGACGGCGACGAGCCCGTCGCGGGGCACGCGGTGGCCAGGCGCCGCCATCCCGGAGTTTCCGAGGAACGCGCGCTTGCCGATGCGGACCGGTCCGAGCCGCATCCAGCCCCCGCGCAGCTCGTACGAGCCGACCATCGTGTCATCGGCGAGGAACGCGCCGTCGTCGATGCGCGTCATCGACGGGATGAGCAGGACGGTGGATGCCTCGACCTCGCGACCGACCCGCGCACCGAGAAGCCGCAGCCAAACCGGGGTGAAGAGGCTCGAGTACAGCGGGAAGAGCACCGTGCGCGACGAGTCGAGCAGTCGTTCGATGCTCCACGCCTGCCATCCGATCCGGCTGCGCACGGGGTGGGTGCCCTCCTGCAGCCCGATCGACAGCACGCGCACCGCGAGCACGACGGATACCGCGAAGACGATGCCCACTGCAAGGACGGCGGGCACGAGCCACGCCAGGGCCCCGAGAAATGCGGCGCCGAGGGTGTCGGCATCCCGGATCCCCTGCGCGATGACCAGCCCGCCGACGGCGAACGACGCGATCGGCAGCAGGGCCAAAGCGACGGACGAGACCGCGTACGCCCAGAGCCAGCGGGTCGGCGCCGGAGCCCGCTCCGCGGGCCACCCGGACTCGACGCCGCCGACGCGCTCTGCGGGAGATCCGGCCCATGACTGGTCTGCACGCACCCGGCCGAACACGGCCGAACCGGGCGCGATGTCGGCGCGCTGGCCAACCCTGGTGCCCGGAGCCAGCGTGCTGCGGGCCCCGATCGTCGCGTCGGCGCCGATGCGCACTTCTCCTACGCGGAGGACGTCCCCGTCGATCCACGTGCCGGTGAGATCGACCTCAGGCTCGACCGCGGCGCCGTCGCCCAGTTCGAGCATTCCCGTGATGGGAGGCAGCGTGTGCATGTCCACGCCGCGCCCGATCTTCGCCCCGAGTGCCCGCGCGTAGTAGGTGACCCACGGTGCGCCGGCGAGGCCGACCGCATCGATCTGGTCCGCGATCTGCTCGGCCAGCCAGAGGCGCATGTGCACACTGCCGCCACGGGGGTAGTCGCCGGGGCGCAGCCCTGCCAGGAGCAGTCGAGCCGCAACGACAGCGATGCCCATGCGACCGAAGGGTGTCGCGAACACGGCCAGCCCGATCAGCAGCACCCACCAGGGAGTGCTCGGCAGCGCTTCGAAGCCTGGTGCGAGCTGCAGCAGCGCACTGGCCGTGAGCAGGTAGAGCAACCAGCGGATGCCGGTGATGATGAACAGCGGCACGCCGAGGAGCGTCTGCACCCACTGTGTGGTGCGCGGCGTCGGCACGGGTCGGTGGAACGTCGCCGGTCCGTCATCCTCCAGCGGCCCGAGCGCCTTGGCCATCGAGCTCAGGCGCGGCACGTCGTAGATGTCGGCGACGGAGAATTCAGGCACGCGCACGCGGATCCGTGAGACGAGCTGGGCGGCTGCCAGTGAGCCGCCACCGAGGTCGAAGAAGTCGGCCGACCGGCCGGGCACCGGCACGCCGAGCACGGTCTGCCATTGCTCCGCCAGCCAGGCCTCGGCGGGAGACAGTCCCGCCGGCGGCGCCTCGACGCCGGGCAGCGGCCATGGGAGCGCCGCCCGGTCGACCTTGCCGGATGTCCGAACCGGCAGCTCGTCGACGACCGCCAGCAGCGGCACGATCGCCGCCGGCAGGCGCTCGGCCAGCAGAGCACGTGCGTGCGCCCGATCGAAGTCCTCTGTCTCGTCCGCGACGAGATAGCCGACGAGCACGGGAACTCCGGCATCGGTCGATCGCACGGCAGCGGCTGCCGCCGTGACCCCGGGGAGGTCCTGCAGCGCGGATTCGACCTCGCCCAGCTCGATGCGGCGCCCGCCGACCTTCACCTGATCGTCGGCCCGACCCATGAAGACGAGCCCCGCGGGCTCGTAACGGACCAAGTCGCCTGAGCGGTAGGCGCGCTCCCAGCCGAGGGTCGGCATCGGCGCGTACTTCTCGGCATCCTTCGCGGGATCGAGGTAGCGGGCCAAACCGACGCCGCCGATGATCAGCTCGCCGATGTCGCCCTCGGCGACACGCCGTCCCTCCGCGTCGACGACCGCGAGCGCCCAGCCGTCCAGCGGAAGCCCGATGCGGACGGGTCCGGAGTCGAGCGGCGCCGCGCAGGCGACCACGGTCGCCTCGGTGGGACCATACGTGTTCCACACCTCGCGGCCGTCGGCGGCCAGACGGGCGGCGAGTTCCGGAGGGCAGGCCTCACCGCCGAAGATCAGCAGCCTCACGTTCTCGATGGAGTCCTCCGGCCACATCGCCGCCAGAGTCGGAACCGTCGAGACCACCGTGATGCCCTGCCGGATGAGCCAGGGCGCGAGGTCCTCGCCGGAGCGGACGAGTGCGCGAGGTGCCGGCACCAGGCACGCGCCGTGTCGCCAGGCGAGCCACATCTCTTCACACGACGCGTCGAACGCGACCGAAAGTCCGGCAAGCACGCGGTCGCGGGGCCCGAGTGGTGCGCCTTGCAGGAACAGTCGCGCCTCGGCGTCGACGAAGGCGGCCGCCGAGCGGTGGGTGACGGCCACTCCCTTCGGCACACCAGTGGAGCCGGACGTGAAGATGATCCACGCGTCGTCCGTCACATCCGGCGGTGGAACCGTGACGACCCCATGGGTGCTGGGATGCGGTGCATCACCCGTGAAAAGCCGAGCGGATGCCGCCAGCTCGGCTTCGTCCTCGGCCTGCGCGTCGGCAGAGGTGTAGCCGTCGTCGGTGATGACTCCGCGGACCCCGGCCTCGCCGAAGACGAGGCGCGCGCGCTCGTCCGGATCGTCCACGTCCACCGGAACGTACGCCGCACCCGCGGCGAGCACGGCGAGGATGGCGATGTACAGCTCCTTCGAGCCGGACGGGACGCGGACGCCGACTCGGTCGCCCCGCCGTAGGCCGGCTTCGTGGAGTTGCGCGGCGGTGCGCCCGACACGGGCCATCAGATCCCGGTAGCTCAGCGACCCTGACCCGTCGTCGAGGGCGGATGCTTCGGGATACCGGGCCGTCGTCTCGCGCAGGATGTCGAGAAGTGTCCGGCTCGGGGTCGCCACCCCTGACCTGTCGAGTTCGAGCTGCTCCGGCCGCTCCCCCACCGACTGCACCTCAGGACAGGAGCGCGACGAGCTGCGCCTTGCTCAGGCGTGAGTATCCCGTCTTGCCGGCCGACCGGGCGCGGTCCCGCAGCGCGGCGACCGTGAGAGATGAGAGGTCAGATGCGCTGTTTTCACCCGCGGTGGAAGCGGCGCGCGACGACTTCGCACGCGGTGCGGCGGGAGCGCTGTCGGGGGTTGATGACGCGGTGGGGGCCTTCCGGCGGGACGCGGATCGTGCGGGTGCATTGGTCGCGGGCGTCTTGCCCACGGGCGTCTTGCGGGCAGGCGCCTTGCGCGCGGGCGTCTTGGTCGTCGTCTCAGCCGTGGGCGGTGCCGGTTCGGTCGCGGCGGGCGCCGCCGCGCCGGATGCCGGACTCGACTCCGCCGCGTCCGTCTCGGCTGGACCTGCGAGCTCGCTCTCGAGAGCCAGCTCCGCCGCCGCGGCTTCACGGTCCGCGCGGTCAGCCGCCTTCGCAGCCTTCGCGGCCTCCTTCTTGGCTGCCTTCGCTTGCGCCGTGCGCTGCTGCGCCTCGGCGGTCACCCGCTCGGCTTCGGCCGCGGCGCGCTCGGCTTCGGCCCGCAGACGGGCCTTCTTCTCGGCCTTGGTGACAGCCTGGGCCGTCGCCTTGACGAGCTTGTCGGCCGCTCGCGTGGCGCGCTTGGCAACCTTGCCGGGCGACTTCCGAAGCGCCTTCTTCGAGACATCAGCGGCGTCCCTGGCGTCCTCGGATAGCTCGCGGAGCTTCTTGGCGGTCTTGCTCGGCAGAGCCTTGGCCGCCTTCTTCGCCTGCTTCGCCGCCGCGGCGGCGTCTTCCATCGCGTCCAGCGCCTGGCGTTGTGCCTTCGTCGTCTTGGCCATAGCCGCACCTTAGCGCGGGCGGGTTACGGATGCCTCGGCCACCGCCGCGTTCCGGTCTACCCGATCCCGAGCAGCCGCTGCACGAACCACACCAGCCCCATCAGCGTCACACCGGCGGCGATGACGACTCCGACGACCAGACCCGTTCTCGGGGCCGCCTTGCGGATCGCCAGCAGGATCGGGAAGGTCACCACGATGATCGCCACCTGCACAGCCTCGATCCCCAGATTGAAGACGAGCAGCGCGCCGAGCAGCGACCACGACGACGGCTCGTGGATGCCGAGGGCGCCGGCGAAGCCGACCCCGTGGAGCAGCCCGAACCCGAAGACCACGGCGAATCGTGCCAGCTGAGTGCGGTCGAACGCGGCGTCGGTCGCAGGTGCGTGGAGCTGAGCCGGCTCCCGGCGCTGACGCCACACCCGCCACAGGTACCAGCAGCCGACCACCGCGATCGACAGCGCGATGAGCGGCTCCACGAGCGCGGCAGGCAACGACACGACTCCCAGCGCGGCGAGGATGAATGTCACCGAGTGCGCGACGGTGAAGGCGGTCGCCGCCAGGACGATGTCACGCAGCCGGCGGGAGCCGACGATGAGGGCGAGGAGGAAGAGGATGTGGTCGATGCCGAACAGCAGGTGCTCGGATCCGAGCACGAAGAACCGCCCGAGTCGTTCGAGCAGTGTCTGCTCCGTGCTGAACGCCGGCTCCTGGCGCGTCAGTGTCGCGCTGCCCGAAGTGTGATCCACCACGTAGTCGACGATCGTGACCGTCCCCCGGACGAACCCCTCCTCGTCGGGGAAGAGCGCGCTGCGAAGTTCATGCGCGGCAGCCGGCTCGCACCTGTAGTCGAGCGTGAGCACGGCGTACGGCACGTCGTGCCGCTCGGTGACACTGAGCGCGCCGGCGCGCTCGGGCACGCACGGCACGTCGTCTGCCGTGAGCTCGAGACGTTCGGTCACGTAGTCGACGATCGCCCCGGCATGCGCGTTGAGCGCGTCAGCCTCCTCGCCGGTGCCGAAGACGTCCATGCCGTCCTCGAAGAACTCGGGCGCGTCCTCGGTGTCGGCCACCGACAGCACCAGGAGGTCGTATTCCAGCCCGATCTCCGCGCGGACAACCCCCGGCTCCGGTGCTGTCGCGTCCACGTACACGGTCGTGGTGAAGCCGTGGCCATGCGCAGCGGCAGGGGCGAGGAGGACGGATGCCGCGGCGACGGCGACCGCGATCGCAATGGGGACCGAGGCGAGCCGATGGCGGTGTAGCAGCGCGGTCAAGCGGACTCCTTCACAGACAGGGCGATGCTCGTTCATGCAGATGAACGGCGTGGGATCGCCGGAAGAACAGCCTCGGAACCCCCCACGGGTGGCGCGGAGGAGGGCCCGTCCCCCGCGGTGCAGCGGGGAACGGGCCCTCTCGAGGTCCTCCGACTAGTCGGACGAGGGAGGCGTCTGCTCCACCGTCGGCGAGGGCTCCGCGGCGGGAGTCGTCGCCGGGCTGGGCGTCGGCGGCGTCGGCGTCGGAACCGGTGTCGGCGTCGCGTACGGGGCCAGCTCAGGCGTGACCTGCCTCTCAGCCGTCGCCTTGTCCCCGGTCACGAACACGCTCGGCAGCGACGGCGTCTCGCCGCCGCCGGCCGACCTGGCCACGACGAACCACGCGTAGGCGGTGTTCTTCTTCAGGCCCGTCCACTTCACCGAAGCCACCTCACCCGAGGCGGCGGTCGTCTCGCCGATGACCGCGATCGGGTTGTACAGCGCGAGCGAGTCCGTGCGGAAGCTCGTCGTACGCGAGGTGAGATCGACCGGCAGCACCATGTTGTCGGCCTCCGGCAGGTACCGCAGCGCCGGGTCGTACTCGTCGGCGCCGAACTCCCCGAGGAACGGCGAGTACGTGTCGACGAGCATCTCGGACCGGTCCACGTCGAACTGCAGCAGACGCAGGAAGCTGGCGCCGAACCGCAGCTTGTCGGTGGGCGCGTACCCGCCGATTCCGGTCAGGCCCAGCTGCTCGGCCGAGACGGTGAACGCCTGGTAGTCCGCGAGCAGCTCGACGACCCCGTGGCCGACCTGGCCGACCTCGGGCTTGACGTTCGTGCCCAGGCCGTGGATGTGCCCCGCGAGGATGAGGAACACGTTGGGGTTGGGCTCGACGATCTTCTTGTACAGCAGGGCGCCGTCGGGAGCCGCGTAGCCGGAGTTGCGTCCGTCGGTCTGAGCGCTCGCAGCGAGGTAGTCGTGCGACAGCAGGATGCCGTTGCGATCCGGGTAGCGGGCGAAGATCTCCGACGCCCACGCGGTCTCCTCGTTGGTGACGCCGTAGGAGAGGCCGACCGCGACGAAGTCGAGGCCGCCGGCCGAGAACAGGGTGTAGTTGTTCTGGTTGTCGCCCTCGCGCCACGGCTCGCCGTACTCGGCGTCCATCCATGCGTCGTCCGCCGCCTCGTAACGGTCGGGGCCGAAGTACTGGTTGTACATGGCCTCAGGCCCGTTCTCGGTGCCGGAACGGTTGTCGTGGTTCCCCGCGATCACCTGATTGGTGACCCCGGCGTCGTCGAGGATCGCCTGCTGGCGCGATGACACCTCGAACTCGCCGATCACCTGCTGCATCATCGCCTCGTCCGCGGGTGTGCGGATGTTGTTCTCGATGATGTCGCCGGTGTGTGCGACGTACTCGATCTTGCGGGTCTCGGCGTTGTCGGCGATCCAGCGGGTGGTGTCGCCGTACGCCTTCTCCCAGATCGCGCGCTCGGCCGCAGTCTCCTGCTCGACGGCCCCCTCCGACAGATACTGCGTGTCGGTGAAGTGGGCGATCGAGAAGTCGTACGACGCCGGGTCGGCGAAGCCCTCGTCGCCGGGGTCGATCTCATCGGCGAAGGGATCCTCGCCGGTGATCATGACGTGCACCTGCTGGCCGTCGAGGTAGCGGTCGTCGACGAGCGAGGTGAGCACCGTGTTGCCCTCGAGGGCGCCCCGCGAGCTCGCGAGGACGTCCCACGCCGCCGCCTGGAGGTTCCAGGCGCGCAGCGCCACGACGCGGGTCGGGTCGATGACCCCCTCCCAGCGCAGCACCGGATCGGCGACCTGTCCCTTGAGCTGCACGTCGAACCGCTGGTAGGTCACGTCGCGGCCTACGGGCGAGTCCAGTGTGAGGCCGTCACCGGGAGCAAGCGACTTCGTCGAGCCGATGTTCGACTCGCCGGCAACCGCGAGGGTGGTCGGCACGTCCGTCGACGTGCCCTGCCATCCCTGGTTGGGCGTGAGGATCTCGGCCTGCGAGAACGTCGCCGTGACGTCGCCGCCGTCGGGCTCGCCGACGGTCGCACCGAGTGTCACCGACCCCGAGACTCCGCCCGTGCCGGTCGTCGGCGTGAGGTCCGTCGGCACGTCGGGGATGCCCGCCGACGAGAACGCGACCTCGCGCTGCGCCGAGTTGCCGAGCGAGTCGGTCGCCCTCACGGCGATCGTGTGCTCACCGGCCGAAAGGCCCGGTCCGACGAGGTCGCCGAGGGCGACGGGGGCGCCGTCGAGTGTGAGCTCAGGCGTTCCCATGAGACCGGACGCGTCCTCGAGCTCCACGTCGAGCGCCACCGACGAGGTGATCGTCGTTCCGACGGCGGGAGTGCTCGACGAGATCACCGGAGCGGTGTTGTCGGTCAGCAGCTGGCGCGTCGCGCTCTCACCCGTCGTCGATGTGGCGGCGATCGTATGGGCACCGTCCGTGAGGGCGGCGGTGTCGATCTCTGCGCGCAGGCCTTGAGGCGAGGCATCCGTCACCAGGAAGTGGACGTCGATCTCGGCGAACGAGTTGACGTTCGAACCGCAGGTGCCGTCTCCCATCGCGTACGACGGCTTCAGGCGCTGACCCGTCGCGGTGCCGGCGGCGGGGGTGAGCGCGAGGTTGGAGATCGTGAAGTCATCGCGGTTGCAGCCGGTCCCGATGGTGCCGGTCACGACGTCGATCGTGTTCCAACCGGGCAGCAGCCAGTCGTTCGGGATGACGATGTCGACCCGTTCGCCCACGTAGACGCCGCCGAGCAGCTGAGGGATGCCGTTGACGTAGAGCATGTTGGCGAACACGTCGTCGATCGAGTTGGTCCCGACGTCGAAGCTGAACGTCGCCTCGCCGGAACCGAGGGTCGGCAGGGTCGAGACGGCGGGAGCGTCGACCGTCCAGGTCGTGTCTGCCCGGGCGAGGGCGGTCGTCGAGGAGCCGCAGCTGCCGTCGCCCATCGAATACGACGCAGCGACATCCTGACCGGTCGCCGTGCCCCCGCTGACCTGCAGTGCGAGCTCGGTGATGGTGAAGTCGTCGAGGTTCGCGCCGCAGCTCGAGCTCACGTCGCCGGCGACGATGGCGACCGCGTTCTCACCGGGAACGAGGTAGCGGTTGGGAACCGGCACCTCGACCCGCTGACTGACCCAGTCGCCGAGGATGTCGACCTTGTGCCCGTTGACGAGCAGGTGGTTCTGGTAGCGGTGCTCGATCGAGTTCGAGCCCACCGTGAACGCGAAGATCGACGAACCCGCCCCGAGCGAGACCGTCGCAGGAGCCGGGGCGCCGTCGACCGTGAGGGCGCTCACGCCGCCGTCGCCGCTGGCTGGGAGCGATGCCGACACCGTCTGGACGCCGCGGGTCAGGGTGCCGTCTTCCGGCGAGACCTGCGGCGCGCCGACCGGCGCGTTGTTGACCGAGACGGCGTGCGCGACGGTGCCGCCGGCGGCGCTCGTCGCGACGATCTCGTGCTGTCCATTGGCCAGCGCGGTCGTGTCGACCTCGGCCGTCAGGCCGGTCGAGGCGAGTGGGTCACCGAGCACGAAGAAGGACAGCTCCGCGTGGGTGATGTCGCCTGTCTGCGTGCCGCAGTCCCCGTCGCCGAAGTTGAGAGTGAACGGGTTGTCCTCACCGTCGGCGACCTCGCCGAGCAGTTCGAGGCTGACGTCCGTGACGACGAAGTCGTCGTAGTTCACGCCGCACGCCGCATCGGCGGTGCCGGCGAAGATCTCGATGGTGTTCTCGCCTGTGACGAGCCAGTCGTTCGGGACCGGGATGTCGACCCTCTCGGACACCCACGTGCGGTCCTGGTCGATGCGGTGCCCGTTCACGACGAGATAGTTGGCGTACGACAGAGCGGCCGAGTTGCTGCCGACGTCGAACAGCAGGTGCGACTGGCCAGGCGTCGACGTCGCAGTCAGCTCCTGGCCGTCGATCGTGAGGGACGTCACGGGATCGCCTGCGGTGGTGGGGTCGGAGGCGACGGTCACCGTTCCCTCGAGCCAGGCGCCGTCCGCCGGCGTCAGCGTCGGTGCGACGGGCGGCGCCTCAGGGGCCGGCTTCGCCGGGGCGAGCGGCGCGGCGGATGCCGCGGGTGCCGCCAGTGCGGTGACGAGCAGCGCGGCCGCGATGCCCGCAGCCGTCACCCCCGCCTTGGTCCAGTGCGTGCGTTGCGCCCCGCTGGGGTCGGGGCGTCTCGAACTCGGCCGCATGCGCGCGCCGTCCTTTCCTCTGGAGTGGAGGGCGCGCGACTGCCGGTGGGGATTCGGGGTGCACGCCCGCTGGACACGCTGGCCCTGCCGGGTGAACACCGGGCAAGCGGGAAGCGACGAAGAGGCGGCGGAAATGAGGCTTGTCAACGGCTGCCGGGCCCGCGCACGCACGCCGTAGCATGACCGGATGGCGTCGGCTGAGCACGAGTGGCACGCGGTCCCCGCGGAGCGAGACGCCCATGCCTGACCGGGTGCAACCGGCCGAGCGCCGGGTAGATGTCGGTGACCTCGTGTTCCGGGTGCTGTCGTCCGTTGCACCGGAGAGCGGTGAGCCCGCGATCGTGCTCGTGCACGGCATCGGCGTGTCTCACCGCTACCTCTCACGGCTGCACGACGAGCTGGCAGCGCGTCGCACCGTGTTCTCGATCGATCTCCCGGGTTTCGGCGGACTGCCGAAGCCCCGCCGCGACCTGGACGTGCCTGAAATGGCACACGCGCTCGGGCGCGTCGTGGCAGGACTCGACGTCGGACCGGTCGTGCTCCTCGGCCACTCGATGGGAAGCCAATGGGTCGTCGAGGCGGCCCTCCAGCGTCCCGACCTCGTCAGGACGGTGGTGGCGATGGGTCCGGTCGCCGACGAGCGCTATCGGACCATGATCGGCCAGACGCGCGCGCTCGCGGTCGACACCCTGGGCGAGCCTCCGTCGGTGAACGTGATCGTGTTCACCGACTACCTGCGCTGCGGGATCCCCTGGTATCTGGCGCAGCTGCGGCAGATGCTCGCCTACCGGCTGGAAGATCGCGTCCCCGACCTCGCCGTGCCCCTCCTCATCATCCGGGGCGGCGCAGACCCGATCGCCGGGCTCGAATGGTGCCGGCGACTGCGCCGGAGTGCCTCGGCGGCCAAGCTCGTACTCATCCCGCGACACCACCATGTCGCACAGCACTCCTCACCGAAGGCCGTCGCCTCGGCGATCCTCACGCTCGCCTCGTGATGGCGGGAGAACGTCTCGGCCCCGCCGCCCTACACTCGGGCCATGCGCTTTCTCCGGGCCGTGCTGTCAGCCGTCGTCGCGACGGTTCCCGTGCTGGTCATCCTGCTCGTCCCGACGTTCGTGCGCGGCGACATCGACGACACCGCATTCACCGGGGTCGGCGGCACCCTTCTCAACGGCCTCTTCATCGCGGCGATCATCCTGATCCCCACGGTGAACGGGTGGCTCGACCCGGAGGTGCCTGCGTGGACGGCCGCGACGGCGATGGCCGCGACCGCCCGCGTGTGGCGCAGCCGGATCTGGTTCGCGCTCCTCGCGGTGCTCGCCCTGCTGGCGATCTTCGCCGCGGGCCAGACCGCGGCCTACCTCCTCAGCCAGAGCTCGCCGGCGGTCGTCGACGGCGAGCTCGACTACAGCCGGTTCCTGGCGCAGGAGCTCGTCGTCTACCTCGCCGGCTACGTGCTCTCGCTCACGACGTACGTGCTGCTCATCCGCGTGCTCGCGCGCGGCACCGAGATGCCGAAGACCTCGAAGCGGCGGTAGTCGAAGAGACGGTAAAAGGCCCCGGATGCTGGGGACACCCGGGGCCTGACGTCGCCTGCTCTCGCTACCAACCCCCCGGTCAGCGGCGCTGGACGACGGTTCGGGAAGGATTCTTGGGGAGGGCCTTCCCTGAGATGCTGGGGACATCTCCCTTAAAGGGTAACCCGGCCGGCAAGTATGTGCTGTCCCCTCTTCGGGGGACATTTCGCGTCCGTCAGTCCGGTACGGCGTAGCCCGTCACCCAGCGGTCGAGAGCATCGTACGCCCGCTCGCGCGCTTCGTCACGCGACAGGAAGACGTCGTGGATCGCCCCGGGGATGCGCGAGATCGTCACGAGCTCGCCGAGCTTCGTCGCCGCGCGGGCGATGTCGTCGACGACCAGCACGGAGTCCGTCGACGTCATCGACTCGCGCCACGAGAGCGGCGCCGTCGAGGCCTTCGAGAGCAGCACCATGGTGGGACAGCCGACGTCGACGCCCGCCGCGACGCGGCGGTGCCCTGCCATCACGGCGGACAGCCAGCCGGGTGCCGTCGGAAAACCCCGGTCAGGCCGCCACAGCGCGCGATGATCGCCATGCGGGAGCGTGCCGATCTCATCCTGCGCACGCGTGTAGAAGCCGAAGTCGACGGCCGGCTGCGTTCCCCGCGGATCGATCCGGGCCCGCATGTCGACCAGCGGTGCGAGCGCCTGGCGGCCCAGCGGACCGAGCTGCAGCTCGAGCCACGGGCTGTTGAGCACGAGGGCGTCGGCGAGACCTGGATGACGGTCGGCCCAGAGGGTGAGCGTGAGGCCGCCGGTCGAATGTCCCATGAGCACGAGCCGGCGGCCGCGGCGCCGCTCGGGCCTGTCCGGTTCGCGCGACTGCACGTGCGTGCGCTGCGCCACCGCGGTCTCCGCGGCGGGCACATGGTGTCCCATCGCCCGCAGTGCGGCGCCGATGTCGGCGTCGTAGTCGTCGAGCGAGTCGATGTAGCCGGGAGACTGGCCGTCGCGGAGGCTCCGACCGTAGCGGCGCAGGTCGAGCGCATAGAACCGTGCGCCGCGTCGCGTCCAGAAATCTGCCAGTTCGCGCTGGAAGAAGTAGTCCGACCAGCCGTGCACATACAGCACGTCGACGTCCCGCAGCGGCGCGAACGCGGTCGCCAGCGGATTCGGGATGCTGCGCACCAGCGTGGCCACGAGCGCCCCGTGCTCCCCGGTCACGCCGAGCGGCAGCGTCAGCTGCTCGAACGGCTTCCCGAGGATGTCGGGGACCCACGCCGCAGTCGTCCCGGCCATGGCCTCAGCCTAGGGGGCGACGCGCTTCGAGGGTCTCCCGCAGCTCCGTCCGGCTGGCAGCGTGCGGAAATCTACCCTTGCGCGATTCCAGACTCGGGCGGGCTCGCTCACTCGCCGCGCGAGATCGTCACCATCTCGTGGCGCGGGACGACCTTGACGCGCGCACGCTCGTGCGGCGCGCCGAGCGCGACCTCGTGCTCGTCGAGGCGGTGCCAGCCCTCCAGGTCGGTCCACGCCACACCGCGCGAGGCGAGCAACTCAGGGATGGACGCCTCCGAGGGGTCGGCCGGCTGCCACCACGTGCCCTGATCGTTGATCAGATGGCGGATGGTCTCCATCGCGTCGGACTTGGTGTGGCCGATGAGGCCCACGGGTCCGCGCTTGATCCAGCCGGTGGCGTACACGCCATTGACGCGCTGGTTCGAGTCCTTGCTCAGCACCTGGCCCTCGCGGTTCGGGATGACCCCGTGCCGCTTGTCGAACGGCACGCCGGGCAGCGGCGAGCCGAAGTAGCCGACGGCCCGGTACAGCGCCTGGATCTGCACCTCGCGCATCTCACCGGTGCCGACGACGCCGCCCTCGCCGTCGGGGCGCGTGCGCTCGTAGACGAGGGCGCACACGCGGCCCTCAGCATCCTTCTTCACCTCCACGGGCTTGGCGTAGAAGTGCAGGTGCAGGCGGCGAGACGCCGTGCCGCCGGCGTTGTTGACCGAGTCGCGCTTGCGCCACGACTGCAGCACACGATCGATCACCATGACCTGCTTGTTGCTCGCGATGGCGGCGTGCGCCGCGTCGTCGTAGTCGAAGTCCTCGTCGTAGACGACCATGTCGACGTCGCGCAGCTCGCCGAGTTCGCGGAGCTCCAGCGGCGTGAACTTCACGTTCGCGGGCCCGCGGCGACCGAAGACGTGCACGTCCGTGACGTTCGACGCTGCGAGCCCCTCGTAGACGTTGTCGGGGATCTCGGTGGGCAGCAGGTCCTCGGCGTGCTTGGCCAGCATGCGCGACACGTCGAGGGCGACGTTGCCGTTGCCCAGGACCGCGACGGATGCCGCATCCAGCGGCCAGTCGCGCGGCACATCGGGGTGCCCGTCGAACCAGCTCACGAAGTCGGCGGCGCCGTACGAGCCGGCGGCATCGATGCCGGGGATGTCGAGGTCGGTGTCGCGGATGGCGCCGGTGGCGAAGATCACCGCGTGGTAGTGGTGCTTGAGGTCGTCGAGGGTGATGTCCTCACCGAAGCGCACGTTGCCGAAGATGCGGATGTCCCCGCGGTCGAGCACCTCGCGCAGGGCCGTGATGATGCCCTTGATGCGCGGGTGGTCGGGGGCGACGCCGTAGCGGACGAGGCCGTATGGGGCGGGCAGCTGCTCGAACAGGTCGATCGACACGTCGAACCTGCGCTCGGCCTTCAGCAGGATGTCGGCGGCGTAGATGCCTGCCGGTCCTGCACCGACGATCGCCAGCCGAAGCTTGGTCATGATGGTCCTTTCGGGAACTCGGCTCGTCGCACTCCCCGGTCGTTGAGCGAGCGAAGCGAGACGAAACGCGGGAACGTCTAACTGGAGCGGTCGGCGACGGCCTGAGCGAATCGGGTCAGGGCTTCGCGCACGGCGCCGTTCGGGAGGGGTGCGAGCGCCTCGATCGCCTGGCTCGACCACGCGTGGGCGAGGTCGAGGGTGGCCTCGGTCGCCTCGTGATCGCGCAGCCGCGCGAGCGGCTCGTCGAGGATCGAGGGATCGGCGCCGTCGGCGATGCGGGCGACGCCGTCGTCGATCCGGGCGCGCAGCTCGACGGATGCCGCATCCTTCCGCTCTCCGAGCACGAGGTAGGGCATGGTCGGCACGCCGGCACGCAGATCGGTGCCGGGCACCTTGCCGGTCTCGTCGGGGTCGGCGGACAGGTCGATCACGTCGTCGAGCAGCTGGAATGCCACCCCGGCCTTCTCGCCGAAGGTCACCATCGGCGCCTCGAACTCTTCCGGCCCGTTCGAGAAGATCACGCCCGACTGCGCCGCGGCGGCGATCAGCGAGCCGGTCTTGTCGGAGAGCACCTGCAGGTAGAACTCGACGCGGTCGTCGGTCTCGGACGGACCGACCGTCTCGTGCATCTGCCCGAGCACCAGACGCTCGAACGTGTCGGCCTGCAGCCGGATGGCACGGTCGCCGTGTCGGGCCATGATCTGGCTCGCGCGGGAGAACAGCAGATCGCCGGTGAGGATGGCGACGTTGTTGCCCCACACCGCATGGGCACTGGGCACTCCGCGACGCTTGTCGGCGGCATCCATCACGTCGTCGTGGTACAGGGAGCCGAGGTGGGTCATCTCGAGAGCCGTGGCGGCCTGGATGACCTCGTCGGTCGCACCGTCGCCGAGCTGGGCGGTCAGCAGCGCCAGCATCGGACGAACGCGCTTGCCGCCTGCGTCGTACAGGTAGCGGCTGGTGGCGTCGGCGAGGGTGTCTGCCACCCGCAGCTCGCGCTCGAGCGCGCTGTCGACGCGCTTCAGGCCTGCCTCGACGGTCTTGAGCAGAGTGCGCGATCGCGCTCCGGCGAAGATGCGGTCGGTCAGGCCCAGCTTGCCCGCGATATGGGAGCCCGGCGCTGTCGGTGTCACACGCCCAGCCTACCTGGGGGCGCGTTTCGTCCCGGTCCTCGCATGTTCCCCGGTCGCCGAGCGAGCGAGGAACGCGGTCGTTGAGCGAGCTTGCGAGTCGAACGCAGAGACGAAACGCTCTCAGCCGACCGAAGACGTTTCGTCGCGCTTCGCTCGCTCAACGACCGGTGGGCTTCTTGGCCCCGTCCGCGGGCTTCGTGCCCCGGTGCAGGGCGACGATGCCCATCGAGAGATTGCGGTGCGCGACGTCAGTCCAGCCCGCTTCGCGGATCCACGCCGCCAGCGTTCGCTGGTCGGGCCAGTCGCGGATCGACTCATTGAGGTAGTCGTACGCCTCGGCGTTGGAGCTCACCGTCTTCGCGACGACCGGCAGCACGCGGTCGTTGTAGAAGCGGTAGAGACCGTTGAACGTCTTGGACGGCGGCTGCGAGAACTCGCAGATCACGAGCCGCCCACCGGGCTTGGTCACGCGCAGCAGCTCCCGCAGCGCCTTCTTCGGCTCGTTGACGTTGCGGAGGCCGAACGACATCGTGACGGTGTCGAACTCGTCGTCGCCGAACGGCAGCGCGGTCGCGTCGGCCTGCACGAACGAGAGATTGCGGATGCCGCCGCCTGACGCCTTCGGACCATGGCGGCGCTCGCCCTCCGCGATCATGCCGGGCGAGAAGTCGGCGGCGACCACCTCTGCCCCGCTGCCGGCGAGGGCGACGCTCGACGCTCCGGTGCCGGCCGCGAGGTCCAGGATGCGCTGCCCGCGCTGCGGGTGGATGGCGCGGGTCGTCGCGGCGCGCCAGAACCGGTCGTTGCCCATGCTCAGCACCGTGTTCGTGCGGTCGTAGCCGGCGGCGACCTGGTCGAACATGCCGCTCACGCGCGACGGATCCTTATGCAGGTCGGCGCGGTTCGGCTCATGGTCGGAGGGGTGGGATGCCACGTGTTCGAGTCTAGGCCGCGCTGCCGGGCGGGGCAGGGTCGTGGCCGGCGGCTGCGGCTTGGGCGGGTTCGTCGGCGTCGGCGAAGTCCGCGGGCGCGGGCTGCGCCACCGGCGGCAGCGCGGCCAGGCGGGCGAGCCAGCGCAGGGCGGTCGTGTCGTCGAAAGGAGGAGCGCCCTCGCGCACGCGCCCCTCGAGCTCGACCGCGACGGACTCGAGCCGCTCGACCAGCTCGAGCGGGTAGCCGTAGGCGGCGCGGTGCTCATCCCACTCGTCGCGGTCCTCGATATAGACGTCGCCGGGGCTGCGCAGCACGCCGTCGCGGTCGAGGTACGGTTCGGCCGGCTCACGCCGGACGACGTCGAGGTCCATGTCGATCCCGGTCGGAAGGCCGGCATCCCATCGCACATCCCATGCGATGTCGATGTACACGCGGGTCGGGTGCGGGGCGGCGTTGTGCGTGTAGGCGAAGTCGCCGCTCGGCGGCACCAGCGTGACGCTGTCGTGCTCGGCGGCGAATGCGCGGCCTGGTCGCGTGTTGCGCCACCCGGCGGGCTGGCCGAGCCAATCGCCCCAGCGATCGCTGCCGAGGTAGATCTCGTCGTTGACCCAGTGGGCGCCGCCGTCCCATTTGCGCCAGCGGAACTGCAGCGCGGTCCCGACCGCGGGTCGGTCCAGATGGTTCTGATGAGGCTGCTCGTCGGCGTCCGCGGTCACCTCGCGAGTCTAGGCTGGAGGGGTGACATCTGCGCTCCGCCCGCCCCAGCTGGTGGTCGAGACTCGCGAGATCGAGCACGTCGACGACCTGCTCACGTACGCGTCTGCCGACGAACCCCTCGCGTGGCTGCGCAGAGGTGACGGGATCGTCGGCATCGGCGTCGTCGGCGGCTATGAGCGGGGTCCGCACAGCGCGTCCGCCCCCGACGCGGCGGCGCTGCCCACCCCGGCCGACGCCTGGCGGCAGATCGCCGCATCGGCCGAGATCGACGATCCGCTCGGCCTCCCCGGTACGGGCCTCGTCGCGTTCGGCACGCTCGTCTTCGATGAGCGCTCCACGGGCACGAGTCGCCTCATCGTTCCGCAGGCCGTGGTCGGCCGTCATCACGGCCGGTCGTGGGTGACGCGGATCCGTTTCACGTCCGCCGAGCTGCAGGAGCGTCCCGTCGAGCCGACGCCGTACGGGCCCTACTGGTCGGCGACGCTCGGCCCCGGCACCCTGAACCCCGCCGGCTACCAGGCCGCCGTGCGGCAGGCCGTCGACGCGATCGTGCGCGGCGAGCTCGAGAAGGTCGTGCTCGCGCGCGACCTCGTCGGCACGATCCCCGCGGGCGCAGACCTGCGGCGCCTCGTCCGCGCCCTCGCCGACGACTACCCCGACACGTGGACCTTCGCCGTCGACGGACTCATCGGAGCGAGCCCCGAGACCCTGGTGACGGCCTCGCGCGGCGTGGTGACGGCGCGGGTGCTCGCCGGCACGATCCCGCGTGGCACCGACGCGCACGACGACACCGCGGCATCCACCTCCCTCGCGCACAGCGGGAAGGACCTCGACGAGCACCGCTACGCCGTGCAGAGCGTGCTCGAGACGCTCCGCCCGCACGTCCGCCACCTGCGCGCCGACCCCGAGCCGTTCACGCTGAAGCTGCCGAACCTGTGGCATCTCGCAACGGACGTCGCGGGAGACCTCGCCGACCACGCATCGGCGCTCGACCTCGTGGCTGCCCTGCACCCGACCGCGGCGGTGGCGGGCACCCCGAGGAACACCGCGCTCGATCTGATCCGTACGCTCGAGCCGTTCGACCGCCGGCGGTACGCCGGCCCGGTCGGCTGGGTGGACGGCGACGGCAACGGCGAGTGGGCGATCGCACTGCGGTGCGCGCAGATCGGCGCGGAGCCGGCGCGGAGGCACGCGACCTACAGCGACACCATTCCCGTCGTCGCCCACGCCGGCGCCGGGATCGTCGCGCAGAGCAATCCCGAGACGGAGCTGCTCGAGACCCGGGTGAAGTTCCGGCCGATCGTCGACGCGCTCGCCTGAGCGCGCCCCCTCACGGGTGGGTGGTCGGGCGCCCCGCTCCGGGAGTCACGCGGGGATGGTGCCGCTGCGAGCCAGCTGCCCGTACCAGAGCCCGCTGTCCTTGACGGTGCGCTCGAGTGTGTCGAAGTCGACGCGCACGATGCCGAAGCGCTTGGCGTACCCGTAGCCCCACTCGAAGTTGTCGAGCAGCGACCACACGAAGTACCCCCGCAGATCGACCCCGCGCTGCATCGCCCGGTGCGCAGCCGTGAAGTGGCGCCGCAGGTAGTCCAGCCGCTGCGGGTCCGGCACCGAGCCGTCGTCGTCCACCTCGTCGTCGAACGCGGCGCCGTTCTCGGTCACCATCAGCGGCTGATTCGGGAACTGCTCCGACAGCGACACCAGCAGCTCCTCGAGCCCCTCGGGTGCGATGTTCCAGCCCATGGCGGTGTACGGCCCCGGCTGCTCGACGAACTCCACGGCCTGGTCGCTGCCCGGCCACGCGGTACCGCCCGCGGCGCCCTTGTGCCCGTCGTTCATCTGCTTCGCCGACACGCCGTCCCACAGCCGCACGGTCGCCGTCGAGTAGTAGTTGACGCCGAGCACGTCAATCGGCTGGTGGATGGCGGCGAGGTCGCCGTCCTGCACGAACGACCAGTCGGTGACGGATGCCGTGTCCTCGAGCAGATCCGCCGGGTACTCGCCCCGCAGCATCGGGTGCGTGAACGCCCGGTTGGCCAGCGCGTCGATCCGCCGCATGGCCTCGGTCGCCCCGTCGCCCTGGCCGCGCAGCACGTGGAAGTTGAGGGTGACCGAGTACTGCGGGTCACCGGCCGAGGTGGCCCGGAGCGCCTGCACGGCACGGCCGTGGGCGAGGTTCAGGTGGTGCACCGCGGCGAGCGCCGCAGCGGGCTCATGGCGCCCCGGGGCGTGCCCGCCCTGGCCGTAGCCGAGGTACGCCGAGCACCAGGGCTCGTTGAGCGTCGTCCAGGTGTGCACGCGATCGCCGAGCGCCGTCCCCATGATCTCGGCGTAGCGCTCGAAGGCGTCGGCCGTCGCACGCGACGCCCAGCCGCCGGTATCCTCGAGCGTCTGCGGCAGGTCCCAGTGGTACAGCGTCGCGACGGGACGGATGCCGCGCTCGAGCAGCCCGTCGACGAGCCGCGAGTAGAAGTCGATGCCGGCCTGGTTCACGGCGCCGGTGCCGGTCGGCTGGATGCGCGGCCACGCGATCGAGAAGCGATAGGCGCCGAGGCCGAGCTCGGCCATGAGGTCGAGATCGCTCTCCCAGCGGTGGTAGTGGTCGCAGGCGACATCGCCCGTGTCGCCGTTCCACACCTTGCCGGGCGTCTTCGAGAACGTGTCCCAGATCGACGGGCCGCGGCCGTCCTCGGCGAACGCGCCCTCCACCTGATACGAGGCCGTCGCCGAGCCGAACGTGAACCCGGGAGGGAACACGAGGCCGGTGTCGCGATAGTCGGGGGTTGCCTGCGTCTGGATCGAAGTCACGCCGTTCACTCTGTCATCTCGGGCCGGCCCGTCGCGAACGCTTGCGCGGGAGAGGCGCGCTCAGCTCGCGGCGAGCCGCTTCTTCTCGGCCGCGACGTCGAAGGTCGCCGCCGGCCAGTGCGGGTCGATCTCTTCGAGCGCCTCCAGCAGCAGGTGCTGCACCGCGAGGCGCGCGTACCACTTGCGGTCGGCGGGCACCACGTGCCACGGCGCGTGATCGGTCGACGTGCGCTCGAAGACGGTCTGGTACGCCGCCATGTACGACGGCCACAGCTCACGCTCGTCGACGTCGCCCGGGTTGTACTTCCAGTGCTTGTCGGGGCGGTCGAGCCGCTGCATGAGCCGCGACTTCTGCTCTTCGGGAGAGATGTGCAGCATCACCTTCACGATCCGCGTGCCGGTGTCGGTCAGGCGCTTCTCGAAGTCGTTGATCGCACCGTAGCGGCGCTCGATCTCGTCGGCCGGCGCAAGCTCGCGCACCCGGCCGATGAGCACGTCTTCGTAGTGCGAGCGGTCGAAGACGCCGATGAGGCCCGACACCGGCACTCGCTGCTCCACCCGCCAGAGGAAGTCGTGCTCGAGCTCCTCTGGAGTCGGCTTCTTGAACGCCGAGAGCACGACGCCCTGCGGATCGACCGAGCCGACCACATGCCGGATGATGCCGCCCTTGCCCGCGGAGTCCATGGCCTGCAGCACGAGCAGCACGGCGGCATCCGTCGCATCGACGCGGCTGCGCGCGAACAGCCGCTCCTGGTATTCGTCCAGCTCGTCAGCCCCGGTCTTGAGGTCTTCGGCGGCGTGCAGTTTGTCTTTCGCATATCCCGGCGTCGAACGGGTGTCGACGTCGGCGAGGACGAAGCCCTCGCCGACCCTGAGGAGATCGGCGACGTCGCCGATCCAGTGCTTCTGACTCGAGGCGATCATGGAGCCATCATGGCGTGCGGCAGCGCGCGGAGACCAGGATTGACGGCGAGGCCGCGCCGAATACGCCGTGGACGCGTCGGCTGACCGGCCGGCTCAGCGCTCGAGCGGAACCTCGATGAGCTGGCGTCCCTCGACCGGTGAGGTGAGCGCCTGGTCGAGGGCGGACCGCGTCGTGACGCGGCGATACTCCCAGCCGTAGGCGAGCGCGAGCTGCTCGAGGTGCACCTCGTGCGGCGTGTAGAGCACACGGTCCATGACGTGGGAGCCTGCGACGGCGGCCACCTCTAGTCCGTCGAAGATCGTGCCGCCGCCGTCGTTGCCGACCACCAGCTGCAGGCGCGGCTCCTCCTCGTCCGGGGGCAGGAGCAGCGCTCCGACGTCGTGCAGCACAGCGAGATCGCCGAGCAGCACGCGAGTGACGCCCGGACTACCGGCGGACTGGCTGGCCAGCGCTATGCCGGTCGCCGTGGCGATGGTGCCGTCGATGCCGGCGAGCCCGCGATTGGCGTGCACCGGGACCTTCTTGCCGGGCAGCACCTGATCGGCCACCCGCACCAGACGGGACGAGCCGAAGACCAGCCGATCGTGGGGCCAGGTGGCCCGCCACACAGCGTCGGCCAGCGCCGCGCGATCGAGCGGCGCGCGGATGACCTCGAGCTCGGCGGCGATGGCGCCCAGCCGCTCCTCCGGTACCGCGGACGACAGGCCGTCGGCGTCGGGAGCGGGCGGCGTGAGATCGACGGATGCCGCGCGCGACGCCTGCAGCCACTCCCCGAGCCAGGCGCCGTCGGGGTCGCCGGTCGCGACGGCGATGCGGTCGGCGGCGAACGTCGCGCCGTTGAGGTTGAGCGGCTCGCCGGGCCCGCGCACGGCCACGATCTCGACAGCCGGATCCGACAGCAGTGCCGCGGACTCGCGACTGAGGGTCGGATGCCCCAGCACGACCACGCGCTCGATGCGCCCGCCGAGCTCGGAGTCTCTCAGCAGCTCGCGGTATCCGTGCACGAGGTGGCGCCCGAAGCGCGCACCGCTCACGATCTCGGCGATGAGCGGCCATCCGCCCACGTGCGCGAGCTGCTCCGCGTCGGGGCCGGCGTCGGCCCCGGCCAGGACGATCGTGCGTGGTCCTCGTTCGAGGACGAGCGGCGCATCCTCGGGCTCGGTCGGCACGTCGGCCTCGCCGATGCCCCCACCGCCCTGGTAGAGCGCTCCGGATGCCTCGTCCTCGGCCTCCGGCTCCACCGGCGGCCCGTCGGGGTCGTCGTCGGCCGTCGTCTCGAGCTCGGTCGCGGGCACGCCCATCCACGCGGGCAGCACCCCCGCCAAGGGCTCGCGGTACGGGAGGTTCAGGTGCACCGGTCCCGGCGCGCGCGTGCCCGCGCCGAGCGCGGCGGCGACGGCCTCCTCGGCGAGCGCCCGCAGCATCGCGCTCTGCTCGTGCGCGCCGTCCGGGTCGATGGTCTCGGGCACGGGGACGTCGGCCTCGAGCCGCACCGTGGGCGCGAACATGCCGGGCTGGCGCGTGGTCTGGTTGGCGCCCACGCCGCGCAGCTCGGGCGGCCGGTCGGCGGTGAGCAGCAGCAGCGGCACGCCGGCGTGATGCGCCTCGAGCGCGGCCGGCAGCAGGTTCGCGACCGCTGTGCCCGACGTGCAGACCACGGCCGCCGGCATCCGTGTCTCCCGTCCGATGCCGAGAGCCGTGAAGCCGGCGACGCGCTCGTCGACGCGCACGTGCAGGCGGACCGCGCCGCGCTGCTCCAGTTCGGCGGCGACGAGCGCGAGCGCCTGCGACCTCGAGCCGGGGCTCAGCACGATGTGGCGCACGCCCAGTTCGACGAGCCGGCACAGCAGAGCCGCGGCGGCGTCGGTCGCGGGCGCGGAGTCGAGCGCGCCCTCGGCGCGGGGCGTGCCGGTCACGTCAGCCGATGGCCCCGCGCTGACCGCGGGCGTCGTCATCGCCCTCGGCGGGCCGGGTCGGCGGCTTCGACGGCGGGGTTCCCGGCGCGGGAGCACCGCCGGCGGCGGCCGTTCCCGGCGGGGTGCCGCCCGGGGCGGTGGTGTCATCGGATGCCGCGGGTCCGCCCGGCGGGTTCCACCGCGGGTCGGCGCTCTCGGAGTCGAGCTGCGCCAACTCCTCCTCGAGACGGCGGATGCGCTCGTCCTGATCGCTGATGCTGCCGATGCGACCGAGGAACTCGGGGTCGTCGTCCGGCGCGCGGCGAGCGGCGACGGTCGAAGCGCGCATGCGCCCCACGATGAGCCAGAGGATGCCGCCGAGGACCGGAAGCAGAACCACGATGAGAAGCCACACGGGCTTACTCACCCCGCGGTGGCGGTTCGGGGGCTGGACCGCGCAATCGACGATGGTGAAGACCCAGAACGCGGTCGCCACCAGGGCCAGAATCAACAGCACCCGAGGCATCTTCCCATCCTAGGCGGGCGGGGCCCGCCGTGGGCGCTTCGCTGTGGGTCCGTGACGCAACCGTCGCCGAACCCGCCGGCGGGGCGAACGTAGGATGGACGGGTGAAAGCGCGCTCGGCCATCGTCTACTCGGTGCTGCGGCTGCTGGCGTTCCTCGTGCCGTTCGGCATCCTGATGCTGTTCCCGATCATGCAGGAGTACTACTGGCTCGCCGCCATCTTCGCCGCACTCATCGGCCTGAGCCTCTCGGTGCTCTTCCTGCGCAAGCCGCTGGAGGACGCGACCGCAGGCCTCGCCGAGCGCCGCGACCGTTCGCGCACCACGGCGACGGACGAGCAGGCGGAGGATGCCGCGGCCGACGCGGCCGCCGACCCCCCCGCTCCCGACGCACCCGAGACCCCCAAGTCCTGACCCCGGTCGCCCGCCGCGGTGCCGACGTCGACCGGGTGAGCAGGCGCCTTCGCTCTCCCGATGCGTCGCGCTCGCGATCTCAACAGGTCAACCGCGCTTCCACAGGAGGTTGGAACGGTTCAACGTCCTGTTGAAGCGCGTTTCTCCTGTGGAGCGACCGCGGCCTTGATCGGACCCTCAGCCGTGGCTCGACCCGACACCCCGGCCGGAGGCGAAAGGGATGCCGGAGGCCGTGGCATCCGCCTCAGCCGATGAAGGCCCACATCAGGAAGGCGCCGTAGGCGACCGACGTGAGCGAGGTGAGGCCGAGGGCGACCACGAGCTCGCGCGGATCGCGGTAGGTCCACACGATGAGGATCGCGGGGAGCCCCGCGAGCAGGGCGAGCAGCGTGAGCCAGGCGATCGGGTAGCCGATGAACGCGAGGAACGCCGCGATGAGGAACGCCGCCAGCACGAACACGGTGAACAGCCAGCGTGTGGCGGTACGGCCGATGAGCACGGTGAGAGTCTTCTTGCCCGCGACGCGGTCCTGGTCGATGTCGCGGAGGTTGTTCGCCAGGAGCACCGCGCACGCGAGGAGTCCGACTCCGACGGCGCCGAACCAGGCCTCCTGCGGCAGCGCGAGCGCCTGCACCCACGTGGTGCCGAGCGTCGCCACGAGGCCGAAGAAGACGAAGACGAAGAGCTCACCGAGGCCGTAGTAGCCGTACGGGCGCTTGCCGCCGGTGTAGAACCACGCGGCGATGATGCAGACGGCGCCGACCGCGAGCAGCCACCACTGCTGCGTGCGGATCGTGATCGCGAGGCCTGCCACCGCCGCGATCGCGAAGAAGGCCAGCGCCACCAGCAGCACGCTGCGCGGCCTGACCTTGCGCGACGCGGTGAGGCGCGCGGGCCCCACGCGGAAGTCATCGGTGCCGCGGATGCCGTCGCTGTAGTCGTTGGCGTAGTTGACGCCGATCTGCAGCGACACCGAGACGATGAGGCAGAAGAGCGCGATCACCCAGTGGAAGACGTCGGTGACGAGGATCGCGGCACCGGTGCCGACGAGGATCGGCGTGACCGCCAGCGGCAGGGTGCGGAGGCGCGCGGCTCCGATCCAGTCGCCGACCGTGGGTTTCGCGATGTGCGCGGGGTCACGCGATACGCGCGCCTTCTGCGGGTTTCCCCGCGGCTGCTGCTTCTTCGCGCCCGCGGCGCCACGCTTCTTACTGGAGGTTGCTGCCACGAATGCACATCATAGGGCTCGCACCCATGCCAGCGTGACTCGGTCGACCCCCTGTGGATGTCGGACGCTGCCACCATCATGGGGCCATGTTGAGCATCGGATCCGTGGTCCTGACGGTGGAAGACATCGGCCGTGCCGGAGAATTCTGGCGCGCCGCCCTCGGATATGCGAACCGCAGCGAGCCCAGCGACGACTGGGTCATCCTCGACCCGCCCGGAAAGGCCCACTGGGCCGCACCGGGTGCGAGCCTCGCGCTGTCGGTCACCGGATACCCGCAGCACTACCCGCCGCGCATCCACCTGGACCTGTACGCCGAGGATCAGGCCGCCGAGATCCAACGATTGCTGGGGCTCGGCGCGCGCGAGGTGGACTGGGAGGGCTACCCCGAAGACGCCGACTGGGTCGTGCTCGAAGACACCGAGGGGAACCGCTTCTGCGTCGTGCAGACCGGACCGTACCCCGACTCCGAGGATTGAGCGCGCCGCGCCAGCGACCGAGACCTCGAGCTCCGGTCGTAGAGCGAGGCAGCGCCAGCGACCGAGACCTCGAGCTCCGGTCGTAGAGCGAGGCAGCGCCAGCGACCGAGACCTCGAGCTCCGGTCGTAGAGCGCGGCAGCGCCAGCGACCGAGACCTCGAGCTCCGGTCGTTGAGCGAGGGAGCGCCAGCGACCGAGACGAAACGCCTCGAACCTCGCGCGTGCGCCGGGTTGCGAGCGTTTCGTCTCGCTCGTACCCCGCTCGCTCGACGACCGGGGAGGATGACGGCAGGTCGGGAGCGGTGTCTGCGCCGCCGACGCAGCGACGGCCGGTCAGTGCAGGGCGATCACGGCGCGACGGATCGCCTCGCGGTCGGGCTTGCCCGAGGGCAGCGTGGCCAGTTCGTCGACGAGCACGAGCCGCGACGGGCGCGCGTGCGCGCCGATCTCGGCCTGCACGGCGGCACGCGCCTCCTGCAGCTGGACGGCTTCGCTGCGGCGCAGCGCCTCGCCGCGGGAGGCGACGACGACGGATGCCTCGCCCCAGCGTTCGTCCGGAATCCCGACGACGACGGCGGTGTCGAGTCCGGGTATCCCCCGCACGATCCGCTCGACGCGGTCGAGCGAGACGTTGACGCCGCCCGACACGATGACGTTGTCGATACGGCCCCGCACCCGCAGGACGCCGTCGTCGAAGATACCTGCGTCGCCGGTGCGGTACCACCGCGTGCCGTCGCGCCCGCGGAGGAAGGCGGCATCCGTCCGCTCCTGGTCGCCCAGGTACCCCTCAGCCAGAGTGGGTCCCGACACCTGAACCTCGCCGTGCTCGATCCGCAGCCGCACGTTCGCGAGCGGCACGCCGTCGTAGACGCAGCCGCCGCTGGTCTCGGTCGAGCCGTAGGTGCGGACGATGCGCGCCCCCGCCATCTCGGCACGTTCGAGCGTCGCTGCGGGCAGCGCCTGGCCGCCGACGAGGATCGTCTCGAACGACCGCAGCGCCGAGAGCACCGCACCGTCGTGCTCGGCCGCGTCGAGCAGCTTGGACAGCTGCGCCGGCACGAGCGACGTGAAGGTCGGAACGCGCTCGCCTCGGTCGGTCGACACCATCAGCAGCGCCGCGGCCGCGAACGCCTGCGGCGTGAACGCCCCCGCGAGGATCGCCGGCTCGCGGTCGGCGACGAGAGAGCGCACGAGCACCTGCAGTCCCGCGACGTAGCTCGCCGGGAGGGCCAGCAGCCACGCGCCGTCGCCGATGCGGTCGGCGGTCGCCAGTGCGCTCGCGGTGAGGGCGTCGCGACTGAGCACGACGCTCTTCGGGATGCCGGTGGACCCTGAGGTCGTCACGACCACCGCAGTGCCGGGTCGAACCTCGGCGGGCAGTCCTTCCACGAGCCCGAGGCTGAGCGCCGGACCCGCGCCGTGCAGCGCCCCGCGCAGAGCTCGGAGGATCTCGCGCGGATCGTCGCCGACGACGGGCTCGAGTTTCATCGGTCTGCACAACTCCACGGATCAGGGTTCGCCTGGGCCCACGTGGGGCCGAGCGGGGCGCGGTGCAATGAGATGCGTGGAGTTCTGCAGATCGCGATCAGCATCAGAAGTGCCAGGGGTAGGGCGACCAATCGGGGGCGCGCTTCTCGAGGAAGGCGTCGCGGCCCTCGACGGCCTCGTCGGTGCCGTAGGCCAGGCGGGTGGCCTCGCCGGCGAACACCTGCTGGCCGACCATCCCGTCGTCGACCGCGTTGAACGCGAACTTCAGCATGCGGACGGCAGTCGGCGACTTGGTGAGGATGGTCCGCGCCATGGCGAGAGCCTCGCGCTCGAGCTCGGCGTGCGGCACGACGCGGTTGACGGCGCCCATCTCGTACGCGCGCTGCGCCGAGTACTCCTCGGCGAGGAAGAACACCTCGCGCGCGAACTTCTGCCCGATCTGACGCGCGAAGTACGCCGAGCCGTAGCCGGCGTCGAACGAGCCGACATCGGCGTCGGTCTGCTTGAACCGGCCGTGCTCGGCCGACGCGATCGACAGGTCGCACACGACGTGCAGCGAGTGGCCGCCGCCCGCCGCCCAGCCCGGAATGACCGCGATGACGACCTTCGGCATGAAGCGGATCAGCCGCTGGACCTCGAGGATGTGCAGGCGACCTGCTCGAGCGGATGCCTCGGCGGGAACGGATGCCTCGTCATCGGAGTACTTGTAGCCGTCGCGCCCGCGGATGCGCTGGTCGCCGCCCGAGCAGAACGCCCAGCCGCCGTCCTTCGCGCTCGGCCCGTTGCCGGTCAGCAGCACCACACCGATGCGCGGGTCCTGCCGCGCGATGTCGAGCGCGCGGTACAGCTCGTCGACGGTGTGCGGGCGGAAGGCGTTGCGCACCTCGGGACGGTGGAAGGCGATGCGGGCGATGCGCCCGTCCTTCGAGACATGGGAGGTGATGTCGGTGTAGCCGCCCGCCTGCCCGTCGCTTTCGCCCTGGCCCGGTGCCGGCGACCACTCGTCCTCGTCGAACAGTTCCGAAACGCTCACCCGGCCAGCCTAGAGCCGCCCGTCCGCGAGCGTCATCGGGCAACCGGACGACTCCGCCCGCAACTACCCTGGATCGGTGACCCCGACTCTCCGCACCGTCGCCGCTGCCGCGGCATCCGCTGCCCTGCTGTTCGCCCTCGTCGCCTGCACCGGCAGCCCGGACGCGACCCCCACGCCCACGCAGACGAAGACCGTCGCGATCCTCGACAGCGCGTGCGCCGACGACGCGGGGATCACCGTCGCGGTCGACGCGTCGGCTCTCGAAGACGGCGACAGCGAGGAATGGTGCATCGGCACCGACGAGGCCCTGGCCGCCGCCGACGCCCTCACGCTCGTGAACGTGTCGACCGAGGGCACCGACGAGTACGGCGACGAGGTCGTGTGCCGCGTGAACGGCGTGCCCGCCGAAGACGTCGCGATCCCCGCCCCAGACGGCTCGGAGCACTTCGAGACCTGCGAGTCGATGGCGCCCGCCTTCGCCTACTGGGGGCTCTGGCTGAAGCCCGCGGGTGGCGAGTGGGACTACGCCCAGGAGGGCATCCTGACCCTCGAACTCCAGCCGGGCGAGTCGCTCGCGCTGGTCTACACGCTGAACGGCGAGCCGGCCGCGCCGACATCCTGACATGACCTTCCGACCCGGTCCTCTGCGTGCCGCGGCGATCCTCGCCGCAGGGTTCGTGGTGGCCCGGGTCGTATACCGCGTCCTCTTCCACGGCGCCGACGGCGACGGCGTGGTCCTGCTGGACCTGCCGGCCGTGCGGCTGCCGGCGCCGTTCGCGCACGTCGTGCTGCTCGGTCCGGTCACGGTCGACGGATTATCGGATGCCGCAGCCAGTGCACTCCCCATCGCCCTGTGCATCCTCGCGTTCGGGGCGCTGAACGCCGTCGTCGACCTCAACCGCGTGTTCGCGCGGGCGTCGCGCCGTGGTCCGCTCCGGGGCATCGCCCGCGCCCTCGCCATCGCCGGGGCGACGCTCCCTTCCCTCGCCGACGGCGCCCGCGCGGTGCGGTTCGCGCAGCGGCTGCGCGGCGAGCGCGGCGGACCACGGATGCTGCTCCCCCTGCTCGAGCGCACGCTCGAGCGCGCCGGGGGCGTCGCTGCGGCGCTCGAGCTGCGCGGGTTCGCGGGACGCGTGCTCGACGGCGACTGCCTCGCACCCGTCGAGGCGCACGACGTCGCGATCGGAATCGGGCCGATGGCCCGCGGCATCCGTCTCCCCTCGGAGCTCGTGCTCGATGCCGGCACGCTGACCCTGGTGTCGGGCGCGACCGGGTCGGGGAAGTCCACGCTGCTGCGCGCGATCGCGGGCCTGCACACCCACACCGACGGCGGCCGGATCGCCGGCTCGCTGCGGGTCGTCGGACACGAGCGCGACCGGGTGCCCCCTCGCGACCTCGCGCAGCGCCTGGGCGTCGTGCTGCAGCATCCGCGTGAGGCGTTCGCGACCGAGCGCGTGCGCGACGAGATCGGGCTCGCGCTCGAACTCCGCGGCGTCGCGCCGGTGATCGTGGGTGCCCGAGTGGCCGAGGTGGCGGCGCGAGTCGGCGTGACAGGGCTCCTCGACCGGCCCACGCGCGGGCTGTCGGCCGGTGAGGCGACACTCGTCGCGATCGCCGCCGCGATCGTCGAGCACCCGATCCTGCTGCTGGTCGACGAGCCGCTCGCCGACCTCGACACCGACGCGCGGGCGCGGATCGCGGATCTGCTCGACGCCCTGGCGCACGAGGCGGGCATGTGCGTCATCGTCGCCGAGCACCGGGTGGCGACGCTGTCGGGGATCGCCGACACGGTGCTGCGCATCGACGACGGTGTGGTGCAGACGGTGGGAGCGGCCGGCGGAAGGTCGAGGACGCTCACGGAGCGGAATGCTTCCGGTTCGGAGCGCAGCGCCGGCGTTCGCGACTCGTCGTTCGCGCCGCGGACGCCCGCCCGGCCCTTCGAATCCCGAGATGCCGCGTGGACGGCGCAGTCCATGTCGACGGCGCAGTCCCGGCGCTCCGCAGAGCCGGTGCTCAGCGCCCGCGGCATCACGGTCAGCCACCGCGGGACGGTGGCCGTGTCGTCGGCCGACCTCGATCTGCGTGCGGGCGAGATCGTCGCGCTCGTCGGACCCAACGGCGCGGGCAAGTCGAGCCTGCTCGCGGCGCTGGCCCTGCCCGATCGCGGGATGCGGGTCACGTCGTCCGGGCGCGTGGCGCTGGTGCCGGATGCCTCCGACGACCTGTTCGTCTTCGACAGCGTCGCGGCCGAGTGCCGCCGCGCCGACACGCGAGCGGCTCGCCGTGCCCGGCGCACCGACCGCGGCGTCGGCCCCGACTCCGAGGGCTCCCCCGCCGGCCGAACCGCGCGCGCGGCGAGACGACGCCTTCCGGCCGGCGAGCATGCCACCGCCGCCCGGTTCGCCGGCTTTCTCGGCCTCGACCCGGATAGCGGTGAGTTCGCGGCGCGGCTGGCGGGGCATCCGCGTGATCTCTCCGTCGGCGAGCGGCGCTGCCTCGCCATCGCCATCCAGCTCGCGGACGCACCCGCCGTGCTGCTGGTCGACGAGCCGACGCGGGGCCTCGACCCTGCGGCGCGCGAGATGGTGTGGGCGGCGCTGGTGACCCGCGCCGACGCGGGCACTGCCGTGCTCGTGGCCTCGCATGAGCCCGACATCGCCGGCAGCGCCGACCGGGTGCTTCTGATGCGCGCGGGTGCGCTGAACACACCGGCGGCCTCCGCGCCGGCCGGTATGCCGCGCGCAGCCTACGGCGCGGCGACCCACGGCCCGGACTCCGTGCCGCCTCGAACGTCGGCCGACCGCGGCATGGCGGAGCCACCCCTCAGCGCTGCACCCCGCACACCCGACGGCCGGCCGGCGGGTGTGCTCGCGACCACCGCTCGACGCGAACACCTCTCGCCCCCGCGGACCTCTCGGCGTGCGCTGCTCCCCCTGCTCGTCGCCAATCTCGTCGCGCTCGCGGCGTTCTGCTGGCCGCTCGTCGCGACGGCCGTGCCCGAGCAGGCCTACGCCGCGGTGCCGATCGCGGCCTTGGCGCTGGCGCCGCTCGCCGCGCTCGTCGTGATCGCGACGCTCGACGGCAGGGTGCGGTCGGCGCACATGCTCGCCCTCCTCGGCACGCTCGCCGCGATCGGCGCCGCGGTGCGCATCGCCGGCACCGGCGTCGGCGGCGTCGAGGCGGTCTTCATCCTGCTGATCCTCGCCGGGCGCGCGTACGGCGCCCGCTTCGGCATGCTGCTCGGCATGGCGACCATCGCGCTGTCCACCCTCATCACCGGCACATTCGGACCGTGGACGCCGTTCCAGATGTTCGCCTGCGCCTGGGTGGGCGCGGTGGCAGGACTGCTCCCGGGACGATCGACACGCCCCCTTCAGGTGCCGCTGAAGCGTCGCCCGGAGCCCGCGGGCGCGTGGGCTCGGTCGCGCATCACCGAGATCGCCATGCTCTGCCTCTACGGTGTCATCGCGTCGTACAGCTTCGGCCTGCTCATGAACCTGTGGTTCTGGCCCTTCGCCGTGGGGTCCGGCACCGGCATCTCGTACGACGGCGGCGCGCCGCTGGATGTCAACCTCTCGAGCTTCCTGCTGTACTCGCTCGTCACGTCGACGCTCAGCTGGGACACCCTCCGCGCCATCACGACCGTCGTCGGCCTGATCGTGGTGGGCCGGCCGATCCTCGCCGCCCTGCGACGTGCGAAGCCGCTGAGCTCTGCGGGTCCTGCCGCGCCGGTGGCGCACCGGCGGGTCGAGGCTCTACGGTGACGGAAGAGTTGAAGTGGAAGGGCCCCATGACATCGACGACCGCTGTGAGCCGTCCTCCCGCCGCCATGCCGCTGGTCGGGCACTACGTTCCCGAGATCCTGTCCCTGGCGCGGCGGGGCCTGGTGTGGGCCGTGCTGTACGGGACGTTCGCCCGGGCCTCGCGCGGCGGCTGCGTGCCGCTGAATGACTCGGTCGAGCCCGTCTGCTACAACGCGACCCTCGACCCGTCGCCGTTCACCTGGTTCGTGATGGCTCTGCTCTTCGTCATCGCCCTCGGGTCCGCCGCGAAGGCCACCCGCACCGCGGTGATCAACCGCACCCTTCGCATCGCGGCGACGGCCCTGTGGGCCGTGCCGCTCCTGGCCGCAGTGCTCGCGCTGACGTCGTTCCTCACGGCTTCCCCGGAGGCCCTGTGGAACGGACTCCCACCCGCGAACGTGACGGTCCAGCTCACCTCGGACTGACGACCGAGCGATGACGGATGCCGCAGGCCGCGGCATCCCTCAGACCGAGAAGTACTTCGCCTCGGGGTGGTGGAAGACGAAGGCATCGGTCGACTGCTCAGGGTGCAGCTGCAGCTCTTCGCTGAGCTCGACGCCCATGCGCTCGGGCCGGAGGAGCTCGACGACCTTGCGGCGATCCTCCATGTCGGGGCATGCCGGGTAGCCGAGTGAGAAGCGGGCGCCGCGGTACTCCAGCTTGAACAGCCCCGCGGTCTCGGCGGGGTCCTCCCCCGAGAAGCCCAGCTCGGAGCGGATGCGGGCGTGCCAGAACTCGGCGAGCGCCTCGGTCAGCTGCATCACGAGCCCATTGAGCTCGTAGTAGTCGCGGTACTTGTCTTCGGCGAACAGCTTCGCGGTGACGGAGTCGATGTGCGCGCCGGCCGTGACGAGCTGCACCGGGAGCACGTCGACGGTGCCCGATTCGCGCGCCCGGACGAAGTCGGCGAGGCACAGGTGGCGGTCGCGGCGCTGGCGCGGGAAGTGGAACCGCAGGCGCTCGGTGCCGAGCTCCCCGCCACGCCCGGAGCCTGCGGAGGGCCCATCGATGCTGCCGCCGTCCGGTGCGAGCAGGCCGGCGGTGCCGAGCACGCCGGCGGGGTCGTCGCCGTGGTGCAGCACGATGACGTCGTTGCCCTCCGACACGACCGGGAAGTAGCCGTACGCGACCGACGCGTCGAGCATGCCCTCGCCGAGGATGCGGTCGAGCCAGTAGCGCAGCCGCGGACGCCCCTCGGTGTCGACGAGCTGCTCGTACGACGCGCCGTCCTCGCCGCGGCCGGGCTTCAGACCCCACTGGCCCATGAAGGTCGCGCGCTCATCGAGGAACGCGGCGTAATCGTGCAGCGCGATGCCGCGGACGATGCGCGTGCCCCAGAACGGCGGCGCGGGCACGGGGTTGTCGGATGCCACGTCCGATCGCCCAGGCATCGCCTCGGGTTCGGTGAGTGTGAGCTTCGACCCGGCCGCATGGCGCCGCTTCTTCAGCGCGGGGAGCCCGACCGACGCCGGGTCGGCGCCGCGCGCGATCTTCACGAGCGGCTCCATGAGGGCCAAGCCCTCGAAGGCGTCGCGGGCGTAGCGCACCTCGCCGTCGAAGAGGCTCGCCAGGTCGTCCTCGACGTACGCGCGCGTGAGCGCCGCACCGCCGAGGATCACCGGCCACTTGGTGCCGAGGCCACGGGAGCGGAGCTCCTCGAGGTTCTCCTTCATGACGACCGTCGACTTCACGAGCAGACCCGACATGCCGATGACGTCGGCGTTGTGCTCCTCGGCTGCGGCGATGATGTCGCCGATCGGCTGCTTGATGCCGAGGTTGACGACGTCGTACCCGTTGTTGGTGAGGATGATGTCGACGAGGTTCTTGCCGATGTCGTGCACGTCGCCGCGGACCGTCGCGAGCACGATGCGGCCCTTGCCCGAGGCATCCGACTTCTCCATGTGCGGTTCGAGGAGAGCCACCGCGGTCTTCATCACCTCGGCGGACTGCAGCACGAACGGCAGCTGCATCTCGCCCGCGCCGAACCGCTCGCCGACGATCTTCATGCCCTCGAGCAGATGGTCGTTGATGATCTGCAGCGGGGCGAGGCCGCCCTCGCGTGCGAGGTCGAGATCGGCTTCGAGGCCCTTGCCCTCGCCGTCGATGATGCGGCGCTCGAGCCGCTCGCCCACCGGCAGCGCGGCCAGCTCGGCGGCGCGCTGGTTGCGCAGCGCCGCGGTGTCGACGCCGGCGAAGAGGTCGAGCATCCGTGCCAGCGGGTCGTACGTGACGTTGCCGTCGGCGTCGTACTCCCGGCGATCCCACACGAGGTCGAGGGCCACTTTGCGCTGCTCGTCGGAGATCGAGGCGAGCGGAACGATCTTCGCCGCGTCGATGATGCCCGAAGTGAGCCCGGCCTCGGCCGCCTCGTGCAGGAACGCCGAGTTCAGCACGCTCCGCGCGGCGGGGTTCAGGCCGAACGACACGTTCGAGACGCCCAGGGTCGTGTTGATGCCCGGGTACTTCGCGGTGATCTGCCGGATCGCCTCGATCGTCTCGATGGCGTCACGGCGGGTCTCCTCCTGGCCGGTCGCGATCGGGAACGTCAGACAGTCGACGATGATGTCGCTGACGCGCAGCCCCCACTCGCCGACGAGCTCATCGATGAGCCGCGTGGCGATCTGCACCTTGCCCTCGGTGGTGCGGGCCTGGCCGTGCTCATCGATCGTCAGCGCCACGACGGCGGTGCCGTGCTCCTTCACGAGCGGCATGATGCGGCCGAAGCGCGAGGTCGGGCCGTCGCCGTCCTCGTAGTTCACGGAGTTGACGACCGGGCGTCCGCCGATCAGCTCGAGCCCCGCTGCGATGACCGCCGGCTCGGTCGAGTCGATGACGAGCGGCAGCGTCGAGGCGCTCGCGAGGCGCGATACGACCTCGCGCATGTCGGCGGCACCGTCGCGCCCGACGTAGTCGGTGCAGACGTCCAGCAGGTGGGCGCCGACGCGGATCTGGTCGCGGGCGATCTCGACGCAGTCGTCCCACCGCTCCTCGAGCATTGCCTCGCGGAACGCCTTCGAGCCGTTCGCGTTGGTCCGCTCGCCGATCGCGAGGTACGAGGCATCCTGCTGGAACGACACATGCTGATACAGCGACGCGACGCCGGGGTCGTCGGTCGTTGAGCGAGCGAGGAACGAGCGAGACGAAACGCCCCGGGCGTCCGCGAGAGCTTCGGCGCGTTTCGCCTCTGCGTTTCGACTCGCAAGCTCGCTCAACGACCGCGTGCCTCGCTCGGTCAACGACCGGGAGGCGTCGCGGAAGGGGCTGAGCCGCTCGACGACCGCGGCGAGGTGCTCGGGCGTCGTGCCGCAGCATCCGCCGACGAGGCCCAGGCCGAACTCGCGCACGAACTGCTCGTGCGCCGTCGCGAGCTCGGCGGGCGACAGCGGGTAGTGCGCGCCGTTCGCCCCGAGCACGGGAAGCCCGGCGTTCGGCATGCACGCGACGGGCACGGTGGCGTACTTCGACAGGTGCCGCAGGTGCTCGCTCATCTCGGTCGGGCCCGTGGCGCAGTTGAGGCCGATGGCGTCGACGCCGAGCGGCTCGATCGCGGTCAGCGCCGCGCCGATCTCGGACCCCATGAGCATGGTGCCGGTCGTCTCGACGGTCACCTCGACGAAGATCGGCAGACGGATGCCGCGGCTCACGATCGCCTGTCGGCAGCCGTTGATGGCGGCCTTCGTCTGCAGCAGATCCTGCGAGGTCTCGACGAGGAACGCGTCGGCGCCGCCGTCGATGAGTCCCTCGGCCTGCAGCGCGAACGTCTGCTTCAGGTTGTCGTACGTCGTGTGGCCGAGGCTCGGGAGCTTCGTGCCGGGGCCCATGGAGCCGAGCACCCAGCGCACGCGCCCGTCGACGGACTCGGCCGCCTCGACCCGCTCACGCGCGATGCGCGCCCCTGCGGCGGCCAGCTCGGCGATGCGGTCGTCGATGCCGTAGTCGCCGAGGTTCGACCAGTTCGCACCGAACGTGTTGGTCTCGACCGCGTCGACGCCGACCTCGAGGTACGCGTCGTGGATCGCCGCGACGACATCCGGGCGCGAGACGTTGAGGATCTCGTTGCAGCCCTCGAGGCCCTGGAAATCGCCCTCGATCGAGAGGTCGTAGCGCTGCAGCATCGTGCCCATCGCCCCGTCGGCGATCACGACCCGCTCGCGTACGCCCTCGAGCAGCTGCTGCGAGCGCTCCGGACGCGGCACGCCGTCGATGTCGAGGGCGAAGCGGGGAGCGGTCGAGGCAGCGGTCACCCGCGCGAGTTTAGTCGCGGCATCCGTCCCCGCCGCCGTCCGTGACGGCTATCGACGACCTGCCGGGCCCATGCGCGGCCCCTGCCCCCGTCGGCATGTCCCGATCGATGGCCCTCATGTCCCGAAACCGGTCACAAGGAGCGGCAGGATCAGCAGAAATCGGGACATGCTCCGCGGAGACGGAGACGGAGACGGAGACGGAGTCCGCCGAAGCGCGAAAGGGTGGATTGCCGCACAGGCCCCAGCCGGAGGCGTGCGGGAATCTACCCTTTCGCGGATCCGGGCAGGTCAGGCGTTCTTCGAGTCGCGCCAGCGCAGCCACGACCGGATGAGGTCGTAGTCCCAGTCGGGGCCCTGGAAGCCGAGCGTGAAGAGGCGCACACCGGCGTCGTACAGCTCGTCGGCGAACCCCTCGCCGCGCTGGTGCAGCTCGTTGGAGATGACGAGGCCCGAGGTGTCGCGCTGCTCGCGCTCGGCCCAGCGCTCGATGACGTCGAGCTTGCGGGGCAGCTCGTCGGGGCGCACGAAGCTGTGCCAGATGTCGGCGTGCCGGGCGACGAGGCGCAGCGTCTTCTGCTCGCCCTTGCCGCCGATCATGACGGGGATCTCGCGGGTGGGCGCCGGGTTGAGCTTCTGCCAGCGGGCCTCGATCCGCTCGAGCCCGGCGGCGAGGTCGTCGAGCCGGGAACCGGCGGTGCCGAACTCGTACCCGTACTCCTCGTAGTCGCGGGCGAACCAGCCGGAGCCTGTCGCGAAGATGAAGCGGCCCACGCCGTCCTTCGCCGAGATGTGGTCGACGGTGCGGGCCATGTCGGCCTGCAGATCGGGGTTGCGGTAGCTGTTGCAGTTCACCAGCGCCCCGAACTCGACCCGCTCGGTCTGCTCCGCCCAGGCGGCGAGCATGGTCCACGACTCGAAGTGCAGGCCGTCGGGGTCGCCCGACAGCGGGAAGAAGTGGTCCCAGTTGAAGAGGACGTCGACGCCCATCTCCTCGAGACGCAGGACGGCGTCGCGGAACGCGGAGTACGGAGCGTGCTGGGGCTGCAGCTGCACGCCGAGCCGTACGGGTGTGTCGAGAAGAGGCATGGGCATCAGCCTAGAAGGAGGGGAGGGGTGCGAGGCGCACTCCTCCCCTCCTTCCTCTGTCGGTCACCGACGGGCGACGCCACCCCGCCGTGCCTTGATCGCGACGTCGATGATGTCCCACGCCGCGATGCCCGCGATCACGAAGCCGGTGACGACGGTCATGATCGCACCGACCTCGCCGCCCGGGATGATCGTGGCGAACCACTCGGGATTCAGCAGCTGGCCCCGTGCGAGAAGCACCAGAGCGGGCACCGCGACCGCCAGCGCCAGCACCGCGTTGACCACCGCGAGCGGAACCGTCCACCGTCCTCGGAAGTACACCGCGACGCTCAGCGCGGCCTCGAGCGCCATGAGCACGAACAGCGCCGCGTAGACCCACGGCCAGAGGTCCGGGTTGAAGAAGGACAGCCCGGGCTCGGTGGGGACGAAACCGATGAACCGGTCCCACAGGAGTGCCCCCGCCGCGACGACGAGGAAGACCAGGCTGGCCACCATGTCGCCGAATCCCGCACCGCTCTGTCGCGGCTCGGGCAGCATCTCGGGCTTCCAGAATCCGCCGTAGGGCTTGCGCATGCGGGCGCCGCTGCGCTCGAGGATCACGACGATCAGGATCGTCCAGAAGAAGACGTGCATCGCGACGTTGAGCATGGTGACGACGGTCGTGCCGATCACCTCGCCGATGTCGGCCCCCGACAGCGTCTGGGCGATCGCGATGCCGAGCCCTGCGAAGGGGATCACGATCCACAGCAGCAGCTTCGTCAGCCGCCACCAGTCGAGGTAGTACCGCGGCCCGATCAGGTACAGCTGCCGGTCGGTGTACTTCGCGGCGAGGATGTCAGGATCGCCGAGTTCGACGAGGACGGCGCGCTCGGCCTGCTCGCGCTGCTCGCCCTCGGCCACGCGCGCATCGACCTGGTCGTCGATCGAGGCGCGCAGCTCTGCGGCGAGGTCGTCGCGCTGGTCCTCGGGAACGGTGCGCATCGCCGCGTCGACGTAGCGGTCGGTGAGGGTGATGGTGCTGGTCATGTCAGTCCTCCTGGGGAAGGGCGTCGATCGCGGCGGCGATCGCGCGGAAATCGTCGGTGAGTGCGGTCGCGAGGCGCTTGCCCGCGGCGCTGGTGCGGTAGAACTTGCGAGGCCTCGCCTCATCGGTGTTCCACTCGCTCGTGAGGTGGCCCTGCTTCTCGAGACGCCGGAGGAGCGGATAAAGCGTGTTCGCGTCGGTGGGAAAGCCGTGCGCCCCCAGCTGTTCGAGCAGGCCGTACCCGTACCCCGGCGATTCGAGCAGCCGCAGACAGGCCAGCACGATGGTGCCGCGACGCAGCTCCTGCAGGTGCGTCTCGAGGATGTCGGATTCGCTCATGCGTCACACTGTACTGTGTGTCACACACTATCGTCAAGCGCACATTGTTATTGCGTATCGTCAGCCAAAAGCATGGCCCGGCGCGTGACACGCCGCGCCGCAGCATCCGTCACCGGCGCGTCGCCGTCGCCGACCCGACTTTTCGCAGGAGTCGTAGGCCAGGCGGCTGGTGCGGGCGTGAGCACCGACCCGCTTTCGCAGGAGTCGATGCCGGGGCGGCATGATGGGGACGTGAGCAACGACGCGAACCGGCCTACCCTGCACGAGCTCCTCGACACGGCGCGCGTGGTGTCGCTGCCGCTCGCGACCAGGTTCCGCGGCATCGACGTGCGCGAAGCGCTCCTCTTCGAAGGCCCCGAGGGCTGGGCGGAGTTCTCGCCGTTCCCCGAGTACGACGACGCGGAGGCATCGACGTGGCTCGCCGCGGCCATCGAAGACTCACGGATGCCGCGGCCCGCCGCCCGCCGTGAGCTCATCGCCGTCAACGCCACGGTGCCGGCGGTCGCCGCCGCAGACGTCCCCGCGGTGCTCGCACGCTTCGACGGCTGCCGTACGGCGAAGGTCAAGGTCGCCGAGGCCGGTCAGCTGCTCGCGGACGACGTCGCCCGCGTCCGCGCGGTGCGCGAGGCGATGGGTCCGGAGGGCCGCGTGCGCATCGACGCGAACGGCGCCTGGAACGTCGACGAGGCGGAGCGCGCGCTCCACGCGCTCGCCGAGTTCGACCTCGAGTACGCCGAGCAGCCGTGCGCGACCGTCGACGAGCTCGCCGAGCTGCGACGGCGCGTCAAGTACATGGACATCCCGATCGCCGCCGACGAGAGCGTGCGCAAGGCCGCCGACCCGCTGGCGGTGGCGCGCGCGGGCGCGGCCGACCTGCTGGTGATCAAGGCGCAGCCGCTCGGGGGCGTGCGGCGCGCACTCGAGATCGTGGCGGAGGCGGGGCTTCCCGCCGTCGTCTCCAGCGCCCTGGACACCTCGGTGGGGCTGTCGATGGGCGTGGCGCTTGCCGCAGCGCTCCCCCAGCTCGACTACGACTGCGGCCTGGGGACCGCGTCACTCTTCACCGCCGACGTCGCAGACCCGCCGCTGATCCCGCGCCACGGCTCACTGACGGTGGGCCGGGTCACGCCGGACGCCGCGCTGCTCGACGCGCATGCGGCATCCGCCGACCGCCGCCAGTGGTGGCTCGACCGCCTCGCGCGCTGCTACGAGGTGCTCGGCTCCGGGCGCTGACCAGGCGGTGGAGTGTCCGGTCGCGGCTCGCGGCGTTTCGTCTCGCTTCGCTCGCTCAACGACCGGGAGAAGTGTTCCGGTCGTTGCGCGAGGGAGCGCCAGCGACCGGGAGAAGTGTTCCGGTCGTTGAGCGAGGGAGCGCCAGCGACCGAGACGAAACGCGCTGAGCCGACGGGCCGCGCCTCGCTCGCCAGCGACCGGGAGAAGTGTTCCGGTCATTGAGCGCGGGAGCGCCAGCGACCGAGACGAAACGCGCTGAGCCGACGGGCCGCGCCTCGCTCGCTCAACGACCGCGCGGGCCCGCGTCAGAGCGGGTCGACCAGGGCCGTGGCGAGCCGCGCGGTGCGCTCGTTGACGAGCTGCTGCAGGTCGGCTGCACCGAGGCCGGTCATGATCCCGAACGCCGACGTGTCTTCCCAGGTCTGCAGGATGATGCCGGCGAACTCCGAGGCGGGCAGCCGCAGCCGGAACCCGTAAGTGCCGGCGAGCTCGTCGATGAACGAGCCGATACGATCCACCATCCCCCCCTGCCACGCGATGTACGTCTCGGCCAGGCGCTGGTCGCGCATAGCGCGGGTGCGGATCTCGCTCGTCAGCAGGATGCCCTGCTTCTTGTCGAACGCGACATCGAGCAGCTGACGCACCAGCGCGCCGGGCTCGAGGTCCTCACCGCGCTCCTGCAGCAACGCGACGCGCTCGGCGACCTCGTCGATCTTCTCGCCGGCGACGCGCTCCGTCAGCGCGAGCATCAGCTCGTCCTTGGTCTCGAAGTTCGAGTAGAACGCGCCGCGCGTGAACCCCGCGCGTTCGCAGATCGCCTCGACGGATGCCGCGTCCAGGCCGACCTCGGCGAACACGAGGGCGGCGGCATCCAGCAGCTTCTGCCGGGTCGCCTCACGGCGCCGTGACGTTCCGGCCACCTCCACCAGGGGGGTGTCGCTCATTGGGGCCTCCTACTAGGCCAGTCTCACACGCACTACACAGGTTCGGGCGGGCAACCCGCCTTACGATACACTCATGTATCCGATACAGCGCTGTATCGACACTTCCCGAACCCCTCATCCGTGAACCGGAGGCGCTGTGTCGACCCTTCTCTATGCGCTCGGCCGCTGGACGTACCGCCACCCGTGGCGCGTGCTCGTCTCGTGGGTGCTGCTGCTCGCGCTGGCCGGCGGCGGCGCGCTGGTGTTCATGAAGGGCACCGACAACTCGTTCTCGATCCCGGGCACCGAGGCTCAGGAGGGCATCGCGCTCCTGGACCGCAGCTTTCCCCAGGCGAGCGGCACGAGCGCGCAGCTCGTCATCGTCGCTGCGGACGGCGAGCAGGTCGATGAGGAGCCGTATGCCACGGCGATCGACGACACCGTCGCCCACCTCGAGGACCTCGACGGCGTGATCGCCGTCACCGACCCCTTCAACGAGATGGTCACGGGGATGGTGTCGGAGGACGAGTCGGCCGCGATCATCCGGCTGCAGTTCGACGGTCAGGCCACCGACGTGTCGGACGAGACGAAGGAGGGCCTGGAGGACGTCGCGGACGATCTGCGGGAGACCCTTCCCGAGGGTTCGCAGGTCGCCATGGGCGGCGACCTGTTCTCGACCTCGGTGCCCGCTCTCTCGCTCATCGAGGCCGTGGGCGTGCTCATCGCGCTGTTCGTGCTGATCGTGACGTTCCGCTCGTTCGCGGTGGCGTGGTTCCCGCTCGTGTCGGCGCTCATCGGCGTCGGCCTGGCGATCGCGCTCATCTACGTCTCGACCGCGTTCGCCTCGATCTCGTCGACCACGCCGATGCTCGCGATCATGCTGGGGCTCGCCGTGGGCATCGACTACGCCCTCTTCATCGTCGCCCGGCATCAGGACCAGGTGCGCGCGGGTGTGGAACCCGAGGAGTCCGCCGCGCGGGCCACCGGCACCGCCGGCTCGGCCGTCGTCTTCGCCGGCGTCACGGTGCTCATCGCGCTCATCGGGCTCGGCTTCGCCGGCATCCCGTTCCTCACGACCATGGGCATCGCGGCCGCCGTCGCCGTCGCGATCGCCGTGATCGTCGCCATCACCCTGACGCCCGCCCTGCTCGGCTTCGCGAAGGACCGCGTCGCCGGCTGGGGTCACGGCAGGAAGCGCCGTGGGATGCCGCTCCCCCGCCGTCGCGCGCATCACGACGCAACCGGGTCCGAGGGCGTTTCGACTCGCAAGCTCGCTCAACGACCGGAGGGCGATGACGCGGAGACCTCGGACGCGCTGAGCGGACCTTCTTCGGAGCAGGCTCAGGGGCGCGCGCGAGCGGACGCCGAGGTTGCGGAGACGCGCGAACAGCACACGAGCGCACCAGCCCCCGCAATGGTGGTGACCGACGCGACCCACGCGCCCGTGAAGAAGACGAACCGATGGGTGCTGCTGATCACCAACCACCCCATCATCACCACCATCGCGGTGGTGCTGACGCTCGGGGTCATGGCGATCCCCGCCGCGAGCCTCGGCCTCGCCCTGCCCAACGCCGGGCAGCAGCCCGAGTCGAGCCAGGCGCGTCAGGCCTACGACCTCACGGCCGAGCACTTCGGTCCGGGTGCGAACGGCCCGCTCATCATGACGGGCACGATCGTCACCTCGACCGACCCGCTCGGCCTCATGGCTGACTTGGCCGACGAGGTCGAGAAGGTTCCCGGGGTCAAGGAGGTCGCGCTCGCGACCCCGAACGAGACCGCCGACACCGGCCTCATCCAGATCGTGCCCGAAACCGCCCCCGACGACCCGGCGACCGCCGAGCTCGTGCGCGCGCTCCGCGATCTGGCCCCGGAGCTCGAGGACGAATACGGCGTCGACCTGAAGGTGACCGGCTTCACCGCGGTCGGCATCGACATCTCCGACCGCCTGGGCGCCGCCCTCCTGCCGTTCGGCGTCTTCGTCGTGGGGCTGTCGCTGGTGCTGCTCATGATCGTGTTCCGCTCGATCTGGGTGCCGATCAAGGCCGCCGCCGGCTACCTGCTCTCGGTGCTCGCCGCCTTCGGCGTCGTCGCGGCCGTGTTCGAGTGGGGCTGGGGCGCCGAGCTGCTCCACGTCGATCGCACCGGGCCGGTCATCAGCTTCATGCCGATCATCCTGATGGGCGTGCTGTTCGGGCTCGCGATGGACTACCAGGTGTTCCTGGTCAGCCGCATGCGCGAGGACTACGTGCACGCCCGCCGCGCCGCCGCCGGTCACTCGACGCGCGGCCGCAGGGACATCGCGCTCGGTGCCGTGCGATCGGGCTTCACCGCCTCGGCGCGCGTCGTCACCGCGGCGGCCGTCATCATGTTCGCCGTGTTCGCGGCGTTCGTGCCCGAGGGTGATGCGTCGATCAAGCCGATCGCGCTGGGCCTCGCCGTCGGCATCGCCGTGGACGCGTTCCTCGTGCGCATGACGCTCGTGCCCGCCGTCATGGCGCTGCTCGGCGACAAGGCGTGGTGGATCCCCCGGTGGCTGGACCGGATCCTCCCCCACTTCGACATCGAAGGCGAAGCGGTCGAGCGCGAGCTCTCGCTCGAGGCCTGGCCCGAGCCGAACACGACCGCCGCGGCCGTCGGCGAGGGCGTCGGCGTCCGTGCAGACGCGGGCGGCTCGGCCGGCGAGGTCGTGCTGTTCGAGGATGCCGCCTTCCGCGTCGAGCCCGGCGGCACCCTGATCGCCACCGGCGACCCGCGCGCGGCACGGGCCTTCGCGCTCACCCTGGCCGGACGGCTCGCGCCGAGCGACGGCCGGCTGCGCGTGGCAGGTCACCTGCTCCCCGAGCGGGCGGCCTGGGTGCGTGCCCACGTCGGCCTCGCATTGCTCGGTGACGCCGAGGACCGGCTGCCGGCGCTCCGGCGCGCTCTCGCCGGAAAGGCGACGGTCGTCGTCGTCGAGGGCGTCGACGCCCTCGACGCGGCCGAGCGCGACCAGGCGGGTGCGCTGCTGCGGGATGCCGCCGACGCGCTGCGCCGCGGAGCCGATGGCGCGCTCACGCTCATCGTGACCTCGCGCACCGAGAGCGCCGCGCTCGCGCTCCTCGCCGACGCGCACCGCCCCGAGGTGGCGTCGCTGACGCTGCACCCGGGCACCCCCCTGACCACCCCCACCGCAGAGGTGAACGCATGACCCCGAACTGGATCACCACGGCCGTCGAGCGCGCGCGCTCGCGCCGGCCCGTCACGTGGCTGACGCTCGTCGGCGTGCTGCTGCTGCCCGTCGTCATCGGCGGCATCCTGGTCGCGGCGCTGTACAACCCGGTCGAGCGACTGGACAGCCTCACCGCCGCGATCGTGAACGAAGACGAGCCCGTCACGATCGACGGGCAGACCGTGCCGCTCGGCCGGCAGCTCACCGCGGGCCTGGTCGAAGGATCGGACGAGCTCGACAGCAACCTCACCTGGACGATCTCGAACGAAGAGGATGCCGCGGCCGGCCTCGCCGACGGCACCTACGCCGCGGTCATCACGATCCCCGAGAACTTCTCGGCCGCCGCGACGTCGACGGCTCCGGGCTCGACGCCCGAGCAGGCCACCATCGAGGTCACGACACCGCCCGACAGCCTCATCGTCGACGACGCCATCACCGCGCAGGTCGCCACGGCCGCCGCATCGACCATGGGCACGCAGCTGTCGAGCGTGTACCTCGAGAACGTGTTCCTCGGCTTCACGACGCTGGGCGACCAGCTCGGCACGGCAGCCGACGGCGCCACGCAGCTCGCCGACGGCGCGACCCAGGCCGCCGACGGCGCCGCGCAGCTGCCCGACGGCATCTCGCAGCTCGCCGACGGCAACACCCAGCTGGCGGACGGCGCGTCACAGCTCGCGGATGGCGCCGGGCAGGTCGCCGGTGGAGCGACGTCGCTGCAGTCCGGTCTGACGACGATCGCGGGCAAGACCCGCGAGGCCGCGGCCGGCGCTCAGCAGCTCGCCGACAGCGTGAACGGCGGGGCGGCGCAGCTCGAATCCACCGGACTTGTGCCCCAGGAAGTCTCAGGCGTCGCCGGCCTGTCGGCGACGGCAGCCGCCGGTGTGCTGACGGTAGCGGAGAACTGCGTCGCCAGCGGCGCGCCGGAGGCGTACTGCGACACGTTGCTCGAAGCGGCGACGGGCGCGGATGCGGCCGCTTCGGGGACCGTTCTTGCACTCGACACCTTCGATGCGCAGGGCACCGCCACGTTCGCCGCCCAGTTCCGGCAGATCGGCACCGGTGTCTCGACTCTCGGCGGTGGCCTCACTCAGCTCGCCGGCGGCATCGACCAGTCCGCCGCGGGGGCGGGCCAGCTGGCGACCGGCGTCAGCGGCATCCAGGACGGCGCATCCGGCCTGGCCGACGGCGCCTCGCAGCTCGCCGACGGTGCGACGCAGGCGGCCGACGGTGCGACGAGCCTCGCCGACGGCGTCTCGCAGCTCGCGACCGGCACCTCGGAGCTCGCGAGCGGCCTGACGACGGCCTCCGAATCCCTCCCCTCGTACACCGACCAGGAGGCGACCGACCTCGCGTCCGTCGTCGCCGACCCGGTCGAGGCCGACGGCGTGGGGACCTCGCTGTTCGGCGCGTCGGCGGTCCCGCTGCTCGCGACGCTCGCGCTGTGGTTCGGCGGGCTCGGCACGTTCATCGCCCTGCAGGCCGTGTCGCGCCGCGCCCTCACGTCGCGCCAGCCGTCGGCGTTGCTCACGCTGCGGTCGTTCGCTCCGGCGGCGGGCCTCGGTGCGCTGCAGGGCGCGCTCGTCGCGGGCGTCGTCCAGCTCGCCGCGTCGTATGGCTGGGCCGAATGGTGGGCGCTCTTCGGTGTGTCGGTCGTCGCGGGCATCGCGTTCGCCGCCGTGAACCAGGCGCTCGTCGCAGTGTTCGGCGGCGCCGGGCGCTGGATCTCGGCGCTCATCGGCGTGCTCACCGTCGCGACCGGCGTGGTCTCGACCGTGCCGGGTGTGCTCTCGAGCGTCGCCGGCCTGATGCCGACCGCGCCCGCCTACAACGGCATGCTCGCCGCGCTCACCTCGACCGCGGGCCTCGGCGCCGCGCTCGCCGGCCTGGTGATCTGGACGCTGCTGGCGCTCGTCGCGACCATGATCGTCGTCGCTCGCCGGCGCAGCACCTCGGCGCGCGCGCTGCTGAACGCGACGCCCGCCACCGCCTAGGTCTTCGGCAGGAGAGTTCGCGCTCCACAGGACGGATCCCCCCGGACGGCCTGCGGAAGCGGAGTTCTCCTGCGGTAGGGCGCGCCCGGCGCACCGAGACGGCCAGAGCCTCGAGCGGAGAAGATCGGCCGATCGGCCGATCTGTCTTCACGCAGACGCCGTCATGATCGACGTGTGAGCACCGAATCGCCTCAGACCCCGGCATCCTCGTCCGCGGGGTCCGCGCGCCTTCCCCCGCGCTGGTTCATCCGCACCGCGTGGGTCGTGCACCGCGCCATCTACAACGTCACGGGTGGACGGCTCGGTCTGCGGCCGCCGACCTCGAAGGTCTGGGGCATGATGCGCCTGCACACCATCGGCCGCCGTTCCGGAGCGCCGCGCGTCGCGATCGTCGCCTACATCGAGGACGGCCCCAACGTCGTCACGATGGCCATGAACGGGTGGGGCGATCCGCCGCCGGCGTGGTGGCTGAACCTGCAGGCCCGGCCCGCGGCATCCATCGATCTTCCCGGGGAGCGACGCGATGTGATCGCGCGCGAGGCGCAGGGCGCGGAGCGCGAGCGCCTGTGGGACGTGTTCCGCTCGCTCGAGGGCGGCGACGACCTCGACGCGCACGCGGCGACGCGCAGCCGCGAGACACCCCTCGTGGTGCTGGAGACGGCGCGCGGCGCCGGCTGAGACTGCAGACATTCCGTCGCCGGAAGGTCGCCCCCGATGGGTTCGGGCGTGGTGCCCGGGCGATCAGCTCAGGCCGGAGTAGGCGTGCAGGCCCTTGAAGAACATGTTGACGATGGTGAAGTTGAAGATCACGGCGGTGAAGCCGATGATCGACAGCCACGCCGACCGTGACCCGCGCCACCCGCGTGTCGCGCGCGCGTGGATGTAGCCGGCGTACAGCACCCAGATCACGAAGGTCCAGACTTCCTTCGTGTCGAAGCCCCAGTAGCGACCCCACGCGTCGTTGGCCCAGATCGAGCCCGCGATGAGCGTGAACGTCCAGAAGATGAAGCCCAGGATCGCGAACCGGTATGCCAGCGACTCGAGGGCCTCGGCGCTCGGAAGCGTCTGCAGGAATCGGGGGCCGGTCTTCGCGGTGGACCCGGCAGAGGTGTCGGCGGCGTCCTGAGCGCGCGCTGCCACGGCGATCCTCGCCTCTCGCCGCGCCTGCATGAGCTGCAGCACCGACAGGCCGAACGCGAGGGCGAACAGGGCGGTCGCGAGGGACGCGACGAAGACGTGGATGACGAGCCACACCGACTTCAGCGGATCCATGAGCGGCACGATGTCGGTGTAGAACCAGATGGCCGTGCCGCCGAGCAGCACGACGACGAGCCCGGTGATGAACGTGCCGAGGAACCGCAGGTCATAGCGGAAGAGCACCCCGAGGTACACCGCCACGATCAGCAGCGTCCCGGTGAGTGCGAACTCGTACATGTTCGACCACGGCACCCGGCCGGCGGCGATGCCGCGGGTCACGTCGCCACCGAGGTGGAAGAGGAAGCCGAGCACCGTCAGCGACGTGCCGATGCGCGCCCAGACCAGCCGCGAGCGACGGCCGACGGGGGCGTTCAGCGCGTCCTCCGACGCGGCCTCCTGCGCGCGCATCTGCTCGATGATCCCGGTGCGCGCCGACCCGCCGCCGGCGGCGACGAGCTCCCGGTCGCGCGCCGTCCGGGCCGCGGCATCCTTCGCCTCCACAGCGACGGCACCCCGCCGCGCCAGGTCGACCGCGTACGCGATGAACGCCAGGGCGTAGATCGCGATGGCCGTCCAGACCAGCAGCACCGAGACGGAGTCGAGGGTGAGGGGGGAGGCGTCGGGCATGGTCCTCAGTCTACGTCGGGGGTGGTTTCGGGCCGGGCGGGACGGGCGCCGGCCGGCTCACGGTCTGCCAGCGAGGCGAGATGCCGCTGGGCGAACTGATCGACGGCGCCGTCGAGCGCCGGATCCTCCCCGCGAGCGAGACCTGCGTACTCGAGCTGCACGGTGTGGCCCTGCGGCGTCGCGCGCACCCACATGCGCCGACGCGGGATGAACAGCGCGGCGAGCAGGCCGGCAGTGGCGAGCACCGCGAACACCAGCACCCACGTGGCCGCTGCGTCACGGTGGATCGACAGCGACACGTAGCGCTTGACCGAGTCCTGGAACCCGGCCGCGCCCTCGGGCGCCTCGTTGTCGAAGGTGACGGTCCCGAGCCCGTCGGGCAGGTCGACGGTCTCACCGGGCTTCAGCTCGAGCGACTCGGCGCCCGAGTCGCCGCCGGCGAGCTGCGTCATCTCGGCGGGATCGAGGGTGTACACCGACTTCGGCACGCCGCCGTCTATGCCGAGGTCGCCGGCGTAGACCCAGAACGTGAGCATCGGATACTCGAGGTCGCCGTACACCGATGTGAGGGCGCCGTTGGTGAGCTCCTGCGCCGTCGGATAGAAGAAGCCGACCATGCCGACCTGCTCACGCAGCCCGTCGGGGACCTTCACGACGCCCTGCGAGGTCATGTTGTTGTCCTGCGGCAGGAAGGGCACCGGCTCGGAGAAGACCACGTCGCCGTCGCCGTTGCGGACCGTGATGGTCGGGGCGTAGCCGTTGCCCATGAGGTAGACCTTGTCGCCTGCGATCTGCAGCGGGTGATTCACGCGCACCTCGCCGGTGCCGGCGTCGGCGTCCGGGAACTGGGTGGACAGGTGCGCGACGAAGTCGCCCGCCTGTCCGGCACCCTGCTGGCCCGGTGCCACGTACGACAGCGAGAAGTCGTCGAGGGTGAGGGCGTACGGCGTGAGCGCGTCCTCGTCGACGAACCGGCCCGGATTGAACGACGTGTAGTCGAGCATCGTGTTGACCCAGGTGCGGCCCTCGATGATGACTGTCTGCCCGGTGTAGGTGAAGCCGCCGCCGATGCCGACGGCCAGCAGCACGCCCACCAGCGAGGCATGGAAGACGAGGTTGCCGGTCTCGCGGAGGTAGCCGCGCTCGGCCGAGACCGAGAACGCCCTGCCGCCGTCGTACCTCGCGACGCGGTAGCCGGCCTTGCGCAGCTGCTGCTGCGCCGCGTCGACCGCGGCCGCCGCGGCGGCTGCGGCATCCTGGTCGTCCTGACACTCGAGGATCTCGGAGTGGTGGACGTCGAGCCGCGACAGGCGGGCGGGCGTGCGCGGCGGCTGCGCGCGCATCGCCTTGTAGTGGTGCTTGGTGCGCGGGATGACGCAGCCGACGAGCGAGACGAACAGCAGGATGTAGATCGCCGAGAACCACGGCGACGTGTACACGTCGAACAGGCTCAGATTGTCGAGCACCGGCGCGAGGTCGGGGTTGTCGACGAAGTACTGGCGCACGCCGTTGGGGTCGGCGCTGCGCTGCGGCACGAGCGACCCGGGCACCGCCGCGATGGCGAGCAGCAGCAGGAGCACGAGCGCGGTGCGCATGGAGGTGAGCTGGCGCCACCCCCACCGCAGCCACCCGACGACGCCGAGCGCCGGCTGGGTGATGCCGTCGGAGCCGGATACCGGATCGACCGCGTCCGCGTGATCGGCCGGACGCAGCGGGTCGGCCGCCGCCGACCCGGCCGCTGAGCCCGTCGAAGCGGCTGAGCCGGTCGAGGCGTCAGAGCCGGTCGAAGCGTCAGAGCGGGGCCGGGACACTGGCGAACACCCCCTGGAGCTGGGCCATCACGGCGGTCCACACGCCGGTCACCATCAGGAGGCCCAGCACGATCAGCAGCACCCCGCCGATGACGTTGACGGCGCGGATGTGTCGGCGCACGAACGAGACCGAGCGCGTCGCCCAGCCGAAGCCGAGGGTGAGCAGGAGGAACGGGATGCCGAGCCCCAGCGAGTAGGCCACGCCGAGGAGCGCCGCGCGCGCCGCCGACCCGGAGTCGAACGCCATCGTGAGGATGACGGCAAGGGTAGGTCCGATGCACGGCGCCCAGCCGATGCCGAGCGCGATCCCCAGCAGCGGCGCGCCGATCAGCCCGAGATTGCCGCGCACCTGCGGCCGCGTGATGCGCTGCGCCATGCCGAACCAGCCGATGAAGACGAGGCCCATCGCGATGATGACGACACCGAGGATCCGGGTGATGAGGTCGGCGTACTCGAACAGGAAGCGTCCGAGGGTGCCGCCGAGCATCGCCATGCTGACGAAGACCACGGTGAACCCGGCGATGAACAGCAGCACACCGAGCACGAGGCGCCCGCGCCCGGGTTCGGCATCCCTCGCCGGCTCGGGGCGTCTCGTCCCGGTCGCCGGCGCTCCCTCGCTCAACGATCGAGGGCTCTCGGCCGCCGGAGCGACGTCGGTCGCGGTCGTTGAGCGAGCTCGCGAGTCGAAACGCAGAGACGAAACGCCTCGGACCTTCGAGGAGCCTTCCGCCGCGGCATCCGTCCCCACCCGCGCCGGTCGGGGGCTCACCGCGCCGCCGATGAAGCCGAGGTACCCCGGAACCAGCGGAAGCACGCAGGGAGAGAGGAATGAGAGCGCGCCGGCGAGGACCGCGATCGGGATCGCGATGAGCAGCGACCCGTCGGCGACCAGCGCGCCGAGGTTCACGACTCCTCCAGTGTCTCGCGCACGATGGTCTCGAGGATCGACGCGTCTTCGATCTGCCCCACCAGGCGCGCGGCGACCCGGCCGTCCTTGTCGAGCACGAGCGTCACCGGGACCGCGTTCAGCGGCGTCTCACCCGCGAACGCGAGTTTGATCGACCCGTCCTCGGTCGCGAGGGCGCTCGGGTAGGCGACGCCGTACGTCTCGGCGAAGGCGCGGGAGGCCTCGGCACCGTCGTAGAGGTTCACGCCGAGGAACGCGACGTCCTGCCCCTCGAAGGCCGCGTCGGCGGCGGCGAGCTCGGGCGCCTCGACCCGGCACGGCGCGCAGCCGGCGTACCAGAAGTTCACGACGAGCACGTCGCCCGCGTAGTCGGCGCTCGAGGCCGTGCCGCCGGTGTCGAGGACAGCCTCGAACTCGACCGGCTCGGTGCGCTCGTCCGTCGAGATCTCGTCGACCGCGAAGCCGTCGGCCGCGACGAAGCCCTTGTTGTCGCCGGAGCGGTACTGCTCGGCGAGGGGATCGCTCGTGCACGCGGCAAGACCCGCGATCAGACCGACGACGAGAACACCGGATGCCGCGGCCATCCCCCTGCGCCTCGTCCCGCTTCGCCCACTCAGCGACCGCCGCCCGGTCATACCGCCCCCACATCCACGGCGCCGGCCGTCGACGCCGGCTCGGCGTAGGCGATCTCGGTCCACTTCTTGTCGACCATCTCGAAGCTCGTCACGCTCGACAGCGCGCAGCGGCGCTCGCGCGGGTCGTGCCGCAGCGGCAGTGCCGCGACCGCGAGATGCGTGATCCAGATCGGCAGCTGATGCGACACGATGACGACGTCGCCGGCGTCCGCGGCATCCCATGCGTGCGTCATGGCCGAGTTCATACGGCCCACGACGTCCGCGTACGGCTCACCCCAGCTCGGCAGCGCCGGCTTGCGCAGGTGGCGCCAGTTCCACGGATTGACGAGGGCGATCGCCATGCGCTTGCCCTCGAAGACGTTGGTCGGCTCGATGACGCGCTCGTCGATGACGGGCTCCAGGCCGAACATCTCGGCGAACGGCTCTGCGGATTCCTGGGCGCGCTGCAGCGGCGAGCAGATCAGCGTCGAGACCGGGCGCTCGAGCGAGGCGACGTACTCGGCAGCCTGGCGGGCCATGCGGCGGCCGTCCGCGCTGAGGCCGTAGCCCGGCAGTCGCCCGTAGAGCACGCGGGCGGGGTTGTGAACCTCCCCGTGGCGCACGAGATGAAGGCGAGCTGCGGGCACCGCCCCAGTCTACGTGGGGCTCGTCTATGGGCCGGCTGAGCGTGCTCCCAGGTTCCGGCACCGCGCACGGCGCCCATGGAACCGCGAAAGGGTAGATCTCCGCACGCGGAGCGCTGCGGAAACATACCCTTTCGCGGTTCCCGGCTGGGGCTCGAGCGCACTCGGACTCAGTCCAGCTCGGGCTCGCCGCGTCGATCGCGGGAGTCTCGCGTGGCGAGCGTCTCGCGCACGCGCGCCCACACGAACCAGACGACGGCCGCCACCGCGACCGCGATCACGACGTACTGCAGGATGTCGGCGTAGCGCTCGACGATGTGCCAGGACTCGCCGAGGAAGTACCCCGACAGCACGAAGATCGAGTTCCAGAGCAGGCTTCCCGCCGCCGTCAGCAGAGCGAACCGCCACACCGGCATGCGGGTGATGCCGGCGGGGATGGAGATCAGGCTCCGGAAGATCGGGATCATGCGGCCGAAGAACACGGCCTTGCCGCCGTGCCGTTCGAACCACGCGACTGTGCGGTCGATGTCTTCCGGCTTCAGCAGCGGCACCTTCGCCGCGATCGCCCGCAGCCGCCCCACGCCGAGCCAGGCGCCCAGGCCGTACAGCAGCAGCGCCCCGATGACGGAACCCGCGGTGGTCCACACGAGAGCCTCGACGACGGTGAACGAGCCGCGGCTCGCGGCCAGTCCCGCCATCGGCAGGATCACCTCGCTCGGCAGGGGTGGGAACAGGTTCTCCATCGCGATCGCGATGCCCGCGCCGGCGGGCCCGATCACATCCATGAGCGAGACCGCCCAGTCCGCGAGGGTGCTCAGCCAGGATCCATCGGTCGTCTTCACGGTCGTCATTCCGGGTTCCAGATCTGTGGGCGGGCTCGAGGATGGCGGCGGCCGTGCCCTGAGGGCGACGACTCCTCCACGCTAGGCGGGGCGGGTGAATCGTTCCTGGGTGCCAGCCCCCCAATCCCCCCGGGGGTCGCCCGGGGCCCCTGGGCTTCCGGGCCCAGGCCGCGACGTAGACTTGTCGCTCGTGACCGAACGCGTTCTCGTCAACCAGCTCAAGGGCCTCTCCGACGGCCCCGTCTCCGTCTCCGGATGGGTCGAGACCGTCCGCGATCAGAAGAAGGTGCAGTTCGTCATCCTTCGCGACGAGACCGGGGCGGTGCAGCTGGTCAACCCGGCGACGCGGCCGGCCGAGGACGGGTCGGAACAGGATGCCGCGGCCCTGGCCCTCACCGACCTCATCTCGAATCTCGCCACCGGCACGTTCCTGACGGTCGCGGGTGAGCTGAAGCACGACGAGCGCGTGAAGCTCGGCGGCGTCGAGATCAAGATCCGCGCACTCGACATCGCGGCCGCCGCTCTGCCCGAGACGCCCATCGCCGCCGACAGCGGCATGGACAAGCGCATGGACTGGCGCTTCCTCGACCTCCGCCAGCGCCGCAACAACCTCATCTTCCGCGTGCAGACGACCCTCGAGCACGCCTTCCGCTCGTACTGGATCGACCGCGACTACATCGAGGTGCACTCGCCGAAGCTCATGGCCTCGGCATCCGAGTCCAACGCCGAACTGTTCTCGCTCGAGTACTTCGGCGACCAGACGGCGTACCTCGCACAGTCGCCGCAGTTCTTCAAGCAGATGGCGCAGGTCGCCGGCTTCGGCAAGATCTTCGAGATCGCCCCGGCCTTCCGCGCGGACCCCTCGTTCACCTCGCGCCACGCCACCGAGTTCACCTCCGTCGACGCGGAGATCAGCTGGATCGACTCGCACGAGGACGTCGCCGCGATGCAGGAGGAGCTGCTGCAGACCGCGTTCCAGGCGGTGAAAGACAAGCACGGCGCCGAGATCGAGGAGCTGTTCGGCCTCGAGGTGCAGGTGCCCGCGATTCCGTTCCCGCGCATCCCGCTCGCCGAGGCGCGCGAGATCGTGAAGAGCCGCGGCTACGAAATCCCCCGCACCGACGGCGACCTCGACCCCGAGGGTGAGCGTCAGATCTCGGCCCACGTCGAGGAGACGTACGGACACCAGTTCGTGTTCATCACCGACTACCACCCGGAGATCCGCGCGTTTTACCACATGCGCGACGAGGAGACCGGGCTGACGAAGTCGTACGACCTGCTGTTCAGGGGTGTGGAGATCACCACGGGCGCGCAGCGCGAGCACCGCGTCGACGTGCTCATCGAGCAGGCGAAGGAGAAGGGTCTCGGTGCCGAGCACCTCGACTTCTACTTCGACTTCTTCCGCTACGGCGCCCCGCCCCACGGCGGCTTCGGCATGGGCCTCGCGCGCGTGCTCATGCTGCTGCTCGGCGAGTCGTCGATCCGCGAGGTCACCTACCTCTTCCGCGGCCCGACGCGCCTCGCCCCCTGATCAGGCGAGCGCCGACCCGGACGGCATTCACGAGACCAGCGCGTACACGCGGGTGTGGTAATCCTCGAGAGTGACGATCACTCTCGACGGACTCCAGAACTTCCGTGACCTCGGCGGTCTCCCCCTCGCAACGGGCGGCAGCGTCCGCTCCGGCGTGCTCTACCGCTCCGAGGGGCTCATCGGCCTGACCGACGCCGGCGTCGCGGGTCTTTCGGCCAGCCCGATCGGCGTCATCGTGGACTTCCGCACGCCGATGGAGCAGGCGGCCGCGCCTGACCGTCTGCCGGCCGACCGCGCCCTCAAGGTGGTCGAGCTCTCCGTCCTCGAAGGCGCGCTCACCGGCGCTGCCGGCGCCGCAGCGCGGGCCGACGGCCCCATCGACACCGGCGTGGCGAAGCAGATCCTCGCGACACTCCCCCGCCTCGGCGAGCTGTACGTCCAGATGCTCGAGCACGGCGCGACCTCGTTCGCCGAGGCGGCCCGCCGCATCGCGGCACCCGGACTGGGCGAGGCGCAGCAAGACACGGGAGGGTCCCCGCCCCCCGAGGCTCCGCGCAGCGAGCCGGCGATGGGTGGAGAGGGAGCGGGGACTGTCGACGGCAACGGGTCTGCGGTCCTCATTCACTGCACCGCCGGCAAGGACCGCACCGGCGTGGCTGTGGCTCTCGTCCTCGACGCCGTCGGCGTCGACCGGGACGCGGTGATCGCCGACTACGCCGTCTCGGAGCGGAACCTCGCCGGCCCGTGGGCGGACCGCATGCTCGCCGGCATCGAGCAGATGGGCGCGCCGCTCACTCCGGAGATCCGCGAGTTGGTCACCGGCACCCCTCCCGCGGCCATCGCACAGGCGCTGTCGTGGCTCGACGAGCGCGGCGGCTCGGCGGCGTACCTGCAGTCGGGCGGCCTGACCGACGCCGAGCTCGACGCCCTCCGCACCCGCGTGGCCGGCTGAGCCGCGGCATCCGTCCCGAACCGTCTTCGCCCGCTGTTCCTCATCAGAGGAACGCGATCGGATCGGCCCCGCGGTGCCACGATCCTCATTCGAGGAACGGAGCCGGAATGCGGGCGACTTCCGGCGCGTCGTCCCTCAAATCGGCTCAGGTCCTCAGATGAGGAACACGGACGCCGCGGCTCACGCGCCACGCACGCTGAACGGCACCGAATCGGTCAGGGCGAAGAGCGCGGCGGGCGGTGCGGTCGCCGAGATCGAGGAGCGGGTCAGCGGGCGGCGGTGAGCGCCGCGCGCAGACGGTCGGGCGACACACGCCAGTGACCGTGCAGCTCGCCGTCGATGAGCACGACGGGGATCTTCTCCCACCACTGCGCGTAGAGCGCGGGATCGTCGGCGATCGAGAGCTCGTCGATGTCGACGGCGTCCTCCGGGAGTTCGGCCACAACCGTCTCGACGACCTCGCGGGCGACGTCGCACAGGTGGCAGTCCGGCTTGCCGATGAGGGTGATGGTCGTCACCGCGGCACCGCCGTCGCGCGCACCGCCGTCACGCCGGCCGCCGTCACGCCTCGACCGGGTAGCCGGCGGCGATCCACTCGTTCGTGCCGCCGTCGACGTTGGTCGCGTCGTAGCCGCGCGCCTCGAGAGCCGCGACCACGCGGCCCGAACGGCCCCCGATCGCGCAGATGACGTCGAACGCGCCGTCGGGCAGTTCGTCGAGCCGGCTGCCGATCGCGGACATCGGGATGTTGACCGCCCTGGGCACGTGCCCTGCAGCGAACTCGTCGACCTCGCGCACGTCGATGAGCGGAGTGTCGACGCGCTCACGCAGCTGCTGAACGGTGATGGACTTCATGTCGGCCTCTCGGGTCGCGGCTCCGCCCGGCGGAGCAGGGGCATACACGAAGCGCCCGTCCGGAGACAGGCGCTTGGTGCGGATGCCGCTTACTTCTTGTTGCGGCGCTGGTGGCGAGTCTTGCGAAGCAGCTTGCGGTGCTTCTTCTTCGCCATGCGCTTGCGGCGCTTCTTGATGACAGAACCCACGGAAAACCTCACTATGTCGGGGTCTGGGCGCGGCGTGTGCGGCGCCCGGGAACGAGCAATTACGAAAAATGCCTCGGATCAGTCTAGCCGACGTCGGCGATCGGCCGTTGCAGGGCTTCTGTGACGGCCGACTCGGGCACCCGGTAGCTGCGGCCGAAGCGGACGGCGGGCAGTTCTCCGGAGTGCACCAGGCGGTAGACCGTCATCTTCGACACGCGCATGAGCTCCGCGACCTCGGCGACCGTGAGGAAGCGCACATCAGACAGCTCGGCCATGTCGATTCCTTCCCCAGGAGTGCTGCAGACACTCTAGAACGCGCGGGACCCCTGTGTAAACAAGGTGCTGCTGTGAACTGTGTGGCAGCTGGTGCCGATGGGATCCGCGTCACGCCTCCGGCCGCTGGCGGGCCTTGCGGTCGTGGGCCTCGCGCGCAGCCAGGCGCTCGAGCTTGCGCGCGTCGCGCAGCGCCTTCTCGGCCTGCCGCACCGCCTTCTGCGCCTCGCGGAACTTCTTGTCGTCGGCGATGTCGCCATCGTCGAGCGTGACCCACTGCTTGCGCTCACCCCGGCGACCCTCGGCTGCGGCGGCGATGTAGGCGGCGACGCCGTCGAGGCCTCGTTCCAGCGCGAAGGCGAACGGGTCCGACTCGTCCAGGAAGGCGCCCGCCTCGATCGCGGCGCGCAGCGACGGATACGCCTCGGCCGTGATGAGCGCCCGGAACATCGCGTCCTCGTTGCGGGCGATCGTGTCGCTGCCGACGCCCTGCTCGCGTTCCACGCGCGCGTAGCCGGCGAGCACCGTTCCCGCCCAGTGCGCCGTGCCCGTGACCAGCAGCATGACGGCCAGTCGCTCCTCGTAGGTCAGCGGGGTGTCGTCGAGCGCGCTGATGCCGGCATCCATCCACGCGGCGCTGTTCGGAGTGGCCGGAACGCCCGAGATCGGGATGTCGAGCACCCAGGGGTGTCGCAGGTAATGCTGCAGCTGCTCGCCGAACAGCGCCTCGAGGCGCTCACGCCAGCCGCCGGCCTGCCGGGCGGCCTCCGACGGTGATCCCGTGGCCTCCTCCTGCATCAGCAGCACGAGGTCTTCCTTCGCGGTGACGTACCGGTACAGCGACATGGGCGTGAAGCCGAGTTTCGCCGCGACCGCCGCCATGGAGACGGCGCCCAGGCCCTCGGCATCCGCGATCTCCATCGCCGCCTCGACGATGCGCTCGACGCTCATCTCGCGCTTGGGACCACGCTGCGGACTGGCGGCGACGCCCCACGCCAGGGCGATGCCCCGCGGGAGCTCGGGCTCGACGGCGTCGGTCATCTCGTCAGTCTAGGACTGTTTATCTCGTAAACAGTGTGTTACCGTCATAAACAGTTACTGGCATACACAGTTTCGTCCATACACAGATCCATGAGAGGAAGTCTCATGCCCGACCGCACCGCTCCGCCGGTCATCGTCGTCGAGGGCCTGCGAAAGACGTTCGGCCGCCAACTCGTGCTCGACGGTCTCGACCTCCACGTGGCCCGTGGCGAGGTCTTCGCGCTCCTAGGCCCGAACGGCGCCGGCAAGACCACGACCATCAACATCCTCACGACGCTCGTCCACCCCGACGCCGGCACCGCCACTGTCGCGGGCATCGACGTGGCGCGCGATCCAGAACAGGTCAAGCGCCGCATCAGCCTGACCGGCCAGGCCGCCGCCGTGGACGACGTCCTCACCGGCACCGAGAACGTCGTCATGATGGGCCGCCTGTCGGGGCTCTCCCGCCGCTCCGCCCGCAGACGCGCCGCGGAGATGCTCGAGCGCTTCGGGCTGACGGATGCCGCATCCCGCCGCGTCGGCACCTACTCGGGGGGCATGCGCCGCCGCCTCGACCTGGCGCTCAGCTTCGTCGTCGCGCCCGAGGTGCTGTTCCTCGACGAGCCGACGACGGGACTCGACACCCGCAGCCGCCGTGGGCTGTGGGACGTCATCCGGTCACTCGCCGACGCGGGCACCACGGTCTTCCTCACCACGCAGTACCTCGAAGAGGCCGACCAGCTCGCCGATCGCATCGCCGTGCTCGACGGCGGCCGCGTGGTCGCCACGGGAACAGCCGCCCAGCTCAAGTCCCGCATCGGCGGCGACACGGTCGAGTTACACGACGCCCACGGCGACCTCGTGCGCGAGGTCGCCACCGACGGCTCGGTGACCGGGCTGCGCCGGGCGCTCGACGTGCTCGACGAGTCGGGCGCCGAGGGCGTCGTGACGCTGCGGCGACCGAGCCTCGACGACGTGTTCCTCGCGCTCACCACCCCCGACGGCCGCGGCGAGCGCGCCGACGCCCGCCGGGCCGACACCCTCAAGGAGATCGTATGACCACCGTGACCGCCTCGCCGACCGTCCCCGCGCTGCGGCCGCGGGTGGCCGGCCTCACCGCCGAGGGCGTGTTCGTCGGGCGGAGCCTGCTGCACTCGCTGCGCGACGGCGAATCGCTGCTGATGGCGATCCTGCTGCCGGTGATGCTCATGCTGATGTTCACGTGGGTGTTCGGCGGGGCGATCGACCCCACCGGCGACTACGTCAACTACGTCGTGCCGGGCGTGATCATCACGTGCGCCGGCTTCGGCGCCGCCTCGACCGCCGTGTACGTCGCCGGCGACATGAAGGCCGGCATCATCGACCGGTTCCGCACGATGCCCGTGCGCGCGAGCGCCGTGCTGACCGGGCACGTCGTCGCGAGCCTGCTGCGCAACCTGTTCGCGACCGCGATCGTGATCGGTGTCGCACTGCTCGTGGGGTTCCGCCCGACGGCGGGCTTCTGGGGCTGGGTCGGCGCCGTCGGGGTGATCGCACTCTGGATCCTCGCGATCACGTACCTGTTCGCGGCGATCGGGCTCGCCTCCGGCAGCCCCGAGGGAGCCAACGGCTACGGCTTCATTATCCTGTTCCTGCCGTATCTCTCGAGCGCGTACGTGCCGGTCGAGACGATGCCCGAGTGGCTCCAGGGCGTTGCGCAGTACCAGCCGGTCACGCCGATCATCGAGACGATCCGCGGGCTCCTCATGGGAACGCCCGTCGACGACACGGTCGGCTGGGCGATCGCCTGGTGCCTCGGGATCCTCGTCGTGTCGTTCGTGTGGGGGGCCTGGCTCTTCCGCCGCAAGGCGGGGCGCCGATAGGTCTGGGTACCGCTGCGCGGGGTCATCCTCCGGCGCGCGTACCCGGCGGCGTCGACTACGTCGGCGGCGCCCCGCCAGTCCCGAGCCCGCGCGCTCTCCGGATGACCCCGCTCCGCTACGTCGAACGGCGCGGCGCGGGTTGCTCTGCGGACAGAGGAACGCGGTGACGGATGCCTCGAGTCGAGGCATCCGTCACCGCCGTCGTCGTCCTAGCGGCCGGGCAGGCGCTTGAAGGCGTTCTCGAAAGCGTGCTTGGCGGATGCCGCGGCCCGGCCGACCACCTCGGCCGCGTGGGCGGCGGAGTCGGGCAGCCCCGCAGCGGCCTCTTCGCCGGCGCTGCCATCGCCGTCGAGGAACGGCACGAGCCAGTCGTCGACCTCGTCCAGGGGCTCGGCGGAGAGGCTGTAGTAGCGGTGCTGCCCCTCTTCGCGCACCGAGACCAGGTGCGCGTCACGCAGCACCTTGAGATGCTTCGACACCGTCGGCTGGCTGGCGCCGAGCTCCGTGACGATGTGCGACACGCTGGTGCCGCGCTCTCCGGCGGATGATCGATCGAGCAGCAGTCGCAGGATGTCGCGACGCGTTCCGTCTGCGATCACGTCGAAGATGTCCGCCATGTGCTCAGATTAGTCGGGAGCCCTGCGGAGTACCATGATCACGACCGCCGGCGGTTCACACGAATGCCGTTTCGCATCAGGAGGATTCCCGTATGACGGATGGCAGGCGAGCCGCCCCCGTCTCGGGCATGGGCCGCCTGCGCGTGCTGGGCCACGCGTTCATGGAATTCTTCCGCGACCTGACGCAGCGCTCCCCCGCACGATTCGCGATCCTCATCTTCCTGTCGCTGATCCTGCTCTTCACGGGACTGTTCTCGCTGCCGGTCGCCGCGGCGAGCGGGCAGGTCACCCCGTTCGCCGATGCCTTCTTCACGGCCGTGTCGACCATCTGCGTCACGGGACTCGCGACCGTCGACATGGCCACGCACTGGTCCGCGTTCGGGCATGTGCTGGTGTTCGTCGGCGTCCAGATCGGTGCACTCGGCGTGCTGACGCTCGCCTCCATCCTGGGTCTCGTGATCTCGCGCCGCCTGGGACTGCGAGCCAAACTCATCGCCGCGAGCGACTCGAACCCCCTCCGCACCCACGGCGGACCCGTCAACGAGGGTCAGACCGTGCAGCTCGGCCAGATCGGCAGCCTGCTCGCGACGGTGGCGCTTTCGACCCTCGTCATCGAAGTGATCATCGCGATCCTCCTCTATCCGGGGCTGCTGCTCGCGGGCGTCCCGTGGGACGTCGCGCTGTGGGAGGCCCCGTTCTACGCCGCGATGTCGTTCACGAACACGGGGTTCACACCGAACGCCGAGGGCCTCGAACCCTTCCGTCACGACTACTTCTTCCTGACGGTGCTCATGGCCGGCGTGTTCCTCGGTTCCATCGGCTTCCCCGTCATCTACACCCTCCTGCGGCAGCGCTGGAGGGTGCGGCGGTGGTCGCTGCACGCGAAGCTCACCATCATCACCACGGTGGCGCTGTTCTTCCTCGGCGGCGCGGTGTTCCTCCTGCTCGAGTACGACAACCTGCTCACCCTGGGCACGAACGACGCGTGGGACACCACCTTCCAGGCGTTCTTCCTTTCGGCGATGACGAGATCGGGCGGCTTCGCGATCCTCGACATCGGCGAGCTGAATCAATCCAGCCTGCTGGTGGCGTGCATGCTCATGTTCGTCGGCGGTGGCTCCGCGTCGACCGCCGGCGGCATCAAGGTCACCACGCTCGCGGTGATCGCACTGGCCGTCGTGTCGGAGGCGAAGGGGCGCGCGTCGAATCAGGTGTTCGGCCGGCGCATCCCCAGCGATGTGCTTCGCGTGGCCCTCTCGGTGGTCGCCTGGGGGGCGACCATCGTCGCGATCTCGACGATCATCATCACGCAGATCACGAAGGCGGATCTCGGCGACGTGCTGTTCGACGTCATCTCGGGGTTCGCCACGGTCGGCCTGTCGACCGGGCTCACCGCCCAGCTGCCCGATCCGGCCGTCTACGTGCTGGCGATCACGATCGTCATGGGTCGCGTTGGTACAGTGACTCTCGCCGCGGCCGTGGCCGCGTCATCCCGTTCGCAGCTCTACTCGCTGCCCGTGGAAAGGCCGATCGTTGGTTGAGCGAATCAGGGGCGATGCGCCCGTTCTCGTGATCGGACTCGGGCGCTTCGGTGCCGCCTGCGCGGGCGAGCTCGATCGGCTCGATCGCGAGGTGCTCGCGATCGACGACAGCCTCGACCTCGTGCAGAAGTGGTCGGAGCGCGTCACCCACACGGTGCAGGCCGACGCCCGCAACATCGACGCGCTCAAGCAGATCGGCGCGCAGGACTTCTCGGTCGCCGTCGTCGCGGTCGGCTCGTCGATCGAGGCATCCGTCCTCATCACGGCCAACCTCGTCGACTTGAAGGTGCCGCAGATCTGGGCGAAGGCGGTGTCGCAGTCGCACGGCAAGATCCTCGCCCGCGTCGGCGCCAACCACGTCATCTATCCCGAGCGCGAGGCCGGCGAGCGCGTCGCCCACCTGGTCAGCGGGCGGATGCTCGACTTCATCCGCTTCGACGACGACTTCGCCCTCGCGAAGCTGTATCCGCCGAAGTTCATCCGCGGCGTCGGCCTCAACGAGTCCGGAGTGCGCACCAAGTACAACGTCACCGTCGTCGGCGTGAAGAGCCCGGGCAAGCCGTTCCGGTACGCCGAGGCGAACACCGTGGTGACCAACCACGACCTCATCATCGTGTCGGGCACGAACTCCGACATCGAGCGGTTCGCGTCGCTCGAGCGCTGAGGCCCCCCTGTCGGATGTCCCCGCTGCGCGGCATACTCGCGGCATGACAGAGCGCAACACGACGGATGCCGCTGCCAGGCGCTGGGTCGAAGCGTACGAGAAGGCATGGAAGACAAACGAGCCCGACGACATCCGGGCCCTCTTCACCGACGATGCCGTGTACTTCACCCAGCCCTGGGGTGAGCCGTGGGCCGGGGCCGACGCCATCGTCGCCGGCTGGCTCGAGGCGCGCGACGAACCCGGCACATACGAGTTCGAGTGGGAGATCGCCGGCGTCGACGGTGACCGCGTCTTCGTGGATGCGCGAACGGACTACGCCCCGAACGACGAGCTGCCTGACGGGCGCATCTACCGCAACCTGTGGGTGGTCGACCTCGACGAGGACGGACGGGCGCGCTCGTTCACCGAGTGGTACATGACGCAGCCCCGCGACTGATCCGCCGCCGAGGGCTCACCCGCCCTGCGCGAGTTCCCTCGCACGGGCGAGCGCCGCGTCGGTCGCCGCCACGAAGACGTCGTCGAGACGCGCCTCCTGGAACACGGCGATCGCCCGCTCCGTGGTGCCCTTCGGACTCGTCACCCGTCGACGCAGCTCCGCAGGGTCTTCACCGGATGCCTCGAGCAGCGCCGCGGCACCGATGAAGGTCTGCTCGGCCATGAGCCGCGACTCCGCCTCGGAGAACCCCTTGCCGAGCGCGGCCTTCGTGAACTCCTCCACGAGGAGGAAGAAGTAGGCCGGACCGGAGCCCGAGATCGTCGAGAGCGCGTCGATCTGCGCCTCCGGCACCTCGATGACGGTCCCCACGGTCTCGAACAGCCGGCGGGCGGTGGCGACGGCCGCCTGGTCGGCGAGGGATCCGGCTGCGAGCCCTGTGACCGCGCGCCCGACGAGCGCGGGCGTGTTGGGCATCGAGCGCAGCACCGCGACGCCCTCGCCGAGGATCCGCTCGAACGTCGCGATCGTGACGCCGGCGGCCAGGCTCACGACGATGGCGCCGGGGCTCAGTGCCGGGGCGATCTCCGTGAGGAGGTCGGGGACCATCGCCGGCTTGACCCCCACCAGCACGACGTCCGCGGCGGCCGCGGCATCCGTGTTCCCGGTCGGGTGCTCTTCGAGGGCGATGCTCGACACGCCGACGAGACCATCGAGTTCGGCGGCCTTCGCGCGCGAGCGGTTGGTGGTCGTCACTCCCCCGGCAGCGAGTCCGGAGCGCGACAGGCCGCGAGCGATCGCCCCGCCCATCGAGCCGGCGCCGAGGATCGCGATGGGCGGGAGCGCGGGGGTGTCCGTCATCCCGCCATCCTAGGAGGCCCCTCGTCGTGTCAGGCGCTGCGCGCGGGGGCGTCCAGGATGATCGACAACGACGGCTCCCGGCCCTTCTCGATGTGGGAGAACGCCAGGCTCTCGGCCAGCCGATCGTTGCCGGCGGCGATGGCGGCCAGCAGCTCGTCGTGCTCGTGGGACTGCACCGCCGGATCGCGCCCCGCGCCGGTGAGGTAGAACAGCCACGTCATGCGCCCGAGCACCGCGCGCATGAGCGCCGACAGCAGGCTGCTGTCGGCGACGTCGACGATGCTGTCGTGAAACCGCGCGTGCGCCTCGGCGATCGCGAGGCGGTCCCCGTCGGCCACGGCGCCGTGGGCGAAATCGAGCGAGGCGTCGAGCCGCGTCGCATCGGCCCCATGCAGGACGTTCTGCGCCGCCCGGCGCGCAGCCAGCGTCTCGAGGCTCAGGCGCACATCGAACAGCTCGTTGATCGAGCGATCGGTCCAGCCCTCCACGCGCGCACTGCGCCGTGGGGCCGTGCGGACGAAACCGTCGTTGTCGAGCCGTGCGATCGCCGCACGGATCGGGATGCGCGAGACCTGGAGCTCGACGGCGAGCCGGTGCTCCTTGAGGGCCGAGCCCTCCTCGAACCGCCCTACGATGATGCCGCGGCGCAGCGTCTGGTACGCCTGCGCCGCCAGCGATTCATCGGTCGCCACGAGCGTGTCGGTCATCGCGCCCTCGATTCGGTCATTCGCGGATCGTGACCATCGTGCCAGCACCCGCGGCGGCGGCGCGCCGCAGGATGTGATCGGCGGCGGCCAGATCCTGCAGACCGATCCCCACCGAGTTGAAGATCGTGGTGTCCTCCGGGGAGGTGCGTCCGGGCACGAGTCCCTCCAGCACCTCGCCGATCTCGACGATGTCCGCCTCGGCGACGGCACCCGAAGTCACGGCGTTGCGCACGTTGCCGGAGTCCGCCCAGGCGACCTGCCGGCTGTCGACGGCGACGACAGCCGCCCGCGCGAAGACGCTCGACTCGAGCTCGCTGTAGGCACGTCGCGGCGGAGAGCCGACGGCATTCACATGCACCCCCGGCGCGAGCATGCCCGCGCTGAGGATCGGCGCGAGCGAAGGGGTCAGCGTGCAGACGATGTCGGCCTCCCGCACAGCGTCCGCTGCGGACGCGGCGGCGACGGCGGGGATCCCGAGGGCGCGTAATCCGTCACTCGCGCTTCCGGCCCGGTCGGCCGATCGGGACCACACCCGGATCTCGTCGAGCTCGAATGCCCGGCCGAGCGCCGCGGCGTGCTCCATCGCGAGCGCGCCCGAGCCGAGCAGCGCGAGCGTCCGAGAGTCGGGGCGCGCGAGTGCCCGCGTGGCCATGGTCGTCGCCGCCGCGGTGCGGATCCTCGTGAGCGCCCGGCCGTCGACGATGGCGAGGCATTCGCCGGTGTCGGCGGCATACAGGCTGACCGTTGAACGCTGCGCCGGGCGCCCCAGTTCGCGGTTGCGCGGTGCGTCGGCGAGCACCTTCACGGCGAACAGCCCCAGGTCGGGAGCGAACGACAGCATCGGGACCACGGCCGGCGAATCTGCGGCCTCCGCCGACGGGTCCCGCAGCGGCACGGGGGCCGGCTGAACGGCTCGACCGGTCGCGAGCTCACGATGGACACGCTCGAGGGCGGCGAGCAGCCCCTCCCACTCGACGAGGCGTTCGACGTCGGTGGACGTCAGCGTGCGTGTGCCCATCGAATTCCTTTCTGTATCCCAAATGGAGTCTGTGCGAACAGGTTAGGGGATGACGCGCGATGACATGAAGTGGGCCATCCTCACCGGCTGAGTGGGTGCAGGCAATCGCCACTCCAGTTATTTCAAGGCCAAGCGTGGCCCGGGCGGTCGATTGCGAGCTCGCAGAGTTTCACCTGCCAGTAACTCCACGTCACGCCGATGAAACATCCATCCTCGATTCTGTATACCAAATCATCCAATTGATGGAAGGCAGCGGAATGGGAAAGGTGCTCGGGCGTCGCGCGGTGCAGTCGCTGGTCACGATCTTCATCGTCGTGACCATCGCGTTCCTGCTGGGGCGCTTGAGCGGCAGTCCAGCGGCGCTGCTGCTGGGCGACACCGCGACGACGGAGCAGATCGACGCGCTGGACAGCCAGCTGGGCTTCGATCTGCCGCTGTGGCAGCAGTACGTCGACTACCTCGCGGGGGTCCTGACCGGCGACTTCGGCGACTCCTACAGGCAGCCCGGGGTGTCCTCCATGGAGCTGGTGCTCGAGCGTCTTCCCGCATCGCTCCAGCTGGGCGCCGTGGGCCTCGTGCTCGGGGTGATCCTCGCCGGGTCCGCGGCGGTGCTGATCCAGCTCACCGCGAGCCGGACGCTGCGCACCACGCTGCTGGGGCTCGGCTCCGCTCGGCAGGCGATCCCGGATTTCTTCTTCGGGCTGCTGCTGGTGCTTGTCTTCTCGGTCGCCCTCGGCTGGCTTCCCTCGCTGGGCAACCGCGACCCGCTGGCGATCGTGATGCCGGCCGTCACGATCGCGACCGCGCAGTTCGTCGTCTACCTGCGTCTGCTCGACAACTCCCTCGGCGAGCAGTTTCAGCTCGACTACGCACGAACCGCTCTCGCCCGCGGCGAGCGTCGCTCGCATGTCGTCCTCGCCGAGCTGCTCCCCAACGCGGCGCTGCCGGTGCTCACGATCGCCGGCATCAGCCTCGGCGCCTTCCTCGGCGGGCTCGTGATCGTCGAGAACGTCTTCGCGTGGCCGGGCATGGGCCAGCTCATGCTGAGCGCGGTGTACTCGCGCGACTTCCCCGTCGTGCAGTCGGGTCTCATCGTCGTCGCCCTTCTGTTCATCCTCTGCAACGCGCTGGTCGACGTGGTCGGCGCGCTGCTCGACCCGAGAGTGAGGCGGGCCGCATGAGCACCACGGAGTCCGATCGCATCGCCGCCGCGCCGGCACCTGATACCGCCGCACGCTTCCGCTTCCCCAGGTTCACCGGACTCGAGCGTCTGGGGTTCGGACTGCTCGGGCTGGTCGCCGTCTATCTCTTCGTCGTCCCGTTGCTGCCCGGCTACGACCCGTACACCCAGGACCTCACCGCGACGCTCGTGCCGCCGTTCACGGATGCCCAGCACGTGCTCGGCACCGACATGCTCGGCCGCGACCTCGCGAGCCGCCTCGCGCTCGGCGGGCAGGTGTCGCTCGGGATCGTGATCGTCGTCGTGGTCTTCAACGCGCTGATCGGCATGGCGACCGGCATGATCGCCGGCTACGCGGGCGGCCGGGTGGACAACGCCCTCATGGCGTGGGCCGATGTGCAGCTCGCGATGCCCGTCATCCTGGTGCTCATCGCGATGTCGGCTGCGCTCGGGCCGAGCGTGTGGCTCATGGTCGTGACGCTGGCCGCGACCTTCTGGGTGGGCTACGCGCGTGTCGCCCGCAGCACCGCGATGTCGCTGCGGGAGCGGGACTTCGTCGTGGCTCCTCGCATCCAGGGCGCGACACCCGTCTGGACCGTCACCACCCACATCGCACCCCACGTCAGCGTGCAGATGCTGATCCTGGCCTCCGCAGACATCGGCGGGGTGCTGCTGCTCACATCCTCCTTCGACTATCTGGGCCTCGGCGTCCAGCCGCCCACCCCCTCGTGGGGTCTGCTCATCAGCGAGGGCCAGAAGTACGTGCGTGATGCGCCGTACCTCGCGATCATCCCGGGCATCGCGATCTTCCTCGTCGTGATCGGGACGAACCTCGTGAGCCAGCGCTTCACGGCCGAACGAGAATTGCACACCCTCCGCCGCCGCAAGAGAAGGGCCGCTCGATGACCACTCGAGAACTGCTGCGCGTCGACGATCTCGTCGTCGGGACCCGCGGCCGCGACGGCGAAGTCCGCATCGTCGACGGCGTGTCCTTCAGCGTCGGCGAGGGTGAGGTGCTGTGCCTGGTCGGAGAGTCCGGCTCGGGCAAGAGCCTGACCATGGCCGCCGTACTCGGCCTGCTGCCGGCTGGGGTGGAGGTGCTGGGAGGTTCGGTCTCGTACCGCGGCCGGGACCTGCTCGGAATGCCCGAGCGCGAACTGCGCGCGCTGCGGGGCGATGAGCTCGCGATGGTCTTCCAAGACCCGATGACCGCACTGAACCCGGTGAAGCGCGTCGGAGCGCAGATCGCACGCGCCGTGCGGCTGCACGGAGAGCGGCGGTCGGCGGACCAGCTCGACGAGCGCGTCGAGGAACTTCTGCGCTCGGTGGGCGTCTCCGATCCGGCCGAGCGTGCGCGGGCATACCCGCACCAGTGGTCCGGCGGGATGCGCCAGCGTGCGGTGATCGCCATGGCGATCGCCCATGATCCGCGGCTGCTGGTTGCCGATGAGCCGACGACCGCACTGGACGTCACGATCCAGGCGCAGATCATGGAGCTCCTCGCCGATGCACGTCGGCGCAGCGGCGCAGCGATGGTCCTCATCACGCACGACCTCGGTCTGGTCGCGCAGACCGCGGACGAGATCTGCATCATGTACTCCGGCCGGATCGTCGAACGCGGTTCCGTGTGGGACATCTTCGACAGGCCGCGGCATCCTTACACCGCAGGACTGCTCGCGAGCCTCCTCGCGGTGGATCGCCGATCGGGCCGGGCGTACGCGATCCCCGGCTCGCCCCCAGCACCCGCCGGTCGCCCGCAGGGCTGCGCGTTCGCACCGCGGTGCGAGCTGGCGGCGAAGTCCGAGGAGTGCATCCGCACGCAGCCGGGTCTGGTCCCCCTCGCCGGTGGACACGCCGCCGCCTGTCACCACGTCGACAGCGTGGGCGAGTTCGCGCGGGCGGTCGCCTCGTGAACGTGCTGCGCTCGGTGGATGCCCCGGTCCTCGAGATCGACGACCTGCACGTGCATTTCACGCGCCGAACGGGCCTGTCCCGCCGGCACGTCGTGAAGGCGGTCGACGGAGTCTCGCTCACCCTCGCCCGTGGCGAGACCCTCGGGCTCGTCGGCGAGTCCGGCTGCGGCAAGTCCACCCTCGTGCGGACGGTCTTCGGCTTGAACACCCCGGTGTCGGGAACCATCCGCGTGCTGGGCGAGAAGCTCGACGAGCTGCCGCCGACGCGACGCCGCGCCGTGCAGAACCGTGTTCAGCTCGTCTTCCAGGACCCGTACTCGTCGCTCGACCCGCGTCTGAGCGTCCACGACATCGTGGCCGAGCCGCTGCAGATCGTCGGTGCCTACTCCAAGGACCGCGTCGTCGAGCTGCTGGCCGACGTCGGAATCGGGGCCGACACACTGCGGCGCACGCCGGCGCAGTTCTCGGGCGGCCAGCGTCAGCGCATCGGGATCGCCCGCGCGCTCGCACTGCGGCCCGAGGTCCTCGTGCTCGATGAGCCCGTGTCGGCGCTCGACGTCTCGGTGCAGGCGCAGGTGATCAACCTCTTGACCGATCTCCAGGAGAAGCACGGTCTGTCGTACCTGTTCATCGCCCACGATCTCTCCGTGGTCCGCTATCTGTCCGACCGCGTCGCCGTGATGCGCGAGGGACGGATCGTCGAGCAGGGCGACACCGACCGCGTCTTCGAGACGCCGCGGCACGAGTACACGCGGACGCTGCTGTCCGCCATCCCGATCCCCGACCCGCACCTCAGGTCGGACGCTCCACCCGCACCGCACCGCATCGCCGAGAACAGCTGAAAGAGGATCACATGTCACGCACACCTACGACCCGGCTGCACCGCGCAGCGCCAGGCGCCGCGATCGTCGTGGCCGGCGCCCTGGCCTTGGCGGGATGCGCCGCGACCGGGAGTACCGGCGCCGCACCGGGCAACGAACTCACGATCGGCGTCGTGACGGAGCCCGAGAATTCGCCCGACCCCATCGTGGACGGCTCCCTCGCGGGCTACAACATCTACTACAACCTGTTCGACCAGCTCACGAAGCTGGACGAGGACGGCGCCATCCAGCCCTCGCTCGCCACCGAGTGGTCGTCGAACGACGACTTCACACAGTGGTCCTTCACGATCCGCGACGACGTCGAGTTCCACGACGGCACGCCGCTGACCGCGGAGGACGTGGTCTTCACGTACGAGACGGTGCTCGCCACTCCCGACTCGGACAACCTCGGCTACATGGGGATGCTCGAGTCCGTCGCTGCGACGGATGCCACGACCGTCGTGTTCACGCTCAACTCGCCGTTCTCACCGTGGCCGTCGATCACGACGGCCCAGTCAATTGTGCCGCAGGAGGTGTACACGGAGCTGGGCTCTGAGGAGTTCGCCAAGGCACCCGTCGGAAGCGGTCCCTTCTCGTTCGTCAGCTGGACGCGGGGGGTCGACTACGTCCTCGAGGCGAACGAGGAGTACTGGGGCGGCGCGCCCGAGGTCGAGACGCTCACCTTCCAGACCGTCGCCGACGAGGAGGCCCGCCTCAACGGCGTCATCTCCGGCAGCCTCGACATCGCCCTCATCTCGCCCAACCAGGTGTCGGCGATCGAGGGCAGCGGCGTCGACGTCGCCTCCCGCCCGTCCAACGGCGCGACGTTCCTCGGCATCAACTCCACCACCGGGCCGCTCGCCGACGCCCGCATCCGGCAGGCCGTCTGGCACGCGATCGACGGCGAGGAACTCGTGAGCGCCGTGCTCGCCGACCGCGCGGTGGCGAACGACCAGATCGTGGCTCCCAACGTCACCGGCTACGTCGAAGACGCCGAGGGTCCCGCGTTCGATCCGCAGCTCGCCCAGTCGCTCCTCGCGGAGGCAGGGTACGACGGCACCCCGATCGCCCTGGAGTACGCGACGGACGGACGGATTCCGATGAGCGCCGAGATCGCCCAGGCGGTGGGCGGCTACCTCGAGGCGGTCGGCATCACCGTGGAGCTCGTCGGCATGGATCAGGCGAGCCTGTCCAACCGCATCTACGGCACCGTCGACATGGCGGGGCTCTACCTCAACACGTGGGCGCCTTCGACGATGGACGGCGACATGCCGATCACCAACATGTTCGCCGGCGGGCAGAACGACTATGCCAAGAGCCCCGAGACTGCGGCGCTGGTGGCGGAGCAGCGCACCGTCGCCGGTGCGGATCGGATCGCCGTGTTCGACCGCCTTGCGCAGGCGAACTTCGCGTCGGCCTATCTCATCCCGCTGTTCACCCCCGTCGCCGACTACGCGGTGGCCCCCGGCATCGACTGGACGCCGCGCGTGGACGGGGAGTACTCCCTCTCGGACGTGACCTTCGCCGACTGACCCGCCCACAGAGCCGGCCGGCCGCACCCGGCCGGCCGGCTCTGCCGTACCACCACCCCGACCCCTGATCCGAGAGCGAGCACCCATGCCGATCACCGTCCTCCGCAATGTCCGGCCCTGGGGCGGCGTGCCTGCCGACGTCGTCCTCGACGACAGCGGGATCATCGACATCGCGCCGGTCTCGTCCGAGACCCCGCCGGAGTCCGTCGAGACCGTCGACGGCCGCGGCGGCATCCTGCTTCCGTCTTTCAGCGACGTGCACGTGCACTTGGACTCGACCCGGCTGGGACTGCCCTTCCGCCCGAACACCGCGGGCGAAACGCGATGGTCCCACATCATGAACGACCGTGCGAACTGGCGCACCGCCGAACTGCCGGTCGCGGAGCGCGCCACGTACACGCTCGGGCGCATGGTCGCCCAGGGCGTCACCCGCGTCCGCAGCCACGCGCAGGTCGACGCCGACTCGGGGCTCGAGAAGTTCGAGGGTGTGCTGGCGGCGCGAGAGGCCCACCAGGACCGCGCGGACGTCGAGATCGTGGCGTTCCCCCAGGTCGGCATCCATCTCGAAGAAGGCGTGCCCGATCTCCTCGACGAGGCGCTCCGCAACGGCGCCGATCTGATCGGCGGCATCGACCCGTGCGAGATCGACCGCGACCCCGTTCGTCATCTCGACACCGTCTTCGACCTCGCGGAGCGGCACGGCGTCGGCATCGACATCCATCTGCATGAGGGCGGCTCGATGGGCCTGTTCTCGCTCGATCTCATCGTGGAGCGCACCCGCGCCCTCGACCTGCGCGGGCGCGTGACGGTCTCCCACGCCTTCTCGCTCGCCTCCGGCACGCCCGCGGTCTCTGCCGCGATCGACGCCCTCGCCGAGCTCGACATCGCGCTGACCACGATCGCACCGAAGGGCTCGCTGGCCGTGCCGCTGGACCTGCCGCTGCAGCAGCTCATCTCCGCGGACGTGCGCGTGGGCCTCGGCATGGACGGGCAGCGGGACTACTGGTCGCCCTGGGGCAACGGCGACATGCTCGAGCGCACGTGGCTGCTGGCGTACACGCAGGGGTACTCGCGCGACGACCTCATCGAGTCCGCGCTCGCGGTCGGCACGTGGGGCGGCGCCGGAGTGATCGACACCTCCCTGCGGCGCATCGGTGCCGACGCCCGGCCCGGAGTGGACATCGGCGACCCGGCCGAGCTGGTGGTGCTGCGCGGTGAGACACCCGCCGCCGCGGTGATGGACCGGTTCGCGGAGCGCACGGTGATCCACCGCGGGCGTGTGGTGGCAGCTGACGGCGAACTGCGATGAGCACAGCCGCCACCATCCTCGTGGTGAACTGCAACACCGACGAGGCGATGACCTCCGCGATCGCCGCGATCGCCCGCGATGCGGCCCGCGACGGCACCCGCATCGTCGGGATCGGGCCGTCCTGGGGCCCGCGGTCGGCCGAGGGATACCTCGAGAGCTTCGCCACGGCGGTGGCCACGATCGACGCGGTGCTGGCGTACGCGCACCCGTTCGATGCGGTGGTGATGGCCGGCTACGGAGAGCACGGGCGCGAGGGCATGCGCCAGGCGGTGCGCCAGCCCGTCGTGGACATCACCGAGGCCTCGGCGTATGTCGCGTGCCTCGTCGGACACAGGTTCGGGGTCGTCACGACGGTGTCGAGCGCCATCGCCGGCATCGAGGACAGTCTGAGGAATGCGGGCGTGCACGACCGATGCGCCGGGATCGTCGCCAGCGACGTCGCGGTCTCCCACATCACCGACGAGCCCGAGAGCACGAGGTCCGCGCTGCTGCAGGCCGCGCGCGCCGTCGTCGCGCGTGGCGCGGACGTGGTGGTGCTGGGCTGTGCGGGATTCGCCGGGCTCGACGACGAGCTCGAGAAGGCGCTGGGGCTCCCCGTCATCGATGGGGTGGCCAGCGCCGTCGCGCTGGCCGAGTCGCTCGTGGCGCTCGGCAAGCGCACGAGCAAGGCGGGGCCCTACGCGCCGTCCGACGGGACGAAGCCGTGGCTCGGTGCGCGCCCGGGCAGGTTGGGCGAGCTCCTCCCCCGCACGGCCCCGTGACCCGATCTTCGAACTGATTCTCCATAGCCCTTGACTTATATAAGTCATGGAGCAAGTATGGATGCCATGCACGCACTCGACATCCTCGGTGATCCGGTTCGCCGGCGCATCCTCGAACTCCTGGCGGAGGGCGAGCGCAGCGCGGGCGAGATCGGCGAGGACGTGCAGCGCGAGTTCGGCATCTCCCAGCCCGCCGTCTCGCAGCACCTGCGCGTGCTGCGGGAGTCGGGCTTCGCGACCGTGCGCCCCGAAGGCGTCCGCCGGCTCTACACGATCGCGCCCGAACCTCTCGAGAACGCGGCGGCGTGGTTCGACCCGTTCCGGCGCTTCTGGCAGCCCCACCTCGACGCACTCGGCACCGAGCTCGCACGGGGGCGCCGCCAACGGCGGCTCGCGGCCGAGGAGGAGCAGCAGACGGATGCCGAGCCCGATGAATCCGACACGACCGACCCTCAGGAGGAATGACATGGTCGACGTACAGCACCAGCTCGACGCGGTGACCCGCGAGATCGCGAGCGAAGAGATCAACGGCTACCCGGCGCGCGTGCAGACGCTCGCACAGACGTATCCGTCCCCCATCGACGACGTGTGGGACGCCGTCACCACCACGGAGCGCATCGCGCGCTGGTTCCAGCCGATCACGGGCGATCTCGTCCTCGGCGGCCGGTACCAGATCGAGGGCAACGCGGGCGGGGAGATCCAGGAATGCGCACCCCCGGCGAACGGCTCGGCGCACTTCAAGGCCACGTGGGAGTACGGCGGCGGCGTGACCTGGCTCACGGTGCGGCTGACGGCCGAGGGCGAGGACGCGACACGGTTCGAACTCGAGCACATCGCGCGCACCGACGACGTCCCCGCCGAGTTCTGGGACCTGTACGGCCCCGGGGCCACCGGTGTCGGGTGGGACGGCGGCCTCCTGGGCCTCGCCCTCCACCTCACCGGCGGCGACGGCCCGTCTCCGAAAGAGGCTGAGGCGTGGGCGTTCACCGACGAGGGCAGGTCCTTCTACCGGGGTGCCGCCGACGCCTGGGGCACCGCCCACGCCGCGGACGGCACCGACCGCGCGGCAGCTGCCCGCGCGGCCGACAACACCTACGCGTTCTACACCGGAGAGCCCGCGCCCGCCACAGCCGAGGAGTGAGGCGAGCGTAGGCCCAGACGGGTCGGGCGGCGCCTCCGGCCGCGTGGGCCCAGCCGCGGCCCGCGGCATCCGTCATCGATCAGCCCGTTCGCCACAACGGCGACCGGTCTATCCTCGGAGTGCGGGGACGCAGGTGCTCCCGCAGGACGTGGGAGGCTTCCGACATGACCCTCTTCGACGGCATCGAGGCGCGCAGCGTGGAGACGCCGGGACTGGCCGTCAATGTGCTCGAGCGCGCGGGCGACGACCCCGCGACCCCGCCGGAGCGGACCGTGGTGCTGATCCACGGCAACCTGTCGTCGGCGCTCTTCTGGCAGGAGCTGATGCTCGATCTGCCCACCGACTTGCGGGTCATCGCAATCGACCTGCGCGGGTACGGCGGCACCGAGCACGCACCCATCGACGCCACGCGCGGCGTGCGCGACTTCAGCGACGACGTCGCCGCCACGCTGCAGGCGCTCGACATCCCGACCGCGCATCTCGTCGGCTGGTCGATGGGCGCGGGCGTCGCGATGCAGTATGCGCTCGAGCACCCCGTGCTGAGCCTCACCCTCGAATCCCCTGTCTCGCCGTACGGCCTCGGCGGAACCCGTCGCGATGGGACGCGCCTCACCGACGACGACGCGGGCTGCGGCGGCGGGACGGTGAACCCCGATTTCGTGCAGCGCCTGATCGACCACGACACGACGGCCGACGCGCCGACCTCGCCGCGGAGCGTCTTCCGGTCGGGGTATGTGGCTCAGGGGTATCAGAGCGAGCATGAGGACGTGTGGGTCGAGTCGATGCTGACGACGTCGACCGCCACCGGCAACTATCCGGGCGATGCGGTGGCCAGCGAGAACTGGCCCGGCTTCGCCGCGGGGCGCATCGGAGTGGTGAACACCATGACCCCGGGGCACTTCGACGTGTCGGCGATCGTCGACCTCCGGGAGAAGCCGCCGATCCTCTGGATGCACGGCACCCTCGACCCGATCATCTCGGACGCGTCGCTCTCCGACTACAACAACCTCGGCAAGCTCGGCATCGTGCCGGACTGGCCCGGTGACGAGGTAGCTCCACCGCAGCCGATGGTGTCGCAGACGCGGGACGTGCTCGCACGCTATGCGGATGCCGGCGGCGAGGTGACTGAGCGGAGCCTCGAGGGCGTCGGCCACACCCCGCACCTCGAGCGGCCCGCCGAGTTCCGCCACGCACTGCTGGAGGTCATCGGCTACGTGGGTCGCCGCCACGACCCCGCGCCCCCGACCGAGGCGATCATCCTCCGCTCGTCCGACTGATACGCGCGGGGGTGAGACGCGGGGTCAGCGGACGCGGCGCACGAGCGACGCCCCGGCATCCGTAGACTCGTCGGCATGAGTGCTTCCGGTGGCAGCAAGGCGATCCTTGCGGCGTTTCTGGCGAACATGGGCATCGCCGTGGCGAAGTTCATCGCCTGGTTCCTCTCGGGCTCGGCCTCGATGCTCGCGGAGGCAATCCACTCGGTCGCCGACTCGGGCAACCAGCTGCTCCTGATGCTCGGAGGCCGCAAGGCCAAGAAGATGGCCGACAGCGAGCACCCCTTCGGCTACGGCCGCGAGCGATACGTCTACGCGTTCGTCGTCTCGATCATCCTGTTCTCGGTCGGCGGCCTGTTCGCCATCTACGAGGGCGTCGAGAAGCTCACCCACCCGCACGCGCTCGATGAGAGATGGTGGTGGCTGCCGATCGTCGTGCTCGTCGTCGCCATCGGCCTCGAGTCGTTCTCGCTGCGCACCGCCGTGCGCGAGAGCAATCATGTGCGCGCCCGCGGCCAGTCGTGGGTGTCGTTCGTCCGTCACGCGAAGGCGCCCGAGCTTCCCGTCGTCCTTCTGGAGGACATCGGCGCGCTCATCGGCTTGGTGTTCGCGCTCTTCGGCGTCGGCCTCACCGTGATCACCGGCAACCCGCTCTTCGACGCGCTCGGCACGCTGATGATCGGCACGCTGCTGATCCTCATCGCCATCGTCCTCGGCATCGAGACGAAGAGCCTCCTCGTGGGCGAGGGCGCGACGGATGCCGATCACCAGCGCATCGTGGCCGCCATCACCAGCGGGCCTGAGGTCCAGAACCTCATCCACATCAAGACGCTCTACCTCGGCCCGGACGAGCTCCTCGTCGCGGCGAAGCTCGGCTTCGCCGCCGACGCCACCCTCGAGCGCATCGCCGCCGACATCAACAAGGTCGAGGCGCGGGTGCGAGAGGCGGTGCCCGCGGCCCGGGTGATCTACCTCGAGCCCGACATCTACCGGCCGGGCTCCGACCCCGAGCCGCCGACGTCGCAGTTCGTCATCAGTTCGGCCGACTGACCCTTCCGCCCCTCGAGGGGTTCCGCCGCCGCGAGGATCGCGAACCGACCTGGCGACCGCGACCCTTCGCACCGCCCGCGAGACAGCACAGGGATCGATCATCGAGTACTGCATCTTCACCGAGCCTCAGCTGGGGTCCACCTACGCCGACGAACTCGCCTACGCCCAGACCGCGGAGCGGCTCGGCTTCACCGGGTACTTCCGCTCGGACCACTACCTGAGCGGGATGGGCGACGGCCTACCCGGACCGACGGACGCCTGGACGACGCTTGCGGGCCTCGCCCGCGAGACCTCGCGGATCCGGATCGGCACGCTCGTCTCGCCCGTCACCTTCCGGCACCCCGGCTCGCTCGCGATCCAGGTCGCCCAGGTCGACGCGATGTCGGGCGGACGCGTCGAGCTCGGGCTCGGAGCCGGCTGGTTCGAGCGCGAGCACCAGGCCTACGGCATCCCGTTCCCCGCCAAGAGATTCGACCTGCTAGAGGAGCAGCTCGAGATCGTGACCGGCCTCTGGGCGACGCCCGTCGGCGGTGCGTACAGCTTCAGCGGCGCGAACTACCGCTTGACCGAGGCACCGGCCCTGCCGAAGCCGGTGCAGCAGCCGGTGCCCGTGATCATCGGCGGCGGCGGCCCCCGGCGCACCCCCGACCTCGTCGCGCGCTTCGCCCGCGAGTACAACATCGGCTTCCCCGAAGACCACCAGATCGCCGAGCGCATCGACAATCTGCGCGCCGCTTGCGAGCGCATCGGCCGCGACCCGGCCACGGTGCGGCTGTCGGTCGCGATGTCGACCTTCGCCGGGCGCGACGACGCCGAGATCACCGGGCGCGCCGGAAGGATCGGCAAGACGATCGCCGACGTACGGGACGGCACGAACATCGTGGGCGACGCCGCGGAGATCGGCGAGCGCATCGCGCTCTACCGGTCGTTCGGCATCGAGCGGGTCTACTTCCAGCTGCTCGACCTGCAGGACGTCGCGCACGTCGAGTACCTCGGCACCGAGGTGCTCCCGCACCTCCCCCGCTGATCCGTCCTGCGGGGTTCGGAATCGCGAAAGGGTATGTTTCCGCAGGGTCGCGCGTGCGGAAACATACCCTTTCGCGAGTCCAGATCGGTGAACGTCGCCGCGCCGCGCGGCCTCAGACGGGCAGGCGGTACGACGGCAGCCCGCGGCGGCGGATGAGCCACTCCGCGAACACCAGGTTCGGCAGCCAGCACAGGAACGGCACCGCGGCGTAGGCGTTCGCGAAGGAGCCGTCGTGCAGCGGCTGCCCCAGAGCCACCGGAGCGAAGAGCAGGAACGGCAGCCAGATGCGCAGCATCACGCCGGAGTAGGTCAGTGCGTAGTTACGGATCATCCACGCCCGGTGACTCGGTACGTCGCCCCGGCGGATCGCGCGATACGCCCGCCAGCCGGTGACGAGCCACAGCACTGCGAGCGTCCCGAACCCGAAGAACCCGACGTAGCCCGCCGGGCTCGAGGGAGCGATGACGAGGCCGCCGGCCGCGCCGATCGCGACTGCCACGAGGTAGACGCGCCCGGTCCAGCGGTGAACACGCGGGGCTCGCGTGCGCAGGCCACGCCAGAACTGCAGCGGTCCGGTCACGAGCGCGACCGCCCCGCCCACGATGTGGACGTACAGGGCGCCCTGCACGAACGGGTGCACCGTCGCGTACGTCGGCGCGAGCCCGACCTCCTGCCCGGCGAGGTCGGCCAGCGAGGCGGTGAAGTACGGCAGGGCGGAGTACGCGACGATCGCGAGCGCCGTCAGCAGGACGAACGTCCAGCCGATGCGGGAGCGGATGCCGCCGGGCCGCGCGACGGCGGGGGCGGTGCGGACGGGTTCGATGAGGCGGGTCACGTGCGTCACGCTAGGCCCGCGCGGCACAGCCGCAGCAGGGTGCAGGCCCCCTGATCACCCCGGCGGTTCGCCCCCGCCCCGCGTCCCCGCGTCCCCGCGTTGACTTGGCGTATATGTACGCGACACGCCGGCGTGTCGCGTACATATACGCCAAGTCAAGGGAGACGGGGCGCGGGTCAGCGGCGGGCGTCGAAGAACGCGCGCAGGAGAGCGGATGCCTCGGCCTCGCGCACGCCCGCGACGACCTCGGCGCGATAGGGCAGGCGCCGGTCGCGCACGACGTCGTACACCGACCCCGCCGCGCCCGCCTTCTCGTCCCAGGCGCCGAAGACGAGCCGCGAGACGCGCGACTGCAGCACGGCGCCCGCGCACATGACGCACGGCTCCAGCGTGACCACGAGCGTGCACCCCTCGAGGTTCCAGGCACCGCGCGCCGCGGCCGCGGCCCGCAGCGCCACCACCTCGGCGTGCGCCGTCGGGTCGTGCTCGAGCTCGCGGAGGTTGCGCCCCTCGGCGATCACCGCTCCCGCGGCATCCGTCACCACCGCACCGACCGGTACATCCCCTGTCTCGCCCGCCGCTGCGGCGAGCGCCAGCGCGCGGTCCATGGCGGCGAGATCGGCGGGATCCAGGTTCACAGCACGAGGCTATCTCGACCGATCCCCGCCTAGGTTTACGTGCGAAAACACGGGCCGGTGACGTGACGCGCCGGGCTGCCGGCATCCATCACCCGCGTGTCGCCGTGACCCGCCAGTCTTTTCGCGCGGGCGGGAGTACGAGGCGGCACTACCCTGTCTCTATGCGCCTGCACGTCGCGGACCACCCGCTCATCACCCACAAGCTCACGGTGCTGCGCGACCAGCGCACGTCATCACCCGTGTTCCGTCAGCTCACCGAGGAGCTCGTCACGCTCCTCGCGTACGAGGCGACACGCAATGTCCGCGTGGCGCCGATCGAGATCCAGACGCCGGTCACCACCACGACCGGCGTGAAGATCAGCGAGCCCCGCCCGCTCGTCGTGCCCATCCTGCGCGCCGGCCTCGGCATGCTCGAAGGCATGGTCAAGCTCATCCCTACCGCCGAGGTGGGCTTTCTCGGCATGGTCCGCGATCACGAGACGCTCGAGCCGTCGACCTACGCCGAGCGCCTGCCCGACGACCTGAGCGACCGCCAGTGCTTCGTGCTCGATCCCATGCTCGCGACCGGCGGCTCGCTCGGCGCCGCGATCGAGTTCCTGTTCCAGCGCGGCGCCCAGGACGTGACGGCGATCTGCATCCTCGGTGCGCCCGAGGGCGTCGCCGCGATCGAGAAGCAGGTCGCGGGCCGCGACGTCACCCTCGTGCTCGGCGCGATGGACGAGCGACTCAACGAGCACGGCTACATCGTGCCCGGCCTCGGCGACGCCGGCGACCGGCTGTACGGGACAGTCTGAGCCGAGGCTCGGCCCGCGTGCGTGGGTCCTGCGCCCGCGCCTTCGTCCACCGGGTCAGACGATCGGCACGCGGCGGACGTCCGAACCCGCGACGGCGTCAACGGTCGTCCGAGCGGCAGCCGCACCCCGCCCGACCACGGCCACCGGAGTGAAGGGGCGACCGTTGAACCGTGTCGCCGTGACCGTGGTGTAGGCGCCCATCGTGGGGCTCACGAGTAGGTCGCCGACGTGCAGCTCGGGCAGCAGGACCTCCCGCGCGATCACGTCCGACGAGTCGCAGGTCGGTCCGGCGAGCGTCGCCCAGCGGTGGTCGCCGGCGTGTGCGCCGGCGGAGAGCCGGCCCGTCCAGGGATCGGTGCTGGTCAGGTCGCGCGCCGCGAACACCAGCGGATGCACGTCTTCGGTGAGCACGTTCGAGTACGAGCCGTAGAGGCCGTCATCCAGGTAGTACCACCGTCCGTCGCCCCGCTCGGCGATGCCCACCACGCTCGTCACGAGCGTCATCGCGTCGGCCACCATCACCCGGCCGGGCTCGGCGATGATGTCGAGCCGGCGCGCGTGCGGGGCGAGCACCGGCCGCAGCACCGCGGCGATGTCGTCGACGGCGGCTGACTCTGCGTCGTACGAAGCGGGGAATCCTCCGCCGATGTCGAGCGTGTCGAACTGCACGTTGCAGCGCCGCTCCAGGATTCCCATGAGCTCCAGCGTGTCGGCAGCAGCGGATGCGAACCGGCCCGGATCGTCGAGCTGGCTGCCGACGTGATAGCTGAATCCGGCCACGGCCACGCCGGCGGCGAGCGCGTTCTCGACCAGGCGGGCGGCCTCGAAGGGTCCGACGCCGAACTTCGTCGAGAGGTCGCTCTTCGCGTGCGGACTGCGGTACGCCAGCCGCACCAGCAGCCGCGTGTCAGCCGGCGCGCCACGGAACTTGTCGATCTCGACGGCGTTGTCGACCACGAACGTGCGCACTCCGGCGGCGAGCGCCTCAGCGATCTCAGCGGGCTTCTTGATCGGATGCGTGTGGATGATCCGCGACGTGTCGACGCCGCGGCGGGTCAGCATCGCGAGCTCCTCGCCGGTGGCGACGTCGAACCCGCATCCGGCGTCGTCGAGCACGTCGAGCACGGCGTCGTGCGCGAGCGCCTTCACCGCGTAGTGGAACCCGACGAACGGAAGAGCCTCGCGCAGCCGCCGATACTGGCGGCGGACCCGATCCGGCTCGAGCAGCAGAAGAGGCGTGCCGTGCCGGGCGACCGCGGCGCGGGCGGCCACCGACGACAGGAGAGCGGATGCCTCGGCCCGCCGTCGATCGCCGAAGGCGGGCGTCGTACGCGGCTCACGCCGCACCGCGGAAAGGTTCATGTCAGCACCCCTGCGGCCCGGCCAGTGCGACGTCCGTCGCGCAGCCCGGTGCGTGCGGTGACCGTGAACGCCCCGGCCGCCACGGCATAGAACACGATGTCGGCGGCGACCTTGCCGAGCAGCATCCCCCAGACCGGATCGGGAACGAGCCAGATGCCGAGCATGAGCGCCGCCGGTCGAACCAGGACCGTGTCCAGGAGCTCGGCTGCGCCGAACTCGGCGACCAGCAGCACGCCGGTTCGCCCGAGAGCGCGGCGACGGGTGGCGGTGACCGGCACCTGCTCGAGGTAGATGGTGACGGCCAGGACGGCGTAGAAGCCGACGATCTCGCCGACGAGCGCCGCGAGGGCGATGAGCGGGGTCGCGGTGGTCCACACCGACGCGAGCAGGCCGCCGAACACCATCGCAGCGGTGCCCGCCACCTCGGCCGGAAGGTACCGGGCGATCCAGAACACCAGCGTCCGGCGCCGCGGCCGGCCGTCCGCTTCCGGAGGCGTCGCGGTGCGTTCGGAGTCGGTCGCAGTCGTCGTGTGCGACTGATCGATCGTTGCCATGGCTTCCCCCTCCGTCTGACAGAGGAGGAAGGGTCTGCGATGATACGGCGCGCGGTGCACCGCCGGCGCGCAATACGGCGCGACATCCGCCCCTCGCCGAACGGATGCCGCGCCTCTGCGCCCTCTGGCGCGTGGCAAGGTTACGTGGGCCGGATCCGCACCCCAAAGGGGTTGACATGCCGGGGGCAGCGGACTACCCCGCGAGGGAACGAAGCTGCGGAGGGCTCAGTCGCCCAGCGGCGGCTCCTGCGGATTGCGGCGGCCCGTCTCGCGTTCCCAGAACTCGAGCTGCTGGGTGAGCGCCTTGGCGAGCTCGAATACCTGGTCGGGCGGGATCCGGATGCGGCTGACCACACGGGCCGGCACCACGGTGTGACGCTGGCCGGTCTCGGCGTCGACCTGCTCCCGCGGCGGCTGCGCGAGGGTCAGGAAGTCCATCACGAACACCGTCGGCGTGTGCCAGACGTTCGCGAAGTCGGCATAGGCGCCGCCGATGAGCTCGGGCGGGAGGTCGATCTCGAACTGCTGCGCTGAGTCGTCGGCCATGCGGGCTCCTGTTCGGGCGGCGTCTCTCGCGGTGGCCCGCGGGAGAGGCTCGGGCTGTCGTGTGCGACGTGTGCGCGAGTCTACGCGGCGCTCAGCCGCGACCGACGAGCCGCGCGAACCCGCTGAGCCGGGCCACCCCCTCCGGGGTGTACGGCAGGTCGTCGAGGAGCCCCGGCGAGTAGACCAGGAACGCGGTGTGCATGGCGCGCGAGATCGCGACGTTCAGGCGGTTGCGCAGCAGCAGGAACTCGAGCCCCCGCGGTGCGTCGCGGCCGCTCGATGCTGCCAGCGACACGATCGCGACAGCCGCCTCCTTGCCCTGGAACTTGTCGACGGTGCCGACGGGGACGTCGGGGAACCCTGCGGCGGCGAGAGCCGCCTCGACCGCCACCTGCTGGGCGTTGTAGGGAGTGACGACGATGAGGTCGCACTGCTCCAGCGGCCGCGGCGGCAGCGCGACGGAGGCGCCGTCGCTGTCGTTCGTTGCGGCATCCGTCCATTCGCGGCCGATCAGATCGGTCACCAGCCGCGCGACCTCGGCCGCTTCTTCGAGCGACTGGGTCGCGTTGCCGTGATGGCGCAGCGCGATCGGGACGAGCCCGGGACGGATGCCGTCGAGCCGGCGCAGCGCCGTCGACGGGTGTGCGGCGAGCTCGCCGCGGTACGAGAGCGTCGACACCGGCGCGGCGACCTCGGGTCGCATCCGCCGGGTCTCTGCGAGGAAGTATCCGTACTCGGGCGGGATGACGTCGGCGCCGTCCATGACCCAGCCGAGCGCCGAGGTGTCGACGGGGGCGGGGTGGGTGCCCTGGCTCACCTGCGGCAGCTGCTGGGGGTCGCCGAGCAGCAGCAGACGCGGTGCGGCGAGCGACACGGCGATGGTCGAGGCGAGCGAGAACTGCCCGGCCTCGTCGACGACGAGCAGGTCGAGGCTGCCACGCGGGACGCGGCCCTCATGGCTGAAGTCCCACGCGGTGCCGCCGATGACGAATCCGGATGCCTCGTGCTCGGCCGTGAACGCCGCGACGCCGTTCTTGGGCAGCACCGTGAACGCGTGGGCGGCCGACGGGTCCTTCGGGGCCTTGCCCACCTGCGACGCGGGAACCCCCGCGGCGATCACGCGCTCGAGGAGGTGCTCGATCGTCGCGTGGCCCTGCGCGACGACGCCGACCTTGTAACCGTGATCCCGCACGAGCCGGGCGATCACGTGGGAGCCGACATAGGTCTTGCCCGTGCCCGGAGGGCCCTGCACGGCCAGGTAGCTGCGGTCGAGCGCCCGCACCGCGCGGGCGATGGCCTCGACGGCGTCGTCCCCGGCCACGGGCAGCGTGCTGCCCGCCGATCCCGCTGCTCCCGCCGCCGGAAGGGCGGGATGGAGCAGGCGGGGAGGGCGGCGGCACAGGATGTCGGTGGCCGGGTCGGCCGGAAGCTCCGGCGCCGCGTCGATGACGGCATCCGCCCACGCGTCGATGGCCGCCTGCTGGTTGCCCGCCGCGGGCGGCGCCTGCGGCGTGAGCGCCAGAGGCAGCCGCTCCCAGGTTTCACCGTTGACCGCTGTCTCTTCGATCACGGCGCCGTCGTCGAGCACCTCGAGCACGGTGACCGAACGGTAGGAGTGAATCCATCGGGGCGACGCATCGAATTCGTAGGGCGCCGGCAGCTCGTACAGCGCGAACGGGTTCGTCCCTTCGCTGAGGCGGGTGCCGGGTGCGAGGTCACCGCGCAGTTCGACGACGCGGCGCTCACCGCCTCTGCCGCTCTCGAGGAAGTGCCAGTCCTCGCGGACGCGGCTGCGCGCCGGATCGATCGTCACCACGTCGCGTGTCTCGTCCCAGAGCGAGACCGGCTCGCGCAGACGCAGGAAGTGGGTCGCCCAGAACGACTTCGCCTCTCGCGGGTAGTAGTCGATCGCGGCCGCACCCAGCCGCAACGTTCGCGCGGGCACCGAGTCTTCCGGGTGCTGCAGTGCCAGGGCGTCGAGGACGGTCGCGCGGGCCGACGGTTCGTAGGCGCGCTCGTCGGGCTCGGGGTTCGGCGAGGGCACGAGGGCGGCTTCGCGGGCACGATCGACGAGCCAGTCGCGCAGGCGCCGCGTCGACACGCAGTCATAGCGGTTGTAGTCGGCGAGGTCGTCGAGCACGAGCGCCGCCTCGGCCGTGGCACCGTCGGCCTCGAGGGCCCGGGCCTCGACGTAGCGCACGATCGAGTCGTCGCCCTTCTGCACGTCGCTCGTGCGCACCTCGTCGCCCATGTAGAGCGGCTCGAGCTTCTTGATCGAGTACGAGCGCGATCCGACGCGCAGCGCGCGGCGCACGATCGGGTACAGGTCGACGAACACGCCGTCGCGCAGCAGCCGGTCGACGTCGGCCTCGCGCACCCCGTGCCGTGCCGCCATCGCGAGCAGATGCGAGGGCTCGTATGGCGCGTAGTGGTAGATGTGCATCCCCGGAAACTGCTGCCGTCGCAGGTTCACGATGTCCAGGAACGTCTCGAGCGCGCGCTTCTCGTCGCCGAAGGAGTGCGCCCACAGCGCCGTGTACTGCTCGCGCGTGTCGACCCAGCCGAAGAGGTAGTCGATGCCCCACTGCGTCGGCTCGCCCGGCACCGGCGGCTCGGTGTGCAGCGGGTCGCCCTCGAAGTCGAAGAACATATCGCCGTGATCGGGTCGGGGCAGTGCACCCAGCGCCTGCGGCGCCACGACCTCGAACACGGGAATCGGCGGCGCCTCGATCGGCGGCGACGCCTCGGCGAGGAGCACCGCGAGACTGCCGTCGGCGACGGCAGTGTGCGCACCGACGCCCTCGACCACCGCGGTGCCGTCGGGCGCGATCGCCGCGTCGACGGTCACCGCGTGCCGGGCGGCGGGGGGCTTCGCGGCCACGAGCGGCGGTGTGCCCGCCGGGCTCTCGAGCTGCAGGCGGGCCTGCGTGCGCAGCGAGGTGAAGACATCGGGGTTCATCCCCACGGGTCCCGCAGGCGCCTGTGCGAGCTGCTCGATCGTGTCGATGCCGGCGGCTCGCAGCCGCTCGCGCTGCACCGGTCGCATGCCGGCCACGAGGAGCAGATCACGGGATGCCACGACCTCCGCATCGCACGTCGCACAGCGCCCGCACGCGACGACGCCGAGCTCGCCGCGCGGGTCGCCCCATGCGATCGGCTCGCCCGCGGCGCCCGACTCGAGGCGCCGGTCGGCGATCAGCGCGGCCAGCCGCTCGCGCCGCAGCCGGAAGACCGGAAGGAGATCGTCGACCTCGTGCTCGCTGACGCTGCCGTCACCGAGGAGCAGCTGCACACGGTGAGAGCGGGGCACACCCAGCCGGTCGAGCTGGTCGACGTAGGCCGCGAGCTGCATGAGTGCGGTGACGCGGGCGTGGCGTGCGAGCTTCGTGTCCTGCACGATCCACGGTCTGCCGGCATCCGCAGACCCCGCGGACCCCGGCGCTGCGGTCCCTGAGCCTGTCGAAGGGTCGCGGACGAGGAAGTCCGCGAAGCCCACGAACGAGTCGGTCGAGAACGCCGCCTGGTAGACGACCTCTGCGTCCGAGGCGAGTGCCGCGTTCGTTCGCGCGACCGCATCGGCCAGGGCGGCGGCATCCGACGATCTCACCTCGGGGATCTGTGCCACCCGGTCGCCGTACCGCGCGACGTAGTCGGCGAGCACGTTGCGCTCATGCACGGTGCCGAGGCGCCCCGCGCGCTCGAGGGTGAGGTCTTCGGGCTCTTCGACCGCCGCGACGCGCCCCAGTCGCGCGTCGATCGCACGCAGCCAGGCGAATTCGCATTCTGCGGCCGCCTTGAGATCGCTGGCGCTCCAGACGATCCGGCCTTCGTCCTCGATGTATCGCATGCACTCCCCTTCCTTGACGACCCTAGCCGCGGCATCCGACAGCCCTCGAACCGGTGTGGAATCGGTCACCCCGCGGGGATTCACGGCCCGGAGCAGCACAGTGCGAGAGGCGGAACCCCGGCGGTCTCAGCGCGCCACCTGCCAGACTGGAGCGCATGAGCCTGCCCTTCGAGAGCGCATATCGGCACGGGTTCGCCCGCGTCGCGGCCTGCACGATCCCGGTCTCGATCGCCGACCCCGCGGCCAACGCCGAGGCGGTGCTCGCCGCGGCGCGGGAGTGCGATGCGGATGCCGTGGCCGTGGCGGTCTTCCCGGAGCTGTGCCTCACCGGCTACGCCATCGACGACCTGGTGATGCAGGACCCCGTGCTCGACGCGGTGGTCTCCGCGGTCGAGCGGCTGGTCGAGGCATCCGCGGATCTTCTGCCGGTGCTCGTCGTCGGCGCGCCGCTGCGCCACCGCAACCGCCTCTACAACTGCGCGCTCGTGATCCACCGCGGCGAGCTGCTGGGCGTCGCGCCGAAGTCGTACCTGCCCACGTACCGCGAGTTCTATGAGCGGCGCTGGTACGCGGCGGGCGACGACCAGGGCGACCAGGACATCCGCGTCGGCGCTCTGGAGGCTCCCTTCGGCCCCGACCTGCTGTTCGAGGCGCTCGACATCCCCGGCCTCGTCGTGCACGCGGAGGTGTGCGAAGACGTCTGGGTGCCCATCCCGCCGTCGTCGAGCGCCGCCCTGGCCGGGGCGACCGTGCTGCTCAACCTCAGCGGCAGCCCGATCACGATCGCCCGCGCCGAGGACCGCAAAGACCTGTGCAAGTCGCAGTCTCTGCGGTGCCTCGCCGCGTACGCCTACGCGGCCGCGGGCGGCGGGGAGTCCACGAACGACGTCTCGTGGGACGGCCAGACCATGATCTACGAGGGCGGCAACCTGCTCGTCGAGACCGAGCGCTTCCCCGATGGGCCGCGCCGCTCGGTCGCCGACGTCGACCTCGACCGCCTGCGCCAGGACCGCCTGCGCCAGGGCACGTTCGACGACAACCGACGGACGACGAACGCGGATGCCGCCTTCCGCACCGTGCACTTCCGCCTCGACCCGCCGGCGACCGACGTGGGCCTCCGCCGCAGCCTCGACCGCTTCCCGTTCGTGCCCGACGACCCCGAGCGCCTGGCGCTGGACTGCTACGAGGCGTTCAACATCCAGGTGTCGGGTCTCGTGCAGCGCATGCGCGCCATCGGCGGTCCGAAGCCGGTGATCGGCGTGAGCGGCGGGCTCGACTCGACCCATGCGCTGCTCGTGGTGGCACGCGCCATGGACCTCATGGGTCGCCCGCGCAGCGACATCCTCGCCTACACGATGCCCGGGTTCGCGACGAGCGAGCACACCAAATCCAATGCCATCGCCCTCGCCGAAGCGGTCGGGGCGTCGATCGAGACGATCGACATCCGCCCGCTCGCCATCGAGATGCTCGAGCGCCTCGACCACCCGTTCGCCGACGGCGAGCCGGTGCACGACATCACCTTCGAGAACGTGCAGGCGGGCCTGCGCACCGACTACCTCTTCCGCCTCGCGAACCACCACGGCGGCATGGTGATCGGCACCTCGGACCTCTCGGAGCTGGCGCTCGGCTGGGCCACCTACGGCGTCGGCGATCACATGAGCCACTACGCCGTCAACACCGGCGTACCCAAGACGCTGATCCAGCACGTCATCCGCTGGGTGATCTCGCACCGTGCGGACGAGGGCGGTTCCACCGAACTCAGCGACCGCGCCCGCGAGGTCCTGCAGTCCGTGCTCGACACCGAGATCTCGCCCGAGCTCGTTCCCGCCGGCCAGGACGGCAAGATCCAGTCGACCGAGGACCGCATCGGCCCCTACGCCCTGCACGACTTCACGCTGTACCACGTGCTGCGGTTCGGGTTCCGCCCGTCGAAGATCGCGTACCTCGCCGCGCACGCCTGGGGCGATGCCGAGGTCGGCGCGTGGCCCCCCGGGTTCCCCGACGAGGACCGGTACGCCTACGACCTGCCCACGGTCGCCAAGTGGCTGCAGGTGTTCCTCCAGCGCTACTTCGCGTTCGCGCAGTTCAAGCGCTCGGCGATCCCGAACGGCCCGAAGGTGTCGCCGGCGGGCTCGCTGTCGCCACGGGGCGACTGGCGTGCGCCGTCCGACGGGAACGCCCGCGTGTGGCTCGCCGAGCTCGAGGGCGCCCTCCCCGAGCTCGTCGAGGGCTGACCGCGAGAGCGGCGTCGCCCTTGCCGAGATCAGGTGATCTGGCGCAGACAGGAGAATCCAGCCGGAATCGTCCTGCGTACGCCAGATCACCTGTTCTGGGCACGACGCACGAGCCCCACGAACCTCGGGAACGACAGCAGGCCGAGGGTCAGGCGGGCGCGTGGGTGTACGCGAGCGTGATCACCCAGCTGTCGCGCGAGAGATCGGCCAGCTGGTAGAACACCTTCCGGTCGGGGATCCAGCCCTTGGTGAGCGGGGTGTCGAGCCGCACATGGTCGGCGGCGACCCGCGCTCCGCGACCGTCGGCGTCGCGCACCGCCTGCACCCGCGTCCAGTGGGCGATGAGCTTGCCGAGGTCGCTCTCGTCGAACAGGTGCGAGTGGCGCTTCATCAGGTGCAGCTCGGCGTCGTCGGGATGCACGTCGCGCAGGTCGAGCCCGAGCATCACGTCGGGGTCGGTGACGGCGACGACGGTGGCGGCGCGGAAGTTGACGTTGCGGATCTTCAGCGGCAGCTCGGTGCCGCCCACCTCGGCGATGAGCTGGGTGTGGAAGCCGAACGTCCGGGGCGCCTCGCGCTCGACGCGGACGGCCTTCGGTTCGATCCCCAGCTTCGCGGAGACGATCTCCTTGGCGAGGAGGCGCTTTCGGTCGTGGTCCGGGAGCTTCGGGTCCCAGCCCAGCCGCGCCGTGATCCCCGCCGGAGTGTCGAGAAGCACCGATTGCATGATCCACCTCATTCTCCGCGGCCCGTCCGCAGCTCCATCCTGTCGCGCAGCCGCTCGGGCAGGAAGATCGCCACGCACGTGAGGCCGACCCTCGCCTACGAAAAGCCTGCTCCGTCACGGCAACACGCCCTGAACGGATGCCGTCGCCCGGAGTGTTCCGTCACCGACCCTGCTTTTCGCTCTCGATTCGGGCACGGGCGACCGCACGCGAAGGCCGCAGGTGCGGCCTTCGGGGATGGCGCTCGGGGCCGGCGGCGGCCGGTCAAGCCCCTGTCGGACGTCCGCGGGCGGTGGGAAGGATGGGACCGTGAACGGTTTCGCCGCCGTCGATTTCGAGTTCGCGCGCCAGGTGCTCCAGCGGGGCATCGCGGCCCTCTTCGTCGTCGCGTTCATCTCGACGCTGAACCAGTTCCGGCCCCTCCTCGGCGAGCACGGGCTGCTTCCCGCGACCGAGCTGCTCGCCTGGGCGCACTCCTCGAAACGCGGGCGGCGGCTGCTTCATCCCACGCTGTTCCGTCACGTGCGGTACACCGACCGGCGGCTCGTCGCGCTGTGCGCGGCCGGCATCGTGGTCGCGACGGCGCTGGTGATCGGCATCCCTCAGCTCGGTCCGCCTTGGGTGCCCATGCTGTGCTTCCTCGCACTGTGGCTCGGCTACATGTCGATCACGAGCCTCGGCCAGACCTTCTACGGCTTCGGGTGGGAGATGCTGCTGCTCGAGGCCGGATTCCTCGCCGCGTTCCTCGGCTCGCACGCGCAGCCGCCGCCCACCGTCGTGATCGTGCTCTTCTGGTGGCTCGTGTTCCGCCTCGAGTTCGGCGCGGGCATGATCAAGATCCGCGGCGGCCGCGAGTGGCGCGACCTCACGGCCCTGATGTACCACCACGAGACCCAGCCGATGCCGGGCCCGCTCAGCCGCCAGGCTCACCTGCTTCCGGCCTGGTTCCACCGCGGCGAGGTCGTGGGCAACCACTTCGCGCAGCTCGTCGTGCCGTGGTTCCTGTTCGCTCCGCTGCTCGGCCTGTGGGTGCCCGGCCCCGTGCCCGCGATCGTCGGCGCGGTCGCGGCGGCCATCGTGATCGCGACGCAGCTGTGGCTCATTATCACCGGCAACTTCGCCTGGCTCAACTGGATCACGGTCGTCCTGGCGTCCTCGGCGATCGGCGTGCCCGGGATCGGTGCAGCGCCCGGGCCTCCGGCATCCGATCCCCCATGGATCATCGACGGGATGCCGCTTTACTGGGTCGTCGTGACCGGCGCCGTGGGCGTGCTCTACCTGGTGCTGAGCTGGCAGCCGCTGCACAACCTGTTCGCGCGCCGCCAGCTCATGAACGCGTCGTTCAACCGCTGGCAGCTCGCGAACGCGTACGGCGCGTTCGGCACGGTGACCAAGCAGCGGATCGAGATCGTCGTCGAGGGCACGATGGACGAGGATCCGACGGGGGCGACCTGGCACGAGTACGGCTTCAAGGGGAAACCGGGTGATCTGCGCCGGATCCCCCGGCAGTACGCGCCGTACCACCTGCGGCTCGACTGGCTCATGTGGTTCCTGCCCCTCGGGCGCTCGCTCGACGACTGGTTCACGACGTTCCTGGTGAGGCTGCTGGAGGCGGATGCCCCGACCCTGCGCCTGCTCGCCCACGATCCGTTCGACGGCCGGCGCCCGCGATGGGTGCGAGCGGTGTCGTACCGCTACCGGTTCACCACGCATGCAGAGTTCCGCGAAACGCGCACCCGGTGGGCGCGCGACCGGCGACGCCCGGTCATGGGACCGGTGTCCCTGCGCCGCTGAGCGCGCCCATCCCGCGAGTTCGTGCTCGGGGTCACCGCACGCGGCATCGAGCGCGACGTCACCGCCCGTCGTGACATCTGAAGCGACCCAACGACCGCGGGCTCAGCGCTCGGGGTCACGACACGCGGCATCGGGCGCGACGTCACCGTGCGTCGTGACAGCTGAAGCGACGGTCAGGGCACCGGGGAGTCGGTGGCCGACGCGCGCTCCCCGACCTTGCGGCGCGCCGTCAGGTCGACGATCGACACGACGAACGCGAGGGCGAGGAAGAGCGCGACCGACAGCATCCCGAACGCGTACGCGTCGTGGTACACGACCAGCTCGTCGTGCGTGCCGGACTCGCGATAGATGGCCGAGTAGAACAGCGACAGTGCGACCGCGGTGCCCACGGCCGCGCCGATGCGCTGGCCGAGCTGGCCGACGGAGCCTGCGACGCCGCCCCGCTTGACCGGGATCTCGGCGAGTGTGAGGGTCTGGTTCGGGGCGATCACCAGGCCGCCGCCGGCGCCGCCGACGGTCATGATCGCCGCCATGAGGTAGGGGGTCCACGCGGGCGGGGCATACAGCGCCGCGAGCATGAGGCCGCCGACGCAGGCGAGCATGCCGACGAGCCCCCACACCACCACGACACGGCCGTGGCTGCTCACCAGGTTGCCGCCGACCCACGACGTCACGGCGCTCGCGAGGGCGAAGCCGATGGAGACCATCCCCGCGTACACGGGTTCGAGGCCCAGGCCGATCTGCAGGAACAGGGTCGTCACGAGGAACAGCGCGGGCGCCGCGGTGAAGTACGCCGTCTGCAGGAGCGTGCCGTTGCGATACGACGCGATGCGGAACAGCTTGAGCGGGATGAGCGGACTGCGCCCGCGCGCCGCATAGTGACGTTCCCAAGCGACGAACGCGGAGACGAACAGGGCGAACGCGACGAGCAGCCACCACCGCGCGGGGTTGTCGGTCGGTGCGCCCGTCGTGAACAGGAACGGCCACATCAGCGAGACGACGCTGGCGCCGAACAGCAGCACCCCGACGGGGTCGAGCTGCACGCGGCGCTGCGACCTCGTGCGTGTATCGGGCAGCAACCAGAGCGCGAGGCCGATGGCGGCGAGACAGAGGGGCACGTTCATCCAGAAGATGAGCCGCCACCCGTCCGTCGGGCCGCCGAGGGCGATGAGGAGGCCGCCCAGGGTCGGGCCGAAGGCGGTCGCGACGCCGATCGTCGCGCCGAACAGACCGAAGGCGCGGGCGCGCTCCCTGCCCTGGAACAGCTCCTGCGCCATGCCGAGCACCTGCGGCATCTGGATGCCGGCGGCCACGCCCTGCAGCAGCCTGCCGACGAGCAGCACGGTCGCCGTGGGCGCGAGGGCGCAGATCACGCTGGTGATCGTGTACAGCGACAGTCCGACGATGAACAGGGTGCGGCGCGAGCGCTGGTCGCCGAGGCGTCCCATGGGCACGAGCACGAGTCCGAAGGTGAGCACGAACCCCGACACGATCAGCTGGAGCTGCGTCGAGCTCGCCCCGAGCACCTCGCCGATCGACGGCAGGGCGACGTTCACCTTCGTCATGTCGAGGATCGTGATCGCCGCCACCGAGACGCAGACCCAGAACGCCCGCCAGCGCGCGGCCGGCGAGATGGGGATGACGGCGGTGGTGGCCGGCACGGCGCGGGCCGTGCTCGTGGTCTTCGATGATCGCGACGGGGACTCAGGCATCTCGTTCAGGCTAGCCCTGATCCCCCGCGCGGCGCGGGGGCGGCGGGCGGCGGCCGTGTCCGGGTATGTCGGCCGCGGCATCCGCGTCCCGGTGGCTCGGCCGCGGCATCCGTGTCCCCGTGGCTCGGCCGCGGCATCCGTGTCCCCGTGGCTCGGCCGCGGCATCCGTGTCCCGATTTCGCTCGCCGGCGGCGCCCTCAGCACTCCTTTCCGGGACATGCTCCCAAGAAAGCGGGACATGATGGGACGGTGAGACTCCTCGTCGCCGCCCTCGCCTCCGAACTCGTGGCCTTTCCCGATGACCTGCCCGGTTTCGACCGGCTCGTCACCGGCCCCGGCAAGCTGCAGGCCACCTACGCATTGACGCGGGCGCTCGATGCCACCGCGTACGACGAGATCGTGGTGGTCGGCACCGCCGGCGCGATCGACGCCCGGCTCGACGCCGACGTGTACGAGATCGCTGCGGCGCTGCAGCACGACGTCACCGACATCGACGGCATCGTCGGCCAGCATGTCTCACTGCCGCCCCTCGTCGAGCTCGGCGCGGAGGGCGTGACGATCGCGACCGGCGATCACTTCGTCGACGATGCCGAGGCCGTCGCGGTGATCCGGCCCCTCGGCGCGGGCCTGGTCGACATGGAGACGTACGCCTACATCTGGGTCGCACAGCGGTTCGAGGTGCCGATCCGTGTGCTGAAGGCGGTGTCGGATCGCGCGCAGGACGGTGCGATCACCGACTGGCACGCCACGGTGACGGCGTGCAGCCACCAGCTGCGCGACCGCGTCCGCGCGGATTACGGCGTCTGATCCGACTGGTCCGGCCCGCCGCGGCGGAGCGGAGCGAGGTCACACGCGGGCGACGTCGTCCTGGGTGATGACGCTCGGGCCCTGGGGTGTGGCTTCGACGGCGAGCTGCGCGGGCAGCTGCTCCTTCATCGCGGCGACATGGCTGATGACGCCGACCATGCGTCCTCCCTGGCGAAGCTCATCGAGCGTGCGCATGGCCAGGTCGAGCGTCTCCTCGTCGAGGGAGCCGAATCCTTCGTCGACGAACAGCGTGTCGAGACGGATGCCGCCGGCCCGGGCCGTGACCACCTCGGCGAGTCCGAGCGCCAGGGCGAGCGAGGCCAGGAAGGTCTCGCCGCCCGACAGCGACTGGGCGGGACGCGCCTGGCCGGTGAAGGCGTCCATGATCTCGAGGCCGAGTCCCGACGCCGCCCCGCGCGCGGCGCGCGCATCGGTGTGCTGCAGCAGGTAGCGTCCCGACGACATCTCGCTCAGGCGAAGGTTGGCCGCCGCGACGATCTCTTCGAGCTCGGCGGCGAGCACGAAGGTCTCGAGGTCCATCTTCATCGTGTTGGGCGCTCGGCCCGCGACGGTGTCTGCGAGCCGCGTGATGGCTGCGGCGTCGGCGGCCCGTGCCGCCACACCGGCGTAGGCCTCGTCGATCTGCAGGCCCAGGTCGCGCAGGCGCTCGACGACGCTGTGCGCGTCGCGCTCGGCGCGGAGCGCCGCTGTGCGCGCAGCGTCGGCGGCGTCGAGCGCACCCCGCGATGCGACGGTGTCGACCGGTTCGTCCGGCGCACCCGCCAGTTCGAGCTCGAGCTCGAGCACCCGCGCCCGCGTCGCCGCGAGCCGGGTGTCGTGGGCCGCGATCTTCTCCGCCAGCGCCTCCGTCTCAGCGGGTCCCAAGAGGGCGACCATCGCCGCTGCGGCGTCATCGAAGACGGATGCCACGATCCGCTCGTCCGCGTCGGCCCGCGCTTGTGCGGCTCGTGTCGCAGCCCGCTCGGCGTCGGCGCGCGCGTCGGCTGCGACTCGGGCGGCGTCGCGAACGGCCGTCGCCTGCGCCACCCGCTCGGCCACGCTCGCGTGGTCGCCGCGAGCGGCGTCCACCGCCCGGCGCGCGCCGTCGACGCTCGCGGTCAGCGCGGCGATCCGCGTACGCGCGGCGGCGAGGAGGTCCACGAGGTCCGCGCGCGACGCCTCCGCCTCGGCGTCGAGCGCGGCGAGCTCGGCGTGACGGGCCGCGAGCGCGTCGCGGCGACCCACCGCGCGCTCTGCGGCGGCGAGCTCGTCGGCCGCGGTGGCCAGCTGCGCGCGCAGCGCCTCGACCGGCTGTCCGCCGGCGCGAGCGGCCGCGTCGGCATGCCGCTCCCGCGCCGCCTTCGCCACGTCGGCGGCGGTGCGCTCGCGGGCGGCCGTCGTGTCGCGCTCCGCCTCGGCGGCGGCGAGCATGTCGTCGGTCACCGGATCGTCGGCAGGCTCCGCAGGCGCGGGGTGTTCGGTCGCGCCGCAGACGGCGCAGGGCTCGCCGTCGACGAGCGTCGTCGCGAGCTCGCCCGCATACCCGTCCAGACGGCGCTGCAGCAACCGGGCGACGGCCACCGCCGCCGCAGCGGCGGTTGCGGATGCATCGCGATGGGCGATCTCGGCGTCGCGCTGCGCGGCTTTCAGCCGCTCGGCCTCGACGGCGGCCGCCAGCCGGTTCGACGTCTCGTCGTGCCGCACGCGCGCCGGGTCACGACGGGCGGCGGCTTCCCGCTCGGCCTCGAGCTCCGCGTCGAGGCGCGCGAGCTCTGCCGGCACCTCGGCACGGTGGGCGTCGAGCGCGACGATGTCGGTCTCGAGCCGCACGGCCTCGGCGCAGGCATCCCTGACCCGCTCCTCGCCTTCCACGAGCGCCGTCTCGTGCGCGAGCGCAGCGGTCCACACGGCGAGCTCCCCGGTGAGACGTTCGACCACCTGGGACAGGTCGGCGGTGAGCTCGTCGTCGCTGCCGGCCGCCAGCCGCTTCCACGCGGCATCCGCATCAGCGGCCGCGGATGCGCTGGACGCCGCCAGGTGGTCCGCGTTCAGCGCCGCCTCCAAAGGAGCCCGCAGCACCTCCGCCGACCGTGCATGCTGCAGCCGCCGCCGATCGTCAGCGATCTCGGCGGTGGCCGCCTCGAGGGTCGTGAGGCGCTCGCGTGCCCGGCCGAGCTCGGCCTGCGCCTTCGCCAGGGCCACCCGGTCGGCGTGTGCGGCTTCGGCCGCTGCCCGCGCGTCGTCTGCGGCGGCCCGCTCACGCGCGAGCGTGTCGAGGCGGTACGCGGCGCGCTGCGCGCCCAGGTCCACCGCGGCACGGCGTGCCGCCAGGTCCAAAGTCGGCGCCGCGTCATCCCCATCGTCGACCGGCGGCTCATGGGTCGCGATGAGGCGCTCCGCCTGCTCCAGCAGCGTGCGCGCCCGCTCGCCCAGCGCGTCGAGTTCGTGCTGCGCGGCCTTGCTGCGCTCGCCCAGCTCCCGCGCGTACTCCTCGTAGCGCCGCGTTCCGAAGAGCGCCCGCAGCAGCGACTGGCGTTCGGTGCCCGAGGCGAGCAGGAAGCGCGAGAACCGGTTCTGGGCGAGCAGGATCACCTGCTGGAACTGCTGGGCGTTGAGGCCGAGCACGTCGTCCAGCAACAGGCCGACGTCGCGAGGCTTGCCCGCGCGCCCGACCCAGGCGCCGTCGACGAGCTCCTCGAGCTCGGCCCGGGTCGGCTCGGTGGTGAGTCCCGCGCCCCGGAGGGACGGCCGCAGGTACTCCGGTGCACGGGTGACCCGCCAGCGCCGGTCGCCGACCGTGAACTCCAGGCGCACCTCGGTCGGGTCTCCGGGCTCGCAATGGTCGCTGCGGAGCCTCTTGTCGCCCGACTCGTAGCGGGGCACGCTGCCGTACAGCGCGAAACAGACGCCGTCGAGGATGCTCGACTTGCCGGCACCGGTGCGTCCGGAGATGAGGAAGATGCCGTCGCCCTCGAACGCCTCGAAGTCGACGCTCTGGCGCTCGCGGAAGGGCCCGAACCCGGTGAGCTCGAGGCGGTGCAGCCTCACGCCTTCGCCTCCACCCGGATGCGCTCGTCCAGCAGTTCGCCGACGATCTCGGCCTCCCGGGCCGATGCCCCCTCGCCCTCACGGACATGCGTGAGGAACGCGTCGACCAGCTCGGCCTCGTTGCGAGCAGTGCGCACGCGCTGCGCATAGGTGCGTGCGTCGTCCGCACGCGGCGTCGTCGGCGCGTGGCGGACTTCGGCGCAGTGAGGGAACCGCGCGAGCAGCCGGCGCATCGGATCCCGCTGCGGCAGCGGGTCGGTGTATTCGGCGCGCACCCAGTCGCCGGCGTGGCCGGCGAAGCGCTCGTCGGCGAGCAGCTCGTCGAGCGTCGCCGTGAGCGTCACGAGCCTCCGGGGCACCGGCAACGGCAGCCACTCCGCGGTGCCCTCCACAGCGCCTTCCGCAGGGTTCCCCGGCGTGCCGAGGACGGCGCCCTCGCTCCCCTGGCCCTCCTGCACGAGCCCGTCTGCACCGAGTTCGACGAGCCACGACCCGCGCGGCTTGTGCCCCTCGTCGAAGCTGTAGTGCAGCGGTGCTCCGGCGTATCGCACGCGCGGTGAGAGCCGCTGGCGCCCATGGATGTGACCGAGCGCGACGTAGTCGACGCCGTCGAATGTCGACAGCGGCACGACGTCGAGCCCGCCCTGCTGGATGTCGCGCTCGAGGTGGGGCGTCGGCTCGACCCCCGCCGCGAAGCAGTGCGCGACAGCGATGGACCGGCCCCCGCGGGCAACGGCATCCGTGCGGATCAACTGCATCGCGCGGGCCAGCACATCGGCCTGCGTGCGCACTCCGGGCCAGGTGCTGCGCAGCAGCACCGGCTCGAGATACGGGATGCCGTACACGTGGACCGGACCGTGCTCGTCGTGGACCGTGATCGGCGTGCCGATGGTGGCCGGATCGGTGACCACGTGCACGCCGTCGCGCAGGAGCGCCGACTGGAAGCCGAGTCGTGCGGCCGAGTCATGGTTGCCGCTCGTGACGACGACCGTCGCGCCGGCGTCGGCGAGACCGCGCAGCGTCTCGGAGAGGAGCGTGTAGGCCCCGGCGGCAGGCGTCGCCGAGTCGAACACGTCGCCCGCGACGATCACGAGCTCGACGCGATGCTCTCGCACCTGCGCGACGAGGGCTTCGAGCACGCCGCGCAGCGCATCGAGCGTGGCGTGGCCGTGGAACGACCGCCCGATGTGCCAGTCCGAGGTGTGCAGGATCCGCATGCTCACACGGTACGTTCCGCCCCGGACATCCCCGCCGAGGCAGGCCGCAGACGGCCCACCCCGAAGCGACCCCGGCGAGGCGCCCACCCGCGGCGGCGGCTCCGGACGTATCGTGGAACATGGCGCACAACGCAGACACCGCTCCCCGATCGACCGTGGTGGCCCTCGTGGGAGCAGGCAGCGAAGAACTGCTGACCGGCCTCGCCGACGTTCCGGCACTCGTCGCACTGTCGCTGCGCGAGGCCCAGCCCGCCGTCGCCGCGCACCTGGTGTCTTCCGTGTCGACGCCTTACGTGGTGCACGACGCCGATCCGCTCGAGCACGTCGCCGCAGCGTGGGTGGAGCTGTACGAGGAGCGCTGCACCCTCGGCTCGCTCGAGACCGAGGTCGACGCTCTGCTGTCGCTGTTCGAGACCGGCGAGGCGGTCATGCCGGACTACTACGTCGTGGCGGGGCCCGAGGCGATCGAGGGCACCTGGCGGCACTGGTGGCTGGGCGCCCTGGCGCACCACGCCCCGTCTCGCGTGCTGCCGGTGGAGGCGTCCGGCTCGGCGCTGCGGGCGCGGCTGCGCGCCCTTCCCGCGTCGCGGCCGTGGCCGGAGCCTTCGGCGTGGCTCCCCCGCGTGCATTTCGACATCCCCGATCGGGTGGGTCTGCGCGATCAGCCGGGCGCCGCCTGACCGATGCCGGAGGTGGAGGAGTTCGCGCACGCCGGCGCGACGATGATCGCCGAGCGCCGAGGGTCCGGGCGCTGCGTGTACGTGCTCGTGCACGGCATCGGAATGGGCCGCACCGTCTTCGCCGATCTCACCCGCCACCTGGGCGACGGCGAGGTCATCGCCCTCGACCTTCCCGGCTACGGCGAGGCGCCCGAGCCCGCCCGGGTGCTCACGATCGAGCGGATGGCCGATCTCGTGGCCGCCTATCTACGGGAGCGGGTCGGCGTTCCCGCCGTCGTGGTCGGGCATTCGATGGGAGCGCAGATCGCGCTCGAGATCGGGGTGCGGCATCCGTCCGTCGTCGACCGCATCGTCCTCGTCGGGCCGACCGTCGATCCCGCCGCCCGCACGGCCCCGCGGCAGCTGTGGCGGCTGCTCCGCGACATCGCCGTCGAGAGTCCCCGTGTGATCGCTGCGGGTGCGCGGGAGTACGTCCATGCGGGTCCCCGGATCCGCGCGAAGTTCCGCGCCATGCTCGCACACCGCCCCGAGGACGTCCTCGCCCAGGCCCGCGTGCCGGCGCTGGTGCTGCGGGGCGAGGACGACCTGGTGGCTCCGCGGGAATGGTGCCTCCGCATCGCCGAGACCATGCCCGACGGACGGCTGGCGGAGGTGCCGGGGCACGGCCACGAGACGATGATCCGGGATGCCGCGCCCGCCGCCCGCCTCATCCGCACGTTCGCCGGAGCGGGCTGACACCCGGCGCGAGACCGCCGCTCTGCGACGGATTCCTGCCATCCGGACGTGACCCGGCAATGTCGGACCCCCCGCGTAGGTTCTCTCTGTCGGAACCAACGGAGGAAACCATGTTCGCTGTATACGCCGCCGAACAGCAGTACCGCCACGACACCTGGACGCGGGAGCGCGAGCACGCACTCCTCACGGCCATTCGGGAGCGGAAGATCGCCGCTTCGGAGCGGATGCCGACAGTCCGTGCCCCGCGCCCCGCACAGGTCGCCTGGCCGCGGCCGATCGGCCTGCACACGGCCGACGAGCGCACCACGGTGTGCGCGGTCGCTTAGGGTCCTAGCCGACGCGCGGGTCCGGGTCCACGGATCCGCGCGCGGCGGGCGCCTGCCGCCCGGCCTCGCGATCGCGAGCCACGGCGTCGCCGATCATCTGACCGCCGCTGCGCAGCAGCGCGCGACGCCACGGGAGCGTGCCCTCGATCTCGATCTGGATCGAGATCGACAGGACGGTGCGGATCAGGACGATCAGTCCGAGGATCGCGGCGTCTTCGAGCGAGGGCTTGGAGGTGATGGTGCGAATCAGGTCGGCGGCGACCAGCACCTCGAGCCCGAGCAGGATCGCCGCGCCGAGCGTCGTGCGCAGGACGGTGAAGGCCGCCTGCCCGCCCTCATGACGTGCGAGCGAGCGGGCACCGAGAACGAGCGCGATCAGGAATCCCGCGATCATCGCCGCGGCGCCGACCGCCTCGAATCCGACGGCGACGGCGGTGAACAGCTCCTCCATGCGCACGCGCCCAGCCTAGGGCCGGGCGCGTGCGCGACAGTGCGGGAATCGCGGTGTCAGGCCGACGGCCCGCGTCCGGAGTCGGCAGGTCCGTCCGCGTCACCGGTCGAGACCTGGCGCGCCAGCTCTTCGATGTCGTGCTCGGGAAGCTCGACGCCCGCCTGGGTGAGGCGCTGGCGCAGCACCTCGGCGATGCGTTCCAGTGGCTCGCCGCCGACGTCGGAGCGCGTCTGCACGACGATGCCCGCGACCTTGTCGACCTCGGACGCGTTGTTCTGTGCCATCGCCGGCAGCCGCTGCTCCTGCTCGGTTCCGAGCGCGCCCGGCGTACGCTGAGCCTCGCTCACGGTGAGGGTGTCGCGGCCGGCGTCACTGCCGTGGTGATCTGCGTCGTCGACGACCCCGATCCCGACGGCCTCGTGGCTCGGCTCGCCGCTCAGCGCTCCTTCGGAGGGTCCGGCGGCCGCTGCTCCTCCAGCCTGCCCGGCCGCCGACTGCTCCTGGCCCGCCGCGTTCGAAGCGGCGCCCGTGCCCGATGCGGTCGGCGTCTGTCCGGCGGTCTCCTGCCCTGACGACTCGGTCCACGCCCGAGCCGGCTGGGCGTCGGGCCCCGGCTCGCCCATCGCCGGAGCGGTGTCGGTCTGCTGGTCGCGAACGGCGTCGTCGTCGCCCGGCGTCTCGGTCGCGCCGCCGGCGTCCTCCCGATCCGGGTAGTTCACTCCCGGCTGCTCGTACTCGTTACCTGTCGTGCTCATCTCAGGGTTCCTCTCCTCGTCCGCCGTCGGTCGCAAGGTCGGGGTCGGCGCCCTGCCGGGCCGCCTCCCCCTCCACCGGGTCGTCCGGCTGCAGCGCGGCATCCGTCAGCAGCTCGGCATCCGTCATCGCGGCGCTGCGCTCGCGGGACTCCTGATCGTCGACGCCCTCCCAGCCACCGGCTGGAGCGGCATTGATGACGCCTTCGGGAAGTTCCTGGTCGTTCGACCGATCGCGATCCATCGCGGACTCCTCTCGTCTTCCCCCAGCTTCGCCGGGCGGGGTGCCCGGCGGCATGGGCTTGACAAGGGATGGACGATGCCCGAAGGGCGATCGGCCGGGAGCGGCCGATCGCGTCAGGAGCGGGCGCGCAGGATGCCGCGGTGGCGGGGGTTCTCCTCGAACCAGTCCGCGACGTACCAGCACACCGGCACGACCTCGCGATCGCCGGTCTGCTCGATCTCTTGGACGGCACGGCCGACGAGCTCGCCGGCATAGCCGTGCCCGCGGAACGTGGGCACGGTGTAGGCGCGTGTCATGGCCACGGTGCGTCCGTCGTCGCGGTAGTCGAGCACACTCACGAGGTCATCGCCCCGGTGCAGCGTGTAGCGCGACGCGTCCGTCTCTTTGGTGAAGCGCAGCTCGGTCACCCGCACAGGCTACGCCCGCCCTCCGCCATCGGGATCAGCCGCTCGCCATGTCGCGGAAAACGCTCAGGCGGCGCCCTGCTGGCCCTCAGGCGGAGGCCTGTCGACCCCCACGTGCCACGCGTCGACCGCGCGATCGGCCCGGGGGCTGAGACCTCCGCGCCGCGGAGTGAGCAATCTGTCACATTCCGAAACGATCGGGGCTCTGCATCCGTGCGATTTGACGTTTTCCGACAAAGTCCGTCATAATCGGCCACATGACTGACAACGCGCTGTATCTGTCCGCCCGGGAGGCGAACAGGACTGCCGGCATGATGATGGCCGGTCGCGTTGCCATGTGTTGTCGAATGTGCCACTAGCACGGTGACCCCCGTCGGACTCCTCCTCCGCTTCTGAAAACGGATCGCACGGAGTCCCCCGAAGCACCGGTTTCGTGCGTCGATCACGCGCACCCGGATCCGCTTCGCACATCGCCCACCGTCGGGCACAGGCCTTCATCGGCCGACGGCCTCATCGCCTCCGACGATCCGGGCCGCAGCACATCCAACCCGGCTCAGCTCTCCGGGTTCCTCCCGCAAGGACCATCATCATGTCGACCACCGCTCTCCTCGACCGTCCCACCACCGCCGTCCGCCACCTCCGCGCCGTGAACCACCCGGCCGTCGCCGAGGCATCCGACGCCCCGGCCGCCGCGCCGGCCGCCGAGGCCCCGCAGGCCGCCTCTCGTGCTCTCCCCGCCGGCACCGCGCCGCGCGGCTTCGCCCTCTACGTCGGCCTCGACGAGGCGAAGGCGGCCGCGTCCGGTGTGAGCCTCGGTGTGCTCGTCGACGCGCTGCGCCGCACGATCGCCGAGCTCGCACCCTCCGCCGAGACGTACGCCACCGTCGCCCTCGCGCCGGTCGGCGCCGGCGGACGCGATGTCGACGTCGTGCGCCTCGCCCTCCACGAGCCTTCTGCGGTCGCCCGCACCAAGCAGGAGGAGCCGGAGGACGAAGACCCGTCGGCCGGCGGCGTGGTCGTCGACATCTCGCGCAAGCGCGTGCTCATCGACGGCGAGTCGGCGGCGTTCACCTTCAAGGAGTTCGAGCTGCTGCAGTACCTCGTGCTCCGCGAGGGCCGCACGATCGAGCGCACCGAGCTCGTCACCTCCCTCTGGCAGGGCACCACCGACGACGACGCCCCGGGCGAGCGCACCATCGACGTGCACGTGCGGCGTCTGCGCGCCAAGCTCGGCCGCTACGAAGACATCGTGCGCACGGTGCGCGGCGTCGGCTACCGCTTCGACCGCCACGCCGACGTCGTGATCCGCTACGGCCACGGCACCCCGTCGCCCGACCGCTTCTGAGCGCCGCCGGTCCGGCAGGGATGTCGGAGGCCGAGGCGTAGGGTGGGCCGCATGACCACGTCGCTCTCGCGCATTCCCCGCACCGGGGATGCCGAGGCGCCTGCGTCGCACCGACAGCACCGCCCCCGCGACCCCCGCCCCGATCCGGGTCGGCCCCTCGAGACGGAGTACCGGCCGCGGCACCCGCTCGACCTGCGCCGCACGGTGCTGTACCAGCGCCGCGGCGCTGGCGACCCCACGATGGCCGTCTCGGGCGCCGTGATCTGGCGGGTGAGCCGGACGCCGGCGGGCGTCGCCACGCTAGCGATCCGCGAGACGCACCCGGGCGTCATCCGCGCCGCAGCCTGGGGACCGGGACGCGAGTGGGCGCTCGCGCAGCTGCCCGCACTGTGCGGCGCGGAGGACGACGCCGAAGGGTTCGATGCGACACGGCATCCCCTCATCGCCGACGCCCACCACCGCAATCCCGGACTGCGCCTGTCGCGCACCGGACTCGTCTTCGACGCGCTGGTGAGCGCGATCTTCGAGCAGAAGGTCACCGGCGTGCAGGCGTTCGCCGCGTGGCGGCGCGTCGTCACCTGGTGCGGCGAGCGTGCCCCCGGGCCGACGCCGGCGCCCATGTTCGCGCCGCCGACCATCGACGGATGGCAGCACGTGCCGTCCTGGGTCTGGCACCGCGCCGGGCTGGAGCCGCCGCAGTCGAAGACCATCGTGCGCGCGGCCCGCCGCGGCGACGCGATCGTACGCACCGTCCTCGCCGCCGAAGATGGCGAGGCCGTCGATCGCGTGCTCGTGAGCCAGCACGGCATCGGCCCCTGGACCTCTGCCGAGACCCGCATCCGGGCGCTGGGCGACCCCGACGCCGTGAGCGTCGGCGACTATCACGTCGCCCATGAGGTCGGCTACGCGCTCACCGGCCACCGCGTCGACGACGATGGGATGCTGCGGCTCCTGGCAGATTGGCCGGGCCAGCGGCAGCGGGTGATCAGGCTGATCGGAGCGAGCGGCGTGCGAGAGCCCCGCCGTGGACCGCGCCTGCACCCCGAGGATCACCGCGACCGCTGAGTCGCCGGATCCGGAGGCCGCAGAGGCGCCTCCGGATGTTCGACGCCGCGTCATCCGGCGTCCCTTGCGGATGTCGGAGGCCCGGACGACACTGGGACCCGCCACGCGGCCGGGCGCGGCATCCATCGACCAGATCCAGGAGTTCGACATGCCCAGCCTCAACCCGTACCTGTCTTTCAAGAACGAAGCCCGCGAGGCGATGACGTTCTACCAGTCCGTGTTCGGCGGCGATCTCACGATCGACACCTTCGGCCAGTACGAGGGCATGGTGCAGGATCCAGCCGAGAACGACCTCGTGATGCACGCCCAGCTGGAGACCCCGGACGGGTTCACGCTCATGGGGGCCGACACCCCGACGGGCATGCCGTACGAGAAGCCGGCGGGCATCTCGGTGTCGGTGAGCGGCGACGACGAGGCGGCACTGCAGGGGTTCTGGGACAAGCTGGCCGACGGCGGCACCGTCACGATGCCGTTCGACACTCCCCCGTGGGGCGGCCGGTTCGGCATGCTCACCGACCGTTACGGCATCGACTGGATGGTCGCGGTCAACGCGACGCAGCCCTGAGATCCCGTCGGTCAGGCGTATTCGCTGTCATCGATGGTCGTCGGCGCCGGGCCGAGGGCTTCGAGCTCCGTCCAGAGGTCGTCAGGAATCGGCGTCGCGGCGAGCTGTTCGAGCTGCGCGAGGCGCGGCGCCGACGACAGTCCTACCACCGTCGAGTCGACGAGCGGCGATCGCAGCGAGAACTTCAGTGCGACGGCCGGCAGCGTCACGCCGAACGACGCGCAGACGCGTTCCAGCCGCGAGACCCACTCCTGCAGCTCAGGCGTCGCGGGGCGATAGCCGTACATCGCACCCTCGCGTGGACCGGTGGCGAGGATGCCGGCGCCGAACGGTGCCGCGTTGAACACCGTCATCCCGCGCTCACGGGCGTCGGCGAACACCGGCGCGGCGGAGCTGTCGACGACCGTGAAGCGGTTGTGCACCAGCACGGCGTCGAAGAGGCCCGTTCCGACGTAGCGGGCCATGAGCCCGACCGGTCCCGCCGCGACGCCGATGGCATCGACCCTGCCCGACTCGCGCAGCTCGATGAGCCCCTCGACGGCGCCGCCACGGCCGATCGCCTCGTCGAAGGTCACCGTGTAGGGATCGTGGAGGTGCAGCAGCGGCAGGCGATCGACGCCGAGGCGCGTCACGGTCTCGTCGAACGAGCGCAGCACGCGGTCGCGGTCGAACGCGCCCGTGTCGGGATCGGCGTCGACCTTCGAGATGACGCGGGTCGCGGCATCCGTCCCGATGCGTGCGATCGCGAGTCCCAGCACCGCCTCCGAGCGACCGCCCGCATAGTTGTTCGAGGTGTCGAGGAAGGCGTGCGTGGTGGCGAAGAGCTGCTCCGCGAAGGCGACGGCGGCGTCCTCTTCGGGGGAGCCCGGGACCGTGTTACGGCCGAGGCCGGAGGTGCCGAGGGTGATCGGGCTGACGTTCAGGGTCATGGCTTCCGTTCCGTGTGCGGGATCGTCGACCTCCAACCTATCCAGAGCCGGGAGCGCAGATGCGCCCCCGGCCACGATCGCGCCCCTAGGCTTTCGGCATGACCACCACGCGGAAGGGCTGGACCCGCGGCCACTCGGGCTGGGCGCTCGGAACGGCCCTGATGTTCACACTGGGGATCGTGTTCGGGCTGATCTGGGGCAATGTGCTGCTGGGCGTCGTGCTCGCCGCCGCGGTATCGATCGGCTGGCTCATGGCCTACGAGTCGTGGCGAGGGCGCAGCGTGGGCCTGGAGAACCGCGACGACGACGGCGCCCAGCTCTAGCCCCGCCGAAGCAGCGCTAGCCACCGAAGGCGCGCACCCAGCACCGCCGAAGGCGCGCTGCTCTCGCCGGAGGCACGATACGCCGCGCCTCCGCGACCGGTCCGATCCGCTTCACGGACTCCCTACCCATCGCGGCCCGAGCGTCGTATCGTGTGCGCCAGGAGGTGGTCCGCATGCAGGCGAATGTCGGCGACCGCGTGGTCATCCACGGCCGCATCGTAGGAGCGGCAGAGCGTTCGGGCGAGGTGATCGAGGTGCGCGGCAGCGGGGAGAATCCGCTGCTCGTGGTGCGCTACGACGACGGGCACGAGGCGATCCTGTCCCCCGGAAGCGACTGCGAAGTCCGGCACGCGTCCTGACGGACGGCCGAGGACGACGCGTGTCCCGAGTTTCCGGGTGCCGGCGTCGCGGATGCGGACTCTATCAAAATCAGACGATCTCCTGCTTAGGATAGCCTTACCTACATGCACAAGAGATCGCGCCTGCTTCTGCCCGCCGCCGCTCTGAGCGTCACCGCTCTCGCCCTCACCGCCTGTTCGTCGCCTTCCGCGACCGAAGAACCCGCCGCGGCTGCGGAGTCGGCGACCGTCGTCGTCGAGAACGCCAAGCCCACCCTGGTGCTGGTCGAGCGGGACGGCGAGTCGTCGTACCAGGAGGACACCGAGGTCGACCGCGAGGCCGTCGAGGTCGAGGCGAACCCCGCCTCGGTCGTCACCTTCGACATCGCCACGCTCGACACGCTCGACGCGATCGGCGCCGGCGAGGCCGTAGTCGGCATCCCCGACGCGGTGCTCCCCGACTACCTCTCGGAGTACGCCGATCTGCCGAAGGTCGGCACGCTCTTCGAGCCCGACTTCGAGGCCGTCGCCGAGCTCGAGCCCGAACTCATCGTGACCGCCGCGCGCAGCACGGGCCAGTACGACGAGCTGTCCGAGATCGCCACGACGATCGACCTGACGGGCGCGTACGCCGGTACCTTCGACCCGAGCGCCGGCCTCGAGCGGGCCGCGCAGCTGGGCGAGATCTTCGGCAAGGAGGACGAGGTCGCCGAGCTCACCGCCGGCATCGAGGAGCTCGTCTCCACCATCGAGTCCGACGCCGAGGGCACCGCCCTCGTCCTGTCCGTCTCGGGCGGCGAGGTCGGCGCGTTCGGCGAGGGCTCGCGCTTCGGCTACTTCTTCGACGAGCTCGGCTGGACCCCGGCGGTCGTCGCCGCGGAGCTTCCGGGCGCCGAGGGCTCGCCCCACGGCGACACCGTGACGAACGAGTTCATCCTCACCGCGAACCCCGACTGGATCTTCGCGTTCGACCGTGGCGCCGCCACCGGCGAGGGCTCCAGCGCCGAAGAGACCCTCGACAACGAGCTCGTGGCACAGACGACCGCCGCGCAGGACGATCACCTCGTCTACCTGCCCGCCAGCGAGCTCTACATCGTCATCAACGGCCTGACCGCCATCGAGAACGTGCTCACCTCGGTGCACGAGGCCATCGCCGGCTGAGCCGTCGTGCCGCACGAAGTCCGAGTGGGGAGCGCGGAGTCTTGACCCGCATCTCCCCCACGCTCTGGATCGTCGCGGGGGTGGCCACGGTGGCCGCCCTCGCGACGATCTCGCTGTTCATCGGCGTCGCCGAACTCGACGGATTCATCCTCTTCGCCAGCCGCATCCCGCGCACCGTCGCTCTCGTGCTCGCCGGCGCCGCCTTCGCCATCACCGGCCTCATCATGCAGCTGCTGGTGCGCAACCGGTTCGTCGAGCCCGGGACGACAGGGGCGACGGATGCCGCGAGCCTGGCGCTGTTGGCCGTGCTCATGTCGGTTCCCGGTCTCCCGATCTGGGGCAAGGCGATCTTCGCCACCATCGGCGCGCTGGTCGGCGTGTTCGGCTTCCTGGCTCTGGCCCGCCGCATCCCGTCGCGCTCGAGCGTGCTCGTGCCCATCGTCGGCATCCTCTACGGCGGCGTGATCGGAGCCGTCACCACGTTCGTGGCCTATCGCTCGAACATGCTGCAGGAGCTGCTCAGCTGGGGCATCGGCGACTTCTCGAGCATCCTCCGGGGCCGGTACGAGATCCTCTACCTCGCGGCGGCCGCAGCGCTGGTGGCTTGGATCGCCGCGGACCGCTTCACGGTGGCCGGACTCGGCGACGACGCCGCGCGCGGCCTCGGCCTGGACACCCGTGCGGTGATGGGCGTCGGGGTCACGATCATCGCGCTGGTCACCGGCATCCTGATGGTCGTCACCGGCGCCCTGCCGTTCCTGGGGTTGATCGCGCCGAACATCGTCAGCCGCCTCATCGGCGACAACATGCGGCGCGCGGTCCCGCTGGTCGCGCTGCTGGGCGCGGCGATCGTCCTGCTCTGCGACATCATCGGGCGCGTCGTGCGCTTTCCGTTCGAGCTCCCGATCTCGATCGTGATGGGAGTGCTGGGCGGCGTCGTCTTCCTCTGGCTGCTGCTGGGGACGGCGAAGCCGGTGGATGCCGCGGCTCAACGCCGCCCGCGCACCCCGGCGCGTCAGGAGGCGACGCGATGACCGCCACCTTCCTCGACGGCGCCCGCCGCGCGACCCGGAGCATGCGGCATCCGACCGGCGCGCTGTGGGCGCTCACGGCGCTCGCGGCCGCGATCGTGCTCGTGTTCCTCTTCACCGACCTGCCGGGCAAGTGGGAGTACGCGCTGGGCCTGCGCACCCGCACCATCGCGGGCATGGTGATCGCCGCGGCGGCGGTGGGGGCATCCACCGTCCTCTTCCAGACGATCACGGCCAACCGGATCCTGACGCCCGGCATCATGGGCTTCGACGCCGTGTTCCTCGCGATCCAGACCCTCGTCGCGTTCGCGATCGGGCCGGCGCTGCTGGTGTCGGCGCCACCGCTCGCGTCGTGGCTGGTCGAGCTCGTGCTGATGGGGGGCTCGATCGTGCTGCTGTACTGGTGGCTGTTCCTGCGACGCCGCCTCGACCTGCACGTGATCGTGCTCGCCGGGCTGGTGCTCGGCGTGCTGTTCCGCTCGGTCACCGGGTTCCTGCAGCGCCTGCTCGACCCAGACACGTTCGCGATCCTGCAGGATCTGACGTTCGCGAGCTTCACGTCGGTGGATCGGGAGCTGCTGCTGCCCACCGGCGTCCTCGTGATCGTGGCGCTGGCCTCGCTCTGGCCGATCCGTCGCGAGCTGGACGTGCTGTCGCTCGGCGAGAGCACCGCGATCTCGCTCGGCGTCCCGCACCGCCGCGTGGTGATGCACGTGATCGTGGCGATCGCGGCGATGGTGGCGGCATCCACCGCACTGGTCGGCCCGGTGACCTTCTTCGGTCTGATCGTCGCGAACCTGGCGTACGGCGCGGTCGGCCACCGTCACCTGCGCAGCGTGCCCGCCGCCATCGCCATCGGCGTGATCGCAGTGGTCGGCGGCCAGCTGATCCTGTCCCGTCTGCTCGGCTTCGGCACCGAACTCCCGGTTGTGATCGAGTTCGTCGGCGGGCTGTTCTTCATCGTCCTCGTTCTCACCGGAAGGGCCCGCTGATGATCCGCACCGACTCGGTGGTCAAACGCCACGGCGCGCTGGTCGCCGTCGACGACGTGTCGATCGACATCCGACCCGGCGTCACCGCCATCATCGGCCCGAACGGCGCCGGCAAGTCGACGCTGCTCGCCGCCGTCGGGCGCCTCGTCGGCACCGACGGCGGCGTCATCACGGTGGACGGCCTGGACGTGACCGCCACGAAGTCGCGCGACCTCGCGCGGCGCCTGGCGATCCTGCGTCAGGACAATCACCTCGCGATCCGGCTCAGCGTCGAGGACCTCGTCGCGTACGGACGCTTTCCGCACGGCGGCTCGGGGCGCACCCCCGACGACCGTGCCCACGTCGACGACGCGATCGAGCTGCTCGACCTCGACGAGGTGCGGGGGCGCTTCCTCGACGAGCTGTCGGGCGGTCAGCGCCAGCGCGCGTTCGTCGCCATGGCGCTCGCGCAGGACACCGACCATCTGCTCCTCGACGAGCCGCTCAACAACCTCGACCCACGCCACGGCGTGGCGCTCATGAAGCTCGTGCGCCGCCTCGCCGATGAGCGCGGGATGACCGTGGTCGTCGTACTGCACGACATCAACGTCGCCGCGCAGTACTCCGACGACATCGTCGCGATGCGGGCCGGCCGCGTCGTGCACCACGGAACCGTGGCCGAGGTCGTCACCGAGGAGCGCCTCGCCGCGCTGTACGACACTCCGGCACGCGTGGTCGACATCGCCGGCCGCCCCATCGTGCTCTGGGAATGACCCGAGCGCCCATACCCACTGCCACCGAAAGAGAGAACCCATGACCTCCGCCTTCTCGCTCGAGCCCACCGGCCTCGAGCTGCGCTTCCGCCGTGTGACCCTCGCCGCGCGGGAGTGGCTCACCCCCTCGTACGTGCGCGTGCGCCTGCAGGGCGATGAGCTCGCCGGATTCGCCTCGCTCGGCGCCGACGACCACCTCCGGATCTTCTTCCCCGACGGCGACCCGCAGTCCGTCGAAGAGCTGCGCGCAGCTCCGAGCCGCGAATACACACCGCTGGCATGGGGCGAGGGCTGGCTCGAGCTCGAGTTCGCCATCCACGGCGATCCTGCGGCGGGCACGGCGGGGGTCGCGGCGGCCTGGGCGGCGACCGCGCCGCTCGGCGCGCTCGCCGGGGTGGGCGGTCCGCGGGGTTCGAAGGTGCTCACGGGCCGCCCCGACGCGTGGTTCCTCGCCGGCGACGAGACGGCCGTGCCGGCGATGCGCCGCTTCGCCGGCGCGATGGATGCCGACGCCGTCGGGCGCATCCTGGTGGAGGTGACGGATGCCGCGCACGAGCTCGCGATCGACGCTCCGGCGGGCGTCGTGGTCGAGCAGGTGCACCGCGACGATGCTCCGGCCGGTGCAGCGCTCGCGGCGCGGCTGGACGCCCTCGGCTCCGACGACCGCCCGGCCGGCGCGGTGTTCGGGTTCGTCGCGGCCGAGCAGTCGATCGTGAAGCCCGGTCGTGCGCTGCTGCTGGACCGGTGGGGCCTCAGCGCCGAGCACGTGATCGTGAAGGGCTATTGGAAGCGCGGCGAGACCGAGTATCACGCCCCGCACTGAGCCGGCGCGCCTCTTCCCCTGCAGACCCGGCCCACTCCCCGTTGCGAAAAGACGGGTCGGTCACCCGACACGCCGCGCGGCGGCATCCGTCACCGGCCCGTCTTTTCGCACCGGAAACTCCGGCTCGGGCGGGGACGAAGCACGTCAGCCCAGGAGCTCGGGCCGCTCGAACTCCTCGCCGCGCACATGCTCGGCGAGGAACGCGAACACCGTCTCGTACCAGATGACGGCGTGCTGAGGCTTGAGCACCCAATGGTTCTCGTCGGGGAAGTACAGGAAGCGGTGCGGCATGCGCCCCCCTTCGTCGGCGTGGTGTTCGGCGAGCTCCGACCACAGTCGCAGCCCCTCCCCGATCGGCACGCGGTAGTCCTTGTCGCCGTGCACGACGAGGAGCGGGGTGCGGATGTCGCGCACGAACCGGTGCGGCGAGTGCTCGATCATCGCCTCGGGCGTGAAGATCCGCTGCCAGTACTCGGAGCTGTCGGTGGTGCCGGCGAACTGGTCGAGGGCCCACAGGCTCGCGTGCGTCACGATCGCCCGGAAGCGGTCGGTGTGCCCCGCGACCCAGTTGGCCATGTAGCCGCCGAACGAGCCGCCCATCGCCGCCGTGCGGGTCTGGTCGATGTCGTCGCGGGCCTCGACGGCGTCGGTGATCGCGAGCAGGTCCGTGTAGGGCTTGTCGCCCCAGCTGTTCCAGCCGCGCGCGATGAAGTCCAGGCCGTAGCCGGTGGAGAGCCCCGGATCCGGCAGCAGGACGGCGTAGCCTCGGGCGACGGCGAGCAGCGGCGCCCAGCGCCAGCTCCAGGCGTTCCAGCTGTTGAGCGGACCGCCGTGGATCCAGAGCAGCAGCGGTGCCGGCGCATCGGCCGACGCTCCGTCGGGCAGCAGCAGCCAGCCGCGCACGCGGGCGCCGTCCTCGGCGGTCGCCTCGACCTCGGTGATCGAGCCGGGTGCGGTGGGGCTCGCCGCGGGCGTCGCGAGCGGAGTCGTGGTGCCGTCCAGGGAGATGCGGACAGGATGCGGCGGCACGACCCACGACGAGCGCAGCGCGACGAGGTCGCCCGTCGTGCGGTCGACTGCGACGCCGGAGTACGCGAAATCGTCGTCCGTGAGCCGCACGGCTGTGCCGCCGTCCAGCGGGAGCCGGAACACGGGTCCGCGGCCGTCGTCGTCGGCGGTGGCGATGAGTGCCGAGTCGTCGGCGGCGAACGCCAGCGACGACGCCCAGCGATCCCAATCGGCGACGATGCGCCGGGCGCCGCCACCGTCGATGTCGGCCACCCACACCTCGTAATCGGTGGGGGCGGCGGGAGTGCTCTTGACCGTGCGCAGGTACGCGAGGCGCGTACCGTCGTGGCTCACAGCCGGCATCTCGTAGTCGACGTCGACCTCGTCGAACAGGATCGTGCGCTCGCCGGTGGCGGTGTCGATCGCCACGATGACGCGGCGGCCCGCGCGCTGCTCGCGCTGCTCGATGGATGCGATCAGCGTCGCGCCGTCGGGGGTGAGCGCCGCTTCGGCGTGGTCGGCTGAGCGACCCGGCCTCGGAGTGAGGTCGCGCGGACGGGGCAGCGTGGCCGGGTACGGCTTGTCTTCGGTGGCGGATGCCGCAGCGTCGACGTCCGCGCCGGGTGCGGCATCCTGCGCGGCCTCTTCCTGCGCAGCCGCGACTTCGGCGGCTGCTTCGTCGACCAGGGCGGCGATGGTGTCCTCGAGGGCGTCGACGTCGATCGACAGCAGGTGCGGCTCGGCCGGTCCGAGGTCGTGGTCCCAGAAGCGCACCGGGTAGGTGTCGTGCAGGATGGCCGACACCTTCTTCTCCTTGCGCTTCGCGCGCAGCGCCGCCTCGCTCTCGAGCGTGTCGCCACAGGGAAGGAGGGAGGCCGAGATCACGACGCGGTCCGAGGCCTCGGCGGTCGCCGCGATGGCGTCGACGCCGCCTGCCAGTCGCGTCACCGGGCGGGCTTCGCCGCCGGCCGCCGGAAGCAGCCACAGCTGGCCGGACTCGTCGTCGGCTTCACCCTCGGAGTCGGGCCGCGCCGACACGAACAGGATGTCGCCACTCGCGGTGAACGCGGCACCCGCCTCGCCCTTGGCCGACCGCGTCAGCCGGCGCGGCGTCCCCCCGCCGGTCGCGGGCACCGCCCACAGTGCCCGCTCGTAGCCGGTGCCGTCCTTCTTGAGCGCCGCCACCGTGAGCACGGCGGTGCGCCCGTCGGGAGAGAGGGCGAGCGCCTCCACACGGGGAAGCGCGATGTAGTCGGTCAGCGAGTCGAAGGGCGTGGAGTCGGTGGGCGTCGCCATGGATCCACGCTAATCGACCCGCGGGGTCGGTACGGCGGGACCTCAGGTCCACTGGGTGAGCTTGTCCGGGTTGCGCATGATGTAGACGGCGGTGATGCGGTCGCCGCCCACGTCGAGCGAGAACACCGCGCTGGGCAGGTCGTGGAGCGTCGCGAGGAAGCCGAGGCCGTCGGGCATCTCGACGCCGTCCATCACCGCGTCGGGCTCGAGGCGCGGCAGCCCGAGGAGGAAACGCGACACGCGGTCGGCGCCGCGCACCGGACGCAGCGCCGCCGACGCCCGCCCGCCGCCGTCGGAGCGCAGCACCACGTCAGGATCGAGCACCGCCACGAGCGCCTCCAGATCGCCCGTCATCGTCGCGGCGGCGAAGGCGCGGGCGACGGCGTCGTGCTGCTCGCGCGAGGCCGTGCCCGCGCGCTGCTCCCTCACCTGGCGCCGGGCCTGCGATGCCAGCTGCCGCACCGCGTCGGGACTGCGGCCCACCGTGTCGGAGATCTCGCCGAACGGCACGCCGAAGACGTCGTGCATCACGAAGGCGACGCGCTGCGCGGGGCTGAGCGACTCGAGCAGCACCAGCAGCGCCATCGAAACGGACTCGTCGCGCGTGACGTGCTCGATCGGATCCACGGACACGGATGCCGCGAGCGGAGAGCCGTCGGGCACCGGTTCGGGCAGCCACTCGCCGACGTACCGTTCGCGGCGGGCGCGTGCCGATCCGAGCATGTCGAGGCACACGCGCCCGGCGACCCGCGTGAGCCAGGCCCCGGGAGCGCGGATCGCGGTCCGCTCCTCGTCGGAGAGGCGCAACCAGCGGACGTAGGTCTCCTGCACGGCATCCTCGGCGTCGGCGACCGTACCGAGCAGGCGGTAGCACAGGCCGAGCAGCGACCGCCGCTCGCTCTCGATCTCGTCGGTGAGGGGCATCCGCTCGCTTTCGGGTGTGGGAAAAGGCTTCGCGCAGCCGGCGGTCCGGCGTGCTCACATTCTGGCGCCTCGCGTCGTCGGAATGTCGGGAGCTTCCGCACGTCGCGGGGCGAGAGGAGTGAGGTCATGAGGGTCGTTGTCGCCGGAGGCACGGGTGTCGTCGGAAGCCGGGTCGTGGAGGCACTGCGCGCGGACGGGCATGACGCCGTCCCGCTGAGCCGCCGCACCGGGGTCGACCTCACCACCGGAGAGGGACTCGATGCCGCGCTCGGCGGGGTCGACGCCGTGGTGGACGTCGCCAACGTCACCACGCTGTCGGCGGAAGCGGCGATCCGATTCTTCGAGACGGCGACGGGCAACCTCGTGGCGGCGGCCGCACGTGCGGGTGTGTCCCACCTCGTGCTGCTGTCGATCGTCGGGATCGACCGGATGCCGCACGACTACTACGCCGGCAAGCTCGCGCAAGAGCGCGTGGTCGAGGCCGCGGACGTTCCGTGGACGATCCTGCGGGCGACGCAGTTCCATGAGTTCGCCGGGCAGCTCTTCGACCGCGCGAAGCTGGGCCCCCTGCACGTCGCCCCGCGGGGTCGCGTGCAGCCGATCGCCGCGCGCGATGTCGGCGCGCACCTCGCGACGCTCGCTGCCGGTGCGCCGCAGGGCCGGGCGGCCGATCTCGCCGGGCCGCGGGAGGAGGCGCTCGACGAGATGGTGAAGGCGTACGCGCGCCGCACCGGCCGCGGCGGGTGGATCCCCTCGGTGAGCCTGCCGGGTGCGCAGATGAAGGCGATGCGCGCGGGCCTCGCCCTGCCGGGCAGCGCCGCGGTGCTCGCGACGCAGACGTTCGCCGACTGGCTGCGCGAGCTCGGCTGACGCACGCGTATCCAGTTGAGGGGCGGCGCCCTCTCCCGGTCGGGGACGGTGCGCTCGTCGCACCGACCGCGTGGGCGGCTCGTGCCCGTACTCTCCCCCGAGCGGGCACGAGCCGCTCGTACCTCGCGGGCCTGATCAGCCTTCTCCGGTGCGGATACGCTGGGCGTGACTCGCCCCCCGGAGTCAGGGCCGAGACCCCGAGCCCGTCGATACGCGCAGGAGGATCCGTGAGACTCGCCATCGCCGGCGGCACAGGGATGACCGGCGCGCAGGTCGCCGCGGTCGGGCGCGAGCGCGGCCACGAGGTCACGGTGCTGTCGCGGCGGACCGGCGTGGAGCTCTTGAGCGGCGCCGGCCTTGCGGGCGCGCTCGATGGGGTCGACGCGGTGATCGACGTCACGAACGTCGTGACGGCGAAGCCCGACGTCTCGGTGATGTTCTTCGCCGGAGCGACCAAGAACCTCCTCGCGGCCGAGCGCGCAGCGGGCGTGCCGCACCATCTCGCGCTGACGATCGTCGGGGCCGAGACCGCCCCCGACGGCTACTACGCGGGCAAGCTCGTGCAGGAGCGGCTGGTGGCCGGCGGCGACATCCCTTGGACGATCCTGCGGACGACGCAGTTCCACGAGTACGCGGCGATGATGTTCCACCGCAGCCACGCGGGCGCGCACGTCGCACCGTCGGGACGCGTGCAGCCCGTCGCGGTGCGCGAGGTGGCCGCGCACCTCGTCGACCTCGCGGAGCGTGGCCCGGGCGGCCGGACCACCGACCTCGGCGGTCCGCGGGAGGAGAGCCTCGCCGACATGGTGCGCAGGTACGCCCACGCGATCGGCTACCGCGCGCCGCTGCCGGTCGTGAACACGCCGGGCACCCTCGGTCGCGCGTTCCGCTCCGGCGCCCTGCTGCCCGGCGCCGGCGCACTGCGGGGCACGCAGACCTTCACGGAGTGGCTCGGCGCCCTTCCCGACGCGTGACGCCCGCGCGGCTCACAGCTGGAATCGCGAAAGGGTGTGTTTCCGCGGCGTCCGCGTGCGGAAACATACCCTTTCGCGATTCCCGAGGGGCGAGCGGATGCCGCGCTCACATCTCTTCGTGGGTGAGGGGATCGCCGTCCCAGAGCCGCCCGCGCTCGAGCGCGGACACCGCGGCCACCTCGTCGTCGGTGAGCGTGAAGCCGAACACGTCGGCGTTCTCACGCTGGCGGTCGGGATCGGCGGACTTCGGGATCGGGGTGCTGCCGAGCTGCGTGTGCCAGCGCAGCACGACCTGCGTCGGAGTGACGTCGTGGATGGTGGCGAGCTCGTGGATGACCTGCTCGGTCAGCAGCTCACTGCGGCGGGCGAGCGGGCTCCAGCTCTCGGTGCGGATGCCGTGCGTCTTGTGGAAGGTGCGCAGCGCTTCCTGCGGGAAGTACGGGTGCAGTTCCACCTGGTTCACGGCGGGCACGACGCCGGTCTCTTCGATGAGCTCGGTGAGGTGGTCCTCGGTGAAGTTCGAGACGCCGATCGACCGGACGAGACCCTGGTCGCGTGCCTCGATCATGCCGCGCCACGTGTCGACGTACCGGCCGACGCTGGGGTTGGGCCAATGGATCAGCTGGAGATCGATGCGCTCCAGGCCCATCACGTCGAGCGATCCCTTGATGCTGTCGACGGCCTGCTGCCGGCCGTGGTGCCGACCCGGGATCTTGGAGGTGACGAGAAGCTTGTCACGGTCGACTCCGCTGCGGCGGACGGCCTCTCCGACCTCGCGCTCGTTCTCGTAGTTGACGGCGGTGTCGATCAGGCGGTAGCCGTCCTCGATGGCGGCGACGATGGCATCGATCCCCTCCTCGCCACGCAGGTTGTACGTGCCGAGCCCGAGTTCCGGAAACCAGGCGCCGTCGTTGAGGATCACGGTGGGGATGGCGTTCATGACTCCATCCTGGCCCTGTGTTCCACCCTCGGGCTATCGCGGCGTGCCGGCACGCGACCGGCGCGCGGCGTCACGGGCGATCGTCGACGTCGAGGGTGCCCTCGGTCGCCGCCCGCTCATCGGCAGCGGCGCTGTCGAGCTGGTCGTCGTCGAGGTCGGGATCGAGCGGTCGATCGTCGTCGTCGAGGACCGGGTCGAGGATGCCGTCACCGTCGTCGCGGGCGCTGTCATCGCGCACCGTGTCGTCGTCGTCGCCGATCGGGCCGAGGTACGGGGTGGGGTTGCTCATGGTCTGCTCCCTTCGCTGCCCCGAAAGTACGGCGGTTCGAGGTCGGGCGGAGGGGGCTTGCGGCGGGAAGCGGGAGGCGGTATCGCTACACGGCCGTGCCGCCGCGCGTGCCGGCATCGATGAAGCGGATGCGCTCACGAGAGCCCGGGATGCCGCGCGCCACGCGCGTCCACGAACCGTCGTCGGCCCGCACATCGTAGGCGGCGAACGCACACGGGACGCCCCTCGCATTCATGAGGTCGGCCGAGTCCATGAGCTGGAAGTGCAGGTGCGGTGAGGTCGAGTTGCCGGTGTGACCCACGTTGCCGAGCAGGTCGCCCGCCGCGACCCTTTCGCCCACTCGCACCCGCACGCTCCCCGGCCTGAGATGCGCGAAGCCCGCGTACACGTCGCCGGCACGCAGGATCACGTGGTTGCCGAGGATGGCCGGAATCCTGCCGGGACGGAAGGTCATGCCGTTCCACACCATGCGCGCGACCTCGCGGAACGGGTTGATCCAACGCCGCTCGTGGACGCCGTCGGAGGCCGCGACCACCTCGGCGTCGAACGGCGCGTGAATCCGCGCGTTCCACGCGTAGCACTCGTCGGTGCGCCCACCCACAGTGGAGGCGGTGAAGGTCGAGGCGGGGTGCACGTGCACGCCCGGGCGGTCGTCGACCTTGACGAAGTCGAACGCGTACCGCTGCCCGAGGATGTCGACCCCGTGGCTCGGAATGCGGGCGGCCGGCGTCGTGACGGCCATCCACCCGTCCCCGCGCAGTGGGAACTCCACCACCATCGGATCATCGAGCTCGCCCACGGGTCTCAACCCTCCCAGCGTTCGCGCACCCAGTCCAGCGTCACGACCGCCTGATCGCGCTGGAACCCCCGCAGCGTCGGCATGCTGGGCGGATCGGGCCGCAGCGACGAGCCGAGGAACAGCCCGGCAAACCCGGCGAGCACCCGCGTCGCGGCATCCGCGGCCATACCGTGGAAGACCGGATGCCGCGAGACGATGCCCTCGATGTCGGCGTGCGGGTCGTAGAACCGGACGTTGATGAGCAGCGACAGCGCGTCGAACCACGGCACGCCCCGCGCACCCCACGGCCAGTCCACGAACACCACGGAGCCGTCCTCGCGCAGCAGGATGTTGTCGGCGCGCGTGTCGAAGTGCACGAGCCGGTCGCCCCGGACGTCCGCGACGGCGCGGGCCGCGGCATCCGTCAGCTCCTCATGGCGTGACCGGACGAAGTCGTCGAGGCCGCGCGGCAGCGGCGGCAGCGTCGAGGTGTCGATGCCTCGCCAAAGCTCGGCGTCGCCCGCGATCGCGTCGGGCAGCTCGGACACGGCGGTCTCGGGAGGCAGCGGCGTGGATCCCATGACGTGAAGGGCGTCCAGGACGGCCTCCAGTTCCCGGGGCTGCCAGGGGGTGGACGGATGCCGCGCCTCGACGTCTTCGAGCACCAGCGCGACCCAGTCCTCGTGCTCGACGAAGCCGAGGAGCGCGGGGGCGGGGATCGCCGCCGGAAGCGATGCGGTGACGGCGGCCTCGGCGCGGTGGATGCCGGGCGTATCGGGGTTGACCGAGAGTCCGGCGCTCTTGACGAAGGCGCGACGGCCGGACGCGGTGACGACGCGGTCGGCCGACCCCGGCGAGTATCCGCCGGACTGCGAGTGCGCCGCCACGATCGGCTCACCGAGCACGCCTTCGATCGCCGCGCGGAGCGGAGGAGGGATCTCGTGCCACTGGACGCGGCTCATGCGCCGACCGGCACCGATCCGGGGCGCGCCCCCACGAGCGCCTCGGCGGCACGAGCGGTGCGCACAGCGAAGCGCGTCGTGTCGGCGCCGCGCGCCAGCGACTGGGCGTTGAGCCCGTCGATCATGCCGATGAGCTCCCACGCCACCTCGCCGGGCTCGGTCGTCGAGAAAGCGCCGGTGCGGCATCCGTCCGTCACGATGCCCTCGACCAGCGACTGCCAGCGCTGCATCTGCGCGCGCACGGCGAGAGCCAGGGGCTCGTTGCGGCGGGCCATCGCCCAACCCTCGACCCAGACGACGGTCAGCTCGTCGCGCGTGCCGTCCATCAGTGTGTCGATGACGGCGCCGAGCCGCTCGGCCGGGTCGGCGAGAGCGTCGACGACCTGCTCGACCTCGCGCACCTCCTCCTCGACGAGGTCGGCGTACACGCGGGCGATGAGGTCGTCCATGGACGGCTGGTAGTGCGCGACCAGGCCCGAAGCGACCCCCGCCCGCTCCGCGACGGCGCGGAGGGTGAGCGCGCTGAGGCCGTGTTCGCGCGCGATCGCGGTCGCGGCGCCGACGATCTCGGCGGCGCGCTCGGCGGGGGCCTTGCGGGTGCGCGGCCGCGACGATGTGCTTGACATGGTCTCGCCAGCATAGATATCTTCTCTATTGATCGATAGATCAATTACGAACATCGCGACGCCGGACTCCGCGTGAGCCGTGCAGAGATGAGGGCGACGATGGCCTGGAGGATGCCGCACGAGGGCGATCCGCACGAGCGCACGTGGATGGCGTTCCCGAACGACGGGACGACGCTCGGCGACGACCCGGCCGAGCAGGAGCGCTTCTACGCCGCGTGGAGCGCCGTCGCGACCGCCGTCGCGGACTTCGAGCCGGTCACGATGCTCGTCGATCCGTCGAAGTCGGAACGCGCGCGGCGCATGCTCGCCGAGGGCATCGAGATCGTCGAGACGCCGGTGGACGAGTTCTGGTTCCGCGACCACGGCCCGACGTTCGTGGTCGACGACGACCGTCCCGGCATGCTCGGCGCCGTCGACTGGGTCTTCAACGGCTGGGGCGCCCCGGAGTGGGCGTCGTGGACCGAGGCCGCCGAGCACGCGCGCTTCACGGCCGGACTCGTCGGCGCGGAGCTCGTGAGCTCGCTGCTCGTCAACGAGGGCGGCGGCATCCACGTCGACGGCGAGGGCACCGTGCTCGTCACCGAGACCGTGCAGCTCGACCCGCGCCGCAACCGCTACGCCGACAAAGCCCGCGTAGAGGCGGAGCTTCACCGCACGATCGGCGCGACGAAGGTCATCTGGCTGCCGCGGGGCCTCACCCGCGACTACGACGAGCTCGGCACCAACGGCCACGTCGATATCGTCGCCACCATCCCGACCCCGGGACGCCTCCTGCTGCACGCCCAGCAGAACCCCGAGCACCCCGACTTCGAGGTGTCGCGCACGCTGCGCGCGTTCCTCTCGGAGCAGACGGATGCCGCCGGCCGCACGTTCGAGATCATCGACCTGCCCGCCCCCGAGACGCTCCGCGACCACGAGGGCTTCGTCGACTACAGCTACGTCAACCACCTCGTCGTGAACGGCGGCGTCATCGCGTGCGGCTTCGGCGAAGAGCGCGCGGATGCGCGGGCGCGCGAGAGCCTCGAGGCCGCGTACCCCGGCCGCCGGGCGGTGACGATCGACGCCCGCCAGATCTTCGCGGGCGGCGGCGGCATCCACTGCATCACCCAGCAGCAGCCGGCGGTCGCGCGATGACCCGCCGCTGCCCCGTCGTCGAGGCGACGATCGCCGAGCTCCGCGCAGCCCTCGAGTCCGGCGCGGTCACCGCCGTCGAGCTGCTCGATGCCTACCTCGCGCGCATCGAGGCGCACGACGCGCCCGGCACGGACACCGCCCTCAACGCGGTGGTCGTGCGCAATCCGGACGCGCGGGCCGAGGCTGCGGCATCCGATCTCCGTCGCGCCGAAGGCCGCCCGCTCGGGCCGCTCGACGGCATCCCGTACACGGCCAAGGACTCGTTCCTGGCCAAGGGCCTCACCGTCGCGGCGGGCTCCCCCGCCTTCGCCGACCTCGTCGCCCAGCGCGACGCGTTCTCGATCGAGCGGCTGCGCCAGGCGGGGTGCGTGCTGATCGGGCTGACCAACATGCCGCCGATGGCCAACGGCGGCATGCAGCGCGGCGTGTACGGCCGCGCCGAGAGCCCGTACAACGCCGACTACCTGACCTCGGCGTTCGGGTCGGGCTCGTCCAACGGCTCGGGCACCGCGACCGCGGCCTCGTTCGCCGCCTTCGGGCTCGGCGAAGAGACGTGGTCGAGCGGCCGCGCGCCGGCGTCGAACAACGCGCTGTGCGCGTACACGCCCTCGCGCGGCGTGATCTCCGTGCGCGGCAACTGGCCGCTCGTGCCCACCATGGACGTCGTCGTGCCCCACACCCGCACGATGGCCGACATGCTCGAGATCCTCGACGTGCTCGTCGCCCGCGACCCCGAGACGCGCGGCGACTTCTGGCGCGCACAGCCGTGGATCCGGATCCCGGATGCCGCGGCCACTCGTCCCCGCTCGTACCCGACGCTCGGCTCGGCGGACGCCGCCGGCGCCCGCGCGACGCTCGCCGGCCGGCGGTTCGGCGTGCCGCGGATGTACATCAACGCCGACCCGGATGCCGGCACCAACCCCGACGGCGGCATCGGCGGACCCACGGGCACCCGTGTCGAGACCCGCGCCTCGGTCATCGCCCTCTGGGAGACGGCGCGCCGCGACCTCGAGTCCGCGGGCGCCGAGGTCGTGGAGGTCGAATTCCCCGTCGTCACGAACTACGAGGGCGACCGTCCCGGCGCGCCCACCATCCTGACGCGCGGGCTCGTGACCCCAGAGTTCCTGCACCGCGAGATCGTCGACCTGTCGGCGTGGGCGTGGGACGACTTCCTGCGGGCCAACGGCGATCCGGCGCTCGATCGGCTCGACGACGTCGATCCCGCCATGATCTTCCCCCACCCGCCCGGCGCCCTCCCCGACCGCTACACCGGGTTCGACGACGACATCGCGACCTATCCGGCGCAGGTGCGGGAGCATCCGTACGCCTCGTTCACCGACATCCCGGAGATCGAAGGCGGGGCGCGCGGCCTCGAGGAGACCCGTCGCCGGGATCTCGAGGAGTGGATGTCGGACCTCGGCCTGGACGCCGTGCTCTTTCCCGCGGTCGCCGACGTCGGCCCCGCCGACATGGACGTGAACGCGGCCTCGGCCGATCTCGGCTGGCGCAACGGCGTCTGGGTCGCCAACGGCAACCTCGCGATCCGCCACCTCGGCGTGCCCACGGTCACGGTCCCGATGGGGACGATGGCCGACATCGGGATGCCGGTGGGCATGACGATCGCCGGGCGCGCGTACAGCGATCCCGACCTCCTCGCCTGGGCCGCCGCGTTCGAGGCGCTGCGCCAGCGGCGGACCGCTCCCCCGCGCACCCCCGAGCTGTGAGCACAGCTTTCAGCTTGCTGCCGCTGCGCCAGCGAACCACGACGAATCCCCCGGAAGCACGCGCGCAACGTTTCGCCTCGATCGTTCCTCGTGCGCTCGACGACCGGAAGAATCGCTAGGAACCCATGGAACTTCGCACCTTCACCTCCACCACCACCGATCCGGCTGCCCGTGGCCGCGAGCTGGGAACGGCGTTCGCGCCGCAGTTCGAGCGGACGGCGGCGCTCTACCTGGACCACTTCGAGGAACTGGGCGTCGGCGCCGACGAGGTGCGCGGCATCGCCGAGCGCAGCCGCGCCGCCCTCGCCGCATGGGCGCCCGGCCTCGCGGCCGAGGCCGACGCGATCGCCGACGCCGCGCAGGTCGAGCGATGGCGCGTGGCGGCCGTAGGGGCTCGCACCGAGATCCTGGCCGCGGCGCCGCCCCGGGCGATCAGCGAGTGCTCGACGGCCGTCCATGTCGGGCCCGGCGAGGCGGCCGAGTCCATCCAGACCTGGGATTGGCACGACTTCCTGGTGCCGGAGGGTCTGCTGTGGGCGTTCCCGTCAGAGGCGGGCCTCGACGTGAAGCTGTTCACGGAGTTCGGCACGGCCGCGAAGATCGGCGTCAACAGCGCCGGGCTGGGCCTGCACTTCAACATCCTCTCCCACGCGTCGGACTCGGATGCCGGCGGCGTACCGGTGCATGCGATCGCGCGGCGGGTTCTCGAAGAGGCGAGATCGATCGCCGACGCGCGTCGGATCGCGGCGAGCGCGACGGTGAGTGCCTCGACAGTGCTGACAGTCTTCGAGACCGGCCCCGCCGGCTCTCGCGCCGCGTCGCTCGAGCTCTCCCCTGCCGGCCTCGGCGTCGTCGATCCCGCGGCGGACGACTGGCTGCTCCACACGAACCACTTCCTCGATCCGGAGCTGTTCCGCGGCGACACCATGCCCGCCGACTCCACCACGCGCGAGCGCTTCGCGCACCTGGACGCGGTGCGCAGCGGGCTCGCCGGCCTGGGCCCCGCCGCACGCGCCCTCGCCGCCTGCGGCGGGCAGGGCGCCGACGCCGACATCTGCATGGCCCCTGACCCCGCGCTGCCGCGCATCGATCAGTGGGCGACCCTGCTCACGGTCGCCGTCGACACCGAGGCGTTCGCCCTCGACGTCTTCCCCGGCCGCCCCGACGAGGCCGCCGCCGCAGGGTTCACGCGTTTCTGACCTACGCCGCGCAGGCGGGGCGTCAGCGCAGGCCGGAGCGCAAGTCGTCTCCGGCGCGGCCCACCGCGGGAACCGCGTCGGGCTCGTCGGAGGCGGCGGGTGCGGCATCCGTGCCCTCGTCATCATCGGTGTGCAGTGACGGGGGCGCCGCGGCGTACGCGTCGGAGAGCTCGCGGTAGGGCTTCGACACGAACGCGAGCAGCACGACGAGCAGCAGCACCAGGCTCGCGCCGACGAAGGCGAGCGCCATGCCGCGAGCCTCGCCGTCGCCGAGCAGCCAGCCGAACGTCTCCTGACCCTCTGGCGACTCCATGTACGGGATGAGCCAGAACTGGGCGATCGGCCCGATCAGGAATGCCGAGACCGGCGCGGCGGCGGACTCCACGCTCGCGGCGAAGCCGAAGACGCGTCCCTGCTTCTCATACGGCACGACGCGCTGCACGATCGTCTGCTCCGACGCCTCGGCGATCGGCATGAGCGCCATGAAGATCAGGATGCCGAGGGCGTACAGCCACCACCACTCCCGGATGGCGAAGGTCATGCCGAGCAGCGCGATGCCGATGTTGACCAGCAGCAAGGTGCGCACCGGGTTCTTGCCGAGTCCGAACTTGGCCACGAGCGCCCCGCCGATGATGAAGCCGAAGCTGGTCACACCGAGGACGATGCCCCACACCTCGACCGAGAACAGCGTCAGCCCGTACGGGTCCATGAGGGCCATGAAGACGCCGCCGACGAGGTTGTTGAACGTCGCGAAAAGGATGAGCGCGAGCAGCCCCGGCACCGCCATCACCGCGGGGATCACGCCGCGGAAGCTGAAGCCCGCAGGCGCCACACCCTCCACGTGGACGACGCCCCGCTCGGGGATGGGCACGAACAGCAGGTGCACCAGCGCGACACCGGTGGCGGCGATGGCGATGGCGACCGTCCAGCCCATGCCGAGGAGACCGATCGAAAGCCCGGAGAAGACGCTCGTCACCATGAACGCGATGCCCTGCACCGCGCCCACCAGGCCATTCGCGCGATCGCGGCGCTCTGCGGGAACGAGCAGGGTGACCGTCGTCGACAGCGCGATGTTGCGGAGGTTCTCGACGACTCCGCCCACGAGGATGACGCCGGCGAACGCCCAGAACCAGGGTCCGGTCCAGTCGAGCAGCGCGCTCTCGGGGATCGTCAGGAAGATCGCGCCCGCGAGCAGGTAGGCGACCGCCGTCACGATGCTCGAGAGCAGCATGACCGCCTTCTTCTTCATGCGGTCGACGATCACGCCGAACACCACGCCGAACACCGCCACGAGCAGCATGTACGAGCCGCCGATGATGGCCGTGGCGAGCACCGACTGCGTTTCGAGGTACACCCAGAACGTCAGGGCGAACCACAGGAAACTGCTGGTGACATTCGCGAGGGCCGTGTTGACGAGCACCTGGTAGAACGCGCGCAACGTCCGCGTGTCAGGCTGCGGCTGGAGCGGATCTGCGGATGCCGCGGGCCCGGTGGGGCTCGAATCACTCATGTCGATTCCTTGGCGTGTTCTCGGTCGGGGAGGGCGAAGCGAGCGGCTAAGCTCAATGTGTACACCGTTCACATTGAATGTTCACACGGTACACACCCGAGCGGGAGGGCGCAATGACTTCACCACTGCGCACATATCATCACGGCGACCTCCGACATGCGCTGATCGCCGAAGGGCTGCAGCTCGCGCGCACCGGCGGGCCGGCCGCGGTGACGCTGCGCGAAGCCACCCGCGCCGCCGGCGTCTCGCCCAACGCCGCGTACCGGCACTTCACCGACCGCGACGCCCTGGTGCGGGCGGTCGCCCGCGAAGCTCAGCTCGCCCTGGCCGGCGCGATCACCGCGCGGGTCGAGGCGACCCCGGCCACGCTCGCGCCGGCAGCCGCTGCGATCGAGCGCCTCCGCCGCGTCGGCACCGCGTACATCGACTTCGCGCGTGCCGAGCGGGGGTTGTTCGAGACCGCTTTCTTCACGCAGGACACGCACGCAAACGACGCCATCGTCACCCTCGACGACCAGATCGTCGCGCCCTTCCGCCTCCTCATGGACACGCTCGACGCGATGGTGGATGCCGGAGCCCTCGCGCCCGAGCGCCGGCCCTACGCCGAATGGGCCTGCTGGTCGGCGGTCCACGGCTTCGCCGACATCGCCGCGCACGGCCCGCTGCGATGGCAGCCGGCATCCGTCGTCGATGCCCTCGCAGCCACCGTCGTGGAGGCCGCGATCACCGGTGTACGAGGCACGCCCGTCGCACCCTCGTAGACTGCCCGCATGGCCGACCATGCGGCGCCCCGCGCAGCCCCGCGCTCCTCACTGGTGCGGCAGGCACTGTGGTGGGCGGCCGACTATCTCTACGCCGGACGACGGCAGCTCGCCGTCCTCTCGCTGCCGTGGTCGGTCGGCCGTCCCCGCCCGACCCCCGCTGCCTGGCGGCAGGGCGATCCGGAGCTTCCCGAGGTGTACCTCGTTCCCGGGGTGTACGAGCACTGGACGTTCCTGCGCCCCCTCGGAGACGCGCTGGCAGCGGCCGGCCACGGGGTGCGCGTGGTGCACGGCCTGGGCGTGAACCGCCGCAGCATTCCCGACACCGCCGACCGCCTCGAACGCATGCTCGCCGGCGCACCGGTGCCGAGCGCCGGGATCGTGCTCGTCGCGCACAGCAAGGGCGGCCTCATCGGCAAGCACGTGCTGGTCACCTCCGGTGCGGCGATCGAGGCGGCGAAGGCCGCGGATGCGGGAGAGGACCCGACGGATGCCGCAGCCGCCGCGACGCCGCGCACCAGCACCCGCCCACTCGGGCTGCTGGGGATGGTGGCGGTGGCCACGCCGTTCGCCGGCGCACGGCGGGCGCGGATCTTCGTCGATCCGAGCATCCGTGCGTTCCTGCCCGAGGACGAGACGATCGTCATGCTCGGTCGCGAGACCTCGATCAACGGGCGCATCGTCTCGATCTACGGCCCGTTCGATCCGCACATCCCCGAGGGCAGCGCTCTGGACGGGGCGACCAACATCGCCGTGCCCGCCGCCGGGCACTTCCGGGTGCTCGCCGCTCCGTCGACCCACCGCGCGGTGCTCGAAGGCATCGCGCTGCTCGCGCAGCGCGACGGGGCCTGAGCAGTGACAGGGCCTGAGCAGCGACAGGGCCTGAGCAGCGACAGGGCCTGAGCAGCGACAGGGCCTGAGCAGCGACAGGGCCTGAGACCGGCCTCCGACGTCAGCCCACCGGGCGGTGCGGCCACCATTCCGGCAGCAGCGCCAGATAGACACGCAGGAAGTCCTCGACGCGGGGGCGCGGATGCCGCAGCCATCCGTCGATGACCCCCACCGTGCCGTCGGCGAGGAAGCGGGCGGCAGCGTCCGCGACGGCCGAGTCCGCGACGCCGGCGGCGGTCAGCGGGAGTCGGATGCGCCCGCGTTCCAGCAGGATCTCGGTGGTGCCGCGGAAGTGCCGGCTCAGCATCGCGTGCAGCGTTCCTCCCCCGTCCGCCAGCTCGCGGCGGTAGATGTCGACGTGGCGCAGGATGTGGCGGAGCACACCCTCGGTCACCGTGGCGACGGCGGTGGCGGCATCCGATCGGTCCTTCATCAGATCGTCACGCAGGACGTCGAGCTCTGCGGTCAGCGCGGCTTCGACGAGACCTGCAGGAGACTCGGCGTGCTCGTAGAACGTCGACCGGTGCACATCCGCCGCTTCGGCGAGCTGTGTCACGGTCAGGCTCGAGATCGGTCGGTCGGTGGCGAGCGCGAGCGCGGCGGCGTGCAGGCGGTCGCGACTGCGCTGCTTGCGGGGATCCATTCCACCTCCGGGAATCTTTTCGACAGGTGTAGGTTAACTCATGAGTAACCGACATCTGTCGGAGAAACAATTCGGCGCCACGCGCTGACGCCGCCAACGGAGGTACATCATGGCTACGTACGATGTCGCGGAGCGTTCCGCCATCGTCACGGGCGCCGGATCCGGCATCGGCCGGGCGGTAGCCCTCACTCTCGCCGCGAACGGTGCGGCGGTGGTCGTCGCGGACGTGCGGCAGGACCCCGCGGATGCGGTCGTCGCCGAGATCACGGCGGCCGGCGGCACCGCGGTCGCGTTCGTCGGCGACGTCTCCGACCCCGCGGTCGGACAGGCGGCCGTCGACGCCGCCGAGGCGCTCGCTCCCCTGCGCATCGCGGTGAACAACGCCGGCATCGGCGGCGCAGCCGCGCCGATGGGCGAGTACCCGATCGATTCGTGGCAGAAGGTCATCGAGATCAACCTGAACGCGGTGTTCTACGGCACGCGCGCGCAGGCGCCTGCGATCGCCCGCAACGGCGGCGGCTCCATCGTCAACATCTCGTCGGTGCTGGGCTCGGTCGGCATCCCGATGTCGTCGGCGTACGTCACGGCGAAGCACGGCGTCGTCGGCCTCACCAAGAACGCCGCGCTCGAGTACGGCGCGCAGGGCGTCCGCGTCAACGCCGTCGGCCCCGGCTTCATCCGGACCCCGCTGGTCGACGCCAACCTCGACGCCGACGCGCAGGCCGCCCTGGCCGCCAAGCACGCCCTCGGCCGCCTGGGCGACTCGCAGGAGGTCGCGAATCTCGTCGCGTTCCTCGCATCGGATGCCGCGACCTTCGTCAGCGGCAGCTACCACCTCGTCGACGGCGGCTACGCGGCCCAGTAGCATCCGGTCCCCGAACCAGCGGCCCGCGCGAACCCGAATCGCGCGGGCCGCTTCCCATTCCTGCAGGCGATTACGGCGGCGCCGGGGTCCACACCAGCGTGTGGCCGGTGGCGGCGAAGGCCTCGTTGCCTGCGAGCTTGCCGCTGGTGGTCGCGGTGCGCACGAAGCCGAGCGACTCGTAGAACTCACGGGCGGCGTTGCCGTCGAGCACCTCGAGCTCGACCGGCCCACCCGCGCGCGCGAGGAAGTGCTCGACGAGCGCGCGGCCGATCCCCTGGCGATAGAACGCGGGGTCGACGTAGATCCAGGTGATCTCGCCGCCCTCGTCGCCCACACTGCCGGCGATGAACCCGACGACGCGGCCCCCGGACTCGGCGACCCACACCTTGTCGTCGAACAGGCCTTCGTTCTCGTACGTGTCGGCCAGGCTGAGGTACGCCTCGAGAAGGCCCGCTCCGCGCAGCTCGTCGAGGCGGGCGGCGTCGTGGATGCGGGAGATGTCGTCCCAGTCCTGCGACTCGTACGGACGGATGCCGACGCTCACAGCGCCTGCGCCTGCTGCTCGTCGCCCGCGCGCGCCTCCGCCACCCCGCGCCAGGCGCGGAGCACCTCGACGTGCCGCAGCAGGAAGGCGCGCTCGTCGAGACGCTTGCGGCGCAGCCACCCGGTGACCTCGTCGTTGCTCTTGCTCGCGTTGCACGAACGGCATGCAGGGACGACGTTCTCGAACGTGTATCTGCCGCCGCGCGAGATGGGCAGCACGCAGTCCTTCTGGAACGGGCCGGCCTCGGTGCCGCAGTAGGCGCACGATGCCCACGCCTCGAGCAGCGCCTCCCACTCGTCGAGGGTGAGGTCGTTGTCGGCGGCAGCCACGCGACGCGCCCGGCGCCGGGCTGCGCGCGCTCGCCTGGTCTGACTCACCGCCATGCAGGCCACGCTACCGAGCGCCACGGTCGACGCGGGCCGACGCGGCCGGACGCGTGCCGGATGAATGCGGCGCCCGCGCCGACGGCTCTCGCCGAGACCACATGTCATCGGCGCATGCGTCGTGTGATCTCGGCGAGAGCCCGGACGTGTCTGGACAGACGACTTGTCCCGGAGGACGCGCCGCCTCAGGCGACGGCGTCCGGCACGCCGTCGAGGAGCTTCTGGATCGTGGTGATGACGCCGTGGTCGAGGTTCGAGGGGGCGCAGAAGCGCGCCCGGGCCGCGATATCCGGGTGCGCGTTGGCCATCGCGAACGACAGGGCGGCAGCATCCATCATCTCGAGGTCGTTGAGGTAGTCGCCGAACGCGGCGGTCTGCTCGTGCGTGATCCCGGTCGCCGCCTGCAGCCGGCGCAGGGCCACGCCCTTGTTGACGCCGATGTTCATCACGTCGATCCAGTGGTGTCCCGAGACGACCACCTGGTGCGTCGCGCGCAGGTCGTCGAGCGCGGGGGCCGTGGTCGCAGCCTCCACGAAATCGAAGATCGCCACCTTGAGGATCTGGTCGTCGACCTCGAGCAGGTCGTCGACGACCTGCAGGCGCGCGTAGTACTTCTGCGCCTCCGCGAGGAACGGCGCATCCGCGCGCTCGATGTAGGCGGACCGCTTGCCGCACACGACGACGCCGAGGTCACTGCCCGCCGCGGTGAGCGCGCGCAGGCGGGCCACGAGGGATGCCGTGAAGGCGGCGTCCATCGCGTCCGAGCTGATCTCGGCATCGCCTTCGACGACGTACGCGCCGTTCTCGGCGATGAACACCATGTGGTCGAGGTGCTGTGCGAACGCGCGCTGAAGGGTGGCGAGCTGGCGCCCACTCGCCGGGGCGAAGCGGATGCCGCGGGCGTGCAGGCGGTCGAGCAGCGGCCACAGGGCGTCGGGGATGCGGCCGTCGCCGTCGAGCAGCGTGCCGTCCATATCGACGGCGATCAGGCGCAGGTCAGGCGAGGGATAGGGCATGGCACCTCCCTCTCAAGGGTAGGCGCGCTCACAACGAACACCGACCGCCGGTGAGTAACGCGTAACCAACGCGCGCATCGGCGCGGGTACTTTAGGGGGCGTGACCGCTCCCGTCGATGCCACCACCACGTCCGCGTGGACCGAGCTCAGCTCGATCCGCGACTCGTTCACCCCCGATCTGCGCGATTGGTTCGCGATCGACCCGCGTCGTGCCGAGCGGCTGAGCTTCGAGCTCGCCGACCTGCACGTCGACCTGTCGAAGAACCTCGTGACCGACGCGATCCTCGCCGCCCTCGTGCGTCTCGCCGAACAGACCGGCGTCGCCGAACGCTACGCCGCCATGATCGCGGGCGAGCACATCAACACCACCGAGGATCGTGCCGTGCTCCACACCGCGCTGCGCCGCCCGCCGGGCGCGGAACCCGCCCTCGTCGTCGACGGGCAGGACATCGACACCGACGTGCAGTCGGTGCTGACCGCGATGACGGAGTTCGCGACCCGCGTGCGCAACGGCGAGTGGACGGGCGTGACAGGCAAGAAGGTCACGCACATCGTCAACATCGGCATCGGCGGCTCCGACCTCGGCCCCGTCATGATCTCGGCGGCCCTCGAGCCCTACGCGACCGCCGGCATCGAGGCTCGGTTCGTCTCGAACATCGACCCGACCGACCTCGCGCAGAAGACGAAGGGCCTCGACCCCGAGACGACGCTGTTCATCGTCGCGTCGAAGACGTTCACGACCCTCGAGACCCTCACCAACGCGCGACTCGCCCGCGACTGGCTGTGGTCCGGTCTCGAGGCATCGGGTGCGATCGACGGCGCTGCGACGGGGCTCAGTGACGAGCAGAAGACGGATGCCGTCGCCCACCACTTCGTCGCCGTCTCGACCGCGCTCGACAAGGTCGCCGCCTTCGGCATCGACCCCGTGAACGCCTTCGGGTTCTGGGACTGGGTCGGCGGCCGCTACTCCGTCGATTCTGCCATCGGGCTGTCGCTCATGATCGAGCTCGGCCCCGATGTCTTCCGAGAGCTGCTCGCCGGCTTCCACGCCGTCGACGAGCACGTCCGCACGACCCCGCTCGAACGGAACGTGCCGGTGCTGATGGGCCTGCTGAACGTCTGGTACTCGAACTTCCTCGGAGCGCAGTCGCACGCGGTGCTGCCGTACGCGCAGCAGCTGAGCCGCTTCGCCGCCTACCTGCAGCAGCTCACGATGGAGTCCAACGGCAAGTCGGTGCGCTGGGACGGCTCCCCGGTCACCACCGACACCGGCGAGGTGTTCTGGGGCGAGCCGGGCACCAACGGCCAGCACGCGTTCTACCAGCTGATCCACCAGGGCACGCGCCTCATCCCCGCCGACTTCATCGCGTTCGCGAACCCGGCTTATCCGCTGGCCGACGACGGCCGCGACGTGCACGGGCTGTTCCTGTCGAACTTCCTCGCGCAGACCAAGGCGCTGGCGTTCGGCAAGACCGCCGAAGAGGTCGAGAGCGAGGGCACCACGGGCGCGCTCGTCGCCGCCCGCACCTTCGCCGGCAACAAGCCGACGACGTCGATCTTCGCGCCCGCGCTGACCCCGTCGGTGCTCGGCCAGCTGGTGGCTCTCTACGAGCACATCACCTTCACACAGGGCGTGATCTGGGGCGTGAACTCGTTCGATCAGTGGGGTGTCGAGCTCGGCAAGCAGCTCGCGCTGCAGATCGCTCCGGCCATCGAGGGCGACGAGTCGGCGATCGCCGCGCAGGACGCCTCGACCCGCGCGCTCCTCGCCTATTACGCCGCGCACCGCACGGTGTAGCGCCTCGGCCTGGAAGGGGGAGGATGCCGGATTCCCGGCATCCTCCCCCTTCGTCGTGACGGCGGCAGCGGCCTTCCCGTGCCTCGGATCAGGCCTTTCGGGGAAAACCGCTCCCACGATTCGTCCAGGAAAACACCGGGAGTCGCTCAGACGGCATGAGGCAGACTCGGGGGCTTGTGCGTCCGACCCGACGGCGCACGGCGCCGATTCCCGCGGCGCGCAACCCGAAGGATCGTACGTTCGTCATGCATTCAGATACGTCACACACGACTGCCCGCCGCCGCCGCTTCCTCATTCCCACGGTCGCCGCCGGCGCCGCCCTCGGCGTCGTCGTCACCGCAGGCCTCACCCTGGCCTCCCCGACTCTGGCGGCCGCCGCACCGCTGGCCGCGTCGGCCATCGCCTCGGCCGCGGCTCCCGAAGCCACCGCCGAGACCCTCCGCGACATCCGTGTCGACGCGCAGGGCACGCTGCTCACCGCCCGTGTCACACTCACCGAGGCGGCCGCGCTGACCTCCGACATCGCCACGTCCGGTCTCGATCTCGGCGTGGCCGACACGTCGGTCGACACCGCCCCGCTCGAGGAGGCGACCGAGCGACTGTCGAAGCTCGACGTCGTGCCCATGCTCCTGGTGCCCGGCCTCGCGGCCGACGCGGCCGGCGTGACCGACAAGATCTCGGTGCGCGTCGCCGAACTGCGCGAGCACCTCGCCGCTGCCAAGGCGCAGAAGGCCGCCGAAGAAGCGGCAGCCGCCGCTGCCGCGGCCGCCGCAGCCGAGGCGCAGCGCCAGGCCGAGGCCGCCGCAGCGGCCGCCGCCGCGCTCGCTGCCGCGAACACCGTCGACGGCGCCAAGGCGACCGCGCGCCAGATGGCCGCCTCGCAGTACGGCTGGGGCGACGGCCAGTTCTCGTGCCTCGACTCACTGTGGGACAAGGAGTCGGACTGGAACTACCAGGCCTACAACTCCGGCAGCGGCGCGACCGGCATTCCCCAGTCGCTGCCCGGCAACAAGATGGCCACCTTCGGCGCCGACTGGCAGAGCAACGCGACCACGCAGATCGCGTGGGGCCTCGACTACATCGAGCGCGTCTACGGCGCCCCGTGCGCGGCGTGGGGTCACTCGCAGGCCACCGACTGGTACTGATCCGCGCCGCTCGGTCATCGAGCGAGCGTGTGAATCGAGACGCGGATGCCGCACCCGGCCGGGTGCGGCATCCGCGTTTTGTCATTCCGAGGGGAACGGGTTCGGGTCGAGCGCCCACGCGGTGATCGCGACCGTCGAGCCCTCCACGATGTCGAGCTCGATCGGCCACGAGCCGCGGGTCATGCCGGCGGTGGGCGCGGCGTGGACCGTCTTCGTCACCAGCGCGCCATGCGGCGAGGCGGCGTCCCACCCGAGGAGGGTCACGGCGTACCCGCCTGCGGGCACCTCGATGCGCTGCGGGCCGGGGTCCTGCGTCATGAAGGACCCGCCCTGCTCGAGGGTGACCGCGAGCAGGTGGCGGTTCTGGTCCTCGAACGCGACGTCGGGGTAGCCCTCGATCACGCACGGCTCCTCGGAGAAGTTCACGAGCCGGATCGGCATGCCCCGATGCCCGGTGGCCGCATCGGGCTCGCCCTTGAGCAGGGTCGCCTTGTCGGGCGTGCACCACTGCGGGTCGAGATCGCCGGATGCCGGAGCCGCCGTGGGCACCGGGGCCCCCGGTGCGTTCGGGTCGGGCAGCGCGCCGAAGGTGTTCTGCGCTTCGATCTCGCGTTGGGCGTCGACCTCGGCCTGGATCGCGGCCGTGCGCGCCTGGTCGGCCAAGACCCCGCCCGCGACCACCGCCACGACTGCGACGGCCGCCGCCGGCAGGAGCCAGACGGGACGCCGGGCCTGCGGCGCCGCACCGGATTCTGCGGGTGCCGGGGCGGGCACGCGGGCGACGAGGCCCGGCATCCATCCCACGACCAGACCCCAGAGGGCGCCCGCCGCTGCCGACGCGCCGAACTCGCCCACCAGGAGTCCGCGGGGTCCGGACATCGCGACGGAGCTCCACGCGGAGGCGACGTCGACGGCGAGTCCGACGAGCGCGCCTGCGGCGACGGCCGCGAACCACGCGCCGACGAGGAGCGCTCCGTGGCGTGCCGCGAGCGCGGTGAACAGCGCATGGCAGAGCGCGACGGCGAGCGCGCCGCCCAGTACGATCACGATCAGCCATCCGCCGACCGGACCCCACAGGAGCGACGGCGAAACGAGGTCGGGCACGAGGTTGCCGACCTGGGCGGCCCCGCCGGGGAGCTGCGAGAACACCCATCGGGCGCCGACGACGAGGATCCAGAGTGCCGCGGCGAGCGCGCTCGATGCGAGCAGGCGGCCAGTGGTGAGAGTGCGCATCGCCTCTCATACTGGCGAGCCCCGCCCCCATCCGCGAAACGCCGGCGCGTCGCTCGGACGTCCCGGCACCGCGCCCGGACGTCCCTGCCCGTGCGGGAGGCGCTTCACCCGGCCGCGCTCGCCGGGCGCGGCATCCGTCGCTCTCAGTCCTGAGCCGGACCGGGCCCGTACAGCTCGCCGATCTTCTGCGACGTGAACCAGCCGTCGTAGGCCGCGGACTTCGGCCATCCCTCGGGCGAGTCCTGCCAGTCCTCCTGACGGCCGTACGGCAGCAGGTCGATCAGGGGGAACGTGTGGCTCAGCTGTTCGGTGCCACGGCCGTTCGTGTGCCACGTGCGGTACACGGTGTCGCCGTCGCGGAGGAAGACGTTCACTGCGAAGCCGCCGCCCGCTGGCGCGTCCATGTCGGCGCCGAACGGGCTGTCGGCCGTCGAGTACCACTCCATGCGGTTGCCGGTCTTCTCCTTGTACGCCAGCGCCTCGTCGATCGGCCCCTGCGTCACGATCACGAAGCGGGCGTCGTACGCCTCGAGGAAGTCGAGACGCGTGTACTGCGAAGTGAACCCGGTGCAGCCGGGGCAGTGCCATTCCTTGCCCTCGAACCACATGTGGTTGTAGACGATGAGCTGCGACTTGCCCTCGAAGACGTCGGCCAGGCGCACAGGCCCGTCCTTGCCCACGAGCGTGTACGCCGGCAGCTCCACCATCGGCAGCCGCCGCCGCTGCGCGGCGATCGCATCGAGCTCGCGCGTGGCGGCCTTCTCGCGGACGCGCAATTCGGCGAGTTCGCGGCGCCACGTCTCGGCGTCGACGACGGGCGGAAGGGCTAGCTGGGTCGTGCTCTGCATCGGAACCTCCGAGTGTGCGAGTGCGTATGTTCACACTGTACACATCTGGATGCCGGCGTCAAGGGGTCACGCGTCGACAGGCGGTGCCCGTCGCGCCTCACGAGCCGGAAGCGAAGAACTTGCTCGGGATCCTCGACTGTTCGAAGCGCTTCGATATCGTCGCGAACGGTCGAAGAAGACCATCACCGAACACGACAGGAGTGTTTCATCGTGAGATTCAGACGTTCAGCCGTCGGACTCGTCGTCGCGACCGGCGTCGTCGTCCCGCTGGCGATCGCCGCCCCCGCCACCGCGACGCAGGAGCCGACGCCGCCTGCGAGCGCGCCCGCGACCGATTACGAATGGTCGAACGCGGCCATCTCGGGCGGCGGATACGTGCCGGGCATCGTCTACAACCAGACGGAGCCGGGCCTGGTCTACGCGCGCACCGACATCGGCGGCGCTTACCGGCTCGACCGCGACACCGACGAGTGGGTGCCCCTGCTCGACCACGTCGGCTGGGACGACTGGAACCGGCTGGGCGTGCTCAGCCTCGCCACCGACCCGGTCGACACCAGCCGCGTCTACGTGGCGACGGGCATGTACACGAACGAGTGGGACCCGAACAACGGCGCCATCCTCCGCTCGTACGACTACGGTGCCACCTGGGACGCCGCGCCCCTCCCCTTCAAGGTCGGCGGCAACATGCCCGGACGCGGCATCGGCGAGCGGCTGCAGGTCGACCCCAGCGACAACGATGTGCTCTACTACGGCGCCGAACAGGGCCAGGGTCTCTGGCGGTCGACGGACGCGGGCGTGACGTTCTCCCGCGTCGACTCCTTCCCCAACGCGGGCGACTTCGTGCCCGACGCCGGCTCGGGCAACTCGTACCTGATGCAGAATCTCGGCGTGCTGTGGACGGCGTTCGACACGTCATCGACGGATGCCGGATCCCCGACGCAGACGGTCTTCACGGCGGTGGCCGATACCGACGACATCCTCTACCGCTCCGACGACGCGGGCGCCACGTGGGCTCCAGTGGCGGGTGCTCCGACGGGGTTCCTGCCGCATCACGGCGTGATCGATGAGGCCGGCCGCTTCCTCTATCTCACGACGAGCAACACGTCGGGACCCTACGACGGCTCCGACGGCGAGGTGTGGCGCTACGGCCTCGACGACGGCTCGTGGACGAACATCACACCGACCTACCGGCCGGTGGGCGTCGACTTCGGGTTCGGCGGACTCACGGTCGACAAGAGCGACCCCGACACGATCATGGTCGCGTCGCAGATCCAGTGGTGGCCCGACATCCTGATCTTCCGTTCGACCGACCGCGGCCAGACCTGGAGCCCGATCTGGGAGTACGCCTACGGCGCGGACGGCAGCACCACCCTCAACCCGCGCTATTCGCAGTCCGTCGATGAGGTGCCCTGGCTGACGTTCGGCAAGGAGCCCGGCAGCCCGGTGCCCTGGTCCGAGCCCGCACCGAAGCTCGGCTGGATGGTGTCGGCGCTCGAGATCGACCCGTTCGACTCCGACGAGCTGATGTACGGCACAGGCGCGACCATCTACCGCAGCGATGACCTGACCGCCTGGGACGAGCCCGGTAGCGTCATCCACCTGGCTCCCGAGGCGTTCGGCATTGAGGAGACGGCCATCCAGGATCTCGTGGCACCGGCCGGCGACGTCGACCTCGTGTCGGCGATGCTCGATCTCGGCGGCTTCGTCCACGACGACCTCGGCACCGTTCCGCAGAGCTTCCGTGCGCCGTACTTCGGCGGAGGCACGAGCGTGGATGCCGCAGGCCTCGCGCCCAACGTCATCGTGCGCGCCGGCACCGACGGCGGCGGCGCGCGCGTGGTCGCGGCATCCGTCGACTCGGGCGTCTCGTGGGTCACCTCGCCCGTGGCGGAGGGAGCGAGCGGATCGGGCACCGTCACCGTGACCGCCGACGGATCGGGCATCGTGTGGGCGCCCGATGGCGCGGCCGTACGGCACTCGGCCGATGGCGGCGTGACCTTCGCAGACGTCGCGGGGCTGCCCGCGGGCGCACGCGTCGAGAGCGACCGCGTCGACGCGTCGCGGGTGTACGCCTTCGCGGGCGGCGTGTTCTACCGGTCCGGCGACGGCGGAGCGAGCTTCGCCGCCGTGAGCAGCGGTGCGCTGCCGACCGAGGGTCCGGTGCGCTTCGGCGCGACGCCGGGCGCCATCGGCGACGTGTGGCTCGCCGGCGGGTCCGACGAGGGCGGCGCCTACGGCCTCTGGCACTCGAGGGACGGCGGCTCGACCTGGGCCGCGATCGCCGGATTCGACGAGGCCGACACCGTCGGCTTCGGCAAGGCGGCACCCGGTGCGACGAGCCCCGCGATCTACACCGCCGCCTCTCGCGACGGAGTGCGCGGCGTTTACCGGTCCACCGACGACGGTGCGACGTGGGCGCGCATCAACGACGACGAGCACGAGTGGGGCTGGATCGGCGCCGACATCGAGGGCGACCCCGATGTCTTCGGGCGCGTCTACATCGCGACGAACGGCCGCGGCATCGTGGTCGGCGACGACACCGCTGCGACCGCGCCCCCGACGTGGTCGTCGACCGCGGTATACGACGAGGGCGACGTCGTGACGTTCGACGGCGCCGTGTGGGCGGCGTCCTGGTGGACGAAGGGCGAGGCGCCGGGGTCGAAGAAGAACGGGGCGTGGCAGGAGGTCACCGCGACTCCGACCGGGGTCGCCGTCTGGACGGCGTCGCGCATCTTCGACAACGGAGACGTCGTCTGGAGGGATGACGGCATTTGGCGCGCGAAGTGGTCGACGCGCGGCGACGAACCGGGAGCCAAGAAGAACGGCCCCTGGGAGCGGATCGGCTGAGAGAAGCGGGGCGGTCGCCGGCGGGAGTGCCGGCGACCGCACTCGACGGCCCGAGGGAACTCGGCGAGCGCCGCCACGTGCTCCGTCCGAACCCGCTGCAGCTCCACGCGAAAAGCAACCACGCACGTCGGATGGCGCGCATTCGCGAGCAGCAGGACCGTCCGGGGTGTGCCCGGTTCCAGCAGTGCATGTTTATGCGGGGTAGCGAGAATAGTCACTTCGTTCATAGGCTGGACAGGAAAGCAATCCACCTCGAAAAGTCATCTGGAGGATGATCGATGGAGATCACACGACGAACGGTCCTGACGGGCGCCGCGATCCTGGGAGCCGCCGCAGCGATCGGCGGCGCCGGTCCCGCAACGGCGGCGACCATGCCGGTGACGCAGGGCGACACGTCGGCGAACCCCAAGACGGTTGAGCGCTGGGGAATGCACGAGATCGTGCTGCGCGGTCCCGACAAGGGGAACCCATACGTCGACGTCACGCTGGCCGCCGTGTACCAAGGCGCGGGGCAGACGATCACTGTGCCCGGGTTCTACGACGGCGACGGGACGTTCCGCGTGCGCTTCTCGCCTCCGCAGACGGGCGAATGGACGTGGACGGTCGACAGCAACCTGCCGGCGCTGCGGAACTCCGGACGCCTCACCGTCGTGGAACCGTCCGCGGGCAACCACGGTCCGGTGCAGGTCGTGCCAGGCGGGTACCACTTCGTCTACGCCGACGGGTCGCCCTTCCGCCAGATCGGCACGACGTCCTACTCGTGGGCGCTCCAATCGGATGAGAAGTGCGAGCTGACCCTGAACACCCTCAGCACGTCGCCGTTCAACAAGATCCGCATGCTCGTGTTCCCCAACGTGCCCGCGGTCGCGACCGATCCCTTCGTGCGCACGGGCACCGGGCCCAGGGACTGGGACCCGACGCGCATCGATCCCGCCTACTTCCGTCGGTATGAGACCCGCATCCAGCGGCTGCTCGAACTCGGGATCCAGGCCGACGTGGTCCTGTTCCAGCCATACGACCCCGCTCGCGGCTACTCCGACATGAAGCGCGCCGACGACGAACGGTACGTGCGCTACGTCGCCGCCCGTTTCGGCGCGTACCGCAACGTGTGGTGGTCGATGGCGAATGAGTACGACGACAACGAGACCAAGACGCTCGAGGACTGGGACCACCTGCTCCAGGTCCTCCAGGCAGCGGATCCGCACAGCAGACTGCGCTCGATCCACAACAAGAACATCTACTACGACGCACGCAAGGCGTGGATCACGCACGCGAGCATCCAGAGCTCGGGCGCCGCACTGGACGGCCTGCGCGCGCATTTCCACCGCCAGTTCGCCCTGAAGCCCGTGATCTTCGACGAGGTCGCCTACGAGGGCAACATCAGCGAGCGCTGGGGTCAGCTCTCCGGCGAGCAGATGACGCACCGGTTCTGGAACACCTTCGTCGGCGGCACCTACTGCGGGCATGGCGAGACCCTCAACCCCGAGCAGAAGCCCAGCATCTCCTGGCTCGGACAGGGCGGCACGCTGAACGGCACGAGCGCCCCGCGACTGGCCTTCCTCAAGCAGATCATGGAGGACGGCCCGGCTCCCGGCATCGACGCGCTGCAGCCCGACTGGGACTACGACATCGCCGGAGTCGACAGCCAGTACTACATGCGCTATTTCGGCGAGAGCGCGCCGACCGAGTGGGATGCCGTGCTGCCGAGCGGTGCCGGGCGGTCGTACAACGTCGACATCATCGACACCTGGAATATGACGATCACGCCCGCCGGCGTGTTCAACATGGCGAAGGTCCCCCGGGGCGCTCAGGATCCGGCTCGTCCCGCGATCTCTCTGCCGGGCAAGCAGTGGATCGCGGTCAGATTCACCCGGGTGTGAGGAGACATCCCGGACACTGCGGGAACGCGCGAACAGACGTCGCCTATCCGTAGCTGGGCGGGGGGTCGGTCGGCGGCGGGTGCCGTCGATCGCCCCTCACCCCGGTCAGACGTTCGGGCGCACTCAGGGTCCGGACGTGCCGTCGGCCGCGGCGAGCTCCTCAGCGCGTCGATCGAGGACCTGCGCGACGCCCTCCTCGCGCGACGGGGTGCCCGGCGCTCATCGCTCGACCGACGGAGGGGCGACGTGGGCCCACAGCAACGACGACGAGTACGAGTGGGCCTGGATCGGAGCCGAGAGGGCGGCTTCGCGGCATCCATCTCGGCCGGTTCGGTGACGCGCGCGGACTAGCATTTCGCCATGGCCAGTCACGCCGAGAAGCCGGAGCTGCACGTCGACACGGTGGCGGAGTGGGAGCGCTGGCTGGAATCCGCCCCTGACCCCGCCGGGGTTCGGCTGCGGCTGCGCAAGACGGCGACCGCCAAGCCAGGGATCACGTACGCCGAAGCGCTCGACGTCGCACTGTGCTTCGGATGGATCGACGGGCAGAAGCAATCGCTCGACGCCCACTACTTCCTGCAGTCGTTCACTCCGCGACGCCCGCGCAGCATCTGGTCGAAGGTCAACATCGGGCACGTGACGCGACTGATCGAGGAAGGCCGGATGCGGCCCGCGGGCCAGCACGAGATCGATCGGGCGAAAGCGGACGGACGCTGGGATGCCGCCTACCGCCAGCGCGACGGCGACCTCCCCGCCGAGTTGCAGGAGGCCTTCGATGCCGACCCCCAGGTCGCCGCTGCGTTCGCCGCGCAGTCCGCGCAGAACCGGTTCGCGATGGCCTTCCGCGTGGGGAACCTCAAGCGCTCCGAGTCACGTGCTGCCCGCGTCACCCAATACGTCGAGATGCTCAAGCGGGGCGAGTCGATCCACTGACGCGACCTTCGGTGGTCTCACCAATCACCGCCGCACAGGCTTCCGGCGGGGGTAGGCAGACTCACAGGAAATGAATCACAAAAAGATAACGACAGACCCTTCCCTTCGTTACCTCGCCGTTATAGAGTTCATGCACGGTAGTTGTTTTGCTGTGGCAGCTACCGGCATGTGATTGCAGGACACTCTTGGTGCAAGGGACAAGGGCCGGTCGGTAGCCTCTCCGACCGGCCCTTACTCTTGCCCTCGATCAACGCCTCTCCTCCACAGCCAGGGCGAACCACACGCTCCCCGGCAGTTATCCACAGAAACCCGGCTTGACCAGCCTTTTGACCCGCACGGCCGCACGAGCAAGGGCCGGTCGGGGAACCCGACCGGCCCTCGCATCCGCGGGGACTTCTAGTGGTTGACCGCCTTCTCTGCACCGATGCCGGTGAGCGAGCGCACCTCCATCTCGGACTGCTTCGCCGCGTCCTCGGGGGTCTTGTCGAGCACGCTCACGATCCAGCCCAGCAGGAAGGCGAGCGGGATCGAGATGATGCCCGGGTTCGACAGCGGGAACCAGGCGAAGTTGATCGCCTCGGTCTTCAGCATCGACGTCTCAGAGCCCGACACGACCGGCGAGAACACGATGAGCAGGATCGCCGAGGTGAGACCGCCGTACATGCTCCACAGGGCGCCCTTCGTCGTGAAGCGCTTCCAGAAGAGCGAGTACACGATGGTGGGCAGGTTGGCCGACGCCGCGACGGCGAAGGCGAGTGCGACGAGGAACGCGACGTTCTGGCCGTTCGCACCGATGCCGCCGACGATCGCGACGATGCCGATGATGACCACGGTGCGGCGCGCGACCTTGACCTCGGCTCCCGGCTCGGGCTTGCCCTTCTTCACGACCGACGCATAGATGTCGTGCGCGAACGAAGCGGCCGCCGTGATGGTGAGACCGGCGACCACCGCGAGGATCGTCGCGAACGCGATCGCCGAGATGAGGCCGAGCAGCAGCGGTCCGCCGAGCGAGAACGCGAGCAGCGGTGCCGCCGAGTTCGGGCCGCCGGGAGCGGCGGCGATGACCGCCGGGCCGACGAGGGCGGCCGCGCCATAGCCGAGCACCAGCGTGAACACGTAGAAGATGCCGATCAGCCAGATGGCCCAGACCACCGACTTGCGCGCCTCCTTGGCCGTGGGCACGGTGTAGAACCGCATGAGCACGTGGGGCAGTGCGGCCGTGCCCAGCACGAGGGCGAGGCCGAGCGAGAGGAAGTCGATCTTCGCGACCTCCGACACGCCGTACTTCAGACCCGGGTCGAGGATCGCGGGGTTCTCGGCGACCGCGACGGCCTTGTCGAGAAGCGCGGAGAAGTCGAACCCGTTGAGCGCCAGCACCCACACGGTCATCACACCGGCGCCCGCGATGAGCAGCACCGCCTTGATGATCTGCACCCACGTGGTGCCCTTCATGCCGCCGATGAGCACGTAGAGGATCATGAGTGCGCCCACCACCGTGATGACGAGAGCCTGACCGAGCTGGTCGCCGATGCCGAGCAGCAGCGACACCAGGCCACCGGCACCCGCCATCTGCGCGAGCAGATAGAAGAAGCAGACGACGAGCGTCGTGGTCGCCGCGGCGATGCGAACCGGACGCTGCTTGAGGCGGAACGACAGCACATCGGCCATCGTGAACTTGCCCGTGTTGCGCAGGAGCTCCGCGACGAGGAGGAGCGCCACCAGCCAGGCGACCAGGAACCCGATCGAGTAGAGGAAGCCGTCGTACCCCGTCATGGCGATCGCGCCGACGATGCCCAGGAACGACGCCGCAGACAGGTAGTCGCCGGCGATGGCCGCGCCGTTCTGGCCGCCCGTGAACGACCGTCCTGCGGCGTAGTAATCGGCGGCTGTCTTGTTGTTCCGGCTGGCGCGGAACACGATGACCATCGTCACGGCGACGAACGCGCCGAAGATGGCGATGTTGAGCCAGGGCTCACCGGGCGAGGTGCTCGCCGCTTCGAAGCGCAGCATCAGCGGGCCTCCTCGTTCTTGAGAGCGTCTGACTCGAAGGTGCCGGTCTCGATCTCGTCGCGGATCTCCTCCGCGAGCGGGTCGAGGTTGCGGTTGGCGTAGTGCACGTACCAGGTCGTCACGGCGAAGGTGGTGACCACCTGGGCCATGCCGAGCACCATCGCGATGTTGACACTCCCGAACACTCGGGTGGACATGAAGTCGTGCGCATAGGTGGCGAGCAGCACGTAGGCGAAGTACCAGGCGAGACAAGCGCCCAGAACGGGGAAGACGAAGCTCCGGTGGGTGCGCCGAAGCCGTTGGAACTCAGATGATGATTGGACCGCGCCGTAGTCGACCTCTGCGAGGTCTATGGCGGCGCGTGGGGCTTCGTTGCCCATGACGTCTCTCCTTCGAGGGGGGGGTCGGCGGGCCGTGGCCGCGCCGCTGCGTTGACAGTGCGACCATGGTCGCGCGCGGCCGGGCGGGCCGGGGGTGGCCGCCGTTCGTCGTCGGTGAACGGGGTTCATGGTGCGACGAACGGCGGATCGACGACGACGAACGACGGCGAGGAACGACGGCGGCTACGCTGGCGTGCATGCCCGAGTCGATGCTGCTCGCCGCTGCCGCCGGCGCCGTCGCCGGGGCGCTCGCGGTCGGCGTGGTCATCCTGCTCCGGCGGATCGTGGTCACCTCGAAGGATCTCGGCACCGACGTCGAGCAGGCGACCTACCAGACGCTTCACCTCGCGAGCCGGGCGGCCAAGCACCTCCGGGGCGGCATCGCCGAAGGCGACGCCACACGTGCCGGGCGGCACCTGCGAGCGCTTCTCGGGTGCGAGACCCTCGCTCTCGTCGACCCGGCGGGCCATGTCACGATCGAGGGCGACGACGCCGTCCGTGAGGTCGCGGGACGCCTCGCCGCCGAGGCACGCGCCTCGAACCGTCCGCAGCTGCAGCGGCGCATCCGGATCGGCGACCGGGAGACGGATGTCGTCGCCGCGCCGATCCTCGCGGGCGGCGCGCCCGCCGGCGCCATCGTCGCCTTCGCCCCGCGCGTGCGGGCCGGTCTCGTGCGCGCGACCGGCGAGGTGGCGGACTGGGTCGCGGCGCAGGTCGAGCTCGGCGAGCTCGACGCTTCGAGAGCGGCGCTCGCCGAGGCCGAGGTGCGCGCGCTGCGCGCGCAGATCAGCCCGCACTTCATCTACAACTCGCTGAACGCGATCGCCTCGTTCATCAACACCGACCCGGCCAAGGCGCGGGACCTCGTGCTCGAGTTCGCCGACTTCACGCGCTACTCGTTCCGCCGGCACGGCGACTTCACCACGGTCGCCGAGGAGCTCCGTTCGATCGACAGCTATCTGAAGCTCGAGCGCGCACGGTTCGGCGATCGGCTGAAGGTGACGCTGCAGATCGCCCCGGAGGTCCTCTCGACGGTCGTGCCGTTCCTGTCGATCCAGCCACTCGTCGAGAACGCCGTGAGGCACGGGCTCGAGGGCAAGGAGGGTGGCGGGCGCATCACGATCGAGGCATCCGATCTGGGCGCCTTCGCCGAGATCAGCGTCGAGGACGACGGTGTCGGCATCGATCCCGACGCACTCGAACGCGCTCTCGCCGGCGCCGCGACCGGCCAGCACGTGGGACTGCGCAACGTGGACGCCCGCCTGCGACAGGTGTACGGCAACGAGCACGGGCTGGTCGTCGAGACGAATGTGGGCGCCGGCACCCTGGTGCGGATGCGCGTGCCGAAGTCTCAGCCGGGCCGCGTCGCGGCAGCCTCCACCGCTCCCGGCCGCACACCGGCATCCCCCGCTCCTGCCGGCACCGAAGGGAGGCGGGAACGGTGATCTCCGTGCTCATCGCCGACGACGAACAGCCCGCGATCGACGAGCTCGCATTCCTGCTCGGGCAGGACGCGCGCATCGGGGTCATCCACCAGGCGGCGTCGGGCGCCGAGGCGATCCGGCTCCTCACGCGCGAGCCCGTCGACGCCGCGTTCCTCGACATCCACATGCCCGGCCTCAACGGCTTCGATCTCGCCCGCGCACTGCAGCGCTTCGAACGCCGGCCGGCGCTCGTCTTCGTGACCGCCGACGAAGAGAGCGCCCTCGAGGCCTTCGACCTCGCCGCGGTCGACTATCTGCTGAAGCCGGTCCGCACCGAGCGGCTGCACCGCTCGGTCACTCGCATCGTCGAGGCCATCAAGGCGCAGGCTGCGCCGACGACGGATGCCGCGGCATCCGCGCAGCCGGAGATGATCGCCGTCACGCTGGGCGGCACGACGCGCATGATCCGACGCGACGAGGTGCGGTACGTGCAGGCGCAGGGCGACTATGCCCGGCTGCACACCGAGGAGGCGAGCTACCTCGTGCGGGTGCCGATGTCGGACCTCGAACGGCAGTGGGCCGACACGTTCGTGCGCATCCACCGCTCGTACCTCGTCGCGATCCCTCACCTCGCGCGTCTGCGGCTCGGCGGCGACCACCCGAGCGTCGTGGTCGGCGGCGCCGAACTGCCGGTGAGCCGGCGCCTCCTGCCGGCTCTGCGTGATCGACTCGAGTCGACGACGATCCGGCCGCGGACATGACCTCCCGCGCATCGCACGGCAGCGCCGGCGAAGAGTCCGACTCCCGCGCCGGCGGCCCGCTGTCTCGAGACGCACCCGGCTCGCACGCCGACGCCGCCGCGGACGACGCTCCCACCGACCGCGCGGTGCCATCCGCTGCGGCAGCACCGCCCGAGCGCGTGCGCGTGACCGCGCCGCGCGCCGGCTCGCCCGCCGCCTCGACCCGGCCGGTGTCGCGCAACGCCGCCGATGCGCCGACGAGCGACATCGCCGGAGTGTACGTGCGCTCGCTGATCCGCTCGCAGCTGCGACTCGGAGTCGTGTTCGCGGTCGGATTCGCGGCGGCGACGGCACTGTTCGTGCTGGCGATCGCCTTCGTGCCCGCGTTCGACACCACGTTCGTTCTCGGCGTGCCGGTGTCGTGGCTGCTGCTCGGCGTGGGCGTCTACCCGCTGGCCATCACGGTCGCCGCACTCTATCTGCGTGCGGCTTCGCGCAACGAGGCACGCTACCGGTCGCTGACGGAGGACGAGTGAACCCCGCCATCGGCTACACCGCGATCGCCGCCGTCGCGATCGTGTCGGCGCTCATCGGGTTCTACGGCCTGCGGGTCTCCCGCACGACGAGTGACTTCTACGTGGCGAGCCGCACGGTGCGGCCGTGGTGGAACGCCTCGGCCATCGGCGGTGAGTACCTGTCGGCGGCGTCGTTCCTCGGCATCGCGGGCCTCATCCTGCTCACGGGATCGGCGGCGCTCTGGTTCCCGATCGGCTACACGGCCGGGTATCTCATGCTGCTGCTGTTCGTCGCCGCCCCGCTGCGCCGCTCGGGCGCCTACACGATCCCCGACTTCACCGAGGCGCGGCTCGACTCGGTCTGGGCGCGCCGCGTGACGAGCACGCTCGTCATCGTCATCGGCTGGTTCTACATCGTGCCGCAGCTGCAGGGCGCGGCGCTGACCGTGCGGATCACCACCGGCCTCCCCGCCTGGGTCGGCTCGCTCGCCGTCGCGGTGATCGTCGCCGTCGTCGTCGCGGCCGGCGGCATGCGGTCGATCACGTTCGTGCAGGCGTTCCAGTTCTGGCTGAAGCTCACGGCGCTCGCGATCCCGGTGGTGGCGATCCTGCTCCTCGTCGGCGACGTGCCGCCCGCCCTGCCGCCCGTCGAGGCGTTCCCGGCGAGTGCCGGTCCAGGCGATCTCGAGGTGTACCGGACGATCTCGCTCATGGTCGCGCTGCTGCTCGGCACATTGGGGCTCCCCCACGTGCTGGTGCGCTTCTACACCAACCCCGACGGGGTGGCAGCGCGACGCACGACCGTGATCGTGCTCGTGATGCTCTCGGTCTTCTACCTGTTCCCCACGGCGTTCGGACTGCTGGGCCGGGCGTTCGCCCCCGACCTCGCCGCCTCGGGCGACGCCGACGCGCTCGTCCTGCTCCTGCCGAGCCGACTGGTCGCCGGGCCGCTGGGCGACCTGCTCACGGCCCTCGTCATCGCCGGCGCGTTCGCGGCGTTCCTCTCCACGTCGTCGGGTCTCGTCGTCTCCCTCGCCGGCGTGATCAGTCAGGACCTTCTCGGCGGCAGCGTCCGGGGGTTCCGCATCGCGGCCGTGCTCTCGTCGTTCGTCCCGCTCGTCGTGGCCCTGGCCACGGAGTCGGCCGGGCTGGCCGGCAGCGTGGGACTCGTGTTCGCCTTCACCGCGTCGACGCTGTGTCCCGTCCTCCTGCTGGGCATATGGTGGCGCGGCCTCACGGCGCGAGGCGCCATCGCCGGCATGCTCACCGGCGCGGTGCTGTCGGGCGTCGCGATCCTCGGGGGTGGGATCGTGTCGGCGTGGCTCCCCGCGCTGCGCCCGTTCCTCGAGCAGCCGGCGGCGTGGACCGTGCCGATCGCGGTGCTCGCGATCGTGATCGTCTCGCGCGGCGACCGCCGCGGGATCCCGCGCGGCACCGACCTGTTCCTCGCCCGACTGCACGCACCGGAGGGTTCACGGCGCCTCGGACTCGACGGCTGAGCGCGCCCCTCGACGACCTCAGGAACCGGCAGGCGTCACACGCCGCCGCCGCCTCCGCCGCCACCACCACCGCCGGCGGAGCCGCCGCCCGACGAACCGCCCGACGACGAGGACGCCGAGGCCGACGACGACAGCGTCGAGATGCCGGCCGAGAACGCCGCGGCGTTGAACCCCGTCGAGCCCGCGTACCAGCCGGGTGAGTTGCCTTCGCCGTAGAGCACGGCGAGCTCGTCGGCCCACTTCTTCTCCTGGCCGAACACGACCGCGTACGGCAGGAGCTTCTCGTACAGCTTCAGCTTCACCCGCGGGTCGGAGATGTCGACCGGCACCCGCTCGGCGCCCTGCGGCGACTGCAGCATGCGGATGCGGTCAGCCTCCGCCCATTCGATGAACTGCTTCAGGCCGTGCAGGTGGTCGCGCACTTCGGCGCCGGCGGCGGTAAGCGGCTTGCGCGACACCATTCCGCCCACGACCACGACCACGACGAAGGCACCCACGATCAGCAGGATGGGCACGAGCGGCGTCACCCAGGCCACCATCGCCGCGATGCCGAACAGCAGCACCAGCACCGCCGAGACGATCGCGATCGCCACCGGCCACGCTCTCGCACTCGCCGGGACGGTCCGGCGGAGTCCGCGCGTCGACAGTTCCGATGTCGCCGCCTTGAGCACCGTCTGCGCCGTCGACGAGAACCGGGTGTCGGTGCGCCCGAACTCGAACTCCTCGCCCGCTACGCCGTTCGGGAAGAGGCCGGGAAGCAGCATCCGTCCATCTCCGTCTGCCAGCGACGGGTCGACGAGCACGGCCTTCAGACGGGTGCCGCCGAACATCTTCGCCGGGCCCTCTTCGATGCGGATGCTGCCCACCACGGCCTGCTCGAGCACCTCGGCGGGGATCGCCTTCGTCGTGTGACCGAGGAGCACCGCGCTCTCGAGCGCGTCGATGCCGCGCGGCGGGGTGAACTCGGCGATGATCACGGGCCGGCCGGGTTCGTCCGGGAGGTGCCGCGCGCGCGTGCGGGCCGCGAGGATCACCGCGGTGCCGAGGCCCAGCAACGCCACCAGTCCCTGCAGCCAGCCCCACGGCGAGGCGAGGTACGACGTGTCGAATTCGGTGAAGGTCTCGGGCTCGAACCCGATCGCAATGGTCATCGTCTGGTACGGCTGCACGTCCGAGACGGATGCCGCGACCGCACCGTCGACCTCCGAGACGTCGCACCTGCGGGTGTCGTCCTGGTAGCCCGCGTAGCAGGCCAGACCACCGGTGCGCGCGGCATCCAGCTCGTCGGACATCGTGACGCGGGCGGTGACGCGCCCGAACGGCTGCGGCCACGCCGTGCCGTTCACATCCCAGTAGAACTCGTCCGACCCGGTGTCGGCGAAGTACCGCGTGACGTTCTCGAGCGTGTAGGTGAACACGTAGGTCTGGCGGCCGTGGACGAAGTCGCCGGCACGCGAGGTCATCAGGAAGAGTCCGTCCTCCGTCTCGGTCTCGGCCTCGCGCGGTGCACCGTTCTCGTCGGTGAGAGAGACCAGCTGCGGGTCGAGCGGCGCACCCTGGTAGCTGTCGGGGATGGCGCGGCGCATGCCGCGGTTCTGGTCGAACTCGGGGAAGATCGCGACGAATGTCTCCACGACGGTGAGCGTGCTCGTGCCGTCCTCCGCGCGGCCCAGCTGGTACTCGACATCGAGGCTCTCGAACGAGAAGTCCTCGACATCCGCACGGGCGGGAGGAGCGACGACGACCGTGAGCAGCAGGCCCGCGAAAAGAGCGAGCAGCAGGCCCACGACGCCGAGACGACGCGAGCGCCACGACGCGATGGAGGATGACGACATGCCGCCAGCCTAGGGTCCGCAGCCTGCCCTACTCTTGACGGTATGACCGACCGCCGTCTCGCCATCGACGCCTGGGAGAGCCTCTTCCGTGCCCAGCACGAGGTGTTCGGCGACATCAACGGCGACTTCGACGACGAGATGCTGAGCCAGGCCGAGTACGACGTCCTCCTCACCGTCACGCGCTCCGACGATCTCACCGCGCGCCTCCGCGACGTGACCGCCAACATGCTCATCAGCCAGCCCAGTGTGTCGCGTCTCGTCGACCGCATGGTGGCGCGTGGGCTGCTCACCAAATGCGCGGACCCCGACGACGGTCGCGGGGCGCTCGTGCACGCGACGGATGCCGGGGCGTCGCTGTTCCGCCGCATCGCCAGTGCGCACGGCCGGGCCATCGCCGAGCGGATGTCGCTGCTGTCCGACGAGGAGCTCGCTCAGCTGCGCGAGCTCACTGCCAAGCTCCGCAAGCCGCAGCCCGACTGCTGACTCCCAGCTCGGTCGTTGAGCGAGCGCGGCGAGACGAAACGCCCCAGCCGGCGTCGCACGTCGGCTCGCTGCGTTTCGTCTCGCTCGTCCTCGCCCGCTCAACGACCGGTGGCTCCGGCCTCCTCACGGAGTGCGCCGCCGGAGCGTGAGCGACGCGAGGATCAGCGCTCCCGCGGCGAAGGCGACCACCACGAGGAGCGGTCCGAAGACATCCCACCCCTCGTCGCCCGCGGTCACCGCGTTGATCGTGTCGATGGCATAGCTCAGGGGCAGCACCTTCGAGATCTGGTACAGCGCCTCGGGCATGTCTTCGCGCGGCATGAACAGGCCGCCGAGGATGATCTGCGGGAACACGATCAGCGGCATGAACTGCACGGCCTGGAACTCGGTCCGCGCGAAGGCGCTGGCGAGGAGTCCCAGCGCGCTGCCGAGGATCGCATCGACGACGGCCACCAGGCCCAGCTGCCACAGCGGTCCGTCGACATCGAGCCCGCACACCCACACCGCGAAGGTGACGGTGATGACGGCCTGCAGCGTCGCCATCAGGGCGAACGCGAGACCGTAGCCGAGGATGAAGTCGGCCTTGGCGATCGGGGTCGTCATGAGCCGCTCGAGGGTGCCCGACCGGCGCTCGCGGAGCGTCGTGATGGAGGTGATGAGGAACATCACGATGAAGGGGAAGAGCGCGAGGATCGGACCGCCGAACTGGTCGAACACGCCCTCCTGTTCGCTGAACAGCCACGCGAACAGCCCGACGAGGATGCTCGGCGCGACAAGCATCAGGGCGATCGAACGCGGGTCGTGGCTGAGCTGGCGGAGCACCCGCCCGGCGGTCGCGAAGGTGAGCATGCCGTTCACGAGCCGCTCCCCTGATCCGTGGGGGGCTCCTGCGCAGGCACGTGAGGATGCTGCGCCTGCTCCCGCGCCTCGCGGCGGGTGAGCGGGTGCGGTTCCTGAGCCCCGTCCGGTCCCTGAGCCCCGTCCGGTCCCTGAGCTTGTCGAAGGGCGTCGCGTTCGATGAGCGCGAGGAACGCGGCATCCGGATCCGTCGTCCCGGTGTCTGCGAGCAGGCCCGCCGGCGTCGTGTCGGCGACGACACGACCCACCCGCATGAGCACGAGGCGGTCGCAGCGCAGCGCCTCGTCCATGACGTGGCTCGAGACGACGAGCGTCGCGCCCGCGTCCGCGAGAGCGCGGAAGACCTCCCACAGCTCGGCGCGCAGCACCGGGTCGAGCCCCACCGTCGGCTCGTCGAGGACGAGCAGTTCGGGGGCACCGAGCATCGCGACCGCGAGCGAGACGCGGCTCTCCTGCCCGCCGCTCAGGGAGTCGATGGTCTGATCGCGCTGGTCGGCGAGCCCCACCTGCTCGATGACCCGGTCGACGTCGCTGCGCGGCGCGCCGACGAGGCGCGCGAAGTACCGCAGGTTCTGCTCGATCGTGAGGTCGCCGTACACCGACGCCGCCTGCGTGTCGTACGCCACCCGCCGCCGCAGCACGCTCGACCCGCCCGGCTCGCCGAGCACTGTCACGGTGCCGCCCGCGATCTTCTGCACGCCCACGATCGCGCGCATCAGCGTCGTCTTGCCGCACCCGGACGGCCCCATCAGCCCGGTGATCTGCCCGCGCGGGATGTCGAGGTCGAGCGCCGTGAAGACCTCGGTCTTCCCGCGCCGCACATGGAGATCACGCACGCTGACGGCATCCATGCGCTCAGGTTAGACCCGCGTCACCAGCGGTTGTGGACCTCCTCTGCCCAGCCCAGGATGCCGTCGAACCTCACGACGTCGCCGCCGGGCACGGCGAAGGTGCCCGCCCAATGACCGAAGCACTGGTCGGTGCGCGAGGCGACCACGCCGAGATTCGTGCGGGTCACCTTGTCGTAGAAGGGCGTGAAGGATGCTGCGAGCCCGCCGCCGGTGAGGCGCCACGGTCTGCGCCACTCGGCGATGTCGTAGTCCCACTCCAGCTCGTCGTGGATCTTGTGCAGCCGCCCGTCGACCAGCACGGCGTTCTCGGTGGAGCCCGTGCCCTCTGTCCAGCGGCCGCCCACCTGGATGCCGATGGCGCGCCCGCCCGAGGTCCCGGAGCCCGCGCCCCAGTTCCAGCGGATGTCGTAGGGCCAGCGCCCCCGACCGTGGTCCAGCACCGCCCACGAATCCCCTGCCGGCACGTCGTGCGTGATGCCGTCCACGGTCACTGATCCCGAGGCAGGACGCGCGACGTCCTTGACGGTGTACTGGAAGCGCGTTGCGCTCCACGGCACCACGACGGCCAGGCGCTCGTGGTCGGCAGGCAGCGAGGCGAAGACGTCGAACGAGGCATCCGGAATCCGGGCGCGCAGCCGTGTGCCGCCCTCCTCGGCAAGGACCTCGATCTCGAGGTCCTTCGCGCGTGCGCGGGCGGGACCGCTCTCGACGCCGGTGGGCAGCTCGAAGTCCCGCGCCGGGATGACGGTCGCCCCCTTGCCCCACGTGCGCTCGGTCGCCCGGTCGAACACCCACACCTCGTGCACGGCGGCGTAGTCGATCGACGACACCGTGAGCGCGAGGATGTGCGTCGGCGTGGTGACGTTCCAGTACTCCCACCGCTTGTTGCGCCCGCGGCCGCGCCCGATGCCCGACGTGTCGACGAGGGGCTGGCGCGCCCAGCCGATCGCGTCCGGGTTGACGCGACCGTTCGGCCGGGTCAGCGCCACGGGGGCGGTCAGCTCGCGCTCGGTCATCGCGGCTCCTTCCAGGGTCGTTCGATCCTAGGCGGACGTAGTCTGGGCGCCATGCACACGCGCACCCAGGCGAGGCTGCAGGTCGTCGCCGGTCCCATGTTCGCGGGCAAGTCCGAAGAGCTGCTGCGTCGCGTCCGTCGCGCGCGCATCGCCGGCCTGTCGGTCGACGTCGTCAGTCATGCGCTGGACCATCGCCGCGGCGAGGGACAGGTGAGCTCCCACTCCGGACTCAGCGTGCCGTCGCGGTCGGTGCCCGACGTCGAGACGCTGGTCGCTGCGGTTCAGGGCCGCGAACTCGACCTCGTCGCGATCGACGAGGCGCAGTTCTTCGGGCCGGGCCTCGTCGCCGCCGTGGGTGCTCTGGTCGCCGAGGGGGTGGATGTCGTGGTCTCGGGCCTCTGCGTCACGTTCGACGGTCGACCCTTCGAGCCGCTGCCGGCGCTCATGGCGATCGCCGAGGACGTGCTCAAGCTCACGGCCGTGTGCGCGGTGTGCGGAGAGGATGCCGCGTTCCATCAGCGGCTCACGTCCAGCGGTGCCGGCGACCCGCTCACGCCGACGACCGAGCAGATCGGTGGGATCGAGTCGTATCAGGCGCGCTGCCGCCGCCACTTCACGGGCGCCACGAAGTCCTGACCTCGCAGAACGACGGATGCCTCGTCCCGGCCGGGACGAGGCATCCGTCGTTCTCTGCGGAACTGCTCTCTGCGGAGCTGTTCTCGGCGGAGCTGCTCTCTTCGGAACCGCGCGCGACTACTGCTCGATCGGCTGCGGAGCGTCGTCGGACTCGTGCGCCTGGATCGTCGGCGCACCGCCCTCGGACATCACCTCGATCTTGCGCGGCTTGGCCTTCTCGCTCACCGGGATCGTCACACTCAGCACGCCGTTGTTGTAGTTGGCCGAGATGCGCTCGGTGTCGATGCCCTGGCCGAGGTTGAGCTGGCGCAGGAAGCTGGCAGCCTCGCGCTCGCGGGTGATCCACTTGACGTCATCGCCGCTGTGCAGCGTGCGCTCGGCGCGGATCGTCAGCAGCTGGCCGTCGACGTCGATGTCGACCGAGCCCGGGTCGATGCCGGGCAGGTCGGCGGTCAGCACGTAGTGGTCGCCGTCGCGGTACAGGTCCATCGGCATCCGCCGTGGGCCGCGCCGCTGCTCGAAGAGACTCGACGCCAGGCGGTCGAGGTCGCGGAACGGGTCATAGGTGGCCATGGGAATCTCCTCTCTGTCTTGGAGTTGAGCCCACCCGGCTCAACTACATACAGATTAGCACTCGGCATAGGAGAGTGCTAGGAGTCGGAGCGTTCGCTCAGAACGAACACGGCCCGGTTTCGTCTCTGCGTAAGCTCGCTCAACGACCACGTTCCTCGCTCGCTCAACGACCGGTCGTCGAGCGAGCGAAGCGAGACGAAACGCCCAAACGGTTGTCAGCACTCGATGACGTTGACCGCGAGACCGCCCTCGCTCGTCTCCTTGTACTTGTGCGACATGTCGATGCCGGTCTGCCGCATGGTCTCGACCACCGCGTCCAGCGAGACGTAGTGCGACCCGTCGCCGCGCAGCGCCAGCCGGGCGGCCGTCACCGCTGTCGATGCCGCGATCGCGTTTCGCTCGATGCACGGGATCTGCACGAGGCCGCCGACCGGGTCGCATGTCAGCCCGAGGTGGTGCTCCATCGCGATCTCGGCCGCGTTCTCGATCTGCCGGTTCGTTCCGCCCATGACCGCGGTCAGTCCCCCGGCCGCCATCGCGCAGGCCGAGCCGACCTCGGCCTGGCATCCGCCCTCGGCTCCCGAGATCGACGCGTTGGCCTTGAACAGCGAACCCAGCGCGGTCGCCGTGAGGAGGAAGCGACGGATGCCGCGGCGACGGTTCGCCTCAGCCCTCTGCTCGTCGTTCCACTGGGCCGGCTCGGCAGCATCCGAGCCGCGGCCGGGGTACCCGAGCAGCGCACTGCCCACGAGCTCGCCGTACGGGGTGACCGCGTTGCCCGCACCGAGCCCGGAGTCGGCGAGGAAACGCCACCAGTACATGGCCACCGCGGGCACGATGCCGGCAGCGCCGTTGGTGGGTGCGGTGACGACCCGGCCGCCCGCGGCGTTCTCTTCGTTGACGGCGAGCGCGAAAGCACCCAGCCACTCCCCCGGCAGCTCACGACGGCCGTCGGCCTCCGCAGCCTCGAGCTGCGCGCGGATCGAGGCCGCACGGCGCTTGACGCCGAGCATCCCGGGAAGCACGCCACCCGAGTCGAGGCCCGCCTCGACGCACGCCGCCATCGCATCCCAGATGGCGTCCAGGCCTGCGGCGATCTGCTCGTCGGGTCGTCGGGCCTCCTCGTTGAGGCGTGCCGCCTCGGCGATGGTGATGCCGCGCTCATCGCACAGCGCCAGCAGCTCCTCGGCGCTCGAGAAATCGAGGGGAAACGCGCCCGCGCCCGCGCCGGCGCCCGTCGACGGGTCGCCCTCACGGCGGATGAATCCGCCGCCGACGGAGTAGTAGGTCTCGCGGGCGAGGAGTCCGGCATCCGTAGCAGGGGCGACAGCCGTCACCGACGACGATCCGGTCACGCGCACGCCTGCCGCCGTCACCGCGCGATCCGGCCCATCGGCGGGCGAGGCCCACGCTTCGAGCGTCATGGCGTTCGGGTGGCCGGGGAGCCGCGTGCGCGGTGCGAAGACGACGTCGCCGCGTTCGAAGCGCACGGCCTGGACGCCGGCGAGCTCGAGCGACTGCCCGTCGGGCCAGGCGCTCCACGCCGAGCGCACGGCATCCGGGTCCACCGTCTCGGGCTCGAGCCCTCGCAGTCCGGCGACGACCGCATCCGGCGTGCCGTGGCCGATGCCGGTGGCGCCGAGCGAGCCGTAAAGGGTGCAGGTCACCCGTCCGACGTGGGGCAGCACGCCGGTCTCGCGCAGGCGGACGACGAAGTCGTGGGCGGCCCGCATGGGTCCGACCGTGTGGGAGCTCGAGGGTCCTACGCCGATGGAGAACAGCTCGAACGCCGAGACGTAGGCGTTCATCGCCACCAGGCTAACGCCGTGGCCGGTGCGATCTGCATCCCGTTACCGAGTCGTGAGCGGCAGGATGCCTCGACCCGCGCGAATCTGCGGTGCAATGTGACGCGCGCGCTGCGCCGGCGGATCGATCGCTGCCCCTGGCGCGTCCGGCGATGGTGCGATAGGCAGTTAACAGCCCCGCGCGGACGCGACGGAGGCGGCACGAGAGAGGGTGCGCGATGCTCTTCGTTCTTTACCTCATCCTGCTCCTGGGCGGCATGTACCTGGTGGGCTCGGCCTTCGCGGCCCCCTTCCTGCCCGCCCTGGTGTTCGTCGCCGGAGTGCTGTGCATCTCACTGGCGGTGGCCCTTCCCATCGCGGCGCAGCGGATCGACAGCGACCGCCGGGAGTAGCCCACCGCGGTGCGGACAGCGGGGCGATCGTCGCCCGCGGGAGACTCCGGTCCGGTTCCGTAGGCCCTGGGCGTCGTTTGTCAACCCCGATAGCGCCTGGCTCGTCCTCGGTGAGAATCGACTCGCTGCATCAGCGTGGAGGCACCGAAATGAGAACAGCGATATCCGCATCGCCGTGGTCGGCCACCGGACTAGAGAGGTGAGCGAACGATGGTGATGCTCGAACCCCAGGCTCGTCCGACAGGACGACGGTACGACCTGCAGCGCGTGGATCAGTCGACGTGGATCATCCGCGACGCGCATCTCCCCACGACCGACGCCAGAAGCCTCGTCGCCTGCGTCAGCCAGGCCCCACTGGAAGGCGTCGACGTGCTCTGGCTGCACCCGGTCGGTCTGCCCACCCGCTACGGCACCGCCGACGCGGTGCTGCGCGACCTGATCCGCCACGGTCGCCGCAGCTCGGGCACCACCCGGCCGATACCGATCCCGCATCGTCCGCCGATGAAGCCCGAGCGCCGCTGATGCGGCCGCCGCGATGAGGCGTCCGCTCGCCGACGAGTCGCTCTCCGTCCTCGTCCACGGCTACGACTTCGGCGAGCGCGTCTGGCGGCGCGTCCGCGACGGCGCGAGATCCGCCCCCCTGCGATTGCTGGGCCGGGACGCCCTCCTCGTGCGAGGCACGGCGGCGGTGGAGCTGTTCTACGACGAGACGCGGATCGCCCGCCACGGTGCGATGCCCGCGATCGTGCAGGAGACGCTGTTCGGACACGGTGCGGTGCACAGTCTCGACGGCGACGAGCACCGCCACCGGAAGGCGACGTTCGTGGACGTCGCCTACGAGGATGCCGAGGTCGAACGCCTGCAGCCGCTGCTCGAGCGGGAGTGGCGTCACGAACTCGACGCATGGCTGGACGACGGCGACCGCACGGCCTACGACGCGGCCGTCGGCGCGCTGGGTCGGGCGATCATGACGTGGGCCGGACTGCCGGGCACGCCCGCGGCGAAGACCCGCTGGTCGGCGCGCCTGGCGCAGATCGTCGACGGCTTCGGTGCGCCCTACTCACCCGCCTACCTCGCGGCGGTCGGCAATCGAATCTGGTCGGACCGGCATGCGCGGCGCCTCATCGACGCGGTGCGCGCCGGTGATCTCGCCGCCCGGGAGGGCACGGCCCTTCATTCCTGGGCCTGGCACCGCGATCCCGCCGGCGAACTGCTGCCCGCGCAGGTCGCCGGAGTCGAGCTTCAGAACACGATCCGCCCGACGATCGCCGTCGCACGCTTCGTCGCCTTCGCCGCGAAGGAGCTGCACGACCGGCCCGAATGGCGGGAGCGCATCTCCGCCGAGACGTCGGAGCGGAAGACCCTGGTGGGAGGTCCGCTCGCGATCACGTTCGCCCAGGAGATCCGGCGCACCGCACCCTTCGTGCCGATGCTCCCCGGATGGGCGACCCAGGATGTCGAACTCGACGGGCAGCACCTCTCCGCCGGCGGGCGCGTGATGCTCGACATCCTCGGCACCGACACAGACGCGCGTTCATGGGAGAACGCGGCCACTTTCGACCCCGAGCGCTTTCGCGGCGTCGAAGACTATGAGGCGCTGACAGCCTTCATCCCGCACGGCGGCGGCGACGTGGCGACCGGCCACCGCTGCCCGGGCGAGAAGATCGCGATCTCCGGCCTCGCGACGGCGATCGCCGTGCTGAGCGACCCGGGGCTGACCGTTCTGGACTCCGGCCTCACCGTGAACCGCCGCCGGCTTCCCACGATGCCGAAGTCGGGAGCGCGCGTGCGGGCGAGCGGAACGCCGTCACGCTGCCCGGTCCACTGACGGCGGGTGAGGCATCCGCCCCGGCGTGATCACCGACCCGACCGACGACTGACGCACCGCGCGGCGTCCGGGCGGCGCCCCGCGGGGGTATTCAGGTGATCGGGAAGTGATGATCTTCAGCGCGGCGGACGTCGGCCAGCGTCGCCTTCCAGGTGGTTCGCCGCGGGCGCCGGCGGTCGAAGAGCTTCCTCAGGGTGGCTCCGATGGAGCGGAGAGCGGATTCGAATGTGATCATGGCTGCTCACCTCAAGCAGTGGCGGTTTGTCTCTGGAACAGGGATATCCGCTGCGCCCGCGACCGTCTTGGGGCTTGACCTGCCCCACGAGTTGTGGTGTCGCCGGTTGGTGCGATGATCCGCACGACGGACGATCGGCGGGGAGGGCGGGATGCGGGGCGAGGCGACCGTGCTGCACGCCGATCTGGACGCCTTCTACGCCTCGGTCGAGCAGCGTGACGCGCCCGCGCTGCGCGGCCGGCCGGTCATCGTGGGCGGCGGCGTGGTGCTGGCGGCGAGCTACGAGGCGAAGGCCCGCGGCGTGCGCACCGCGATGGGCGGCCGGCAGGCACGCGAGCTCTGCCCGGATGCCGTGATCGTCCCGCCGCGAATGGACGCCTACTCTGCGGCCAGTCGCGACGTGTTCGCGATCTTCCGGGACACGACCCCGCTCGTCGAAGGTCTCTCCATCGACGAGGCGTTTCTCGAGGTCGGCGGGCTCCGGCGCATCGCGGGCTCGCCCGAGCAGATCGCGGTGGGACTGCGTGCGCGGGTGCGCGCCGAGGTCGGACTCGCGATCTCGGTCGGGGTGGCCCGCACCAAGTTCCTCGCCAAGGTCGCCAGCGCGGTGAGCAAGCCCGACGGGCTGTTGGTGGTCGAGCCGGAGCGGGAGCAGGCGTTCCTGCTTCCGCTGCCCGTCGAACGGCTGTGGGGAGTCGGCGCGGTGACCGCCGAGAAGCTGCACCGGCTCGGCATCCATACCGTCGGCGAGTTGGCCGAGCTCGAAGCGGCGACCGCCGAGAGGCTGCTCGGGAGGGCGGCCGGCGCGCACCTGCATGCGCTGGCCCGCCTGCGGGACCCGCGCCCGGTCGACACGACGCGCCGCCGGGGGTCGATCGGCTCTCAACGCGCCCTGGGCAACCACCCTCGCTCGGCCGAAGAGCTCGACCTCTTCCTCACGCAGATCGTCGACCGGCTTGCGCGCCGCCTGCGCGAGCGCGACCGGGTCTGCCGCACGGTCGTGCTGCGCCTCCGGTACGGCGACTACGCGAAGGCCACTCGCTCGCGCACGGTGCGCTTCCCGACGGACCGCACCTCGGTGCTGCTCGGCGTCGCACGCTCGCTGCTCGCGTCCGCGCAGCCGGAGATCGCCGAACGCGGCATCACTTTGATCGGCATCTCGCTGTCGCAGCTGGGGCGCGCCGACAGCATCCCGCCCGAGCTGCCCATCGACTGGGAGGACGGCGAGCGCCTCGACACCGTGCTTGATGCCGTGCGCGATCGCTTCGGTGCGACGTCGGTCTCACGAGCCGCGCAGCTCGGTCGCGATCCAGGCTGGTCGACGCCGCTGCTGCCGGAGCACGAGTGATGTCGCCGGCCGCGAATACCCTGCTGGCATGGCGGAGCGTGTCGAATTGTGGTGGGCCCGCCGCCAGTTCTCCAAGGGCGCGGCGGTTCCGTACCCGGTCGGGAGCTACCGGGACGCGTGGGCGCCGTTTTCCGCGCTCATCCGCCAGTATCACCCCGAGCTCAACGCCGGCATCGTCCTGAGCCAGGTCCCCCCAGCCGCCGACGTGCTGCTGCTGTGGCAATGCGAAGCGGGCCACAAGTTCGCGGCCACCCCCGACGAACAGCGCAACCGCCCCGGCCGCGAGCGCCGCCGCTCCGCCTGGTGTCCGGACTGCGCGGACCTCGCCCGGCCCGCCCGGGCTCTCCCGATGCGGGAGGTGGTCACGGCACCCGGCGCCCCGGTGCCCGCCGCGATCGCGAACCCGGTCGACCGTGCCGTTCTCCGGCAGAGGATGCCGAAGCGGAAGCAGCGCGTGTGCGCGAAGACGCCCGACCTGCCCGTCGGCGAGCCGTTCCACTCGGAGTGTGCGCCGAAGCCTGCGTCGGCGATCGAAGCCCAGCTGCGCGCCGACCTGTTCGCACGCCTTTCGGTGACGCCGGGGTTCAACGCGGTACGGGTCGCGCGACCGTTCTTCGATCACGTGGAGGTGTGGCCCGACATCCTGCTTCCCGAACTGCGCGTCGCCATCGAGTACGACAGCACCGGCCGGCACGGCCTCGAGCACGTCGGCAAGCGCGAGGACGCCGACCGTCGCAAGGACCGCGCGCTGCGCGCGGCGAAGTGGGAGGTCGTCCGGATCCGCACCGGCAAGCTCGAACCACTCGGCCGCCACGACCTGCAGCTGGCGACCTGGAACCGGAAGGGGCTCGACCGCCTCGTCGACACGCTGCGGGACATCCGCGGTCCGCTGCTCGTCGACCCGTACCTCGCCTGGTGACACCCGCCGCGTGCGCTCTATCGGTTGTTCACATCCATGAAGCTGCGGCGTGAACACCCGGCTGCGGGCGTCTGTCGGAGAATCCACGTGGGCGCGCGCTCCGACGAGCGGATGATCCGGCTGCGGATTCGTCATAGGGTGGGCGCGTGTCGATCTTGACGGTCGTTCGGAGCGGAGTCGGTGCCGCGTTGCTGGTCAACGCCGTTCCGCACGGCGTGAGCGGTGTTCAGGGTCGGCCGTTCCCCAGCCCGTTCGGCGATCCTCCGGGTGTGGGGATGTCATCTCCACCGGTCAATGTCGGCTGGAGCGCGGCGAACGCGATCGCAGGCGTGCTGCTCCTGCGTCGCGGTGTTCGCTCACCGGCCGAAGCCGTCGGAGCAGCCGTCGGTGCCGTCGCCATGGCGATCGCGGTCTCGTATCACTTCGGCGATGTGCTGGCTGGAGGCAGGGGTCTCCGGGGTCTGCGGGCGGGGCGTGCGGGGAAGGGCGGTTCCGGCCCGCCGCGGAGTCTCGTGAAGGCGACCGAACCGATCGCGAAAGCCTTGGCCGGGCGACGCGCGTTCCCGCTGTTCGCGGTCGTCCACCACCGTGGACGCAAAAGCGGGACAGACTATGCGACCCCGGTCGCAGTGGTGCCGACGTTGGATCCGAACGTTGTCCTGATCGGTCTGCCGTGGGGACCGAGGACGAACTGGGCAGCAAACGTCGTCGCCGCGGGGAGCGCAGACCTCACCTGGAAGGGCGCCGTGCACTCGACGACTTCGCCTCGCATCATCGAACCCGCCGAGGCCGAAGCCCTGGCCGAGCGATTGTTCCGCCCCGTCGTGAAGCAGATGCCGGCCGCGATCCTCCTCCGGCGTTCGCACAACTGACCCGCCCCACCCGTCGTTGGTGCGCTCAAGGAGAGCGTTCAGCGCTTTCCCCTTCTCATGGCCGTCCGTTATGGCGCGAGACTGTCAGATGGGGCGGCAACCCTCCACTCCCGCAGTTCGAGGTCTTCCACCGGCTCTCCTCACTCGCGATCGGCCTACGAGATTGCGAGGCTAGGCCCGGAGTGCGAGAACGTCGGCGCGAACGGCGTCACGCCGATACATGGCTGCGTGGGCGGCGAAGTCCGGGTTCTTCGTCTCCTGTATTCGGCCGTCGGTGTAAGTCGCCAGGTCCAAGAGGCGCGCCGCGACCGTACGCAGCACCTCGGCGCGCGGGAACGGCATTCCGTACGCATCGATCAGACGATCCATACGAGCCAGGCGCTCGTCGTCGGAGGTGTCTATACCTGCGTCCTCGCCCAGCGGTGCCAGTCGGTATGCGAGGTAGGCCAGATCCCAGATCCGGGGTCCGGGTGAGGCCATGTCGAAGTCGAACAGGCCGGCAACCCGGCCACTGATGAACGTCATGTTGTAGGGGGCGACGTCGTTGTGACAGATGACCTCGATGGGCTCGTGGGACGGCAGCCTCCACACGAGGTCTTGGTCGATGAGCGGAGCGCTGGCGTCATGCACCCGGCGCAGCAGTCTGCCGGCGCCCTCCAGAATCGCCGGCGCCCAGAGCCAGTCGGGAAGTGGGTAGTTCCCGACCTCGCCGGGAAGGAAGAAGAGGACCTCGCGGCCCTTTTCGTCGAAGCCCAACGGCTCAGGCACTTCGTGCACGCCTGCCGCTCGTAGCGCACGCAGCAGCGAATGAACGGCCGGAGTCCAGGGCCCAGCAGGCCGACGCACCGTTTCTCCAACCCGCACTACAGCGTTGGAATTGCCCCCGGTGAGAACCTGCTCGTCCATCACCCCACCGTAGGGCGGGCCCGACAGCATGCTCTCGCTGTGAGCGTCGCTATGCGACTGCGACAGGACGTTCGACAGTAGGTAACCGTGCAAAGCCCTTCGGCGTGAAGTCCCCTGGCGAGCGCACGGCTCGGCCACTAGGTGAGATCCAGCTCTCGCCGTGCATTCTCCAGTGCTACCAGGTACGCGTCCCTTTCCTCTCTGCCGCCCGGTCGCTCACGCCTGATGATGTAGCCCCCCTCGGCGACCACGTCGTGCGTCTCGGCGTCGGCACGGCGCTCGAGCGCCGCGTCCAACATCGCATCGAACTGCCCCGCCTGCCCGAGTGCCTCGATTGCTTCCAAGGTCGAGCCGACGGCGCCTCTCGTCTGCGCGTCGGCAGCCAGAGCCTTGTTCGACTTCCGGTAGCTCAGCACCGCAACGATCAATGCGCCTACACCTGTCAGCGCACCCACCAGCGAGCCGATACTCGAGATCCAGTCCGTTACCGATGGCATGGCGCAACGATATCCACCCGCTTCTCGAACGGGCAGCGTGGGGCGCGATCTGGGGCGCCCGCCGCGTGCGACGGCCTACTCGAGACCGCGGGCAGTCGCCTCGTTCTCGGACTCCAGCATCCGTGCGAGCGCCGCGAGGTCGGCGTCCAGGCTGCGCTGGACGTCGTCGCGCATCTGGTCGGCGTACTCAGCCGCACGTGCACCAGTGAGCCACGCGCGCAGCACGAGCGCCGACCCGGACTCGGATGGCACGGCGGAGTGGTGCACGGTGAGCTCGGCACCGTCGAGGATCGTGGTATCGGCGTACAGACGACCGTCGACGTACTCCGCCACGACGAAGGGCGCCTCGTGCCCACCGCGTACCTTCAGCACACCCCTTGCCCCCACAGCGAACGGCTCATCGAGTCTCAGGTACTCCATTCCGGCGGCCCACTCCGGATGCGTCGCAAGGTCCCGCCAGCGCGCGACGAATCGCTCCGGGGAAACGGTGGAGGACAGCTCGGCTCGCGCGATCTCGATCACACGAGGACCCTACCGACGACCCCCGACGCCCCGACGCCTTCGCCGCCCGCCGGTGGCCGGAACTCGGCTCCGCTCGGCCCACTTCTCACCCTTCGCGACGGCAGCTGAGTCGGAGCAACGAACGGGCGGCCGCCCGACCCATGTGGTCTGGCGGCCGCTGTGTCTCATGCGGTGCTCAGTCGTCGGTCTCGACCCCAGCGGCAACCACCGCGAACTCGGCGTCCAGGTCGATCTCGACGAACTCTCCGGCCTCGGTCAGCACCGTGACGTCCCACGGCGAAGTGCTGTCGTCGTCGGCCTCGATCTCGACGATGCGCCCGTCGGCTTCGGCGAGCGCCGCATCCACGATCGCCGCGATCGCGTCGGCGTCGAGGACGTTCTGAGGCGCGGTGTCGTCGGACTCCGCGGACTCGGTGGACGTGACGGATGCCTCGCCCGAGGCGTCGACGCGCACCTCGATCTCGGCGCCATCCTCAGCCTCGAGCGTCACCTCGGCGCCGCCGTCCCGCTTCAGATCGATCGACACCGGCTCGCCCTCACCGGCGGCGGATGCGGCGTCGATCATCGCGACGAGGTCGTCGGCGGAGTCGGTGCCGAGATCAGACAGGTCGCCGCTGGTGCCGTCATCGCTGGTGCCGTCATCGCTCGAGTCGTCGTCGCCCGAGTCCTCATCGCTCGAGTCGTCGTCGTCGCGGGAGTCTACGTCCCGGTCGCCCGACACCGACGACGTGGTGTCGTCATCGTCGACCTCGTCGGCGATCGCGGCGCCGACGGCGACGCCCCCACCGCCGAGGACGGCCGCCGCGAGCACTGCGCCGCCGACGATCAGCAGGCCGCGGTTGCGGCGCCGCTTCGGGGCGGGAGCCGCCGTGTGCACGCCCGCAACCGCGTCGGCCTGCTCGCCCGGGGCAGGCGCCGGAGTCGCGGCGACCACCTCGATCTGCTCGGCGTCGGCGGGGCGGGCGGGGGAAGTCTCGGGGGTGCTGTTCTTGTCATCCATGCTCCGATGGTGCCGACCGGTCGCTGAAGCAGGCCTGAAGCATGCTGAAGCCGCGTTCAGGATGCCGCGGGAAGCACGACCGAGAACCGCGCGCCGCCGAGCGGCGAGTCCTCGACGCTCACGCTGCCGCCCTCGGCCTCCGCGATCGCACGGACGATCGCAAGGCCCAGCCCGCTGCCTCCGGCGTCGCGTGCACGCGCCTCGTCGAGCCGCACGAAGCGCTCGAAGATGCGCTCGCGCTCTGCCGCCGGAACGCCCGGGCCGTCGTCATCCACGGTCAGCAGCACCTGCCCGTCACGCTCGAGCACCCCGATCGCGACAGCCGACCGCGCGTGACGCGCCGCGTTGTCGGCGAGATTACGCACGAGACGGCCCAGCAGGCGGACGTCACCGCGCACCCGCGCGGCATGGATGCCGGACCCATCGCCCTCCACACCCCTGGCGCGGAGCCGCGTGATCTCCGCGAAGGCGAGGTCGTCGAGGTCGACGGCCTCCTGGTGGATCACCGGACTCTCGTCGAGCCGGGTCAGCAGCAGCAGCGCGTCGACGAGCTCCTGCATCCGCAGTCCTTCGTCGTGGACCACCCCGGCAAGATCGTCGATGGATGTCGCGTCCGGGTGCAGTTGCGCCAGCTCGGCGTGCTGGCGGATCGTCGCGAGCGGGGATCGCAGCTCGTGCGAGGCATCCGATACGAATCGGCGCTGCGCAGCCGCGGCGGCATCCAACCGGCCCAGCATTCGATTCATCGTGCCGGCGAGCGCGGCGATCTCGTCGCCCGAAGCCGGTACGGCGACGCGCCGGTCGAGGCGATCGGCGGAGATGTCGTCGACCTCTGCACGGATGCGCTCCACCGGGCGGAGAGCACGTCCGACCACCCACCACGTGATGGCGGCGACGAGTGCGACGACGGCGATGACGGCGACGGCGAGCAGCACCGCGACGGTTGCGAGGGTGCTCTGGTCGTCCTCGACCGACACTGCCAGGAGCAGCGCGCCGCCGTCGTCCAGGTCTTCGCGCACGACGACCATCGGTTCGTCGTCGTACGCGATCACGGGCGTGCCGTCGCTGTCGGGCAGGTCGCCGCTGTCGGCTTCCTCGGACGTGGCGACGACACGCCCGCCCTCGTCGAGCACCTGCGCGATGTCGTCGTCGAGCTCGGTCACCACCGCCGGTCCTTCGGCGTCGATCCGGGCCGCGAGCTGCTCGGCGCGCGTCTCGGCAGCACGCACGCTGGCCTCATGGATGCTGACGGACAGGATGCCGTAGAACGCCAGCGCCCCCACCACCAGCGCGGCGGCGACGACCAGCGTCGAGGCCGCGGTGATGCGGGTCCGCAGCGAACGACGATGCGGCTCAGCCACCGTCGGCCGCCAGACGGTAGCCCGCACCGCGGATCGTCTCGATCGCCGCTCGGCCGAAGGGCCGGTCGACCTTGCGCCGCAGGTGACCGACGTAGACCTCGACGATGTTCGGGTCCCCCTCGAAGTCGTCGTTCCAGACGCCGGCGATGAGGTCGCGCTTGGAGATCACCTGCCCGCGGTGGCGCATGAGGTGCTCGAGCACGGAGAACTCCCGTGACGTGAGGTCGACATCGGTATCGCCGCGCCGCACAGTGCGGGCACCGGGGTCGAGCCGCAGGTCGCCCGCCTCGAGCACCGTCGGCCGCTCGACACCGCCCCGGCGGATCAGCGCACGCAGACGGGCGACGAGCACGGCGAATGAGAAGGGCTTCGTCACGTAGTCGTCAGCGCCGGTCTCGAGCGCCTCGATCTGGTCCCACTCGCCGTCCTTCGCCGTGAGCATGAGCACCGGCGTCCAGTTCTCCTCCGCCCTCAGCGCCTCGCAGACCTTCCACCCGCTCATACCAGGCATCATCAGGTCGAGCACGATGGCGTCGTACGCGGTCTCCCGGGCACGCCACAGCCCGTCCACACCGTTGTGGGCGACGTCCACCCCGAAGCCCTCCGCCTCGAGTCCGCGACGGATGCCGTCGGCGAGGCGCACCTCATCATCCACCACGAGAATTCGCATCGGCCCCAGTCTGGCCCGCGCCGGCTGAATCCCGCCTGAAGCGCGGCGCTCTTCGACGCTCACCCAGCAGGGTCAGCGGGCGGACAGCTGACTGTCACCGCGGCAGACACGCGCGGGAGTGATCGGAACTGGCGCCCGGATACAGAAAGAGCCCCTCACGGGAAATCCATCCGGCCGGGGGCATTGCGCCGGGTGCATAATCGGTTCCGGGGAGACTACGTCGCGTTCTTCCGCGACGCAGCTTGCCCTCGGGGCGATACCCGGAACACCGGTCCGCGGTGTCGGCCAAGCGCGTGTCGCGCTCACCGGAAGGCCAGCCGTATGCGCCGATGGTCGGAGGCAACTGTGCGGACAAGCAAGAAGAGCGGTTCCGGAGGCTTTCTTCCGATCCTGCACTGGTTGCCGCGCTATCAGCCGCGGTGGCTGCGCGCCGACATCATCGCGGGAGTAGCCGTCGTCGCGATGATCGTGCCGAAGAACCTGGGCTATGCCGAGATCGCCGGCGTGCCGGTTCAGAACGGCCTCTACGCAGCGGCGGCCGGCGCGATCATCTATGCGCTCTTCTGCACGTCACGTCAGATCTCCACCGGTCCGAGCTCCGCGTTGGCGACGGTCGCGGGCGGTGCGGTGATCGTGACCGGTGTCACCGGCGGCGATGCGGCACAGCTCGTCGCGGCGATCACGCTGGTGACCGGCATCCTGTTGCTGCTTCTGGCGCTGTTTCGAATGGGGTGGATTGCGCAGTTCCTTTCGAGGGCCGTGGTCACCGGGTTCCTGGCCGGGGCCGCGGTCGACGTGGTCGTCGGCGAGCTGCCCAAGTTGACGGGCACCTCGGGCGAGGGCGACAACGTCTGGCGGGAGTTCGCGTCGTGGATCGTCGGCCTGGGTGCCATCCACCTTCCGACTTTGATTGTGGGTACGGCGGCCCTGGCGGTGATCTTGGCTCTGCGGTTCTGGGCGCCGAAGGCACCCGGTGCGCTGGTGCTGGTTGTCGGCGGCCTGCTGGCATCGTCCCTGCTCGATCTCGGCGCGCGAGGCGTGGCGCTGGTCGGCGCCGTGCCGAGCGGGCTGCCGGTCCCGCAACTGCCGAGCCTCGACATCGTGCTGCAGAACGTACCTGAGATCGTGATCGCGGCGTTGGCGCTGCTGCTGATCGGGTTCTCGCAGACGGCAGGCGACGCCCGTTCCTTCGCGACCCGGCACCATTACCGCGTCGATGCGAACCAGGAGGCGGTCGCTCAGGGGATGGCCAACGTCGGCGCCGGTCTCGTCCAGGGGATGCCGGTCTCGACGAGTCTGTCGGCCAGCTCACTCAATGACTCCGCCGGTGCGCGCACCCCCGTGGCGTCGCTGACCACGGGAGGGCTGGTGATCCTGACACTGCTTTTCCTCGCTCCTCTCTTCTCGGAGCTGCCCAAGGCGGTGCTGGGAGCCATCATCATCGACGCAGTCGTGTTCGGGATGATCGACCTCAAGGAGTTCGCCCGGTTGCGGCGTGTGTCCAGGTTCGATTTCTGGATTGCTGTGGCGGCCCTCGTGGGTGTGCTCTCGGCGGGCGTTCTCTTCGGGATCATCATCGGCATCGCATTGTCGCTCGGGTGGCTGATCTACGTATCGACACGGCCGGCCATGCCTCTGCTCGGCCGCGAGCCCGGCACCCAGGTCTTCCGCGACATCGACCTCAACCCTGCCGATGAGATCTTCCCCGGTATCGCAGTGATCCGTCTGGACGGCGGACTGTTCTTCGCCACCGCCGAGGCGTTCGACGAGCGCATCCGCGAAACGATCTCCGCGGACCCGCCCCTCGCGGCGCTGGTGATCGATCTGGAAGGCGTCGCCTTCGTCGACTCGCAGGGCGCAGCGAAACTCACCGAGCTCGTCGACCTAGCCGAAGCGGAGGGCGTGACGCTGCGGCTGGCGCGAATCAAACCACAAGTCATCCCCGTGCTAGAAGCCCAGGGCATCCTCGATCGCATCGGCGCCGACCACCTCCACGGCAATGTCCACCGCGCGGTCGAGGCGCAACGGTCCCAGAGCGCAGACGACCAGTCGAGAGAGAGCGGACTCTGACGCGTGACAGCGCGTCGTCGTCAATCTCTCGGGCACCCATACCCGCCCTGGGAGTGCTCCCGATGGACGCGACGGTGGCGAGCGCTATGTGGTCCTCGCTAGTAGCACTGTTGATCCTGACCTTGAGGGTCTTGATGAAGCGGGACGCCGTTCGGCAGCCGATGGTGAACGAGCGATTCTGGGTCAGAGTTCTTTGCGAAGTGTCCAGACATGCTCCTGGGGGAACTCTCGTGCCCACTCTGCGGTGACGCCTGATCGCAACCCCGTGGCATCGGCAGGAGCCTGGATCTCGGTCAGATCGATGATCTCGAACCCGGTGGCACGGAACAGCTTGATCCATTCCGAGAAGGTCAGGGTGAATTCGATGCCGCCGGGGTCATCTGCTGCTTCTCGCCAGTCCAGGCGATGGCTGCCGAAGTAGGGCCGCTCGAGCCGGCGGGTGATCGGGTACGACCCGTCGACGGGCGAGCACAGGCCCACGAACACGTGATTGCCGAGGAACACCAGCGTCCCTCCCGGCCGCAGCAGGCGGTGCGCTTCCGGTATCCACCTGTACGGGTCGGCCCAGATTGCCGCGCCGTATTCGCTGATCGCGAAGTCGAAGGAGTCGTCGGGTTTGGCGACCTCCTCCGCGTTGCCGTGGATGAGTTCGAGAACGACGGAGTGTTGCTGTGAGAGTCGCCGGGCAGTGCGTAGCTGCTCGGCCGAATTGTCGATCCCTGTGACCGACGCGCCCCTGCGCGCCATCCAGGCAGACACGTAGGCCGTGCCACAGCCCAGTTCGATCGCCTGCAACCCGGTCATGTCGTCGGGAAGCAGCCGGAGCCTGTTCTCCGGGATGCCCCATTCGCCCCACGTGGGTTCTGCCTGTGCCCAGGATCGTTCACCCGCCGCGACCCACTCATGAGCCATGCTGTCCCAGTACTCACGGTTGACCGCGACGTGTTCCGGGAGTTCGCCCATGGCGGCACACTATCGCTTGACTCCCGGGCGGGCCATCAGCCGCCGCCCGACCTCGCGTCCATGAATCACAGTCCTCCGTAGGCTCCGCGAACCCGCCACGCATGATGCTCAACGATCGCCCGCACTTCTACGGCAGCAACGAGTGCGAGCCCACCAGGCTTGCCGGCAAAGACCAGCGCAATCGACTCACCAAACGACGACCTACTGGGGGCCGTCGCTGACGCCTCTTACGACTCGGACGAACGAGTTGTGCGAGTCGGCAGGACGCACGTTATCCATCCCCCAGCGGGCACGTGCACAATGAGTGGCGCCCTTCGCGCTTCACTGTGTTGTGTGTGCCAGAGCCGAAAACGATAAGGGAGCGCCCGGAGGCGCCCCCTTGTGTCGCGACCTTGGTTGGGTCACGTCGTTGGTTAGATGATCAGAGGTGAGGGTAGGCCTCGACCTTGCTGTCCAGCGGCACCTTCCAGAACTCGACGTTCCACGCCGCCGTGCCGCCGGAGGGCACGCGGTCGGTGAAGGTGTAGTCGACGCCGACGATCTTCCCGCCGCCGTCGCGGGCGATCAGATCGATGCGAACCATGTCCTGGTCCTCGGAGAAGTTACTGGTGACGGTGCCGTTGACGGTCATGTAGTCGTACTCGGAGCCGGTGTTCACCTCGCCGAGGGTGAAAGATCCCGTCTCGGCGGCAGGAGAGTGAGTCGCCGCGTCCGCGGTAGGCCCGCGCACCTCAATGTGGTCGATCTGCGCCGAGCCGATGTCGAAGAAGTCCCCGACATACCACGAGGTGCCCGACAGGATGGTGCCGTACGTGCTGTCGGTGTCAATCAGCACGCCGTTCGCGTCGTAGGCCTCCACGTCGATGCCGGCGCCGGCGAAGATGTAGTCCGCGTTCGGGTTGGTGACCTCCACGGCGTACCAGCCCATGCCGCTCTCGGTGTCCACGCCGAACGCGGTTTCCCCCAGCACCAGATCCTCGGCGTCGGCGACCGCCGGTTCCTCTTCGACCGCCGGTCCCTCGTCGGCCGACGTCTCCTCGTCGACGACGTCGGAGGTGCCGACCTCCTCGGTGACGGTGTCGTCGATGGCGTCGCTGACGGCGCCGGCAGCCAGCGACATGAACACGATCACGCCGACGATCGTGCCGACCACGGAGACGATGATTGCGGTCAGGCCCTGCCACTTGGGCTTGTCCTTTTGGAACAGGGCGATGATGCCAAGGATGAAGCTGATCGGCAGGAGAATCCACCCGACAATCAGAGCGCCGGGAATGCAGGCGAAGATGAATCCGACGACGGCCACCGCGAGGGCGACGATTCCGAGGATGTTGCGAGGTTTCTTCTCGGGTGCGGGGGCGGTCGGCGGGGCGGGAACGGCGCCAGTCGCGGTGGCGATGCCCCCGACAGGACGAACCTGGTCGGTCCACGACGTGCCGTCCCAGTAGCGCTCCTGGCCTTCAACGCCTGCAGGGAACCATCCTGCGGGTGCGGATGTAGGGGTCGAATCGGTCAAGGTGTTCCTTCCACGAAAGGGCACGTTCGACGCCGTGACCCCAGTACACGAGTGCTCGCCGGGCAAAGGCGAGCTAGCGGGAGTTTATGAGAAGGTCCTCATCAAACCCGCGACTTTCGCTCAGGTTTCAGCCAGATCCGCGGCGAGTGAGTTGAGGGATCGCCTACGTCGTCCGCGGTCAGGTCTAGAGTCCTGGCACCGGTAATTGGCTGTCACCACACGCGGGCATCTCATCGAGGAGCGCCGCGTCAGGCCATCGATCTCGCGGCGCGGGAGACTTCCGGCGACATAGGCGCGACGAGGGCGGAGGAGATGGATTCCCCGGGGAATGCTTCATGTCAGTGGACGCGAGTTGCGGGATTGCCGATGCTCGTGGACATCGGCTGCGCCTCCACCGCGGGATGCCCGACATGTCGACCGTGTGGATACAGTGTGGCCATGAAGCGCGCCGCACTCGTTGTCGCCCTGGCCTTGGCCCTCACCGGGTGTGCGTCCTCGCCCGCCGCCGAGGAGGAAGGGCCGACGACGACGCCGGCCGCCGAGGAAGAGAAGCCCACGCCCACGCCGACCGCGGAGGCTGACGCGCTCGTGCTGTGCGAGCTGATGTCGCAGAAGCTCTTCGAGTACCCCGACTACGTCCTGGCTATCGCCAACGGCGAGTTCGATCAGGCCACCCACGACGACTACTACGCGTGGGCGGAGGAGATGAAGGCAGTCGCGCCCGCGGACGCGAACGTGCCGCTGGCGAAGTTCACCGACCCCATCTACCAGGTGCAGGAGGTTGTCGAAGTCGGTGGCGGGTCGCTGACGTTCAGCACCGACGACTACAAGGCGGGCAACCTCGAGATCATGGAGTACTGCGTGGACGCGGGCTTCAAGGTCGACAACTGAGCCCGATGCGTCCGACGCTGACCGGCCTGCTGACCGGCAAGACTCACCTGTCCCGGTACATGGCGGCGACGTACCCGAACACCCTTCCGTTGCGCCGCAGCATCCGTGACGCGTGTGCCCCATCCGCTTCACACCGGGCACCAGCAGGGACGGCGGTCCGGAGGGGTCCGCGTTCGACATGCTGGTCACCCTGACCGTCCAACCGGACCGTGTGCCGCTCGACCCGGCGCCGTCGATGCTGTGGCGTCGCGAACAGGCCGAGCTTGCCGCTGTCGTCATCGAGCGTGCCGCGGCCGGTGTGAAGTCCGGGGACCGCAGCGACGACATCCTCCGCGCGCTGTGGATCCTCGGGCTGCTCGTGAATTCCATCCGGTCCGTTCAGTCGTATCTGTACAGCCCGGTGGCCGCGGCCGTCCAGGACTCGTCCGGCGTCGAGGAGACGCTCGCGCGTCTGCACGAGGTCATCCCGCAGGCAGGACTCGACGAGGTCCGGCAGCTCGACTCCATCGCAGCCGTCGAGCTGTACCCGTGGCTGGGTCAGACCGTGCACTTGAACCCCTGGCTCAGCAACGACACCCTCATGGCCGAAGCGGACTTCATCACGGACGGGCTGCTCCTGGACCTCAAGTCGTCCCGAGCCAAGGCGAACTCCGCTGGCGTCTTCGCTCTGTTGCCCACCGCCCGCGACATCTACCAGATCGTCCTCTATTGGCTCCTCAGCCGAGGCGAGCCGGAGGAGCGGTACGGCCGCGTCGCCGACGTCGGAATCTACGCCGCGAGGTACGGGAGGCTCGTCGCCTGGCCGCTGGAGCAGCTGATGCTCATTCTCGCCGGCAAGACACTCGACCCCGACGCGGAGCTGCAGCACATCCTCGCGCTTGCGGACCAGGAGGACTACGACCCGTTCACATAACCCAACGATCCTCGTGCGGGCGCCGGGTGGAAGAGGGGCCGCCTGCGGGCATTCGGCTCGAATGCGTTCCCAACCCGCTCACTTGCCGGACGGCATCGCTGGCGGGGTGATCGTCAGAAGACAGCCCGTCTGTCCCTGGCGCGATGTCGTGGGTTAGCGCGATGATCTCGTAAAGGAGGATCCATGACTGATGCCCTGTCGGCGGCCGGCTCGATCTCCGGAGCGATCATCGCTGGCCGGATGACGGAAAGCCAGACTCGCTGGGCCCATCGGCGTGCGAGCGCGGGTCTGCTGCAAACCGCTCTCCTACCCCTGCGGCGCCTCATGGCACAACTGAGCAACAGCAGTGATGTCTCCGAGTGGAAGTCCACTTTCACGGTCGCCATCCACGCGCTCCAGACCGAGCGGTCTCGTACGCCGTCGGGTTGGGGCCATCTCGAACAAAGCGTTCGTGAGGCCGTCGCATGTGCGGTGGGGTTGGGTCTCGCGGACCGTGAGCCTGAACAGGACTGTGAGTCACACTTCCATCAGGACAAGACCTGGCTCATGTTTGCAGCGGACTATCTGGACTATGTGATTCCGGTCATAGGCCGATGGGGAGAAGAGTCGAGCACTCGGCGCGCACAGAACACGGAGCTGGCCGACTTCGGAAAGTGGCTTGCCCGCACGGGTCGCCATGAGCCCGGGAAAGGCCTCTGGCCGATCACGTAAGCGCGTCCCGTGGACCTCGAGTTGCCCCGGCGGAGCGATTGGTGAGAAACGCGAGGGCACCGTCGCGATCCCTATCGTGCAATGCCCCGAAGAGGTAGGTAGAGGGCGGGCGCGCGCCTACACCGCCTTGATCTGCCACCGAGCAACATCGGTTGTGTTGGGGGACTACGTTCGCCCGAACCGTCGTCGCCGAGGAGGGGCAGCTTCGACTACAGCCAACCACAACGACGCATGGCGCTTACGGTCAGTGTGGTCGACAGACTGCGATGGTGCCAATCCGCGCGAGCATGACGGTGAAGCCCGCAGCAAGTCCTATCGACGTCCACAGCGCCCACACGCCAAATGGTTCGGCCAGTGCAGCGAGCAAGATCGCAACAACCGCGAGCCAGGCAGTTAGGAGCGACCAAGCTGATGTCAAGTCCGCAGCTGAGTGCCACCGGAGTCCGTTCACGACCGCCTGAAAGTCAGCTGGCCGCGTCTCTCTCGCAGACATCAGGTCGGAGACGGTCGCCGGCGTGGGCCATCGGCTGATGTTGGGCCACAGGTCGAGGGCTTCTGCTGGTAGCGAGTCAGGCGGCGTGGCCCACGAGGGGGCGTCGTTGTCAGCGCGGACCATACGAGTCGATGGCCACGTAGTTGTTACGCCCGGCAGTCATCGGCGCTGCTTCCGCTTCAGATCGTCGATCTGCGCCTGCAGGTCATCGACGAGTGTGATCAGCTGCCCGAGTGCGTTCATGGCGTGGCCGAGACCGACAGCGAGCATCCGCTCCGGATTCGAGTCGCTCTCGATGTTGCCGATCTGTTGCATCGCCCAGCTACTGCCGTTCAGTGCGGCCTGAATTCCGCCAGCCTGCGTCTCTGCTTCTTGAATGCTGGCCACTGGGCCCCCTTCGTTTGCGCGCACAGTCGGTGCCTCTGGGTGCACGCTATCGGCGACCGCCGACATCGCCAACGGTAGTCGCACTGCGCCGTTGCGAGCCCGCATCCGTACCGTCTGGGCGCGCCTCAACCGGTGATCGGCCGATACCTTCCGGCACGGCGAACAGATCGGCGTCCGCGCGCCGGCGGCGCCCAATTTTCCCGGACAGCTCGTCGGCGCTCGGCCCCACGCGATTGACGCAGCTCGAGTGCGGCGGGCCCCAGCTGCGGCTACCTACTAGTTGACAACGCGGTCCCAGCGGGTTCGTGGAATGATCTGGAAGCTAGCTGGCTCGCGCGAGCGGCGGCCCTTCCCAACCCTCGGCTGCCTTGTTCGGATCTGCGAAGTAGTGGAAATGCTCCACGAGTGCTTCGCAGAATTCCTGCAGTGCCTTCGTTTCTTCGGCCGGTGGCGGCTCGTCCTTGGGGCTCGGGTAAGGAGTGATGATGTCCGCATGCCCGGGGAAGATGTGAGGGGTGTCGAGAACAGCACGAGCGCCGGAGTCCATGATCGCTCCCACGAGCCCTGAGGCGAGGCCGTGATACTGACTGACGGGCACTTTTGCTACGGCCATCTTCTTGCAGTAATCATCGCCATCGAAGTCCTGCTGAACGACCGAAATCTCATCGCTACCTGCAGGAGGGCGGAACGCCGCGGGACGAAGCCTTGTGCCCCTGCCGTTCAAGTGGTGCGGAGTCTTGACAAACCGAACCACGGTGCGGTCGCGAGAAACCGAGGGTGGGCCATCATCTCCTGCCGTCCGTGTTTCCGGATCGGCTTCATCTGGCAAGGAACTAACGACGGGCAGGGGTTCAGTGGGCACTCGCGCTCGCGTACCGGATCGACGTCATCGACTGTGCATAGGATGCTTCGTCGCCAACCGAGTCAGCGAGAGCGTTCGCCAGAGCATCACGCGCATCTGTGCTGACATTCTTTGCTGAGCCGTTGTAGTAACGCGTCGAACCGTCAACGCCGGTGAGATACATCGAGTACCGGGTGCGGCCAATCTCGAAGTGCCCACGCACGCCATTCGCCTGCCAGTCGAAGGCGATCGTCCCGTTTGGAAGCGGGGTGATCTCGGGAATCGCACCTCCCGACTCGAAATGACGGAAGGCCTCCCACGCGTTCAGCCTGACTACCTTCGAGATAGCCGAAGCACCGTACCCATCCCAGTCGTCCTGCAGGTCTGCGAGTTGCTCCAGCGCCTGCTTCGCCAATTCGGTTTCAACTCTCAGCGCGGGGTTGAGACGTCGACGCGTATACGTGGCTGCGTGCGTGCGCGCAAGAAATGCGACAGCGGCCGCCGGATCTGGCGCCGCCTGGATCTGTCCGACGCTGTAGTAGCGAGTCACTTCGCTTCCCCCCGAAGAATGTGCCCGACGCCCCTTGTCAGCTGCACGAACGTGTCATGAATGACTTCGTGACCCGAATCTAGCAGAGCGAGTACATCGGCAGTGTCTAGCGCCGCGCCGTCGCCGTGCGAGACGGTCGTGTCCATCACAACGGCGTCCTCGTTCTCCACAGTCGCGTGCCCCGCGCGAACGGCTACCCGTCCTCCGTTGCGCAATCCGGACGAGAACTGCAAGAACAGGTTTGGGTCGGTGCCATCCAGGTGCGCTTCGAAGGCCGACGGCAACGACAGCTTGAATCCGAGGACTTCCGACACAAAGTGCGTTCTGGACTTTCCCTCGAGGTATTCGTCGCCGAACGAATCGATGTAGCGGATGGTTACCTTGGAGAACCGGTCAGGTCGGTTGGCATCCGTCCAACTGGCGATGAGAGCGTCCAGACCCTGCCTTACTTTCGGACGGAAGTGATTCCAAGTTCTATATGGCTGGATCGCGTTGACCGTTAAGACGCCAGCACCGATCTGGAAGACCGCACTCTCCCCGCTGTCGCCGGTGCTGGAGTAACGGTATACGGCCATGCCGGCGGGCGCCGGATAGCCCGGTGGGGTGAGGCGCTCCGACCGGAGGTAGCCCTCGGCCGCCATTCGGTCACCGAACGCTTGGAAGAGCACGTCGCTATGAACGTCGAGATCCATGTCCGCGACGACATCTCCCGTCTCGTCGAGAACGGGAGACGCAGCTTCCCAACGAATTTCCGCGATCAGCTCGACGAGGGGGGCGTTTGGGAAGTTCTCACTCAACGCGTGTACTCCATATCGCAAACGTACACTCATCCACTCCCACGCTTCTCACCAGGTCATCGATGGCCAACCGGCCCCGCCCGCATCCCGGTCCTCGCACGGGCTGACACCGGCTGGCTTGCGGGAGCGCCCACGTTCGATCGACCCGATGTCCGTTTACCCCGCGCGGTGAAATGCCCGCGAGCGGCGCCACATACGGTCGACGACATCGTGTCATCCGCTGACTCGGCGTGTGGCCGCGAGCGGCGCCACATACGGTCGAAGACATCGTGACGTCCGCAGACTCGGCGTGTGGCCGCGAGCGGTCCGACCTCCGCGTGGGCTCCGCTCCAAGGTCGGAACTGGTGCACACATCCGATGGCGGTAGAAACCCGCTGATCCGGAGTCAGATGGTCACCCTGAGCAATCAACGGGGATCTCGCCTCGCCAGAAACACGAAAACCCGCGGAGATCCGCGGGTTCTCAATGCTTACTGTCTCAACACAGTGTGCGCCCGAAGAGACTCGAACTCCCAACCTTCTGATCCGTAGTCAGATGCTCTATCCATTGAGCTACGGGCGCATGTTGTTCGCAGCAGCGCACAACGTCGTCAAGAATACCCCACGCTCCCCCGCGGCGCGAATCGGGGGAAGGATGCCGGATTCCCGGGCGTGTTCGCCGCGTGCGGGCGCGATCACTCAGGCGTCACGCGCATCGAGCGCGCGCAGCTGACGCTGCAGGGCGACGAGCCGGTACGACGTGTCGAGGAGTTCGCCGAGGAGCTCCCAATCACCGGCCTCCGGCTCGATACGGAGAGCGAGCCAGCCGTACGCGCCCTCGTACGGCGGCACGAAGACGTCGTCGCTCTCGAGGAGCACAGGCCGCTCGAGGTCGTCGGGAACGAACAGCACCGCCGGTTCGGCGGCGACTCCGACGATCGCGAACTGGCGCTTGCCGGCGCGAAACGTGCAGCGTCCATGCGAGATGGCCTCCACCGCTTCGGGGTAGGGCATGCACAGCCCGCGCACGCGCACCACGAGGGGGTGATCGGGCAGGAACCACATCGGGTGGGTCGAAGCCGCGTCGCCGTTCACAGGCCGAGCGTAGCGTCGGGGCGATCCGGTGTCAGGAGTCGAGCTCGGTGACGTCGACGCCGGAGATGCGCGGCGACGCTGCGGCCGGCTCGGCGGCGGGCTCGGCATCCGTGTCCGCCTCCTCGCGGTGACGCTTGTGCGCGGCCAGGCGCGGGATGTCGACGAGGCGGATCGACTGCATGCGGGCCGCACGCATCCGCTCGTAATCGGGGTCGAGGTCGGGACGCATGCCCTCGACGCGCAGGCGGCGCTGCAGGTTGGCCTCGACATCGCCCCACGCGGCATCGCGGGACTGCTCGATGAGAGAGCGCACGACGTGCGGATCGTCCGCCATGCGCCGGAGCGCCTGCGCGACGCCGGAGTACTGCCGGCCGCGCCTGCGGAGGTTGCGGGTGTCGCGATCGCGATAGTCGTGCGTGCCGTCGGAGTCGGTGAACTTGCCCCACGCCTTCTTGCGCTGGCGCCTGACCAGCGCGGCGGCCTCGTCCTGCTCGTCGGCGAGGGCGGTGAGCGTCTCTCGGGCGAACGGTGTGAAGGCGACGACATCGAACTGCTCGTCGTGCGCGATCGTCTCGACGAGGATGCGGTTGCGTATCGCCAGGCGCGCTGCGGCGGACGCGATGGACACCCCTTCGGCGATCGCCTCTGCGGTCTTGCCCATCGAACCTCCCCTGGAAAGGCTAGCGTCCGAAGAGGCCTCCTGAGTCAGCGAGAATCGTAGACACGGCTCGTCGACGGCGACGGCCCGAGCGAGAGGCAGGCCGTGGCCCGAACAACTCACCGAGCGCCGACGCGACGACTGGACGTGCGGGGACGCACCACCGTCATCACCGGCGCCGCCGCCGGCATGGGCGCGGAGGTCGCTCGGCAGCTCGCCGCTCGCGGCGCGCACATCGCGCTGCTCGACCGGAATGCAGACGGGCTCGCCACGGCGTCCGCGAGCCTGGACGGCACCGGGCACACCTCGCACGTCGTCGATCTCACCGACGACGAGGCTGTGGCGGCCGCAGTCGCCGAGGTGGAGGCATCCCATTCCCATGTGCAGTCCCTGGTGACGTGCGCCGGATCGTCGATGCTGGGTGCCATCGACCAGCTGACGATGGCCGAGATGCGCTGGCTCATGGACGTCAACCTCTGGGGCACGGTCAACGTCACGAAGGCGCTGCTGCCGGCACTGCGTCGCGAGCCTGCCGCCCACATCACGCACCTCGTCTCGATCTACGGTCTCGCCGCGCCGGCGGGGCGCATCCCGTACGCGATGAGCAAGTTCGCCGTGCGTGGGTTCACCGAGGCGCTGCGGCACGAGCTGGAGCGCTCGACCGTCACCGTCGGGGCGGTCTATCCGGCCGGGGTGAAGACCGGCATCATCCTGCGCGGCCGGTACGCGGCCGCGATCGATCCCGCGGTCGCCGATCGCGCCGCCTCGGCGCAGGCCGCGATGTACCACACCGAACCCGCGGATGCCGCGGCACGCATCGTCGAGGCGACCATTCGCCGTCGTCCGCGCACCATGGTCGGGCGCGAGGCGCGGCTGGTCGACGTGCTCACGCGCGTGACGCCCACTCACTACTGGGCGCCGATGCGTCGACCGCTGCGCGACGCCATCGACACCACGACGCCGATCCGCTGACGGGCCGCGGGCGCCGTCGGACGGGCGGCGCCAAGCCGGTGTCGGCGCACCAGCGCCGCCAAGCCGGTGTCGGCGCACCAGCGCCGTCGGGCCGGTGTCGGCGCACCAGCGTGGTCGGACCCGTGTCGTCCGACCGGCAGCGTCGAACCAGCGCCGTCGGGCCGGCTGCGTCGTGGTGTCGGCATCCACCGCTCCGCGTAGCAAGCGGTTCGCCGTTATGCAACCCCCAACTCCCGGCCGATGCCCCGGCGTAGCGTCGATGTCATCCGCTCATGAGAGGAGCGATCGATGGGATTCATGGACGACGCGAAGGAGACGGCCGAGGCCGTCGGCGAGAAGCTCAAGGACGCGTGGGAAGACACCACCGATCGAGTCGGCGACAAGGTCGACGAGATGAAGGCTGACGCCGACGTCAAGAAGGCCGAAGCGGAGCGCGACTCGGTGAAGACGCGCAACGACATCAAGGAAGACCTGCGGGACAGCACCTGACCCGCTCTCGATGAAGGCGGAGCCGACCGGGGGGCCGGCTCCGCCTTTGTCGTGAGTGCTGGGGGAATCACCCCAGACGCGCGACGGCCGGGCACGGCGACGAGGCTGCCCGGCCGATCGCGTGGATCAATCGATCGCGCCGATCCGCCAGGCGGCGGTGACGGATGCCGCGGGCTCGATCACGATGAGCCCCGCGTCATAGTCGTACGACCCGGCGTTGAAAGCGTCGGGTGCGCAGGTCATCGGCTCGACGGCGAGGCCCAGCCGGCTCTGCGCGGCGTCGGGCTTGTCGGCGGTGTGGACCTGCACCCACGGGCAGGCGGCATCCCATGACATCTCGACGCCGGAGCCCGACGGGGCGGTCACGCGCACCGTGGCGTTGCCGTCCGCATCGAGCACCAGGCCGGTGTAGGCGTGGTCGATCTCGACGGTGCCGATCTGACGCGACGAACGGAAGTCGAAACGCTCCGGGTCCTCGGCGTCGACCGCGACGAGGTCCGTCGGAATGAGGCGGTCGGGCGTGACCGCGAGCACCTGCGTGGCGGGGAGCTCGAGCGTCCAGCCGTCGACGCGGCCGTCGCCGGCGACGAGGTACGGATGCGGTCCGGTGCCCCACGGCGCCGGCTCGTCGCTCTCGTTGTGCGCCGTGACGGACTGCGTGAGCCCCGTGGGGCCCAGCGAGAAGGTCGTCGTGACGACGACGCGCCACGGGTAGAACGTCTGCGGCTGGATGACGGCGGCCAGGGTCACGTGGTCGGGTCCCTTGTCGATCACCTCGAAGTCGAGCCACGTCGCCAGGCCGTGCAGGGCGTGCGAGCGCGCCGGCTCGGTGAGGGGCAGCTGGAAGTCGCGGCCGCCGAACGAGTACTTGCCCTCGACCACGCGGTTCGGCCACGGGGCGAGGGTCGCGCCGCGATGCGCAGGCCGCACTTCATCGGCCTCGAACGGCACGACGAGGTCGCGGCCGCGATACGTAAGGGAACGGAGGGTCGCACCGACGCTGGCGACGACGGCTTCGTAATCGCCGGCGCGGAGCGCGTGCTGGGTTCCGGATTTGGGGGGACGTGCCATGAGGGCTCCTAGGAGATCGGGGATGCCGCCAACCAGAGTAGCGGCGAGGTTCGCGCGCCTCGAACCCGGGGATGTGCGCCGAGACAGAGGGCGACGCCCCCTGCCTCGCGCGGAATCCCCGGTCTCAGCGAGCCCAGGCACTCCGCGACGGGCTCACAGCCCCTGCGCGAGACGGTAGTACGCCTGGTTCCAGCGGAGCTCCCGCTGGAAGCCGCGCACGGTGGTGTCCTCATCGATCACGACCAGCTCGGTGCCGGCGATGTCGGCGAAGTCGCGGAACACCTCGATGTCCACGGCCGTGGTCATGACGGTGTGATGGGCGGCACCCGCCGCGAGCCAGCAGCCCGCGCTGGTCGCGAAGTCGGGCGCGGGCTTCCAGACGGCGCGGCCCACCGGCAGCTTCGGCAGGTCGGGGGCGTCGACGTTCTCCACGACGTTCGCGACCAGGCGGAACCGGTCGCGCATGTCGCTCATGGCCACGACCAGGGCGGGGCCCGGGTCGGCGGTGAACACGAGCCGCACCGGGTCGTCCTTGCCGCCGATGCCGAGCGGGTGAACCTCCAGGCGCGGCTTCGCGGTGGTCAGCGACGGCGAGACCTCGAGCATGTGCGCGCCGAGGATCTTCTCGTCGCCGGCGACGAGGTCGTACGTGTAGTCCTCCATGAGGCTCGCGCCGCCGGGGAGGCCCGCGCCCATCACGTTCGCGACGCGCACCAGGATGGCGGTCTTCCAGTCGCCCTCGGCGCCGAAGCCATAGCCCTCGGCCATGAGGCGCTGCACGGCGAGACCGGGCAGCTGCTTCAGGCCGCCGAGGTCCTCGAACGAGGTGGTGAAGGCGCCGAAGCCGCCCTCCTCGAGGAACGAGCGCAGCCCGACCTCGATCGCCGCGCCGTCGCGCAGCGACTGGTGGCGGTCGCCGTCCGGTCGCAGCTCAGGCGCGACGTCGTAGGACTCGAGGTACTCGGCGACCAGGGCGTCGACGTCGGCGTCGGTGGCGGCATCCACCCTCTCCACCAGCTCGTTGACGCCCCACGTGTTCACCTGCACGCCGAACCGCAGCTCGGCTTCGGTCTTGTCGCCCTCGGTGACCGCGACGTAGCGCATGTTGTCGCCGAAGCGGGCGAGCTTGAGCGAACGGGATGCCGCCCACCCGGCGGCCGCGCGCTGCCAGTCCTCGACCTGCTGCCGCACGGCGGGGTTCGACACGTGTCCGACGACCGTCTTGCGCGCGACGCCGAGGCGCGTCTGGATGTATCCGAACTCGCGGTCGCCGTGCGCGGCCTGGTTGAGGTTCATGAAGTCGAAGTCGATGTCGGCCCACGGCAGCTCGACGTTCGCCTGCGTGTGCAGGTGCAGCAGCGGCTTCTGCAGCGCGTCGAGTCCGGCGATCCACATCTTCGCGGGGCTGAACGTGTGCATCCACGCCATGACGCCGATGACGTCGTCGCGCGCGTTGACGTCGAGGGCAAGCCGGCGGATGGAGTCGGAGTCTTTGAGGACAGGCTTCCACACGATCTTGACGGGGAGGCCGGCGAGGCCCTCGGCGACAGCCTGGGACTGCTCGGCGACCTGGCGGAGGGTCTCTTCGCCGTAGAGGTTCTGGCTGCCGGTGACGAACCAGACCTCGTAGCCGTCGAGCGAGGTGGAGAGGGGGGTGCGGGTCATCGTGGTTCCTTCGGTTCGTTCAGGTCCGAGGCATCCGTGTCCCACTTTCGGTCGATAGAGCGGCCTCTACCGGCGAGAAGTGGGACACGAAGGCGGGAAATCGGGACACGGTGGGTCAGGTCAGAGAGCGGTGACGGCGGCGGCCTCGACGGCGAGGCCGACGCGGTAGCGGTCGAGGTAGGCGGCGAAGCCGGCGACATCGGCGGCGTCGGGGTCGGCGGTCGCGATCGCCGCGTTCGCGAAGACCCGATGCTCGAGGTAGGCGGCGAGGCTCAGGTCGCCGGTGTGCGGGAGGTAGGCGGCGAGCACGGCGATGCCCCACGCGCCGCCCTCCGATGCGGTGTCGCCGACCGACACCGGAGCGCCGAGCGCGCCGGCGAGGAAGCGCTGCGCCACCCCGGCGGTGCGGAACATGCCGCCGTGGGCGAACATCCGGTCGAGCCGGACCCCCTCGTCGTCGAGCACGCGCATGCCGAGGGCGAGCGTGCCGAAGACCCCGTAGAGCTGCGCGCGCATCGCGTTGGCGAGCGTGAAGCGGCTGTCGGGCGTGCGCACGAACAGCGGGCGGCCCTCGGTGAGACCGGCGATCGGCTCGCCGGCGAGATGGTTGTAGGCCAGCAGCCCACCGGCATCCGCCTCGCCCCCGAGCGCCTCGCGGAACAGGGTCTCGTACACGGCGTCGTCGGTGAGCGGCGTCCCCGACGCGGCGGCGAAGCGCGCGAACATGCCCGCCCAGGCTGCCAGCTCGCTGGCGCCGTTGTTGCAGTGGACCATGGCCACCGCGTCGCCGGACGGGGTCGTGACGAGGTCGAGCTCGTGGTGCACGCGTTCGAGCGGCCGCTCGAGCACGACCATCGCGAAGATGCTGGTGCCCGCACTGACGTTGCCGGTGCGCGGCGCGACGGCGTTGGTCGCGACCATGCCGGTGCCGGCGTCGCCTTCGGGAGCGCAGAACGGGATGCCGGGGCGCAGGGTTCCCGACGGGTCGAGCAGTGCGGCACCCTCGGCCGTCAGCGCGCCGGCGGGAGTCCCGGCGACGAGCACTCGGGGCAGCAGCTCGGCGACGCTCGCGACGGGCAGCGTTCCGGCAGCCGGTCCCTGAGCCTGTCGAAGGGCGTCGTAGCGCGCGAGCATCGCGGCGTCGTAGTCGCTCGTGGCGGAGTCGATCGGGAACATGCCCGACGCGTCGCCGACGCCGAGCACCCGCTCCCCCGTCAGGCGCTGGTGGACGTAGCCGGCGAGCGTCGTGACGAAGCGGATGTCGGGAACGTGAGGCTCGGCATCCACCACCGCCTGATGCAGGTGCGCGATCGACCAGCGCAGCGGGATGTTCACGCCGAACGCGTCGGTGAGCTCCGCCGCCGCCGGGCCGGTGTTCGTGTTGCGCCAGGTGCGGAACGGCACGAGCAGCGTGCCCGCCTCGTCGAAGGCGAGGTACCCGTGCATCATCGCCGAGACGCCGATCGCGGCGAAGGTCTCGGGCGCGGCGCCATGGCGCTGCTGCGCGTCGGAGACGAGGTCCGCGTACGCGGCCTGCAGGCCCGACCACACGTCCTCGAGCGAGTAGGTCCAGAGGCCGGACTCGTACCGGTTCTCCCAGGCGTGCGAGCCCACTGCGAGCACGTTCGCCGGGTCGTCGGCATCCACGAGGCACGCCTTGATGCGGGTCGAGCCCAGCTCGATGCCGAGCGTCGTGCGCCCGGTGCGGATCGCCTCGGCGCTCATCGGCCGCCCTCTTCCGTGCGCTCGTCGGACGCGTCACGGCGCTCGTCGGACGCGTCACGGCGCTCGTCGGACGACTGGCCGTAGACGTTCTGGTAGCGGTCGAAGAGGCGGTCGATCGCGTCCTGCGGGATCGGGATCAGCGGGCCGGCCTCCCGCGCGTAGTGCACGGTGCGGGCGACGTCCTCGACCATCACCGCGGCCTTGACCGCGTCCTTCGCCGACGTGCCGATCGTGAACGGACCATGGTTCTGCATCAGCACCGCGCGGCTGCGGTGCCCGGTGAGAGTCTCGACGATGCCGCGGCCGATCGAGTCGTCGCCGATGATGCCGAACGGGCCGACGGGGATCGGTCCGCCGAACTCATCGGCCATGGCTGTGATGACGCAGGGGATCTCCTCGCCGCGTGCCGCCCACGCCACCGCGAAGGTCGAGTGCGTGTGCACGACGCCGCCGACCTCGGGCATGTTCCGGTACACGTAGGCGTGCGCCGCCGTGTCGCTCGAGGGGCTCCGCTCGCTGCCGGGTGCGCCGGGCACGACGTTGCCGTCGAGGTCGCACAGGATCATGTTCTCGGGGGCGAGGTCGTCGTACGAGACCCCGGACGGCTTGATGACGAAGAGGTCGGCGCCGGGGACGCGCCCCGAGACGTTGCCGCCCGTCCAGACCACGAGGCCGTAGCGCACGAGCTCGCCGTGGAGCTTCGCGACATCGGCCCGGACGGCGGCGATGGATGCCTCGACCTCGGGTGTGAACGCGGGCGGCGGCGTCGCCGGATCGGGGCTGGTCACGGGGTCCTCCATCGGGTCTCGTGCTGGGGCGGCTCATCGCCGACAGTGAAGGCCGATGTTACCGGTAACAACCCCCCGGAGCCAACCCTCCGTAGCGCAGCCGCGTCAACGATTCAGGAACATCGGCGGGTGTTCGATGACGCGCCCCGGAATGTCGCGACTCTGAGCCTGGGGGCATTCAGCTTTCCTGATTTCTCGACGCGGCCACCGCGGAGGGGTCGAGAGTGGTCAGCGCAGCGCCGCCGCTGACGCGCGGACGACGAGACGCGGCGCGGCGACGGCGGGTGCCGTGGCACCGAGCACGGCGGCGACAGCCCGGCGTGCCTCGCCCGCCAGGTCGAGCCCCACCGTGGTGAGCGCCGGACGGTAGTACGCGGCATCCGGGTTGTCGTCGAAACCGACGATGCTCACGTCGCCCGGCACGTCGACGCCCGCCTCGCGGAGCCCCGCGATGAGCCCCAGCGCCATCTGGTCGTTGGCGACAGCCACCGCGGTCGCCTCGCCGGCGCGCACGGCGGCGGCGATCCGCTCGGCGAGCGCGGCGCCGGCCGCAGCGGTCCAGTCGCCGCTCCAGTGCGACTCAATCCCCAGCCCCGCGCCCTCGAGCGCGCGTCGCATGCCCGCTTCCCGCGAGCGCGCCTCGAGCCACTCCTCGGGTCCGGCGACCCGGCCGATGCGGCGATGACCGAGCTCGACGAGGTGCGAGATGGCGAGGGCTGCGCCCGCCTCCTGCTCCTCGGCGCCCGGTCCGGTGTGCAGCGCGGCGATCGCGACCCCCGGGTGCGCGCCCGTCAGCGCCGTCAGCGTGGCCGCGTGCGGTGCGAGGACGATGAGCCCGTCCACGCCCTGTCCGAGGAGTCGATCGGCCGCATCGCGGACGGATGCCTCGTCCGAGGCGTCCGCGTAGGCCGTCGCGATCCACCGGCCGGCGTCGCGCGCCGCCGCCTCGAGCGCGGCGATCCCGACGGCCGGCCCGTAGAGCGTCGCGTCGGAGGCGATGACCCCGAGCGTGCGGGTGGTGCGGGTGCCGAGCGTGCGGGCGGCGTTGTTCACGCGGTAGCCGAGGTCGGCGATCGCCTGCAGCACCCGGTCGCGTGTCTCGGGCCGGATGTTCGGGTGCTCATTGAGCACGCGCGACACCGTCTGCGTCGACACGCCTGCGGCGCGCGCCACCTCCCGCACGCCCACGCGCACGGGATCGGCGGGAAGCGGCCGCGTGTCGTCCATGGCGCACACCCTATCCGCCACTCGGCGCCCCGGATCGCCAGAGGTGGCACGCTGGAGGCATGGGTGCAGACGCTCCGAAGACGCGACGACCGACGCTCCGCGCCCGGCTGCTGACCGCTCTCGCCGGCGATCCCGACGGCACGCCGCCGTGGGTCAGGGCCCTCGCCGACGGCGACGACGCCGGGTACTTCGCGGACGGCGGCGCCGTGTGGACGGTGCATGCGGGCACGGGAACCTTCGTCGCCGGCATCCGTGCCCTGCTCATCCAGGCCCTGCATCCGGGTGCGATGGCGGGCGTGCATGACTTCTCGCGCTACCGCGACGACCCGATCGGGCGCCTCACCGGCACCGTGCGCTGGATCATCTGCGTCACCTACGGGTCGACCGCGCAGGCGGCGCAGGAGACGCAGCGCATCGCGCGGCTGCACGAGCGGGTCCAGGGTTCTTACGAGTCCGTCGCGGGCCCGCGGGACTACTCGGCGGGCGACGCGGACCTCGTCGAGTGGGTGCACCTCGCCTTCACCGAGGCCTTCCTCGGGGCGCACCAGCGGTGGGGCGGACCCATCCCCGGCGGCAGCGACGCGTACGTGCGTGAGTGGGCGCAGGCCGGCCGCCTCATGCGCCTCACCGATCCGCCGCTGAGCGAGAGGGAGCTGCACGCCCGCATCGACGGGTTCCTCGCACGCGGCGAGCTCCGCCGCGACGCGCGCGTGGACGACGTGGTGCGGTTCCTCCGCGCGGCGCCGTTCACCGGCATCATGCGCATCGCCTACCGCGTGCTCTTCGCCGCTGCCGTTGCGAGTCTGCCGCGCCGGTATCGGCAGCTGCTCGGCCTGCGCCGGTCGCCGCTGCCCGTCGTGACCATCACCCGCATCGTGCTGGCGGTGTCGGCGAAAGCGCTCGAGGAGGGTCCGCGCGCGCAGGATTTCGCCCGGCAGCGGCTCCGGCGACTCAGCCGTACAGCCCCGGCGACCCCCGGCGCTGCGCCCGCGCACTGATCTCCCCGAAATCCAGCGCCGCCTTGCGAAAAGTCGGGCCCGTCACACGACACGCCGTGCCGCGGTATCCATCACCGGCGCGTCGTGGTCACCGACCCGACTTTTCGCAGGGGAACACGTCCCTGCCCCCGGCGCAGTGGCAGGCTGGAATCATGCGCATCGCCCTCACCGGCTCGTCCGGAAAGCTCGGCACCGTCGTCGCCCGCGAACTGCGTGCGGCCGGCCACGACGTCATCGGCCTCGACGTGGTGGGAGCCCGCGGCCCCGACTTCGTCCAGGTCGACCTCACCGACTACGGCCAGGTCATCGACGCCCTCACCGCGGTGAACGATCGCCACGACGGGTTCGACGGGGTCGTGCACCTCGGGGCCATCCCCGCCCCCGGCATCCGTTCCGATGTCGCGACCTTCCACAACAACATGACCGCGACGTTCAATGTGTTCTGGGCGGCCGTGAGACTCGGCATCCGTCGCCTCGTCTACGCCTCGAGCGAGACCGTGCTGGGTCTGCCGTTCGACGTGGCGCCGCCGTACATCCCGGTCGACGAGGAGTACCCGCCGCGCCCGGAGTCGGTGTACTCGCTCGTGAAGACGCTCGAGGAGCGGATGGCGGTCGAGCTGGTGCGGTGGCACCCCGAGCTGTCGATCACCGGCCTGCGGTTCTCGAACGTGATGGTTCCCGAGGACTACGCCGCGTTCCCGTCGTACGACGCCGACGCGATGACGCGCAAGTGGAACCTGTGGGGCTACATCGACGCCCGCGACGGCGCGCAGGCCGTGCAGCGCGCGCTCGAGGTCGCCCCGCCCGGGTTCGAGACCTACATCATCGCCGCTGCCGACACCGTGATGTCGCGCCCCAACGCCGAACTCGTCGCCGAGGTCTTCCCCGGCGTCGAGACCCGCGAGCTCGGCGAGCACGACACCCTGCTCTCCATCGACAAGGCCCGGCGCGTGCTCGGGTACGCCCCGCAGCATTCGTGGCGGGATCACGTCACGGGGTCATGACCGAGGGGCCGCGCGAAGCCGCCGAACGCTACCGCTTCGAGAAGTGGCAGCGCGAGCAGGGCTTGTCATCGGACGAAGTGGATGCCGCACACGCGGCCGCGCCGCCGGCACGGGGCTTCTCGGCAGCCGAGCGGGCGGCGGTCGTCGAGAACGCGATCCAGCAGGCGATCCGCCGGGGCGAGTTCGATGATCTGCCCGGCGCGGGCAAGCCCATCCCCGGCCTCGGCGAGAGCCACGATCCGGACTGGTGGATCCGCCGCAAGATCGAGAGCGAGCAGCTCACGGGCCTGGGCCCGCCGGCGCTCCGGCTCCGGGTCGAGAGCGCCGAGCTCGACGAGCGCCTCGATGCCCTCGCCGGCGAGGCCGACGTGCGGGACGCGCTCGAGGACTTCAACCGCCGCATCGTGGAGGCACGTCGGCAGCTGCTCGGCGGCCCGCCCGTCGTGACCCCGACGCGTGACGTCGACGCGGAGGTCGCGGCATGGCGCGAACGTCGCGCCGCGCGCATCGCAGCGCAGGCGCAGGCGGAGACGGATGCCGCAGCCCGCCGCCGTCACCCCTGGTGGCGTCGCCGCGGGCGCGACGTGACCTAGCGGGCTGCCGCGTCAGCGCCGCGGGATCGTCGAACCGCGGATGATGAGGCGCACCGGCAGGTGGTGGGTGCCCTCACCGATGTCGACGCCGTCGATCGCGTCGAACACCCGCTGGGCCGCCTGACGCCCCAGCTGCTGGAGATTGGCGTCGATGCTCGTCAGCTCGGGCCGCGAGTTGGTCGAGAGCACCTCCCAGTTGTCGTACCCGATGACGGCGAGATCCTCCGGCACGCGGCGCCCGAGATCGCGCGCGGTGTCCAGGGCGCCGCGGGCGAGCTGGTCGGATCCGCAGAAGATCGCGTCGACGTCAGGATGCCGCTGCAGCAGCATCGCGGCGGCATCCCGACCCCAGTGCTCGGTCCATTCCGAGAACATCGGGTCGCCCACGAGCTCGAGGCCGGCCGCGTCGAGCGCCGCCCGCGCTCCCGCGATGCGATCCTGGGCGGCGGCGTAGGCGGGGTCGCCGGTGATGTGGGCGATGCGGGTGCGGCCACAGGCGATGAGGTGCTCGACGGCCAGCCGTCCGCCGGCGTAGTTGTCGGGCGTGAGCGAGAGGTCGCGCGGGTCGTCGGAGGGCGCATAGGCGTACACGACCGGGACGGGGATCTCCTGACCGAGCGACGGGCGTGGGTCGGTCTGCCGGCCGACGACGATGATGCCGTCGACACGCCGGCTCAGCAGTGCCTTGAGGTGGTGCTGCTCGCGGATCGCGTCGCCGCGTGCGTCGCAGAGGAACACGTTGATCTGCCCGGCGCCGAAGGCGTCCTCGGCACCCATCAGGATCGGGATCATGAAGCGGCCCTCGAGGTCACTCGTGAGCAGGCCCACGGTGCCGGTGCGTCCCGCGAGGAGGCCACGCGCCATGGCGTTGGGGGTGAACGACAGGTCTTCGGCGGCATCCATCACCCGCCGCCGGGTCGCCGGCGCGACGTCCTCCCGGCCGTTGAGGGCCTTCGACGCTGTCGCGATCGACACTCCCGCCCGCTTCGCGACATCACTCAGCGTCGCACTGCGTCCCCCGGACTCGTTGGCGGCCATCACCCCTCCTCGTTGCGGAAACGTTATCGAAGCAACGTCTTGACCGCTTGTGATCTCTCACGATACCGTGCCGAAAGCGATTTCGATGTTTTCGAGATCCATCACGGCAGCGGCGCGGCGATCCTGCACGCGCACGCTCGAAGACGAGCCAAGGAGACTGCAATGACCAACACCCGACGTCGCGCCGCCGGCTGGCGCGCGGCGACCGCACTCCTCCTCTCAGGCGCCCTCGTGGCCCTCGCCGGCTGCGCCGGCGGTGGCGCGGCGACGCCTGCGGAGGACATCCCGGCCGAGGGGACGGACGACGGAACGACCCTCACGCTCTGGACCCGCGCACCCCTCGAGAAGCAGGCGAACCTGCTGGTCGACGCCTACAACGCCTCGCACGAGAACCAGGTCGAGCTCACCGTCGTGCCCAACGACGACTACGTCGCCAAGGTCGGCGCCGCTGCCGGCTCGGGCGGACTGCCCGACCTGTTCGCCGCCGACATCGTCTACGTGCCCAACTGGGTCGAGCAAGGCCTGTTCCAGGACCTCAGCGCCCAGGTCGACGGCCTCGACTACAAGGACCAGATCAACCAGGGCCACCTCTCGGCCGGGACGGATGCCGACGGCAAGGAGCACGTCCTGCCCTTCGTGCTCGACCTGTCGATGCTGTTCTGGAACAAGGAGCTCTTCGAAGAGGCCGGACTCGACCCGGAGAAGGCACCCGCCACCATGGCGGAGTACGCCGACGCGGCCAAGAAGATCCAGGCGCTCGGCAAGGACGGCGTGTACGGCACGGCGACCGGCCTGAACTGCGGCGGATGCCTCGTCTTCACGTGGTTCCCGAGCATCTGGGCGTCCGGTGAAGAAGTGCTGAGCGATGACGGCCACGAGTCGCTGCTCGCGAACGACGCCGCCAAGGAGGTCTACGACACGTGGCGCGATCTGTGGGAGTCGGGCGCCGTGCTGCCCAGCTCGCAGGATGAGGCGGGCCCGACCTGGACCGCCGGCTTCACCGAGGGCAACGTCGGCCTGATGTTCTACCCCGCGACGCTGCTGTCCTCGACCCCGTTCGACACCGGCGTCGCAGGCATCCCCGGCGTCGACGGCGGCGCCTCGACCTTCGTCGGCGGCGACGGCATCGGCATCTCGAAGGACTCCAAGAAGGCCGCGCAGGCCTGGAACTTCCTCACCTGGCTGATGTCTGAGGAGGCCCAGGTGGACGTCCTCGCGAAGAACAACGACGTCGTCTCACGCGCGGACTTCGCCGACAACGAGTACGCCGCGAAGGATCCGCGGCTCGTGACCATCAACGAAGTGGCCTCCCAGGGTGACACCCCTGTGGCGCTGAACTTCCAGCAGGCGTTCAACGCACCCGGCAGCCCGTGGCTGACGCTCGTGCGCAACGCCGTGCTCGAAGGCACCGACACGGTCGACACCGACAACGACGCCATCACCGAGATCCTCGCGCAGTGAGCCGCGGCGGTGGCCCGGGCGACCGGGCCACCGCCCCCATCCCCGGAGAACGAACGCCAATGTCCGCCGAGACGCTGAGTCCGCCGACGAGTCCGCCGACCACGCCCGCCCCCTCGCCCCACCGCTCTTCGCGCGCCCGGCGCGAGGCGCTGCGCGGGTGGCTCTACGCATCGCCGACCACCCTGTTCGTGGTGTTCGTCTTCCTGCTGCCACTGCTGCTCGTGCTGCAGATGTCGGCATCCGACTGGCCGCTGCTCTCGGGCAACCAGGGCTGGAACCTCCCCGAGAACTACGTCGACGCCGTCGACCACCGCCTGTTCTGGGACGCCATCTGGTTCACCCTGAAGTACACGGCGATCACGACGATCCTCCTCATCGGCCTGGGCCTCGGGCTCGCGATGCTGGTGCAGGAGTCGACCCGGTGGAAGTCGCTGCTGCGAACGTCCTTCCTCGTGCCGAGCGCACTCGGTCTCGCCTCGGCATCCCTCCTCTTCTACGTGCTCTACTCGCCGTACGCCGGTCCGTTCGCCGACCTCATGCAGTCGTGGGGCTTCACGTTCCTCGGCACCCCCGAGGGCGCGCTGTGGTCGACGGTGTTCCTCATCGTGTGGCGGTACGCCGGCTTCTACATGCTGCTCATGCTGGTGGGCCTGCAGTCCATCCCCGACGACGTCTACGAGGCCGCGCGCATCGACGGCGCCTCGGCGTGGCAGACGTTCCGCGACATCACGCTTCCGCTGCTGCGGCCGACGTTCGCACTCACCATCGTGCTATGCGTCACCGGCTCACTCCTGGCATTCGAGCAGTTCTACATCCTCACCAAGGGCGGACCGGACAACAGCACCATGACGATCGTGCAGCTGATCTACAACGTCGCCTTCCAGGGCCAGAACGACCTCGGCATCGCCGCGGCGCTGTCAGTGATCGTGCTGCTGGCGCTCATCGTCATCAACGTGTTCCAGCTGCGGGCGTTCCGCCGCACGGACGAGGACTGAGGATCCCGCCATGTCTGCACAGACCCTTCCCTCCTCCACCCATCTCATCCAGGTGCAGCCCGCGCGCGGCCGCGCGCGCCGCTCCCCCGCGGCGCGCATCGTGTTCGGCATCCCGTACGCCGTGCTGACCACGGCACTCGCGATCATGTTCCTCTACCCGCTCATCTGGACCGCCGTGTCGTCGGTGGCCCCGCGAGCCGGCACCAGCCAGCCGGAAGGCTGGGGATTCGGCAACTACACGGCACTCGCCAACTACCAGGCGGGCATCTGGGTGTACCTCGGCAACTCGACGTTCGTCGCGCTGCTGACGGTGCTGCTGACCCTGGTCGTCTCCACCCTCGGCGGGTACGCCTTCGCGCGGTTCTCCTTCCCGGGGAAGAACCTGCTGTTCCTCACCGTGCTCGCAATTCTGATGGTGCCGTACACGACACTGCTGATCCCGCTCTACGTGATCCTCAACGCCGTAGGGCTCAGCAACTCCCTGGTCGGCGTCGCGATCGTGCTCACGATGTTCCAGCTGCCGTTCTCGATGTTCATGATGCGGATCTCGTTCGAGTCTGTCCCACGCGAGCTCGACGAGGCGGCCCTGGTGGACGGCGCGACGACCTTCGGAGCGCTCCGGCTCGTGCTGCTGCCGGCGGTCAAACCCGGGCTGATCACCGTCGGCATGTTCGCCTTCCTGGCGGCCTGGAACGACTTCATGGCGCCGCTGATCCTCATCACCGACACGAACCGGATGACGCTGCCGCTGGCGGTCTCGAACCTCCGCGTGCAGGTGCAGGGCGTCATCGACTACGGGGCGACGGAGGCGGGGGTGGTCGTGCTGGCCCTCCCCTGCATCGTTCTGTTCCTCGTGCTCCAGCGCCACTACGTCCGAGGATTCATGTCGGGAGCTTTCAAGGGATGACCATGCAGACCACCACCGCACCCCAGGCGCCCGTCGCCCCGACGCGCGGCCGCCTCCGCCCCCTCGGCCAGCAGGAGGTCCGCATCACCGGCGGCTTCTGGGGCGACCGGCAGACGGTCAACGGCCGCAACACGCTCGCGCACATCGAGAGCCGCCTGGAATCCGAGGGCTGGCTGGCCAACTTCGACCGCGCCGCGGCCGGCACGCTGCCGGAAGGGCGCCGCGGACGCGAGTTCTCGGATTCCGAGGGGTACAAGTACCTCGAGGCGCTCGCCTGGGAGATCGGCCGCACCGACGACGCCGACCTCGAAGCGCGGCTGCGCGCCGTCGTCGGTCGTGTCGCGGCGGCCCAGGAGGCGGACGGATACCTCAACACGCAGTTCGGGCGCGCGGGGCAGGGCGCGCGGTGGTCCGATCTGGAGTGGGGACACGAGCTGTACTGCCTCGGCCACCTCTTCCAGGCGGCGGTGGCCCGGGAACGCACCCGCCCGGGTGCGGACGACGGGTTGCTCCGCATCGCGGTGCGTGCCGCCGACCTGGTGTGCGCGGAATTCGGGCCCGGCGGACGCGACGGGATCTGCGGCCACGCCGAGGTCGAGGTCGGGCTCGCCGAACTCTCCCGGGCGACCCGCGAGCCGCGCTACCTCGAGCAGGCGCGCCTGTTCGTCGAGCGCCACGGACGCGGCACGCTTCATGACATCGAATGGGGCCGCAAGTACTTCCAGGACGACGTGCCGGTGCGCGACGCGACGGCCCTGCGCGGTCACGCGGTTCGCGCGAACTACCTGGCGGCGGGCGCCGCGGACGTCGCCGTCGACACCGGCGACGATGAGCTGCTCGGAGCGCTCCGCGGGCAGTGGGACCGTACGGTCGCCCGGCGGACCTACATCACAGGCGGCCAGGGTTCGCACCATCAGGACGAGGCGTTCGGAGAGGACTGGGAGCTGCCGGCCGACCGCGCCTACTCGGAGACGTGCGCGGGCGTCGGCTCGATCATGTTCTCGTGGCGCCTGCTGCTGGCGGACGGCGATGCGCGCCACGCCGATCTCATCGAGCGGACCCTGTTCAACGTCGTGGCGACGTCGCCCGCGCCCGACGGCCGTTCGTTCTTCTACGCGAACACGCTGCACCAGCGCGTGCCCGGCATCCCGGCCGAGCCCGACGCCACCTCTCCCCGCGCGTCGTCGTCGCTGCGTGCGCCGTGGTTCGAGGTGTCGTGCTGCCCGCCGAACGTGGCGCGCACCCTCGCGAGCCTCGACGCCTACGTCGCGACCGCGGACGACGACGGCGTCCAGCTGCATCAGTACGCGCCGTCGACGGTGCGCACGACGCTCGCCGACGGCCGCGTCGTCGCGCTCGACGTCGAGACGGACTACCCGGTGTCGGGACGGATCCGTGTGATCTCGCGAGCGGATGCCGCACCCGACGCCCCGTGGACGCTCACCCTCCGCGTTCCGGCGTGGGCCGCGGGGGCGCGCCTGCGGCTCCTGCCGACCGACGGCGGTGCCACCGAGGAGCGCGATCTCCCTCCTGGGGCCGCCGAGGTGCGCCGGGCGTTCCGCGAGGGGGACGTCGTGGAGCTCGACCTGCCCATGGCGCCGCGCGTGACGGCCCCCGACGAGCGCATCGACGCCGTGCGCGGGTGCCTCGTGATCGAGCGCGGTCCCGAGGTGTTCGCGCTCGAGTCGGTGGACCTCGGCCCCGGCGACGTCGACGACGTCGCGCAGGTCGCGTTGGCTGCCAGCGCCGAGCCGGTCGAGCGCGACGGACGCGTGTGGGTGAAGGTGGTCGCGCGCGGAGCGGACGACGGCGGCTGGCCGTACGGCGAACCCGGTGGCGGACCGCCCGCGCACGCATCCGTGGAGGTCCCGCTCGTGGCGTACCACGATTGGGCCGAGCGGGGACCCTCCACGATGCGCGTGTGGATCCCCGCCGGCTGACGTGCCGCTCGTCACACGGGCATGCTCACGAGCTCGGCCACGCGCGGCAGCACGTCGAGCGCGGTCGTGGCGTGGACCGAGAACCGGAGCCGGTCCGGGCCGTGCGCCGTGACCGCGACGCCGTGCTCGGCGAGCCGGGCGCGGCGCGCGGCGGCGGCCCCGTCGGCCCACCGCGCCACGACGATCCCGGCGCGGTCGGCGGGTCGGCGAGGCGAGACGATCACGACTCCCGCCGCATCGAGCGCCGCGATCAGCGCGTCGACACGGGCCGAGATCCGCTCCTCGACCGCGCGGACCCCGACCGTGTCGATCAGCTCCAGAGCGCGCGCGAGCATGCGAGCGGAGGCGGGCGATCCGTTCGTGAGGCCCAGGTGCTTCGCACCGGGGAGAGACAGATGCCGCAGCCCGTCGTATCCGCCCGAACGCTCGACGCCCGTCCATCCGCTCAGCCGCGGCACCATCGCGGCCAGGGCGCGAGGCGACGCTGCGACGAATCCGGTGCCCCAGCCCGCACGCAGCCACTTCTGGCCGCCCGCGATCACGACGTCGGCGTGCGCGAACGGAAGATCTACGGCGCCCGCCGCCTGGATCGCATCCACGATCAGCAGGCGGTCGCCGATGACCTCCCGGATGCCGGCGAGGTCGGCGCGCCACCCCGTGCGGAAGTCCACCGCGCTCACGGCCACCGCCGTCGTCGCCGTCCCCAGCGCCTGGGCGACCCTCTCGGGGGTGACCGGGGCTTCGAGATGGTCGGCGGGCATGTCGCACACGCGCAGGATCCCGAGCTCCTCGGCCCGCCACCATGGGTACAGGTTCGCGGGGAACTCGCCCCGCGACACGAGCACCTCGGCGCCGCGCAGCGCGAAGGCGACATGGAAGAGGCCGAGGGACGTGCTCGGAACCAGCGCGACGTCGGCCCCCGGCATGCCAAGCAGCCGTTCGACCTGTTCACGTGCGCGGTCGTCTTCGCCCGCCTCGTCCACGTCGCCGGCCGCAGCGGCTCCCCAGACGTCCGCGGCGGCCTCGCACACGAGACGTGAGGGCGGACCGAACCGTGCGAAGTCCAGGTGGCCGGGGACTGCGGCGAACGCCGCGAGGTAGTGATCCATCGGGGCAACGCCTGCCGCGTGTTTCACGGGTGTAAACATCCGAACTCCAGGATGACGATTCGGTCACAGCCATCGCAGGACGAGTGTCCGGCGAGATAAAACGATCTGAGTAGAAGGTGCAGTTGTACATTGCACCTTCATGTTGTTTCATTGTTGAGTCACTCGACGCAACGGAGCAAGAGGAAGGAATGGTCGACAGATGACCGCCAAGAAGAGAGCCGCCGGACTACTCGTCGCCGGCCTGAGCACAGCCCTGCTGCTGGCCGGATGCTCGGGAGGAACGACATCCTCCGCGCCGACCGAGGGCGCGACCGACGGCCCGCAGAAGGGCGGAACCGTGCACATGCTGCAGAACGCCGACTTCTCGTATCTCGACCCTGCCCGCGGCTGGGACGGCGGGGTGAACGCGTTCTACCGCCTGCTGTATCGCGGCCTCACCATGCAGGCGGCCGGTGACGCCGACGACCCGAATGCGATCGTCCCCGACCTCGCCGAGTCCCTCGGCACGGCGTCCGCCGACGGACTGAAGTGGACCTACACGCTCAAGGACGACCTGGCATTCGACGACGGCGACCCGATCACGTCGGCCGAGGTCAAGTTCGGCATCTCGCGAGCGTGGGACCCGCAGATCGGCATCGGCTCGCCCTACCTGAAGAACGTCATCGACGCTCCGGCCGACTACCAGGGCCCGTACGTGTCGGGCGAGATCCCCACCATCGAGACGCCCGACGAGAAGACGATCGTCTTCCACCTCAAGGCGCCCTTCCCCGAGTTCGACAACGTGCTGGCGCAGTCGAACGCGGTGCCCTTCCCCGTCGGCAGCGGCGGCGGCGACGAGTTCATCAACGACGTCATCGCGTCCGGACCGTACACGGTCGACAGCTACACGCCCGGCAGCACCATCAAGCTGGTGCGCAACGAGCACTGGAACGCCGAGACGGACGAGGTCCGCAAGGCCTACCCGGACGCGTGGCAGTTCGACATGGGGATCGATGCGGCGACGATCGAGGAGCGCATGATCGCCGGCCAGGGCGACGATGTCAACGCGATCGCCGGCAAGATCAGCGGCGCCGCACTCCCGCGCATCCAGACTCCGGAGCTGCAGGAGCGTGCCATCAAGGCACCGGCGTTCTGCACGACGTACATGTCGATGAACACGACCAAGGAGCCGTTCGACGACGTCCGTGTTCGTCAGGCGGTCAACTGGGCGCTCGACCGCACCACGGTGCAGAACGCCTCGGGCGGCAACCAGCTGGCCGACGTCGCGACCACGATCATCCCGCCGGCGGTGAACGGCCACCGTGACTTCGACCTCTACCCGGCGAACGAGGACGGCGGCAACGCCGAAGAGGCCCAGGCGCTCCTGGCCGAGGCCGGCCTTGCCGACGGCTTCGAGTTCACGCTCGACATCCGTTCGCAGCCCGCCATGCAGGCCCAGGCAGAAGCGGTGCAGGAGTCGCTCGAGAAGGTGGGGATCACGGTCAACCTGAACGTGATCGACACCGCGATCTACTACGAGACGATCGCCACCCCCGCCAAGCAGAACGACGCCGCCATCACGGGATGGTGCCCTGACTGGGCGTCGAGCGCGAGTACGTTCATCCCGCCGCTGTTCGACGGCGCGATGATCACCGAGAAGGGCAACCAGAACCTCGCCCAGCTCGACGACCCCGCCGTCAACGAGCGGATCGCGGAGGTGCGTGCCATGACCGACGTCGAGGCGGCCAACGCCGCGTGGGGCGACCTCGACGAGCAGATCATGGAGCTCGCTCCGATCGCACCGTTGGTGTTCGAGAACGGGATCTTCCTGCCGGGAACGAACATCGCCGGCTACTACCCGAGCACCAACATGACCGATCTCACCATCGTCGGTCTGAAGGACCCCTCGAAGGGCTGAGCATGACCATCCCCTCGACCGTCATCGAGGTCGAGGCCACGCCGGGCGGCGACCCAGTACTCGAAGAGTCACTGGAGTCCCGCCCGGCCTCTGGCCGGAAGCTTCTGCGCGGATTCCTCACCGATGTGCCGGCGATGCTCTCGCTCGGCTACATCGTCCTGATCCTGCTCATGGCGATCTTCGCGCCGCTCATCGTCCTGGTGAGCGGCTGGGGACCCTACGAGTTCGACCAGACCGCGATCGACCCGAACATGGGCGCCATCCCCCTCGGACCGTTCGGCGGCATCAGCGCCGAGCACTGGTTCGGCGTGGAGCCCGGCAGCGGCCGCGACATCTTCGCGCGCATCGCATACGGCGCACGCGTGTCGATGACGGTCGCGCTGTCGGCCACGTTCCTCACCACCATTCTCGGGGTGGTCTTCGGACTGCTCGCCGGCTACTTCGGCGGCTGGATCGACACCGCCATCTCCCGCGTCATGGAGTTCCTCATGGCGTTCCCCGCCCTCATCTTCATGATCGCCATCCTCTCGGCGCTGCCGTCCGACAACCGCATCGTCCTGCTCGTGCTCGTGATCTCCCTGTTCGGGTGGCCGTACCTCGCCCGCATCGTGCGCTCGCAGACGCTCTCCCTGAAGGAGCGCGAGTTCGTCGAGTCGGCGCGGGCCTCCGGCGCGTCCGGAGCCCACATCATCTTCCGCGAGATCCTCCCGAACCTGCTGTCGACGATCGTCGTGATGGCTACGCTCGCGGTGCCCGGCTACATCGGCACCGAGGCCGGCCTGTCATTCCTCGGTGTCGGCGTCGTGCCGCCGACCCCCAGCTGGGGCCAGATGATCGCCGCGGCCGCCCCGTGGTACGCGGTGGATCCCATGTACTTCCTCATCCCCGGCATGTTCCTCTTCCTGCTCGTGCTGTCGTTCACCACCCTGGGCGACCGCATCCGGGCCCTCATCGGCAGCGCGGAGGTGCGCGCATGATCCGCGTCGTCGGCTCCCGCATCCTGGGCATGATCGCGGTGCTGTTCCTGGTGACGCTGTTCACCTACGTGATCTTCTTCGTGCTCTCTCCGGACCCGGCGGTGCAGATCTGCGGCAAGAACTGCACGCCCGAGCGCATCGAGCAGATCCGCATGAACCTCGGCCTCGACCAGCCTTTCTGGCAGCAGTTCTGGGAGTACCTCTCCGGCCTGTTCACGGGACGCGAGTACGTCGTGGCGGGCGCCGTCGTGACGTGCCCGGCCCCGTGCCTCGGCTACTCGTTCCAGACCGGCCAGCTCGTGAGCGAGATGATCGTCCAGCGGCTGCCGATCTCGGCGACGATCGCGATCGGCGCCGCCATCCTGTGGCTCGTCGGCGGACTCGTCGGCGGCGTGCTGAGCGCGGTGCACGAGGGCAGGTTCACCGACAAGTTCTTCGCTGGGCTCACCCTCGGCGCGATGTCGATCCCGAACTACGTGCTCGCCCTCGTCCTCCAGTTCGTCCTCGTGGTCGCGCTGGGCTGGCTCCCCTTCCCGCAGGCGGTGCCGTTCTCGGAGGACCCGGGCCAGTGGTTCCTGAACTTCCTCATGCCGTGGATCGTGCTGGCGGTCGGCTACGCCGCGGTGTACACGCGGCTCACGCGCGCCAATGTCATCGAGACGCTGCAGGAGAACTTCGTCCGCACCGCGAACGCGAAGGGACTGAGCTCGTCCCTGGTCTGGCGGCGCCATGCGCTGCGCCCGGCTCTCACGCCGATCGTCACGATCTTCGGCATGGACCTCGCGGGACTCCTCGGCGGGGCCGTGATCACCGAGACCGTCTTCGGCCTGAACGGCGTGGGCAAGCTCACCGCCGACTCCATCTCGTCCAACGATCAGCCGGTGATCATGGCCGTGACGCTCCTGTCGGCGTTCTTCGTCATCGTCGGCAACCTCGTCGTCGACCTCCTCTACACGGCGATCGACCCCCGCGTGCGGACGGCGGCGCGCGCATGACCGGAGAGAACGTGAACGACACGACCGGCGACATGCTCCGCGTCGAAGACCTCAGCGTCGAGTTCCGCACCGCGAACGGCGTCACGCGCGTCGTCGACTCCATCGACTTCGCCGTGCCGCGCGGCGGCGCCCTCGGCATCGTGGGCGAGTCCGGCTCGGGCAAGTCGATGACGAGCCTGGCGATCATGGGGCTTCTCCCCAAGGGCGGCACAGCGACCGGCTCGATTCGATTCGACGGGAAGGACCTGCTGTCGGAGCGCGAGAGCGCGATGCGCCGCATCCGGGGCGATCGGATCGCGATGATCTTCCAGGACCCGCTTTCGTCGCTGAACCCCTACTACACCGTCGGGGTCCAGATAGCCGAGGCCTACCGCTCGCACCGCTCCGGAGTGTCGGCCCGTGCGGCGAAGAAGGTCGCTGTCGAGGCGATGGATCGCGTCCACATCCACGACGCGGCCCGTCGGGCGGACCACTACCCGCACCAGTTCTCGGGTGGCATGCGCCAGCGCATCATGATCGCCATGGCACTCAGCATGGAGCCCGACCTCATCATCGCCGACGAGCCGACGACGGCGCTGGACGTCACAGTGCAGGCCCAGATCCTGGCGCTGCTCGCCGAGATCCGACGCGACACCGGTGCGGGACTGATCCTCATCACCCACGACCTCGCGGTGGTGAGCGAGGTCGCCGACCGCATCGTGGTCATGCGCGGCGGGCACCTCGTCGAGAAGGGATCCGTCGAGGACGTCTTCAGCGACCCGCAGCACGAGTACACGCGGCGACTGCTCGACGCCGTGCCCCGCATCGACGACGAGATCGGCGAGCTCCGCACGACGGCGATCCCCGTCGTTGCAGAGGAGGAGAAGCGATGACGGATGCCACAGCGCTGTGCCGGGCGACGGGTCTGGTGAAGGAGTTCACCAGCCACGGACCGATGCTGAGCCGCCCCACGACCTTCCGCGCCGTCGACGACGTCTCGTTCGAGGTGTTCCGCGGCGAGACCCTGGCACTCGTCGGCGAGTCCGGTTCCGGCAAGTCGACCACGGCCCGCCTCGTGGCGCGCTTGATGGAGCCCACCGCCGGAACGGTGGAGTTCGAAGGCCAGGATGTCACGAGCCTGAAGGGCCGCGCGCTGCATTCCTTCCGCAGCGACGTCCAGGTCATCTTCCAGGACCCGTACTCGTCGCTGAACCCCCGGCACACCGTCGAAGGTCTCGTGACCGCCCCGCTGCGTTATCAGAAACGCAAGATCCCCGGGGGGGCCCGCGCGTTCACGCGCAGCCTGATGGAGCGAGTCGGCCTCAATCCCGACCACTCGGGCCGGTATCCGGCGCAGTTCTCGGGCGGGCAGGCGCAGCGCATCGGCATCGCCCGGGCGCTCGCGGTCGGCCCGAAGCTCGTGATCTGCGACGAGGCCGTCTCGGCGCTCGACGTCTCGGTGCAGGCCCAGGTGATCAATCTGCTCCGCTCGCTCCAGCGCGACGAGGGGTTCGGCTACCTGTTCATCGCGCACGATCTCGCCGTCGTGCGCCAGATCGCGACCCGCGTGGCGGTCATGAGCCGTGGCCGGATCGTCGAGCAGGGCGAACGGGATCGCATCTTCGCAGACCCCCAGGACGAATACACCCGCACGCTGCTCGCGGCGGTCCCGCGCATCGATCCCGAGTGGGACGCGCGCCGGCGCGAGGCGGAGCGACGCCGTGCGGCCATGGCATCGGAGGCCTCATGACGACGACGTACCACCTGCCCGGCATCCACGTCACGGAGGCCTACATCGACGTCCCGCTGGACTGGGACGCCCCGGCGGGCCGGTCGATCGAGGTGTTCGTGCGCGAACTCGTCGATCCCGCGCGCGTGGGCGACGATCTGCCGCTCCTCACCTATCTGCAGGGCGGTCCGGGAGGCGCCAACCCCCGCCCCCTGCGGCGCGATGGGTGGCTCGACGAAGCGCTGGCGGACTACCGCGTCGTGCTCGTCGACCAGCGCGGAACGGGCCGCAGCCACCCGCTCGAGGCCGCCGACGTCGAGCCGCTCGCCGCTGAGGCCGGCGCTGACCTGCTGGCCCTGTTCCGGGCCGACTCGATCGTCCGCGACCTCGAGCACGTGCGGAACACGAGGTACGAAGGCCGACGGTGGGCCACGCTCGCGCAGAGCTACGGCGGCTTCCTCACCCTGACCTACCTCTCGATCGCCCCCGACGCCCTCGCCGCCTGCTACATCTGCGGCGGGATCCCGGGAACGCCCCCGCGGGCGGACGAGGTGTACGCGCGCACGTTCGACCGCGTCGCACAGAAGACGGCCGAGCTGTACCGGCGGTTCCCCGCTGACGCCGAGGCGGTCGCCCGCATCGCGGACGTGCTCGCGCACGAGGACGTCCTGCTCCCGGACGGCGATCGGCTGACAGTGCACCGGTTCCAGTCGCTCGGCATCGACCTCGGCATGAAGCCGGGGCACGAGCGCCTGCACTGGCTCTTCGAGAAGGCGTTCACACGAGCGGGCCGGCTGTCGACCGCGTTCCTCCAGGACACGATGACCCTCACCTCCAGTGCCGGCAATCCGCTGTTCTGGACGCTCCAGGAGTCGATCTACGGCGACCCCGGCAGCGGACCGACGGCCTGGGCTGCGCAGACGGCCCGCGACGGGCGGCCGGCGTTCGACCCGGAGCGGCGGCCGCTGCTGTTCACGGGCGAGATGGCGTTCCCGTGGATGTTCGACGAGGTGCGGCTGCTGCGCGGCTTCCGCGATGCCGTGCACGCCCTCGCCGAGCGGACCGCGTGGACGCCGCTGTACGACGCCGGCCGGCTCGCGGCATCCGAGGTGCCGCTCGCCGCGGCGGTGTACTTCGACGACATGTTCGTCGACGCCGGGCTGCAGCTCGACACGCTCTCGCGCATCGGGAACTCGCAGTACTGGGTCACCAACGAATTCGAGCACGACGGAATCGGGTCGGGCCGGACGTTCACCGCGCTGCGGGAACTCGTGCGCGACCGAGGAGGAGAGACACGATGACGCATCACCACACCCCCGTCAGGCCGCCCTACGCGGGCACGCGTTACCCGCGCCTGGCAGAGATCCCCGCCTTCACGGAGTTCATCGCGTCCCGCTGGGACGACGTGGCCGTGCATCCGACGCTTCCCTCCGGCACGGCGGCGGCCGCGGCATCCCACCGATCGCGACTGAGCGCCGCGCTGCCGGGCCTGACGCTCGTCGCCGCGGCGGGCAGCGCCCCCGTCCGCAACGACGACGCCGCCTACGGGTTCCGCGCCGACAGCAGCTTCGTGTGGCTGACCGGCTGCCAGATCGAGGATGCGGTGCTCGTCATGTGGCCGGTCGCCGGCGGTCACGACGCCGTGCTCTACCTCCCGCGCCCGTTCCGGCCCGGCGACGACGGCTTCTTCTCGGATGCCGCGCACGGGGAGCTGTGGGTCGGCCCGTCGGCCGGGCTGCCGGAGTGGAGCGACGCCCTGCAGGTGACCGTCGAGCCTCTCGAGTCGCTCGAGGCCCGGCACGCAGACCTGCGCGGTGCCCACGCCGCACGCTCGGCCGCCCCGCTGACCGCGGCCGCGGGTGCGAACGTCTCGCCGGAGCTCGAGCGCACCCTGTCCCGGCTGCGCATGGTTAAGGACGAGTGGGAGATCACGCAGCTGCGCGCCGCCGTGGACGCGACGGTCGGCGGGTTCGAGGCCGTCGTCGCCGAGGTGCCGCGCGCCATCGCGGACGGGCTCGGGGAGCGGTGGCTGCAGGGGACGTTCGACCGGCACGCGCGCACGTTCGGAAACGGCCCCGGCTATTCCACCATCGTCGGCTCGGGTGCGCACGCACCCATCCTCCACTGGGTCCGATGCGACGGCCCGATCCTGCCCGACGCCGCGCTCCTGCTCGACATGGGCGTCGAGGCGCATTCGCTCTACACCGCCGACGTCACCCGCACGGTTCCGGCGAGGGGCACCTTCACCACTTCCCAGCGGGCGGTGCACGACCTCGTCGAGAAGGCGCATCGCGCGGGCCTCGAGCAGATCCACCCCGGCACGCCCTACCTCGACTTCCACTTCGCCGCCATGGAGGTGATCGCCCAGGGGCTGCACGACTGGGGTCTGCTTCCGGTCTCGGTGGACGAGGCGCTCTCCCCCGAGGGGCAGCAGCACCGGCGATACCTGGCGTGCGGCATCGGCCACCACCTGGGCCTGGATGTGCACGACTGCAGCCAGGCGCACTACGAGGACTACATGGGCGCCGACCTCGAACCAGGCGTCGTCATGACCGTCGAGCCCGGGCTCTACTTCCACGCCCACGACCTCACGCTGCCTCCCGAGTTGCGCGGCATCGGAGTGCGCCTGGAGGACGACGTCCTGGTCACGGAGTCCGGCTCCGAGGTCCTCTCGTCCGCCCTCCCCATCGACGCGGACGGCGTCGAGCAGTGGACGCGCACGCACCTCGGGTCGGGAGCGTGAGCGCCGCGACGGCCACTCGCCTGGCGCTGGACTTCCCGCTCGCGGACGTCCGGCTGGGCGAGACGAGCGTGTTCCAGCGCGCTCGCGACGAGATGCTCCACCTGGCCCACGTGTATCCCATCGACCGGCTCCTCGCCGTATTCCGAGCCAATTCCGGGCTCGACACCCGCGGCGCCGTGCCGCCGGGCTCGTGGGAGGACTTCGGGCACCCCGCCGAAGACGCGTGGAGCGAGCACGACTACCCCGGCCGCGAGGCCGCCCAGACGGCCAACCTGCTTCGCGGCCACTACGCCGGGCATTTCCTGTCGATGCTCGCGATGGCCGCCGCAGGCGAAGGCGACCCGGTGCTCCACGCCAAGACCGAGGAGTTCGTCGCGGGTCTCGCCGAGGTGCAGTCGGTCCTCGCGGCGACGGGCCGCTACTCCCACCCGGGGTTCCTCGCCGCCTACGGCGAGTGGCAGTTCTCCCGGCTCGAGGACGGCGCCCCTTACGGCGAGATCTGGGCACCGTACTACACCTGCCACAAGATCATGGCCGGCCTCCTCGACGCGCACGAGCTGGTCGGCAGCGAGCAGGCGCTCGCCGTGGCGAGGGCGATGGGGCGCTGGGTCCACGGCCGTCTCTCGCGGCTGGACGACGCCCGGCGCCAACACATGTGGTCCCTCTACATCGCCGGTGAGTTCGGCGGCATGAACGAGACGATGACGCGGCTCGCGGCTGTCGCCGACGAGCCGCTCTTCCTCGAGACCGCGAGGATGTTCGATCAGCACGAGCTCGTCGCCGCAGGAGCGTCACGCCGCGACATCCTCGACGGCATGCACGCCAATCAGCACCTGCCACAGCTCATCGGCTACGTTCACGAGTACGAGGCCACCGGCGAGCGCGCGTATCTCGACGCCGCCGCCGGGCTGTGGGACCAGGTGGTGCCGGGGCGCATGTACGCGCACGGCGGCACCGGGGAGAGCGAGCTGTGGGGGCCGGCCGGCCGAGTCGCCGGCGACATCGGGCACCGCAACGCCGAGACATGCGCGACCTACAACCTGCTGAAGCTCTCGCGACTGCTGTTCCAGCACACGCTCGACGCGAAGTACATGGAGTACTACGAGCGCGGCGCGCTCAACCACATCCTCGGTTCCCGGCGGGACGTCCGCTCCGAGACGAGCCCCGAGGTCACCTACATGTTCCCGGTGCACCCGGGCGCCCTCCCCGAGTTCGACAACGTCGGAACGTGCTGCGGCGGGACCGGCCTCGAGAACCACGTCAAGTACCAGGACTCCGTGTTCTTCCGCGGGGTCGGCACCGACGCCGAGCTGTGGATCAATCCGCACACGCCCGCCGAACTCACGTGGCGCGAACGAGGGTTACGCATCGTCCTCGAATCCGAGCTTCCGCTCGGCTCGCAGGTGCGCATACGGGTGGAGCGGACCGACGGATGCCCCGACCCGGTGCCGCTGACTCTGCACGTGCGCGTCCCCGGATGGGTCGGCGCGCCGGCGTCCGCCCGGATCGGCGCCGAGCCTGTGGCGCTGGACGTGCGGCCAGGGCAGTATGCGGACGTGCACCGCGACTGGACGCCCGGCGAAGAGCTGGTCCTCGAACTGCCGATGAGCCTGCGAGCCCACGCGACGCCCGACGATCCGCAGGTGCGTCACGTCGCCTTCGGCCCGAGCGTCCTGGCGGCCCGGTCCGACAGCACGACGTGGCTCGAGATCGCCCTCGATCGTCGGCGGCTGCTCGACGGCACCCTCATCGGCGACGACGCGGATCCGCGGACGACGCTGCTCTCGGAAGGCGCCGTGCGCGTCGACGGCCTGCCCTTCGCGCCCGTGTGGACGGGGACCGACCACCGGTACCACCTGTACGTGCGATCGGCGGACGCCACGATCGGCTTCGCGGGCGTCGACACCGGCGTCGCCGCGCGCCGACGTGAGGACGGCGCCACGATCCTTGACGATCTCTGGACCGACCCCCTCCCCTGCACGCGAAGCGCATTCGTCGCCCGCGTGCTGGGTGCGGTGCAGCTCGGGCACGCCGACTCCCTGCTGAGCCTCGGCGAGGCGCGCACGGTGCTCCGTCGCGCACTGGAGCTCGATGCGGCGAGCCTCCGGGGAGCGTGGGAAGACGCACCCGACGTCGGGCCGGCCGAGGAGTGGCTCGAGCAGACCGCGGACGTCGAGTACGCGGCATCCGTCCCCCTCGTCGAGATCCTCGCACCCGAGCCGGCCGCGTCCGGCTGGCATACGACACCGCCGCAGATCCGCGTGCGTGCGACGTGCGGGGAGCACGAGGTCGAGTCCGTCGAAGTGCGCGTCGGAGAGGACGACTGGCAGGTGTACACCGACGTGCTGCGGGTCGGGATCGAGGGCTCGGTGCGCATCGAGGCGCGGGCCACCGCTTCGGGACTCACCGGATTCGCAGCACGCACGCTCCACATCGACACGACTCCTCCGGTGACCGAGGCACGCGTGAAGCCCTTGGGCGCCGGCGTCGAGATCACCTTCGTCGCGCGCGACGACGTCTCAGGTGCCGAACGCATCCAGTGGCAGGGGCCGGGGACCTTCTGGGCGACCTTCCAGGAGGCGTTCGTGCGCGCACTCACCGACGACGAGCAGATCATCGAGTACGCAGCGACCGACCGCGCCGGCAACGAGGAGCCGCGTCGCAGGCTCGTCCTGCCCGGGCGGCCGCGGACCTAGACGGAACCCGTCCGCCCCATTACCATTGCAATTGCACCTTTCGACACTGGAGACACGATGACCGACCGCAAGCCCTGGCACGGTGTGAACCTCGCCACGACCCTCCCCATCAATCCCGACTTCTCGGTGAACTACGACGCGTACGCCGAGCACGTGCGCTTCACGACATCGAACGGCGTCACGGGGATCATCCCCAACGGGTCGCTCGGCGAGTACCAGACGCTCACCGAGGATGAGCGCCGACAGGTCTACCTCACCGCCCTGGACGCTGCTCCTACGGGAACCGCCGTCATCCCCGGCGTCGGCGCCTACGGCGCGCTCGAGAGCGTGCGCCTGACCGAGCACGCGGCCGAGCACGGCGCCCCCGCCGTCATGCTGCTTCCACCCAACGCGTACCGTGCGAGCGACGACGAGGTCGTCGACCACTTCCGCCGCGTCGCCGCCGTGGGCCTGCCGGTGCTGGCCTACAACAACCCCATCGACACCAAGGTCGACCTGCGACCGGATCTGCTGGCGCGCCTGTACCAGGAAGGCCTGATCGTCTCCGTGAAGGAGTTCTCGGGCGACGTGCGCCACGCGTTCGAGATCCGCGAGCTCGCTCCGGGCCTCGACATCTCGATCGGCTCCGACGACGTCGTACTCGAACTCGGTATCAACGGAGCCGTCGGCTGGGTCGCCGGCTACCCGAACGCGATTCCCGCGTCGACTGTGGAGCTGTACAACCTGTCGACCTCCGACGACCCGACCGACTGGGTCAAGGCTCGCGACATCTACCGCGACCTCCACGCGCTGCTGCGCTGGGACTCGAAGACCTGGTTCGTCCAGGCGATCAAGCTCTCGCAGGAGGTCGCCGGTGTCGCCCCAGCAGGCATCACCACGCGCCCGCCGCGCCTGCCGCTCCCCGACGACGTGCGCGCGCGTATCATCTCCGACACCGAGGCCGTCCTGGCCAAGGGCTACCGCTGATCCGAGGACCCGAATGCGATCGCAGCGCGTTTTCCACGCCGTCGACTCCCACACCGAGGGCATGCCCACCCGCGTCATCGTGGGCGGGATGGGTGTGCTCCCGGGAGCGACGATGGAGGAGCGTCGCCAGTGGTTCATGGCGAACAGCGACGACGTGCGTACTCTCCTGATGAACGAGCCTCGCGGGCACAGCGCGATGAGCGGCGCGATCCTGCAGCCGCCTACGCGTCCTGACGCGGACTTCGGCGTGCTGTACATCGAGGTGTCGGGCTGCCTCCCCATGTGCGGGCACGGCACCATCGGCGTCGCGACCGTGCTGGTCGAGACCGGGATGGTGCCGGTCGTCGAGCCGGTGACGACGATCCGCCTCGACACGCCGGCAGGCCTCGTGATCGCCGACGTCGCCGTCGCCGAGGGGCATGCCGAGAGCGTCACGATCCGCAACGTGCCCTCGTTCGTGGTCGGGCTCGATCGGTCGGTCGACGTCCCCGGCTACGGCGCGGTGTCGTACGACCTCGCATTCGGCGGCAACTTCTACGCCATCGTGTCGCTCGACAGCCTCGGCCTGCCCTTCGAGCGTTCGCGCAAGGACGACCTCCTCGCGGCGGGACTGGCCATCATGGCCGCGATCGACGAGGTGGATGAGCCGAGGCACCCGGTCGATCCCACGATCCACGGCTGCCACCACGTGTACCTCGAGGCGCCGGGCTCCACCGCCCGCCACTCGCGCCACGCCATGGCGATCCACCCGGGGTGGTTCGACCGCTCCCCCTGCGGGACCGGGACGAGTGCGCGCATGGCCCAGCTGCACGCACGGGGCCTGCTGCCGCTCGGCACCGACTTCGTGAACGAGTCCTACATCGGCACCGCCTTCACCGGCCGACTCGTCGAAGAGACCTGGGTCGCCGGCACCCCGGCCGTGATCCCGACGATCACAGGCCGCGCCTGGGTCACGGGTACGGCGCAATACATGCTCGATCCGTCCGATCCGTTCCCGCGGGGGTTCGTGCTGTGAGCCTCTCCTCCACTGTCGGCATCCCGGTCGTGAGCGCGACCGACATCGACGCTGCCCTCTCACGCAGGGACGCGGTCGAGGCGATCACGGCCACGCTGCGGGCCGGGTGGGATGTCGAGAACGCCCACGACCGCCTGTTCGCCCCGCTCGCGGGCGGCGAGTTCCTGCTGATGCCGGCGGAGTCCGCGTCTTCCGCGGGAATCAAGGTGGCCACGATCGCCCCGGGCAACACGCGGCTCGGCCTGCCGAAGATCCACGCGTGGTACCTCCTGTTCGACCGGGAGACGCTCGAGCCCCGCGCGGTCCTCGACGGCGCGCGCCTGACGACGCTGCGCACGCCCGCGGTGACGGCTGTGGCGGTCTGCGGGCTGCTGACCGCCGATCCCGCCGGCCCCCGGACCTCGATCGACCACCTCGCCGTCGTAGGGTCTGGGCCTCAGGCGGTCGAGCACATCCTGACCCTCGCCGACCTACTGCCGGCCGGGCGGGTGAGCGTGATCGGGCGGACGCCCGGCCGCGTCGACTCCGCCGTCGCCGCACTGCGCGCCGCCGGCATCGCGGCGGACGCCGGCTCGCGCGACGACGTGGCTGCGGCGGACGTCGTGGTTACCGCCACCTCGTCGCCGAGACCCCTGCTCGACCTCGACGACGTACGCCCGGACGCCGTGGTCGCGGCGATCGGGTCGCACGGGCGCGATCACCGCGAACTCGGCGAGCGACTGGTGCGGGCGGCCGACCTCGTGGTCGAGGCGCGCGCGTCGGCGTTGCGTGAGAACGGCAATCTCGCCGCCGCGCGCACGGACGAGGAATGGGCGGGCGGCACCCAGCCGATCGCGAACCTCGCCGAGCTGATCCGCGGTGAGTTCGTCCGCCGTCCCGGCGCGCCGGCAGTGTACACCGGGGTCGGCATGGCGTGGGAAGACCTGGCCGTCGTGGAGAGGATCATGGAGTCCACGCGAACGGACGAGCCGTCCGCGTCCGAGGAGGCCCACAGATGACCGGTCCCGAGCTGCGCAGCGTCGTGCGCCTGAGCAAGCAGCCGAGCATCCGCGACACCGTCACGCGGGCGCTGCGCTCGGCGATCATCAGCGGTGAGATGCAGCCCGGTCGTGTGTACTCGGCCCCGAGCCTCGGTGAGCAGTTCGGCGTGTCGGCGACGCCGATCCGCGAGGCGATGCTCGACCTCGTCCGCGAAGGGCTGGTCATCGCGCTGCCCAACCGCGGATTCCAGGTGACCGAGGTGTCGCCGCAGGACCTCCTCGAGGTGACCGAGCTGCGTCTTCTGCTCGAGCCGCCCGCGATCGAGCGCGCGACCCCGCATGTCCCCGCCGAAGCGCTCCCCGGTCTCCGGCGGCAGGCCGCGGCGATCATCGAGGGCGCCGAGACCGGCGACCTCATCGGGTATCTCACCGCGGACAGCGACTTCCACCTGGCCCTGCTGCAGTACGCAGGCAACTCGCGCCTGACCGAGCTCGTGGCCTCGCTGCGCTCGCAGACCAGGTTGTTCGGCCTCTCGGCGCTCGCCGAGCAAGGCCGGCTGACCTCGTCCGCGCGCGAGCACGATCTCATGCTCGACGCGATCGAGGCCGGCGACGCGGCACTCGCGCGCGAGCTGGTCCATGCCCACATCGAGCACGTCCTGACCGACTGGTCCGATTACTCCGCCGCCGGGTCCCCTCCCGCGGGCATCCCCCGCCCCGCATGAGCGCGGCCGCAGCACCCCGCTCGGACGTCGTGATCATCGGAGCGGGGATCCTCGGCGCGGCCGTCGCGTACTTCGCCTCGTCGGCGGGCCTGTCGGTAACGGTCGTCGAGCGCGGCTCGATCGCGTCCGGCACCACCAGCAGGTGCGAGGGGAACCTCCTCGTCTCCGACAAGGAGGTCGGGCCCGAGCTCGAGCTGTCGCTCTACTCGCAGACGCTCTGGCGCGGCGAGCTGGCCGAGCACGCCGCGGACTGGGAGTTCGAGGCGAAGGGCGGACTGGTCGTGTCGGCGACGGACCGCGGCAAGCGCGCCCTGGGCGCGCTCGTGGCGCACCAGCGCGGACTCGGCATCCGTGTCGACGACGTCGGCGATGCGGGGGCACTGCGCGAGATCGAGCCGTACCTGAACCCCGCGATGGCGGGCGGCGCGTTCTACCCCGACGACGCCCAGGTGCAGCCCGTGCTCGCGGCGCACCACCTGCTGCGCCTCGCCCGCGACCGCGGGGCCCGGCTGCTGACCCGCACCGCTGTCCACGCGATCCACGTGACGAGCGGCCGCGCCACCGGAGTCGACACCACCGCCGGACGCATCGACGCGGGCGCCGTGATCGTCTGCGCCGGCCCGTGGAGCGGCGAGGTCGCCGCCCTCGCGGGCGTCACACTCCCCGTGCTCCCCCGCCGCGGATTCGTCCTCGTCTCGGAGCCGCTGCCCCCGACCGTCCGTCACAAGGTCTACTCGGCGGAGTACGTCGAGAACGTGGCGAGCTCGGACGCCGGACTCCAGGTGTCGTCGGTCGTCGAGGGCACGCCGAGCGGCACGATCCTCATGGGCGCCAGCCGCGAGCGGGTGGGGTTCGACACCACGTTCTCGTCCGAGGCGGTCGGCCGCATCGCGCGCGCCGGGATCGAACTGTTCCCCGTGCTCGCCGGCGTCCAGATCATGCGCACCTATTCCGGGTTCCGCCCGTACTGCCCGGACCATCTCCCCGTCATCGGGGAGGACGGAAGGATGCCGGGGCTCTGGCACGCCGCCGGCCACGAGGGCGCGGGCATCGGCTTGTCGGTCGGCACCGCGAAGCTCCTCGTGCAATCCCTGCGGGGCGAGCCCACCGACCTCTCCCTGGAGCCGTTCCGGCCGCATCGGTTCGACGAAAGGCCTGCCGCATGAACGCTCCGAAGCCGGACCGCACCGGCGAGCTCACGTTCGACGGGCGGAGCATCGCCTTCCGCGAGGGTCAGACGATCGGCGCCGCGCTCGCGGCGGCGGGGGTCTCCGCGTGGCGCACGACCCGCGTGACCGGCGAGCCGCGCGGGCTGTTCTGCGGCATCGGCGTCTGCTATGACTGCATCCTCACCGTCGACGGCGCCCGGGCGCGGCGGGCCTGTGTCACACCCGCACGCGACGGGCAGGTCGTGCGCAGCGACGACCCGCACGAGGCGCTGCCGATGGCGGGAGGGCACGGTGGTTGAGGCATCCGTCTACGAGCTCGCAGTGATCGGTGCGGGGCCTGCGGGCCTGTCTGCCGCCGTCGCGGCGGCCGAACGCGGCCTGGCGGTCGCGCTCGTCGACGCCGGGCAGCAGAGCGGCGGCCAGTACTGGCGGCACCCCGACGAACAGCACCTCGACGCATTCGAACGCCACGAATCGACCGGGCACCACCACTGGTCTCAGTACCGCGATCTTCGCGCCCGGCTGCGGCGTGCGGTCGAGGGCGGGCGGCTCGTCCACGTCGCGGGGCGGCACGTGTGGCGCATCGACCGCGATGAGACGCTGCTGGTCCTGCGCACGACGTTCACATCCGACGAGGACGCGACGGATGCCGGCGAGCCGGCCGTCCGAGCCGAGCGGGTGGTGCTCGCCACGGGCGCGTACGACCGCCAGCTCCCCCTTCCCGGGTGGACGACCCCAGGAGTGATGGCCGCGGGCGGCGTGCAGGCGCTCCTCAAGGCGAACCAGGTGGCGGCGGGACGGCGCGCCGTCGTCGCCGGCACCGGGCCGTTCCTCCTCTCGGTCGCCGCGGGGCTGGCCGACGCCGGCGTCGAGGTGGTCGCCGTGTGCGATGCGAACGCGCTGTCGCGCTGGGCCGCCACGCCGCTGCGGGCGATCCAGGAGCCCGGCAAGCTGCTCGAGGGCATCGGCTATGCCGCCGCGTTCTTGAAGCACCGCATCGCGCTGCGCACCCGCACCATCGTCGCGGCGGTCTCGGGCGAGGGGCGCGTCTCACGCGTGACGCTGGCCGGCGTCGACGCCCGCGGCCGGATCCAGCCCGGCACCGAGCGCACCGTCGAGGCCGACCTGGTCGCGCTCGGCTGGGGCTTCACGCCGCAGCTCGAGCTCGCGATCGGCGTGGGCGCGAAGACGCGCGTCGACGTCGACGACTCTCTCGTCGCAGTCGCCGACGCCGACCAGCGCGCGAGCGTCCACGGGGTCTACCTCGCCGGCGAAGTGACCGGCATCGGCGGCGCGGTGCAGTCGTGTGCCGAAGGCGAGCTCGCCGCGCTCACCGCCGCGGTCGACGCCGGCCGCGCCGACGACCCGCGCCGGCGCGCGCGGCTGCGTCGCCGCATCGCCCGGGGCCGCCGGTTCGCGGTCGGCATGCACCAGGCCTCTCCCGTGCCCGCCGAATGGACGACATGGCTCGCGGCGGACACGACGGTCTGCCGATGCGAAGAGGTCGACGCGGGTGCGGTGGCCGTCACCGTTCACGGGCTCGGCGCCGACGACCCGCGCGACGTCCGGGTCACGGCGCGCCCGGGCATGGGCCTGTGCCAGGGCCGCGTCTGCGGGTTCGCGCTCTCGTGCCTGGTGTCGGCCCAGACCGGGCGGCCGGCCGGCCCCGCAGACCTCGAGCCGCTCGCAAAACGGCCACTGGCGACCCCGGTGAAGGTCGCCGACCTCGCAGCGCTCGCCGACGGAAAGGACTGACCGATGACCATCCCCGCATCCACGCCCGAGGACGTCTCCGCGATCGTGCGACGCGCGGCCGCGGCATCCGCGATCTGGCGGCGCAGCACGATCGGCGAACGCGTCCGTGCGCTCGGCGCCGTCGCGGACGCGCTCGACGCCCACGCCGACGAGCTCATCGCCGAAGCCCGGCGCGAGACGCATCTCGCCGAGGCGCGCCTGCGCGGCGAGGTGCGCCGCACCAGCTTCCAGCTGCGGCTGTTCGGCGACGTGCTCGAGGAGGGCACCTGGCTCGACGCCCGCATCGACCGGGCGGACGGCGAGTGGCCGATGGGCGCGCCCCGCCCCGACCTGCGCCGCCAGCTCGAGCCGATCGGACCCGTGCTCGTGTTCTCCGCGAGCAACTTTCCGTTCGCCTTCTCGGTGGCGGGCGGCGACTCCGCGAGCGCGCTGGCCGCGGGCAACGCGGTCGTCGTGAAGGCCCACCGCGGGCACCCGCAGCTCTCCGCGCTGACGACGCAGGTGGTGCGCGACGCGCTGGCCGCAGTCGGGGCACCACGCGGTCTGTTCGACACCGTGTACGGCACGCAGGCCGGGGTGCAGGCGCTCAAGGACCCGCTGATGCAGGCGGCCGCGTTCACCGGATCGATCGCCGGCGGCCGCGCGCTCTTCGACATCGCCTCGTCCCGGCCCCAGCCCATCCCCTTCTACGGCGAGCTCGGCAGCGTGAACCCGGCGTTCGTCACGCGGTCGGCCGCGGCCGAGCGGGGCGATGAGATCGTGCAGGGCTTCGTCGCCTCGGTCACCGGCAGCTCCGGCCAGCTGTGCACGAAGCCGGGCGTCCTGCTCGTCCCCGCCGACTCGGGCCTGGATGCGATGCTCGCGTTGGCGTCGCTGCCCGCACCGGCGCCGCTGCTCAACGACGGGATCGCCGAGGGCTTCCGCGGTGCGGTCGAGGCGACGGCATGCCACCACGCCGTCGAGGTGCTTTCGGGCTCACGGCATGCGGACGGCGATCCGGCGCCGGTTCTGTTGAAAACCACCGCAGCAGCCCTGCGCGCCGACCACGAGTCGCTCATCTCCGAGATGTTCGGCCCGGCGGCTCTCGTCGCCACCTACGAGGACGAGTCCGAGATAGTCGCCGTCGCGGAGGTCCTCGATGGCCAGCTGACCGCGACGGTCTTCGGGTCCGAGGGCGACGCGGTCGCCGCCGAGCTCGTGCCGGTGCTGTCGACCAAAGCGGGACGGGTGCTGTGGAACCAATGGCCCACCGGCGTCTCGGTGACCTGGGCGCAGCAGCACGGCGGACCCTACCCCGCGACGACGGCCGTAGGCACCACGTCAGTAGGCAGTGCGGCGATCACGCGATTCCTGCGCCCGGTGACCTATCAGAATATGCCCGATGCCCTACTGCCGCCGGCTCTGCAGGCATCCAACCCCCTCGGGATCCCCCGGCGGATCGACGGCGTGCTGATCGCAGCATGACAGCACGCGCATGACGATGCGGCCCCTGGGGGAACCCCGGGGGCCGCATTGTTTCCGGTCGCATGAATCCCTGGTGTCATTTCACATATCACCAGTACCATTGCACTACTACCGGGCGGAATCAGTCCGGACAGTACGAGATGCGACGACGCTCCACCCCGCGGTTCCGGCCGTGCCGGAGCATCGTCGCCCGGCTGAGATCAACGGAGTAGCAGATGAAACGCAGGAGAACACTCGTCGGCGGCCTGACCGTCGGCGGCCTCGTCGTCGCCTCGGCGGTGTCATGGACCGGCCCCGCCGCCGTCGCCGCCGACGGCGATGTGCCCGTGGCCGGCGATGGCACAGTGCAGCTCGACACGGGCTACGACGGGCCCCAGGTCACCGAGGTGCGGGTGGTCAACGAGGCGAAGTACCTCGAGATCTACTGGGACCGCTACGTCGACGAGAACGCGGCGGTGAGCCCGGACAACATCACGCTGCGCAACGGCGAGCGCACCATCGCCCTGAAGGCGAAGCCGGCGCAGGGCGGCACCGACACCATCTTCTTCGACAGGGACAACAAGCAGATCGCCGCGACGGCCGCCAACAGCATGGCGCGGCTGCCCGAGGACCTCCACCTGTCGAGCATCGCCTACACCGGCCCGATCGACCCGAACCTGCCCCTCACCCTCGAGATCGACGGCGCCGCCATCGCCGATTCCGCCGGCAAGCCGGCCAAGACGGCGACCTACACGGGTGTGCCGAAGCTCGACTACTACACGCAATCGCTGATGACAGGTGCAGGCATCGAGGTCAAGGCGGGGGGCCGCGTCGCGGCCGCCACCCTCACCAAGGCCGCCGCTCAGGTCGACGCCCAGCTCGCGCAAACCGGCACGGGCATCGCGGCCACCATGGCCGCGAACGGGTGTTCCCTGGCGGTCTACGGCTCGCGCGAGAACGCATACCTCGTTCCCGAGCACCGGGGCGGGTACAACCCGACCATGTACGACGTTGAGGGCTACGGCGGGAATATGTGGAACGACTGCGTGTCGTCGATCTCGGAGCGTAACGTGCTGCGCACGCGTGGCGACGCCAACGCGTTCCTGAACACGGCGTACCCGAACGAGAACATCCTCGTGCACGAATTCGGTCACGCGGTGCTCTCGGTCGGCATCGAGGAGCAGGCGGACCCGACCCTCTCCGACGCCTTCTTCGCCGCGTACGAGAACGCTTACACGACCGGTCGCTGGCCGAACACCTACGCGATGTCCAACCGCGACGAGTTCTTCGCGACGCTTTCGGCGATCTGGTTCGACAACATGGCCGAGAAGCCCGACTGGAACGATGGCGTGCGCAGTCCCATCAACACGCGCGGGGAGCTGAAGGAATACGACCCGATGTCGTACGCCTTCTTCGCGTCGATCTACCCGGACGACGTCACAATGCCCTCGCCATGGGACGTGGCGGGGCCCGACATCTACCACGGCGACTTCCGCCGAGAGCCCGCGCAGCCGGCCCGCGTGGAGGCGACGGACGTCGACTACGGCCAGGACATCTTCCGGATCGTCACCGCCAGCCTGGGTTCGGAGTATCAGATCGATCGCTACGCCGGCGATCCCGACCACCCGTCGCGCGACATGGTGATCTGGTTCCGGTGGGGCGGCGGCGTCTGGAAGCTCGCGTACGAGGGCGGCGGCTTCGTCATCAGCGCGTCGGACGGCAGCGGCGTGCTGGCCGCCGTCTCCGACACGGAGGTCGCGTATCGCGGCATCGAGCGCGACGCATCCGACCCGCGCCAGACGTGGACGTTCGCGGCCGACGTCACGACCGCTGCGAACGCCTACGACGGGCATCTCGTGAACCGGGCCAACGGCCGTTCGCTCGTCCTGGACGGGCGGCCCGGCTCGGGGGTGTCGATGACGCTGACGGATGCGGCGGCGGCAACGCGCTGGATGCTCGAGGACACGGACCGCACGGCGGCGCAGGGTACGTCGGCCTACATCCTGCCGGTGCGGGTGACGCTTGTCTCGGGTGATGAGTTGGCGACCATCGACGCCCCCGCGCAGGGCTTCGGCCTGCCCTCCGTCACGGACGTCGCCGGCGAAGACTGGTCGCGCAGCGGCGAGCGCTTCGCCGGATGGGCACTGGCAGGCTCGAGCGATCCGCTGCCTGCGGGATGGACGATTCCCGCGGGCGCGACATCCGTCGACCTCGTCGCGCTGTGGGCGCCCGACACCGCCGCTCCTGAAGCCGTCCTGGTCTCCCCGGCGGCCGCCGGACCTCTCGCCGCGCTGTCGATCCAGGTCGACGCGACCGACGACGTCGGACTCGCGAAGATCGTCGCCGATGTCTACAAGGGCGGCAAGCTCATCAAGAGCACCCGCACGGCGCTGGACGGAGACACCGCGGCATCCCACACCGCGACGGTCGGTGGCCTCGCCGACGGCGCGTACACCGTGAGGTACTACGCGAAGGACGAAGCGGGCAACGTCTCGGCCACGACCTCGTTCGCGCTGTCGATCGACGCCACCGCGCCGACCGTCAAGGTCAAGAGCGGCGCAGCCTTCACGAGCGGCGGCGACGGCACGTACACCGCGGTGAGCTTCAAGATCCGCGATAACGACCGCGTGGCATCGGTGACGCTCAACGGAGTGGTGCAGGAGACGTCCGGAACGAAGAGTGACATCGATCGCATCCAGCCCGGGCAGCCTGGCGCACAGCTCGGCGAGAACGTGCTCGTGGTCGCCGACGTCGCCGGCAACACCACCGAGGTGAGATTCACCCTCGAGGGGTAAGGGACGTGCCGGGGGATCGGCTCCTTCCGATCCCCTGCGCCCCTCGGCCGGGCGGGACGCCGATCGCGTCCTGTCCGGCCGCCGTCATTCAGGGGTTCGGGTTCGTCGCCTTGCCGTCGAGCCAGAGGGTGTTCGACGGGTCGGAGTGGGCGGTGCCGGTGCCGACGTGCTTGTCGCTGATCTGCGGGCCTTTGGTGATGACGTGGACGAGCGCCATCGCGTGCCCGCGGCCGAGGCCGTAGTCGGCGGCGAGCCATTCGACGATCGGGGTCGCTTTCGTGCTTTCGCCGAAGCCCTTCTCGTGCGCGATATCGAGGAACTGCCGCGGCGTGAGGCCGGTCTTGGCCTCGATGTTGTCGAGATATGCCTGGAATGTCATGAACCGGATCCAATCAGTCGCTGGTGGGGATGTCGAGCACGCCGGGTTCGTCCTGCCACTCCTGGATGATGCGGTCCGACGCGTGGATGCACAGCATGCGCAGGCGGCCGCTGCCCGAGTTCTTGAATTGGTGCCAGGCGCCCGCAGGGGCCGTGGCCGTGTCGCCGGCGACGGCGTCCAATGTCTCACCGTCGATCGTGATGCGGGCCTCGCCCTCGAGCAGCACCCAGGTCTCGGCGTAGGGGTGGCGATGGATGTCGGGACCCAGCCCGGGCTCGGTGTCGACGAAGAAGTACGACACGGCGGCGCCGTGCTCGGCGCCGATGAATCGGCGGAGGCGACCCGTGCCGACGACCAGGTCGGCGGCGGAGACGATCGCCGGGATGGTGGTATTCATGAGGTGCTCTGTCCTTTCTGCGGGGTGTGGCACCAGCCTCCTCGCCGCCCTGCGAGCGCCCTATAGTTTCGATGTGGATCGAAAGTTCGTCGACTTCCAGCTCGCACCGGGCGACCTGACCGCGATCCGGTTCGGCGTCTCGCCGGGTCACGAGCTGTGCCACGCCGTGCGCACGCTGCTCCGACCCGACGAGTACCCGCTGCAGTGGGGATGGATGCGGACGGCCCGCAGCACGATCCCGCGCGACGACTTCGAGGTGCTCGCGCTGCTGATCCGCGACGAGGGGTATTTCCCCGACTTCTTCACGACAACGCCGACGTGGGAGCTCACGCCGGAGGCCGAGGCCGAGCGGCTGCGCGACATCGACGACGAGCGCTTCCGCGTCGACATGACCAAGGTGCTGGTACGCACCGAGGGTGCCCGCCAGGCCGCCGTGCAGAGCATGCTGGATCACCCCGACCGCGCCCGCGCGATGATCGCCGAGGCATGGCTGTCGGTGTGGAACACGGGCATCGCTCCGGTCTGGACCCAGCTCGAGCGGCTGCTGCGGGCAGACATCGCCGTGCGCTCCCGCCGCATCGCCGAGAGCGGCATCGGCGCCATGATCCAGACGCTGCACGACCGCGTGGAATGGCACGACGGCGCGGTGCGCGTCGCGATGCGGATCTGGAGCGAGGTCGTCGACTGCCGGGGAAGCGGGCTGGTGCTCGTGCCGTCGGTCATGGGCGCGACCGGATGCTTCGTGCTCACCGAGCCGCCGGCGCAGCCGACGCTGTTCTACCCGGCGCAGGGGGTCACCGCGAGCTGGGCGCGCGACCCCGCCGACGTGACGTCGGCGCTCGGCGCGCTGCTGGGACCCGCGCGCGCCCGCATCCTGCTCGACGCCCACGAGCCGCGGACCACCTCCCAGGTGGCGCGGGACACCGCGCTCGCGATCTCGACCGCGTCGCACCACCTCACCGTGCTGCGCGACGCGGGCCTGCTCGCAAGCACGCGGGACGGCGCCCGCGTGCTGCACCGCCGCACCCCGCTCGGCGAGGCGATGGTCGGCGCCGTGCTCTGACACCGCAGCCAGGCCCCGTTCAGGTGGTCCCCGGTAGACTGACGGGGCCATCCTCGATGTGCATCTACCTGCCTGCGGCCTTCTCTCGCTGCGGACAAGGCGGCACGCAATGCCGCCGTTGCGGCCGGAAAGCCCCGAACCACGATGCACACGACCCTCACCCACGCGCGACCGCGCCCTGCTGACACCGCCCGACGCCCCAGCCTCATCCGCGAAGCCGGCTACGCGTACTTCCCCGTCGCACTGATCGCACGCCTGCCGTTCGCGATGATGGTGGTCGGCATCCTCACGCTCGTCGTGTCGGCGCGTGGATCGCTCGCTCTGGGCGGCGTGACCAGTGCGATGACCGGTCTCGGCACGGCCCTCGTCGGCCCGCTCCTGGGCGCTGCCGCCGACCGCTTCGGCCAGCGCCGGGTGCTGCTGATCGCCGGCGTGGTCAACAGCGTTCTGCTGGGCGCGTTCGCGTGGCTCGCTTTCGCACCGGTCGGAGATGTCGCCCTCCTGGCGGTCGCGTTCTTCATCGGCGCCTCGATGCCCCAGGTCGCGCCGCTCTCGCGGAGCCGCCTCGTCGGCCTCATCGCACGGGCGTACCCGGCGGAGCGCCGCACGTCGACGGTCAACGGCGCGATGGCGTACGAATCCGCGGCGGACGAGATCGTCTTCGTCTTCGGCCCGGTCATCGTCGGCCTGCTGGCGACCACGCTCAACCCCGCGGCACCCGTGATCGGCGCCGCCGTACTCGGCCTGGTCTTCGTGACCGCGTTCGCCTTGCACCCGACCGCCGCGAAGGCCGCGGCATCCGTCGACGGCGTCCGTCCCCAGCAGGCGCCGCTGCGCGAGCTCTTCCGCGCGCGTGTGCTCGCACCCGTCGTCGGCGCGCTGGGCATGGGGCTCTTCTTCGGCGCGATGCTGACCTCGCTCACCGCGTTCATGGCCGAGCGCGGCGTGCCGGAGCAGGCGGGACTCGTCTACGGCGCGATGGGCATCGGATCCGCCGCGCTCGCCCTCGGCGTCGCGCTGTTCCCGGCCGGCTTCACGCTGCGGGCTCGATGGCTGACGTTCGCCGGCATCCTCGTCGCGGGCGCGGTCTCGCTGCCCTTCGTCGGCACGGTCGGCGCGATGGCGATCTGCCTGCTCGTCATCGGCGTGGGCATCGGCCCGACGCTCGTGACCCAGTACAGCCTGGCGGCCGCCTTCAGCCCCCGTGGTCGCTCAGCGACCGTCATGACGATGCTCGGCTCGGCGGTCGTCGTCGGCCAGTCCGGGGCATCCGCCGTCACCGGCCTCGTCGCCGACGCCGCGGGGGCGGGGACCGCCCTCGGCGCACCGCTGCTCGCCGCCACCGTCGTACTCGGTGCGGGTGTGTGGAACGCGGTCGCCTCGCGTCACTGAGCGCGAGGCATCCCGGCGGACAGCAGTGTCCGCGGTCCGCCGTGTTGTGAACGCGCTCATCCGCTCGGGTGACCATGACGGCTTCGATGACGGACGGGCCACTGCTATGTGATCCCTCACTTTCGGCCGCGATTCGCGGATTCTCGCGGTTCGGCAACCCTGGCTTCTGCCCGCGTTACGCAAATGTTACCGCTCACATCTTGCGCGAACCCGGAATGTGAAGGCTAACATTCAGGCGGACGGGCGGCACGAGTGCGGCCCGCGGCACAGTGATACCGGCGTCGATGCCGGACCCGAACGAGGAGGTTTTGGGAATGAAGAACAGGATTCTCGCCGGTGCAGCGCTTCTGGGAGCGTTGGCACTGGTGGCCACAGGCTGCGCGAGCTCGGGCAACGGCGCAGGGGGCGACGGCGGCGACGAACTCGTGACGGTCGGCTTCGCGCAGACCGGTTCCGAGTCGGGCTGGCGGAGCGCCAACACCGAGTCGATGAAGGAGGCGTTCTCCGAGGACAACGGCTTCGAGCTCATCTTCAACGCCGCCGACAACGACCCGGCGGCGCAGATCGCGGCGGTCCGCGACTTCATCAGCCGGGGCGTCGACGCGATCGTCATCGCCCCGATCGTGGAGGACGGGTGGGACGACGTGCTCCAGGAGGCGTCGGATGCCGGCATCCCGGTCGTGCTGGAAGACCGCACGGTCACCTCATCCGACGATCTGTACGCGAGCTGGGTCGGGCTCGACTTCAAGAAGGAGGGCGTGACCGCCGGCGAGTGGGCGGCCGAGAACTTCGGCGATACCCCGACGAAGATGGTCGTGCTCGAGGGCACCACGGGCTCCGCGCCCGCGAACGACCGTGCCGAGGGCTTCGACGAGGGGATCGAGGGCACGGCGATCGAGACGATCGACTCGCAGACCGGCGACTTCACGCGCGACGGCGGCAAGACGGTCATGGAGGGCTTCCTCCAGAAGTACGGCGTGGACGGCATCGACCTGCTCTATGCGCACAACGACGACATGGCGCTCGGCGCGATCGAGGCGATCGAGGCAGCCGGCGGCGTTCCCGGAGAGGACATCAAGATCGTCTCGATCGACGCGGTGCATGACGGCATGCAGGCCCTCGTCGACGGCAAGATCAACTTCATCGTGGAGTGCAACCCGCTGCTCGGCGAGCTCGCCGCCGGCCTCGTGACCGACGTGCTCGACGGCAACGACGTCGAGAAGGAGAACTACCTCGAGGACCAGTCCTTCACGCAGGAGCAGGCCGCCGAGGTCATCGACTCCCGCGCGTACTGATCCCCGTCCCCGCGTTCGTCGGGGATCGACTGAAGCCGATCCCCGACGGACGTCGGACTCGACACGAAAGCACGGATCGCATGACCGTCAACGAAGACACCCCCGCCGTCGCGATGCGGGGCATCACCATCAGCTTCCCCGGCGTCCTCGCCCTCGACCACGTCGACTTCACGCTCCGCCGCGGTGAGGTCCACTCCCTCATGGGGGAGAACGGCGCCGGCAAGTCGACTCTCATCAAGGCGCTGACCGGCGTGTACAAGATCGACCGCGGCACCATCGAGGTCGACGGTGAGGAGCGGATCTTCGCCGCCACCGCCGACGCGCAGGCGGCCGGGATCTCCACCGTCTACCAGGAGGTCAACCTGTGCTCCAACCTCTCGGTCGGCGAGAACGTGATGCTCGGGCACGAGCCGCGCGGCCGGGCGGGCATCGACTGGAAGGCGGTCCACCGGCTCGCCGCCGAGCACCTTGCAGGCCTCGGCCTCTCCATCGACACGCGCTCTATCCTCTCCAGCCACTCGATCGCGATCCAGCAGCTCGTGGCCATCAGCCGTGCCATGGTGCTGGACGCGAAGGTGCTCATCCTCGACGAGCCGACCTCCAGCCTCGACCGCGGTGAGGTCGAACGCCTGTTCGCGGTGATCCGGGAGCTCCGCGACCAGGGCGTCGCGATCCTGTTCGTCAGCCATTTCCTCGAGCAGGTCTACGAGATCTCCGACCGCATCACCGTGCTGCGCAACGGCCGGCTCGTCGGCGAGCACCTCGCCGTCGATCTGCCGCGCGACAGCCTCGTGAGCCAGATGATCGGGCGCGAGCTCGACGAGCTCGCGGCCATCTCGCGCACGGCCGATCGCGTCATCGACCGGACCGCGGCGCCGGTGCTGCGCGCCACCGGCGTCGGACGGCGAGGGATGCTGGAGCCCGCCGACCTGGACATCTACGAGGGCGAGGTCGTCGGCCTCGCCGGACTCCTCGGCTCTGGCCGCACCGAACTGGTGCGACTGCTGTACGGCGCCGACAAGGCCGACTCGGGAACGGTCGAGATCGGCGGTCGGCCGGCACGGCTCACGTCGCCCCGACACGCGATCGACCACCGCATCGCGTTCTCCTCCGAGGACCGCCGCGCCGAGGGGATCATCGCCGACCTGACGGTCGCCGAGAACATCGTGCTCGGCATCCAGGCGAAGCGGGGATGGATGCGGCCCGTGCGCCGTGCGGAACGCGACCAGGTGGTCTCGGAGTACATCTCGGCACTCGGTGTGCGACCGGCTGACCCGGACATGCTGGTGCGCAATCTGTCGGGCGGCAACCAGCAGAAGGTGCTTCTCGCCCGCTGGCTGGCGACCGCGCCGCAGCTGATCATCCTCGACGAGCCCACCCGCGGCATCGACGTCGGGGCGAAGGCCGACATCCAGCGCAAGGTCGCCGAGCTCTCGGCGCAGGGCCTGTCTGTCGTATTCATCTCATCGGAGCTCGAAGAAGTGCTTCGATTGGCACAGCGAGTCGTCGTCATGCGCGATCGACGCCGCATCGGCGAGCTCGACTCCAGCACCGTCGACCTCGACCTGCTCATCGACTACATCGCCAATGAGGGCGAGGGGAGCGCAGCGTGAAGAAGCTCGTCACACACCGGCTGTTCTGGCCGGTCATGGCCCTGCTCGCACTGATCGTGGTCAACACGATCGCGCGACCGCAGTTCATCAGCATCACCGTGCGCGACGGCCAGCTGTACGGCGCGCTGATCGACATCCTCCGCAACAGCGCTCCGCTCATGCTGGTGGCCCTCGGGATGACGATCGTCATCGCCACCCGGGGCATCGACCTCTCGGTCGGAGCCATCATGGCCGTCTCGGGGGCAGTCGCACTGACGATCATCGATACCTCCGGCGATCCCGGCAGCGGCGCCACCGTGGCGGTCGCGCTCCTGGTCGGCATCCTCGTGGCCCTCGTCCTGGGCGTCTGGAACGGCTTCCTCATCGCCGTGCTGGGCATCCAGCCGATCATCGCGACCCTCGTGCTCATGCTCGCCGGCCGCGGCGTGGCGCTGCTCATCACCGACGGTTTCATCACCACGGTCACCAGCGCGCCCTACAAGTTCATCGCGACCGGGTACGTCATCGGGCTCCCGTTCGCGCTGTTCATCTCGGTGGCGGCGATCGTCGTGATCTCACTGCTGGAGCGGCGCACCGCGCTCGGCGTGCTGACGGAGTCCGTCGGCATCAACCCCGAGGCGAGCCGTCTGGCGGGCGTCCGCGCTCGCGGCATCGTCTTCGGCGCCTACGCCGCGAGCGGCGTGCTGGCCGGCATGGCGGGCGTCCTCTACAGCTCGAACATCATGGCGGCCGACGCCAATGCCGCGGGGCTGTACATCGAGCTCTATGCGATCCTCGCCGTCGTGCTCGGCGGCACGTCGTTGATGGGCGGCAAGTTCACGATCGCCGGAACGGTCGTCGGCGTCCTGACGATCCAGACGCTCGAATCCACCATCCTGTTCCTCGGCGTGCCTTCTGCGCAGGCACCCGTGTTCTTCGCGGCGGTCGTGGTCGTGGTCGTCCTCGTCCAGTCGCCGCGGCTTCACCGACTCGCCCGCGGGCTGTTCGCCTCACGCCGCCCGGACGGCGGCGGTCCGAGCACGCCCGCACCCACACCCCCGACAACGACGGAGCCGACGAAGGCGGAGGCGGTCCGATGACCACGACGACTCAGACCGAGGCGGGGCGTCCGACGCTCGCCGACCGCTACGCGACCTTCATGAGCCGCCATTCGTCGCTCATGCCGACGTTCGCGGCCATCGTGATCCTGATCGTGCTCCTGGTGGGCGCGCAGTTCGCCTTCGGCAACTTCATCACGCCGCGCAACATGTCGGCGCTGCTGCTGAACAACGCCTACCTGCTCATCCTCGCCGTCGGTCTCACGTTCGTCATCCTGACGGGCGGCATCGATCTTTCGGTCGGCTCGGTCATGGCGTTCACCGGCATCCTCTGCGCGAAGCTGCTGGCGGACGGCCTTCCGGCGATCGTGGCCATACCGCTCATGCTGCTCGGCGGCGCAGCCATCGGCCTGCTGATCGGCGTGCTCGTGCATTACTTCGATGTGCAGCCGTTCATCGCATCGCTGGCGGGCCTGTTCCTGGCACGCGGCCTCGCCTTCGTCGTCAGCCTCTCGTCCATCCGCGTCGAAGACCCCGCGGTGCTCTGGCTGCAGCGCACCCGGCTCACGGTGGGCGACTGGTACCTGACGCCCACCGGCATCCTGGCCCTCCTCATCGTGGCGATCGGCGTCTTCGTGACGCAGTGGACGCGATTCGGACGCACGATCTACGCCATCGGCGGCAACGAGCAGTCGGCGCGGCTGATGGGCCTGCCGGTCGCTCGGACGAAGATCCTCGTCTACGTCATCAGCGGCGTGTGCGGCGGTCTCGCCGGCCTCGTCCTCACGGCCTACTCCGGCGCAGGATATCCCCTCAACGGCGTCGGCACCGAGCTGGACGCGATCGCGGCGGTCGTGATCGGCGGCACGCTCCTGACGGGCGGGTCCGGCTACGTGATCGGCTCGATGATCGGCGTGCTCGTGTACGGCGTGATCAAGACCATCATCGCGTTCATGGGTGCGGAGCAGTCGTGGACCCGCATCATCATCGGCGGGCTGCTGCTGGTCTTCATCGTCGTGCAGCGCTTCATCGTCACCCGGTCGGACCGTCGCAGATGACCCGAGTGCCATGAGCGGACCCGTTCGCGTCTCGCGACATAATGGCGGGATGGACGAGCGGCGTCCGCTCATGGAACTCACCGGGGCGACGGTAAGGTTCGGCGCGGAGACCGCGCTCGACGACGTGCGCTTCCGCGTGTTCCCGGGCGAGGTGCACTCCCTCATGGGAGAGAACGGCGCCGGCAAGTCGACGCTCATCAAAGCCCTCACCGGGGCGCTGCACCTGGATGCCGGGCGCATCGAACTCGATGGGGATGCCGTCCGCTTCGCCACGCCGGCCGATGCGCTGCGGGCGGGGGTCAGCACGGTCTACCAGGAGATCGACCTGCTGCCGAATCTCACGGTGGCCGAGAACATCTGCCTCGGTCGCGAACCGCGCCGGTTCGGCACCATCCACTGGTCGGCGATGCGCGAGCGCGCCGCGGGGGTGCTGTCGGGGCTCGGGCTGACGATCGATCCGGCGTCGATGCTGGGAAGCCACTCGCTCGCCGTCCAGCAGCTCGTCGCCATCGCCCGCGCGATCTCGATCGACGTGCGGGTGCTGGTGCTCGACGAGCCCACGTCGAGCCTCGACATCGACGAGGTGGCCGAGCTCTTCCGTGTGATCCGCGACCTCAAGGAGCGCGGCGTCGCCATCATCTTCATCTCCCACTTCCTCGACCAGGTCTACGAGATCGCCGACCGCATCACCGTCCTCCGCGGCGGCAGGCTCGTCGGCGAGTACGTGCCCACGGAGCTGCTGCGGATCGATCTCGTCGAGAAGATGCTCGGGCGCAGCCTCTCCGACCTCGGCACACGCGACCGCGTCGACGCCGCGCCGGAGGAGGCATCCGCTCTCCTCACCGCGGAAGGGGTGACGGTCGCTCCCGGCATCGCCGAGGCCGACCTCGACCTGCACGAGGGCGAGGTGCTCGGGCTCGCGGGGCTCCTCGGCTCGGGACGCACGGAACTGGCCCGCGCCATCACCGGCGCCGACCGGCTGGACGCCGGGATCATCACGATCAGCGGCCGACGCGTGGACCCGCGCAGCCCTCGCGAGGCCATCGCGTTCGGCGTCGTCTATTCATCGGAGAACCGGCGCACCGAGGGCATCATCAGCGAGCTGAGCGTGCAGGACAACATCACGCTCGCGCTGCAGGCCGAGCGAGGCGTGTTCCGGCGCATCCGGGATCAGCGGCGCCGGGAGCTGGCGATGAGCTGGATCGAGGCGCTCGACATCCGGCCGGCCGATCCGGACCGTCCCGCGGGCACACTGTCGGGCGGCAATCAGCAGAAGGTGCTGCTGGCACGCCTGCTCGCACTGTCCCCGCGCGTGCTCGTCCTCGATGAGCCGACGCGGGGCATCGACGTCGGCGCCAAGGTCGAGATCCAGAACCTCGTGGGAGAGCTCGCCGACAACGGGCTGTCGGTGGTCTTCATCTCGGCGGAGCTCGAGGAGGTGCTGCGCGTGGCGAGCCGCGTCGCGATCCTCCGCGGGGGCCGCGTCGTCGACACCCTCCCCTCCGAGACGCTCACCGTCGAGTCGCTCATGGCGCTCGTGGCACAGGCCGACGACGCCGACGACGACGACGAGGCGGCGCGATGACCGACGACAAGCCGGCGCGGTCCGCGAACATCTTCGACGTGGCCCGGCTCGCGGGCGTCTCCCACCAGACGGTCTCGCGGGTGCTCAACGACCTGCCCAACGTCCGCCCCGCCACCCGCGCACGCGTGGAGCAGGCGATCGCGCAGCTGCGGTACAGCCCCTCCCCCGCCGCACGGGCTCTCGTCACGCGCCGCACCCGCACCATCGGGCTCGTCGCACCAGGTGTGTCGGACTACGGCCCGACCTCGGTCGCGACCGCCTTCAACTTCGCCGCACGGGCCGAGCGCTACAGCGTCGAGACGGTGAGCGCTCTCGACCCCGACCCGGCCGCCGTGCGATCGGTGATCGAGTCGCTGCTCCGGCAGCGGGTCGACGCGATCGTGCTGATCGTGGTGGATGTCGGTGTGCTCGAGGTCGTGCGAGGCCTGGACCTCAGCATCCCGGTGGTGGCCGCTGCCGCCACCGCCCGGCGCAGTCCGCTGATCGTCTCGATCGACCAGTACCGCGGTGCGCGCTCGGCGGTGCGGCACCTGGCCGAGCTCGGCCACACGCGGATCCTCCACCTTGCCGGGCCGCAGCGCGCCCCCGACGCCCTCGAACGCATCCGCGGGTGGCGCGACGAGCTGGCCTCCCACCGCCTCGAAGTCGTCGAGCCGCGACACGGCGACTGGTCGGCCGCGAGCGGCTACCGGCTCGGCGCCGACCTCGACATCTCGTCCGGCACCGCCGTGTTCGCCTCGAACGACCACATGTCGATCGGCCTGCTGTCGGCGCTGCGCGAGCGCGGGCTGCGGGTGCCGGAGGACATCAGCGTGGTCGGCTTCGACGACGTGCCCGAGGCCGGCTACCTCTACCCCGCACTCACCACCGTGCGCCAGGACTTCGCGAGCCTCGGCGAGCTGATGATGCAGAAGGTGCTCATCGCGGTCGAAGAGCCTGACAGCGTGACCGAGGACACGCCCCTGCCCACGCATCTGATCGTCCGCAGCTCGACCCGCCCGCAGGCGGCGGCATCTCCGCGAGCACCGGCAGCGGCCGACAGCGCCCCGCCCTCGGTGGGAACCGCGGCAGCGCCCTAGGGCCTGGCGTCCGCGAGCAGCCGCCTGATCTCGGCCATCGCCTGCTCGGACTGCACGAGCAGCGCCCGCAGCCGCTCGGCCGTCACCTCCCCGTCGATGGCAGCCCCGGATGCCGCGGGCTCAACGATCGCCGCCGGCTCGGGCACCGCCGCCGGCTCGGGAATCGCCGGAGTCTCAGAGACAGGCAGCGTCGACCCGCCGGCGTCGCCGTCGGCCGCGCTCCCCGCCCCGGCCGCCACACCGGCGCCGACGGCACCCGCCGCGGCCCCGGCGGCGACGCCGTGCGCCGCGTGCCGCGCGAGCGAGGGCTGGTCGGCGTCGGCATCGGTCGGAGCGGCCGGTTCGTCGGTCGCGGCGGCGGCATCGGCATCCGTCTCCGCCGCCTCCGCTCCGCCCCTGCCCGGACCGAGGAACAGGTTCGCCAGGTACCCGGTGAACGTTCCGAAGATGCCGACGCCGACGACGATGATGAGCGTGCCGATGAGCCGACCGGCATTGGTCACCGGGAATCGGTCGCCGTAGCCGACCGTCGAGATCGTGACGAGGGTGTACCAGAGCGCGTCGGAGGCGGAGGTGATGTTGGCGCCGTCGGCGTTCTCTTCGACAGCGAGGATCGTGATGCTGCCGAACTGCAGCACGAGGACGCCCATCAGGAGCAAGGTCATCAGCGCGCTGTTGGCGCGGTCATGGGTGAGCGTCGCCCAGACCGTCCGCGGGCCCAGCTCGCGCAGGAGCCGGAACACCCGCAGCAGCCGGAACAGGCGCAGGATCTTGAACTGCGGGAACGGCAGGCTGGCGAGGAGGTCGGCCCAGCCGAACCCGCGGAAGAAGTAGCGCCCCGGCGAGGGCGCGGTCGAGATCCGATAGATGAAGTCGCCGAGGAAGATGGCGCTGAACAGCGCGTTCATGACCGACAGCACGAGTTCGAGCGCCGAGTCGCCCGCGATGACGTAGACGAACACCAGGTTCACGATCGACAGGATCGACAGCGCGCCGATGAAGATCTCGTACGCGGTGTTCTTCAGCTCGGCGCGCGCCGCAGCTCGCGCACGTGCGCGCTCGCGGGATCGCTCGCGGATCTCGGAGAGGGAACGGGCCATGTCGGCTCCTCGGATCAGGCCACGCCGGACACACTCCGGCTGCGGCCCCCATTGTCCTCGCCCCGATGCCCGCGGCGCGACCGGCGCTTTCGCCCGGAACGCTGTCGGGCAGCCCGAACGCGGGCGGGCTCAGTCGACGACGGTCGCGCGCTCCCCCGCCTCGACGCGCACGGGGAGACGGTTGTTCGCCGGAGGCAGCGGGCACACGTAGTGGTCGCTGAAGGCGCACGGCGGCAGGTAGGCGTTGTTGAAGTCGACCGTGACCGACCCGTCGGCGGCCGGCGCGTCGATCTCGAGGAAGCGGAAGCGGTACGCGTCGACGTTGCTCGTCGCGTCCGCGATCACGGCGCTCAGCCCCTCGGCAGGATCGCCGGTGACCGTGAGCTCGACCGGCGCACCGTCCACCTCGAGCGCGATCGTGCCGACCGCGGGCTCTTCCCGCTCGTACCCGTCGACACTCCGGATGACGTTGATCTGGCCCTCGGCCGCCGGGCGGAACACACCCGTGATCGCCCACGCGTCGTCGTGAGGGAACGACAGGATGCCGCGCAGCCGCGTGCGTCCGGGTGTCTCAGGGTCGAAGACCCGCAGCGCGGGCGCACCCTCGCGGCTGATGGCCTTCAGGCGCAGGCGTCCGACGTCGAAGTGCTCCCCCGGCGCGAGCACGATCTCGTCGGCTGCCGCATCCGGTGCGTCCGCGCGCAGCCCACTGCCGACCACCCGTCCGTCCACCGCGCGCCAGAGTCCCGGGGCGACGTCGTACGCGCGCGCCTCGCCGTCGAGCCAATGCGTGTGCCGGAGCGCGGCGACGCCGTGGTCGGACGATACGGCGCGCCAGCGCGCGTCGGTGACGGTCTCGGGGGTGCTCGCGGGGAGGGTCATGCAGGTCCTTCGTCCGGGGAGGCGGTGGGTTCGCCCTTCCATCAGAACACGGCGCGGGCACACGCATTCCCCGTGGCGATCGGGCGCCGTCATCCGATGTCATCTGCGTACCTTGCAGTTCTAGGTAACTTGTACTTCTATGTACATAGGACTTCTACGCATGGAGGACGATGTGAAGATCGGCAAAGACCTCGTCGCCGCCGCGGCGACGCCGATGGTGCTCGGCATCCTCGCCGACGGCGAGTCGTACGGCTACGCGATCCTGCAGCGCGTCGGCGAGCTCTCGGGCGGCGAGCTGGAATGGAGCGACGGCATGCTCTATCCGCTGCTGCACCGGCTCGAGCGCCTCGGGCACGTGGAGTCCTCGTGGGGCGCATCCCCCAGCGGTCGCCCGCGCAAGCACTATCGCCTCAGCAGCAGCGGCCGCGCGGCGTTCGCCGAGCAGCGGCAGCAATGGGCCGTGGTCAGCCGTGCGCTGCAGCGCGTGTGGTCGGAGCGCGACGGCGGCACGGACTTCGCCGGCACCCCGGCGTTCGGAGGTGCGTGAGATGGCGGATCACCTCGAACCCCGCATCGAAGACCAGATCTCGGCGTGGCGGGCGTACGTCTCGCGCCCCGAGGCGATCGACGGGCGCGACGTCGACGAGCTCGAAGACCATCTGCGCGGGCAGATCGACCGGCTCGCGGCATCCGGTCTCGACGCCGATGAGTCCTTCCTCGTCGCCGTGAAGCGGCTCGGCGGCCTCGACGACCTGTCGCGCGAGTTCGCCCGCGAGCACTCCGACCGGCTGTGGAAGCAGCTCATGATCCCCGGCGAGTCCCGCGCGCCGCGCACCGGCGGGCTCGTACTCGCCGTCGGGCTGGCGGTCGCCGCGGCCCTGGCGATCAAGATCCCGGCCCTGTTCGGCATCCGTTTCGGTGAAGACGGCGACTTCTACGCGCGCTTCGCCGCGCTGCTCGTGCTGCCGTTCCTCGCGACGTACTTCCTGGTGCGTCGCAGGGCGTCGGTGCCCACGATCGCGATGGTCGGCGTGCCGTTCGCGATCGCCGCCGTCGTGATGGCGGTCTATCCCTTCGCTCCGGACGGCGCGACGCTCGTGCTGGCGGCCACCCACGTCGCCGTTGCGCTCTGGATCGTGACCGGCATCGCCTACGTCGACGGCCGGGTGCGATCGAGTCGTTCGCGCATGGACTTCATCAGGTTCACTGGCGAATGGCTGGTGTACCTCGCCCTCATCGCCCTCGGCGGCGGCGTGCTCGTCGCTCTCACGATGGGCGTGTTCTCGGCGATCAGCCTCGACGCGGAGTGGTTCGTCGAGGAGTTCATGGTGCCGTGCGGCGTCGCGGGCGCGGTCGTGATCTCCGCATGGCTGGTCGAGGCGAAGCAGAGCGTGATCGAGAACATCGCGCCGGTGCTGACGAAACTGTTCACACCGCTGTTCACCCTGCTGCTGCTCGCCTTCATCGTCGCCGGGTTCCTGCAGGGAAGCCTCGTCGACGGCGGCGAGACCGAGGCGTTCGGTCAGCGCGACCTGCTGATCCTCTTCGACATCGTGCTCGTGGTCGTCGTGGGACTGCTGCTGTACGCGTTGTCGGCCCGCGAGCCGCTCGCCCCGCCGTCGTTGTTCGACCGGCTGCAGCTGGTCATGGTCGTGGCGGCGCTCGTCGTCGACATCATGGTGCTCGTGGCGATGATCGGCCGCATCGCGGAATGGGGGGCGAGTCCCAACAAGCTCGCCTCGCTCGGACTCAATGTGATCCTGTTCGCGAACCTCGCCGGCGCGGCCTGGCTGCAGCTGCGCTTCACGATGCGCCGCGCTCCGTTCGAGCGGCTGGAGCGGTGGCAGACCGGCTTCCTCCCGGTCTACCTGGCGTGGGCGTCGATCGTCGTCGTGGCGTTCCCGCCGCTGTTCGCGTTCGCGTAGACCACGCCGGGGCCTGGCCGGGCCGCGATGGCCTCGAGCAGCACCTCGTCCCAGCGGGCGAGGAACGCCGGCAGGCCGTAGTGCGCCAGGGCGTGCTCACGCGCCCGCGCGCCCACCTCCGCAGCCCACTCCGGCTCCTCCAGGAAGGCGCGAGCAGCTCGGCGCAGGTCGTCGATGTCCGTCGAGACGACCCCTGTGCCCGCTGCCACGGCCCGCACGGCCTCGGTCGTCGCGAGCGCGACCACCGGCATCCCGAGATGCATCGCCTCGATCAGCGACAGCCCGAGCGAGGTCCACCGGAACGGATGCAGATACACGCGGCGCCGGGCGAGCTCGGCGTGCAGTCGCTGCGGCGCCAGGCTCTCCACCCCGACGATCGCAGGATCGTCGTCGAACGCGTCCGCGAGCCGGCCGGCGTCGATGCCGAACACGTCGAGCGGCGCCTCGCGGGTGAACGCGGGCAGCAGGTCGGTTCCGGTGGCACGCCACCGCCGCACCGGCTCGTTCACGACGACGCCGATCCGGGCCAGCTCTCCGGAGTAGAGCGGACCCGGATCGGGCACGCCGTGCTCGACCACCGTCGTCGGCGCCACGCCGTTGTCCCAGAACAGCCGGTTGAAGTGCGTGACATGGACGATCGGGATGTCGCGCTGGTCGGCGAGCGGATGCCGCGTGGTGAACGCCGCCGGACCGGGCGTGTTGTGCTCGAGATAGACCGCCGGCAGATCACGGCCGGGTACCCGGCCCGTCAGCGTCTCGACCAGCTCGATCTCTTCCGGGCGCTGCAGGACCACGGCGTCGATGTGTTCGGCGCGCAGGGCGTCGAAGGCGACGGCGCGGGCTCGTTGCCATCCCCAGCCGCTGACGCCGTCGTCCTCGCCGGGACGGACGTCGCGCACCGGCAGGAGGTACTCGTGCTCACCGCGGACGAAGGCGTCGGTGTAGCCGCCGTGGATCGGCCACAGGAGGATGCGCACGTCGGCTGCCTAGTAGTCCTCGGGCGCGAGGTCGCCCTGCCCTGCGTCCCCGAGCTCCGCGATTTCCGGGCTGAAGCCCTGGGTATCGGGCTGCAGCGCCGCCGACGGCAGATCCTCACGCGGCACATCGTCGCCGTCGGAGGGCAGATGCGCCGGGTCGTCACCGGTCGCCGTCTCGACGTCCGGGTCCTCGCCGGCGTCGAGCGCGGTCGTGCGATCCCACTCGGCCTGCGCGGGGTCGCGGGTGGGGTCGGGTTCGATCGACGTGTCGCGGTCGCGGAGCGGCTGCACGCCGACCTGCTCCCCGACCTGGCCGTCGGGTGCCGGCGGAATGTCGGCGGGAAGGCTGTCGGACATCGGGTTCTCCTCTCCTCGAGCGGGATTCAGACGCGCGGCGGGTCAGACCTCGCGGGTGGACCCGCCGTGGATCTCGCCGCGCCAGCCGCCCGTCTCACGGCCGCGCTCCTCGATGAACTCCTTGAAGCGCTCGAGGTCCTTCTTCGCGGCCCGCTCGTCGATGCCGAGCGCGGCGCCGGCCTTCTCCGTGAAGGACTCGGGCACCCAGGTCATCTCGAGGGAGACCCGAGTGCCGTCGCCCGCCGGCACGAAGCTGACACGGCCGGTGTGGAGCTTCTCACCGTGGCTCGCCCACGAGATGTGGTCGTCGGGCACCTGATCGGTGATGGTGGCGTCGAACTCGCGCTCCACTCCCCCGATGTTCACGATCCAGTGGGTGCGCTGGTCGTCGAGCTGGTCGATGCGCTCCACCGCGGACATGAAGCGCGGGAACTCCTCGAACTGGGTCCACTGGTCGTAGACGGCCCGGATCGGGGCATCCACGTCGATCTCTGCTGTCACAATGCTGGTCGCCATGACGGCTCCTTTCACTGGAACAGCCACCGTACGAAACCGAGCGGTGCCGGGGCACGGGGTTGACTCCGCGAAAGGCCGCGGGTAATGCCCGCCTCGAGCATCGGTGAGCGTCAGCGCACGCGGAACACCCGGATGCAGACGTGCCCGGGCTCGGGCCGCGCGTAGCCGACGAACTGCGCCTCGGTGAGCCAGCGGTGCGCCTCGGCACCGGTCTGGAACACGAAGGCGGTGCGGTAGTACAGCTCGTCCTCACCGACGTCCTCGCCGGCGTAGAGGCGCCGCTCGACGTCTTCGCCGGCGTGCCAGTAGCCGCGGTTGACGACGTCGACGGCCGCGCCGTCGTCTGCCTCGATCAGGTAGCGCGCGTCGAGCTGCGTGGTCGCGCCCCGCGTCACCCACCAGTCGGCGCCGACCCCCAGCACGCGTCCGTTCAGCCGCGGCCCTACGACGGTGCCGCCGACGATGGGCGTCACGTTGAGATCCTCGGATGCCGTGCGCCCGACGCGGATCGGCTCGGACACCGCGACCCTCAGCTCGAACACGAACTCGAGCCCGGGCTCGAGGGCGCTCATGCGACGGCTCCGGCGACACGTGCCTCGACGGGGGTCAGCCCGCCCAGTGCCGCCTCGACATCGCGTGCCGCCGCGAGGGAGATGTGGTCGGCGTTCCGTGGCCCGATGAGCTGCACGCCCGTCGGCAGACCGTCCTCATCCAGCCCGGTAGGGACGGCGACCGAGGGCAGCCCGAGGAAGTTGACCGTCACCAGCAGCCGGTGGTCGCGCCAGAGCTCCGTGGTCGCCGCCGGGCCCGACAGGTCGTAGCCGATCTCTGGCATGCGCCGCGCCGAGACCGGGCCGAGCACGATCGGGTACTCGGCCTGGAACCTCTCCCACGCGGCCGCGATGACCGCGCGCTGCGCCCAGGCGCCGCCATAGGCCTCGCCCGACACGAGCACCTCCGTCTCCTCGGCGTTGTCGAGGAAGTACCGCGTGGAGCCGTGCGACAGCGGCACAGGGAGCGCGCCGGGGAGGAAGGCGCCGACCATCTCGGTGGTCGAGATCCGACGCCACAGCGTCGCCGCCTCCTCGATCAGGGGCGGTTCGACGTCGTCGACGGTCCATCCGGCCTCGGCGAGCGCGGCGGCGGCGCGGTCGACCGCGGCGGCGACCTGCGGGTCCACGCCCCAGCCGAGCGGGTCGCGCACGACGGCGACCCGCCGGCGGCCGTCGTACGAAGCCGGATGCGGCAGCGTGAGGGCCGCCGGATCGCTGCCGTCGGCGCCGTGCATGATCGTGAAGGCCGCGTCGAGGTCGTCGACGCGCCGGGCGATCGGCCCGTTCACGGCGAAGAACTGCAGTGACAGCGACACCGGCTCGGTGATGTCGGCCATCGGCGCCGGGATGCGGCCGGCCGACGGGCGCAGCGCGCAGACGCCCGCGGCGTACGCGGGCAGCCGGAGCGAGCCGCCGTAGTCGTTGCCGAGGCCGAGTGGCGTCATGCCGGTCGCCACCGCGACCGCGTCGCCGCCGCTCGAGCCGCCGGGCACGCGGAAGGGGTCCCACGGGTTGAGCGTGCGGCCGAACAGGTCGTTGTCGGTGTCCCAGCGCAGGCCCCAGTCGGGCATGTTGCCGCGGCCGATGGGGATCGCGCCCGCCTCGAGCAGGCGGCGGACCATCGTGGCGTCCTTGGCGGGGACCGCCTCCGCCATGAAGGGCCAGCCGCTGGTGCTCGCCGACCACGTCAGGTCGATGTTCTCCTTGACGGTGAACGGCACGCCCGCGAGGGGTCCGACGGTCTCGCCGGCGTCGAGCGCCGTGTCGATCGCGTCGGCGAGGGAGCGCGCCCGCTCGTGGAACACGACGGTGAGCGCGTTCACGATGGGATTCATCGCGTCGATGCGATCCAGGTGGGCGTCGATCACCGCGCGCGCGGTCGTCGAACGCGAGCGCACGGCATCCGCGATCTCGCGCATGCTGAGCTGCCACAGGTCTCGGTCGGTCATCTCTCTCCTCGGGACGTAGGGATGTGGGTGGTCGCGGTCGCGACCGTCGGCAGGGCGGACGTGCGCGCCGGAAGCCGGCGCCGAGGCACCCACCCCGCCCGCGGTATCGAATCGAGCAGGGTGCGCGTGTACTCGGCGTGCGGGCGGTCGAGGACGTCGGCGATCGGCCCCTGCTCGACGACCGCGCCGGACTTCATGACCACGACGTGGTCGCAGAGGCGCCGGACGGTCGTCAGATCGTGCGAGATCATCAGCAGCGCCACGCCGGTGGTGCGACGGATGCCGTCGAGCAGCGTCAGGATCTCGACCTGAGTCGTGACGTCCAGGGCCGAGACCGCCTCGTCGAGCACCAGGATCTCGGGCTCGGCCGCGAGCGCCCGTGCGATCGCGACGCGCTGCCGCTGGCCGCCGGACAGCGAACGCGGTCGCTGCGCCGCGAGCGCGGGTGCGAGCATCACGGCGGCCATGAGCTCGTCGACGCGGGCATCGAGCTCGGCGCGTCCGATGCCGCGCCGATGCACCGCGACCGCCTCCGACAGGCACTGCCCTACGGTCTGGCGGGGGTCGAGCGATTGGTAGGGATCCTGGAACACCATCTGCGCGATCCGCGCCCGGGCCCGCCGATCGGCCGCATGCCGGGCCGGCCGGGTCCAGTCGGCGCCCTTGACGGTGACCGACCCGGCATCCGCCGTCTCGAGACCGCAGATGATCCGAGCGGTCGTCGACTTGCCCGACCCCGACTCGCCGACGATGCCGAGCGAACCGCCGCGAGCGAGCGTGAAGCCGATGTCGTCGACCGCCACGAACTCCTCGCGGCCGCCGCGCGGCGAGCGCACCTGGAAGGTCTTGCGCAGCCCGTCGACCGAGAGCACCGGCTCGTCGGCCTCGACGCGGTCCGCGATCAGGTCGCCGGGCAGGGTCGCCGACAGCAGGCGCTGCGTGTACGAATCCGCGGCATCCTTCCGCATCGTCGCCGCACGAAGGGTCTCGACGGTGCGCCCGTGCTGCATCACCGCGACGCGGTCGCAGACCGCACCGGCCAGCGCCAGGTCGTGCGTGATGAACAGCAGGGCGAGGTCGCGGTGGCGGCGGAGGTCGGCGATCACCGCCATCACCTCCTCCTGCGTGGTGACGTCGAGTGCCGTCGTGATCTCGTCGGCGAGGAGGAGCGGCGGGTCCATGGCCAGGGTCGCCGCGATCATCACGCGCTGCAGCAGGCCGCCCGACAGGTCGCCGGGCCGCTGCCGCATCCGGCGGGCGGGGTCCGGGATGCCGACCTCGGCGAGCAGGTCCTGCGCGCGCCGGTCGGCGGCATCCGGCTTCTCCCCCGCGACGGAGACGAGCGCCTCTGTCATGAAGTCGCCGATCGTCCGCAGCGGGTTGAGGTGCGCCCGCGGGGTCTGGAACACCATGCCCAGGCGTCGCGCCCGGATGTCGCGCAGGCGCCGGGCGGGGAGCGTCGAGATGTCCTCGCCGTCGATGCGGATCGTGCCGCCCACGGTGAAGCCCTCCGGAAGGAGCCCGGCCACGGCACGCACCGACAGCGTCTTGCCCGACCCCGACTCGCCGACGAGACCCAGCGCCTCGCCGGCGCGCACCTGCAGCGTGCAGTCGTGCACGAGCGTGCGCGGTTGCTGAGCCTGGCGACGCACGTCGGGCGCCGGCGCGGCGATCGACACCTGATCCAGTTCGAGGACGAGAGCGGTCATCGGTCGGCTCCTTCGGCCCAGGTGGTGACGCGCGCCCCGAGGATGTTCACCGCGAGCACCGTGACGACCACGAGCGCGGCGGGGAACATCGACTGCTCGGGGGCGCCGACGAGCAGCGACGGCTGCCCCGCGGCGATCATCACACCCCAATCGGATGCCGGCGGCTGGGCGCCGAGCCCGAGGAACGAGATCGCGGCCAGGTCGAGCATCGCGTACCCGAAGCCCACCGTCGACTGCGCGAGCACGGCCGGCAGGAGCGCGGGGACGAGGTGGCGGAAGCAGATCGCGAACGATCCGACGCCCTGGATGCGCAGCGCCGCGATATACGGCTTCGAGAGCTCCTGCCGTGCCGAGGCGCGGACCAGCCGCGAAACGATCGGCAGGTACGCGATCGACAGCGCCACGACGGGGGCGATGAGCCCCTTGCCGAACATCGACACCGCGAGCACGGCCAGCACGAGGCCCGGGATGGCGAAGATGACCTCGATGAGCCGAGAGCTCACGCCGTCCACCCATCCGCCGAACCACGCCGACACGATGGCGAGCAGCGTGCCCAGCAGCGAGGAGGCCAGCACGACGAGGATCGGTCCGAAGACGCTCGGGCGGGCGCCGACGAGGACGCGGGACAGGATGTCGCGGCCGAGGTCGTCCGTGCCCATCCAGTGCGCGGGGGACGGCGGACCCGCCACCGGTCCGGCATAGAGCTGGTTCGGGTCGTACGGGGCGAGCAGCGGACCGAACAGCGCCATCGCCAGGATGCCGATCATCACGATGCCGGCAGCGATCAGCAGCGGATCGCGCACGGCCAGGCGACGGGCGAAGGTCGGGACGCGGCCGCCGGCGAGCTGAGCGACGCTCATGCGTTCCTCCTCGGCTTGACGGAATCGGGGTCGATCACGGCGATCGCGATATCGGCCGCCGCGTTGAAGACGACGAACAGGATCACGAGCAGCAGCGAGATCACCTGCACGACCGGCAGGTCCTTGCGGGCGGCGGCCTCCGTCAGCAGCGAGCCGAGCCCGCCGAGACCGAACGCCTGCTCGGCGATCGCGGATGCGGCGAAGAGCCCTGCGACGGTGGCGCCGGAGATCGCGAGGATCTGCGGCGAGGCGTTGAGGAACACGTGATGGCGGAAGATCCTGGCGCGTGGGATGCCGCGCACGCGGGCCGTGTCGACGTGCTCGGAGTGCAGCTGCCCCACCACGGCACCGCGCGTGATCCTACTCAGGTACGCGATGTACAGCACCGAGAGCGAGATCGCGGGCAGGGTCAGGTGGTAGAGGTTGTCGAGGAATCCTTCGCCGGCGCCGTACACCGGGAACCAGCCCAGCACGCGGCCGAACACCCAGATCAGCAGGATCGCGACGACGAACGTGGGCAGTGCGACGCCGAACGAGGTGGCGACCAGCACGGCGCGGTCGGTTCTCCGGCCGCGCGTGGCCGCCAGGATGCCGGAGCCGATGCCGAAGACGGCGATCAGCACGAGCGTGTACAGCACGAGCAGCAGCGTGATCCCGAAGCGCGGCGCGATGAGCTCGGCCACCGGTGTCTTGTACACGAAGGATGTGCCGAGGTCGCCGCTGAGCACGCCGGTGATCCAGTAGAAGTACTGCACCCACACCGGCTGGTCGAGGTGGTACTCCGCCTTGATGGCCGCGATCATCTCCGGCGTCGGCCGCACACCCCCGGCGAGCGCGACGACCGGGTCGCCGGGGGTGAGCAGGACGGCGGAGAAGATGACGATGCTCGACAGGAACAGGGTGAGCAGCAGCCCTCCGAGCTTGCCCAGCAGCTGCCGGGCCACGCTGGCGTTCATCGTCGTCCCTCTCCGGTGCGCGGTGCCGCGTCGATCACTGGCCGCCGAGGTGCAGCGCCCACGGGCTGGAGTACGCCGCCACCGACGTGACGACGCCGCTCAGCTCATCGGTCAGGAAGGTCGTGTGGTACGAGCCCGCGAGCGTCACCTGGAGCAGGTCGGGCGCGAAGATCTCCTGCGCGCCGACGTAGGCCTGGGCCGCGCCGGTGGCATCCGGCGTGGTGCGCGCGGCCTCGAGCCCCGCGGTGACCTCGGGGTTCGCGTAGCCGGTCCAGTTGAAGATGCCGCCCTGCTCGGCCGGAAGGAGGAACAGCTGCGGGTAGGCGAGCACTCCCGGGGTCTCGGTGTACCCGGTGGTCGCGACGAAGTCGATGTTCTCGCGGGGTCCGGGATCGGGCAGGAAGATCGCGGCGAAGTCCGCCGCCTGACGCTCGTCGATCTCGATCGTCAGGCCGATCTGCCCGGCGGCGCTCTGGATGATCGCCGCCGTCTGCGACAGCTCCTTGTTGCCGGCGGGGATCGCGATGCGCAGGGGCACCGAGGTGTCCTCGCCCGATTCCTCGACGAGCTTCTTCGCAGCCTCGAGGTCGACCTCCGGTGCCGCGAGGGCGTCGTAGCCCGCCTGGTACACGTCGGCCGCGGCCGAGCCCGACCACGAGAACGGTGCGACGAACGTGCTCTGGGGCTGACCCAAGCCCTTCAGCACCGTCGAGATGTACTGCTCGCGGTCGATGGCGAGGCTCAGCGCCTGACGGATCATGGGATTCGCACCGGCGCCGGTGTCACGCGTGGGGCCGAACGAGAACGACGCCGTCGACGGGCCGATGACGAGCCGGCCCGCGTCGGACGACTCGAAGGCGCTGCGGCTGGCCGGCGCGACGTTGAAGGCTCCATCGACCTCGCCCTCCAAGAGGGCGTTGGTGAGGGTCGTGCCGTCGGGGATGAACCGGTAGGTGAGCTTCTTCACCAGCGGTGCGCCGTCCCAGTAGTCCTCGTTGGCGACCGTGACGATCTCGGTTCCGGGGGTCCAGCTCTCGAGCTCGTAGGGTCCCGCGCACATCAGCTCGCCACCGGAGGTGCCGAGCGCCGGCCCCTGGGCCTCGCTCACGGCCTTGCCCAGCACCGCTCCCGCGCCGCCCGCGATGGCCTCGCGGAACGTCGAGTCCGGCGCGACGAAGTGCACGGTCACCTGGTTGTCGCCGGTGATCTCGATGCCGGCTTCCGGCGCGACGAGCACGAAGGCGCCGTAGAAGGCCGAGGTGACGTCCGAGTGATGACGCTCGAGGCTGTACACGACGTCCTCCGGCGTGACCGACGTGCCGTCCCAGAACGTCACGCCCGGGCGGATGTCGATGACGAACGTCACAGGGTCGACCCAGTCCGCCGACTCGGCGATGCCCGCCTCGACGGTGAAGCCGGGCTGCACGCGCAGCAGGCTGTCGCAGAGGTTGGGCTGGACGAAGTTGTAGTCGGCGCCCGGCACCAGCGAGCGGGGCTCGCCTTCGACGAGCGCCCAGGTGACCTCGTCGACCTCGGTCTCGCCCGCGGGCAGCGCGTCGACGAGTTCGATGGGTGCGGACGTCTCATCGCCGGTCGGCGACGTCTCGACGTCGCGGGGAGTGCATCCTGCGAGCAGCACCAGGGCTGCAGCGGCTGCGACGACCGTGGCGGCCTTGCCTCGGATTCTCATCTCGTTTCCTTTCGGGTCGGTCGAGGGAGATCACTGATCGCGGCGCCATCGCCGCGATAGCCCTCAGGGTAGTACAACACTGTTGTACATCAATGTTGCATTTGTGTTACAGGCCTGAATATGGTGGGTGTCATGCCCCGGGAGGTAGACGCCGATCAGCGGCTCGCAGACATCGCCGCCGCGACGATCCGCGTCGCGCGATCCGCCGGCTCGCACGCCGTCACGATCCGGTCGGTCGCCCGGGAGCTCGGCGGCTCGACGACGCTCGTCACGAACTACCTGCCCTCGCGCGCCGGCCTGATCATCAACGCGCTCGATCACGGGCGCGACCGCTGGCAGGCGGCGCTGGACGAGACGCTGGCCGCCGCCGCGCCCGAGGACCGCTTCACGGCCGTCATCGAGTGGTCGCTGACGACCGGCCCGGACGAGCCCGTGCTCCGCGCCCTCATCCTCGAGATCGTCGCCAACGCCGACCGCGAGCCCGATCTCCGCACGGCGCTTCACCGCGAGACCGGCGAGTTCCAGCGGCTGCTGCTCGAAGAGGCGCGCACCGCCGGCTTCGCCGACCCCGAGCACGTCGCCGGGCTCGCGTACCTTCTGGTGCGCGGGTCGTACGTCGCGAGCTCGGAGGACCCGGCGCGGTGGGACGAGCCGCAGCTGCGCCAGGTCATCCACGCGACCCTCTCGGCGCAGCCGCGGTCGGCAGCTTCCGAGCACGCGTCGGGGTCGCATCAACGCACCACGTAGACCCGGACGCACACCTGGCCGTCCTCGTCGCGCGCGAGTCCGATGAACTGGTGCTCGGCGAGCCAGCGGTGGGGCGCGGCATCCGTCTGGAACACCGGCGCGGTCCGGAAGTAGTACTCCGTCTCGGTGACGTTCTCCCCCGCCTCGACGCGCGCCATCACCTCCGCGGACGCCCGGTAGTAGCCGCGGTTGAGGATGTCGATGACCGCGCCGTCGTCGGCGCGGAGCAGATACCGCGCCTCGAGCTGGGCCGTGCCCGAGCGCTCGACCGCCCAGTCCCCGCCGCCCGGCAGCACTTCGCCGTTGAGCAGCGGGCCGGCGACGGTGCCGCCGGCGATCGGCGTGAAGCTCAGCTCCTCGTCGGCGCTGCGGCCGATGCGGAGGTAGGGGTCGATGTCGACGCGGATCTCGAACGCGAATTCCAGCACGGGTTCGTTCATGGACGGGCCTCCTCGGCTCGGGTGTCGGGCAGAACTGTCAGGTGGACCCGCAGCGGGTCCTCGCCCCCGAGCGTGACGCGCTGCCGGTTGACTGCGGTCACCACGGCGCCCCATGGCTCTTCGCCGGTGCCCGGTTGCGGCAGGAACTCGGGGAAGTCGCTCGAGTGCACGTGCAGGCGGAGGCGATGCCCCGCACGCACGCGGTAGCCCAGCTGCCCGAGGTCGATGTCGACGGGCGTCGGGCGCCCGGCATCGGTCACGTGCACCTGGCCGCGCGCGATGCGCAGCGCCGTGCCGTCGGGTGCCAGGTCGAGCAGGCGCGCGAACACGTCCATCGCCGGACCGTCGGACGACACGGATGCCGCCACCCGCACCGGCCCCGCCAGGTCGACGTCGCGGGCGAACGCGTCGGTGGTGAACGACAGCACATCGGCCCGAGCGCCCAGCGCAGCCTCGTCGGGCTGGAAGAGCAGGAAGGCGAACGCGTTCGGCACGCTGGAAGGCACGAGGTCGTCGGGATCGTGCAGCCACTCGAGCTCGGTCGAGGCATCCGGAGCATCGGGAGACAGCCCGCCGCCCGAGTGGGCGTACAGAGTGCGGGCGGCGGCCTCCCGCGGAGGCCACACGTCGGCCGCGCACATGCCGGGGGTGCCCGCCAGGTTCCAGCTGACCCGCGGGATGTCGGCGGCGCGGCCCCGGCCCCGCAGGAACACCTCGAAGAAGTCCACGGCGGGCTGCAGCATCCGTGGCAGCTCTGCACGGATCTGCTCCTCGCTGCGCTCCTCGACGCGCGCCGTCAGCGGGTCGTCGAGGTAGTACGACTCGTGGTCCATGGACTCGATGCGGAGGAAGTGGTTGAGCGCCCAGGCCGGCCGCTTCTCGATCTCGGCGACGTCGGCCCATGACAGCGGCGCGCAGTTGTCCCACCAGCCGATGGTGTGGAGTGTCGGAACCGGACGCGCGTCGAACGGACTCGCGAACGGGAACCGGGGCAGGTGGACGGCGCGCGGGTACCACTGGTCGTACGAGAGCGAGCGCGAGCCGAGCTCGGCGACCACCTCCTCCGCCTGGGCGCTGAAGGGGCGCCGTGCGGGGTCGAGCTCCCAGAAGTAGGCGTCCTGCGAGTGGAAATAGGTCAGCGGGTAGAGGTAGGTGATCGCCCACTCGACCGGCCGGCTGCGCTCCCCCGGCACCGCGCGCACGGGTTCTCCGAGCATCGTCCCCGTCACCCGCGGCGCGATCGCCTTCAGCGCCGGGTGCTGCGATGCCACCGCGGCCCACTGCGTGTAGCCGTAATAGCTGTCGCCCCACATCGCGACGCGGCCATTCGACCAGCTCTGCGACACGATCCATTCGATCGTGTCGAACCCGTCGTCCACCTCGTTCACGAACAGGAGCGCGTCACCCTCGGAGCGGAACTTGCCGCGGACATCCTGCGCGACCACGCGGTAGCCGCGGCCGGTGAAGTACTCCGCGATCAGCGGGATGAACGTGTACTCGCCGCTCTTGTCGTACGGCAGCCGGATCAGGACCGTGTCGCCGGGCGTCGCGTCGGGATCGGCCGGGGCACCCGGGAGGTACACGTCCGTCGCGAGGCGCGCGCCGTCGCGCATGCGCACCCGCTCTTCGCGGGCGGCAGGGCTGACGGGCGCGGGTCCGACGTGAACGATCTGCGGCACGGATGACTCCTCTTCGAGCGGGGTGAGAGCAACGGTAGGGATTCTGTTGTTGTTAGTCAAGTCTGACTAGACAATAAACTGTCAATCAGAGCGCACTATGGTGCGAGAGGGAGGTATCGATGGCTCGCCCGTCTGTGGCCGAGGAACGCATCCAGCAGATCGTCGACGCGACGATCCGCACGATCGCCGCGCACGGCATCACCGGAGCCAGCCTCGAGCGCATCGCCGAAGAGGCCGGAATGTCGCGGGGGCATGTGCGGCACTTCGTCGGCAATCGCGAGGAGCTGCTGCGCGAGAGCGCGCGCCGGTTCTACTACGAAGACGCCGAGGGTGACTCGATGCTCCCCCGCGGCACCGGCGATGTCAGCAGCGCCCTGGACTTCCTCTTCGGCGACGAGTTCGCCGCGCCCGGCAACGAGAACGCCGTCGTGCTCGGGTTCGTCGAGGCCGCCCGCACCGATCCGGTGCTCGCCGGTCTGCTCGTGTCGGCGTATCAGGGCACGCACCAGGCGCTGGGCGAACTGCTCGCCGCCGAGCATCCTGCCGCCGATGCCGGCGCGTGCGCATCCGTGGCGTACGGCGTCGTCGGCATCGCGCTGCACAACGTCTTCCTGAGCGACATCGCGTCGGCGGCGACCGGCACGGCGACCGCCCGCGCCGCGGCCGAGCGGCTCATCGCAACGCTCGGCTGACCCGCCCGCGAGAGTCCTCGCGCCGTTCCTGGCACACCACCCCTCCGCCAACAGGTCAACCAGGCTTCCACAGGTGGTTGAAACGACTCAACCTCCTGTGGAAGCGCGGTTGACCTGTTGAGCGACCGGTTCAACAGGCAACAGGCAGCCGTGCAGCCCAGGGTCGGAGCCGTCGCGGCCACGGGGCTGTGGACCCTCCGGATCCCGCGCCCGCCCGTGCGGCGTGTCGGCTGCGCGGCATAGTCTCGTCTCATGCGCCGGTCGCGGGAGGCGGAGTCATGAATGCGGATGCCGCGGAGCCGGGGGCATGAGCGGAGCCGGGGGCATGAGCGGAGCGGGGTCGTGAACGGCGCGGGGTCGTGAACGGCGCCGTGCCGTCGCCTGCTGCGGCCGGGCCGTGGGTGCTGCACGTGGATCTCGACCAGTTCATCGCGGCGGTCGAGGTGCTGCGTCGGCCGGAGCTCGCCGGCAAGCCCGTCATCGTCGGCGGCCGCGGCGACCCGACCGAGCGCGCGGTCGTCTCGACCGCGTCATACGAGGCGCGCGAGTTCGGGGTGGGCTCGGGCATGCCGCTGCGGATCGCGGCGAGGAAGGTGCCTGATGCCGTCATCCTGCCGGTCGACGCGCCGCTGTACCTGGCGGCATCCGAAGAGGTCATGGCGACCCTGCGCGACCAGCCCGGCGCCGTCGTGCAGGTGCTGGGGTGGGACGAGGCGTTCGTGGGCGTCGAGTCCGACGACCCCGAGACCTACGCCCGGCGCCTGCAGCAGGACGTGCTCGACCGGACTCGCTTGCACTGCTCCGTGGGCATCGGCGACACGCTCGTGCGGGCGAAGGTCGCGACGGGCTTCGGCAAGCCGCGCGGCACCTTCCGGCTGACCGCCGAGAACTGGCTCGAGGTGATGGGTGAGCGTCCGACGATCGAGCTGTGGGGCGTCGGGTCCAAGGTGTCGAAGCGGCTCGCGCTCCTCGGCATCCGCACCGTCGCCGAGCTCGCCGTCGCGGACGAGACGGCGCTGACCGGCGAGTTCGGGCCGCGGATGGGCCTCTGGTACCGGCAGCTCGGGCGCGGCGACGGCTCTGCTGTCGTCGACGACGCTCCCTGGGTCGCCCGCGGGCACAGCAAGGAGACGACGTTCCAGAGCGACATCGTCGACCCCGCCGAGATCGAGGCGGCCGCCGGCAGCCTGCTCGACCAGGTGCTGGACGAGGTGGCCGCCGACGACCGGCCCGTCGTCGGCCTCGGGCTCAAGGTGCGCTACGCGCCGTTTCTCACCAAGACCTTCACCAAGAAGATCCCCTCGACCGCCGACCGTGCCGTCGTTCGCGCCCGGACGATGGAGCTCGTCGCCAAGATCGAGCCCGGCCGCCCCATCCGCCTGCTGGGCGTGCGCGCCGAGATGGCGATGCCCGACGACGCGCGGGAAGGGCACACGCCGACCCGCGGCGGATGGTGACGCCGGGCGGCTCGGGGTCTCAGAGGCGCGGGTCGATCGCGACGCGCACATCCGCGCCCGCGGCCGCGCGGTCGAGCGCATGGTCGAGCTCCGCCAGCGGGTGCGGCCGGCCGACGAGCTGCGCGAACGGGTAGCGGTGCGCGTGCTCCTCGAGGAACGCGACGGCGCCCGCCAGATCCGCCGGATCGTAGTTGTGGACCCCGCGGACGGTCGTCAGGTTCCGGACCGTGCGCTCCGGGTCCAGCGCGTACGCGGGGCCCGGCGAGACGCTCCCGACGAGGACGACGACGCCTCCGACGCCGATCTCGTCGAGCGCCGACGAGACCGCCGCCGCCGCGCCCGACGCCTCGATCGCGATGTCGAGCTCGCGCGCACGCAGGCGTCGCAGCGCCCGGCCCAGGGCTCCTGGCTCTGCGGGGTCTATCATCGCCGCGGCGCCGAACGACCGCGCGAGCGTGCGCCGCGCCGGGTCGGGGTCGGCGACGATCACGCGAGCGCCGGCGCGCGTCGCGATCGCCGTCGCGGTGAGCCCGATGAGCCCCGCCCCGGTCACCAGCATGGTCGCGCCGTCCACGTCCACGATGTCGCCGGCGCGGTCGACCGCGGCCCACGCGGTCGCGGTCGCGCATGCGGCGGGGGCGAGCACAGCCGCGGGGATCGACTCGCCGACGCGCACGATCGTCGTGCCGGCGCGCAGGTGCACGTGCGTGGCGAAGCCGCCCGAGAGCTCCCAGCGCGCGACGAGCCGCTCGTGACCGTACTTGCGCAGCTCGCGGCACTTCTGCGGCAGGTCCCGTCGGCAGCGGTCGCAGCGCCCGCACGACGCCATGATCGACCACACCACCCGGTCACCGACGCCGATCGCCACGCCGTCGGCGCCGCGAACCTCGTCGAGCACCGCGACCACGCGGCCGACGTACTCGTGGCCGAGCACCAAGGGTGTCGGCGCCTTACGATGCCCCGACACGGTGTGCACGTCCGAGCCGCAGACGGTCGCCAGTTCGAGCTCGACGAGCACGTCGCCGTCGCCCAGCCGCACACCGGGGACCGCGATCGCCTCGTGCGGACGACCGGGCCCGAGCCACACCATGGCGGTGGCGGGCGGCGTGAGGCGCACGTCGCGCGAGGCGACCACCGGCGCCACGGCCGCCGACGCCACGTCAGGCGTCGATTCCGAGCAGGGCCGGCAGCGCCGACACGTCGTCGATCACGGCATCCGCGCCCGCGGCGGTCAGCGCGGCCCGGTCATGCGCGCCGGTGAGCACGCCGACGACGAGACCCGCACCGGCGGCACGGCCGGAGGCGACGTCGCTGGTCGTGTCGCCGACGACGACGACGGATGCCACCGACGACGCCTGCGACCGGATGACCGCCGTCAGCACGAGGTCGGGCGCGGGGCGGCCACGGCCCGCGTCGACGGGCGACAGGGCCGCGTCCACCAGCGCCCGCCAGCCCAGGCTGTCCAGGATCGCGTCACGGGTGGTCGGGGCGAAGCCGGTGGTGAGCACCACCGAAAGGCCTGTCGCCCGCAGCTGCTCGAGCGTCCGCTGCGCTCCGGCGATCGGCTCGACGCCCTCTTCGGCGATGAGGTCGGCGTAGGCGCGCTCGAAGGCCGTCGTCGCGTCGACGGCGCGAGCCGTATCGCCGCCGGCGAGGTGCGTGAAGACGTCGATCTTGGACTGGCCCATCGTGCGTCGCACGTAGTCGAGGGCCTCGGCCCACGGCATCCGTTCGGCGACGCCCGTCTCGTTCGCGGCGCGCTCGAACGCGCGCTCGACCACACCGTCGTCGCGCACCGTCGTTCCCGCCATGTCGAGCACGACGAGCTCGACGGGAACGGTGGGCAGGGAGAGCGTGATGGTCTCGGTGGCGGGGGTGGTCATGGGCGGATTCCTTCCGGGATGAGGCTGCCGGCGTCGACGCCGAGGCGGGGGGCGAGTGCGGTCTCGGCGAGGCCGAGTCCGGTGGTCATGCCGATGCCGGTGGTCGCGGCGAGCGCGAGCACGCCGGGCTCCGGTTCGGCGACGAGGAAGTCGTCGGGGCCGCTGGCGTACACGCCCTGCCACCGCTCGAGCACTGACGGCTGGGCCCCGAACAGGGCCTCGAACTCCTCGAGCAGCAGTTCGGCGGCAGCTTCGGGCTGGAAGGGCGCGATGCCCACGCCCTTGTAGTGGGTGTCACCGACGATCATCGACCCGTCGGGAAGCTGCGTGTACATCTGGTTGAGGTCGAGCGCCGCGAGGTCGGGACGCTCCGCGTGCAGGCGCTCCCGCACGACGGTCGCTTCGGGCAGCGCCCCGAATCTGCCGTACCGCACCAGCGACCAGCCGGTCAGCAGCGGAGCCGAGACGGATGCCGCTCCCCCGCGCACGCGCAGCATGTCGAGGCCGCACCGCACGACGCCCACGGCCTCGGCGAGGTCCGGAAGGAGCTGGTCGATGTCGTGGTTCACGGCGACGACGACGAGTCCGGCGTCGATGGGACCGCGGGTCGTGTGGACGCGCCCCGTCTCGACGGCACCGACGGAGGTGCGCGAGCGGAACTCGACGCCCAGCGTCTCGAGATGCGCGCGGATGGCGGCCGCCGCCGTGCGCGGGTCGGTCTGCAGATCGGGCATGACCCATGCGCCACCCACCGCCACGCCCGGGCGCACCGACGCCCGGGTCTCGAGTTCGCGGGCGTCGAGGAGCTCGATCCCGCCGGCGCCGGACGCCACTTCGAGCAGCGCGAGCTCGTCCGCGTGGCGGGCGACGACGAGGGTGCCCGACTCGCGCAGCCAGAACCCCGCGTCGCGGGCGAGGCGCAGCCACAGGGGGCGCGACGCGTCGGCGTATTCGCGGGCGAGGCCGGTCTGCGCGCCGATGCAGAGGTGCCCGAAGTTGCGCACCGTCGCACCGAGCGCCTCGGGGGCGCGCTCGATGACGACCACGCTTTGCCCGCGGCGCACCGCGGCGTACGCCGCGCCCAGCCCGACGATTCCCGCGCCGACGACGGCGACGTCGAATCCACGATTCATCGGAAGACCTTCCTCATCCACATCGCGATCCCCTCGATCACCAGTACTGTCACCAGGATCATCAGCACGATCGCGGTGACCATGCCGTAGTTCGCGCCCTGGCTCGCGTTGAGCAGGTAGTAGCCCACCCCGCCGCCGCCGACGATGCCGAGGATGGTCGCCGCACGGATGTTGGTGTCGAGCAGGTAGAAGGTGTGGCCGACGAGCGCCTGGGCGCCCTGCGGCACCGTGGCGCCGCCGTACACCTGGAGCCGCGTCGCACCGGTGGCGAATAGGGCGCGCTCGGGCCCGCGGTCGACCTCCTCGAACGAGTCGGCGATGAGCTTGCCCAGCAGGCCCACGCCGCCGACCGCGAGCGCGATCGTGCCGGCCTGCATGCCCAGGCCGGTGATCACGATGAGCACGATCGCGAGGATGATCTCGGGGATGCCGCGGATGCCGACGAGGGCGAAGCGCGCGGCGCCGCGGATGCCGCCGTTCGGCGCGACGTTGCGTGCGGCGAACGAGCCGAGCAGCAGCGAGGCACCGAGGGCGAGCAGCGTGGCGGCGAGCGCGATGGCGATCGTCTCGCGCAGGGCCTCGAACATCACCTCGGCGCCGTACACGCCGAAGGTCGGCGGCCAGAACTGGACCGCCACCGCGGGGATCTTCGCCCAGAACGTCAGGAAGTCGCCCCAGTTGATCTGGCACACCCACACGCCGGCGACCACGACGGCCGCCGCGAGCCAGCCGGCGGCGACGTTGCGCACACGCTCCGACGTCCACGGCCGGCGCAATGCCGTCTGAGGCGAGCGTGCCCACCCAGCGGCCGGTCGCGGGGCGGGACGCCGGGCCGCGGCATCCTGATCCCGCACGAGGCGCCTGCCTACGAGTCTGTCCGCCCACGAGCCGCGGTCGCCGACCCGCCCGAGCATGGCCGCGCGTACGGCGCTCGAGACGATCTCCATCACGACGCACAGCACGAAGATGACGAGCGCGATGCCGAGGCCGAGGCCGTAGTTCAGCGACTTGAACGCGTACGACATCTCGAGGCCGAGGCCGGCCACGCCCACGTAGCCGAGCACCACCGACCCGCGCAGGTTGATGTCGTTGCGGTGCAGCACCGTGGCGACCCACGACGGGAGCACCTGCGGCAGGATGCCGCCGAAGAACTCCTGCATGCGGGTGCCGCCCGCGGCGCGGATGGCGAGGCGCGGGCCCTCGTCGATCTGCTCGATCGCGTCGGCGAACATCTTGGAGATCATGCCGATCGAGTGGATGCCGATCGCGAGAATGCCGGGAAGCGCGCCGAGCGAGAACATCAGCACGAACACCATGGCGAGCACGACGTCGGGGACCGCCCGCGCGAGCACGCCGGCGAAGCGGGCCGCGGCGCGCCAGCCGTTGCCGGGCGTGGTGTTGGATGCGGCGAGGTAGGCGATCGGCACCGACAGCGCTGCGGCCAGCAGGGTACCGGTGAGCACGAGCCCCAGGGTGAGGGCGATGAGCCAGGCCAGTTCGGCGGGCTCGGGGAACGACAGCGAGCCGACGCGGGCGAAGAAGCGCTCGGCGTTGCCCCAGCTGGCGATCATGTCGGGGATCGAGATCTGCACCTCGCCCAGGGCCGCGACGGAGAGCGCGAGGAGGGCGAGCAGCGTCAGCCCGGCGGCGATGCGCTCCGGCGAGACGCGGCGCTTCGGCGCCCGGTCGAGGAGAGAGGGCGAAGGCTGCGCGAGGCGCGGCCGGTCGACGGTGGTGGTCATCACGCCGGCTCCGTGGCAGCTTCGAGGAGCAGCTCATCCTGCACCGCGCGCAGTTCCGCCGTGCTGGTCGCGACCCGCCCGTAGATCTCCATGACCTGTGTCTTGGACAGGTCGCGGGTCGGCAGGTCGAGGACGACCTGGCCGTGGCGGAGGCCGACGATCCGGTCGGCCCACGAGATCGCGAGGTCGACCTGATGCAGGCTGCACACCACCGTGAGCCCCTCGTCGGCGGCGATCTCGCGGATCAGCGCCATCACCTGGTCGCTCGACTCGGGGTCGAGCGAGGCGACGGGCTCGTCGGCCAGCAGGACGCTCGGGTTCTGCATGAGGGCGCGGGCGATCGCCACGCGCTGCTGCTGGCCACCCGACAGGGTGTCGGCGCGCTGGTAGGCCCGATCGAGCAGCCCGACGCGGTCGAGGTGCCCGAGGGCGGCCAGCCGGCGGGCCTTCGAGTACGACCACAGCCCCAGTCGCGGGCCGCGGACGCCGGCCAGCGACCCGGTCAGCACGTTCTCGAGCACCGTCAGCGACGGCACGAGCTCGAACTGCTGGAAGATGAAGCCGACGCTCGAGCGCAGGGCGCGCAGGCGCCGGCCGGAGAGGCGCGGCACGTCCTCGCCGAGCACCTCGACGGAACCGGAGGTCGGAACCTCCAGCCCGTCGAGGTGCCGCAGCAGGGTGGACTTGCCGGAGCCCGAGAGACCGAGCAGCACGACGATCTCGCCGCGGTCCACGGTGAGCGAGACGCCGTCGAGGGCGGTGGTAGCGCCGAAGCCCTTGACGACACCGTCCAGTCGGACGACCGTCTCGGATGCGGTGGTGTTCATGTCTGCTCGGTCCTCGTCAGCGTGAATCAGCGGGTGGAGGTCAGCCCTGACACTGGGTGGCGTCGGTCTTCTCGCAGATGTCGCGGATCAGGTCGTAGTACGCGTCGTCGACCGGCTTGGTCTCGAAGAAGACGCTCCGGAACCCGTCCGAGTCGGCGCTGTCGACGCCGCTGGCGATGATGTCGTCGATCGTGACCTCGGCGAGGATGCCGACCAGCTGGTCCTTCACGTCGTCCGGCAGCGTGTTGGAGTACACCAGCGGCGCACCGGGCACCATGGTCTCCTCGATGACGCGCACCTTGTCGGACTTCTCGACCTCGCTGTCCTCCGCGAAGCCGGCCTCGCACTCGACACCTTCACCGGTCTTCTGCACGCTCACGTCGTGCTTGCCCGCGAACACCGGCGTGACGTCGGTCTCGGGGTCGATGCCCTCCTCGAGGAGGTTGTACGACGGGAACAGGTAGCCCGAGGTCGACGACGGGTCGACGAAGCAGACCTTCTTGCCGGCGAAGTCGGCGAGGGACTGGATGTCGCTGGCCGTCGGCACGATCGCCTGCGAGAAGTACCCGGGCTCCTGGCCCTCTTCGGTGACGATGGACGAGATCGGGGTGAGCTCGGCGCCGTTGTTGGTCGCCGTCACGTAGGTGAAGCCCGAGAACGAGGCGACGTCGATCTTGCCGGCGATGGCCGCTTCGATGAGCGCGGCGTAATCGGTGGACTCGTGGTATTCCACGGTCTTGCCGGTCTCCTGCGCGATGTAGTCCATGAGCGGCTGGTAGTTGGTCTCGGTGTCGGCCGAGTCGGGCACGACCCCGAAGACGAGGGTCTCGGCGTCGACCGCGTAGCCGGCGGTCGTGGCGCTGTCTTCTTCAGTGGTGGCACCGGCGGTGCCGGAGCACGCGGACAGACCGAGAGCGAGGAGTGCGGCGCCGGCGAGTGCGATCGACGCGTTCTTTGCACGGAGGTTCATGACAGCCTTTCGGGTGAGGGGAGGGATGAAGAACCTCCAGAACTCTCGCACCCCGGCATTCGAGAAATGTACCTACGTAGGCAATGTTCAAAGGTTGTTCACCTAACTCGACGCGAGGAGAACACTTGGTGCCACGCCCTCTTGGGAACCGCGACCCTGAGTAGTATTCCCATGTGGCAGACACGGTATACAAGCTGATCGCAGACGACCTGCGCGGACTCATCGTCAGCGGGCGGCTCGCTCCCGGCGACGATGTGCCGACCGAGGCCGAGCTGGCACAGCGCTGGAACACCTCGCGCGGGCCGATCCGCAACGCTCTCGCCACCCTGCGCCATGAGGGGCTCATCGAGACCACCCGAGGGCGACCGGCTCGCGTCACCGCACGCAAGGCGCACCAGGCCGTCGACGTCTCCATCCCCTTCACACGGTGGGCGCGCGACATCGGGGCGGTTCCCGGTGCGCGCACGCAGGAGGTGAGCCTTCGGCGAGCGGATGCCGAGAAGGCGGCGCTCCTCGGGATCACCGAGGGTGACCTCGTCGTCGACGTGCTGCGCCTGCGATTGCTCGACGGCCGCCTGACCATGCTCGAGCGCCTCACCTACATCGAGCCCGTCGGGCGGGTGCTGTTCGGCGTCGACCTCGACACCGTGTCGATCACCGAGTACCTCGAGGAGCACGGCACGGGCTCGGCCGATGTGGACCACGAGATCGATGCGATCGCGGCGGACGAGACCGACAGCCGCCTGCTCGAGGTGCCGCTCGGTTCCCCCGTCCTGCGCCTTCGGCGCGTCACGCGGGATGCCGCCGGACGCACGTTCGAGGCATCCGACGACCGCTACTTGAGCGATGTGGTGCGGTTCACGGTGTCGGCCTCCGGGCGCTCGCGCCAGGGCGACGCATACGTGCGCCCGCTCGGCAGCGCCTGATCGGTCTCACACAGCGAGCAGCGCGATCCCGGCCACGACCACGGCCGACGCGACCAAGCGCGCACCCGGGCGCGCCTCGCGCAGCACGAACGCGCCGAACAGGCTGACCAGCACCACGCTCACCTCGCGCATCGGGGCGACGATGGACACCGGCGCGATCGTGACGGCCGCGAGCACCAGGATGTACGACAGCGGAGACAGGATGCCGAACACCAGCAGTCGCCGCCAGTCCCGTCGCAGCGTCCGCAGGCCTTCGGGAAGACGTCGGCCGAGCAGCGCGGTGAACAGCGGGACCTCGAGGGCGGTGCAGCCGACCATGAAGGCGACCGGCGAGATGCTCCAGGTGCGCAGCGCCTGGGCATCCCACAGCGTGTAGGCGGCGATCGCCGCGCCGGTGAGGAGCCCGAACATGAGGGCGGGATCGAACCGTCCGGCGTGCGTCGAGCTGCCGCGATCGATGAAGCCGATGCCGATCACGCCCACGATGATCGCGGCGACGCCGACGAGCGCGATCGGCGACGGGCGTTCGCCCAGCACCGCGACCGCGATCACCACGGTGATCAGCGGACCGCTCCCCCGTGCGGTCGCGTAGACGGTGGAGAGGTTGCCGACGGCGTAGCCCCGCTGCAGCACGAGCATGTACGCCACGTGCAGTGCGGCCGACACGGCCACGCCGATCGCGAACCCCTGCAGGTCGCCGGCGCCGATCCCTCCGGTCAGCGGCACCACCGGCAGCCACAGCAGGGTGCTCGCGACCGACCCGGCCCACAGGAACGGCAGGCCGGAGCGGCTGGCTCCGTGCGCGATCACGTTCCACGACGCGTGGGCGACGGCGGCGGCGAGGACGAGCAGGATGGCGAGAGTGGACACGCGGGACCCTTCCGCTCGCCGCGGGCGCGACGAACAGGGTCCTCCGGGCTTTTGTCCTGTCAGATGACGACCCGCCGCACGGGCGGCGGATCGTGGCGCCGCTCGGACCAGGCGAGCCGAGACTCCGGAACCCTAGGCGCTATCACGATCACCGTAGCAGGCTCCCGGCGGGTGTCCGCAGCGGCGGCGGCGGGCTGCGAGACACCTCGAGGCACGTGAGGGCCCGGCCTTCCGGCCGGGCCCCGCGTCGCGGCTCAGGCGGCCGCGTTGATCGCCTCGTACAGGTTCTTGAACGAGGTGAGCGCGCTCTGCGACGGGTTCGCCGCCGTGCGCTCGGCCTCACCGGCCTGGATCACGGCGCCGACCGTGGAGTCGGCCGTGCCGTTCCCGTCGGTGTCGACCGGATCGCTCAGCGCGATCGAGCCGTCGGCGACGTTGAGCCACAGCGACAGCAGATGCGCGTCGAACTGGTTCTCCGCGTTCTTCGTCTGCTTCGGCCACAGCGCCGACACCGCCTCCGGGATGGTCGTCAGCGGCACCTTCTCGTCGAACACGGCGCTCAGCACCCGCACGACCGAGAGCAGGCACAGCTTCTCGTCCACCGTGTGCAGCGCGCTGCGCTTGTCGCGATAGTCGGTCTGCCACACGCCCAGCGTTCCGGCATCGGTGCTGGTGCCGAGGATCACGACCTGGACATCGTCGGATGCCGAGCCCCCGTCGTCGTCCGACACCTCGACGCCGGTCGTCGCAGCGCACGCGATCGCGTACGTGTGCGGTGCGGCATCCGACACGTCCCGAGGCTGGATGCTCGGGCTCGGGTCTGCGTCGACGGCCGGCGGGTTCACCAGGCTCGTGTGACTGGCCGTCGCGCCGTCACCGTAGTCCCACGCGAACACGAGGTCGTCGCTGCCCGGGTCGGTGCCCCGCGCCTCGAAGGCCACCGGGTCGCCGGCGGTGCCGAACACGATGTCCTGCCCGTTCCACGACGTCGTCGGCGGTCCGGTGATCTCGGCCGTCGGGGCGACGTTGGACACCGTCGCGGTGCCCGCGTCGGAGCCCGCGCCGCCGTCGTTGTCGGTCACGGTGAGCGTGACCGGGAACGAGCCGTCGTCGCCGTAGACATGCGTCGCCTCGACCGATGTGCCGGTCACGGTGGCGGCCGTCACGGTGCCGTCGCCCCAATCGACGCTGGCCGTGTGCGTGTCGTTCACACCCGGGTCGGCGAAGTGCGCGGCGAGCGTCACGACGTCGTTCTCGTCCGCTGCGGTGACCGTGTCGACCACGACCGCCGGAGCGACGTTGTCGACGTGCAGCGAGAACGAGGTCTCTCCCGTTTCACCCTTGTCGTCCGTCGCGGTGATGGTCACCGTCGCGTCGACGGGTCCGTCCGGGGGCGTGTACGACCACGACCACGTCGAACCGGAGGGCGTCACCGTGCCGATGCTCGCGGTGAGTTCGGTGATGATGCCGTCGGCATCCGTCGCCGTTCCGGAGTTCGTCGCCTGCGACCCCTCGTCGACCATGACCGCCGCGGCATCCGCGGTGACCACGGGGGCCGCGTTCGCCGACTGCAGCGCACCGAACAGGTCGAGGCGCGGCGTCGTGTTCGTCGTCGTCCCGGCAGCGTTCGTGGTGTACGTGATCGGCACACCGGTCGACGTGATGTCGGCCAGCAGGTTCCCGATCGGTCGCGACGGGTAAGCCGACCGCAGCACCGCCAGCGCACCGGCGACGAACGGCGTCGACATGGATGTGCCGCTCTTGCTGCCGTACACGTCGTCGTCGATCGAGGAGTCGATCGACGAGCCCGGAGCCATGACATCGAGGAGCGGACCGCGGTTGCCCGAGTTCGTCGTCGTGTCATCGTCGTTCGTGCGGCCGACGGTGAACGCCGTCGAGATGCAGCCGGGCGCGCCCACCGCGTTGAGGAACGAGTTGTTCCCGGAGGCGATGACGGTCGCGATGCCGGCAGCCAGGTTGCTGTCGATCGCTGCCTTGCGGGTGTCGCCGTCGCAGGCGGACGAGTTGTTGCCGCCGCCGAGGCTCATGTTGCTCGCCACGACGTTCCACGCCGGGTTGGCGGCCGCCTGGCCGCGCACCCAGTCGAGTCCCTGGATCTGGTCCGAGACGAAGGACAGCACGCAGGGTGCCGGGTTGGGTGCGCAGTCGCTCGCGACGTTGACCCGCGTGAACACCTGCACGGCGATGATCTGCGCGTCCGGTGCGACGCCGTTGCCCGGAGGCGAGCCCCCGGCGTCGTCGGCCGAGCTGCCCGCCGCGATGCCCGCGACGTGCGTGCCGTGGTCGCAGATGTTGCCGCCGCCGTTCACACAGGTCGCGTTGTTGTCGCTGTCGATGTCGGCGGAAGTGTCCTCGGTCGTGCCGTCGGGGCAGAGGCTCGCCTCGTCGCCGTCTCCGTCGTCGTCGTCGGGGTCCGAGAAGCAGTGTTGGGCGACGATGCGCGACCCGAAGAACGGATGATCGGCGTCGATGCCGGTGTCGAGGATCGCGACGGTGGCACCGGCGCCCGTGAAGCCGAGCGCCTGCACGTCATCGCCGTTCACGACTGCCAGCGTGTTGGCCAGTGCCGGCGGATCCGCGAAGTCCTCCACCACGCCGACGACGTGCGGGTTGTGCCGCAGTCCTTTCAGCGCCGGCTCCGGCACCTCCATGATCACGTACGGCATCGTCGCCGTCTTCTTCACATCGGTCGCTCCCCCGGCGACTCCTCGCACGACCTGGTCCGCCGACGCCTTGTGGTCGAGCTGGACGATGACGCGCACCCGATCCGGCGGGGCGGCGTTCGCGGGTGGCGCGAGCGCCAGCACACCGAGCGTCACCGCACAGGCAGCGAGTATCGAGACGATCCTGGACCTCATGATGGTTCCCCCCATCAGTCGGCGCACGCGGTTCCGGGCGCACGCCCGGTGGTACCTCCACCACCGCAGAGGAGGGCAGGGCGACCCCGGTGATACCCGGCCGGACCGGAGGAGGGCACGCGTCGGCGACGCCGGCGCGACCGACCTGGCTCGGCTCAGCGGAAGTCGGCGAGCGCGCGGTGCACCGACGCGACGGCGCTGGAGCCCTCGCCGACCGCCGCGGCGACGCGCTTCATCGAGCCGCGGCGCACGTCGCCCGCCGCGAAGATCCGAGGCACGGACGTCTCGAACGGCAGCGGCTCCCTCCCGAGGCCCTGCCAGCGCTGGAGCGCCTGGACCGACACGTCTGTGCCGGTGCGCAGGAACCCGTCGGGGTCGCGGTCGAGCTCGGCGAGCCATGACGTGGCGGGTTCGGCGCCGATGAAGCAGAAGAGCCCGCGCGCCGCGACATCCCCGACGGAGTCGATGCTCACGCGCTCGAGCGCGGATTCCCCGCCGAGACCCACGACGCGCGAGCCGGTGTGGACGTCGATCCGCGGGTCTTCGAGCAGGCGGTCCACGAGGTACGACGACATCCGACTGCCGAGGTCGGAGCCGCGCACCACCAGGTGCACGGGGCATCCGTTCGCCGCCAGATACAGCGACGCCTGGCCGGCGGAATTGGCGCCGCCCACGACGACGACCGGCGACTCCAGCACCTGGCGGAGCTCCAGCGGCGTCGCGGCGTAGAAGATGCCGGCGCCCTCGAACTCGTTCCACCGCTCCAGATCGAGGGTGCGATACGCGGCGCCGGAGGTGACGATCACGGTGCGCGTGCGGATGAGGCGCCCATCGGTGAGGGCGATGTCGATGTCGTCCCCGACGGGGCGCAGGTCGACCGCCTCGCAGGGCGCATAGACGCGCACCCCGAACTTCAGCGCCTGCAGCGAGGCCTGGCCGATCAGGTCGCCGCCGCTGACCCCGAACGGGAACCCCAGGAAGTTCTCGATCCTCGACGTCGCCGCGGCCTGCCCGCCCGGGGCGACGGCATCCAGCAGCACCGTGTCGAGACCCTCGGACGCGCCGTAGATCGCCGCGGCCAGCCCGGCCGGCCCGCCACCCACCACGACGAGATCCACGACCTCGTCGGCGCGCGCCTGATAGCTCAGCCCCAGGCGCTCGGCGACCGTGCCCGGCGTCGCGCGGGGCATGGGCTCACCCTGGATGAACGCGACGGGAAGGTCGTCGAGGGTGATCCCGTGCTCGCCGAGAACGCCGAGGTCGCCCGGGACGAGCTCGACCGCCGTGTGGACGAGGTCGAGCCGCTCCGCGAATCTGCGCAGGGCGAGGAAGTCGCGCGACGACCGCGGGCCGACGAGCTTGAGCGTGAGCGCGGCCGGTCCGCGACGGAGCATCTCGCGCCGGGCCCACAGCGCGTGCAGGACGATGTCGCAGAGCTCGTCGTCCTCGGCCATCAGCAGGCGCAGGCGCGCCCGGCTGACGCGCAGCATCCGGCCGGCGCGAGAGGCGCGGGCCGAAAGGAACGCCCCCTGCCCGTTGAGCAGCCCCAGCTCGCCGACGAAGCTGCGCGGACCCATCGTGCCGACCGGCGTCTCGTCGACCCAGCCGAAAGCGACACGCACGATCTCGACCTCGCCGGTGTCGACCAGGATCAGGTCGTAGTCGAGATCACCGGCCCGGAAGAGGTACTCGCCCTCCGCGACATCATGCGGCTCGCCGAACGTCAGCAGCCGCTGCCACTGCGCCTCCGACAGCACCGGCTTCGTCATCCGTTCGATCTCTCGCTGCTTCGCCGGCGAGATCTCGTGCGCGCTCATCGGTGGATCAACTCCCGCCAGTCGGCCGGCAGCCTGCCCGCCGGACCCGGCGACGGCTGCGAGTCCGGTCGGGCCACGGGCGGCGCGAGCTCCGGACCGTCCACGTAGTCCGCGTCGACATAGTCCCAGAACCAGCTCTCGCCCGGCTCGAAGCTGCGCACGTAGCGGTGGCCGCTGGTGTGGAAGTGCGCCGTCGCATGCTGCGCCGGCGATGTGTCGCAGCATCCGACCTGTCCGCACACGGCGCACCGCCGCAGGTGCACCCACCAGCCGCCGACCGCGTCGCAGTCGGCGCAGCCCTCGCCCGAAGGCGGCACGATGGGGTCGATCTCATCCAGGCTCATCCGCCTGCCTCTCGTCCGGCGCGTTCCAACGGTGCGATGCTAACGCCCCCGCGAGGTGCGCGGCGGAGATCCGCGATGCCGCCGGTGCCCCGAAGCTCCGGAGTCAGTCGAACGCGGCCGCCGTGTCGCGCGGGTAGGCGCCACCGGCGAGCTTCACGAGCCGCGCGTGGGCGTACTCGCAGACCAGCGCGTGGCGGTAGACCATGCGCGGCACGTCGACGTTCGAGTCCATCCAGAGGCTCATACCGGCGAGCTTCCAATGCCGGAACGTCTCGTCGTCGCACACCAGCGCGAGGATCTCCAGGAACGAGTCGTCGAACCGGATGGAGTGCACCGCGCGGCGGTACTCCTCGACGGTGAGCGCCATCGAGAACGGGATGTTCATGAAGCACAGCGCGGTCTGGATGTCGAGGTTGAGCAGGCGGCGGCGCCGCCGTTCGGCGTCCAGGGGCGGGACGTCGAGCCGCGCGAAGTCGAGGTGCTCGGGCCGGGTCAGCGGGATGCCGTCCAAGGCGATGAGCACGTCGTAGACGTTGACGTCATGCTCCACCACCGCCGAGTCGCCCAGTCCCGCGAGCGTCTCGGGCCGCAGCGTCACCGGCTCCATCTCGGCCGAGGTGTTCCGGATGATGAAGTTGACCAGATTCGTCTCGATCACGAAGTGCCGGATGAGCAGCTCCACCGCATCCGGCGACACGAACCTGCGGAGGAACCAGACGCACAGGGTGTCCATGGTCCGCAGCGGCATCCAGCGGAAGGGCAGCACGCGTTTGACGATCGAGACGAGTGCGACGAGCACGCGGGAGAGCACGCGCGCGACCGGATAGAGCCAGCGTCGTGACAGCCGCCGCTGGTCGTCGATGATCTGCCGCACCAGCGCGCGGTCGAGCGGCACCGACGGATCGGCGTAGATCGCCTCCCACATGCTGGGGTCGGATCGCACGAACTCCGGCACGTCAGCGATCCAGTTCCTCGAGCTGCAGCGCGTAGAGCCGGGCGACCACCTGCGCGCAGCGGACGATCTCATCGGCCGCCCGGTCGTCGATCGCACCCGAGGTCAGGATGGCCTCGAGATTCCCGGTGTGCTCGGCGTCGGCATCGTGGTGGTAGCGCATGAAATGCACCTGATTGTCGGCGAGCCCGAGCACCTCCTGGAAGCGGGCCGCCCACCCGGCGGCGCGCTTCGCACCGAGCCCTTCGATGATGAACATCGCCCCCAGCAGCCCGACGGGATTCGGCCGGGCGGCGTAGTGGAACATGTACCCAGAGAGCGCCTCCGAGCCGACGTTCTTCCGTCCGGCGCGCAACTCGTCGAGTGAGCCGCCGATGGCGACGTAGTCGCGCTCGATCATGAGGTAGTCGCGGTGCTCCTCCTCGGCATGGCGGATCGCGGCGGAGCGCAGCTCGAAGTGGTCGATGTCGAAGCTGGCGGCGGCGCGAGAGATCCACGGCGACCCGTCGACCACCTGCTGGCGCAGATTGAAGAGCAGCCGCCGGTAGTCGTCGACCGTCACCGCCCCTTCGGCGAGCCGCGCGAGGAGCGGCACGGCATCGAGACGCTCCTCGAGCTCTACCCAGACGTCGGCGAGCCGTTCGAACAGCGTTGCGGCGCCCGCAGGCGTCGCCTCGGTGGCCGCAGTCGTAGTGGTGCTCATGTCGATGCTCCTTGCTGATCCGGTGGGGCGACCACCGTGAGGTGGGCGAAGGCGAACGAGAATCGTCCCGACTCGGGCACCGCGAGCAGCACCGTCTCGCCGGGCGCGAACCGACCGGAGTGCCACGCCTCTTCGAGGGCGATGAAGATGCTCGCCGATCCGGTGTTGCCGCGGGTCTCGAGGTTCGAGAACCAGCGGTCGGTGTCGAGCGTGGGGATGCGGCGGCGCAGCGCCTCGAACGCGACGTCGCGGAACATGTTGGTGCTGTAGTGGCAGATGACGTGGTCGAGGTGCCGCACGTCGACGAGCCCGATGTCGACGAGCTGCTCGAACTGCCGGATGCCGGCATCCGCCAGGTCATCGAGCATCCCCACGTCCTGACGAAGCAGGAACATCCCGGCGGCCTCGGCGTCGGCGATGCCGACGTCCTGCCAGGTGCCGCCCACGACCGGCTCGGGGCCGACCATCCCGGCGCGCATGCACACGTCGTACTCGTGGGCCAGGGAGACGTGCCGCACCCAGTCGACCCGCAGCGAGGGCTTGTCGGGGTGCGGCTGGAACTCCACGATGACGGCGCCGGCGCCGTCCGACAGCATCCATCGGAGGAAGTGGGAGTCCATGCCGGCGCGGATGCCGTCGTAGCGCCGCTGCCGGAGGCTCCGGCTCGGCAGCTCCGAGCCGACGACGGCGGCCCGCGGATGGTCACCGAGCCGGATCTTGCTGACGGCCGCATCGAGCGCGGCGAGGCTCGACGCGCACACGCCCGACGCCGACAGCAGCTGCATCGGCCCGCCGCCGAGGCGACCGTGCACCATCGAGGCGAACCCGGGCACGAGGACGTCGCCCATCGTCGTCGCGCACGCCAGCATGCGGAGGTCGCTCGCATCGATCCCGCGATCGTCGAGCGCCGCAAGGAGGGCCTTCACGGCGAGCTCCTCGTTCAGCTCGGTCGGGTCGCCGTGCTCGTCGAGCGCGTAGTGCCGCTGACGGATGCCGTTCGATTCCAGGATGCGGCGCCGGATGCGCGCCGTGACGGGATCGTCGCCGCCGAGCCGGGCCGCGATGCCGTCGTTGTCGACGGGCGGACCAGGCAGATACCGGCCGAAGCCGGTGAGGTAGGCAGTCGCCGTTGCGCCCATGGTGATGACACTAGGGCCAGCGACCCTCCTGCCTCGTTCGCCTTCGCACCCACAATTACCGAGTACGCTCATTATTGAGTATAGTTGGTGATATCGAGGTCGACCGCATCGCCTCGCTGACGAAGAGGAGCACGACAGAGATATGAAGGCGTTCGCCGTTTCTGCATACAAGGGTCCGCTCGAGCAGATCGAGGCGCCGGAACCGCACGTCGGGCGCTCCGACGTGCTCGTCCGCGTGCGCGCCGCCGGGGTCAACGTCCTCGATGAGAAGATCCGGCTCGGGGAGTTCCGGCAGATCCTGCCGCACGCGTTTCCGCTCATCCTTGGCCACGATGTCGCGGGAACGGTGATCAGGGTCGGCGCCGACGTGCGGGGCCTCAAGCCCGGCGACGCGGTCTACGGCCGCGCGGACGACGATCACATCGGCACGTTCGCCGAGCGCATCGCGGTGAACGAAGCCGACCTCGCGATCACCCCGGTCTCCGTGGACATCGAGGCGGCGGCCTCACTGCCGCTCGTGGCGCTGACGGCGTGGCAGGCTCTGGTGGAGCGCGGTCGGCTGCAACCCGGACAGAAGGTGCTCGTGCACGGCGGCGCCGGCGGGGTCGGGTCCATCGCGATCCAGCTCGCCAAGCACCTGGGCGCGACCGTCGCCACCACCGTCGGCGCCGCGAATGCACAATTCGTGCGCGATCTCGGCGCCGACATCGTCATCGACTACCGGTCCGAGGACTTCGTGCCGCAGCTCAGCGGCTTCGACCTCGTGCTCGACGGGGTCGGGGGCGAGAACCTGGAGAGGTCGCTGCGCATCCTGAAGCCCGGCGGACGAGCCATCGGCATCGCGGGGCCTCCCGACCCGCAGTTCGCGCGGGATGCCGGACTCAACCCTCTCGTGCGGCTGGCGATCCGCGGGCTCAGCCGGAAGGTGCGCAGGCAAGCGCGAAAGCTCGGCGTCGGCTACGAGTTCCTGTTCATGCACGCCAGCGGCGAGCAGCTGCGCGACATCACCCGACTGGTCGACGAGGGCGTGCTGCGGCCGGTGGTGGGGCGAGTTCTTCCCTTCGACCAGACGGCCGAGGCGCTCCGCCTCGTCGCGGCGGGCGGCTCACGCGGGAAGACGGTGGTGAGCATGCCGTAGCTGCCCTGGTCGGCGCTTGCTGCGGCATCCGTCAGCCCGCCCGTCGTGGCCACAGCAGCGACACCAGGCCGGCCAGGAGCGCCACGGCCGCCATGAACCAATAGCCCGAAGCGAAGGCGGCGAACCCGGGAGCCACGAGGGCCGCCGCCGCCACGCTCGACACGGCGGAAACCCCCGCGGCAGCACCGAACTCGTGGAAGGTGCTCAGCGCGCCCGACGCGACACCGGCTTCGGCCGGCTCGACAGCGGAGAACATGCTGCCCGACGCCGCGACGAACACCGCGCCCACACCGAAGCCCGCCACGCTGGTGCCGACGATCAGCACCGTCATGGAGAAGAACCCCGCCGCTGCCGCGAGTCCTGCGGCGGTGATGAGCAGCCCCGTCACCGAGACCGTCCGCACGCCCCACCGTGGGATGATGCGGCCGCCGAGCGTGGCACCGAGGATGGTGCCTGCGGCGACAGGCAGGAACGACAGCCCGGTCTCCAGCGCGCTGAATCCATGGAGGTGCTGGAGCGAGAACGAGCCGAGGAAGAAGACCGAGATCATCAGGGCGGCCGCGACGAAGATCAGCCCCAGCCCGCGCAGCACCGGTCCTCGCCTGAGCATCGCCGGTTCGATGAGCGGGGCTGCGACGGTGCGGATCCGCCATGCGAAGGTCGCGTATCCCACCAGCGCGGCGCCGGTCGCGATCAGGGTGGAGGCGCTCAACCAGCCCTCGTCGCCGGCCGTGGCGAGGCCGTACACCGCGGCGCCCGTCGCGGCCGTCACCAGCGCCGCGCCGACCACGTCGAGGCGGCCGCCCGATCCCGGCAGCGGTCGGACCGACCTCACCAGACCGATGAACAGCAGGATGCCGACGGGCACATTGACGAAGAACACCCACGGCCAGCCCGGCCCGGCGGTCAGCAGGCCACCGAGCAGCACGCCGATCGCGGCGCCCGCGCCGCCGAGGGCAGACCACACGCCCAGGGCGCGGGTCAGCTCCGCACCTGCGAACGTCCGCACGATCACCGACAGTGCCGCGGGCGACATCGCCGCCGCTCCCACGCCCTGGAGCGCGCGGGCGAGCAGCAGCATCTCACCACTGCCCGCCAGTCCGGCGAGCAGCGAGGCGGCGACGAACACCGCCAGGCCTGCCAGCACCACGCGGCGCGGACCGAGGATGTCGGCGGCCTTGCCACCGAGCAGCATCAAGCCACCGAAGACGAGGGCGTAGATGCTCGCGACCCATGCGACGGTAGTCCGGTCCAGCCCGAGATCGGCCTGCATGTCGGGCAGCGCGATCGCGACGACCGTGACGTCGACGATCAGCATCAGCTGCGCCACGCCCAGCAGGGCGAGGATGCGCCAGCGGGACGGATCGGCGGCGGGGAGGGCCTTCGCGGCCGCGGAATCTGAGGTGTGCACGACGACAACCCTTCATAAATCGAACAGCATTGTATGAGTACGGTAAACCGTACACACGTGTTCGACAAGAGGCGCTGTGCGCTGCCTCAAGCAGGGCAGGCACCTCGCGCTCGGCGCGCCGAGCATGGCAGACCGCGGCGACCCCATTCGGGGCCGCCGGGCGCGAGCCGATGGATCGGATCAGACGGCGAGCGCGGCCAGGCTCGTGTCGCGCACCAGAGCGGGCGCCTCCTCGGCGGTGATCTCGCCGCGATGAACGGCTGCCGACGCCCCGTGCAGGATCGCCTGAATGACACTGATCTGCCAGTCGATGGGCATGTCGGGGCGGAACTCGCCGGCGTCGCGTCCGCGCTCGAGCAGTGCCCGCACGCGGACCGCGGGCTCGTCGTGGGCACGGCGGATCTGCTCGGGGGGCAGTGCTTGAGACGCCGCGACGACGACGGCACCGAACCGATGGGTCAGATGCCAGGTGGCCTCGAGCAGGCGACCGAGAGCTTCGCGAGGGTCGCCGTCGAGGTCGAGACCCGCCAGCGCCTCCTCGGTCTGCGCGATCGCGCGGTCCACGACCTCGCGGATGAGGGTGGACCGAGAGTCGAAGTGACCGTAGAGCGTCACCCGTCCGACGTTCGCAGCCTTGGCGATGTCGTTGATGCTCGCGTCGGGGTCGACGGCGAGGAGCCTCGTGGCGGCGGCGATGATCGCCTCGATGTTGCGCACGGCGTCCGCCCGCTTCGTCCGATCCGGGGAGGACGCACCCGCAGGTTCAGCGACCTTCGCTCCCGCTGCGGCCACGATCCCCTCCTAAATCAGACAGTCACGTGCACTTTAGCCTGCTGGCGCGTCGCCATAGGGTCGTTCACCGGGGTGGCTGGGAAAGGCTTCCAATAACTCGAACACTGGCGTACAGTTTAATAACTCGTATACTGGTGTTCAAGAAAAAGAGGATTCGAGATGGATGCCGTCCTCACGCATGAATCGCCCGACCGTGCACAGCCACCCCGACGTGCAGGTGGTGGGTGGTGGCAGGTGGCATGGCCCATCGCACTCGCGGTGCTGGTGGCCGCCGCCACCGCATACGGGCTGACTGATGGCCGCGATGTCGCCCCGGTGGTCGCGGCATCCGGTCTCGTCTATCTCGCTGCAGCCGCCACGCAACGGCGGTGGGCGGCGTGGGTGGCCTTCGGCATCGCGTTCGCTCTCATCTCGCTGGACAAGTTCGCAGATCTGGATGCCATGCCGTGGCTGCTGGTGCTGGCCGGAGTGCTGGTCGTCGGAGGACCCGCCTCCCGCCGCGCCCATCCCTGGTGGGCACTGCCGTTGCAGACAGCGGCGATGCTCGTGCTCGGCGCGACCGCCGTGCTGGCCCTGCGGCTCGAGCCGACCGTCGGCGGCCTGCTGGTCGCGGCCGCACTGCTCGGCCACGCAGCGTGGGACGTTCACCACCATCGCACCGGACGCGTCGTCGACCATGCGCTCGCGCGCTTCTGCGCGGTGCTCGACGTCGTGGTCGCGGTCCTCGTCGGCATCGTCACCCTCACCGCATGACGACCGCCGAGGCAGCGCGCCGGAGGGTGCTGCGGATCACCACCCACGCCGGAGTGCTGCTGCGCCGGCCGCGCGAAGCCGACGCCGCGGGCGTTTTCGCCGCCCACGGCGACCCTGCCGTCTACCGCTACGACCCGCAGGAGACCCACGCCGACGTCGAGCAGTCCGCGCGGTTCCTGGTGCCGATACTCGACCACTGGGCGGAGCACGGGTTCGGCTACTGGGCGGTACTCCTCCCAGCTGCGGACTGGCCGGATGGCGTGCGCGGCGCCGACATCGCCGACGGCGCCCGGGTATTCGCCGGTCTCGGCGGCATCCGGCATCACACCCTGGATGGCCTGCCGGTGCTCAATGTCTACTATCGCTTCGCGCCGGCGGCACAGGGGCGAGGACTGGCGCGCATCGTCGTGGAGCAGTCGTTGGCGCTGGCGCCCCTCCTCGCGCCGGGCACCGACGTCGTGGTGCGCACCCGCCCGGCGAACGCCGTCGCACGCCATGTCGCCGAACGCGCCGGCTTCATCGACGAGGGTCTGGAGCCCGGCACCACCGACATGCAGCTGCTGCGCCACCGCTTCTGACGGCCGCGTCACCGGGACGGACGCCGAGCGGGATCGCGAAGCGGGTCCGCGGGTGCGATCAGCGGTGGGAGGATCGGTAGTCGCTGACAAGAAGGAGCAATCATGAGTGCACCCACCGTCGTCCTCGTCCACGGAGCGTTCGCCGAATCGGCCAGCTGGAGCGGCGTCATCGCCACCCTGCAGAGCCGCGGCGTCAACGCGATCGCGACCCCGAACCCGCTGCGCAGCGTCACGACCGACGCCGCGAACGTGCGCAGCGCCGTCGAGTCGATCGGCGGCCCTGTGCTGCTCGTCGGCCACTCGTACGGTGGCGCCGTCATCACGGAAGCCGCCGTCGGCAGCGACGCGGCCGCGGGTCTCGTCTACGTCGCCGCGTTCGCCCCGGACCACGGCGAGACCGCCCTCGGTCTGACCGGCCAGTTCCCGGGCAGCACGCTGGGCGAGACCGTCCGCGCGTACCCGCTGGGCGACGGCACGAACGACCTGATCGTCGACCGCGAGCTGTTCCCGAACCAGTTCGCGGGCGATGTTCCGCTCGAGGACGCCAAGATCGCCGCGGCGACCCAGCGCGCCATCCGCGACTTCGCCCTCGGCGAGCCGCAGCCCGCCGAGACGCCGGCGTGGAAGACCCTCCCGTCGTGGTTCGTCTTCGGCACTGGCGACAAGAACATCCCCGCCGAAGGACTTCGCTTCATGGCCGACCGCGCCGGTTCGCTCAAGACCGTGGAGATCGAGGGAGCGTCCCACTCGGTGATGGTCTCGAACCCCGACGCCGTCGCCGACCTGATCCAGGACGCGCTCGCCCACCTGTCCTGAGCCGCACGTGACGGCGGGATCCGCCCCGGCGGATCCCGCCGTCAGC
>NZ_MWLQ01000017.1 GCF_010634855.1 Microbacterium sp. B35-30 | reverse complement strand
CCGGGATGCCGACCTCGCGCTTCTGGGAGTTCGAGGATGCCGATCTCGACCTCGGCCAAGTCTGGGCGGACCCGCACGAACTCGCTCGCGTGCTCGTCGTGGAGGCCGCCCTGGTCACGGGGGACGACTGGCTCGTCCTTCCGGTCGACTGCCCGCCCGGCGGAGTGCTGCGCGTCGAGCGCGTGACGTGGCGCGATACGTTCGGCTCTCTGTGGTTCGCCGACGAGCAGCCCTCAGAGGTGCCAGGCGGCCGGTTCTCGGCACCGTGGCGCATGTTCACCGTCACCGAATCCCGCCGTGACGGGCCGGGTCAGCGCGCCGAGGTCGCGGGCGTGCTGGTGCCACCGGCGCCGGCCAGCGCGCTCGTGGGCGCCCCGGTCGAGGATGTGCGCTTCCTGCGGGACGAGACCGCGAATCTCGTGTGGGCGATCGAGCAGACCGTGCCCGCGCCTTCGGGAGATCCGTCTCCGGTGGTGCCGCCGTCGGCACGGGGGCTCCCGCCTATCGACCCGGGCGACGAGCCCGCCGATCAGGTGCTGGGCTACGAGCTGGTCACGTTCGTTCCCGGGAACTGGTTCCCCTACGTGGCGCGCGTGGACGAACGAGGCGTCGTGCTCCAGCGGGCGGACCTGGATCGGGGCGACGACACCGTGCAGCCGGCGGGAGTGCTGCTGTCCGAGGAGGAGCAGCGGATCATCTTCGCGGGCGAAGTGCCGCGTCAGGGCGTGCGGGTGCAGCGGGTGCCGCGCCTGGCGCGCCGGGCCGACGGATCATGGGTCCAGTGGATCGGCCGGCACGTGCGTCCCGCAGCCGGGGAAGGGGAGAGCGGACTGAGGTTCGACCGCACGCGGCGGCCGACCGGCTGATGCGGGACCGCAGAGACGGCGGGGTGACGGGTTCGTAAAGGCTCCTTGCGAAAGCCCCCGCCTACCATTGTCGGCATGTGTGGAATCGTCGGATACGTGGGCCCGCGGCCGAGCCAGGCCGTGCTGATCTCGGGGCTCTCGCGTCTCGAATACCGCGGCTACGACTCCGCCGGCATCGCCGTGATCGACGGCGACGGGAGCCTGGGCATGCGCAAGCGCGCGGGCAAGCTGCAGGTGCTGCGCGACGACCTCGCCGCCCGGCCGCTCGCCGACGGCACCACCGGCATCGGCCACACCCGCTGGGCGACCCACGGCGGCCCGACTGACGGCAACGCGCACCCGCACCTCGCCGACGACGACAAGCTCGCCGTCATCCACAACGGCATCATCGAGAACTTCGGTGAGCTCAAGGATGAGCTGCTCGCCGACGGCTTCACCTTCCGCAGCGAGACCGACACCGAGGTCGCCGCCGTGCTGCTCGGCCGTGAGTACGACCGCACCGGCGATCTCGTCCTGGCCTTCCGCGCCGTCGTCTCGCGCCTGGAGGGTGCCTTCACGCTGCTCGCGATGCACCAGGACCAGCCGGGGCTCGTCGTCGGCGCGCGCCGCAACTCGCCGCTCGTCATCGGGCTCGGCGAGGGGGAGAACTTCCTCGGCTCCGACGTCGCGGCGTTCGTCGAGCACACCCGCAACGCGCTCGCCATCGGGCAGGACCAGATCGTCGCGATCACGCCCTCCGGCGTCGAGGTCACCGACTTCGCGGGCAACCCCGTCGAGGTCGAGCCGTTCGAAGTGACCTGGGATGCCGCCGCCGCCGAGAAGGGCGGCTGGTCGTCGTTCATGGCCAAGGAGGTCTCGGAAGAGCCGGACGCCGTCGCCAACACGCTGCGCGGGCGTGTGCGCGACGGCCAGGTCGTCATCCCCGAGCTCGATGGCCTGGACGAACTCTTCCTCGGCATCTCGCGCATCATCGTGATCGCGTGCGGCACGGCGGCGTACGCCGGCCAGGTCGGCAAGTACGCGATCGAGCAGTGGACCCGCATCCCGGTCGACGTCGAGCTCGCGCACGAGTTCCGCTACCGGGACCCGGTGATCGGACCCGACACGCTGGTCGTGTCGATCAGCCAGTCGGGCGAGACCATGGACACGCTCATGGCCGTCAAGTACGCGCGCGAGCGCGGCGCGAAGACCCTGTCGATCTGCAACACGCAGGGCGCGACCATCCCGCGCGAGTCCGACGCCATCGTCTACACCCACGCGGGCCCCGAGGTGGCAGTCGCCTCGACCAAGGCGTTCGTCGCGCAGATCACCGCGCTGTACCTGCTGGGCCTGCACGTGGGCCGCATCCGCGGGGCGATCTCCGCCACGGATGCCGCCGACCACGTGCGCGAGCTCGAGGCGATTCCAGGGAAGATCGCGCAGATCCTCGAGCGCGAGCAGCCCCGCATCGAGCAGCTGGCGCACTGGATGGCCGACACGCGGTCGGTGCTGTTCCTCGGTCGCCACGTCGGCTACCCGATCGCCCTCGAAGGTGCGCTCAAGCTCAAGGAGCTGGCGTACATCCACGCCGAGGGCTTCGCCGCCGGCGAGCTCAAGCACGGACCCATCGCCCTCATCGAGCCCGGCCAGCCCGTGTTCGTCGTCGTGCCGTCGCCGCGCAAGTCGGCCGAGATGCACAAGAAGGTCATCTCGAGCATCGAGGAGATCCGCGCCCGCGGCGCCCGCGTGATCGCGATCGCGGAGGAGGGCGACGCCGCGGTGCTTCCCAAGGCCGACGAGGTGCTGCGCATCCCCCTCGCGGGCCCGTTCTTCGAGCCGCTCCTGGCCGTCGTGCCGCTGCACATCTTCGCGATGGGCCTCGCCACGGCCAAGGGCCTCGACGTCGACCAGCCGCGCAACCTCGCCAAGTCCGTCACTGTGGAATAAGGCCTGTCGGTCGTTGAGCGAGCGGGGGCGGGTTGTTTCACCGGCCCGCTCGAGGATCGGGAATCGGGGCGCGATAGTCTGACGGATGCCGCGCGCGCGGCGCGGCAGGAGGTTCACGTGATCGTCGGAATCGGTGTCGACCTCGTCGACATCCCGCGGTTCGAGCGGACCATCGAGCGCACACCGCGGCTCGTCGAGCGGCTCTTCTCCGACGCGGAACGCCGGTTGAAGCCGCACTCGCTCGCCGCGCGGTACGCGGCGAAGGAGGCGCTCATCAAGGCCCTCGGCGGCTCGGACGGCGTGCACTGGACCGAGATCGAGATCGCGTCCGAGGCATCCGGTCGCCCGCATTTCTCATTGACAGGTTCGACGGTCGCCGTCATCGCGGAGCGCGGGATCACCGCGCTGCACCTCTCGATGTCGCACGACGCCGGCCTCGCGACCGCGTACGTGATCGCCGAGGCGGCGCCGGAATCCCCGGTCTCGCCGAACCAGGGGAATCGCGCCGAGACCGAGGGCGACGTCATCGGTGTCGGCGCGGATCCCCTGTCTCGGAGCTCGCTGAGTGCGGCCGCCCCCTCCCCGGAGGGGGCCGCATGAGCCGCCTCCCCGGCGGCGCGCTACGCGAGGCCGTCGTCGACGTCGGCGCCATCGCGGACAACGTGCGCCACCTCCGCCGGCTCACCGACTCCGAGATCATCGCCGTCGTCAAGGCCGACGGGTACGGGCACGGCGCGGTGCGCTCGGCGCTCGCGGCCCTCGCGGGCGGCGCCACGCGCCTGGGAGTCTCGGACATCACCGAGGCACTCGCCCTCCGCCGGGCCGGCATCGATGCGCCGATCGTCGCGTGGCTGCACGCCCCCGGCGCCGACTTCGCCGAGGCGGCCGCACGCGGGATCGAGCTCGGCATCTCGAGCCTCGAGCAGCTGCAGCAGGCGGCGGCTGCGGCATCCGCCGATCGTCCCGTCGGAGTGCACCTCAAACTCGAGACCGGGCTGTCGCGCAACGGCATCGCGCCCGAGGACTCTCGCGTCGTGTTCGCCGAGGCGGCGCGGCTCGAGCGGATCGGGCGGGTGCGCGTCATCGCCCTGTTCAGCCACCTCTCGAACGCCTCGGTCGAGGACGACCGGGCCGCGCTGCGCGCCTTCGAGGAGGGCATCGGCATCGCCGCCACCCTCGGCCTCGCGCCGCCGCTGCGGCACCTGGCCGCGACCCACGCGGCCATCGACCTGCCCGAGTCGCGCCTCGGCTGCGTGCGCATCGGCATCGGCCTGTACGGACTGTCGCCGTTCGCCGACCGCACCTCGGCCGACCTGGGCCTCCGACCGGCGATGACGCTGCGCGGCGCGGTCGCCGCGGTACGGCGCGTGCCCGCTGGCAAGGGGGTGTCGTACGGCTACGACTACCGCGCCGAGCGCGACACGACCCTCGCCCTCGTGCCGCTCGGCTATGCCGACGGCGTTCCGCGACAGGCCTCGGGCGCGGGACCGGTGTCGATCGGCGGCCGCCGGTTCACGGTCGCCGGCCGCATCGCGATGGACCAGTTCGTCGTCGACGTGGGCGACGCTCCCGTCGCCGTCGGCGACGAGGTCGTGCTGTTCGGCGATCCGACGCTCGGCGCTCCGGACGCGACGGAGTGGGCGGATGCCGCGGGCACGATCAACTACGAGATCGTCACGCGCGTCGGCCCCCGGGTCGCCCGCCGGCAGGTAGCGGAATGAGCGGGAACGCCGACGACACGCCCGTTGTTGAACCGAGCGTGGACACCGCAACCTCGAAGACCGTGACTCAGGGAATCGACGCACTCGTCGGCACGCGGGAGATCTCGTCGCCCGAGGCCATGGAGGCGCTCGGCGAGGAGATGGGACGGATGCTGCGCCCCGGCGACATGGTGGTGCTCACCGGCCCGCTCGGTGCCGGCAAGACCACCCTCACCCGCGGCATCGGGCGCGGGCTGGGCGTGCGGGGCCCGATCCAGAGCCCCACGTTCGTGCTCGCCCGGACCCATCCGTCGTTGATCGGCGGTGCGCCGCTCGTGCACGTCGACGCGTACCGGCTGGGCTCGGCCGCTGAGCTGGACGACCTCGACATCGACTTCGACGCCTCGGTCGTCATCGTGGAATGGGGCAGGGGCATGGTCGACGGCATCCGCGACCATTGGTGGGACGTCGAGCTCGAGCGGGAGTGGCACGGGCGGGGACAGGACGACGCCTGCTACGGCGTCGCGCACGAGGCAGAGCTGGACGCCGATGCGCCCCGGCTCGTCAAGATCGCCCGGCACCCGTAGTTCTGCGCCGGATCCGCTTCCTCGCGGCCGGGAATCGCAAAAGCGTATGTCTCCTCACACCGCGAGCGCCGCCCCGCGTGCGGAAACATACCCTTTCGCGATTCCAGGCGCCGGGGTGCCTGCCGAGGGACGCAGGGCGCCGACTACCCTGGAAGGGTGATCCTCGGCATCGACACGTCGCTCGGCTCCGCAGTGGCGGTCGTCGAGCCCGACGGCGTCATCCGCTCCGAGGTCCGGAGCCTCGACCCCCGCGGCCACGCCGAGGTCATCGGCACGCTGCTCGAGCGGGCGATGGCCGAGGCATCCGTCACCCCTTCCGACATCACGCATGTCGCCGCGGGAATGGGACCCGGCCCGTTCACCGGGCTGCGCGTCGGCATCGCCGCGGCACGCACATTCGCCCTCGGGCGTGGCCTGCCCGTCGTGCCCGTCGTGAGCCACGACGCCGTCGCGCTCGAGCTGCTGCTGCACAGCGCGCTCACGGCCGACTGGGGATTCGTCGGCGACGTCGACGACGGAGCGGCAGAGACGTTCGCGGTGGTGACGGACGCACGCCGGCGTGAATTCGCGTACACGCTGTACCGAGGGATCGACGACGACGGCCTGCCCATCCGGGTGGCCGAGCCCGCACTCGTTCCCCGCGACGAGCTCGAGGCCGCGCTCGCACACGCCGAGGCGAAACGCCGCGACGCCGACCACATCCCCGCGGCGATGCTCGCCCTCGCCGCGGCGCGCGCCCTCTCGGCCGGGCGGACGATCAGCCACGCCGACGCGCTCTACCTGCGGTCACCCGACGTCACCCTGCCCCACGCCCCGAAGCGGGTGAACCCGCTCGCGTCGGGCACGCCGGGGGAGCAGCGCACGCCGGTGCCGGCCGAGCGACAGGCCTACCAACAGCAGCGGGATGAGGCATGAGCATCCGCAGGGCCACCGCCGGCGACCTCGCCGCCATCATGACGCTCGAGCGCGCGTCGTTCCCGACCGACGCGTGGTCGGAGGCGATGATGCGTGAAGAGCTCGTGTCGCCGCACGGCTGGTATGTCGTCGACGACGAGGCCGGCCGCCTCGTCGGCTACGCGGGACTGCGCGCGGTCGCCGGGGCGAAGGATGCCGACATCCAGACCATCGCCATCGCCGATGTCTCGCGCGGCCGCGGCCGGGGGCGGTCGCTCCTGCGCACGCTGCTCGACGAGGCCGCACGCCGGGAGGTCGCCCACGTCTTCCTCGAGGTGCGCGCCGACAACCCCGTGGCCCAGAAGCTGTACGCGTCGGAGGGGTTCGCCGAGATCGGCCGGAAGCCGCGGTACTACCAGCCTGATGATGTCGACGCCGTGGTGATGAAGGTCGACGTGCGGGCCTGGGCCTCTCAGCGCGCCGGCGAAACTCCACGGATTCGCTCGTCGGCCGCTCTCAGCGTCGGCGAGGACGCGGCGACCGACGCGGATCCGTGGAGTTCTGCAGGAGGAGTGTGCACGTGAACCGGGCCGAACCGCTGGTGCTCGGCATCGAGACGAGCTGCGACGAGACCGGCATCGGGATCGTGCGCGGTCGCACGCTGCTGTCGAACACGATCGCGAGCTCGATGGACGAGCACGCCCGCTACGGCGGCGTCGTGCCGGAGGTCGCCGCCCGCGCGCACCTCGAGGCGCTGCAGCCCTCGATCGAGGCGGCGCTGGCCGAGTCGGGCATCGCGCTCGCCGATCTCGACGCCGTCGCAGTGACGAGCGGTCCAGGGCTCGCCGGAGCGCTCATGGTCGGGGTCGGTGCGGCGAAGGCGCTCGCCGTGTCGCTCGAGAAGCCGCTCTACGCCGTGAACCACCTCGTCGGTCACATCGCGGCCGACGTCCTCGATGCTGAGGCGCCCCCGTTGGAGTATCCGACGGTCGCGCTCCTGGTCAGCGGCGGGCACACGTCGCTGCTCCTCGTGCGTGACCTCACCACCGACGTCGAGCTCCTCGGCGAGACGATGGACGACGCGGCCGGCGAGGCGTTCGACAAGGTCGCGCGGCTGCTCGGGCTGCCGTATCCCGGCGGGCCTGAGATCGACCGGGCCGCGGCATCCGGAGATCCGAAGGCGATCCCGTTCCCCCGCGGGCTGTCGCGGGCGTCCGACATGGCAGGGCATCGCTACGACTTCTCGTTCTCGGGGCTGAAGACGGCCGTGGCCCGCTGGGTCGAGCAGCGCGAGGCTGCGGGCGAGCCGGTTCCGGTCGCGGACGTCGCGGCGAGCTTCCGCGAAGCCGTCGTCGACGTGCTCGTGACCAAGGCGCTCGCCGCGTGCCGCGACCACGACGTGCCGCGCCTGCTGCTCGGCGGCGGCGTCATCGCCAACCGTCGCCTGCGCGAGGTGGCGCTCGAACGCGCCGTGGCCGAGGGTGTCACGGTGCGGATTCCGCCCCTGTCGCTCTGCACCGACAACGGCGCGATGATCGCCGCGCTGACTTCCGAGCTCATCATGGCGGGGCGTGCGCCCTCGACCCTCGAGTTCGGCGCCGACTCGACGCTGCCCGTCACCGAGATCCAGGTCGCGGAATCGGCATGACGGACGAACGGATGCCGCCGCCCGGCGACGACGTCACGCCTGAGCCCGTCCTGCCCGGCGCGGCGACCACGCCGCCGCCCGCCGAAACCACCGAGCCGGCCCCCGCCGCCCCGCCTCGGCCGGCCGCGAAGACGATCGATCCGCCTGCGGACGAGACCGAGCCCGCTGGCCCGACGAGCGGCCGTGCGGAGGTCGAGACTGAGCCGGCGACGACAGACCCCGCGGCAGCGGCGACCGACGCGGCGCCGGCGGCGACGACCGACGCGGCGCCGGTGGAGACCGACCCGACGGCGGAGTCGACAGACCCGGCGTCGGCCGCAACCGAGCCGCCGGCAGCAGAAGCGGCGACCGACGCAGCGCCGGTGGAGACCGACCCGGCGGCAGTGACGACCGACGCGGCGCCGGTGGAGACCGACCCGGCGGCAGTGACGACCGACGCGGCGCCGGCGGCGGCGACCGATCCGGCAGCAGCGGCGACCGACGCGGCGCCGGCGGCGCCTGAACCGGCGGCAGTGACGACCGACCCGGCGTCGGCCGCTACCGAGCCGCCGGCAGCCGCGGCCCGGCCCACGATCGGCGCAAGCGAACCGGCACCGATCCCGGCGCCTCCCGCGCGACCGGCCGGTCCGACCGTGACGTCGGTCTCGCCCGACGTCGATCTCGCGCAGGACGCCTCGCCACTCCCAGGGGCGCACCGCGGAGGGTTCCAGCGGCTGCCCACGGCACCGGTCGCCGTCACCGTGGAGACCGCTCCCGCCGAGCCGGGCGGGGATTTCACGCCCGACGACACGTCGTGGCACGCGACCGACTCCGCGTTCCACCGCGGCCTGGCAGGCTGGGCACTCGCCTTCGCCGTCGTCGGCCTCCTCGTTTCGCTGTTCGTCGGCTGGGGCTTCCCCATCGGGCTGGTGGCCGTGGTCTGCGCGATCCTGGCGCTGCGGCGTCCGCTCGAGAATCGCGCGCTCGCGGTGTGGGCGATCACCCTCGGCGGGCTGTCGATCCTCTACAGCGCAGGCTGGCTGCTCTACACCGCGATGCGGGCGAACCTCATCGGCTGACGCGGTTCAGCGCAAAGCCCGCGCGTCGCGCGTATGGGTGCGAAGTGCGCCCCGGGTGCGCGTGGTGCGTCACCACGTCGATCGGTGACCCCGCGGTGCCCACTGCTGGCCGACCGGTCGTCCGGTCCAGAAGTCGCCCGAGTTCCGGCACCCTGAACCCGTGATGTCCGGACATCGCGGACGCGCCGCGCGGGAGCCGGCTGCGACGCGGTCCAGAAGTCCCCGGAGTTCCGGCATCCAGAACCCGTGATGTCCGGACATCGCGGACGCGCCGCGCGGGAGCCGGCTGCGACGCGGTCCAGAAGTCCCGGAGGTCCGGCATCCTGAACCTGCGATGTCCGGACATCGCGGACGCGCCGCGCGGGAGCCGGCTGCGACGCGGTCCAGAAGTCGCCCGAGTTCCGGCATCCTGAACCCGTGATGTCCGGACATCGCGGACCGCCAGCAGCGGGGCTGGCTCAGACCCGGTCGGCGAGGATCGCGGTGCGCCGGTTGCCGATGCGCGTGAGCAGCAGCGTGGCCGACGCCGACCCGCGGAGCTTCACGCGGGTACGCAAAGCCGAGGGATCGACATCCACCCCGCGCTTCTTGATCTCCAGACGCCCGATGTCGCGCTCGCGGAGGGCCTTGCCGAGCGCCTTCACCTCCGCCGGCAGCACTTCCCGCACGCGGAACGTCGACACGAACGGTGAGGTGAGGGCGGCATCGGACGTGAGGTACGCGATGTGCTCGTCGAGCATGCCGGCCTCGAGGCTCCGGGCGACCTCGCCGATGAGCCGTGCGCGGATGACGGCGCCGTCGGGCTCGTGCACGTAGGCGCCGAGCTCGCGAGCGGGCTCGTCCGCGGCATCCGTCTCCGCCGTCAGCTCGTGCGCCCTGTCATCGCGGATGACGAGCGCCGCTCGCCGCACGCCCTCGCGAGCCAGCGCGCCCGACCACAGCACGAGCTCGACCGTCGAGCCGTCCGCGCTCACCCACTGCGCCTCGACGTCGTCGGGGATGACCTCACGATCGAGGCCGGGACCGAGTTTGACGCCGACGGGCATGTGTCGCGCGAGGTCGAAGACCCACTCCAGCGACGGTGACCAGTCCGCCGGCCGGGTGCGGGCGGTCTCGGTGTGCCCGGCCGTGCGCCGCGCGGGGTCGAGCCAGACGGCGTCGATGCCGTCGAGGTCGGTGGTCTCGGCCGTGCCGAGGCGCACCTCTACGTCGCTGCCGAACGGGGCGAGGTTGTATGCGGCGATGCCGGCGGTGACCTCGTCCGCGTCGACGGCGGTGACACGCAGCCCGAGCCCGGCGAGACCGAGGGCGTCGCCCCCGATGCCGCAGCCGAGATCGGCGATGTGCGTGAAGCCGGTGTCGCGGAACCGCGCGGCATGGCGGGCGGCGATGGACAGGCGCGTCGCCTGTTCGAGACCCGCCCGGGTGAACAGCATCCGCTCGGCGAGATCACCGAACTTCGCGCGCCCGCGCGTGCGAAGGCGGGCCTGCCCGACCACGGCGGAGACGAGATCGGGGGAGTGGCCGTCGCGGCGCAGCCGGGTCACCGCCCGCGCGACGTCGTCGGACGAGTCGACCGGCGGCATGGCGTCGAGCAGCCGGAGTCCCTCGGGCGTCAGGAGCGCCTCGAATTCGGAGAGTTCCACCCGCCGAGCCTACGGGGGTACCCCGGGGTGCATCCCCGAAACCCCCGACCGGATCCCCCTCCACGGAGGGGGGAAGTGCGGGGAACCTCCGGATGTGGCCGCGACCGCCTGGGAAGAGACTCTTCATACACCGCCACCCTGGCTCAGCGAGAAAAGGATCAATCATGGCTGACGACAACACCAACGTGCTGGGTGTTCAGACGAACATCGAAGACGTCCTCTCCAACAACGAGGTCGGGAACACCGACGTCGAGGTCGAGGACAACGTTGTCGGCAACGACGGAAACGTGGTCGGCAACGACACGGACGTCGACGTCGAGGACAACAACGTCAACAGTGCGGTCGGCAACGACGACAACAACGTGAACAGCGCCGTCGGCAACGACATCGCTTCCGACAACGAGATCGGCAACACCGACGTCGACGTCGAGGACTCCGGCAACGGCAACTTCTCCGACAACGTGGGTGGCGACGCCACCGACATCGACGACTCCGGCAACGGCAACTTCTCGGGCAACACCGACAACTCGACCGAGAACGACCTCGAGGTCGACATCGAGGACTCGGGCAACGAGGACTCGTACAACGACACCGACGTCGACATCGAAGACTCGGGCAACGAGACCGACGTAGACATCGAGGACTCGGGCAACGAGGACTCGTACAACGAGACCGACGTCGACGTCGAAGACGTCGGCAACGAGGACTCGTACAACGAGACCGACATCGACGTCGACATCACGGACTCCTTCAACGAGACCACGCTCAACGACGACTCCGTCACCGTCGGCGTGCGCCAGTACAACACCGGCGTCGGCGGCGACCTCAGCATCGGCGGCGTCCTGGGCGGCGGCGCTGCGGCTGCGGCTGCGGGTGCGGGTGCCCTTCACCTCGAGCTCGACAACCGTGCGACGGTCGTCGACCAGTCGGTGAGCCAGTCCATCGTGGCCGGCGACGACGTCAACCAGGGGTTCGGCCAGGAGGCCGTCGTCAACTCGGGTGACGCCGGAGCTGCCGCGGGCGACGACGCGACCGTCGACAACTCGTGGACCAACACCGAGGTCGGCGACGTCTCGATCGGCAACACCTGGATCGAGACCCACATCAACGACTCGTTCCAGGACAACTCGACCAACGAGTGGAACGAGTTCGAGGTCGAGATCGACGACTCGTTCAACGACTACTCCGACAACACCAACGTCGAGGTCGAGATCGAGGACGCCTTCAACGAGGAGTTCAACACCGAGGTCGAGAACGACTTCGAGTGGGAGAACAGCGGCAACTACTTCAGCCCTGGTGGGGACGTCGCAGGCGACAACCTCATCGACCTCTGATCCCTCTCTACCCTTGCCCGGTCGCCTCTCTCGAGGCGGCCGGGCAAGACCAGTTTGCGATGCGGATCGATCGCCCGGTCCGCAACCCCGAGGCCGCTCGGATGCCGTAGCGTGATGCGGGGGACATGCGTCGAGGGGGACACACGTGTCTGAAGCTGTAGTCGTCAACAAACCGAGCCGGGAGGATGCCGAGCCGGCGGTGCCGTCCGCGGTGGAGCGTTCGACGAGCAAGGCGCTCGTCACGATCGTCGACAACGTCGGTCAGCTCGCCTCATCGACGGGGCGCGCGGACCTGGCGCGGCGGCTGGAGCACACCCACGAACGACTGCAGGACCCCAACGTGCGGGTCATCGTCGTCGGCGAGTTCAAGCAGGGCAAGAGCAAGCTCATCAACGCCCTCGTGAACGCCCCGGTGTGCCCCGTCGACGATGACGTGGCCACGAGCGTGCCGACCTCGGTCGGCTATGCGGCAACCCCCGACGCATGGGTGACCCTGCAGTCCGCGAACGAGTCCGAAGCGCCGGTCCGTCAGCAGATCGCGCTGGAAGACATCGCACAGTTCGTGTCGGAGCGCGGCAACCCCGCCAACGAGCGCAGAGTCGTCGCCGCCGAGGTCGTGCTCCCTCGCGAACTGCTCAAGGGCGGACTCCGACTGGTGGATTCACCCGGTGTCGGAGGCCTCGACTCGACGAACGCCCTCGCCACTCTGGCGGCGCTGTCATCGGCGCATGCCGTCCTGCTGGTGTCCGATGCCTCGCAGGAGTACACCGAGCCCGAGGTGCAGTTCCTCAAGCACGCCATGCGCGTGTCGCCCAACGTGGCCGCCGTGCTCGCGAAGACCGACATGTACCCGCAGTGGCGCGACATCGAGCGCATCGATCGCGCGCATCTCGGCGACATCGGGGACGTCCCGATCTTCGCGGTCTCCAGCGATCTGCGCCTCATCGCGGCCGAGGAGCAGGACCGCGAGCTCAACAGCGAGTCCGGATTCCCCGCGCTCGTGGCGCACCTCCGGCAGGAGGTGCTCGGCCGCGCGGAGATCATCCATGCGCGCAGCGCCGTGCACGATCTGGTGTCGGTGGTCGAACAGCTGAAGATGTCGCTCACCTCCGAGCTGGAGGCGATCCTCCACCCGGAGGACACCCCGAGGCTCATCGCGCAGCTCGAAGATGCCAAGGCGCGCGCGGACGACTTCCGCGGTCGCTCGTCCAAGTGGCAGATCACCCTCAACGACGGCGTCGCCGACCTCATCTCCGACATGGAGCACGACCTCCGTGATCGACTCCGCAAGGTGCAGCGCGAGGCCGAGGATGCGATCGACGAGGGCGACCCCGGCCCCATCTGGGACCAGATCACCGAATGGCTCGACCAGCGGGTGTCGGCGGCAGTCTCGGAGACGTTCGTGTGGACCGACGAGCGCTCACGGTGGCTGTCGGAGGAGGTCGCCGAGCTGTTCAGCGAAGGTGAAGCCGGCCTCCCGCTCATCGACGTGGGCGACACCGAGGGCGTGCTGGACCCGGTGGAGGGTCTGTCCGACCTCGGCCATCGTCAGATGGGCGCAGCCGAGAAGATCTTCATCGGCGTCCGCGGCTCGTATGGCGGCGTGCTCATGGTGGGCCTCGCGACCGGCCTCATCGGCTTGACCCTCATCAACCCGCTCTCACTCCTCGCCGGTGTGCTCGTCGGCCGCCGGGCGTATCGCGAAGACATGAGCTCGCGGCTGTCCCGCCGGCGGTTCGAGGCGAAGTCGCTCGTCCGCAAGTACCTCGATGAGGTGCAGTTCCAGGTGGGCAAGCAGCTGAAGGACCGCCTGCGCCTCGTCCAGCGGGCGGCGCGCGACCACTTCGGCAGCATGGCCGATGAGATCCACCGCTCCTTGTCCGATGCGGTGCTCGCCGCCAAGCAGGCGGCCGGCACCTATGCCGGAGAGAGCGAGAAGCGGGTGAAGGAGCTGAACGCCCAGGTGCAGCAGCTCGAGGCGCTCAGGGCCAGGATCCCCGCGCTGCCCCCGGCGCGGGCCCTGGAGGCGGCGAAGCGGTGAGGACCACCACCCAAGACGATACGGCCGCCCTGATCCGCGCCGCATCGGAGCTCTATATCGATGACCCCGCGGCCATGGACGTGCTGTCCGACCTGGATCGGCGGCTGCGGGAGCCGCTGCGTCTGGCCATCGCGGGGATGGTGAAGGCCGGGAAGTCCACACTCCTGAACGCGATGCTGGGCGAGCGGCTCGCGCCGACCGACGCCGGCGAGTGCACCCGGGTGGTCACGTGGTATCGGTACTCGGCGACGCCCACCATCACGCTCCACCCCCACGACGGGCCGCCGCGGCGCATGCCGATCCGTCGCGAAGAGGGCCGCCTCGTGCTCGAGCTCGGCGACATCTCGCCGGACGAGACGGCCTGGATCGATGTGGGGTGGCCGTCGACCGGGCTGCGCAATCTCATCCTCATCGACACGCCCGGCATCGCATCGCTCTCGAAGGACGTATCGGCCCGCTCCACGGACTTCCTCGTTCCCGAGACCGAGCCGTCGTCGGCCGACGCGATCGTGTACCTCATGCGCCATATGCACGCGTCCGACCTCAAGTTCCTGGAGTCTTTCCGCGACACCGCGGCAGGGGCTTCACAGACGGTCAACGCCGTGGCCGTGCTGTCCCGTGCGGACGAGATCGGCGCCGGCCGCATCGACTCCCTGCTGTCGGCCGGCAAGGTCGCGCGGCGCTACGAGAAGGACGGCGAGCTCGCGGCGCTGTCGCTCGGTGTGGTCCCGGTCGCCGGACTCCTCGCCGAGAGCGCACGGACGATGCGCGAGGACGAGTTCAGCTCTTTCCAGGAGCTCGCCTCCCTCGAGCGCAAGGCACGAGAGGCGCTCATGGTCTCTGCCGATCGGTTCGTGCGACCCTCCGATTCGATGTCGCTGAGCGAGGAGGTTCGCCGTCAGCTCCTGAGCCGCTTCGGCATCTTCGGCGTGCGTCTCGCGAGCGCGCTCATCCGCGCCGGCGCCACGGACTCCACACAACTGTCGGAGCTGCTCGTGCAGCAGAGCGGGCTCAACGAACTCCAGCAGTTCATTCGGCTGCAGTTCCGTACGCGAGCGGCAGCGCTCAAAGTGCGGGGTGTGCTCGACGCCCTCCAGACGCTTCTGCGCGACAGCCCGCGGCCCGGCACCGAGACGATCGTCGGGGGAGTGGAGCGGATCTACGCTTCCGCGCACTCGCTGCGCGAACTGTCGCTCCTGGCCCGCGCGCGGTCGTCCGATCTGCCGTTGAGCCGGTCCGACGCCACCGAGGCGGAGCGGATCATCGGAGGTGAGGGCCCGTCCGCATCGGCCCGCCTCGGGCTGCCCGATTCGGTGACGCAGTCAGAGCTGCGCGAGAAGGTCGAGGAGCTCCTGGCGCGATGGCGAAAGCTCAGCGCGTCTCCGATCGCGGAACGGGCGACGGTCGAGGTGGCCCGTCAGGTGATCCGGAGTCTCGAAGAGGTGGCGTCAGAAGTCACCTTCGCCGCCACCGGCTCGACGGACGTCGTACTTGCGGGCGGTCCAGTGCAGAGCGCCGCGGAACGAGCTGAAGAGGAGCGCGAGGAGGGCTAGCGACCACTGTGCGAAGAGCACCTGGCGAAGGACGGTGCCGTGCTCACCGGTGGCGAAGAATTCGGACGACAGCAGGAAGAGCCCGATCTGTCCCACCACCGTCGCGAGCTGCCACCACCGCGCATTCGGCTTGCGATTCGAGAACGACACCAGCAGAACGATCTGGATCAGCAGCAGGGTGACCGCCACGGCGAAGACGGACCAGTAGAGGATGTCGGCGGCCGCCGTGTAGGTCTCCTCGCTGCGCCCCTCCGCGACGCCTTTCACGACCTCCGTGATGAGCGGTACCAGGTCTTCGCGGATCACGAACAGGTAGACGACCGCGACGCCACCGGTGAGAAGGCTCAGCACCCACAGGAGCTGACTCAGGCGCACCGTGAACGGCGGCGGAAGCTTCGTCAAGACGGGCGCGACGTTCGGGCTCGCCGTCGGCGGACGCTCAGGCGCTTCACGTCGCTCTCGCGGCGGAGGTGGAGGCGGAGTCCGGTCGCGTGAGGGGCTCGGCTGCGGGGCCAGCACCTCGGAGGCGGGCAGCTTCGCCACCGGCACGCGACCGATCGCCGTGCCGGTCGCCGGCGCCGTATCTCCGAAGCTCGGTGGCTGCGGCTTCGGGCGCGCGCCCGCGCGCCTTGGGTGTGCCAAGGCGCGCGAGCGGTCGTCGTCTTCCGGATCGGTCACGTCGGGCCTCAGAACTCCTCCTCGGACTCCGGCTCGATGTAGGTCTCGTCGATGGAGATGGCCGTCGCGTCCTCGGACTCGTAGTTGCCCTCGTTCGACACGTCGACGTCGGTCGCCGTCTCGGTCGTGGTGGTGTCGTTGAACGACTCCTCCACCTCGACGTCGACCGCCACATCCGTGGAGTTGTCGTTGACGGAGTCTTCGACGCCGACCTCGATGTCGGTCTCGGTGTTGGTCGAACCGTCGTTGAACGAGCCGTCGATGTTCGTCGTCGTGTCCTCGTTGCCGATGCTGACATCGCCGACGGTCGTCGTGTCGTTCGAGTTGTCCACGGTGGCGTCTTCGCCGGCGGCGGCGCCGTTGTCGCCGCTGTTGACCACAGCCTCCTGGTCGAAGATCTGGTTGACGTCGCCGTCCGCCCAGATGTTCTGGTTGACCGACTGGTCGACGATCGTCGCCCGGTTGTCGATCGAGAAGGACTGGGTGATGTTCGTGATCTCCTTCTCCACGGTCGTCGGCTTCGGAGGTCCGGGAGGGGCCGCCGGCTGTCCCGCCGGCTTCGGATACACGTCGGGACGGTCCACGATCACCGGCGCGACGGCCCGGACGTCGTCGACGCAGGCGTCACTGAGCCCGTTGCGGGCGAGGGTGCCCTCCGGGTCCTCCTCGAACTCCGCGGCTGCCGCGGGGTCATTGAGCAGACTGAGGATGAACTCGATCAGTGCATCGGCGATTGTTGCGAGCGGTGTTGTCATGTCTCGGCTCCTGTCACTTCGAGGCTCATTCTCGAGAGTAGGTGGTTGGTGTGTTCGGTGAATCGGGGGTTTCCCCGATGCCGACGGGAGGCGGCACGGGGATCTGCGCGGGCAGGCGAGGGCATCAGGTGTTCCCGTCCGCGGAAAGGCCGGTCGGGCTCAGCGCGACACGCAGCTTGGCGATCAGATCCGAGCGCGACGTCGCTCCGAGTCGGCGCCGGATGCTCGCGATGTGATGCTCGGCCGTGCGTGGTGAGATGAAGATCGTCTCGCCGATCTCGGCGTACGTCTTGCCCTGCACGACCAGGCGCGCGACATCCGTCTCGCGCTCACTGAGTCCGGCGGCTGCGCTCGCGCGGGATGCCGGGGAGCTCTCTGCCGACGCATCGGTCGCGCGGGTCTCCTGCGGGTGCAGTTCGCGCGCGCACGCGAGCAGGCGGGCGGAGACCTTCCGGTCGTCCGAGCGGTTGGCGCCGTGTCGCGCGAGGCGTGCGGCGTCCCACCTCAGCCCGATGGCGCCGAGCCCCTGGGCCGAGGCTTCGACGGCGTCGGCGTCCACCGTCCCGGCGAGCACCGACGTCCACAGGCGTCCGGCCGTGGCCATCGTCGCCGCCACGCGGCTGCCGGGCGCGGCGTCGACGAGCGCATGCGCGTGCGGGCCGAGGTAGTCGGGGTGGTCCAGCAGGATCCCGCGCTGGATGCCGGCCCACCGCAGGTGCGCGGCCCAGACCGGCGGCGAACCCAGCGACTCCACGATGCGCAGGGCCTGTGCGAACAGCGGCTGCGTCGCCGACTCGTCGCCGAGGCGCGCGCCGGCGGTCACGAGTTCCGCGACCGGCAGCAGAGTGTAGAGGTCGACGTCCGCGTCCAGCAGGCTGTCGCGCCCGGACTCCCATGCCTCGGCGAGGCCTGCGGCATCCTCGTACCGTCGCGCGAGGCCGACGCGGATGGCCTGCGCCAGCAGGTCGTCCCGCGGCACCGGCGTCGGTGCGAGGGTGAGCGCGGCGTCGAGGTCCTCGCGCGCCTTCCCGCCCTGGGCGAGACCGAGTGCGATCCACGCGCGCCACAGCAGCAGCCGCGAGAGCATCCACGGTGTTCCCGTGTGACCCTCGATGGCCGCGTCGATGACCGATCGCGCCGTCGAGAGGTCGCCGGAGCTGATCGCGGCGACCGCGGCGATCACGGCGGGAAGCTCCGGCATGGGTGCCGAGGACCGGGACGCGGTGTACAGGTGGGACCCCCGAACGAGGTCGGCGAGCGCGGTGTCGGCCCGGTCTGCCCGCAGCGATGCACGCAGACCTCGATGGACGAGCTTCATCGCAACGGTGAGGGTCGAGGGCGCCGCGAGCGCGGCCGTTGCCGTCTTGCCCTCGTCATCCTGCGCGTGAGGATCCCCGACGCCGATCCGGGCGATGTACTCGCGAGCGGATGCCTCGGCCGACGCGGGAGGGAGCACGTCGTAGACGGTGCACCCGGTCTGCAGCATCCCCCGCATCGACCAGGTCGCCGCGGCGACATCGGCGAGCCGGGTGTCCACCGCAGCGTCGCGCTCGCCGGACGCCATGGCCTCATCGATGAGATGCGCGGCGCCGTCGACGTCTCCGGTCGCCCAGGCCACCTGCGCCCGCTTCGCATGCAGGTCGGCGGACGATGTCCCCGCCTCGGCGGCGGCGCGGTAGAAGCTGCCGGCGCGCGCCGGATCCGCGTCGATCAACTGGTCCCCGCGTTCGACGAGCGCCGCCCCCAGCCGAGGGTCGGACACGTCCGACAGCCAGTCGGTTCCGTGCTGGGCAGCCGGGTCGACACCCCCGGGATGGGCCGTCAGCAGTTCGACGAGCCGGCGCGTCGGAAGGGTCGCGCGGACGGCGGTGCGCACGACGGGCACCGGTCGGCCATTGCGCAGGAGCAGGCCGTCGGCGTACGCCTGGACGAGGATCCCCTCCGAGTCGCCGCGCAGCTCGGGGTCGAGCGGATTCTCCTCCGCCGCCGCCACGCTGACCGCTTCGACCGCTCGTCTCACGTCCGTGTCGACCACCCCGAGGCGGTGGGCGACGCTCTGCTCGAGCACACGACCGAGCGCTGAGTGGTCGATGTCGTCGGCGCAGTCCCTCTCGTCGTGTGCCGACAGTGCCGCCGACACGAGCCATGAGACGCCGCCGGTGATCTCGAGGATGTGATCCAGGCACGGCGCCGGGATGTCGCGACCCGTTCCCGCGAGGTAGTCCAGGACGTCCGAGCGCGTCACGTGTCCGAGGACGACCGCGGGGCGGCTGCGCTCCAGGTGTCGCGCGATGCTCGCCAGCTCGTGCGAGCTCGGCCACGGCCTGCTCGTCACGACGAGCGCGGTGTCCGGATCCGCGGCCCGCACGATGAGGCCCTCGATCTGCGCCGGCGGCAGCAGATGCAGATCGTCGACGAGCAGCACGCTGGCGGCGGGAACGCCCGTCACGTCGGTGTCGGGCCCGAGCAGGTGCAGCGGCACACGGTTGCGGGTGAGGAATCGCTGGGCCCCGCGCAGGATCGTCGACTTGCCCGATCCGGCGTTGCCCGAGATGAGCATGCGAGGCGGCGTTTCGCGTGTGGCGAGAGCGTCGATGAGGGGATGCGCGTGGCGCGATCCTGTGAAGTCGGCGGCGTCGAAGAACGTAGCCAGTGCGGCTGTCGGCGTTGACATGAGATTCCCCAGGCGAACCCGGCGTCAGGGGACGATCTCGGGCGCGGGTGAGGTCTCGGGCGCCGGCTGCAGATCAGCGGGCGCCGGCTCCGGCTCGGGGTCGGCCGGTGGAGTCGTGGGCTCGGGTTCGGGCTCGGGCTCCGGCTCCGGCTCCGGCTCCGGCTCCGGTTCGGGCTCCGGCTGGGTGGTCGGCTCCGGTTCCGGCTCCGGCTGCGTCGCCGGCTCGGGTTCCGGCTGGGTGGTCGGGTCGGGTTGCGGCTGCGTCGTCTGGCCCGGCGTCTCGCCGCCGGTCGACGTGGGAGCGGTGCCCGACGATCCGGCGGCCGGCTGCGTGGACGTGCCTTCCTTCGTCGCGGCCGTCGTCGTGGTCGTGGTGGTCCGGTCCGGCCCCGCCTTCGAGACCGGAGGGTCGTTCTGCGACTTCGGCTTCCCGGCCTTCGGATTCACCGTGCCGCCTGCCCTCTTGTCCGGCTCGGGAGCCGTCGCGGTCTCGGGTGGGTTCGCTTCACCGGCGGGCTCCACCTGAGCGGCGGGGTCGGCCTCAGCCTTGGCGGGTGCGGGGGCGGCCGGGTCCCAGCCCGACAGTGAAAGGAAAGTGCCGCTCCCGTTGCCGAGCGTCATGGTGCTGCCGAAGATGATCGCCGCGGCGACGAGGGCCGCCGCCGCCGAGATGGCGATGTAGTGGCGCGCGCCGTGCGCCGACGATGCCGCGACGGGCGCGACCGGTGCCGCGAGCGCAGCGCCGGCCGGGATGGCGAGCTCCAGCCCGCCGGCCGAGGCGCCTTCATAGACGACGAGCTCTCCCGGAGCGGCGATCTCGCGATCCATCGCGCGGACGAGAGCCGTGTGGGCCGCGCCGAGCGCGATGGACGCCTTCGGGTCCGCGTCGATCGCGGTCGGCCGGTCCAGGCGCTCGGAGATCCGCTGCGTGACCAGCGGGACCCGCGAGGATCCGCCGATGAGCAGCACTGACTCGAGCTGCTCGGGCTCGACGTCGGCCGCTTCCAGGGCATCCTCGAGCACGTCGACCGTCTGCGCGACGTAGGGATCGATCATGTCCTCGAACTCGGCGCGCGTCAGTCGCACGCTCGAGCGGCCGGCCTGCAGCAGAACCGGGATGACGACATCGGAGTCGAACGACAGTGCCTCCTTGGCGTCGACGCATTCCCGGCGAAGCTGCGACAGCGCGATCCGCGCGTCGGCGGAGGAGTCGTCCAGCGCCTCGGGGGAGACCTCGGCGGAGCGCAGCACGTGGCGCACCACGGCGTCGTCGAAGTCGGCCCCGCCGAGATTGTCGAGCCCCATCGGCTCTCCCACGAGCTCGAACGAGGTCTCGGTCTTCCGCAGCAGCACGCAGTCGAACGTGCCGCCGCCCAGGTCGTAGACGGCGATCGTCTCTCCCGGCTCGAGCACACGCGACGCCTCGTAGTGCCGCGCCGCGGCTTCGGGCTCGGTGATGAACTCCACATCGCGGATGCCGATCGCTGCGAACGCCGAGCTGATCGTTCCGACACGGTGCGGACCCCACATCGCAGGGTGCGTGATGATGACACCTGCCGGCGCGCCGCCCTCGCGTTCGGTCACCGCGTCGATGACCCCCGCCACCGTCCGCGCGTACAGCTCTTCGGCCGGGATCGACTGGTCGCCGACGACCAGCGGCACCTCGTCGCCGATGCTCCGCTTGAACTCGCGGATCAGTCGCTCGGGCGCGCCGACGCCGCGGCGTTCCGCAGCATCCCCGAAGAGGAGTTCGCCGTCCTCGGCGACGAAGACCACCGTCGCGACGCTGTCGCCGCGACGCCCGAGTGGAAACGCGGCAGCCGTGATGCTGCCGTCCGAAGCGACGCGCGCTGTCGCTGCTCCCAGCCTGCTGGTCCCGAGATCCACAGCCAGGAAATACCGCTCAGCCATGATGAAGCATGCCCCCACGTTGTGTGCGAGCTCCCCCGAACTCGCAGCGATCCTCTCTCCCCAGAGATGAGTCGCTGCTGCGATGATACGCCGCGGCCGGACAAAGCCTCAAGGGCATGTGTCGGTTGTGTTTCGGGCAGGTGTGTACGAGGCGCCGGGTGTGACGCCGCAATTGGCACTCACGTTGCATGAGTGCCAGACGGTTGCCTAGACTGTCATCAGCACTCTCAACGTCAGAGTGCTAACGAGTCTTAGTCTCAAGAAAGAAGAGGTAGACCGTGTCGGTTTCCATCAAGCCGCTCGAGGACCGCATCGTCATCAAGCAGGTCGAGGCCGAGCAGACCACTTCCAGCGGTCTGGTCATCCCCGACACTGCCAAGGAGAAGCCCCAGGAGGGCGAGGTCTTCGCGGTGGGTCCGGGTCGCATCGACGACAACGGCAACCGCATCCCGCTCGACGTCGCCGTCGGCGACCGCGTGATCTACAGCAAGTACGGCGGCACCGAGGTGAAGTTCGGTGGCGACGAGTTCCTCGTCCTGTCGGCTCGCGACGTGCTCGCGGTCGTCGTTCGCTGAGTTCCGCGCACAGCGCGTACCGAGAGGGTCGGATGCTTCGGCATCCGGCCCTTTCGTCATGCCCGGCGTGGGAGCGGTGTCACGAACGGCGGGTTCCTGGGCGACGTTGCGGCATGTCGTGACCCTCGAGGCCGGAGCGGTCCACCCTCCGCGGCTGGCCGGACCTGCTCGGACGTAGGCTTGTGCGGTGACTCCCGAACCGTCCTCGAAACCTGGCGAGGGCGGCATCGACGAACTCGCGCAAGCCGCCGCTGCGACCGGCGGGATCGCTCTGCCCGCGGCATCCGGATCGGAGCTCCACTCCTCGCGGGAGCGGAGAATCGGCGGCGTGTACGCCTTCAGCGCATACCTGCTCTGGGGCTTCATGCCGCTGTACTTCCTGCTGCTCGTGCCGACCGGGCCGTGGGAGCTCGTGGCATGGCGCATCGTGCTGTCGCTCGGATTCTGCGCCCTTCTGCTCACGGTGACGCGCACGTGGCCCCGGCTGGCGGTGATCTTCCGGCAGCCGCGCCTGCTGGGGCTCACCGTGATCGCCGGCCTGCTGATCTACGTGAACTGGCAGGTCTTCATTTACGGCGCGCTGAGCGACCAGGTGATCGAGACCAGCCTGGGCTACTTCATCAATCCCATCGCGACGGTGCTGCTCGCGGTGCTGGTGCTGCACGAGCGCCTTCGCACGACGCAGTGGGTCGCGATCGGCATCGCGGCTGTCGCCGTGCTCGTCATCGTCATCGGCTACGGGGCCTTCCCGTGGATCGCACTCACGCTCGCGGCATCCTTCGGCGTCTACGGCCTGGTGAAGAAGAAGGTCGGTCCGTCGGTCGACGCGGTGAGCGGTCTCACGCTCGAGACGCTGTGGCTCACCCCGATCGCGACGGTCGTCCTGGTGGTCGTGGGCGTCACGCAGGGCCTCACGATGGGTGCGAACGGCTGGGAGCATGCGGTGCTGCTGGGCCTCGCGGGCATCGTCACCGCGATTCCGCTGCTGCTCTTCGCCGCCGGCGCGCGACGCGTGTCGCTGACGACGATCGGCCTGCTGCAGTTCGTCGCGCCGGTGCTGCAGTTCATCATCGGCGTGTGGGCGCTTCACGAGCCCATGCCCGTCGAGCGCTGGATCGGCTTCGGGCTGGTGTGGGTGGCGCTCGTCGTGCTCACGGTGGACTCGGTGCTGTACGCCCGGCGCACGCGCGCCGCGCGCTGACGCCGGCGTTTGCCGCGCTGCCTGCGGTGATTCCGGCGCCCGGCGCGCGCTGGGCGCTCACGCCGGCGTCCGCCGGCGGCGCCGCGGTGACTCCGGTGACGTGACGCGCCCCCGTTGGATGCGGTGAAACCGCGGATCCGCGTTGAGACCAGGGGCTGACGTCCTCGGTCTCGGCCGCAACCCCCGGTTTCGGTGATCGTGCCCCGGTCTCGCGGCTTCAGCGCACGAGGCGGGCGATGGCCTGCGTGGCTTCGGTGATCTTCGCGTCGGCCTCGGCGCCGCCCAGGCGTGCAGCATCCACCACGCAGTGGCGCAGGTGGTCGTCGAGGAGCCCCACGGCGACGGCCTCGAGCGCGGAGGTCAGGGCACTGATCTGCGTGAGGATGTCGATGCAGTACTTCTCGTCTTCGACCATCTTGTGGATGCCGCGGGCCTGCCCCTCGATGCGCTTGAGGCGGTTGAGGTACTTGTCCTTGTCCGTGATGTAGCCGTGGTGTGCGGCGTCGGCGCCGGGCGCGGAGGCGTGGTCGAGGATCGCGTCGCCGTGAGTGTCGATCGTCATGTCTGTCTGTCCTTCATTGTGAACAATGTTCATTATGTATAAGGGTGGAAACGTGGAGCCATCAGCGCCGTCCGCTACGAGGCTCCGACCAGCGCGGAGGGCACCGGTTCCTTCCGCGATGCGCGGCCGCCGGTACCGCCGGACAGGCTCCGGAACCTCCGCAGCCGCAGGCTGTTGCCCACCACGAACACGCTCGAGAACGCCATCGCCGCTCCCGCGATCATAGGGTTCAGCAGGCCGAGCGCGGCGAGGGGGATGGCCGCGACGTTGTAGGCGAAGGCCCAGAACAGGTTGACCTTGATCGTGCGGAGAGTGGCGCGTGACAGGCGGATCGCGTCGGCCGCGCTGCGCAGATCGCCCCGCACCAGCGTGATGTCGGATGCCTCGATCGCGGCATCCGTCCCGGTTCCCATCGCGAGACCGAGGTCGGCCTGGGCGAGCGCGGCGGCGTCGTTCACGCCGTCGCCGACCATCGCGACGACGCGCCCCTCCGCCTGCAGCTGCGTGATGACCGCGACCTTGTCGCGCGGCAGCACCTCGGCGATCACGCGCTCGATGCCGACCTCGTCGGCGATCGCGCGCGCCGCGGCCGCGTTGTCACCGGTGAGCAGCACCGGCGTGAGCCCGAGGGCCCGCAGCTGCGCGACCGCCTCGGCGCTCGTGGGCTTCAGCTGATCCGCGACCACGAAGAGTCCCCGCATCTCGCCGTCCCACGCGGCCAGCACCGCCGTGCGCCCGAGCGCTTCGGCCGACGCCTTCGCGGCGGCGAGCTCCGCGGGGAGGGTCAGCGTCCAGTCGGCCAGCAGCGACTCGCGTCCGACGAGCACGGCGTGCCCGTCGACGATGCCCGACACGCCCTTGCCCGGCACGTTCTGGAACGACTCGACGGCGGGGAGGGCGCCGACCTCGGCCACGGCGCCCCGCGCGATCGCCTGTGCGATCGGGTGCTCCGAGGCGTGCTCGACGGCGCCTGCCAGACGCAGCAGCTCGGCCCGTGCTCCGGCAGACGCCGAGCCGGCCGCGGCTGGAGTGGATGCGGCATCCGTTCCCGCGTTCGCGGAGGCCGCACCGGCGACCACGACGTCGATCAGCGACATGCACCCCATCGTGACGGTGCCGGTCTTGTCGAGCACGACGGTGTCGACGGTGCGTGTGGATTCGAGCACCTCAGGACCCTTGATCAGGATGCCGAGCTGAGCCCCGCGGCCGGTGCCGACGAGCAGCGCGGTCGGGGTGGCGAGGCCGAGCGCACACGGGCAGGCGATGATCAGCACCGCGACCGCGGCGGTGAACGCCATCGACGCGGAGGCACCCGTGAGCAGCCAGCCCGCGAGTGTGCCGAGCGCGATCAGCAGAACGATCGGCACGAAGACGCCGGAGATGCGATCGGCCAGGCGCTGCACCTTCGCCTTGCCCGACTGCGCGTCCTCCACGAGTCGCGCCATCTGCGCGAGCTGGGTGTCGTCGCCCACGCGCGTCGCGCGCACCACCAGGCGCCCGCCCACGTTGACCGTGGCGCCGACCACGGAGTCGCCGGGTGCGACCTCGACCGGCACGGATTCACCCGTGACCATCGAGGCGTCGACAGCCGACGTGCCCGAGGCCACGATCCCGTCGGTCGCGATCTTCTCGCCCGGGCGCACGACGAACTCATCGCCGGCGCGCAGGTCGGCGATCGGCACCCGCACCTCGTCGCCGGAAGAACGCAGCACCGCCACGTCCTTCGCACCGATCTCGAGCAGCGCGCGCAGGGCGGCGCCCGCCCGGCGCTTGGAGCGCTGCTCGAAGTACCTTCCGGCCAGGACGAAGGTCGTCACACCGGCGGCGACCTCGAGATAGATGTCGCCGGCGCCATCGCTCGGGGTCACCGACCACTCGAAGGCGTGCGTCATGCCGGGCATGCCGGCGTGGCCGAGGAAGAGCGCGTAGAGCGACCAGAGGAACGCGGCCGAGACGCCCAGCGAGATCAGCGTGTCCATCGTGGCGGCGCCGTGGCGCAGATTGACCCACGCCGCCCGGTGGAACGGCCAGGCGCCCCACACCACGACCGGCGCCGCGAGCGCCAGCGACGCCCACTGCCAGTAGGTGAACTGCAGCGCCGGGATCATCGCCAGCAGGATCACCGGCGTCGACAGCACGATCGACCCGGTCAGGCGCTGACGCAGGCTCGTGAGCTCCGGGTCGGCCGCATCACCCGAGACCGGCTCGACGGCCGGCGGGGCGGGGAGGGCGGCCGTGTACCCGGTCTTCACGACCTCGTCGATGAGCGCCTGCGGGTCGAGTCCCGTGGGGACGCTCACGAACGCCTTCTCCGTGGCGTAGTTGACGGATGCCTCGACCCCCTCCATCCGGTTCAGCCGCTTCTCGATCCGCGCGGCGCACGACGCGCACGTCATCCCGCCGATCTCGAGCTCGACCCGGGCGGGAGAGGGACCGGCGAGCATCAGGCGCGGACCGCGCTGTAGCCGGCCTCGTCGACCGCCGCGATGACGGCGTCGTCGGCGACCTCGGCGGAGGAGACGATCTTCAGCGTGCCGGCGGTCGCACTCACCTGGACGTCCTCGACACCCGCGAGCTTGGACACCTCGCCGCGCACGGAAGCCTCGCAATGCCCGCAGCTCATCCCCGTCACCTTGTACTCGGCCTCAGCCATGTCTTCTCCTTGTGTCATAGGTGCTGTGATACCCCTGAGGGGTACCAGGCTCAGTGTATACCCACGAGGGGTATGGCGGCTCTGGGCGAGCGGTTTCCCGTTGTCGCTCGCACGCACGAGCCCGCACGACGACCTATCCACAGGCATGGCTGGTCGAGAGGCCCAGGATTTGCCCGCCGACCACGGTTTTCAAGCTGTTACAGATCGTTAACGAAAGGCAACATTGCGGAGGCCTGACGGCGATTAGGTTTAGTGGCACTGGGTCGGCGCCCGAGCCGTTCCCGTGTTAATCACACAGCAAGGAGCAACATGAGCGTCTTCACCCGCTCGCGCAAGTCCACCATCCTCGGTGGCATCGCGCTCGTCGGCGCAAGCGCCCTCGTCCTCGCCGGCTGCGCCGGCGGTGGCACCGGTGGCGAAGAACCCAGCGAGAGTGCCGCACCCGGCGAGGAATTGAGCCTCAAGATCGGTACCGCTCTGCCGCAGACCGGCAACCTGGCGTTCCTCGGCCCGCCCGAGGAGGCAGGCGTCGCCTATGCGCAGTCGGTCATCGAGGAGTACGCCGAGACCACCGGGCTCAGCGTCGAGGTGGTCTGGGGCGACTCCGGCAACCTCGACAACAAGGCATACGAGACCGAGATTCCTCGCATCCTCGCTGAGGACCCGTCGGCCATCATCGGCGCCGCGTCGTCGGGTGTGTCGCTGCAGTTCATCGATCAGGTCATCGGCGAGGGTGTCATCCTCTTCTCCCCGGCCAACACCTCCGACCAGTTCACGACGTACGAGGACAACGGACTGTACTTCCGCACCGCACCGTCCGACGTGCTGCAGGGCGAGGTGCACGGAAACTTCGTCGCCGAAGAGGGACACCAGACCCTCGGTATGATCGTGCTGAACGACGCGTACGGCAACGGTCTGGCCGGCTACATCACGGAGTCGTTCGAGGCCGCCGGCGGCGAGGTCGTCGCAGCTCCGACCTACAACGACGGCGACACGTCGTTCGACGCCCAGATCTCCGAGGTGCTGGCCGCCGACCCCGACGCGATCACGGTCGTCAGCTTCGACGAGGCGAAGACCATCCTGCCGGCCCTGATGGACCGCGGCTTCGACCCGAACAACCTGTACCTCGTCGACGGCAACATGGCGTCGTACAAGGACGACTTCCCGGCGGGCCTGCTCGAGGGCGCGAAGGGCACCTACCCCGGCCCGACGCCGGAGCAGGTGCAGGAGTTCATCGATGGGCTCGACGCCTTCGTGGAGGAGTCGGGCGACGAGCCGCTGAAGGACTACACCTACGCGCCCGAGTCGTTCGACGCGCTCATCCTGCTCGGACTCGCTTCGCTCGCCGCGCAGTCGACCGACCCGGCCGACATCGCGGACAAGCTCATCGAGGTCTCCGGAGGATCGGGTGACGGACAGAAGTGCGAGTCGTTCGAAGAATGCGCCGACATCATCCTCGCGGGCGACGTCGCGGACTACGACGGCGTCTCCAGCCCGGTGACGTTCAACGAGGTCGGTGACCCGACCGAGGGCTTCATCAACATCTACCAGTACGGTGCGGACAACACGTACACGCCGTTCGAGGGCTGAGAACCCCTCACACGGAACGCCCCCGGGTCCTCGGACCCGGGGGCGTTCCCGTTTTCCCGGCAGGGGAGTGGGGCGTCCGCCTCACACCTTCCGCACTCGGACGGGGTGCCGGGCATGTGCAGGGCCGCGCATAGGCGGACGGCGGGGATGGTTGCCGGATGCCAGGCGCCAGCTGCCAGGAGCCGAGATCAGATGCCGGACCCGAGACGCCGGACCGAGACAGGCGAAGCCGTACGACGCAAAGAAGAGGGGGACGGATGCCGCGGCATCCGTCCCCCTCGTCGCGTGTCGTGCGCGCTACGTGCCGAGCGTCCCGAGGTAGAGCTCGGTGACCTTGGGGTCGTTGAGCAGTTCGCGACCGGTGCCGGTGTACGCGTCCCGGCCCTGGTCGAGCACGTAACCGCGGTCGCAGATCTGCAGGCAGCGGCGGGCGTTCTGCTCGACCATGATGCAGGTCACCCCGGCCTTGTTGATCTCGGAGACCCGGATGAACGCTTCGTCCTGGCGGACCGGTGACAGGCCGGCGGACGGCTCATCGAGCAGCAGCACCTTCGGATTCATCATCAGCGCGCGGCTCATCGCCACCATCTGACGCTCACCGCCGGAGAGCGACCCTGCGCGCTGCTTCAGGCGCGTGCCCAGCTCGGAGAAGATGCCCGTGACGAACTCCAGACGCTCTTTGTAGACGCCCGGGCGCTGGTAGAGACCCATCTGCAGGTTCTCGGCGATCGTGAGGCTGGGGAACACGTTGTTGTTCTGCGGGATGAAGCCCACGCCACGGGCGACCAGCTTGTTGGCCCGGAGCCCGGTGATGTCGTCCCCCTCGAGGGTGATCGTGCCCTTGCGCACGTTCACCTGGCCGAAGATCGCCTTCAGCAGCGTCGACTTTCCGGCGCCGTTGGGGCCGATGATTCCGATGAGCTCACCCTCTTGGGCGACGAGACTGCAGCCGTTGAGGATGTTCACGCCCGGCAGATAGCCGGCGTGAACCTCGTCGACGACGACGACGGGCGTTCCCGTCGCGGTTGGAGCGGTCACTTGCCGTCCTCCTTCTCTTCCTCGGCCACGCCCTGATCGACCAGCAGATCGGCACTGGTCGTCGCGGACGCCTGGGCATCGGTCGTCGGGTCGGCCTGGACCACGTCGATGCGACCGGTCACCACGCCAAGATCGAGCTCCTGATGGGCGCCCAGGTAGGCGTCGATGACGGCGGGATTGTTCATCACCGTCGTCGGGTCGCCCTCGGCCACGATCTTGCCTTCGGCCATGACGACGACCCAGTCGGCGATGTGGCGCACCATGTGCATGTCGTGCTCGACGAAGAGCACGGTCATCCCCTCCTGCTTGAGGTTGATGATGTGGTCGAGGAGCGACTGCGTCAGCGCGGGGTTCACTCCGGCCATCGGCTCGTCGAGCATGACCAGCGTCGGCTCGGTCATGAGGGATCGGGCCATCTCGAGCAGCTTGCGCTGACCGCCCGACAGGCTCGCGGCGAAGTCGTCGGCCTTGGCGTCGAGCTTGAATCTCTCGAGCAGTACCATGGCGCGGTCTTCGAGCTCGGCATCCTGCGATCGCCAGAGCGCTGGGATCATGCCCGCCCAGAACTTCTCGCCGCGCTGGTTCTTGGCGCCCAGCTTCATGTTCTCCATGACGGTGAGCAGGCCGAGCGCCTTCGTGAGCTGGAACGTGCGGACCAGACCCAGGCGCGAGACCTTGTACGCGGGAACACCCGACAGCGACTTGCCGTCGAACGTCCACGTGCCGTGGTCGGGCTTGTCGAACCCGGTCAGCAGGTTGAAGAGGGTCGTCTTGCCGGCGCCGTTGGGGCCGATGAGGGCGGTGATCGCTCCTCGCGGGATCTCGAGGTGCTCGACGTCGACGGCGGTCACGCCGCCGAAGGCGCGGTGCACGCCGTCGGCGATGATGATCGGGTCCACTTTGGCGACGCCGGGACCGGCTTCGCCGACGTGAAGACCGGTGGTCTTGGGGCGGGCGACCGGCGCGGTGCCGGTCGCCGGAGCGCTTTCATTTGACAAAGGTCAGCTCCTTCTTGTTGCCGAGGAGTCCCTGCGGCATGAAGATCACGAGCAGCATCAGCGCGACTCCGACGAGGATGAAGCGCAGCGACCCTGCCTGGATCTGGTTCAGGCCGAGCAGCCACCCGGCTTGGGCCATCGCCGGGAGCACGTTGGACAGGAAGGTCTGCAGCCCCCAGAAGATGACCGATCCGAGGATCGGCCCGAATACGGTGGCCGCGCCTCCCAGCAGAAGGGCGGTCCAGACGAAGAACGTCAGCGACGTGACGTACACGCCCGGGCTCACGGCCGACGGCAGTGCGTAGACGACGCCGCCGGCGGCGGCGAGCATGCCACCGAGCACGAGCGCCTGCATCTTGTAGGCGAACACGTTCTTGCCCAGCGATCGGACAGCGTCCTCGTCTTCGCGGATGCCCTTGAGCGCACGTCCCCACGGGCTGCGCGTGATCATCCACACGACGAGCGCCGCGATGGCCAGCGTGATCAGCCCCATGATGCGCACCCACCACTGGGTCTCGTTGTAGACCCACGGGCCGAAGCCGTATTCGCCGGCGGGGATGGGGTTCGAGGCACGGAAGCTGGCATGGTAGCCGCTCAGGCCGTCGGCGGATCCCGTGATGTCGTCGAACGCCGTCGTAAGGAACAGCAGCCGCACCACTTCTGCCGCGGCGATGGTCACGATGGCGAGGTAGTCGCCCCGCAGACGCAGGGTCGGGATGCCGAGGATCAGCGCGAAGATCGCCGCACCGCCGAGTCCGACCAGAGCGCCGCCCCACCAGGGGAAGTCGAACGAGAGGATGGAGATCGCGTAGCCGTAGGCGCCGATGGCCATGAAGCCTGCGATGCCCATGTTGATCAGGCCGGCGTAGCCGAAGTGCACGGCGAGGCCGAGTGCGGCCAGCGCGTAGCCGATGGTCGCCGGGCTGAGGATCGATGAGGCCGTGTTGGAGAGAATCTGAAGCAAGTCCATGAGTGTGTCCCTATCCGATTCGCTCGCGTCGACCGAGAATGCCCTGTGGTCGGAACAGCAGGATGACGATCAGGATGAACAGTGCGCTGGCGTACTTGAGGTCGGCGGGGATCCAGAGGCTGGAGACCTCCACCAGGATTCCCACGATCAGTGCACCGACCAAGGCGCCGTATGCCGTGCCCAGGCCGCCGAGCACGACCGCGGCGAACATGAGCAGCAGGATCTGCGCGCCCATGTCCCACTTGATGCCCGGGCGGTAGTACGCGTACAGGATGCCCGCGAGTCCGGCGAGCGTGCCCGCAACCACCCACACGACGCGCACCACGGCGTCGACGTCGATGCCCGAGGCTTCCGCCAGCGACGCGTTGTCGGAGATCGCACGCGTCGCCTTGCCGATGCGGGACCGCGTCAGCCAGAGCGCGAAGGCCACGATGACGAGGATCGAGATCGCGAGCGACACCATGTCGACGACACTCATCTGAACGGCGCCGAAGAGCGGGATCTGCGCCTCGGCAGACCCGGGAAGCTGCAGTGTGCCACCACCGATGAACAGCTGGAAGACGTAGCGCAGCGCGAGCGAGAGCCCGATGCTGACGATCATCAGCTGGACCACGCCGACGCGTCGCCTTCGCAGAGGTCGCCAGAGGATCATGTCCAGGACGAGGCCGAGGGCGGCACTGAGGATGACGGCGACCGGGTAGCCCAACCACAGCGGGAGGGCCAGAGTCGCGGGCCCGACGAGCAGGAACGCCGCGATCGCGCCGAATGTCACCATCTCGCCGTGCGCGAAGTTCGAGATGCCCGTCGTGCCGTACACGAGCGTGAGCCCGATGGCGGCGAGGGCGAGCATCAGACCGAAGCTGAGCCCCTGCACCACGCGCTGCACGAACTGGTCGAAGAAGCTCGTGACGTTGCGCTCGCCTTCGCCGATGAAGAAGTTGACGGTCGCTCGACCGCCCTGCCCCATGTCGACTTCCTTGACGTTCGGGCTGTCGTCCTCGGGGTCCACCACGACGATGCCCTCGGGAAGGGTCTCCTCGTCGAGCGTGACGACATACGTCTCGCCGCGCTCGGGGACGCCGACCCGCCATTGACCGTTCTCGTCGGTCTCGACCTCCTGCTCACCGCCGGGGCCGTCGACCGTGAGCGCCACTCCTTCGAGCGGCTCACCGTCCAGTTGGACATTGCCGCTGATCCGGTACGGATCGTCTTCATCGGCGTGCGCGGGGATCGCACCAGCGAACATCCCCAGCGCGACGAGCAGCAGTCCGAAGAGTGCGGCTGTGACGCGCGCTCCTGCAACACGTCTCGTGGTCACAGTCGTAGGACCCACAGAACCTCCAGTTCGCCACCACGCGGACACCGAAGCTCGGGTCGCATCGGCTGTGATGTTCGACGGTACGAGCGTAATGTGTCGCGCTTGTTTCGCCTACGCCACCATGTGGATAAGTGATCCGATCGAAACCGGGCATCGTGCCCTCGCCGCATGCTCGGTTCGCGCCCCCGCGGCGTGCTCGGCTCGCGCCCCGCCCGTCCCCGGGTCGCGCCCCCGCGGCAACGCGTGTGCGCGCTCGCGCACGCGCTCGCGCGTGCCGTCTACCGCGGGAACAAACGGCCCCATCCGACGCTTAGAATCGAGTACGGAGCGTCACGAACGCACCGGCCGTCGTCGTCCACACCGAAACAACGCGCCGCGCGCGAGGAGACCCCCCATGGAGCACAACGACCCTTTCGGCTTCGTCGGACTGACCTACGACGACATCCTGCTGCTGCCGGGACACACCGACGTCATCCCCAGTGAGGCCGACACGTCGTCGCGGGTCACCCGCCGCATCACCGTGGCCACGCCCCTCCTCAGCGCCGCGATGGACACCGTCACGGAGGCGCGCCTCGCCATCGCGATCGCACGCGAGGGTGGCCTGGGCATCATCCACCGCAACCTCTCCATCGAGGAGCAGGCGTCGATGGTGGATCGCGTCAAGCGCAGCGAGTCGGGCATGATCACCGATCCGATCACCACCACACCCGACGCCACCATCGACGAAGTGGACGCGCTGTGCTCGCAGTACCGCATCTCCGGCCTCCCGGTCGTCGATGAGGAGAACCGCCTCGTGGGCATCGTGACGAACCGCGACATGCGCTTCGTCTCGGGCTTCGAGCGCCAGACCACGAAGGTGCGCGACATCATGACGAGCGAAGGCCTCGTCACCGGCAAGGTCGGCATCAGCGCCGGTGAGGTCATCGCCCTCTTCGCCCACCACCGCGTGGAGAAGCTTCCCCTCCTCGAGGACGACGGCACGCTCGCCGGCCTCATCACCATCAAAGACTTCGACAAGAGCGAGAAGTACCCGCTGGCGACCAAGGACGAGCAGGGCCGCCTGCGCGTCGGCGCCGCCATCGGCTTCTTCGGCGACGCCTGGCAGCGCGCCGAGGCCCTGCGCGACGCCGGCGTCGACGTGATCGTCGTCGACACCGCGAACGGCCAGTCCGCCGGTGTCATCGACATGGTCCGCCGCATCAAGGCCGACGAGTCGTTCGCCGCGATCGACGTGATCGGCGGCAACGTCGCGACGCGCGAGGGCGCGCAGGCGCTCATCGATGCGGGTGTGGACGCGGTCAAGGTCGGCGTCGGACCCGGCTCCATCTGCACCACGCGCATCGTCGCGGGCGTCGGTGTGCCCCAGGTCACCGCGATCTACGAGGCCTCGCTCGCGGCCCGTGAGGCCGGCATCCCGATCATCGCCGATGGCGGCCTGCAGTACTCGGGTGACATCGCCAAGGCACTGGTCGCCGGCGCCGACACCGTGATGCTCGGCTCACTCCTCGCCGGAACGGACGAGTCGCCGGGCGAGATCGTCTTCCAGGGCGGCAAGCAGTTCAAGCTCTACCGCGGGATGGGCTCGCTCGGCGCCCTCCAGACGCGCGGCAAGAAGACGTCGTACTCGAAGGACCGCTACTTCCAGGCGGATGTCCCGACCGACGACAAGCTCATCCCGGAGGGCATCGAAGGTCAGGTCGCCTACCGCGGGCCCGTCTCGGCGGTCGCCTACCAGCTCGTCGGCGGCCTGCGCCAGTCGATGTTCTACGTCGGAGCCCGCACGGTCGAAGAGCTCAAGTCCAAGGGCAAGTTCGTGCGCATCACGCCCGCAGGCCTCAAGGAATCGCACCCGCACGACGTCCAGATCGTCGTCGAGGCCCCCAACTACAAGCGCTGACCTCCGTTCTGACGCGGATGCCGCGGCATCCGCTCTCCGTCGTTTCGCGGCCCTGCGGGCGCGGGCCGGTCTCACAGACTTCGCATTTTCGCGCGAAGCTCGCAGAAATCGCGCCGATCCCGCCGAGATCGGCGCTGTTCTGCGAAGTCTGTGAGCCCGGCCCGGTTCCTCCCCAATCGGACGTCGCCCGGACTTCTCCATAATCCGGTCCCCGCGGCGACTCGCGTGATCGAGACGCCCGCATGCTGGCCGCATGGCGGTGGTGAAGAAGACCCGCGAACAGCTGCTCGAATGGCTTGTCGGGAAGGGCGGGATCGTCCAGCGGGATGACGCGCTTCGCGCCGGCTTCCCGCTCGCCGTCATCCGCGCCTTCGTGCGGAACGGGGACGGCGTGCTCGTCCGACGCGCGTGGCTCGCGCACGCCTGCGCACGCGAGGAGCTCCGCACGGCCGCCTTCGCCGGTGGCCGCGTCACCTGCACCTCTCTCGCGAGAATGCGCGGGTGGTGGATGCCGGAGGCCGTGGGGTCGGAGCTGCACCTGCACTGTTGCCCGGGTCGGGTCCGACGCGCCTCCCGGACGCATGGGACGGCGTGACGCACTGGACGAAGCCGCTCGCGCCCGTGGCGCGCTCTCTCGAGGGAACGGTGGAGGACGCGCTGCTCCATATCGCAGCGTGTCTCGACCGCGACACGGCTCTGGTGCTCTGGGAATCGGCCGCTCGCGTCGAGCGCATCGCGGCTGAGGCGCTGCGTGCGATCGTGTGGCCTTCCCGGGCCGCACGCGAACTCGCCGAGGCGGTGACCGGGCTGTCCGACTCCGGCCTCGAGACGCTCGTGGTGACGCCGCTGCGACGCTGGGGACTGGGGGTCCGGCAGCAGATCGTGCTCGCCGGGCGGCCCGTCGACGTGCTCGTCGGCGACCGGCTCGTCGTGCAGATCGACGGGTACGAGTTCCACTCGTCGAGCGCGCAGCGCACCAAAGACCTCGCCCACGACGCCGAACTGCGGCTCCGCGGGTACACCGTGCTCAGGTTCAGCTACGCGCAGGTGGTCCATGACTGGGCCCTCGTGGAACGCACGATCCGCCGCGCCGTCGCCGCGCGGCTGCACCTGGCGGGGTGAGATGCCGGGCGCGGCGGTGAGCTCGGCTCACCCATGTCGCAGATATGCGCGGTGCTCGCAGCAACCGTCCGAAATCCTGCGTGGTTCGCGCGATTCTGCGAAGTCTGTGAACTCGCAGGCACAAGGCCTGGGCGGGTCAGGGCAGCCGGAAGGCCCGGGCGGCCCGTGCCGTGTCGTCCGTCGCGAGATCGGCGAGCACCGAGCCGACGGCCGGGGTGAACTTGAAACCGTGGCCGGAGAACCCGGCGCCCACCACGACGCGGCCACGGCGGTCGAGGACGAAGTCCTCGCTGTCGGTCGAGGTGTAGGTGCAGCTGATCGGCGACGCGGTGTCGGGGTCGAGCCCCGGCATCCACTCTTCGACGTAGTCGCGCAGGCGCGCGGCGAGCTCGGGCACCGGCCGCAGGGTCCGCGCGTCGGGGTCGACGACCGGCCCCACGAGGTGGAACCCCACCTTGACGCCCTCACCGGGCGTCGGCATGCCGTAGACGTTGCCCGGATAGGGCGGCCGCGGCAGCAGGTGGTTGAACGAGGGCCAGTGGTGCGCAGAGTCGCGCGGCGCGAAGTGCGCAGGGCTCTCCTCGGTGACGGTGAGCCGGGGGAGTGGGAACCGTGGCAGCACCTTCGAGGTCCACGCGCCCGCGGTCACGACGACCACGTCGGCGGTGATCTCGTAGCGGGTGTCGCCGGCGATCACCGACGCCGACACGTGGTCGGCGTGCTCCTCCAGCCCGACGACCGCGTGACCGAACCTGACGTCGGCGCCCCGGGCGCGAGCACCCCGTTCGAGCGCCTCGAGGGCGGCGGCGGCTCTCACCACTCCGGCGTCGGGCGTGAACAGCACATCGCCGGCGAACCGCATGCCGCTCCAGCGGCGGGCAGCCTCGACGTTATCGAGCACGGCCGCGCGCTCGCCGCGGGCGGTCAGCGCCGCGTACGTCCCGGCGACGCGGACGTCGTCGCCGTGCGTCACGAGACCGTGCAGCCGCAGCAGCGGCTCACCCGTGGCGTGCGCGAGGGCGTCCCACTCCGCACGGGCCAGCCCGAGGAGGTCGAGGTAATGCCCGGCGGCGTAGGCGTTGTTGAAGTTGCGGGTCGCGCCGTGCGAGGCGCCGAGCGCGTGGCCCCGTTCGAACCGCTCGAGCGTCAGCACGCGATGTCCCCGCCGTGCGAGCTGCCACGTTGTCGCGAGGCCCATTGCCCCGCCGCCGACGACGAGAAACGGAACATGCTCGGTCATGGGTCCTCCCCGGGTCTGGAGTGCCGGACGGCTGGTGCACACGCGGGCCCGTCGCAGGCGTGGCCCGTCGCAGGCGCGGGCTGCCGCATCCGTCTCCCATCCTTGCGCAGCCCACGCGAGCCCCCCGGGCGGGGAGTCGGAGTATGACGGCCGGCGATCCCCGCCTGTGCGGCCGTGTGTCGCTACCCTGGCGCCATGATCAGGCAGCGGCAGCACCCTGCGGCGACACAGCGCACGACGCGCCTCGAGGCCTTCACCGACGGCGTGTTCGCGATCGCGGCGACGCTCCTGGTGCTCGACCTGACGACGCACCCGCTCGGCAAGGTCGACTCCGACGACGACATGTGGTCGGCGCTGGGCGGCATGTCCGAGCTGTTCGTCAACTTCGTGCTCAGCTTCGCGCTGCTGTGCATCCTGTGGATGGTGCACGTGCAGCAGTTCGAGCACATCGCCCGCGTGGACTCCGTGATGCTGTGGCTCAACAACGCGCGGCTGCTCTTCATCGTGCTGGTGCCGTTCGCGACCGGGCTGATGACGGAGTACGAGCGGTACTATGCGGGCCGGCTCGCGATGCCGGTCACGTTCTTCCTCGCCATCCTGGTCAGCTGGGTGCAGTGGCAGTGGGCGGTCCGCCATCGCGAGACCATGCTGCCCGACATGAGCGCCGCGGATGCCGCCGCCTACGGTCGCGGCTCGCTCAGCGCTCTGCTGATCAGCGGCGCCGTGGTCATCCTGTCGCCGTGGATCGGGTCGATCGCGTTCCTGCTGTTCCTGTTCGACGGCCTGTTCACCCGCGTGCTGCGCGGCAAGGGCGACTGATCGCGGGCGCTCTCGCACGTCGACATCACGTGCTCCCATCGAGCGTCCGCGCCGCGAACGCGCGGCGCGTGTGCTTTCGGCGAGAGCACGTGATGTCAACGTGCGGAGGGGTCAACGTGACGCGGCCGGCTCCAGCGCTTCTGCGTCGGTCTCGGCGCCACGAGGGACGTCGGTGCCGGCGGAAGCGGCATCCGTCGCCTTGCCGGACGGGAGCCACAGCGCCACGACGGTCGCGGCGAGGAGCACCGCGGCACCCGTGAACACTGCCGGACGTGCCGCGTCGACGTAGAGATCGGGCATGAGCTCGCCGCCGGCACTCACGAAGATCGCGGTCATCACGGCGGTGCCGAGCGCGACGCCGAGTTCGCGGACCGTCGAGTTCACGCCCGAAGCCTTCGCGTGGTCGACCAGTCCGAGGGTGGCGAGCAGGGCGGTCGCCGACGGGGCGAACACGAGCGCCATGCCGACGCCGGCCATCACGAACGGGACGATGAGCGCCGGGTAGTCGAGATCGGTCGACATGATCGCCGCGATCCAGGTGAGCGCCGCACCCTGCAGGGCGAGGCCGAGCACCAGCAGCACCCGCGTGCCGACGCGGGGCGCCAGGATGCCGGCGATCGGGGCGACGATCATCGGCGCGAGCGTCCACGGCGTGGTCTGCACGGCGGCCTCGAGCGGGGTGGAGCCCTGCACCACCTGCAGGTACTGGATGAGGATGAACACCGAGCCGAAGGTGCCGAAGCTGAACGCGAAGCCGACGACGTTCGTGATCGAGAACGAGCGGTCGCGGAACAGCCGCAGCGGCATGAGCGGGGCCTTCGCGCGTATCTGCCACACCAGGAACGCGGCGATGAGGAGCGCGCCGACGACGATCTCGACGATGACGCCCACAGAGTCCCAGCCGTCGTCGTTGCCCCGCACGATCGCGTGGACGAGTGCCAGCACTCCCGCCGCCGCGAGCACTGCTCCGGGGACGTCGATGCGGGCGCGGGCGCCGAAGTCGTTGTTGAGTACCACCAAGGCGAGCGGAATCGCGATGAGGGCGACGGGCACGTTGATCCAGAAGATCGCCTGCCAGTCCCAGCCCTCCATGATCGCGCCGCCGACGAGGGGCCCGACGGCGACACCGAGCCCGGAGACGCCGCCCCAGATGCCGATGGCGAGCGCCCGTCGCGCGGGCGGGACCGCGCCGCTCAACAGCGCCAGCGACAGCGGCATCACGCCTGCCGCGCCGAGACCCTGCACGGCGCGGGCCGCGATGAGCTGGCCGGGATCGGTGCTGAGAGCGGCGAGCACGGAGCCCGCGCCGAAGACCGCGATGCCGATCGCGAACAGCGTGCGCCGACCGAAGCGGTCGCCGAGCGCCGAGGCGATGAGGATCGCACTGGCGAACGCGAGCGTGTACGCGTTCACGAACCACTGCAGCTCCTCGACGCTCGCACCCATCTCGCTGTGCAGGACGGGGAGGGCGTTGGTCATGACGAGGTTGTCGAGCGTGGCCATGAACATCGGGACGGATGCCGCGGCCACCACGAGCGCGAACGGGCGCGGTCGCCGCGTGCGCGGGGCGAGGGAGGTGTCGGTCATGAAAGTCTCCGGTTGTAATCGAATGATTACCACAATGTAGTAATCGACTGATTACAAAGTCAAGTCATTCGCTGATAAACTGTGGGCATGACTTCTGCGCAGCGCGAGGGGAGCGGCACTGCCGCTCTCGACGAGCCGGCCGAGACCGGCAAGCGCCTGTCGTCCGACGAGCGGCGCCGCCAGATCCTGGTGGCCGCGCTGGCCGTGTTCGGCACCCGCGGGTACGAGGGCGCGACGACCGACGAGGTCGCCCGCGCCGCCGGCGTCAGCCAGCCTTACGTCGTGCGGCTGTTCGGTACGAAGGAGAACCTGTTCCTCGCGGCGATCGAGGATGGTCTGGCTCGGCTGCTCGCGGCGTTCCGCGCCGCGCTCGCCGAGGATGACGGCGGGGCCGACGGCGAGGGCGACGGCCCCACCGCGGCCAAGCGCATCGGGCAGGCCTACGTCGACCTGATCGAGGTGCGAGGGCTGCACCAGACCCTCGCGCACGCGTACCTCCTGGGCAGCAATCCGGTCATCGGCGCCGCCGCGCGCCGCGGGTTCGCCTCCGTCTGGCGGTTCTTCCGCGACGAGATGGGGCTCAGCGCCGATGAGGCCCGCGCCTTCATGGCCGAGGGCATGCTCATCAGCACGATGATCGGGCTGCGCATCGTCGACGACTACGGCTCGGACCCGCAGATCACCGAGCTGTTCCGTTCGTGCTTCCCGACCGAGCTGCCCCACGTGCTCGACGTCCTGCCTCGGGGCACCGAGCGCTGGTGACAGCCGGGGCCGCGGCATCCGTCGACTGCCCGTGCTCTCACCGAGCGCCTACGTCGTTCGGTGTGCGAGGCGTGTGATCTCGGTGAGGTCGTGGGCTCTCGATGGGCCACGCGAGCGGATGCCGCCCCTTGGCCGCCGTCTGCGGCGCGGCGTATCGTCGGGGGCATGTGCCGGAACATCCACACGCTCCACAACTTCGAGCCCGCGGCGAGCTCTGACGAGGTGCACGCGGCCGCCCTCCAGTACGTGCGCAAGATCGCGGGCACCACGAAGCCCTCGAAGGCGAACCAGGAGGCGTTCGACCGTGCCGTCCACGACATCACGCACATCACGCAGCACCTGCTCGACGACCTCGTGGCGGTGACGCCGCCGAAGAACCGCGAGGAAGAAGCCGCCAAGGCGCGCGAGCGGGCCATCAAGTCGGGTCGATACGCCGCACCCGCCGCCTGAGCCTCGGTCGTTGAGCGAGCGAGGAACGAGCGAGACGAAACGCGCCTGACCCGGCGCAGCTCGTCGGCTCGAGACGTTTCGGCTCGGTCGCTGGCGCTCCCTCGCTCAACGACCGATGCCTCTCCGACCGGGTCGTTGAGCGAGCGAGGAACGAGCGAGACGAAACGCGGCGCGACGGCGAGAGTGTCCGGTCTGAGATAGTCTGGTCGGCTCCCCGTCGGCGACGGATGCTGCAACCGGAGCAGACAGGGATACACCGTGGGGTACATCGACATCGCCGCCCTCTCGTATGCGCTGCCGGATGGACGGCCGCTGCTGGACGAGGTCTCGTTCCGCGTCGGCGAGGGGTCGACCACCGCTCTCATCGGGCAGAACGGCGCCGGCAAGACGACGCTGCTGCGGATCATCCGCGACGAGGTCCCGGCGCTCTCGGGCGTCGTCTCGATCGACGGCGGGCTGGGCGTGATGGATCAGTTCGTCGGCCACGGCGGTCCCGGGCAGACCGTCCACGACCTCCTCATCGCTGTCGCACCAGACCGCGTGCGTCGCGCCGCTCGTGAACTCGAAGACGCCGAGGCGGCCATCATCGAGCGCGACGACCTCGACACGCAGATGCGGTACGCCGGAGCCCTGGCGGACTACGCCGAGGCGGGCGGCTACGAGTACGAGACCGTCTGGGACACGTGCACGACGGCGGCCCTCGGCATCCCGTTCTCGCGTGCCCGGTTCCGCGAGCTCACGACGCTGTCGGGCGGCGAGCAGAAGCGGCTCGCGCTCGAAGCCCTGCTGCGCGGACCCGACCAGGTGCTGCTCCTCGACGAGCCCGACAACTACCTCGACGTCCCCGGCAAGCGGTGGCTCGAGGAGCGCCTGCGCGAGACGCCGAAGACCGTGCTGCTGGTGTCGCACGACCGCGAGCTGCTGGCGCGCGCCGCCGATCGCATCGTGACGCTCGAGGTCGGCGGCGCGGGCAGCACCGCGTGGGTTCACGGTGGCGGGTTCGGAAGCTATCACCGGGCACGGGACGACCGGATGGCGCGCCTCGACGAACTGCGGCGCCGGTGGGACGAGCAGCACGTGGAGCTCAAGGAGCTGGTCGCCGCCCTCAAGGTGAAGGCCACGGCGAACGACACGTTCACCTCGCGCTACCGGGCCGCCCAGACGCGCCTGCGCAAGTTCGAGGAGGCCGGCCCGCCGCAGGAGCGCCCGCGGGAGCAGGACCTCGACGTGCGCCTCCGCGGTGCGCGTACCGGGCGGCGGGCGGTCGTCGCCGAGCAGCTGGAGCTCACCGGGCTCATGAAGCCGTTCGACCTCGAGGTGTGGTTCGGCGACCGGGTCGCGGTGCTGGGTTCCAACGGCTCGGGCAAGTCGCACTTCCTCCGGCTGCTCGCGCGTGGCGGCACCGACCCGGACGGCCGGCTCGGACACCTCACGACGACCGGCGCGGCGCTGGATGCCGTCGCGCACACCGGGCGGGCGATCCTCGGCGCGCGCGTCGTGCCGGGGTGGTTCGCGCAGACCCACCGCCATCCCGAATTCGACGGCAAGACGCTGCTCGACATCCTGCACCGCGGCGAGGACGCGCGCAGCGGCCTGCCGCGTGAGGCCGCCAGCAGCGCGCTCGATCGCTACGGCCTCGTGGCCCAGGCGGAGCAGACGTTCGACAGCCTGTCGGGCGGCCAGCAGGCGCGGTTCCAGATCCTGCTGCTCGAGCTCTCGGGCGCGACCCTGCTGCTGCTCGATGAGCCGACCGACAACCTCGACCTCGTCTCGGCCGAGGCGCTGCAGGACGCCCTCGCCGGCTTCGAGGGCACCGTCCTCGCCGTCACGCACGACCGGTGGCTCGCGAAGTCCTTCGACCGCTTCCTGGTGTTCGGCTCCGACGGGCGGGTCTTCGAGTCGGACGAACCGGTCTGGGACGAGACGCGCGTCGCGCGGGCGCGCTGAGGGATATGGATGCCGTGGCCCGCGGCATCCGTCTCGTCGGGCGCGTTTCGTCTCGCTCGTTCCTCGCTCGCTCAACGACCGGGAGTCTGAGTTCGGTCGTTGAGCGAGGGAGCGCCAGCGACCGAGACGAAACGCTTCGGGCCGACCGGATGCGCGGGGAGCTGCGATCATGGCTAGCCGGGACCGGTGCGCCGGGCGGCGGGAAGCCCGCCCGGTAGGCTGGTCGGGTGAGCATGGACATCGAGCTCGGCCGGGCCAAGCGCGCGCGTCGCGCCTACACGTTCGACGACATCGCGGTGGTGCCGTCGCGGCGCACGCGCAACCCTGAGGACGTCTCGACGACGTGGACGATCGACGCGTTCAGCTTCGACATCCCGGTGCTCGGCGCCCCCATGGACTCCGTCGTGAGCCCGCGCACCGCGATCATGCTCGGCCAGCTCGGCGGCCTCGGCGTGCTCGACCTCGAGGGCCTGTGGACGCGCTACGACGACCCGGAGCCGCTCCTCGCCGAGATCGCCGGCCTCGACAAGGCCGCCGCGACCCGCCGCATGCAGGAGCTCTACGCCGAGCCCATCAAGCCCGAGCTCGTGCGCGACCGCCTCGCCGAGATCCGTGCCGCCGGCGTCACCGTCGCGGGCGCGCTCACCCCGCAGCGCACGCAGGAGCTGTACGAGACCGTCGTCGCCGCCGGTGTCGACCTGTTCGTGATCCGCGGCACGACGGTGTCGGCCGAGCACGTGTCGAGCGTCGACCAGCCTCTCAACCTCAAGAAGTTCATCTACGACCTCGACGTGCCGGTGATCGTCGGCGGCGCGTCGACGTACACGGCGGCGCTGCACCTCATGCGCACCGGTGCCGCAGGCGTGCTCGTCGGATTCGGCGGGGGCGCGGCATCCACCACCCGCGTCACCCTCGGCCTGCACGCCCCGATGGCGACCGCCGTCGCCGACGTCGCCGGGGCGCGCCGCGACTACCTCGACGAGTCGGGCGGACGGTACGTGCACGTCATCGCCGACGGCGGCGTGGGCACGTCGGGCGACATCGTCAAGGCGATCGCGATGGGCGCCGACGCCGTCATGCTCGGAGTGGCGCTGGCGCGTGCGACGGATGCCCCGGGCCAGGGCTTCCACTGGGGTCCCGAGGCGCACCACTCGCGGCTGCCCCGCGGCCGCCGCGTGAAGGTCGACCAGGTCGCCTCGCTCGAGGAGATCCTCTACGGCCCGGCGCCGGTCGCCGACGGCACCGCGAACCTCATGGGGGCGCTGCGCAAGTCGATGGCCACGACCGGATACTCCGACCTCAAGGAGTTCCAGCGGGTCGAGGTCGTCGTCGCGCCGTACGCCGCGGGATGAGTGACCCCGACGACGACCCGCGGTCGTTGAGCGAGCGAGGAACGAGCGAGACGAAACGCCTCGGTGGCACCGACGACTCCGTGCCGCGGCATCCGACGGACGGGCGCGTTTCGTCTGCGGGCGGTGGAGCGCCCTCCGCTCAACGACCGGAAGCAGACGTGTCTGTCGAAGCATTCCCGCCCACGCTCCGCGAGGTGATGCTGCGACCCCGCTGGATCGGGATGCTGCTGCTCTGCCTCGTGGCGGCGGGTGTGTTCGCCTGGCTCGGTCAGTGGCAGCTGGGTCGTGCGGTGGTGACGAATCCGGTGCCGCCCGGTGCGACGGAGGAGGTCCAGGATCTCGCCGACGTCGCGGCGCCCGGTGACTACCTTCCCGAGCCGCTCGTCGGCCAGCGGGTGGAGACGGCCGGCCGCTGGGTGCCCGGCGACTTCGTCGTCGTGCAGTCGCGGTACAACGACGGCGTCGAGGGCTTCTGGGTGACCGGGCAGCTGCGCCTCGACCCCGACCGCACTAAGACATCCGGGCCGACCTCCCTCGCCGTCGCCCTCGGGTGGGCCGCTACCGAGGACGACGCCCGTGCAGCGATCGACGAACTCGAGGAGGCGGCATCCGTGTCTTCCTCCTCAGGCGACGCCGTCGAGGTGACGGGCCGCCTCATCTCGGACGAGGGTCCCGTGCTGCCGCCGCGCGGAAGCGACCCGCAGACCCTGACGCGCATGTCGCCGGCGGCCCTGCTCGGCCAGTGGCACGACGTCGAGGGGCTCTTCGTCTACCGCCCGTACCTGGCGTCGGAAGACGCCTTCGCCGGCCTCGATGCCATCTCGTCGCCGGCGCCCGCGGACGGATCGGGCGTCAATTGGCTCAACATCTTCTACGCACTCGAATGGGCCGTCTTCGCGGGCTTCGCGTTCTACCTCTGGTACCGCCTCGCGAAGGATGCCTGGGAGAAGGAGACCGAGGACTTCGAGGACGACCGGCGCGAGTCGGAGGGCGAACCGCACCCCTCGGCATCCTGAGGCCGTCCGCCGGGACGCGACGGAGGGCGGCGTGCAGCCCGGAGCCCGGAATCCGAGCACCGTGCCGCGGGTAGACTGGGGGCCATGCCCCGCGCCCCGAAGCTCGCTTCCTTTCCGGCGATCCGCGGAGCCCTGAGGTTCTACCAGATCTGCTCCATCATCACGGGCACGATGCTGCTCCTGCTGGTGGCCGAGATGATCGCCAAGTACGCGCTCGGCTACGAGCTGTTCCTGGGCGGCTCCGGCGGATTCCTCTGGTTCGCGCCCGTCGTCGAGACGGCCTCCGGCCTCGAGTCCACGGGTGACGGGTTCAACCTGTCGCTCGGCATCCTCGTCGCCCACGGCTGGTTCTACGTGGTCTACCTGATCTCCTGCTTCCGCGTGTGGAGCCTGATGCGCTGGAACCTCCTGCGCCTGGCCATGCTCGCCGCGGGTGGCATCGTGCCGCTCCTGTCGTTCTTCATGGAGGCGCGCGTCGCGCACGACGTGAAGACCTACCTCTCCGAGCGCGAGGCCGCTGAGCTGCACTCGCACTCCGAGCACTCTTCCGCTGCTGATTCACTTCCGACCCCCGCCCCCGCCATGCCGACGGAGAACAAGCGTTGACCCAGAGCTTTTCAGAAACAGGGACCGAGACCTCCCAGCGCCCCGTTCTCGTCGTCGACTTCGGCGCCCAGTACGCGCAGCTCATCGCGCGACGGGTGCGCGAGGCGGGCGTCTACAGCGAGATCGTGCCCCACACCGCGAGCGCCGCCGACATCGCGGCGAAGAACCCGGTCGGCATCATCCTGTCGGGTGGTCCGTCGTCGGTCTACGAAGAGGGCGCCCCGGCGCTCGACACCGACGTCTTCGACCTCGGCGTGCCGACACTCGGCATCTGCTACGGCTTCCAGGTGATGGCGCAGGCGCTCGGCGGCGAGGTGGCGCACACGGGACTCCGCGAGTACGGAGCGACGGATGCCGCGGTCACGGGTGACGGCGGCGTGCTGCTGGGCGGTCAGCCGGTGGAGCAGAACGTGTGGATGAGCCACGGCGACCAGGTGGCCAAGGCGCCGGAGGGCTTCGCGGTCCTCGCCTCGACCGGCGCGACGCCGGTCGCTGCCTTCGGCAGCGACGAGCGCCGCTTCTACGGTGTGCAGTGGCACCCCGAGGTGAAGCACTCCGACTACGGGCAGAACGTCATCGAGAACTTCCTGCACAAGGCGGCCGGCCTTGCCGCCGACTGGAACAGCGGCAACGTCATCGCCGAGCAGGTCGAGCGCATCCGCGCGCAGGTCGGCTCCGGTCGCGTGATCTCGGCACTCTCGGGCGGCGTCGACTCCGCCGTCTCGACCGCGCTCGTGCATGAGGCCGTCGGCGACCAGCTCACCGCGATCTTCGTCGACCACGGGCTGCTGCGGAAGGGCGAGCGCGAGCAGGTCGAGAACGACTACGTCGCGTCGACGGGTGTGCGCCTCATCACCATCGACGCGCGCGAGCAGTTCCTGAGCGCGCTGGAGGGCGTCAGCGACCCCGAGCAGAAGCGCAAGATCATCGGCCGCGAGTTCATCCGCTCGTTCGAGGCCGCAGAGCGCGAACTCGTCGCCGAGGCCGCGGCCGACGGCGAGCCCATCCGCTTCCTGGTGCAGGGCACGCTGTACCCCGACGTCGTCGAGTCCGGTGGCGGCACCGGCACCGCGAACATCAAGTCGCACCACAACGTCGGCGGCCTCCCCGAAGATCTGCAGTTCGAGCTCGTCGAGCCCCTGCGCACGCTGTTCAAGGACGAGGTGCGCGCCATCGGCCGTGAGCTCGGCCTCCCGGAGGCGATCGTCGCCCGCCAGCCGTTTCCGGGCCCCGGCCTCGGCATCCGGATCGTGGGTGAGGTCACCGCTGACCGCCTCGAGATTCTGCGCGATGCCGACGCCATCGCGCGCGAAGAGCTGACCAAGGCCGGCCTCGACGGTGAGATCTGGCAGTGCCCGGTCGTGCTGCTCGCCGACGTCCGCTCGGTGGGCGTGCAAGGCGACGGGCGGACCTACGGCCACCCGATCGTGCTCCGCCCGGTGTCGTCCGAAGACGCGATGACCGCCGACTGGACGCGCCTGCCCTACGACGTGCTGTCGAAGATCTCGAACCGCATCACCAACGAGGTGCGCGAGGTCAACCGCGTCGTACTCGATGTCACGTCGAAGCCGCCGGGCACCATCGAGTGGGAGTGATCCAGCCGGCGCCTCGGACCTTCGGGTCCGAGGCGCCGCTGTCGTCCCCGGGCTGTCGGGGTGCGGATGCCTCGGAGACCTGCGGGAGGATGGACGCGTGACTGCGGCCCCCGACGACACCCTGCCCGACGCTGACTACGTGCTGGTGGGCAGCCGCGTGGCGCTGGGACTGGACGGCGGGTTCGCGGTCGCTGTCCCGACCCGGTTGCGGCTGCTGGCATCCGCAGGGGCGCCGGACCCGCTTCAGCTGAGCGTCGACGGGGCGTCGCCGGAGGTGCACGCCGCGCAGCGGCAGGCGTTCGTCGATGCGGGTCTGCTCGACAGCACCGCCTCGGCGCGCAACCTCTTCGACGACATCGTGGTCGACCCGTCGTGGCTCTTCGCGGCGGGGGAGCAGGCTGGCGATGCCGCGGTGACAGGGATCGAGTACCGCGTGGTGGAGGACACGGCCGCGGGCAGTCCCATCGTCTCGCTGCCGGTCCTCCGCGACGATCCCACCTGGCACCTCTCCGACGCGCCGATCATCGTGCACGCTCCGGGCGGCGACCGCGTGCTCCGCGGGTTCCGCAGCCTGTACGCCGCGTGGCTCGCGCATATGGCGGACGAGCGACGCGCCGCCGCCGGGGATCCCGACCGGATGCTCGTCGTGATCTTCGAGTCGCGGCAGATCGGCGAGGCCATGGTCGACTGGGACGACCCGCGCGTGCGGCTCGTGCACACCGTCCACAACTCGCACCTGCCGGCGCCGTACGACGATCCCGACGCGCCCGTCACGGGGATGTGGCAGCGCTGGCTCTCGACGCTTGACCGCTACGACGCCGTGCTGTGGCCGACCGCCGCGCAGCGCGACGAGGTGGCGGCGCGGTTCGGCGACCCCGGCACGTTCCACGTCGTGCCGAACACGATCGAGCTCGGCGCCGAGCCGCCTCAGGCGGCATCCCGCGATCCGCGCCAGGTCGTGATGCTCAACCGGCTCGCGCCGCAGAAGCGCGTGGACCTCGCGATCCGTGCGTGGGCGCGGGTTGCCGCCGCCGTCCCCGACGCGCGGCTGGACGTCTACGGCGAGGGCCCGCTGCGGGACGAGCTGCAAGCGCTCATCGACGACCTCGGGCTCTCGGCATCCGTCACCCTCCACGGCGCGACCGCCGACCGCGACGCGATCTTCGACCGCGCGGCGCTCTTCGTCACGTCGACCGCGTTCGAGGGGCAGGGGCTGTCGATCGCAGAAGCGCTCGCGCGTGGGCTGCCTGTCGTGTCGTTCGACGCTCGTTACGGCCCGCGCGAGGCGATCGGCGACGCCGGCGTGCTCGTCGCACCCGGCGACGTCGATGGGTTCGCCGGCGCGATCACCCGCCTGCTGCAGGACGACGCCCGCCGTGCCGAGCTGTCGTCGCGGGCGCGTGCCGCCGCCGCGGCGTTCACGCCCGACACCGTGCGTCCCGCGCTCATCGCCGCGCTCCGCGCCGCGGTCGAGAAGCCCTCCCGCCGCACCCCGAGAGGCTGAGCCGCGCTCCGACACGCTCGCCGGTGTCGGATGCCGGCTGTACGGTCTGCCCATGGGGATGCGGGTGGTCGCTGCGACGGAGGCGGGATGGGATGCCGTCGACACCGTCATGCGGGCCGATGCCTCGTCGCGCAACTGCCAGTGCCAGTTCCATATCCTCGAGAACGCGGATGCGCGCCGCACCACGCGCGAGTCCCGGCGAGATCTGCTGCGCGAGCAGGTGCGCACCCTGGACCCGCCGCGTGGTCTCGTCGCATTCGAGGGCGACACGGCGGTGGGCTGGTGCGGCGTCGAGCCACGCGTGCGGGTGCGGCACGTCCTGGCGAGCCGACTCGTGCGCGCTCACAGCCTGTACGCGGCCGACGACCCGGCCGTGTGGGCGATCTACTGCATCCTCGTGCCGCCTCCGCGACGGCGCAGGGGAGTCGGTGCCGCACTTCTGTCGGCGGCCCTGGAGCACGCCGTGAGTCACGGCGCGACCGCGTTCGAGGCGTACCCGATCGACACGTCGAGGCGAGGCGGCGAACTACCACCGGGGTTCTCCACCGGCACCGTCGCGATGTTCGCCGGGCACGGCTTCGCGGCGGTCGCGGCGCTTCCCTCCGCGCGCACGCTGATGCATCGGCTCGCCTGAGCGGCGTCTGCAACGGGACCGCTGCTAGGACCCGGCCTGAGATCGGGGTGCAAGCGCTCCGCCCTGAGCAGAGCCGCCGGGAGCGGAAACGGATGCCGCCCCCGCCGCATCCGCGCAGGCTGGGGGCATGGCAGACGAAGGCAAGATCCCCCAGTTCGGGGCCGAAGCACGGCGCGAGCTGTTCCACCAGCGCGTGCTCGTGCTCGACGGCCCGCTCGACGACGACAACGGCACTCTGATCGCGACGCAGCTGCTCGCGCTCGCAGCCGAGGACGAGGCATCCGATATCGCCCTCTGGATCCACTCGCCCGGCGGCTCGGTGCCGTCGATGCTCGCGATCCGCGACGTCATGAACCTCATCCCCAACGACGTCGCGACCCTGGCGCTCGGGCTGGCCTGCAGCGCGGGGCAGTTCCTGCTGTCGGCGGGAGCCCGCGGCAAGCGCCGCGCACTGCCGCACGCGCGCATCCTCATGCATCAGGGATCCGCCGGCATCGGCGGGTCGGCGGTCGAGGTGGAAGTGCAGGCCGACGACCTACGGCATATGCGCGACACCGTGCTCGGCCTCATCGCTCACGACACGGGGCAGAGCATCGACCGCGTCTTCGAGGACTCTCTGCACGACCGGTGGTACACGGCGGCCGAGGCCCACGACTACGGCTTCATCGACGGGATCGTCGACGACTTCGCGCAGGTGGTGCCGCGACGGCGACGGCCCGCGGGTCTCGGCGTCGGCGCAGAGGCCACGGCGACCAGGGAGGTGGCGGCATGACCTCGTACACGATCCCGAACGTCGTGGCGCAGCATCCGCGGGGCGATCGCATCATGGACGTCTACTCGCAGCTGCTCACCGAGCGCGTCGTCTACCTCGGCACCGGGATCGACGCCGGCGTCGCGAACGCGCTGATCGCGCAGTTGCTGCACCTCGACGCCGACAGCCCGGACCGCGACATCCAGCTCTACATCAACTGCGAGGGCGGCGACCCGGCCGCCATGCTGGCCGTCTACGACACGATGCAGCACGTGCGGCCCGACGTCGCGACGACGGTCGTCGGGCAGGCCATCGGCGTGGGTGCGGTGATGCTGGCAGCCGGCGCGCCGGGCAAGCGCTCGGTGCTGCCGCACGCGCGCGTCGTGCTGCATCAGCCCGCCGGGCAGGGGCGGGGCGCGATCCCCGACCTGATCCTCCAGGCCGACGAACTGGTGCGGGTGCGGGGTGAGGTGGAGGAGATCCTCGCGCGCCACACCGGGCAGGATGCCGCGAAGCTGCGCGCCGACACGGATCGGGACCGCGTCTTCACCGCGACGGATGCCGTGGCCTACGGTCTCGCCGACCACGTGCTGGAGCGGGTTCCCGGCCGCTGAGCGAGAGGAAACCGGTCGTTGAGCGAGCGAAGCGAGACGAAACGCCTCGGGGTCCGCGCGGACGTCGGGCGCGTTTCGTCTCGCTCGTTCCTCGCTCGCTCAACGACCGGGGTGCGAGTGCGTCGTCTCGCTCGTTCCTCGCTCGCTCAGCGACCGGCTGATCCGGGGGCACCGGGCCAGGACTTGCCCTCCCAAGGGTCGTAGTCGGCGATGAGGTCCTCCTGCGGCGGGCGCTCGGCTTCGGGCACGTGCTGCAGGTTCACGCGCACGCGGTACCAGAGCGAGCTCGAGCCCCGCATGCCGTCGACCATCACGTCGGCGGGGTGAAGCTGGGCGGCCACGGCGGGGTGCCGCTTCGTCCACTCCTCGAGAGCCGCTGTGGACTCGGACTTGGTCTTCGTGCGCGCCACCTCGATGAGCGGCATCGTCGACTGCCGGCGCCCCGAGCCGTCGCCGCCGCGCGGCGGCTTCTCGGCCGGGCCGAGCTCGTCTGCCAGCCGCAGCAGGCCGTCGAGCGTGCCGACGGCGTCGTCGATGCCGGCGTGCGGATCGCCGAGGTCGGCGAACCGCTGCGGGACGGTGAGCACGGTGAACTCCTCCGGGCGGCGCTCGCGCACTTCGTCCCAGTCCAGCGGCGTGGAGACCCGCGCATCCGGCAACGGGCGGATCGAGTACGCGGATGCCACGGTGCGGTCCTTCGCGTTCTGGTTGAAGTCGACGAACACGCTCTCGCCGCGCTCCTCCTTCCACCACCGCGCGGTCGCGAGGCCGGGTGCGCGGTTCTCGACCTCGCGCGCGAGCGTCTCCGCAGCGACGCGCACCTGCTTGTAGTCCCACTGGGGGGCGATGCGCACCAGGATGTGCAGGCCGCGCGACCCGCTGGTCTTGGGCCACCCGACGAGCCCGACATCGTCGAGCACCTCGCGGGCGACGAACGCGACGTCGACGATCTGCGCCCAGTCCACACCGGGCATGGGGTCGAGGTCGATGCGCAGTTCGTCGGGACGGTCGAGGTCCTCGGCGCGGACGGGATGCGGGTTGAGGTCGAGGCACCCGAGGTTGATGACCCACGCCAGGCCCGCGGCATCCCGGATCACCGCCTCTTCCGCCGACGTCCCCCGCGCGTACTGCAGGGTGGCGGTGTCGATGAAGTCGGGGTGGTTCTCGGGGACGCGCTTCTGGAAGAACGGCTCGGCGTCGATGCCCTTGGGGAAGCGCTTGAGCACCATGGGCCGCCCGCCGGCCCCGCGGAGGGCTCCTTCGGCGACGGAGAGGTAGTAGCGCACGACGTCGAGCTTGGTGATCCCGTGTTCGGGGAAGACGATCTTGCCCGGGCTCGAGATGCGCACCTCGTGCCCCTCGACGTCGAGGATCTCGGCTTCGGACTTCGCGGGCGTCACCCGGCCCACGTTACGCCCGACCCGTGCCCCTGGAACACCCGGCTCCGCAGTCAGGAATCGCCAGTCACCGCGCGTTCGCGGCGCATTTGGTGACTGCGGAGCGACAAGCAGCGCGTCAGGCGGCGAGGGAGTATGTCGTGCGGCATCCGACCGCCGCACGCTCGGCGACCCGCGAGCGGAGGTCGTCGACGACGCCCGCGGTGAGCTCGATCAGCGTCACCTCGAGGGCCCCGGCGACGGCCGCGATCATCTCGCTCGAGGGCTCTTTGAGGCCCCGCTCGATCTCGGACAGGTACTGCGGCGAGACGCCCGCGCGATCGGCCGTGTCGGCCAGGCGCTCGCCGCGTTCGTGTCGCAGACGGCGCAGGCGGTCGCCCAGCGCGTCGCGCCAGAGGGGCTCAGGGTCACGAGGGGAACGCGGCGCCTTCGTCGGCAGCGGGATGATCTCGGCCATGCGCTCACGATAGAACGACAGCGCTGGGCGTTCGAAGTGGTTCCGCTCTGAGCAGAACCGCCCGATCTCGTGCACTGCGTCGGAGACTTGAGCCGACGCGCCGTGCCGAGGCATCCGTCACCGGCGTTTCGTCCGCGGTGTCCGATTCTGTGCACGCGTGCAAGCGTGCAAGCGTGCAAGCGTGCACGCGTGGACGCATCACGTGCCCGCGCTCGGCAGGGAAGCCGAACGGCCGCCCGGAGAACCGGGCGGCCGTTCGTGAGCGCTGTGCGCGGGATGTCAGTTGTCGCCGCGCAGGATCGCGAGGATGCGCAGGATCTCGACGTACAGCCAGACGACGGTCACCATGATGCCGAAGGCGCCGAGCCAGCCGTACTGACGGGGAGCGCCGTTGCGCACACCCTGCTGGATCTGGTCGAAGTCGAGCACGAGCGAGTACGCCGCCATGATGACGACGAGGACGCCGATCACGAGGCCGAGCGGGAGCCAGCCGAACAGCTGGACGCTGTAGATGCCGAAGGGGCCGGCGCTGTCGGGGCCGCTGAAGGCGCCGAACATCATCATCACCACGTTGATCAGCGAGAACACCAGGTAGCCGACCATGGCGATCAGGAAGATCTTCGTGGCCTTGGCCGATGCGCGCACCTTGCCGCTGGCGAACAGCGCGAGCGTGACGCCCACGACCGAGAGGGTGGCGAGGGTCGCCTGCACGACGATGCCGGGCCAGATCAATTCGAAGTAGGCCGAGATACCACCGACGAAGAGGCCCTCGGCGGCGGCGTAGGCGAAGATCAGGCCGGGGCGGATCTTCTTGCGCGAGGTGAAGATCACGACCATCGACAGCACGAAGCCGACGAGACCGCCGATGATCCACGGCATGATGGTCGGCTGGCCGGTGTCGGCCACAGGGGACATCGTCCAGATCCAGCCGGCGACGGCGCCGACCACAAGGATGGCGAAGAGTCCGACCGTCTTCCAGACGGTGTCTTCGGTCGACATCCGGTCGGTCTCGATGGCACCGGCGGGCGGGGCGGTGTACATGCCCTCGAGGTGGGCCTGGGCTGCGGCATCCGTTCCGGCGTGCTGCGCGGTCGAGAACTGCGTCTGTGCCGGGGGCGGGGTCAAGCTCGCCGCCTGGCGGCCGCCCGGATAGGTCTGAACGGCCTTCGGATCCTGGAAGGCCGGGTTGCTGAACGCGGGGTTGTTGAGGGCCACTGCTCTCACACTCCAAGTCACGGGGGTTGAACAGCACGGTGCTGTTGATCAACATTATCCGACCGGCGCGCAGACGGCACGGATCGGCGCTGTGAGAGGGCTTTGAACGGATGCCGCTTCCTCTGATCTCGGTCGTTGAGCGAGCGAGGAACGTGGTCGTTGAGCGAGCTTGCGAGTCGAAACGCAGAGACGAAACGCGCCGAACCCGGTGCAGACCGTCGGTGCGGCGCGTTTCGTCTCGGTCGCTGGCGCTCCCTCGCTCAACGACCGCGCGAGGATCGAGGTCACGGTCTGCGCATTAGGGTGTAACGGTGCCGCGCCGCAAACCGCTCGTCATCGGGCACCGTGGTGCTCCCGGGTATCGCCCTGAGCACTCGCGCTCGTCGTACGCCCTGGCGTTCGCGATGGGCGTCGACGCGGTCGAGCCCGACGTCGTGGTCTCGCGCGACGGCGTGCTCGTCGTCCGGCACGAGAACGAGATCTCAGGCACGACGGACGTCGCCGACCGGCCCGAGTTCGCGGACCGGCGCACCACCAAGACGGTGGACGGCATCGAGCTCACGGGCTGGTTCACCGAGGACTTCACGTGGGACGAGCTGGCGACGCTCCGCTGCCGAGAGCGGATCCCGCAGCTGCGGCCCTCGAGTGCGAGCTTCGACGACGAGCAGCCGGTGCTGCGACTGCGCGACGTGCTGGACGCGGTCCGCGAGGCGTCGCTCGAGTACGGGCGGGAGATCGGGGTGGTGCTCGAGATCAAGCACGCCACGCATTTCGCGACGTGCCTCGGCGGCGCAGGCGGGTGGGACATCGCCGACCTCGTCGACGCGGAGTTGCGCGAGGCCGGATGGGCCGGCGGCGAGCTGCCGCTGACGATCGAGGCGTTCGAGTCCACGGTGCTGTTCGCACTCAGGGAACGCGGCATCCGTGCGGCGTACGTCTACCTGCTCGAGGCGTCCGGCCGGCCCTTCGACCTCTTCGCCGCTCACGGCAAAGCAGCCCTGACGTACCGGCAGACCGCGGCGCCCGCCGGCCTCGACGCGCTGGTCGGACGCGTCGATGGCATCAGCGTCGACAAACGGACGATCCTCGCTCCTGACAAGCTCGGGCGCACCAGTGGCCCCTCGCCGGTCGTCGCCGACGCCCATGACCGCGGGCTGCGCGTCTTCACCTGGACCTGCCGACCAGAGAACCGCTTTCTGATCGGGCAGTTCCGCACGCGCGGCGGCCCGGCGGCGTTCGGCGACTGGGAGGCGGAGTGGGGCATGATCCGCGACGCCGGCGTCGACGGCGTGTTCGTCGACCACCCCGATCTCGGAGTCTCGTTCTTCCGCGGATGACCGCCGCCCCGACCGGCGCGCGTATGGTGCGACGGGACCGGCGATCATGGTGGATAGAGTGAGCGCGTGACCACTCCGGGCATCGTCGTCCAGGGCGTTCAGCGCTCGTTCGGGCCGGTGCAGGCCGTCCGCAACGTGACGCTGCGCGCCGATGCCGGCCGGGTCACCGGCCTCGTCGGGCCGAACGGCTCGGGCAAGACCACGCTGCTGCTCATGCTCGCCTCGCTGCTGGCTCCGGACGCGGGCTCGATCCGCATCGACGGCATCGATCCCGTCACGAACCCGCAAGCCGCCCGGGCCGTGCTCGGCTGGATGCCCGACGCACTCGGCGCGTGGAACTCGCTCACCTCCCGCGAGACGCTGTCGGTCACGGCGCGGTTGTACGGGATGCCGGCGGCCGCGGCATCCGTCCGCGCTGACGCCCTCCTCACCGAGGTCGGGCTGGTCGACCTCGCCGACGCGCCCGCCCGGGTGCTCTCGCGCGGGCAGAAGCAGCGCCTCGGACTCGCCCGCGCCCTCGTGCACGACCCGCGCGTGCTCCTGCTCGATGAGCCGGCCTCGGGACTCGACCCGCAAGCCCGCATCGACCTGCGGGTGCTGCTGCGACGCTTCGCAGCGGAGGGGCGCACGGTGCTCGTCTCGAGCCATATCCTGTCGGAGCTCGAAGAGGTCGTCGACGACGCCGTCTTCCTGATGGCCGGTGTCACGGTCGACCCCGCCCGCGTCGAGGCGGCGTCGCGCCGCGCACGGCCGTGGCGGGTGCGGCTGGCTGGAGCCGAGCCATCCTCCGCCGACGTGGAGCAGGTGGCGGGCGCGCTCCGGGTGCCCGTCGAGAGCCTGGGCGTCGACCGCCGCGATGTCGTGGTGTCGTTCGCATCGGAGGATGCCGCAGCCGCAGCCCTGCGCGACCTCGTCTCGGCGGGGCTCGACGTGGTGGAGTTCGCCGCCGCCCAGGGCGCGCTCGAGCGCACCTTTCTCGATCTCGGCGAAGGACGCCCGCCTCAGCAGCCGACGCCACCGGGGCCCCTGCCTCCGCGCGCCGCGGGACCGGCGCCCGTGCCTCCCGCGCCCGTGCCGCCAGCCTCAGTGCCTCCCGCGTCGGCGGATCCCGGCCCGGTGGCGGGCGAGAGCGAGGCGACCTCGTGAACGGTCAGCGACTGGGAACCATCGTCGGCCTCGAACTGACGCAGCGCACGCGGAGCGTGGCATGGTACGTGCTCCTCGGCGTCTTCGCGCTGCTGCTCATGATCGTCACGGCGCTGTCGTTCGTCGCCTGGAGCTCGGCGTACCGGCCCGGCGGGGCGATCTACTCGACGATCGTCTACGTCACCCTGCTGCTCGTGGTGCTCGTGTCGCCGACGCTGAGCGGCAATGCGATCAACGGCGACCGGGATGCCGCCACCCTGGCGCCGGTGCAGATCACGCTCGCGACGACCGCCGAGATCCTCATCGGGAAGTTCCTCGCCGCATGGGTCGCCGGGCTCGCCTTCGTGGTCGTCTCGGTCCCGTTCCTCGCCGTCGCGATCCTGACCGGGGGAGGGGAACCCGCCACGATCGCGGTCTCGCTGCTCGTGCTCACGTTCGAGGTCGGCGTGATCGCGGCGATCGGAGTCGCGCTGAGCGGCATCCTGTCCCGCCCCCTGTTCTCCGTCGCGACCACTTACCTCGTCGTCGCGGCGCTCGTGATCGGCACGGTCATCGCGTTCGCGCTCGTGGGGTTCTCGATCCGGTCCGAGGCGACCAGCAGCTACCGGTCGTTCGAGTTCCCCGAGAACTACTCGGGCGAGACCTTCCCGTGCATGCCGGGCGAGGAGCCCAGCGACGACTACCCGTGCGATGAGGACGCCGAGGTCCGTTGCGGAGAGTGGCAGACCTCGACGCACGAGGTGCCCAGGTTCGACCACGTGTGGTGGCTGCTCGCCGCCAACCCCTTCGTGATCCTCGCCGATGCGACGCCCACGCAGTTCGACCGCAACGGCAACCCGAACGACCTCTTCGGCCAGATCAAGTTCGGCGTGCGGGCGGCCCAGCAGCCACCCGACCTCGATCAGCGCTGGGACGACTGCGCCCCGGATCTGCAGAGCGACCACCCGACGGCCGAGGAGGTCATCGACCAGTCGACGCCCATCTGGTTCGTCGGCATGGCGCTGCAGCTGCTGCTCGCCGCGGGTCTCATGTGGTGGGCCTGGGCGCGGACGCGCACCCCGGCGGGCCGCCTGCCGTCGGGTACCCGCATCGCCTGACGCCCCGCTTGCTCACCCGCGGTCGGTGGCAGACGATCCGGGGTCAGGCGTAGAAGCCCTCGCGCAGGTTGATGCCGTGCTCCACCCACGCTTTGAGCGCGGCCAACATGCCGGTCCAGCCCTCGCAGTTGCCGAACGCGCTCTTCGCGCCGGCGGCGTCGGCCCGCCAGGCGGATTCCGTGATCGTCACGAGCGTCCGTTCGCCGTCGTCGATCGACTCGAACTCGAAGGTGGTCGTGGTCTCGGCCTCGAGCCCGTCGCGTGCTTCCCATCGGATGACGAGCCGCCGTGGTGGGTTCGATTCCACGACGGTCACGGGGAAGCGGCCGGGAAAGTCCGCGAAGTCCCACGTGACATCGGCACTCTGCTCGAGCCGGCCGCGGGCGCCACCGGTGGTGAAGTACCGCGAGAGCTGTTCGGGATCGGCGACGGCCTCGTAGACCTCGGCCGCCGGCCGCGCGACGCGGCCCGACACGGTGAACGAAAGTGCGGTGAGTTCTTCAGACATGTTGTAGTTTTATAACATGACGGATGCCGCGCGCAAGGGGTCCGGCGATGACCCGGTGGATGACCTGGTGTTCAAGGCGCTGGCCGCGCCGTTGCGGCGACGGATGCTCGATGCTCTGAAAGACGAGCCGCTCACGACGGGGGCGCTGTGCGCCCGCTTCTCGGAGGTCGATCGCACGACGGTGCTGCAGCACCTGCGCGTGCTCGAGCGCGCGGAGCTCGTCACGGGCCGCAGGATCGGCCGAGAGCGGCACCTCGCCCTGGCGCCGCTGCCGATCAAGCGCCTCCACGATCGCTGGATCGGCGAGTACGCGCGCGCAGCGGTCGATCTGCTCGAACGACTGAACGACTGAACGCGCCTACGTGAGGCGCTCCCGGATCACGCGGGCCGTCGCCGCGGGGTCGGGGCGGTGCATCACCGACTCGGGAACGATCACGAGTTCCGCGCCCTCGATGACGCCGGCCAGGCGATCCGCGGCCGTGATGAGGATCGGGAACGTCTGCTCGCCGCGCAGCACTGTCACCGGGGCGGTCACCGCGAGCATCTCGGTGGTCGGAGTCGAGACGTCGCGCACGAGCTTCGTGTCGTAGACCGTCGACTGCGCCAGGGGGAGCATCGCCGGGAACTGGTCGCTCGCCCGGATCTGCTCGACCATCTCGGTCGGCAGCCCGATGTTCTCCAGCTGGAACGTGACGATCGCCTCTTCAGGACGGCCCTCATCGACGTACCGCTGCAGGCGCTCGGCGAGATCGTCGGCGGGCTCGTCCACGCCGAACCGCAGCGGCGGCTCGGACAGGAACAGCGCGCGGATCGGCACGCCCCGCGATGCAGCGACCAGCGCGAGCACTGCGCCGGAGGAGTGCCCCAGCACGGCCGCGTCGCCGCCGACCGCCTCGATCACGGCCGCGAGATCCTCGACCTCGCGATCCGGCGTGGAGCCCCGCGCGTCGCCGCTCGAGCCGCGGGCGCGGCGGTCCCACGCGACGGCCCGGTAGCCGGCATCCGTCAAAGCATCCGCGAGTCCGGCGGCGTCGGCCGCCGTCGACAGGGCGCCGTTGACGATGACGACGACGGGGCCGTCTCCCTCACCGGTCTGGTCGTACGCGATGGGTGTGCCGTCGGCAGAGGTCACGGTGCGCATGACGCCAGCCAAGCACTGGCCGCCGACATCCGCACCCCCTTCCCGCTTCCGGCGGTCTGTTCGCTGTCATCGAACATAGGTTGCCGGCCACATAAATCTGGTACCGTCATTCATGTTGCCGACCACACAAATGAAGGAGACGGCCATGAAAGCTCAAGTCATCACCCGGTTCGGAGAGCCCGAGGTGTTCGAGGCCAGAGAAGTCGATTCGCCCTCGGCCGGCCCGGGGCAGGTCCTCGTGCGCGTCGCCGTGGCGGCGGTCAACCCGCTCGATGCGAAGATCCGCGGCGGCGCCCTGTCATCGATGTTCCCGACGACGTTCCCCGCCGTGCTGGGAAACGAGATCGCCGGTGTCGTGGAGGCGGTGGGCGCCGGCGTGACCGAGCCCTCGGTGGGTGAGCGCGTCGTCGGCTTCGCGCCGTCGGGCGGCTATGCGGAGCTCGTCGTGACCACGCCCGACCGGGTGGTGCGCGTGCCCGACGCGCTGCCCCTCACGAAGGCCGCCACCATCCCGACGGCCGCCGAGACCGCGCAGCGCGCGCTTGCGCTGCTCGATGCGCGGGCCGGCGAGACGGTCGTGGTCAACGCGGCGGCCGGCTCTGTCGGAAGCGCCGCCGTGCAGCTGCTGACCGCGGCGGGCGTCCGCGTGATCGGCACGGCGTCGGAGGTGAACCACGACTACGTGCGCGCACTGGGCGCGACGCCGGTGCGCTACGGCGACCACCTCATCGCCGACCTCGCGCTCGCCGCTCCCGACGGGGTGGACGCCGCATTCGACGCCGGCGGGCGGGGGTTCGCGGACCAGATGCTGACGCTGGTCGAGCCGGCCCGCATCGTCACGATCGTCGACTTCGCCGCCGCGCGCCTTGGTGTGCAGATCGCGGCGGGCGACCCGTTCGCGGTGGATGCCCGTTCCCTGGCGCCTGTGCTCGATCTCGCGGTGCAGGGGCGCTTCGCCACCGAGGTGGCCGGCGTCGTGCCCTTCGACGGCGTCGCCGAGGCGCACCGTCGCAGCGAAGACGGCCACCTGCGCGGAAAGCTCCTGGTGCACGTTGCCGACATCGCCGGAGCGAACGCATGAGCGCGCTGTGGGAGACCGCCACCGTCGGCCGCATGCAGCTGAGCCACCGCCTCGCGTTAGCGCCGATGACCCGCAGCCGGGCGCTTCCCGATGGCACGCCCGGCCCGCTCACGGCGGAGTACTACCGGCAGCGCGCGTCACTGGGGCTGCTCATCAGCGAAGGCGTCCAGCCCTCGGACGACGGTCAGGGCTACCTGAACACCCCGGGTATCTACCGTTCCACTCATGTGGAGGGCTGGCGTGAGGTGGCCGACGCCGTGCACTCCGAGGGGGGCCATCTGGTGCTGCAGCTCATGCACGTCGGGCGGATGTCGCATCCAGAGAACACGCCGCACCATCGCACGCCGATCGCTCCGTCCGCGATCGCGCCCGGTGTGGAGATGTTCACGCCGAGCGGGCGTCAGCCGATTCCGCGGCCGCGCGAGATGAGCGGTGAGGACATCGCGCGGACGGTCGCGGAGTTCCGCCACGCTGCAGCGAAGGCCGTCGAGGCCGGCGCGGACGGTGTGGAGATCCACGGGGCGAACGGCTACCTGCTGCACCAGTTCCTCTCGCCGAACGCCAACACGCGCACCGACGGCTACGGCGGCTCGATCCCTGCGCGCTCGCGCTTCGCGCTCGAGGTCGCCGCCGCCGTCGCTGACGAGATCGGCGGCGACAGGGTCGGCATCCGCGTCTCGCCCGGTCTGGTCATCGGCGGCATCGACGAGGGACCGGATGCCGCGGACCAGTACCGTCATCTCGTCGGCGAGCTCGCCGGGCTCGACCTGGCCTATCTGCACGTGGTGCAGTCGTCCGATGAGGTGCTGCTGCGAGATCTGCGCGACCTGTGGCCGAGCGCTCTCCTGGTGCTGCGCGCGGGCCGCTCGCTCGACGCCCTCGGGGACGACATCGACGCGGGCCTTGCCGACATCGTGCCCATCGCGCGGTGGGCGCTGGCGAACCCCGACGTCGTCGAACGGATCCGCTCCGGTGCGCCGATGAACGACGCCGACCCGGCGACGTTCTACGGTGGAGGGGCGGCGGGGTACACCGACTACCCGGCGCTCGCGAGCATCTCTCTCTGATGAGGAACCATGGCGGCCCAGCCCACGACCCCCGACCCCGGTGAGCACGGATCGACGCTCGCCGACGTCGCGCCCGTGAGCTGGGCCGTCATGCAGCTTGCCCACGCACAGCGTTCCCTGGCGGCCCAGCGCCTGGCCACACTCGGCCTGTTCGCCGGGCAGGAGCTCGTGCTGTCGCAGCTGTGGGCCGCGGACGAGCGCTCTCAGAAGGAGCTGCGCTGCCTGCTCGGCCTCGACCACTCGACGATCGCGAAGACCGTGCAGCGGCTCGAGAAGGCCGGACTGGTGCGCCGCGAGCGCTCGGCGGCCGACGGCAGAGTCACGCTCGTGCAGCTGACTCAGGCGGGCCGTGATCTGCAGGAGCCCGTGGAGCAGATCTGGCGAGGACTCGAGGCCCGCTGGGCCCACCTCGACCCGGCCGACGCCGAGCAGCTCACGTCACTCGCGCGCTCCATGCGGGCGCAGGCCGACTGACCTCGTGCGAAGACGCGCGGCTGACGGCCCCCCGGGCGGCTGACCGTCCGCTGATCGCCCACGGCTCCCCGGCGTGACCGCCCGAGGGGCGACACCCGTCCGTTCACCGAGTGCACACACGCGATTCATCGACATCGGGCCGAAGAGGTCGGAGCATAGGTGCAATCGGCGCCGGCGCCGCGCATCGACGACTGCGGGAACTTGCGTGGCACAGGCGTGACGGACGACCTCTGCGACGCGGAACCCGCGTCACGACCCAGAGGAGCATCGCCATGGTCCGACCTTCCCGAGTGCTCTCGCTGTACGAGGGCTTCTTCGCCGGTGGAGCGCGCATCCTGCACACCGACGTCATCGCCGGGCTCCATGCCGGCGGCCATCAGGAGCACAGTGTCCTGGCCATCGCGGCTCGCGCCCATCGAGAGTCCACGGTGCAGCGCATGCAGGACGATCCCCGCTATCTGCAGCTCGTGGGCGGAGGCATCCGCGTGAGCACGCTCGGGACGGTGGCCGGCGGGCATCCGGCCGCGCCCGAGAGCTTCACGGATCGGCAGCTCAAGATCGCCGCCGAGGCGGTGCACTCCGCCGACCTGATCCTCTCGCTGAAGGAGCAGCCGCTCGGCATCCTGCTGGCGCTGCAGGCGCGCGGCCTGATGAGCGACGCACCGGTCGCCGCGTGCCTCCATCGCTCCGATCCGCTGCACTCCGGGCCGGCGCTCGGCTGGCTGACACAGGCGGCGGCATCCGGCCTCCTCACCGCGACGATCGCCTGCGCGGAGGCGACCGACCGCGCCTATGCGCGCGCCGGCGTGACGGCCAGCCGACGCTACGTCATCGCGAACGGCATCGACACCCGCCGTTTCCGTCCCGGCACGCGGGCCGAGCAGCAGGCGACCCGGCGGGCTCTCGGCATCCCGTCGGGGGCCCCGGTCGTCGCCTATGCGGCGAGGTTCGACCCCATGAAGGACCCCGGCCTGTTCCTGCGCGCGCTCGCGCGCCACGCCGAGCGGCATCCCGGCACGCACTACGTCCTCTGCGGCGCGGGCATGTCGTGGGAGAACCCCGCCTTCCGGGCGCTCGCCGCGGAGTCGGGCGTCTTGCCCACGGCGCAGATCCATGCGCTCGGCATCCGTCACGACATGCCCGCGATCTACCAGATCGCCGACGTCATCGCCCTGACGAGCGCCTTCGGCGAGGCCTCGCCGCTCTGCCTCATCGAGGGCGCGGCATGCGGGGCGACACCCGTGACGACGGATGTCGGCGACGCCGCGGTGCAGATCGACGGGATCGGAGTGGTCACTCCCGCGGACGCGGGCGCGATCGCGGACACCTGGCAGACGGTGCTGCAGAACCGGCCCGAGTTCCGGCGTCGGGCCCTGGCCGCCCGACCGCGCCTGGGACGGCGCCGGATGCTGAACCAGTACCGCGCTGTCGCCTTCGACCTGCTCCGGCGCGAGGAGGTCGCGGCGTGAGTCACGCCCTCAGTCACGGCGTGCACCTGCGTTCTTCGGGACAACGCCAAGAGGAAGGAGCGTCGTGACCGCGAGTGGACTGCGAGCGGAGGCGCGCACGGGCCTACCCGAACCCGCGGCGCGTCGGCTGCTGCGACAGCCTGCGGTGCGGATCGCGGCGATCTACCTGGCGTCGCGCGTGGTCACGACGGCGTTCTTCCTCCTCGCCGCGGGCCTCTCGCCGCCCGGCTCCCGCTTCGGCCACGGCGCGGACCTCGCCACCTACGCGGTCGCGTGGGACGCGCAGTACTACCAGCGCATCGCCGCCGAGGGGTATCCGATCGACCTCCCGCTCACCGACGCCGGCGACGTCGCGCAGAACGCGTGGGCGTTCATGCCGTTCTACCCGTGGGCGGCCCAGGCGACCGGATGGCTCCTCGGCTCGTGGACGGCTGGCGCCGTCGCGCTCGCCCTCGTCGCCGGGTACCTCTGCTGCCTGGTGCTGCGCAGCATCCTGAAGCCGGCGATCGGCGAGACCGCGTCGCTCTGGGCGGTGGCGTTCTTCGCTTCCGCTCCGCTGGCGGCCATGTTCCAGGTCGCCTACGCCGAGGCGCCCTTCCTGCTGCTGATCATGCTCGGCATACGCTGCCTGCAGCGGAGGCGGTACGGCTGGCTCTACGCCATCCTTCCCGCGATGGCATTCACGCGACCGGGCGCGCTGGCATTCGCGCTCTGCCTCGGCCTCTTCGGCATCCGTCGATGGCTGACCCGTGCGCAGGAGCCCATGGCGCGACCGGAGGCCGTGCACATCGTCGCGCTCGGCGCGCTCGCCACGACACTCGGACTCTCGTGGCCAGTGATCGCCGGTATCGTCACCGGCCGCCCGGATGCGTATCTCGCGACGGAGCTCTCGTGGCGCCGACTCTGGGTCGGCGACGACGGAGGATTCGTCCCCTTCGAGGGCTGGCCGCAGGCGACCGACTACTGGTTCCGGTCGTGGGGACTCGACCCGGCGTGGGGGATCGTCGGGCTCGTCGCCCTGGTGATCGCCGTCGGCGCGGTCATCGCGTTCAGCCCGCAGGCGGTGCGGCTCGGACCCGAGATCCGCCTGTGGGCGGCCAGCTACCTCATCTACCTGCTGGCGGTGTTCCTCCCGCAGTCGAGCGTGTTCCGGCTCCTCTTCCCGCTGTCGCCGCTGTGGGGTGCGGTCGCGCTGCCGCGCAGCCGCGCATGGCGGCTCGGCGTGCTGGCAGCGTGCCTCGTGGGTCAGTGGTGGTGGATCTGGAACATGTACGGGCTGGGGACGGAGTTCTGGCACATCCCGTGACCAGGCAGGCGGCACGTCGCCACCCGGGGGTCGAGGCGAGGAAATTCGCCGATCCGGCCCCGACCCCCGCGCAGGCGGCGTAGCCTCCCGGGCATGACACCATCGCCTTCCGGGATCACCACGGCCGGTCAGCTGCGCGCATCGGGTCACACCTACCGTCCGGTGCGGGTCGAGCTGCGCGAGAACCTCCTCGCGGCACTCGCCGGGGGAAGCGACCCGTGGCCCGGCATCCACGGGTTCGATGACACTGTGATCCCGCAGCTCGAACGCGCGATCCTCGCCGGCCACGACATCGTGCTGCTCGGCGAACGCGGCCAGGGCAAGACGCGCCTCCTGCGCAGCCTGAACGGGCTGCTCGACGAATGGTCGCCGGTCATCGAGGGGTCGGAGCTGGGCGAGCATCCGTTCCACCCCATCGCCCCGGCATCCGTGCGCCGCGCCGGCGAGCTGGGCGACGACCTGCCCGTCGTGTGGCGCCACCGCAGCGAGCGGTACGCCGAGAAACTCGCCACCCCCGACACGTCGGTGGCCGACCTCATCGGCGACGTCGATCCGATCAAGGTGGCCGAGGGCCGCTCGCTCGGCGACCCCGAGACGATCCACTACGGGCTCGTGCCCCGCAGCAACGGCGGCATCGTCGCGATCAACGAGCTGCCCGACCTGGCCGAGCGCATCCAGGTGTCGCTGCTCAACGTCATGGAGGAGCGCGACATCCAGATCCGCGGCTACGTGCTGCGCCTCGACCTCGACGTGCTCGTCGTCGCCACCGCGAACCCCGAGGACTACACGAACCGCGGCCGCATCATCACGCCGCTGCAGGACCGCTTCGGCGCCGAGATCCGCACGCACTACCCCCAGACGATCGACGAGGAGATCGCCGTCATCCGCCAGGAGGCCGATCTCGTCGCCGAGGTTCCCGCGCACCTCCTCGAGATCCTCGCGCGCTTCACGCGCAACCTTCGGGAATCGGATGCCGTCGACCAGCGCGCGGGCGTCTCCGCAAGGTTCGCGATCGCAGGCGCCGAGACGATCGCCGCGGCGGCCCTGCATCGGGCGACGCGCCAGCACGAGGAGGTCGCCGTCGCCCGCCCCGTGGACCTCGAGACCGCCGTCGACGTGCTCGGCGGCAAGATCGAGTTCGAGACGGGGGAGGAGGGCCGGGAGCGCGCGATCCTCGAGCACCTGCTGCGCACCGCGGTCGCCGACACCGCCCGCGCTCACCTGCGCGGCCTCGACTCCCGGGCGCTCGCCGATGCCCTCCACGACGGCGCGACGGTCATGACCGGCGAGCAGGTGACCGCCGCCGACGTGCTGGCGGCGATGCCGGTGCTCGGCGAGTCCGACCTGTACGACCAGGTGGCCGATCGGCTCGAGGCCCGCACCGCCGGTGAGCGCGCCGGCGCGCTCGAGCTGCTGCTCGAGTCGCTCTACCTCGAGAAGCGCATCGGCAAGGACAGCGCGGGTGGTGAGACGGTCTATGGATGAGCGGATGCCTCGCCCCCGGTCGCTGAGCCTGTCGAGGCGCGCCGAGCCGTATCGTGCGCTGGAGGCGTTTCGTCTGCGGGCGCCAGAGCGCCCTCCGCTCAACGACCGGTTCCCTGAGCTCCGGTCGTTGAGCGAGCGAGGAACGAGCGAGACGAAACGCCCCCCACCAACGAGCAACGTCGGCCCGCGGCATCCGTCGCCACTCCCCGTCGCAGGAGGAGGCATCCCGTAATGCCCCGCAGCTTCCACCGCACGCCCGGCCACGCCGCGCGATACGGACGGTACACGGGCGGCGACCCGCTCGCGCCGCCCGTCGAGGTGCAGTCGGCGCTCGAGGCGATCGGGCAGGACGTGATGGCGGGAACCTCGGCCGACCGCGCGCTGCGCGAGTATCTGCGCCGCGGCGACCGCGACCGGGAGGGGCTCGACGACCTCGCCCGCCGGGTGCGCGAGCGCCGGGCCGACCTCGTGCGGCGGCACCGGCTCGACGGCACGCTCGAGGAGGTCCGCAAGCTCCTGGACCGCGCCGTGCTGGAGGAGCGCAAGCACCTGGTGCGCGACGTCCAGCTCGACGACGACGCCCGCGCCTTCGCCGAGATGCGGCTCGAGAACCTGCCGGCCAGCACCGCCGCGGCCGTCAACGACCTCGCCGACTACGACTGGCAGAGCCCGAGCGCACGCGCGGACTACGACCGCATCCGCGAACTCCTCGGGCGGGAACTCCTCGACCAGCGGTTCGCCGGAATGAAGAACGCGCTCGAGAGTGCCACGGATGCGGACCGCCAGGCGATCCGCGACATGCTCACCGATCTCAACGACCTGCTCGAGAAGCGCCGGCTGGGCGACGATACGCAAGAGGACTTCGACGAGTTCATGCGCAAGCACGGGGACCAGTTCCCCGAGGACCCGCAGAATCTCGACGAGCTCCTCGACACGCTCGCCGAGCGCTCCGCGGCCGCGCAGCGGATGCTCAACTCCATGACTCCCGAGCAGCGGGATGAGCTCCTGAGCCTCGCGGAGCAGGCGTTCGGCTCGCCCGACCTCATGCAGTCGCTGTCACGACTCGACGACAACCTGCGCTCGCTCCGGCCCGGCGAGGACTGGACGGGTTCGGCATCCTTCTCGGGAGATCAGCCGACGGGTCTCGGTGAGGCGACCGGCATCATGCAGGACCTCGCCGACCTCGACGCGGTGACCGATCAGCTCGGCCAGACGTACCCGGGCGCACGGATGGACGACATCGACCTCGACGCGCTCGAGCGGCTGGTGGGCGAGGATGCCGCGGTCAGCGCCCGCACCCTGCGCGAGCTCGAGCAGGAGCTGAGGGACACCGGGATGCTGCAGCGCGCGTCCGACGGGCAGCTCCGGCTCACCCCGCGGGCGATGCGGCAACTGGGGCGGGCGCTCCTGCGCGACATCGCGACGCGGCAGTCGGGTCGCACGGGCCGCCGCGAGACGCGCAACGCCGGTGCCGCCGGCGACCGCACCGGCTCGACGCGCGAGTGGGCGTTCGGCGACACCGAGCCGTGGGACATCCCCCGCACCGTCTCGAACGCCGTGCTGAGGACCGTGCTCGACGGCGGCGACGTCTCGGCCGGGGTGCGCCTCGACACCCGCGACGTCGAGGTCGTCGAGACGGAGCAGCGCACGCAGGCCGCCGTCGCCCTCCTCGTCGACACGTCGTTCTCGATGGCGCTCGACGGCCGCTGGGTTCCCATGAAGCGCACCGCGCTCGCCCTGCATCACCTCATCTCGACGCGATTCCGCGGCGACAACCTCCAGCTGATCGCGTTCGCCCGCCACGCCGAGGTGATCGACATCGAGCAGCTGACGGCCAAGGACTCCGTCTGGGACAAGGGCACGAACCTGCAGCACGCGCTGCTGCTCGCCCAGCGGCACTTCCGTCGCAACCCGACGGCTCAGCCCGTGCTGCTCATCGTGACCGACGGCGAGCCGACCGCCTACCTGCGCCCCGATGGCCACGCGCACTTCGCCTATCCTCCGGATGCGCGGACGGTGGCGGCCACGGTGCGCGAGCTCGACACCGTGCAACGGCTCGGAGCCCAGACGACGTTCTTCCGCCTCGGCGAGGACCCCGGCCTCGCGCGCTTCATCGACGCCCTCGCGCGGCGGGCCGGTGGGCAGGTCGTCGCGCCGGAGCTCGACGACCTCGGGCGGGCCGTCGTGGACAGCTATCTGGGCTCGCGGGATACGGGGCGCGGGTCGCCCGAGGACTTCGGTGACATGCTGAACGGGCGTTCCTGGTGGTGGTAGGCGGGGCGGAGTCGCCCGTGTCAACCGGGTGCCTCCGGCGGGCGTTCTCCCTAGCCTGAGGTGATGGCGCTCAGAGAACTCTGGTTGGTCCGGCACGGGGAGAGCATCGGCAACGTCGCCGCGACGAGGTCCGAGGTCGAAGGACTCGAGGTCATTCCCCTCGATGAGCGCGATGCCGACGTTCCGCTCTCCGACACCGGCCGCGAGCAGGCGGCGGCGCTGGGCGACTGGCTGGATAGCCGGCGCGCGACGATCGACACCTACTGGGCGTCGCCGTATCTGCGTGCGCGCGAGACGTTGGAACTCGCCCTCGGCGGCTCCGCAGGCGAGGCGAGGGTGTTCGTGGACGAGCGGCTGCGCGACCGCGAGCTCGGCATCCTGGATCTGCTCACCTGGACGGGTGTGGCGCGGCGTCACCCCGAAGAGATGGCGCGGCGCAAGCACCTCGGCAAGTTCTACCACCGCCCGCCCGGAGGGGAGTCATGGGCCGACGTCGCCCTGCGGCTGCGCTCCTTCCTGCGCGAGGCGCTCGAGGGTCCCGGCGAGAGCGCCATGATGGTGGCGCACGACGCGGTGGTGATGCTGCTGCTGTACGTGCTGCTGCCGCTTCGTGAAGACGAGCTGCTGGCGTTCGCCCGCGACCACACCGTGCTCAACGCGTCGGTCACCCACCTGGTCCGCAGCGACCGCGGCTGGGAGCTCGTCGAGTTCTCCGACGTGGCGCACCTCCAGCGCGACGGCGCGGATGTCACCGCCCACCCAGGGAGCCCCGATGTCGAGCCGGCCTGAGCGCGTCACCGAATCGCTCCTCCGCGGCTGGGGTCTGCCCGATCCCGGCGACTCCAAGAAGTCGCGCGGAGACGTCGTCGTGGTCGGCGGCTCACGCACATCGCCGGGCGCCGTGCTCCTGGCGGGCGAGGCCGCACTTCGCGTCGGGGCCGGACGTGTGGCGCTCGCGGTGCCGCAGTCCATCGATGCCCACGTCGGCATCGCGCTTCCCGAGGCAGGCATCCTCGCCCTCCCGGACGACGCGGACGATGCTCTCGGCGGCGAATTGCGGGAGCAGATCCAGTCAGCGGATGCCGTCCTCGTGGGACCTGGATTCTCCGACGCGGCCGAGACTCGCGCCACGCTGCTTGCCGTCGCCGCGGTCGGTCCTCAGCTTCTCGTGCTCGATGCATTCGCCCTCGGCGTGCTGGGCGACGTGGATCGGAGCGCTCTGCCGGAGCAGCTCATCCTCAATCCGAACAAGGAGGAGGCCGGCATCCTGCTGGGACGCGACCTTGACGACCACGAAGACGACGTGCGCGAGATCGCGCGCCGTTTCGACGCGGTGGCGAACTGCTACGGCGTGGTCGCGGATGACGACGGCCGCACGTGGCGCGTCGACGAGGGCGACGCCGGGCTGGCGACATCGGGGAGCGGCGACGTGCTCGCCGGCGCGATCGTCGGCTTCGCCGCCCGAGGGCTGGAGCCGTCGAGGGCCGCGGTCTGGGCCGCGTGGACCCACGCACGCGCGGGACGGCTGCTGGGCGCGCGCCTGGGACTGGGGTTCCTCGCGAGGGAGCTGGCGCGGGAGCTCCCCGTCGCCCTAGGCGACGTGGGGGTCTGACGAGCACGGATGCCGGGGGGCCGTCGCCGTCGCTCGACTCGCCGGGAGCCGTGCTCGTCCCCGTGGCCACGGCGGACCCCTACTGTGGGCTCTGTGCGGGAGAGCGAACTGGATGTGGCGGATGTCGAGCAGCACGCTGCGACCGGTGCCCTGCCACCCAGCGATCGCATAGACGAGCTCGTCGTCGCCGCGCACAAGCGGGCCAGTTCCCACCGGGAGGGTGTCGTCGCCGACTACATCCCGATCCTCGCCGAGGCGGACCCCGAGACGTTCGGGGTGTGTGTCGCCGATGTCGACGGCGGGCTCCACGAGATCGGTGAGACCCGCGTCCCGTTCTCGATCCAGTCGATATCGAAGGCATTCGTCTACGCCCTCGTCTGCGATGCGCTCGGACACGAGAAGGCCTTCGACGTGATCGGCGTCAACAACACCGGACTGCCGTTCAACTCGGTCGTCGCGATCGAGCTCAACGACGGTCACCCCATGAACCCGATGGTGAACGCCGGCGCTCTGGCGACGACGGCACTCGTACCCGGCGAGACCCCGGAAGACAAGTGGGAAGCGGTGCGGTCCGGTCTCTCGCAATTCGCGGGTCGCGAGCTGGTCGTCGACGAGGCCGTCTACCGGTCGGAGGCGGAGACCAACCACCGCAATCGAGCGATCGCACAACTGCTCGAGAGCTACGGCCGCATCCGGGTGGACCCGCTCGAGGTCGTCGATGTCTATACCAGGCAATGCTCCCTGCTCGTCGACGCGCGCGACCTCGCCGTGATGGGCGCCACACTCGCTGACGGGGGCGTCAATCCGCTCACCGGCGACCGCGTGGTGTCCGCCGCAGTCTGCCGAGACCTGCTCGCCGTGCTCGCGGCCACCGGCCTCTACGAGCGGTCGGGCGAATGGCTCTTCGAGATCGGACTGCCGGGCAAGTCCGGCGTCGCGGGCGGACTGGTCACCGTCGCGCCCGGCAAGGTGGGCATCGGGACCTACTCGCCGCCGCTCGACTCCGCCGGAAACAGTGTTCGCGGTCAGGTGGCCACGGCCTACCTGTCTCGTGCCCTCGGCCTGAACATCTTCGCCTCGAGCTCGCACTTCTCAGGAGGATCTTCGACATGACCACTCCGCAGAACGTCACGGTGAACACCGCTCGGGCCTCCTGGGTGCCGATGATCGGACTCTTCCTCGCCCAGATCCTGATGTCGTACAACGTCGCGGCGCTCCCTGTCTCACTCGGAGGCATGGTCGAGACGTTCGGCGTGCCGCCCACCGATGTGAGCACCGCGATCGTGACCTACGGGCTCGTCGTCGCGGCTCTCGTCATGGTGGGTGCGAAGATCGGCCAGCGCGTGGGCTGGGTGACCGTCTTCCGCATCGTCGTCGCCCTCTTCGCCGTCTCGGCGCTCGTCATGATCTTCGGCCCCTCGGTCGGCTACGTGATCTTCGCCCAGGCGCTCGCCGGTGCGTCAGCCGCGATCATCGTGCCCTCGCTGGTGGCCCTCATCGCCGAGAACTATCGCGGCGGCCAGCAGGAGACGGCGATCGGCTCCCTCGGCTCGGCGCGTGCGCTGGCCGGCGTCAGCGCCTTCCTCATCGGAGGCACGCTGGCGACGCTCGTGGGGTGGCGGCAGGTGTTCATCGTGGTGCTGCTGCTCGCGGTCGCGGTGTTCGTGCTGAGCTTCTGGTTGCGCGGACTGCCGGGCAACCCGGCGATCAAGATCGACGTCATCGCCGCGGTGCTGATCGGCCTGGGCATCGTCTCGCTCACTCTCGGTGTCAACAACCTCAACAACTGGGGGCTCCTGCTCGCGCGCCCGGCCGCCCCGTTCGACATCGCCGGCGTCTCGCCGGCGCCCGTGCTGATCCTCATCGGCGTGGTGCTCGTCCAGCTGTTCTTCCTGTGGACGCGGCGTCGCACGAAGGCCGGGAAGGTCCCGCTCGTGAGCCTCTCGGTCTTCGGATCGTCGCGTGAGCGGGCCGCCGTCTACGCGATGTTCATCGTGGTGGGCCTGGAGGCGGCACTCAACTTCACGATCCCGCTGTACATCCAGATCGTCCAGGGCAGGACGCCGTTCGACACCTCGCTCGCCATGCTGCCCTTCAACCTGACGGTGTTCTTCACCGCCATGCTGGTGGTGCGCTTCTACCGGCGTTTCACGCCGCGGACGATCGGGATGTTCTCGTTCGGACTCACCACGATCGCCCTGATCTGGCTGTCGATTGTCGTCACCAACAACTGGGAGACGCTCCCGACGATCCTCGGGCTGTTCGTCTTCGGCGTCGGGCAGGGGGCACTCGTGACCCTCGTCTTCAACGTGCTCGTCACCGCCTCGCCCAAGGAACTGGCCGGCGATGTGGGGTCGGTGCGCGGGACGACGCAGAATCTCGCCTCGGCGGTCGGAACGGCGGTCTCGGGTGCCCTGCTGGTCGGCATCCTGAGCCTCAACGTGGTCTCATCGCTCGTCGAGCACCCGGAGCTACCGCCCGAGCTCGTCTCTCAGGTCGACCTCGACAGCGTGAACTTCGTCAGCAACGATCGCCTCGAGGCGACGCTCACCGAGCAGACGGACGCGACCGCAGAGCAGGTCGACGCCGCCGTGGCCCTCAACGAGGAAGCGCGCTTGAGTGCGCTCAAGATCGGACTGCTGATCCTCTCGGGTGTGAGCGCCCTCGCGATCGTGCCGGCCAGCCGGCTGCCGAAGTTCCGTCCGGGGGAGCTGCCGGAGTCGGTCGGCACCGGTGCAGTGTCCGGGAGCGCTGCCGAGGATTGAGCCCCGCACCTCGGGCCGTCGAAGGATTGAGGGCGAGTCACCCGCGTTCGCATGTCAGCCGTGCGGGTCAGCCTCGAGAAGGCCGGCATCGAGCTCGTCGCGGGAGCGCAGCCCGAGCTTGCGTAATGCGTTCGACATGTGACTCTCGACCGTGCGCTGCGACAGGAACATCTCGGCGGCGATCTCGCGATTCGTCCGTCCGGCGGCCGCTCGTCCGACCACCTCGCGCTCGCGTCGGGACAGATCGTTGCCGTGCGCGGGGCGCCCGCCGCGCCACGGGTACGGGACGGGAACCCCGTGCCGGCGCATCGTCCGGGTGACTCTGGCGATGTCCTGCCGTGCCGACAGGCGGCCGTACGCGGTCAGCGCCTCGACGAGCAGGCTCGGCCCGTCGGCTGCACCACGGGCGCAGCGCCAGTCGCCCAGCCGCTCGGTCGTCTGCGCGGCCGGCTGAACCAGGCCTGCCGCCTGCGCCATGGACCGCGCGCGGGACATCAGCTGCTCTGCAGCCTCGCCGTCGCCGTCGACCTGCGCGATGAGGGCTTCGCACATGGTCACCGCCACGGAGATGGCCGGGGCTTCGACCTGACGGACGTGCACGCCGATCGCCGTCACCCGGGGACGCACGTCGTCAGTTCTGCCCAGCGCGGAGGCGGCATCCACCAGGCAGACGAGGGCATCAGCCGCCCAGGTCCACATTCCCTTGCGCTGGATCTGTTCGAGAGCGGCCGTGGACTCGTCGAAGCCGCCGCGCGCATCGCCGAGGATCAGCCGAAGCCGGGCGAGTGCTGCGCGCGCGGGGATCAACGGCCACGCGGCGCCCACCCTCTCGCACTCGCGGATGAGCTCTGTCAGACGCTCGGCCGCCTCCACGGTGCTGCCGAGAGAGCCGAGCATGAGGCAGTTCAGGTACTCGGCTTCGAAGGATGCGGCGCCGAAGCCGAACACGCGCGAGGCCAAGTCGTGCGCGCGTTCCGCAAGACCGTCCCACCGGCCGGCGGCATGGTCCACCATGGCGCCGACGAGTTCGTACACCTCGAGCAGCCGCGGTGAGCCCGAACGCTCCGCGATCGACCGCCCCTCGCTCAGCAGCTCGTCGGCGCGGCTCACGTATCCGATGTGGAGCGCGCCCTGAGCCCAGTTGATCGCAGCTCGGGCGTGCTCCCGCGGCTGGGTGAGGAGGACGGAGTCGTGACGGGCGGAGTCGATGAGCTGCCACGCATACGGATCGCCCTGCTCCAGGAGAAGCGATGCCCGAGCGATCCGCACCCCGAGCTCGACATCCGGCGATCCGGCTCGCCTCGCCGCCTGTTCGGCCTGAACGGAGCGGGCGAGATGCACCTCGAGCGGCACATCGACGACGGTCTCCGGAGCCGCGAGCACCGCCAGAGCGCGCGCCTGGAGGTCGGGCCGCTCGTAGAGGTCATCGACCGCGCGCTCGATCTCGCCGTAGCCGTCGCGTGCGAAGCCCTGCTGGCGGTACAGCCTGCCGAGGGCGAAGCGGAGCTCGCCTCGAGCCGCCTGCGTCAGCTGCTGGCTGTCCAGCAGCCGGGTCAGGATCGGGGCGGCTTCGGCGTGAGCCAGCCCGTCGACCGACACCCGCCCGAGCTTCGTCGCGATGCGCACGCGGTCGTCGAGCGAGAGGGCGGCCATGTCCGCGGTGGCCTCGCGCAGGAACTCGGCCGCCGCAGCCTCGTTCCCGTGGCGCACCGCCTCGTCGGCTGCGGCCTCTGCCCACTGCACGAACTCCCTGACCCGGCCGGCGCGCTGGTAGTGGTGCGCGATCCTCGCCGAGAGCATCGGATCGTTCCGCTCCTCGAGCACCAGCGCGACCCGGGCGTGCCACCACTGGCGGGTGGGCAGAGGCGTCGCCTCGTAGACGATCTGCTGGGCGAGTACGTGGCGGAAGCGGATGCGCCCCTCGTGATCGTGCAGGAGCCCCGCCGCGTGCGCCGCCGTGAGCGCGGTCGCCACCTGACGGGCGTCGTACTCGGTGATCTCGACGAGGAGGACGGGATCGATGGCGAGATCGATCACGGCTGCCGCATCGATCACTTCCCGGGCTGTCGCGTCGAGGGTGGTCAGCCGCTGCACGACGACATCGCGGAGCGCCGTGGAGACCGACAACGCGGCGAGCGCGTCCGGGTGACTCGGGATCTCCGCGGCGGGGAGGCGCGCCAGCAGGGTCCGGAGGACCTCTTCGACGACGAAGGGCACACCGCCGGTGACGTCGTACAGGCCGGTCGCGATCGGATCCGGCACGTCGATGCCCAGCAGATGGCGGGAGAGCTCGCCCACTTCGGCGACGTCGAGCGGCGCGAGCCGAACGCTCCGAGTGCGGCCGGCGGGCGCCCGGGCGAACGCCTCACCGACGGGAGTGGTTCCGAGATCTGTGCGACTCGTGACGATGACGGCGAGCTTCGCGGGCTGGTGCGCGATGAGATACGTGAGGAAGTCGAAGGTGACGTTGTCGGCCCAGTGCAGATCCTCGAGCACCAGGACCGCGGGCGACACATGCTCGAGCAGCTCCGTGGCCGCACGGAAGATCTGATGCCGTGCCTCCCGCTGATCCGCCGGTCGCTCCGGCTGCACCGGCAGGCGATCGGCGATCTCCGGCACCAGCGGAGCGAGGCTCCCGACGACCGGGCTCAGCCCCTCGATCTCGATGGGGTCGCCATGGTGCTGGAACGCGTCGAGCACCGGCCCCAGCGGAAACGGGTCGTGAAGCTGCTGACAATGACCGACCAGCACCGCGGAGGTGGCCGGCACGGCGGTGAGGAGTTCACGGACCAGCCGGCTCTTGCCGATGCCGGCTTCACCCTGGATGACGATCAGGGCGGGAGGAGCCGAAACTGCAGCCGTCAGCGCGGTGAATTCGGCGTGACGACCGACCAGCACGGGCGACACCCCGCCTGCGGGTGGAGCGGATTGCTGAGGCATGACTGCCACTCCCTCGGGTGGGGCGCGAGCAAAAGTCAGTGTAGGTCACGGATGCCGGCTTCATTCACCCGTCCGTAACCTGCAACGCAACGTGTGAATCGAATCATCCGCGCGCGAGGAGAGACAGTGACCAGATATCTGAGACAACGACAGCGGCGATTCACCCCGCCGCGAGTGACGATCGCGCTGGCAACCGCCGTCGCGCTCGCAGCCACGGCGGCACCGGCCGGCGCGTTCGCTGCGACCGTTCCCGCGGCGCCGGGCGGCGTCTTCACCGTGGCTCCCGTGGAAGACGGCGGCGAGGCCCGCGGCGGCATGGAGGTGACCCGCGCAGAGGATTCGCAGGCCGCCACCCCGGAAGCGGGTGAGCCCCAGACGTATGTGGTCCAGATGGAACTCGCGCCGGTCGTCGCCTACGACGGCGGCGTGGATGGACTGAAGGCGACGAAACCCCACGGCGGCTCCAAGATGGATCCTGCCGACGCCGCGGTGGAGGCGTACAGCACCCACCTCAAGGGGCAGCAGCGAGCCGCCCTGGCGAAGGTGAAGGGGAGCGCGCCCTCGTACAGCTACGTCTACAGCTTCAACGGCTTCGCGGCCGAGCTCACCCCCGCGCAGGCCGCCGAACTCGAGGCGCAGCCCGACGTGGTGGCGGTGCATCCGGATGAGGCCGTCGAGGCGGACACGTCGTCGACGCCGAGCTTCCTCGGACTGGACGGCGAGGACGGCCTGTGGGGCCGGCTCGGTGGTCCCGCGGGCGGGAAGAAGTCGCCCGGAGCGGGTGAGGACATCGTCATCGGCGTCATCGACAGCGGCATCTGGCCCGAGGTCGGCAGCTTCTCGGACCGTGACGCGTCGAACAAGCTCGCCTATCAGGGCAAGCCGGAGGGCTTCCGCGGCACCTGCGCGTCGGCCGAGACCGTCGGCGACGACTCGTGGGACACCAACCTCTGCAACAACAAGCTGGTCACGGCGCAGTACTTCAATGCTGCGTGGGGCGGCAACGAGGGCGTTGCGAAGCAGCTGCCCTGGGAGTTCCTCTCACCCCGCGACTACAACGGCCACGGCACGCACACCGCGTCGACCGCCGGCGGCAACCACGGCATCGACGTGACCGGGCCTGCCGACCCGTTCGGTGAGATCTCCGGCATCGCACCTCGCGCGCGGATCGCGTCGTACAAGGCGCTGTGGTCGGTCGAGGACGGCTCCACCGCGAACGGCTACACCTCCGACATGGTGGCCGCCATCGACAAGGCCGTCGCCGACGGCGTCGATGTCATCAACTACTCGGTGTCGGGATCCAGCACGGACTTCCTCGAGCCCACGGAGGCGGCGTTCCTGAATGCCGCGGCCGCCGGGATCTTCGTGTCGGCATCCGCCGGCAACGACGGCCCTGATGGGGCCACGGTCGCCCACCCCGGGCCCTGGCTCACCACCGTCGCCGCCGGCACCCACGACCGTACGACGACGGGCGCCGTGGTGCTGGGCAACGGCGCGCGCTATGCGGGCGTCTCACTCAGCAGCGCGGCGGTCGGCCCAGCCCCGCTGATCACCGGAGCCGCCGCGCGCGCCGCCGGTGCCTCGGCTGTCTCCGCGGTGCGCTGCTATCCGGCGAGCGCCAACAACGGCAAGCCCGGCCTGGACCCCGCCAAGGTCACCGGCAAGATCGTGCTCTGCGAGCGCGGCGGCGACATCGCCCGCGTGGACTCTTCACGCGCGGTCGCGGAAGCGGGTGGCATCGGCATGATCTTCGTGAACGCGTTCGAGAACTCCCTCAACGCCGACTTCCACTCGGTGCCCACCGTGCATCTGCAAGATACCGACGCGAGTGCGATCAGCGCCTACGCGGCGTCCGCCGGAGCGACCGCGAGCATCGAGAAGGCCGTCATCGCGAACGGGGGTGCCGCGCCCTACACGGCCGGGTTCTCTTCTCGCGGCCCGCTCGTCGCCGGCAACGGCGACGTGCTGAAGCCGGACGTGATCGCACCGGGACAGGACATCCTGGCCGCCGTGGCGCCTCCCGGTCAGGGCGGGATGGACTTCAATCTGATGAGCGGCACGTCGATGGCGGCGCCGCACGTCACGGGACTGGCCGCGTTGCTGCAGGACCTGCACCCCGATTGGTCTCCGATGGCGATCAAGTCGGCGCTGATGACCACCGGGTCGGACGTCCTGGACGGCGAGTCCTCCAGCGATCCCAACCTCATCTTCAAGCAGGGTGCCGGACACGTGCAGCCGACCAGCGCGGCGGATCCCGGCCTGGTCTACGAGAGCGGTGTCGACGACTGGCTGGCGTTCCTGTGCGGTTCGACCCGCAATGTGCCGGCCGACACCTGTGACGGCCTCGAGGCGGACGGGCGCTCGCTGGACCCGAGCGACCTCAACACACCGTCGATCGGCATCGGTCTCCTCGACGGCACCCAGACCGTCACCCGCACGGTGACCAACGTCGACGACCGGGCCGCGACTTACACGGCGTCGGTCACCGGCCTCGCCGGAGTGGCTGCCAGCGTCGAGCCGAGCACTCTCACCATCGCGCCGGGCGAGACCGCGTCGTACGCCGTCACCTTCACGGCCGGCGAAGAGACCGCGGTGTTCGACTACCTCGCAGGGCAGCTCTCCTGGACCGACGGCAGCCACACCGTGAGGTCGCCGATCGTGCTGCGGGCGAAGCAGCCGGGTGACGAGGACTGGTCCGCTCGCTACGACGGCGCCGGCGGGCAGTGGGGGAACTCGACGGATGTCGGCAGCGAGGTGCTCCTTCACCCCGACGGTCACCGGGTCTACATGAGCGGGTTCGCCCGGCCCCCGTCGGCAGGCGCGCTCGTGGCCGACTTCCTGACAGCAGCGTACGACCCCGAGACCGGTGACGTGCTCTGGGAGGAGCAGTGGGATGCGACCGGCAACGGCGGTGGCGACGAGCCGACCGGCTTCGGGATGAGCCCCGACGGCGAGACGCTGTACGTCGCCGGAACCAGCGGTGCCGACTACCTGACCGCGGCCTACGACGGGGCAACGGGTGAGCGGCGATGGGAGGCTCGTCTCGATGGTCCGGGCGCGGCCTACGACTCGCTCAACGACCTGGTCGTCAGCCCGGACGGCGCGACCGTCTACGTCACCGGGTACCAGAACGTGGGCGAGTCGCAGCTCGACTACGCCACCGTGGCCTACGACGCCGCGACCGGTGAGCAGCGATGGGTCGCGCGGTACGACGACCCGGTGAGCGGCACGGACGACGCGCGTGGCATCGCGGTGAGCGACGACGGTTCGACGGTCGTGATCACCGGGCAGAGCCAGGGTGAGAACACCGGTCTCACCGACTGGGGCACCGTCGCCTACGATGCCGCCACCGGCGAGCAGCTGTGGGATGTCCTGCGGAACGGCTCCGAGGGCATGGTCGACATCGCGGAGAACATCGCAATCACCGGTGACACCGTGATCGTCGCGGGTGGTGTCGCCAACACCGACCGTCAGAACGATTGGGAGACCGTGGCATATGACCTGGCGACCGGCGAAGAGCGCTGGGCCCTCGGGTACGGAGAGGCGCTCACGGATACGCCGCAGTCACTTGCCCTGAGCCCCGACGGCAGCACGGTCGTGGTCGCCGGCAACGTGGAAGGCGGCTCCAGCATGGACTACGCGACGGTCGCCTACGACGTGGCCAGCGGTGAGCAGCGGTGGGCTGCGCGGTACGACGGCACCGCCCACGGGACGGACATCGCCTGGGACGTCGCGCTGACCGAGGACGGCACGCGCGCCGTGGTCACCGGCGAGTCCGCGAACGTCGACACGGGCTGGGACTACCTCACGATCGCGTACGACATGGGCACCGGCGAGCAGATCTGGTCGGCGGGGTACGACGCGGCGGGAGCCGGCGACGGGGCGAACGGCGTGGCTGTCGACCAGACGGCCGATGGTTCGCGACGCGTGTTCGTCACCGGCGTCAGCACCATCCCGTACGGACCGGAAGGGCTCGACAGCAACATGGACGCAGCGACGGTGGCCTACTTCGACCCGTTCGAGTAAGCGACCCAGGCGCGGCCGCCGGGAGAGGATTCGTTCCTCGCCCGGTGGTCGCGCCGTTTCCGCGTCATCTCCGACGTCAACCCGCACGCCGCGACAGAGAAGGGTGACGACGCGCGTCGCACCGCGTTAACGATGACGGATGCCGCAGCCGAGGGCTGCGGCATCCGTCATCGTCCTTCGCTCTGACAGTGGCGGGGAGCGCCGGCGCGGCAGATGGGGTGACAGCCGGCGCCAAATCGTCAAGACTGGACGGGTGACCTTGACCGCTGACGACAGGACCATACGCGGCGCATGCCGACGTGATGACCCCTGACGTCGTGGGGTGGGCGGCTCTTCGGCCGCGTCCCACCGACAGGACTGGTGCTGCTGGGCATCCTCAGCGTCCAGCTGGGCTCCGCCCTCGCAAAAAGCCTCTTCGACGCCGTCGGCAGCTTCGGCACGGTGACGCTGCGGCTGTTCTTCGCGGCGGTCATTCTGCTTCTCGTCTGGCGCCCGCCGCTGCGGATGACGCGTCGTGCGTGGGGGAGCGTGATCGTCTACGGCGCGGTGCTCGCGCTGATGAATCTGCTCTTCTATCTGGCGCTCGCCCGGATTCCGCTCGGGATTGCTGTGAGCATCGAACTGCTGGGCCCGCTCGCGGTCGCGCTCGCGGGCTCGAGGCGCTGGCGCGATGCCGCCTGGGCGCTCCTCGCGGCGGCCGGCGTCGTGCTGCTGATGGAAGGCGGCGGAGACCTCGACCTGCTCGGAGTGCTGTTCGCGGTCGGGGCCGGGGCGTGCTGGGGTCTGTACATCCTCGCCAGTGCCGCGCTCGGCCGCCACACCACCGAGGGGAACGGCCTCGCACTGGGGATGGCGGTCGCGGCGATCGTGGCGGCACCCGTCGGCCTCGCCGAGAGTGGAGCGGCGCTGGTGCACCCGGGGGTCCTGGCGGCGGGGCTGGGCGTGGCGGTGCTGTCGTCCGTCATCCCTTACACGCTCGACCTCGAGGCCCTGCGCCGGATGCCGCCACAGCTGTTCGGGATCCTCATGAGCCTGGAACCTGCCGCCGCGGCCCTCGTCGGGCTGGTCGTGCTGGGGGAGTCGCTGTCGCCGGCGCAATGGGCTGCCGTGCTCTGCGTCGTCGGGGCGTCGGCCGGTGCCGCACTCGGCGCGCGTTCCGTGCCGCGACGGTTGGCGGATGACGCGGACGGGGGGTGAATGACCGAGCGGCCCGATCGTCGACTGGGAGAGAGCACATCTGGGCGACCCTCTCAGAGAGTTGTCGCGGGCCGCATGGGGGCATCACGGAAAGACCCGCGGTCGTTCGAGGTCATGGTCGGGGGGTATGGTGCTGATCCCAGTGCGGTGAGGGCGTGGAATGCGATCCACGCCGCCGAGCTCTGGCTGTGTTTCTCGGAAGCCAGGCCAATCCGAATGTCTCGATCAACTCATCGTCGAACTGCGAAGCTGGCCCGCCCGCTAGCACAGAGGTCCGCTCCAGTGAATAGCGCTCGTCTCGCCGAGTCAGTGAATAGTTTGGATCGCATGAAGTCGACGATCGCGGGTACGACCATGCCGATTCTCGAGCTGACGCTCGAGTCTGGGGAGAAGATCGTCGCTGAGGGCGGTGACGTCGCGTGGATGTCGCCCGGCTTCGCCTTGGACACCTCGACCGTGCACGGCACCGGCGGGCAGGGCGGTTTCATGAGCGGTCTCAAGCGGGTGCTCGGCGGCGCGCAGTTGTTCCTGACCGAGTACACGGCTCCCGCGCAGGGCGGGCTGCTCGCGTTCGCCGCGCAGCTGCCGGGCACGATCCGACAGCTCGACATCGACGCCGCGGATTCGTTCATGGTCCAGCAGGGTTCGTACTCGGCGAGCACCGCCGGAGTCGAGGTGTCGGTCGGGCTGCAGAAGAAGCTCGGCGCCGGCATCTTCGGCGGCGCGGGAGTGGTCTTCCAGAAGCTGGCCGGGAACGGCACGGCGTGGGTGCAGCTGGCCGGGGAGATCACCGAGTACGAGCTGACGGCCGGTCAGTCCCTGCTCATTCATCCCGGGCACCTCGCGATGTTCGAGGCCGAAATGAACTTGGAGTTCAGCTCGGTGAAGGGCATCAAGAACAAGTTCTTCGGTGACTCGCTGTTCCTTGCGGAGATCCATGGACCGGGTCGCATCTGGCTGCAGTCGATGTCGCCGGCGAAGCTCGCCGCCGCCATCGAGCCCTACTTGCCCGATCGTTCGTCGAATTCCAGCAGCAGTTCCTGACCCTGCAGGGTGCGAGAACGTCGTTCCCCGTGCGGCGTGCCCAGGCCGATCGGAAATGCCCATGGCAGCCGGCGCGTTGGCTGACGACATGCGAACGATCGTCTACTCCCGCACCGGCAGCTCGTCCGTCCTCTCGCTTGCAGAGCGTGAGCCCGCTCTCCCCGGGCCAGGGGAAGTGCGCGTGAGGGTCGCCGTTTCAGGCGTCAACCCGACCGATTGGAAGGCGCGCGCAGGAAGCGGAGCGAAGCCGGCGTTCGACGAGGTCGTGCCGAATCAGGACGGCGCCGGGGTGGTGGATGCCGTCGGCGACGGTGTGACGGAACTCGCGGTCGGCGACCGCGTGTGGTTGTACCTCGCCCAGCACCAGCGCCCGACCGGCACCGCGCAGGAGTACACGGTCGTCCCGGCCGCGCGGGCGGTGAAGCTGCCCGACGGCGTCGGCTTCGATGTCGCAGCGAGCCTCGGCGTGCCCGCGATGACAGCGCATCGGGCGCTCACCGTGCACGAGTTCGGGCCCGCACGGCTGTCGCCGGGCTCGCTCGATGGACGCGTCGTGCTGGTCGCCGGGGGAGCGGGCGCGGTCGGTCACGCCGCCATTCAGCTCGCGGTGTGGGCGGGCGCGACTGTGATTGCGACGATCTCGAGTGAAGAGAAGGCCGCGCTGGCGCGAGCCGCGGGCGCCCACCACATCGTGAACTACCGCGACGACGCCGCCGCCGAGCAGGTCGCCGCGCTCGCACCCGGCGGCGTCGACCACATCGTCGAGGTGTCGATCGCGCAGAACGCGGGTCTCGACGGGCAGGTCGTCGCCAACCACGGCTCGATCGCGTACTACGCCGATAACGGCGGCGAGGAGACCACCATCCCCGTGCGGCCGACCTTCGCGAAGAACGTGCGGATCCAGGGGCTGCTGCTGTACACGGTGGGCGAAGGCGCCTTGTCAGCTGCAGCCGAGGACATCACCGCGGCCCTGCGCGACGGCGCGCTTCCCGTCGGTGAGGGCGCCGGACTGCCACTCACCTGGTTCCCGCTCGAGGAGACGGCGGCGGCCCACGACGCCGTCGAGAAGGGCGCCGTAGGCAAGGTGCTCATCGACGTCTCCGGCGAGAACAACTGACTGCCGACCGATGCGCGGCTCAGGGCGGCGGCGGCCATCCACGTCGGGGAGATCTGGCGCCGGGTGGTGGCAGTTCCGCGATTGACGTACTCGTCGCAGTCTGCGGAGTGATCGAGATGGTGCCGCGGGCTCCTCGGGGCGAGGAGCCCGCGTCGTTCGTCAACCGGACGCGCCCTTGCGTGGCTTGATGAACGCTCGTGACTCCTGGCTCGAGCGCTTCTCGGCGCGCTTCTCCTTGAGCGACGACTGAGCGACCTTCTTCGCGTCGCGTGCTCGCGGCGATCTGTCTGACATGACGACTCGCTTCCCCTGGTTGGCTGGCGGGTGAACCCCCGACCATAGCCGTCTTCCCAGGGAAGTCAACTCGGTGCGCCGGATCTGCGGAAATCCCGCTGACTTGCCTTTTTCTGGAACCGGGCTATGGTGATGGCCATGATCACGATGGCCCGCCCGCACCGCACGGAGCGTCTCACCGACGCCTCCGTGGTGACTGCGGTGGTCGACATCGCAGGCGCCCGCCACGAGGTGCTGCCGCCCCGGCGGACCGACGCGGACGGACTGTTCGTGCAGCCCACCCGTCGCGTCGCGCCCCCGTAGGACCCGATTCCATCGATCGGTCCAACCGGACACCCAGCGCGTCGCACATGCGGCGCTTTTTTTGTACCCAAGGAGCACACCATGACCATCGAAAGTACTGAGGCCATCCCTCTTGCCGGGGCGCAGCGCGAGCTCGAGCGACAGCTAGAGGAGCGGCTCGCGGCCCTTCAAGAGATCGAGCCCTTCGCTCTTCCGAGCATCGACCCGGTCGCCTATCAGACGGCGGCATCCCACCGCGTCACGATCGAGCAGATCACCGCGGCGTTGAATCGGATCAACCAGGGGACATATGGCCGATGCACCCGGTGCGGTCGGCAGATCGCACCCGCGCGGCTCGAGGTGCTCCCGTACGCGGCCGCCTGCATCGAATGCCAGAGCCATGCCGAAGCCGCGTAGCCGCAAGCCCATCGACATCCCCTCCTCCCCGCCGGTCGCGCGCCTCCGGGTCGCCGGCGCCCATCACGAAGCAGCAACCATGACCTCCTTTTCTGCCCGGGTTCTCGTTCGAGCGGGCGCGCTCTTTCGTCCGCGCGGTGACCGTCTCGTCGTGCATCGCCGACTCGTCGATCGTCACTCTGAGACACCGCCGGGCTCGACTGTTGCTCTGGGCTTTTCGGGCGCCGGCCCGGCGAGCACCTTCCGCGGTGCGACCGCGCGCTTCGTCGCGCTCGGCTGAACCCGTTCAGCTACGAGCGCGATCACGTGCCGGCTGGGTCGCGGTGGGTGGCGCTTCCGCGGACGACAACGACACCCTCGACCGGCCGTACTTCGGAAGAGCTCGCCGCAACCAATCTGCCGCCCGGCCCGGCACGCGATGACCCGCGGGTCTCGCCACCGTGCGCGCATCTGGCCGGTCTGCCGCCGACGCTGTGCTCCATGCCGCGCGCACCGCGCTCACCGACTTCGGCGGCTTCGCCCGTCAGCACCTCGGGTGATTCCGCAGGTGGGTGGCACGAGCGCGCTTGTTCTCCCATCATGGTGACGAAGGGCATGGCTGTGAGCGCTCAAGCTCTCCGCGGCGTCGCCCTTCATCCGGCAAGGGGATGTCGGTGGCCGCCCGTTGACCTGACGGCACACCTTCGCTGAAGGAGGGAGACACCGATGAATGGAATCGGATGCCGACTGCCGGGCGCCCTCGTGATCGCGGCGTCGGTCCTCGCGCTGTCGGGGTGCTCACTGATGATCCCCGTCGGGCCGATGACCTCCGAGGAGCGAGACATCGACGAGGTGTCGCATGTGGTCCTCGACACATCCGGTGATCTCGTCGTGTCGGAGGGGGAGCCGGCACTCACGGTGCACGCTCCGGAGGGGGTGATCGAGCGTCTCACTTCCGAGGTAGACGGCGACACCCTCGTACTGGCCGCCGAGCCTGGCTTCACGATGGGGCTGGGCGACGTGCGGTACGAGCTGACCGTGCTCCGGCTGGAGCTGATCGAGCTGAACGGCTCCGGCGATGTCGAGGCGACGGTCTCCGCAGACGGCACCGTACAGCTCGACCTCGATGGCTCGGGCGACGTCGACTGGTCGGACCTCGACGCCGATCGTGTCGAGGTACGGCTGTCCGGGTCGGGCGACGTCGTCCTGACGGGCTCCGCCGCCGAGCTCTCCGTCGACCTGGAGGGCAGCGGCCACGTCGACGCCCAAGAGCTCGAGGCGCAGGATGCCGTCGTCAACCTCTCCGGATCGGGCGAAGTCGATGTTTCGGCGAGCGACAGTCTCTCCGTCGACCTTTCGGGCAGCGGTCAAGTCACGTACTCCGGCGACCCGAGCACCGACGTGCGCGTGTCGGGCTCGGGAGACGTTGTGCAGCGCTGAGCGGGAGAGGACTCACGACCCGACGCGACGGCGGGAGTCGAAACTCCGGTTGGCTGGTGTCCGCGGCATCCGTTTGAGTGCGGAATCTCACGGGTCGGGGCGTTCTGCTCCGGAAAATCAAGGGCTTCCGCCCCCTGGAGTGTCTTGTCTCGTTCGGTCTCGATCAGCCTTCTGGGTTGCGATCTGCACGGCTTGTGTCCATCTCGTGTCCACGATGGAGGCGACTGCTACCGCCCAGCTAGCGCACAGCCAACAGTCCGCCGACACGTTACGAGCGCGCACTCGTCCGGCGATCCTAGGATCCGCCGACGCCATTGAGTGGCACTGGTTGGCTAGGCCAGTTGCTGCTCAGCGCTTCATGAGCCTTTGCGGGTCTGCATATGGCGTGTCCAGGTAGCCCGAATCTCGTAGCCGCTTCACGAGCAGGTCGATCGGTCGCCGCATCGAACGACGGAACCAGTCCCGATCGCCGAGCAAGCGAACTAGGTGGGGACTGAAGGCATAGTACGCGGCAACGAAAGCGCGGCCCGCCGCATTCGTTATGAGACGTGTATCGCGCCAGCGACGCAACACCCAGACCTCGGGGCAGTCGTAGTTGCCGTATACGGCAGTGGCGACGTAGCACCCCCCGGAACGGCTGGTCGGGGTAGCTGAAGCAGGCGCCGACGCGCTTGCACGGTGGGTGCTACCCGCAGACATTGGCTCTTCGGGTCGAACCGCGTTGGTCGTTGAGGAGACCTCCACTTGCAACGACGCGAGCATCTGCTTCTTCTCCTCTGAGATGAGGAGCCATTGGCCGGCTGCCGTGAGCACGCCCCGGAGGTAGTCCGCTACTCGCTGAGTTCCCACGGCGGACAGTGACCGACCATCGGCTTGGAAGAACTCAGGTCCGGCTGGCACTTCCTTCGCATAGACAGTCCAGGCGCGGCCATCCGGGCCTTCGAGGCGCAGGTGGTCCAGATCTGACCTCTCAGCCAGTTCCGATTCTGCTCTTGCTGCGAGTTCCCGCTTTGCCGGGTCGCCCTCATGCCCTGAGAAGAGCGGTCCACCGACTGTAACTCCGAGGAACGAGGGGAAAGTGCACAGCAGGGCCCGCTCCCGCTTGCGATCAATAAGGACGAGCACGCTGTCCAGGATCAAGCCCGACACGGTATGGAGCGCTCTGTACGCTTCGACTCCGACGGGGTAGGTGTATCGGCCCTTGGCCGCGTCCTGATAGTGATCTGTGAGTGTCGATGTCCAGTACTTCCAGTTGCCCCACCAGGTCATGTGCGCGGGCAGTCCAGCTTGGTACCAGTCAGGCATTGTTCCCCAGATCTCGAATGCCGATATCAGTTTGCTCCACCGTAGTGGGTGCGCATTGCGGCGGCGACTGCATTCTTGGAGGCCCGCATGCGCAGCCTTGGTGGTTGCAGTATCCACGACGCAAACGTTCGGTCCCGCCTACGCCACTACCGAACGGGTCGCGCTCGTGCGGTCGGATCCGATTGATCGAGTGGTGACGTAGGTCGCTGGTTCGACACTCCATGCCCAGTCGCGGAAATCAGTTTGGCAGTCGGAGCGGAACGCATCACCCACCCGCTGGCCTGCCCACATTCGACGTCATGCCGACCAGCCACCCTGCCGCGCGAGCCTTCTGGATCCAGTCCGAGGCAGTGCGCTCCGGCACTTCGAGTTCGAGCGCGATGAGCTTGACAGGCGGAAGGTCCGCGAGCGCTGCTGTGCCGTAGAGGATCTCGATGACCTCCCACCGCTCGTCCTTCATGCCTCGCTTCACGACGGCTTGCGCCATCCATGGGGGGATGATGCGGCCCTCTGCAGTCGTGAGGTCCGCGACCGTCGTCCACGGTGCCTCGGGATCCTCGTGGAGTTGAAGAGCGACGCAGTGGGGGATGGCGACTTGCAGGATCGCCTGCGGCGCTGCGTGCTTCAAACGATCCTCGTTGAAGTCCTCGGCGATCGCGCGGTTGACGATGGTCGTGATGATGTAGCGGCCGCGGACTGCGCTGTAGTGAGCCTCGATCGTGGTCTCGACTCCAGTCGCCTCGTCGACGGCCGTGGCGACGAAGGCTGGTGCAATTCGCAGCGCGGATCCGACCGACTGCGAAGCAGCCTCCGCCGACATCGTCTTGCCATCGGGTGTCTTCACGTCGACCTTCACCCCCTCATCTTGTCCTACTGCGGAGGAGTTCTGCAGAAACCTCTTGACTAAGGATACGCATTAGGGGTGTACTGCTGTCAAACGTCCGATTGAATCCGCAAAAGGAGGCGACCTCCATGACGACAGCGATGAACTCTGACACTTCCGGTCTCAGCCACGTCTTCTTGAGCCCAGACGAACTCGCGGCGGCTTTGCCCGGCGTGACCAAGAACACCCTCGCGATGTGGCGATACGAGGGCAAAGGGCCGCGCTATCGCAAGCTCGGCCGCATCGTGGTCTACGCGCTCGATGAGGTCGAGGCCTGGATCGAGGACGGTGCTCGGGACGGCGGCGCTCATGCTCACTAGGCATCAGCTGCAGCATCCCGGACTGCATGCAGGCTCGTCGGCGGAGGTGATCACTGTCTACACGACCGGGCCTGCGTGCATGCGGTGCACGCTGACCAAGAGGATGCTCGCGCAGAAGGGCGTTCGATTCATCGAGGTCGACATCCGAGACAACCAAGCTGCGCGTGAGTACGTTGTCGACGATCTCGGATACACCGAAGCGCCAGTCGTCGTCGTCAGCGATGAGGACCACTGGAGCGGGTTCCGTCCCGACAAACTCGATGGTCTCGCTTCGCGACTGGGGATCCTCTGATGAGCCGACTGAGCACGCCGGTGAAGGGGGAGAGTCTCGCCGAAGCCGGGGAGTGGATCCGCGCAGCGGCGCCGATCCGCGGTGCTCGCGCCACGGATGAGGATTGCCGCATCCGTCGCCAACTGATCAACGAGGCTCTCGCGGCGCGCGCAGTCGAGTCGGGTGACCGCAACTGGCACACGGCTCAGCTCATCGACGGTCACGTCGTTGGAGTGTGGGCGCACTCCGCGGAGGAGGCAGAACTGGACCTCACCGTGTGGTGTGGCGTCCGCTGCCACTGGATCGTCACGGATCCGGGATGCCGGCTGTTCCGGGAATACTTCCCGCGTGGCAAGCGGTCGGCGGCCGAGGCCGATCGTCGGTTCCCGCTGGCGCCGCCGCGCAGAATCCGTGATCGGTTCGCACCAGTCGATTCGCTGCTCGACGAAATCTGGGCACAGCCTCGGTCCGACACGTCGATGGCGAGGTGAAGACCGTGACCGACGACGAAGCCGAGCGCCTCGAGCGCGAAAGCGAAGACATCCGCCTGCAGATCGCGCACGCGCGTGCTGCGCTTCACAACCGCGAGAAGCAGCGCAAGGAAGCGCGCCGGCAGTATGCGCGCGACTACTACGCACAGCGCCGCGAGGAGTATCTCGAGTACCAGCGGCAGTATCGAGCCGAGCTGCGGGAGAAGGATCCGGAGGCGTACCGGCGGGGCAAGCGGGAGCGGAATCAGCGCTGGCGCGACAAGCACAAGGATGAGGTCAACGCGCGGCTCCGCGAGAAGTACCGCGAGCATCCCGAGAAGCATCGCGAACGTCGGCGCGAGTTCTACGCCGAGCACGCTGAAGAGCAACGGGCGCGCCGTCGCGAGTACTACGCCCGCAACAAGGAAAAGCAGAATGCCGTCCACCGCGCGTGGCGCGACCGCGAGAAGCGTCGACGCGAGGCAGGGCTGCCGGCGCGCCGCATCCATCGCACCTCGAGAGACGAGCGATTCGCGAACCGCGCAGCCGCTGACGAGTTCTTCTCGCGGGCGTGGACGAAGGAGGAGCTTGCGGTGGCGATGAAGGACGTCGAGACGCCCGCCGAGGCGTGGGCAGCGTGGAAGCGCGATTGCCTCAAGGCTCGTGCCGCGTACACGCTGGCACTGCAGAAGCAAGAGTTGGCGCGACTGCAGAAGGAACTCCGCCGCGCGAAGCCCGGTCCCAAGCCGAAGCCGCGTCCGACGCCGGAACAGATCGAGGAGGCCCGGATGAATGCCATCGCTCGACAGATCAACGAACGACTGCGGCACCGCGAACAGCCGCGCCGACCGCACCACCTCGACCCCGCTGCGCCGCACCCGATGCTGCAGCCGAACAACCCGATGGGAGTGAGGCGATGAGGACGATCGACCGCAGCCAGACCGAGAAGGTGCTCTACCGCGCCGCGATCTGCGCGTTCTCCTACTACCCGGAGAAGCCCGAACAGGAGCCCGGATACGACGTCGAGGAGGACGTCGCGTGGTGCACGGCGCCGTTCGAGAAGCGACTGCCGCAGCCAGATCTCGAGGTCTTCCGAGATGTGATCCGGATGCTGATCACCGTGCCGACGGCAGACCGGCGGCCGTTCATCCAGAAACTGGCTGCGCTGTCAGGTGAGGAATAGAGAGTCGGTCCTTCCTGGCGGCTGATGGTAGCGACCTGCGCCGTGCTCCGTTCCGGCCCTGCGGCATATCCTCCCTCGCTGCGCTCAGTCCGGTAATCCTCGGGCTCGGCACTGCGCACGCCTCCGGTCGCGATGTGAGCCACTGCCAGGAAGAACCCGAGGAGTGGTCAGGGGCGGTCGGGAGACGCTGCAAGGCAGCGTTGAACCGCGTTCGCGCTCACCCCGAGCACGCGGGCAATATGCGTCACCGGCCGGCCGAGATTCCGAAGCTCCAGTGCCATCGCGACTCGCTCCGGAGTCATGACGGTCGGGCGACCGGGGCGCCGGCCCTCGGCGGCCGCGGATGCCATCCCCGCCCGAGTCTGGAGGCTCGATAGCCGACGTCGCAGTGACTCGAGCGCAGCGAACACGTCTGCCGGATCGACCTGCACTCCGGTGGAGAGGGCCGACTCAGAGAGCGAACGGAAGCGAACGTCTCTTGCCGACAGCCCCGCGATCGCACCTAGGAACTGTGGGACGGTCGGTGCGAGCATCGCCGCGCTGGTGACGATGAGCGTGTCGCCGGGCTGAAGAGACTCGAGGCACGCGCGAAGCCCGGTGCACTTGGTTGAATCGGCAGAGTCGTCATCCGTGAACACAGCAGTGGCGCCGGCGAGCATCAGTTGCTCCGCATCCGACGTCGTCCCTAGTCCCGGTGCGAGCGCGCGCGAGTAGCCGACTACTCGGTTCACCGCGAGATACCCCCACGCTCCGGACCGACAGGCACGATCACCGGCGCCGCGACATCCACTGCCTGCTCCCGCGGGAGCGAACGGCGCAACGCGACGAGGTTCGCCACCGTCTTCTGCTCGATCGCGATCGTGAACTTGCCATCGCTCGGAACGTGCAACTCAGGAATCACCTCGCGAAGCGCCACCTCGTGCAGATCCACAAGCAGGTCGGTCACGCCGCGCGGGAGATCGCGACGGGATGCCGCGAATCCGGTGACGTGGTGCAGTTCGCTCAGCCACTGCGTGGCGTCGAACCGGCTCAATCGGGCTGACTGGGCATCGTCGAGCGCCGCACCGGCGCCGCGGAACGCCTCATCGCCATCGACACTGTGAGCATCGAATGCAGTCTGGCCATTCCGCTTCAGGATCGTCAGGCGGTCTACCGATGCCGCATCCCCTACGGCCTCGACGAGCTTGCGCGTCGCCTCGAAGGCTCGGTCATGAGCATCACGGCTCACTAACCGAGCGGGGCCGGAGGACTGAACGTCGCGAAGGTAGAGGGATGCAACCGACAACAGACTCTCAGCACGTCGGGATGCCACGACGACGACGCGCGTCTGGAACCCCTCGCCCGCGAACCGCTCGGCCGTCCCGATAGCGACCTTCGGGTCGAGGAACGCTCCCTCGAGCACCAGCGAGTATTTGTTCTCACGCGCGTAGCGGATGCAGTCGCGAACCCACCCGGCTGTTGCGCGTGCTAGCCCATCCCGGTCTTCCGATGTGAGTGGATGACCGCGTTCAGCGAAGCGAGGATGGAAGGCTCTCAGGTCGTCCCCGCTAACGACGGCCGTCCCCGACCCGTGCTCGGCGACGACAAGGCCAACTGTGCGCGTTCTCCCCGCGCCTGGCTGGCCCGCAAGGAGCGTAAAGCTAGGGGGGGCGCCGCGCAGTTCGGTGTCGGGAAAGTACAAGGGCAGGATGCTGCGGCGCAGGATGTCGTCGTGCTCACCATCCTCGAGCGCCCACTCGCTCATGGCTTCGGCTCCTCCAGGTCCGCGATGCGGCATCTGATGCGCGCGGCAAGTTCAGACACCGCGATGCGATCGTGCCCATCCACGTGTAGAACGTCGTGCCGGAAACGGACTAGCTCCACGGGTACACCGGAGCCCTCGGATTGAGCCATCAGAAGGAGCGCCGCAAGTCGAGTCGCAGACTCGCGCATCGCGTCGTACTCGACGACGTCGTTGGCCCGCCACGCCGAGGTCCCAGCCAATTGTGCCTCCCGCGCTAATGGTATCGGCGCGCTGCGGAAAAGGGGCTGGACGTATATTGGCGCCGGTTCATGCGGACTCGCACACAGTCCGGAGGGGCGGACGTCGATGCCGTTGTATAGGCTCGCGTCGGGGAAGCGCTTGCGCTCATGTAGGACGATGATGGGGAGAGTTCAGCGTTGGATTCGGGGTGTGCGCGATGGAGCGGATATCCGGCAGGTCAGCTGCCGTTTCGCGGGTTAGGAGATGCTGAGTGAGGGTTGGCAGTTTCGTAACCTTCGCAGGTGCACCGGGCATTGGCCGGGTTGGGCAGGCTGAAGACTCACAAATCAGGGTTGACTTCTTCGAGTCGCCGGCAGAACCTCGGGCTGACTCGGTGTGGAAGACCGTGTCGATCGTTCGGAGGGTCCAACTGGAGGAGGAGACGCGTGTCTTCTTTCAGGATGGGAAAAGGCGTTGGCGTGCCGGTCGAGTGATCGGAGCGAAGGACGGGTTCTACTACATCAAGGTTCCGAACGTCGACGGGCGCGTGGAGATCGACGAGTGGAACCTCTACACACGATGGGACAAAGCGCCCCGCGATCCGCTGCAGGTATTGCTCAGCGGAGCCAATGAGACACCGCGTTATCGGGACGCCCGCGAACCCGTTCGACGACTCCTACTGGAGGAGCGCGCCGCGACGGCCTCTGCAACGGGGATCATGTCCGCCGGCGTTCGGATTCACGCTCACCAGGTCAGCGCCGCACTTCGCATCATCCGTGATCCCGTTCAGCGCTACTTGCTTGCGGACGAAGTTGGCATGGGCAAGACCATCCAAGCCGGCCTTGTCATGCGGCAGTTGCTCATCGACCAACCTGGGCGACGCATCGGCGTGATCGTGCCAGACGCGCTGATCGCGCAGTGGCGCTCCGAACTCCGAGACAAGTTCCACCTCGATGACTTTCCCATCGGGCCCGGCGGGTCGCCGTACGAGATCTTGGGTCACTCCGAAGTTTCGAGCTGGCGCGATCTTGGAGACGTTGACCTTCTGGTGGTCGACGAGGCGCACCTCCTGGCGAAGACAAACTCGCCGGACTCGTCGCCATACGCTGAACTGGCGGCGGTCGCACACGCTGCACCTCGAGTGCTTATGCTCTCCGCGACTCCGTTCGCTCGTAGCGCCACTACGCACCTCGCCCTACTGCACTTGCTCGACCCGCAGTTGTTCCGGTGGGAGGAGCGAGACCAGTTCCAACGGTTGCTCTCAGCACGGCGTGAGCTCGCTTTCGCGGTCTTCGGCCTAGATCCGGACCCGGACCCCGACAACCCTGAGTTGCTCGAGCTTCAGTTCGACGAGATCCGCTCGCTGATTCCCGAAGACGAGGTCCTCCAGGAAGCCATGTCCCGTACGATGGCCGTCTTCGGAACCAGGGGCGAGACCCCACAGGTCGATGAGGAAGCGCTCCGCACCGCCGTAGAGGCAGTCCGCACTCACATCTCAGAGACTTATCGACTTCACCACCGAGTGATTCGCAATCGACGTCACGAGATCGCTCGCCAGAAGTTGGACGATGACGGATTGCTGACGCCGTTCGAATTCACCGGCCGGACACGCCCGAAGGCTATCCGTCTCGAGGCAAGCGTGGAGGACGAGGCCGGCGCGCGCGCTGTTGCGGCGTGGGCGGCAGGCTGCGCCGCCGCAATCCTTGACCACAACATTGACGCGGCACGGTATGGCCAGGTGCTGGGGGTGCTGGCTTCGCGCGTTGGTGGGCCTGTCGATGATCTCATCGAGATTCTGGAGTATCGCTCGGGCGCGGGCGCTGATGACTCTGTGCTGGACCCGGCAGAGCGCTCGGTACTCGATGCTGCGCCCATCCACGAATTCGAATCGCAGGTTCTGACCCAACTCAGGGACCTGAGTAGTTCCGACGGTCTCCAAGCCCTCGTCGGCGCCCTCATCGCCCGCCTGAACCCGTCCGATCGCACCCTGGTCTTCTGCGGCCGCGGATCCTTGGGCAAGAAACTCGTCGCGGCAGCTCGCAATGCTCCTGACTTCGCATCCCCTGTGCACGCGCACCTCCGCGAACAATCCGAGGCCCAACGGGAACACTCAATGGGTGCATGGCGGACCTCGGGCGGCCTGCTGGTCGTCGATGAAAGCGGTGAGGTCGGGAAGAACTTTCAGGACGCGGCCGTCGTCTTCCACGCGCGACTGCCATGGAGCCCGAATGCGCTTGAGCAGCGGATTGGTCGTGTTGATCGCTATGGCGACAACGCTGCCGCCCAGCAGTACGTCGTGGTCCCGGGTGAGCGTGGCGAGATCCTCGACTCTTGGCTACGGCTTCTCGCAACGGGGTTCGAGATCTTCAGCGATTCCATCTCCGCACTCCAGGAGGCAGCGGACGAGATTGCGCTCGAAGCATGGATGGTCTGCGCGACGGACGGAGTTGAGGCCTTCCTCGAACGCACCGAGGGGATCCGGGATCAACTTCGAAAGGAGCGGAGTCGAATCAATGAATTGGATGCGCTGGAGTCGAGTTTCGGTACGCACTCCGAGGGTGAGTCGATCGCGGCGTCGATCGCTCGCTACGAGGAGAGTCCCCGCGGCCTCGAGGATGCTTACCTCCGGTTGGTCACGGGCGCCGAAGGCTTCCGGCTGACGGCGTCGCGCGACAAGGGCGGAGCCCTCACCTTTGGTCGCGACGCCATGGAGCAACCGTTGTTCAGCCCGCGTCTGCTTGCGAGGTTGATGTCTGTCGATGCGGCGCGGACGGGCTCCTTCGACCGATGGCTTTTGCGTCCCCGCGAAAGACTCTTCCGTAGGGGCAATCCGTTCATCGACGGCATCGAAAGTCTTCTCAATCTCGATGACCGTGGACAGGCGGTCGCGATGTGGCGGCTCGATCCGCGTTGGCCGAACGACCCGTTCACGTTCTTCGGTTTCGACTTCCTCATCGAAGCGGATCTCGATCCGATAATCCAGGTCCTGGAGAGTGACGCCATCGCCGAACCGGTCGCGCGTCGGCGGGCGGATGCCGCGTTCCCTCCGCAGCGCCGGCGAGTCTGGGTCCCGGTCCACAACCGAGAACCCGTAACGAGCGCCAACTTCGCCGCCTACTTGGACCGCCCCTTTGAGAAGGGGCCGGACCAGAATCTGAATCATCAAAGGATTCCGGCTCTTCATTCGATTCTCGGCGGCGAACAGAATCTCGCCCCCAACGCGACGGCGTGCTTCGAGGCAGCGCGTCGCCACGTCGGCATCCTTGCGGACGTCGTCGAGGTGTCTGAGCAGGCTGCGCGGAAGGTGCGACGCGAGACTGAGGTAGTTATCGCGCAGAGTCGAGCTCGGGCGCGAGCCACGGGGCTGGTAGGTGATCCTTCCGCACTCGAGTTTGAGGTTGCGATCGGGGGAGCACTCGAAGCCGGAGTCAACAATCCCGTCATTCGATTGAGCGGCGTGACGTGCGTCGTGGTCTCGGCGCAGCCATGGAGGGCATATGTCGAGGGATGACATTTCGACCACCCAGTCCGCGCTTGATCGGTGGCCCGAAGCCGTATCGACCATCGGGCGAGACGTCTCGGATGCCTGTCGGCGCCTGCTCGACGCACTGAGGGGTTTGGAGGCGGGCAAGTCGGCATGGCGCGATGTGGCAGCGCTCATTCGACAGGTGCTTCTCACGGCTCAAGAGACGTATGGCGGAGATCGCGCTCTCGCCCTGCCAGACTCCCGACCATGGCCCACCGCAGCGCAATGGGAAGACCTCGAATGTCAAGCCACGAGACTGGCGGATGGACGTCTGTCCGTCCGGGCATTGGATTGGGAGCCTCCCGCAACTTCCGAAGGGGGCGATGTCGGCCGAGAGGCAGCGCGTCAACAGGTCCGAGACGTCTACCGGGACGTCGAACCCGACGAACTGCGCGTTATCGAAGCGGATCCGTTCTGGAAGGAAGCCCACCACTATCCGACGTATCGCGGTGAGCCGCAAAGGCAGGCCGCCCGAGCGGCCGTGCTCAATGACGAAGGCTCTCTGGTCATTTGTCTTCCCACTGGCCGCGGCAAGACGGCCGTCGCTTGGAGCAGGGTTCTCCTGTCGACAAGTGGGGTCACTGTCATTGTCGTTCCGACGGTCGTTCTTGCTCTAGACATGGAGCGCCGGACCCACGAGATGGCACGGGATCGGGGAATTCAACTCAGCCCGCTCGGTCGGTACGCCTATGTCGGTTCGCTCGACGCCGACACCAAGGCTCAGTTGCGCGAGGCGGTACGATCCGGGAGTCAGAGGCTCCTATATACATCTCCCGAAGCGTTCGTATCCGGACTCGCGCCGGCGATGCTCGCCTGCGCTGAGGCGGGGATGCTTCAGCAAGTCGTGATTGATGAAGCTCACCTCGTCGATCAATGGGGTACCGACTTCCGACCGGAGTTCCAGACCATGCCCGGCTTGATTCGAGATGCGTACGATAACGCTCCCCAAGGACGCAAGCCATCGGTCCTCCTCTTGAGTGCAACCCTCGCTCAGCGTCCGGTCGACCTCCTGACGACGCTCTTCTCCGTGGGGGAGGCGCGTGCCCAATTGGTGTGGGGGTCTGAGATCCGTACCGAGCCGGCATACTTCATCGACTCGCATGCTGAGGAAGACTCGCGCGTCGCAGCGGTTCTCAAAGCGGTCAGTTGCCTTCCGCGCCCACTGATTCTCTACGTCACCAAGGTCGAGGATGCGACCGCATGGGTTCGGCGGTTGAATGAGGCTGGCTTCAGTCGGGTCGGTGCTGTGACCGGTAAGTCGTCTGATGAACAGCGTCGAACGGTTATGGAGCAGTGGCGTAGCTCGGGCGGCGACGCGACTGGGTACGACATTGTTGTCGGAACGTCCGCGTTTGGCCTTGGGCTTGACATGCCCAACGTGCGCACCGTGATCCATGCCTGCCTCCCCGAGACGATTGACCGCTATTACCAAGAAGTGGGTCGTTCGGGGCGCGATGGAAGGCCCTCTATTGCGTACCTCTCTATCGGGCCAGGTGACCGCCGACTTGCTGAACGACTGAGTGACGTCACGATGATTGGTGACGAGGTGGGCTGGACGCGATGGGAGCAGCTTCGTCGCGGCGGTGTGGCGCTTAGTGGTCTTCGATTTCGGGTGCGAAAGAGTTCACTCCCGGAACACCTTGACAAGGGCTACGGGCGCAGCGCGGCATGGAACGTAAGGACCCTCACCCTCATGGCTCAAGCGGGCATCATTGAACTACGGGTGCCCCAGTTCACGCCAGATCCGCTCGCCTCATCGGACGAGGTGGAGGAGGCGCGCGCAAAGTTCTTCGACGAGGTCGAGGACTACATCGAGTTTGAGTTGAAGAACGGCGAGTACCTCAGTCGCAGCGGGTGGACCTCAGCGATGGGAAAGGTGCGCGACCAGGTGAGAGAGGCGCAACGTCACGCCTTGTCGTCATCGCTGGGACTCGCGACGGGCGCAGAGTGCGTCGGTCGACGCATTGCAAAGCACTATCGAGTCTCACACCGGGGCGGCCAGCTCATCACGCAGTCGGCGTGCAGGGGTTGCCCGTCCTGCCGACGTGATCCGTCGTCGGCGCCACCAAATCCACCGGAACCCGTTCCGAGCCTGCCTGAGCCGGGGCCGGTGCCGGATCCGTTGGCAAGGTGGCGCGGAGAAAGCGCGACGCTGTTCGTCTGGTATGACGACGGGGAAGACGTCGAACCACTTATGGTGCGGATGGCGCAACGCCGCGTTCACGTCTTCGCCGGGTTGAGCGCGCAGGCTGCTCTGCGACTGCAGCGCGCCGCGGCACACACGCCGATAGTGCTGGATGACCCAACCTCCGTGGCTCCTCTGGCACAGTCGTACTCAGGACCTGTCGCCTTCATCCTTGAGGAGTCCCATATTCCGGGCGAGGCGCTGGATCGCAATAGCTTGGGAGACGTGTCTTACATCGTGGGGCCAAAGGACACCCCCAACCCGGACCGGCCAGGCTGGCCGCGCCGTGACGCGCAAGACTCGATCTCCGCACGCGCACTCATGAAGGAACTTTGACGTGGACGTCCTAAACCCGAGCCCAGCGCTCTGCCTGCCACAAACCATGTGGTTGACATACCAGGTGATTATGAACTCGCCAGGACTCGGCCCCGACGATGTCATTGCGATGGTCGCGCCGGAGGGTCTCGCCTCGCAAACGCAGCATGGCAAGCGGGCCCTATCTGGATTGCGCGACTTCCGCTTGGTGGAGCAAGACGACGACGGCGCCCTTTCGGCGGAGCCCATTGGCAGTGCCTCTCAGTTCCTGCGTGTCCTTCGTCGACGTGCCGTCGTCGCGCCATTGGACCAAGGTGCTGACTTCGTTGGCGCGCCTGACCTCCGCGCCGGACTCATATGGCTGATGAGACAGGCCCCGATGCTTCCACTCGACTACGACACGGTGCAGACGGAGGCGACGGCAAATCCGTTCGTGAACGACACCCGCTGGAATGGATTTCGGCTGTGGAGCCAGGCTTTGGGTTTCAGTCGGCCGGCGTTGGGAGCACTGTCCAAGAACGCAAACCGGGGGGCAAAGATTGTTCCCGATCCGACTGAGGCCCTCATCGATGCGATTCGCGCACCTTTTGGTGACCCCCTTCCACGTGATCAACAACTCCCCATCGGACAGTTGCTGAGTTTCTTGCGCACCGAGTTGCCGGTGCTGCCTGGTCACCCGAGCGCTACGTATGAGGGCATGCCAGTGGACGACGACTCCAGCCTGCGCGTGCTCGGTCTAGCCCTGTCGAGCGCCGAACAGCGGGGCGTTTTGACCATGGCCTATCAATCTGACCCGTCGGGGGTCATGGCACTACCCGATGCGCAGGACTTCGGCCATAACCGCTACGTCTCGACAGTGGCAGTCAAGGGATAACGAGAATGAGCGCACAGATCAACTACGTCTGCTGGACGCCGGAAGATGTCATCTCCACAATTCCCACCGAGGCCGCCGTTCCGTCTGATCAGGTCCTTCTGGCAACTCACGCACCGCTCCGAATCACAAGGCGAGGTGGTCATGGAGGACACCAAGCTTCCGAACTCGTCAGCGAGAAGCAGGTACTTGAAGAGTTTCTCGGGGCTGCGCCCAACAACGGTGTGCTTGTGGCAACGGTTATCGGGGAGTCCGGAGCCGGCAAATCCCACCTTGTCCGGTGGGTCAACGCCACTATCCCGCGCACGCCAAGGCGACACGTTGTCTACCTCCAGAAAACCGAGACGAGCCTCAAGGACGTCGTCGAGGCACTTCTCGTCGGTCAGCGGGATCCTGAGTTCGAGGAGCTCCGGCGAAAGGTGTCGAGTCTCGGGAGTGGGATGACCCTCGACGAGATGGAGCACAAGCTGCTCGCGGAACTCGCCGAAGCACTACGCACTGCTGATGCCGACAGCGCTTACGGGAGGGCTTTGGTAGGGGAGAACGGACTTCGGCTGTTCTTCACGGATCCCCTTTTCGAACAGCATCTCTTGAGAGATGGATCATTCATTCGCCGTCGCGCGGAGCACGCGCTCCGTGGCAGGGACGCAGATGAAGGCGACGTTCCGTTGGAGTTCACGGCGGCCGAGTTGCCAACCGACATCGGCGACTATGCGAACGTTCAAGAAGCGGCCGCCGCGACCCAGAAACTCTTCCGTCGGATGATCGCGCAACCGGCAATGCAAGCCGAAGCCGCACGTCTAATAAATGAGAATCTCGACATCGCAGTGATGAAGGCAGCGAGTCTCGCAGTAGGTGACATCGGACAAGCCTTCAAGAAGATCCGCGAAAAGCTGGTCGGCGACGAGATCATTCTCCTGGTCGAGGACGTCGCTCTGATTCAGGGCGTGAGACGCGACCTCCTCGACGCGATGATCGAGGTCGGCGTTGTTCAGGGCGTCGAGCGGTACGCGACGGTTCGCACGATGATGGCGGTCACCCCGGGCTACTACCGAGAGTCATTGCCGGAGACCTTCAGACGCCGGTCTGAGGCGACGTCGCCGATCTATGCGGTCGACGTTGAGTTGGATGGAAGTAGTGAAGGCGAGGACGACCTCGTCGACTTTGTGGGGCGCTACCTCAACGCAGCGCGAGTCGGCAAGGCGACCCTCGAAGCAGAGTCGCCGAACGTTCCAAACGCCTGTTTCACGTGCCAGTTCCAGACCTCCTGCCACGACACTTTCGGGACCTCCCGGCAGGGCTACGGGCTATATCCGTACAACAAACCCGCAGTTCTTCGGGCGGTTCGGGCTTGCGCGGAGAGGGATCCCGGGCTCGACCACGCGTACTTCAACCCCCGCAAGGTGCTGTCCCGTGCAGTTCGGAATGCCCTTACGGATAACGTCTCGACCATTCGGAATGGAGAGTTCCCGCCTTCGAACTTCCTCGCTGAGGAGTCGGCGGAGATGCGACTTACACGTCTGCCGATCCACATCCGCGAGCACATCGAAGGATCTCTCGCGGACGACCAGGCCGGGCGACTCGAAGCGCTTGTGACGTTCTGGGGGAGCGTCGGCACTCAACCGATCTCGCACGGGATTCTCGAAGCGTTCTCGCACCCGCCAGTGTCCCCGTCGATCTACGCGCCGGACGCAGCGGATCGACCGCGCGGGGATGAGTCTACTCCGCGGCCGAATCGCTCCGTCGACGGTCTCCCGCGGTCTGTCCAGAGCAAACTCGACTTGATCGACGCTTGGTCCGAAGGAAAGCCGCTACTCCAGAGCCTTGCAAATGATCTCCGAACCGTGATCCGCGAGGCCCTGCTGGCTCGGATCGACTGGCTCGACCCCGTCATCAAAGAACCGGACACCGTCACGGTCACGAAGGCGGTGCCGGTTGGTGCGCGCAGCGTGTCGATCGACGGTGCGAACGAGAATTTGGCGCTTGGGTCGGCGCCGCTCATCCGCCTGGAGCGTTCAGCGCGAATGGCCGTCACGTTCAAAGGTCTCGTGCTGATGATGGAGGGCTTCCCCGAGCGGGCTGGCGATGCGCTGCCACGATTGGACGGCCTCGTCGCCCCGGCCGTGGGTGCGGCCAAAGAACGGATACTCGCAGAACTGCGTGTGTCAGAGGCCGAACTGGTTGGAGCGACCGCATCGCTTATCCGTGGGGCGTTGGCTTGCGGGATTGTTCCGCCGAAGTCGGATCTCGACCGCGTGTCCATGTCACTTTGGAGAGACGCTGCCCCCCGGGCCGATGTCGCCTCCCGCTCGGTCGAGTGGGCCAGCGCCTATCAGGCGTATGTCGCATCGAGATCGGCAGTCATCGAGCGACTCCTCAGTGGCGTCGGTGCGGCGCAGGGTACCGGTGCGGTACACGCCATCGACTTCACCCGCTTCGCCGCCATCGCCCGCAAGGCGGAGAAACTGGCGCTCGGTGATTCTGAATACGACGTCCCCGACTGGTGTCGCGAGTCTGAGCAGAAACTCAAGGCGCTCACCCGTCTCGGCAGCCGCCAACTAGCCCATTGGCAGTCCCTTCTTGACCGCGTGCGTATCCACCTGCCTCACGGATCGTTCACCGACACGATCGACGCCATCGCTGCTGCGGTTCGTGACGGACAAACAGAAGGTCTCGTGATGGTCAACGACCTCGCGGGTCTGACGGCGCGGAACGACGCGGCGCGAACCCTTGACTCGAAGTCTGTGGGCGAGGTTGAGAAATTGCTCACTACTGCCGCATCCGCTTCAGGCTTGAATCTCGCGAGGCTCGTCGGTACGAACGCGGGAGCCGACCTTCAGGCGATTGCCGACTATCTCGAATTCAGTGCGCGATGGGTTGCGGCTGGACTGCGGCAGGCTGAGAACAGTGGCGGTACAGCCGCGGATGTGGACGAGATGCTCGAGTCTGTCCTCGCGGATTGGTTCGAGATCACGGGAGGCGAAGTCAGTGAGTGAAACAACGCTTGCCGAAGACGCGCGGCGTTTGGCTGCGATCGCTAGGGCGAAACGCGAATCGGAGACCGATTCGCAGGAACAGCGTCGTCTTCAGGCCCAGATTGACAAGTTGAGCACTGAGCTGACGAGGCTCCGCAAAGGCCTCGAGATTCATCGGCGTCTCGCGGAGATCGGCGCTCCCGTTGACGACTTGTCGGACCTATCCGCGGCTCCGCGAGAGGTCCGCGATCAGATCAATCGGACCGGCCGTCCAAAGTGGCAGTACATCAACGCGCGGGTCAGTCGTCTCGAACGTGTGAACGGTGAACTTGCCCTCGCAGACAGTCGGGCCTGGACCTCGTGGGCCTTTGGCCAGATCTCAAACCTGGCCACGACTCTGATCCCAAGACTCGGTGCTGAACGTCGTAGCGCCGAGGCCCGCGTTCAGAGCCTGGAAAGGAGCGCCGGCAAGGCTCCAAGTCTCGCGGCCATCGATGAGTTTCAGGTCATTTGGCGGCGCGTCAGGGATGACCTCGCGGATGTCGAGAGCGCGGGGGTCAACGCCGTATTGAATCGGTTCGTTCAGGGTCGAATTCGCCTGTTTGACCTTAGCGAGGACGAACTCGAGTTGCTGCGCGCAGATGAGACACTCCGCAGTCAGTTGTACCTCTCGCTGTCATGAGTATCGATCCCTGGGGTGGGGTGCCCGACCTCCTAAGCCGGCTTGAGGACCGCGAACTCCCGCTTCTCTCGTGGGGCATTGTTGATGGGTTCCTGAGCAAGCGTGATGTCGAGGACGCAATCGATGCTCAACTCGACATCGACGCGGCTTCCCCAGACGCTCCGCTTCATTCGCCCGACGAGTACTTGCAGTATCTGCTCGACGCGGGTCTGCTTCACCGCATCCCAGACACGGTGCCGAAGTACCGGACCAGGCTTGCGGAGACACTGCGACTGCTTCGGACATTGCGGCAGTTGTGGCCGAAAGACACCTCCGTTCCTGGGTGGTGGAGAGACTCCCAAACTCTCGTCGCTGACTATCGACTTAGGGTTTCTCCACGGCGGTATCCGCGGCGAGAGATCGTGGCGAGTGAGGCCGCGGTGTCACTCGCCACCATGCCGAACTGGGCGCTTGGCGGCGCCGACGTTCTCCAAAGAATCATCGGCGACGGAAAGCTTGCAAAGTTCCAGTTGGACGCCACGAGAGCGATCCTGGAAGGTCTCAGCGCGCCTCGTCTGACTGCCCGCATCGTGACCGCCGGCACCGGTTCCGGAAAGACACTCGCCTTCTACATACCGGCGATCCTCGATATAGCGGCCGCCCCGGATATCAAGAGGTCGGGCGCCCACACCTTGGCGCTGTACCCACGGAATGAGCTTCTTCGCGATCAGGCTCGTGAGGCGCTGCTCATGTCACAACGCCTTGGCGGACTCAAGGGCGCAGGAACGCGGCCCCTCCGAATTGGTCTCCTGTATGGCAGTACTCCCAAGGCACGCGACCTGGACGGCAACCGCGGCCCGGTCGGGTGGACGAGGCTTACCGCTGGCTGGGCGGCCCCATACTTCCCGTGCCTGACGGACGGTTGCCTCGGGAAAATGGTGTGGCCCGATTCCGACCGTCGCGCAGGAAACGAGCAACTGAAGTGCGACACGTGTGCGACCGAGACGCCGCGTGGCGCGCTAGCCATCACCCGCGAGTCCATTCGACAGACCCCGCCCGACATCCTCTTCAGTTCCACTGAGATGCTGAGCAAGCAATCCACCGACGGCGCGCTGGGAAAGGTGCTGGGGTGGCGTGGTCCGACGGGAACCAGGATGGTGCTGCTCGACGAGGCTCACACCTACTCGGGTGTGCATGGTGCTCAAGTCGCACTGATGCTTCGCCGGTGGAGGCACGCCAACCGTCAGTGGGGCACAGACAGCCCGGTGGTGGTCGGCCTCTCCGCAACCCTCCGCGATGCCGGTGACTACTTCGCGAATCTGACCGGGGCTGATCGGAGTGATGTCGAGGTCATCGCGCCGGCGCCTGAAGACCTCAACGCGATTAGTCGTGAGTACGGGATCGTCCTCCGTGGTGACCCCGTGTCAGGCGCTGCCCTGTTGTCAACCTCGATCCAGACCGCGATGCTCGTCGGTAGAACGCTGGACACCACACCCGGCACGTACGGTTCTGTGACGTTCGCCTTCACAGATGATCTCGACTCGATCAACCGCCTGTATGACAATCTCCGCGATGCAGAGGGGCACGCCCCTCGAGGTCGAGCACGGGGCACCGTGCTGGCTAGTCTTCGGAGTCCCGGAGACGCGCAAGCGGGACCCCGCTACATCGACGGTCAGTCGTGGGACCTCCCGGCACAGCTCCACCGCATGGACCGAGGCCTCAATGTGGCGCGGACGAGTTCGCAGGACACCGGGGTCGATGCCGGTGCTGACGTAGTAGTCGCAACATCCTCCTTGGAAGTCGGATTCAACGATCCCCGAGTGGGGGCGGTTATCCAGCACAAGGCTCCTCGCGACCTGGCCTCATTCCTCCAGCGACGCGGTCGCGCGGGGCGACGACTCGCCATGCGTCCCATGACCGTTGTCGTGCTGTCGGACTACGGGCGTGACCGGATCGCCTATCAGACCTACGAGAAACTCCTCGACCCTGAGATCGACGAACGATCGCTGCCGATCAACAATCGCTTCGTCGTCAAGATGCAGGCGACCCACGCGCTTGTTGACTGGTTGTCGCGCAAGACGGGCGCCAACGCGAGGCTCGTGCTGACGCCGCCGAAGGACTCGCCGTGGCCCAAGACCGATGACGTTCGCTCGCTCCTTGTGGCTGTCATCGAGGACGTCGCGGCGCGGGATGAACTTGCCGAGCATCTCTCTCGTGCGCTGCGACTCCCAGCCGATGAAGTGGATGCTGCGCTGTGGGAAGAGCCCCGTTCACTGATGCTCTCGGTCATTCCGACAGCACTCCGTCGCCTCGAATCCGCCTGGAGACCGTTGCCGGGGCAGAACGACGCGGGCGCTCTTCCGCGGACGCCACTTCCGGAGTTCATGACGAACACGCTCTTCGGCGCACTGAACACCCCCGATGTCACATTCGAACTGCCGTCCAACTTCGGGGACGATCAGCCGTCGATGCCGATCAGTCAGGCTCTACGGGAGGCTGTCCCCGGTCGGGTGAGCCGCCGGTACGGGTACGCACACGCGACGTTGAGCACGTGGCTGCCTGTCCCTGCCGCCGGAAACGACCTCCCACTCACCGACGTCGTGTCGAAGGGGCACGCGCTAGGGGAGTGGTCGACATCCGGCGGCGACACATACACAGTGGTTCGTCCACTGGCACTGAAACTTGTGGCTCCACCCACCACAGTTCTGGACACCTCGAACGCCCAGCCCTTATGGCGATCGGCCTTTGAGTTTTCACCGGACAGTCTCTATCCCGCGGACTTGCCAGTTCCGTCAGCGTGGGCGAGTCTCATCACTGGCTGCTCCTTCGCGCTCCACGTGGGGGGAGGCCCACTGAAGGTTCGTCGAATGGCTATCGGTTCCGACGGCGAACTTGCCAATCGCGATGGCTCGAGGACTCCTGTGCACGTGAGATACGAGCACCAAGGTCGCCCGGCGGCCCTTGGGTTTGAGTTGGAGGTCGACGCGATGCGGGTCGCCGGCTCGCTGCCGGTCGACACCCTTAGCTACCTTGGGAACTTCGCGGAGTCGCCCGCGGGACGGACGCTCTTGTTCCGCCGCCTCATTTTGGAGGACGAGCGCCTCGACGACGTGGCCAACTCTTTCCAGAGGCAATGGCTCACGGAGGCCTATCTTCACGCGTTCGTGCAAGCAGGCCTCGCAACGCAGGACGTCTATTCCGTTCCCATCGGACTTACCCGTGGGAGATGGGCGGATGACCTGCAGCGATTCCTCGCAGTTGCATACCGAGCCGACGTTGTAGGTCAGCTTGGACAGACGAGGACGCTGGATGCACTGACGGGACTGGCGGCGAGTCAGATCGTGCAATCCGTGATTGAGGAGCACGCGAACGTCCTGATCACGGACGACCCGACGACGACAACAAGCGCAGCACTACTCGACCGTGTCGTTCTCGATACCGTCGCGAATGCCATCCTCACTGCGACAACCGAAGCCCTGCCGGATGCTCAAGATGGGGATCTCGCGGTCGACGTGGAGTTCTCGCCGGCAACGCGAGATTTTCAGATCTTCGTTTCCGAAACGTCGATCGGCGGGCTCGGGCTCATGGAGAAGCTGCATCGGGACTACGCACAAGATCCCCGTCGCTTCTGGGATGCGGTCACCCGCGCAACCGGTCCCACTGAGGCTGAAGACGTCGATGCAGCGATGCAAACGATCGTCGCGGACCTGCTCGTCCCTGAAAGTGCCATCGCGCGAGGAGTCCACGCTTTCCGAGCGGCGAGCGGAATCGATGCGATGGACAAGGCGCTCCGCAGCTTGCTCGAGTCGTGGACGGAGTCTGAGGGACCCCCGTCGCACCTTCTTGTCTCCACGCTGGCGGCGCGGATGCTGCGGCCGGGCTCATCGCCGGCGATCGACCAGATTGTCGCCGGACTCATCCAGGCGTGGGTTCGCGAAGAGGCCAGGCTCGGAGTTGAGATCGACGCGAGGACGATCACCTACCACGCCTCGCAACGCAACCTCGGCGTAGATCTTGGAGCGATGAGCGCCGACTCGGCATTCTCGCTTCTGTGGCTTCGGGGCCCGCAGGCGCGCAGCCAGCGCCTCGAACACTGGCATCCATACCGATCCAACGTGGCCGTCGAACGACGGATTCTTGAGAAACTGACCGCCCAAGATGTGCTTACCGTCGACGTGACGACACCAGGGTGGATCGACGACTACTCGCAGGCAATGGAGGAACAGGGGCGCGTCATCCTGAGTTGCCCGTACGCCTCTCGAGCGCATCTCGCGACTGGGGTTCGGACCGCGGTAGTGACGCCGGTGGAGCGGAATGGGCTGAGAACGTATGCCCGGGTCATCGCGATGCGTCAGAGGCACGGAGTTGCGCTCGCGGAACTCTCACTCGCGGAGGAACTGCAGTGAGCGGGCGCAGGATGGTGCGGACGCGCCCGCGAAACGGCTTGGCAATCGGAGACGTACTTACGGCGGCGATCGTTTCCGAGTTGTGCTGGCCGAGTGACGAGGTCTGGCTGGTCTCCGGGTGGGTGACGGACATCCCGGTGCTGAACAATGCGGATCGACAGTTTGATGCTGTGATGGGTGCCGAGCCGCGATCTCAGATGACGCTCAGCGAGGTGCTCGGGGCGCTCACAAGGCGCGGGACGAGTTTGCATGTTGCTCTTCGCGAGGAAGATCACAACCAACTCTTCATCGATCGGCTCACGCGGGCAAGCGTCGGCGATGCTCTCCACATCTACTCCAGCGCCGATCTGCACGAGAAGATGATGGTCGGTTGGTCCTGGGTGCTGAAGGGATCCATGAACTTCACCTGGAACGGCGTTCAGCGGAATGAGGAGAGTCTCGAGTTCGAGGTGGGGCAGGCCGAAGCCGCTAGACAACGCCTTGAACTTCGGACTCGATGGATCGGCGGATCAGCGTGAGTTCGATTGGCAACGACGAGTTCACCGCGCGGTTCTTCTCCGATCCGAACACGACATGGCCCGGGCAAGACCCGGATGCGGCAGTCGCAACTGCTCTTAAGCCGTTTCTGGCCGCGCTGACCAAGCGTGGTGAGTGCCCGCTTGTCTTGCCCCGGAGAGAGGCTTCCTGGCACGCAGCGAGCTACTACGTCATTTGCTGGGACACCGCTCACGCGGGCCGGGTCAGGGCCTTGCTGGATGCTGCAACCGCGGCGAACTGGACGCCGTTCGATGGTCGGGTGGCTCGATTGAACCGCCAGGATCCCATCGACGCAGCCGTGCTTGAGTTGGTGGGTGACGGCACAACCTTTGTGTTGCGCCCGGATCCTGCGACAGCGAGTCCGACCTACAGAGCACTTGGGCGCCTCGTTCGATCTCTCCATGAGATTCCGCTGCGAAACCCGACCCCTCCCCGGCCGATCGGTCGGATGCTTCGCGAGTTCGACCTCGCCTTGGCAGCCGGTGCTGTCGAGACCTCGGGCCGTCTCCTTCAGGAGATCGAGATGCTCGGGGGGATCTCACACGAGAACGTCGCGTTCCTTCAGATTCGTCGAATGGCGCGATTGGGGAGGGATACGGAACTTCTCGCGCATGGCTCATTGCCGTCGGTCGTCTACGCCGAGCCGCCTCGGCTCGTCCGGGAAGGCGTCCTCGGGGCGTGGGCGCGAGTGAATCTCGACCCGCCGGTCGCCGACGAGCAGATCGACGACGCTGTCGAACGGATTCGTGGGGCGAATCCTGATGTGGCCATGCTCGTCGAACCGAGACTCGCAGCGTCCGTCGATCGGGATGCGGTTACGGCCGGCGGATTGGTCGCCCTCGCGCGCGGCGACGTAGACCTCATCACAGAATTCGCATCGAACGATTTCGTCGATGATGCAGTACAACGAAGGCTGCAAGAGATCCTCGGGACGAAGCCTGCTGCCAGCGCAGAGCAGGAGAGCCGTTCCGATCAGATGGCACCACCACAGGCCGAGGATGCTCAGATTTCGAGGCCGCCCCAAGAGACCGAAGCGATCGCCGGTTTGGCGGCTGAGGAGTTGGCAGAGCATGACGCTGCCGCAGTGGAGGTCGACGACGAGCTCGGGCGTGAGGGCGAGTCCGCCCATGAGGTCGAGGTTGCGCCAGATGTAGAAGTACATGCGGCGCCAGCGATCAACTCCTGGATCGACTGGGCGCGTGCGATCGGCCCTGGCGTACCGGTCGCTATCAGCCAAGATCAGGCGGCATCGTGGCCACCCGTGGCGACGATCGACGGTGTATTCGCCGACGCAATCGACGATGTCGACATGATGGCCACCGATGATCTCCTCTTGAGCATTGCGTTCTTCCTCGAGGCGGACGACTTCGAACGCCCGGCACCACGAAGCGCTGAGGCGTTCCTTCGCAGGTACCTCCTCACCGAGCGATTCGCGCCGGCCGACCTTGCGGTGATCTGTGCGTTGCTGGATGTGTTCCTTCGAGGGGCCCCAAGCGCGGCGAGGTATCGAGAAGTCCTCGGTGACGTCCGCGCGTCATCTGAGCGGTGGGTTGCGATCGCGACTGCTTCGCGCGCACTCGACATTGCTGACACCGTGGCGCTCGGACCGACTGTTGACGCTAGCGCGCGGGCTGACTTCGTTACGACTCTGCTTTCGCCGCTGAATCAGCAGAAGCGCCGACTCGACGGCACGCTCCGCGACCTCGCTGCGCTGGTGACAGCGGACGTCGGGTTGGACTTCGATTGGTCAGTTCCTCTTCTGCCCGAGAGCACAGAAGGCGGACCCGACTTGTCCGTCGCTCTCCGCATTCTGCTGTACAGCCTTGACGAAGGAACTCTCGCGCGGGTGGAGAAGGCGATCGGTCAGCGTTGGCCGGCGGCGACGGTGCGTACTTCTTCAGAGAAGGACGGCAGTCCGATGCTGAAGCAGCACGCAAGGAACTCCGATCTCATCGTGGTTGCCACGCGGCGGGCCGCCCATGCGGCGACCGGTTGCATCGGCGACAACGCCGGGTCGGCGTTGGTGAGATATCCCGACGGCGCCGGATCGGCTTCCATGTTGCGAGCAGTGGTCACCGGCATCAGCGAACTGACCGATTGACGCTACGGGCCCTATCGCTGTGACGCGAGCGATCCTGACGTACGCACAACTCGAAGCAGATGACTCGTAAGCAACCGCACGTCGTTCGGCGTGTTCTGGATGCCGTTCCATCGGCGAACCTGGTCAGGGCCGAAGTTCCACGTGCCGTCCGTCCAGGCGCAGTGCTCTCGCAGGTCCACCAGGATCTCTTCGATGCCAAGGCCGGGGAGTTCCGCCGCTGGCACGCCTTCGGTCAGAGAATCCATGACATAGCCGAGAGACTGGATTCCGGCGCCATGGGTGAGGCGCGACTTTGTCGGGGGGAGGCGCCATTCAAGCGGGAAGACCCGTGCAACTGCACCCCAGAAGTAGTTGAGGTGCATCAAGATGGACGGGATGTCACCAGTGCCGTCCTCCGGATTGCGGTACTGGTAGAGAGCGCCCTCGTACAGGCTGTTCTCGATCATCTTGAGGACGCTGTTGTCGCGGATGTAGCCGTCCGCCATCGTCGGGGTGCTGATCCGCCCAGTGAACGGACCTTCCCCGCCACCGACGCCGAAGTTCAGGATGTTGAGCACGGACGCCGGTAGACGGCGACGTGCGTACGCTGCAGGCAGTTCCGCCGACGTCGTCGGCAAGAGCTCGTGGATCAAGCCCTTCGGAAGTGGCTTGGTGTTGTTCACTAGGATGAACTGCGACCGCTGTTCGGCCTCATCTTTGGCGATAAAGCCGACGGCTGCCACGGGGAACTCGTCGACGTCAGCGTCACGAATCGCGGCGCTTCGCTGCTGTCCGTCGACGAGCCAAGCGGGCTTCTCGTCATCGGCAAGATCGGTATCGACCGGAATGATCAAGTGACCAACTGTCGAGTACGCGGCCTCCGACGCGCCGGCATCCAACGCCTTGAATTCGACGCGATCGTCGAAGGCCAAAACGATCGCGTTGGGGAGGATCGCAGCATCCGTTTCGAGGTATCGGCGAATTGCGCGGATGTGAGAGAGGACCTCGGGTCGCTGGTAACCGGCAAGCGTCTGATCGGTGCGATGTACGCGGCTTACGGCGGCGAACTCGTGCACGCGCTTGCCATCGATGCCGAAAGCGAAGATGAACTGGTTGCCCTGTCGAATCCGGATCGCAGGGAGAACGATGGTCTGCTCAGGCATGGGAAGGGGACGAACTCCGGTCGGTAAGGGTTGCCACCTTGGTGGCCAGGATGGTCAGGTTGTGGAAGCCGCGACGCTTGTTCCGCTCGGTTCCGCGGAAGATGGCGATCTCGATTCCGTGGGTGCGGCACAGCCGGCAGCGGCAGTCTTCCCATGGAGCGGCCACGAGCGTCTGCTCATACGCAGGCAGGTAGCTCTTCTTTGTGCCTCCCGCGACCGTCTCGTAGTGACCGAGTGCGTCGAGAGCGCGGTCGATGCCGGCGCGTGTTCCGTCGAGGGCGCGCAGCGCCTTCAAAGTGCTTCGCTCGGCCGCGATCGCGTCCTGCTGTGAGACGGTTCCCGCAAGGATCGCTCGGCGAAGCGTCGGGTTGCCATCCACCTGCGGCACGCGAAGTGCAACGTGCGCACCCTGAGGTGTGTGGAAGTTGTTCCGGTCATCCATGAACGCTTGCCGAAACGGCGATGTGCTGTCAAAACTCGTGACCCCGAGCTGCGAGAACTCTTCCATCGCGTCGACACGCGTCAGCCCAAGCAGGTGCAGTTCCGTCGACGAGTTCCGCACCCTGTCGATCTCGCGAAGGCACTCAAGTACGTCTTTCGTCTTGAGCGGGACCATGCCTCCGAGCGCGATACGCGTGTAACCCATCTCCTGCAGACGGGCCACGCTATCGGCATAGGTCAGAGGGCTCCAGCCCTGCGCGGCACCGACCGCCTGAATCTGGGAGCCGCGTTCTTCCACGCGCCGGCGGAAGTCGGATGCCAGTTGAAGCGTGAGTTGGCGCCGGCTGCTCCAGGCGGGGTCGACGTCGTCCAACCCCGCCGAACTCTCATAGCCGAAAATGATGTGGTCGACGCTGACTCCGGCGTCGAAACCGCACTCCTCGTAAAAGTCGAGGGTCTCGTCCACGGTTACGGGGGGAACCTCCTCGCTGACGTAATTGAACGCTCCGTTGTCGCCGAGCGTCTCGATCCCCGCGGGAAGACGGAAGAATCGCCGGACACCCATGCGGTAGAGCCGCGCCCTCTGCGAGGAGGTGTACTTACCGGACCCCGAGACGCTTCCGTCAACGATCGCCTTGCTGACAAGGATGCCGTGGTACGGCGGGGAGTCCAGCACCTCGTGCGCATAGCGGTCGTCGCGTTGCCGTACGCGAGTCGGCAGGTACTCATCATGCGCGAAGTCGTATGTCGGACTGACGAGATCCTGGCTGTCAGGGAAAAAGAACTTCATCGCGCGGCCGACCTTTCGGCGAGGTAGGCGCGAGCAAGGAAGTTTGAGAGTGCACTGATGTGTCGAGGGGTGTTCTGGAGCTCGTTCCAGGGGAGACCGAGGTCCGTCCACGTGCCGCTGGTCCAGTGGCACTGGGACGCGATTCGACCAATCTCGAGCCGAGCCTGCGCCGCGGCATCCTCCGAGTTCACATCCACGTGCGCCATGACGCGCTCCATCAAGCGCCCCATCGCCCGAATGCCAACGCCCCCCATGAGTCGGGACTCCGACGGGCTCTTGCCCCATGCTGAAGGGAATGTCTCCTTGACTGCCTTCCAGTACACCAGGAGGGTGCGCCGAATCCCTTCGGTGTCGGTGGTGCCGGCCGCGATGTTCCGGTAGGGGAAAAGCACCCCTGAAGGGGACTCGACAGACTCTCGCAAGGCCTCAACCAGGCCGGTGTCCGTCACCATGGCGTTGGGCCGATCTTCGGCCGCCGTCGACGCACGGCGGATCAACCCGTAAAAGGGTGATTCGGGGTCCATGTTGAGCATGTCTACGAGCGCGGACGGCAGTTGTCTTGTGGACATGCGTGCCGATGGGACGCGTGCGATCTCTGGCAGAAGTTCGGTCACCAATCCCACGGGAAGCGGTTGCACAGTGTTCACACGAAGGAACTGCTCGCGCTGGATCTCAAGATCCTCCGTAACGAACCCGGCGACAGGCACGGGCAGGCGGCGATTGCGAGTTCGGGCCAGTGCGAGGCTACGCTGCTGGCCGTCAACGATCCATGCGGGGCGGGGGCCGCCCTCGCCATTGACGATGGGTATCTCGAGTGTGCCGGCGACGGCAAGCCCGTCGTTCACGCCGGGCCCCCGACTGGACTTGAATCGCACCTCCGGCGGAAGAGCGAGGATCAGGCCGTTGGGGAAGAGTACGTCGTCTCCATCGAGATACTCCTGAATCTGATTGACGTGCTTTCGCTTCTCGGGTCGCTGGTAGCCGATGAGTTTGCCAGCCTTGTCGCGCGAGATGCGAGCCACATCCGCTACCTGATCCACTTCCTCAGCGGCGAGTGTGAAGAGGTAAAGCGGGATCTCGCCCTGAAGTACCCGCAGTGCACGTCGCTCAATCCACTCCTGCGTCACGATGCTCCTCCTCGAGCGCTTTCGAATAGATGAGCGAAGCGCTTCTGCTCACAGGCGAAACCATTGTCCCGAAGCATGCGGAGTGCGCGAGTCCGACTGATGGCTGGTTGTTCAGTACGGATAAGCCGGACCGCTTCAAGGACCTCATCGTCACCAAGCGGGGTGCGCCGGTACTGCTCATCTCGCCTGGCGCCCTCCGCCCAGGTGTTCCACGACGCACGGGCTCGAGGTGAGTCGATCGCGGGTTCCGTCAATCGCTCCATCCAGGCCACAGCCGTACGCATGTTGAGGGCGCCAAGCGTCCCGCCGACTGCAGACCGAAGTCTGGCGTCGGCCGGAAGTCTTAGGGAAGGGGCAACTGCATTCGAACCGCCAATGACGAGCACGGAGCTGGCGACGGCCGACTTCGCTACCAACGGAGCAAGCACGTCCGCATAACGCTGAGAGAGGACGAAGAGAGTCGGATTTCCTTCGGGGACCTCGCCCCGGGATCCATTCCACTCGTTCAGTCCGTCCCACCACACCCTCTGCTGCTCGACCGAACCCCGGATCGAGTCAGGTTGGTTCGGTGTGAACGTTGCGCCGTAGGCTGGTGCAACACTCGACACGGGGCGAAGTCCAAGTCCAGCGGACGCGACGTAGGTTGTCGGCTCGAATCCTGCCACGCGCGACGCTTCCTCCAGTCGCGGGAGTTGCGACCAGGCATCACCCTGGTAGAGCGTTCGCAGCGGAACTACACGCACGGCAGAATCGATGCGTTGAGTCCACGTCGATACCGCCGGCGGGGAGCCGGGAAGCGACCGGAGCATCCTCTGCTCAGGAACCGAGAGGGACTTGCGGTCGGTGCAGGTCACGACGATCGTGAGTTTCTGCGACAACGTGACACCACCTAACTGCGTGTGTTTCGATGCTACTGCACCTGACAGTTTCGATCTATCATTGCGGTGCGTGCAAACCTCGGAAAGGGCGGAGGCTCACATGTCCCAGCGCAAGGCAGTTGTTCTCCTCAGCGGTGGACTCGACTCCACCACAGTTCTCGCGATCGCCAAGAGCCAGGGGTACGAACCGTACGCTCTGAGCTTCCGGTACGGTCAGCGCCACGTCGTGGAGCTTGAAGCCGCGAAGCGCGTGGCGCAAGCACAGGGCGTTGCGCAGCACGTCGTCTGCGACATCGATCTGAGGACGTTTGGAGGGTCGGCGCTTACGTCCGAGACCGATGTGCCGAAGCACGACAGCGCCGAGGAACTCTCCGCCGAGGAGATTCCGGTCACCTACGTGCCGGCACGTAACACGATCTTTCTTTCCTTCGCCCTCGCGTTCGCCGAGGTCGTGGGCGCAACGGACATCTTCATCGGGGTCAACGCGCTTGACTACTCCGGCTACCCCGACTGTCGGCCCGAGTACATCGAGGCGTATGAGGCGATGGCGAACCTCGCCACTCGCGCCGGCGTTGAGGGCGCGCGACTGAAGATCCACACCCCGCTGATCTCCATGACGAAGGCAGACATTGTCCGGGCGGGCACCGAGCTCGGCGCCGATTACTCACTGACGTTGTCCTGCTATGACCCCGACGAATCGGGCCGGTCATGCGGGCACTGCGATTCCTGCCTGCTGCGCATTCGAGGATTCCAGGAGGCTGGGTCGAGCGACCCGGTCACGTACCAAGCGGCCTGATGTCCTACAAGGTCAAGGAAATCTTCTACACCCTCCAGGGAGAGGGAACACACGCCGGGCGCCCCGCGGTCTTCTGCAGGTTCAGCCTTTGCAATCTCTGGACCGGGCACGAGCGGGATCGTCCTCGTGCGATCTGTCAGTTCTGTGACACGGACTTCGTCGGGACTGACGGCCCTGGCGGCGGCAAGTTTGCTACGGCCGACGACCTTGCCGACGCAGTCGAAGCTGCATGGCCGCTCGGCTGGACGTCTAATCGGATGGTGGTTTGCACCGGCGGTGAGCCGCTGCTTCAACTTGATGAGGCGGCCGTCGAGGCGCTTCACCAGCGCGGCTTCTACGTGGCTGTCGAGACCAACGGCACGCGGGTTCCCCCCGCAGGAATTGATTGGCTCTGCGTGAGCCCGAAGATTGGATCGGATCTGGTCGTAACGCGAGGCGACGAACTCAAGTTCGTCTATCCGCAGAAGGACGTGAACCCCGCCAGTTTCGAGCACTTGGAGTTCGGAACGTTCCGAGTCCAGCCGATGGATGGCCCGGACGCCGCGGCCAACACCGCGCTGGCTGTCGACTACTGCCTGAACCACCCGACGTGGCAGCTCAGCCTGCAGACACACAAGTACCTAGGAATCGCATGACCTTCTACGCCGAGCTGGCGCGAGAGTTCTCCTTCGAGTCCGCCCACTACCTGCCGAATGTCCCCGAGGGGCACAAGTGCGGTCGCATGCACGGGCACTCCTACACGGTCGGGATCCACGTGCGCGGTGCTGTCGACGAGCACACGGGGTTCGTCCAAGACTTCGGTGATCTGTCGGCGGCATTCGCTCCGATCGGCAAGCAACTTGATCACTGTCTCCTCAACGAGATCGACGGTCTCGAGAACCCGACAAGCGAGCACCTGGCCCGTTGGCTGTGGGAGCGACTCAGCGGCGAACTCCCGCTCCTTCACGCGATAGTTGTGAGCGAGACGCCGCGCTCGCGGTGCACCTACCGTGGCCAAGCGAACGGAGGCGAGTGATGCTGCCGGAAATGACACGGGCGCTGCCCGACATCCAGGACGAGCAGGACACCCGCGGCATCGCTCTCGACTCGGTCGGGGTCACCGGCGTTCGTACCCCGATCCGCATCACGGACGGCGAGGTGAATGCTGCCGGCGTGGGTTCGGCCGAGTTCGTGGTGACGCTCGCCTCCGATCGCCGCGGTACCCACATGAGCCGAATGATCGAGACCATTGCCGCGGAGTTGCGTGAGTTCGACCCCAGGGGAGCGGCTGCCCTAGTGGCTGGCGCGGCAGACCGACTGGGCGCTGCGAGCGCACGTATCTCGTTCGATCTGCCCGTCTCGTTCGAGGTTCGCGCACCTGTGTCTGACGTGCCGGCCTGGCAGGCGGCCGACGTGAGTTTCTCCGTCGAGGGATCGGCCAAGTCTGCCGCGATGACCACGACGCTGACGACCCATGTGACGAGCCTGTGCCCGTGCAGCAAGGCCATCAGCGACTACGGCGCCCACAACCAGCGGAGCGCGGTGACGCTTTCAATCACCGGTGGTCAGGATGACCTCTACCCGCTGACTCTCAGTGAGATGTTCTCGCTCGCCCGCCAGGTCGGCTCTTGCCCCATCTACCCAGTGATCAAGCGCCCCGATGAGCGATGGATCACGATGGAGGCATACGACCACCCAGCGTTCGTGGAGGACATGGTCCGAGATCTCTCATCGACGTGTCGTGCGCGCGGGCTCAGGCACTCGATCCATGTCCGGAACTTCGAGAGCATCCATAGCCATGACGCGGTTGCCTCGCTGTCGTGGGCGCCCGAAACCAATACCGATAAGCAGGAGCAGCATTGAACGCCCAGACCCGCGACCCGCGCCGCCTCGCATACGGGGCGATCGCGCTCGCCGTCTACATCGGCGCAATCCTCGCCGCGAACATTCTGTCGGCGAACTTTGGTCTCGTTCCGGTCGGCTTCGGGCTTGTTGTCTCAGCAGGAACCTACGCTGCCGGCTTCGCACTCCTTTCGCGCGACTTTGTCCACACCTACCTCGGCGTTCGTGGGGTGCTCCTCGGCATGGCGGTCGGGCTGGTGCTGTCGTGGTTCCTTGCGACTCCCGCGCTGGCAATGGCTTCTGCCGTGGCGTTCCTCGTCGCAGAACTCGCCGACATGCTCGTGTTCCTCTGGGCACGTCCGCGCGGCTTCGTTCGGGCGGCGCTCATCTCCAACTGCGTGTCGGCGCCTGTGGACACCGTGCTCTTCCTCTGGATCGCCGGCTTCCCACTCATGTTCGAGAGCATCGTCGGTCAGATGGTTGGCAAGATCCTCTGGGCGACCATCGTTCCACTCGCGATCTACGTCGGGGTCCGAGCAATCGTAAGATCGCGGACGCGCGGCCGGATGGCTCCACGAGTTTCCGCGCGGGTCGTCACGTCGCCTTCGAAGCGTTCATGAGGATGAAGTCCTGGAGCGCGAGAACCTGGAGCACGTGATTCCCGGTTCCTTTCTTGAGCAGATGCGTGACCCCGTAATAATCACGTTCGTTCCAATTCGACGTGTCGAGTTTGACGACATCAAAGTCCCCGATGGCGTCTCGGTCGGGGACCTCCCACACAACTGCTAGGTCAACTAGGTCAAAGTACTTCTTGCTGGCGCTCGCATCATCGGAGCCGAAGTCGTCGACCAGATCCTCTAGCTTTACCTTGAATTCAAGCCACTTGGTTCGGCGTTGAAACGCGCCGTCTCTGGCTTTGCTCTCTGCGATGCCGAGCGGCACTGGCATGTCCGCGGTGGGCTTCCCGAAGTCGGCCGTTTCGAAGTCGAAGAGACCGTCGAGGCGAGTTCGACTGCCGGGCACAGCTAGCAGAGTGTAGCCAGGGAGATCCCCGGTGCTGAGATGAGCGTAGAAGAGTCCCACCAGTTCGGCCTCGTAGTTGGGCTGATACGAGAAGGCGAGTTGGGCCGGCAAGGGAGAGGTTCTTTCGACTTGCTTTCGGATTCTCTCCGCCTGCTGAGCGATTTCTTCCTTGGCCTCGGCGAACGTGCCCGCCTTGTGAGGTGCCTCATCGTTAGAACGAACCAACCGATCGACGTGACGCGTAAACAGGTTCTGAATCTGCGGCTCTAACCATTCCAGTAGCGCTCGATCGTGCGCAGGGATTGTCTTCCTGCCAAGATCAGGCGAGTACAGCTGGTTGAAGGACACGAGCATGAAGAGGCGCCGCCGGTACTCCGGCTTCATCGTTGCATAGGGGTGATCGGTGGTCTCGCCGATCGGCATGCCTACGGAGGCGACCAGAAGACCACCCTTGACATTCATGTATTGATAGCGCTTGGCGCTGGGTTCCTCGATCGCGGTTCGATAGATGTCTTCGTAGAGGGTGTTCTTGTATGCCCAGCTGGCATAGACCTGGGTCTCATAGCTTCGCAATCGCTGCAGGATCTCCTGGTCGTCAGCCTGGTCGCTGTTCTCGAGTTCCTCGATCTGTGCCTTAAGGTGCTGCTCTAGCCCCTCATGTGTGAGTTCCAGGTAAAGCATCTCGAATCGATTGCTGTCACCCACCTGTCCCGTCCAAATCTCCGCGAGGCTCGCTTTGGTGGCGGCGAACGAGTGCGGGTACTGGAACGTTGGCGTAATTTCGGCCTTTCCGGCGCCAGCGACCCCCTTCAGTTCTAGTTCGACTTTGAGTTCTCGAACCCACTCCGGGCGGCGTCGGTCGGTGGCGCCGACGTTCACCATACCGATTGCCGTGTAAGTCCGGAGGACCAAATCCCAAGTGGAGGTGGTGTTGTACTGCGCGTTACGAAGCCGACCGAACCGGGTGCTGTCATCTACTTTGACAGTGATGCTCGTGCCCCGACCGAAATCTGTTAGGCGGGCTTGCCCATCGACCACATGCTCGAACTTTGGCGGGGTGTCTGCACTTCCGTTGCGAACCCAATCGGCGCCACCTTGGATGGCGTAGGCGACTTCATCGTCTTCGGCCTTCGTGCGAACTTCGAAGGCCGGGTGTCCATAGATGAGGAAAGTCGTTCCGACTCCCTTATGACCGCGGCTAGGCTTCTCGGTTGCCAACTTCGGGCTCAGGTGGGGAGTGAACACCTCTTGCAGTCGGTGGCTCGGTATCCCAACACCGTTGTCGGTCACCGTGATGGTGTTTGCTGTGTCCGCGGCATCCAGTTCGACGCGAATAGTCGGGAGCTCTCCGGCCTTTCGTCCCGGCGCCGCGGAGATGCCATCCCCCCACCGCTCTTCAAGCGCGTCCATAGCGTTTTGGACTGCCTCGGCGAGGACGTCGAACTTTCCGGTGTAGCTATCGAGGACGTTCTTGACGATGTTCCGCGCGTGCGCGGCCAACTCACTCTCTTCCGATGGGCGGAATTGCAATGGATCAAAGGACTGAGGAATGACCTGCACGCGCGCTCCAGAGACTCTCGATGGACAGGTCGAAGACTACCGGTCAAGTCCAGGCTGGGGCACGGATCACGATTCGAATGCACGCAGGCACTTTCTGTGGAACGTCTAGCGAGTTAAGCAATTGACGGCCTATCCTGGACTCGTGCGCGGAGGCCTGGAGCGCTGGAAAAGGGGTGTCGGATCCCACGGGGTTCGACAAGCACTCGCGTACGCGTTCCAGGGGTCGTGTGACTCACACCTCCGCGAGGTGGCCGGCGTCGATGCGCTCACGATCTACGGCGAAGCCGGTCACGTGGGGGTTAGCCGATTCACCGTCGAAGCCGGCGTCATCACCACGGATACCCTCGACGAACAGCAGCTTCGCCGCTGGGTGGACGGCCGTGACCCGGCGACCGATGAGCGTCGAGGTCGAGACCTCACCTCGCCCGCCGCCGACCTGATCCTCGACGGGACGATCAACGCACCGAAGTCCTACAGCATCGCGGCGATGATCAACCCCGACCTCGCGGATGAGTTCGAAGCCCTGCAAGATCGGCTCCGCGACGGCATCATCAAGACCTGGCAGAGCGAGCTGAACGCGCGCCGTGGCGCTGGCGGGAGCATCCGGGAATCCCTTCACCGCATCGAGGTCGTCGAACTACAGCACCGCAGATCGCGGGCGCTCGACCCGCACGTCCACCGGCACCTGTGGCTGAACGTGAAGGTGCTTGGCGAGGATGGCAAGTGGTCGAACGTCGACTCCCGAGTGGCGATGAAGATGCAGACGGTCATCAACGCCGAGGGGGAGCTCGCGGCGCGGACGGATCCGCAGTGGGTCGGCGCCCTCGCGCGTCACGGACTCAGGCTGAACGCTGATGGCGAGATCGCTGAACTCGCACATGCGGTGCGTCCGCTCTCGCGGCGGTCGACTCAGATTGAGGCCAACCGAGCGGTGTTGCTCGCGGCCTGGCGTAGTGACCATCCGGGTCTCGAGCCGAGCCCGGACGAGCTGCACCGGATTGACAGGTTGGCATGGGCGAAGGCGCGCCCGAACAAACCCGGCGACATCAATGAAGAGACATGGGAACGGCTCATCACCGACGAACTCGTCGCGATCGACGACAGGATCTCGCGCGAGCGCGACGAGATCCCCGTGAGGTCCAGATCTCTCGACGAACTGGACCTCGGAATGCTTGCAGCTCAGGCAGTGGTCGAGGCAGATGCGCGGGCAGCGAGTTACGGCGGACGCTTCAGCCTGTTCGACATTCGGGCCGGTGTCACGCGGGCGGTCGCGGCATCCGGGGTGGTCGCGCCGCGCGGAGATCTGCAGGGGCTTATCGACGGGGCCATCGATCGCGCGCTCGAGCAGACGGTCGACCTGCTCGATAGTGAGACAGAACGCCCCGCGCACATCAAGGGATACATGGCTTCGGCCACGGCTGTCGCCAAGGTTGAGCTGGCCGCCCGCTTCGATGCGCTGAGCCGCGCTGGCGTGCGTATCAATGATGACGAGATTGTGGATGCTGCATCCACGGTGCTCAGCGATGGCATCGAGCTCGAGGAACGCCAGGTTGAGGCGGTGGCGGCGATCGCGGGTACGGATTGCCTGGTGTCGGTGACCGGCCCGGCGGGGGCGGGAAAGACCACGATGCTGCGCCTGGCGAAAGCGGCGCTCACGCACCGCGGGCGCCGGATGATCGTGGTCGCCCCAACGAAGAAGGCTGCGTCGGTCGCCGGAAGGGAGATCGGTGCATCGGCCTCAAGCCTGCATGCGCTTCTTGGCGATCACGGATTCCGGTGGGGACGCGACGCGGCCGGCGCCGAGGTCTGGACGCGGCTCACTGTTGGCGAGATCGACCCGGTCACCGGAATCACCTATTCAGGCCCGCGGCGGTATCCGTTCGCGGCAGGCGACCGGATCGTGGTCGACGAGGCCGGAATGGTCGACCTTCACACGGCCAATGCGCTCGCCACAGTCGCTGCCGAGTCCGGTGCCGGGATTGCGATGGTCGGCGACCACCTCCAAGCTCGTCCCGTCGGACACTCGGGTGCGATGGCGATGATGACCCGTCGCGCGACGGCCGTCGTCGAGTTGACCGCCGTACACCGTTTCGTCGATCCGGACTATGCGGCACTCACTCTTCGCATGCGGGAGCCGGCATCCAAAGAAGCTGCGCTCGACGTTGTGAGGGAACTCGCTTATCGCGGCCAGGTCCATCGCGTGTCCGATCACGTTCAAGCGCGCGACGTGATGGTGGAGTCTTACTTCCGCTGGGCTTCCGGTCACGGTCGCGTTGCTCTCGTGACGAGCACCAACGAAGAGGCGAACGCGATCAACGGGGCCATCCAGCAGCGGCGGGTTGAGCGTGGGGAACTGGTGCTCGCTCGCATCGCTGTTGGACAGGGTGAGCAACGGCTGCTCGAAGGCGACGTCGTGCAGACCCGGCGCAATGATCGCGCGACGGGCGTGGAGAACCGCGCGGTGTGGGTTGTGCGTCGCATCACGTCGGCCGGGCTCGAGTTGGTGAGCGTGAATGACTCTGTTGACGTCCGCGTGGTTAACCGCGAGTACGCCGCCGACCACATACATCTCGCATACGCATCGACCGTGCACGGCATCCAGGGTGAGACGGCGGATGCGTCGATCGTCGGCCCGGGCGTGGACGCCTCGGGCCTGTACGTCGGCATGACGCGCGGGCGCGCGCACAACGAGGCGATTGCGATTGCGCGAACGGATACCGCCGCAATGGAGCAGATCGCGCAGAGCATGATGCGCGGCATCCCCGAGGTCAGCATTGACGACTCGGTGCGCGCGGCGCGGAGCGAACTCGGGAGGGCTGCCCGTCCAGCCGAGCATGCGGTCGGCGAGGAAGTGCGGCAACTGAACCATTGGATGCGCACGACGCGACAGACACTGCTCAGCCTCGACAGCCAGGTCGCGGCGAAGGAGGCGGGGGGTCATGGTCGAGCAGGAGGTGACTCGTCGGACGACGATCTGGTCCAGGTGCGTCGCTCGCTGCGCGCTCGGTACGAGTCGGCGGCTCGACGACACGAGGACCTCCTGCGGCGGTACCTCGAGACTGAGCGCAGCGTGGCTGCTCGGGCCCAAGCCGACGATGCCGCGGCTCCGATTGCCGCGCCCGAAGCGCGGACAAGTTCGTTGCTGGGGCGCTGATGCTGATCGATCGGTGCGTGGGCGGTCGAACGGTGGGCGAAGTACCTGATAGAGATTCCTCATGACCGAACTGATTGGCTTTCAGACTCGCGAGGACTGGATGGGGCGCGAGGTCCTCACGCTTGCTGATGTGTGGCCCGACGTGCCCCGCGCAATGATCGTGGGTCTCAACCCCGCGTCGTCGAGCGTCGAGGCGGGCCACTACTACCAGGGCCGGGTTGGTCAGGGTCAGTTGCGCAAACTGGCTGCCGCCGGGTTGTTCCGTGCGCCGGCTGGCCGAAACTTCGAGGATGCTGCGCTCGCCGCAGGAGTCGGCTTCACCGACATCGTCAAGCGGCCGAGTCGTGGCGAAGGCGACGTCGGTGCTGACGAAATCCATTACGGAAGCACGCAACTCGCGGACAACCTCCGATCCCGCCACGTCGGACTGATCGTCAGCGTATTCCGCCACCCCGTGAAGGTGCTGCTCGGGAGCGAGGGTGTGGCGGGCATGCAGTCGAAGCGGACGTCGTGGGGAGCACGAGTGTTCCGGATGCCGGGTCCGTTCGATAAGCGCGAGAATGTCGAGCGCGTCATGTTAGAGCTCTCGTCGCATCTGAAGTCGGGCGGGTAGCGCGCGCGTTCATGGCCGCAGGCGAGTTGAAGCATTCCGCCGATAGCGTGGCGACACTACTGATTGAAGGCGAGGGTCCGCCGTGACGGCAATTGCGATTCACAGTGTCAGGACTGGCAAGGGAATGCCGTTCGAGCCGGTCGGCGTGTGGGTGATCGATGGCGAGCAGGCGGCTCCGTTCTATCCACACCAACACGAGCAGTATCGCGACCGCGGGTGGAAGGCGATTGTTGAGCGGCCCATGGAGTCGGCGGAGCATTGGATCGGGTACAAAGCGAGTACCTCACCGAGCTGGCAACTGTACGAACCCAAGACCCCGCTGTTCGACATCGGCGAGCCCGACGCTGAGTCGGTCTATGAAGAGGTTCGTGGCCAGTTCGAGGCCCAGATGGCCCGCCCTGCATCCGTCGCTTCGCCGGACGGCACGCTTCGCGTCACAGGATTGGCCATCGAGAGCGCAGATCCCGCACCCGGCAACTGGGGATCGAGCCGCTTCGCCATCGCCCAATCCTGGTGGATCGCATCAGAGCTCGTGCGGCGCCATCCCGAGTTGATGGTCTATGAGATGCATCCCGGTGGGGGCCAGTACGATGTGCTCTGCGTCGCGACCCCTGATCAGTTCACTCCAGACCCGCGCATTGTCGCTCCCCGTGTGATGTTGAATCGAGCCGGGACCATTCAGATCCATCGCGGTGGCCAGAGCGAGATCGTGGCTAGCTGGATCTCGGTTCTCGAGGCCGCCGGCCCACATGAGCTCGTCAAAGACATCGAAGCAAGGGCCGGGTGGGGCTCGCCATCATCCAGTCCGTCAACGACCGAACGGGCGATCGGCTATCGCTTCTTCGCGGCCGCGCTCGCGATGCTTGTCAACGACCGGCGTCCGTGGGATGTGCGGAGTGAATCACTCGACAGCTCCGAGTGGGGGCTCTCACGCGCGGGGCTGATCGGCGAATTCGCTGATGTCGATTCTGAGCTCGCCGGGACGCCCAGGCTCGGCATCCATGGGGAGCCCTATAGCCACTACTGGGCCCTTCGGAGAGGAGCCGAGACGGTCGCCGTCGTCTCGATGGAGGGCTACCTCTACCGTCCCGGGGTGGAGCCGCGCGCCTTGATGGACGCGTACCTCAAGTCCGACAAGCGGCTCCTTGCGATGACCACGGATCTGTTGCGGAAGTGGCTGTAGCTCGGACGCCCAGTTGGTGGATCGATGCCGACATACCGGACCGGGTCGACGAGCCCGCTAGTCACCGGCCACCCTGTTGGGTGAAGCGCAGCATCCGGGGGGGATGCCTGGCCACCGTCGCGCCGGCACGCGCAGAGCGGCGCAGGAGTACGATGACTCCCACGCCGCTCTCCTGTTGCGATGGGTCAGCGAGCAACCCCGGCGCCGGTGGATGAGACCGGCTCGGCTACTGGCCCCGTGGCGGAGCGATCCGCAGCGGGGCCGCTAGCTTTTGGGGCGCGGTCGACCTGGACGGTCGCGAACTTCAGCGACGCGCCGATGTTGTCGGCGACGATGTCGCGGGTTTCGCGAGTGTTGCCGGTCTCCTTGTCGGTGTAGGTGCCGAATCGGAGGTCGCCGGCGACGATCACGCTGTCGCCCTTGCGGAGCGACGTCGCGACGTTGCGGGACTGCTGGTTGAAAACGACGACGCGGTGGAACACCGTGCCGACGTCTTCCCACCGGTTGGTGGTCTCGTTGAGGCGCCGGTCGTTGACCGCGATGGTGAAGCGGGCGTACTCGTTGCCCGACTCACCTGCGCCGTGCTCGGGGTCACCGGTGAGGTTGCCCTCGATGGTGACGGGGATTCTCGTGGTCATCCTTCTTCCTTCCGTTCCGAGGTGCCTGGGCGCCTCACTCGGCATGAGCCTGGTTGGCCCATGCGTTCCACTCCTGCTCGTCGACGGCGTTCGCCCACGAGCGGGGCTTGTACCGGTTGTGTCCACGCGAGCATCCACCGGCGTACGCGTTCCTGAGACGTGGGATCGCCAGGCTGAGGCGTTCATGCCACCCGATCGGTCCGAATCCGGCATCCGATGAATCGAACGCGACGCCGTGCGCGATGTGCAGCGCCGAGAGTTCCTCGACGAGGTTGCCGTGCTTGTACCAGCACACCGGCACGATCGATTCTGAGATCTGATAGCGGACGGTGAACCACTCCACCCACTCGCGGAGTGAGTCCCACGCCGCACGAGCGTCCGCATCCGCCAACGTGCGCCAGTCGACGACGCGAGCGCCGATCGGCTCCGATGAGCCCGACCGGGTGCCGGGATCGAAGTCGCTCATGTCCTGAGCCATCAGGTCGTCGAGGTCCGGCGGGTCGCCGTAGTTGGTCATGACGCGGTCCCGTTGAGCGCCTGGAGCTTGCGGCGGAGTGCTTTCAGCGCGATCTCGGATGCTGCGCGACGGGTACGGTGGCGCGACAGCACGGCGTCGCGATCGATGAGTCGGTGCAGCAGTTCGTGGCAGTAGGGATGCATCGGCACGAGGTCGGCGTGACGCTCGCGTGCGACCCAGCGGCCGTCGTCGGTCTGGTGCACGCGGGCGTAGTCGAGGTGGTGCAATTCGAGGTCCCGCTTGCTCGCCGGTCTACCGCAGCCGGCGCAGACAAGGGGATGCAGCACCAGCGACTGCTCCGCGAACCACTCGTCGCGACGCGCGAACCATGCGCGGGATCGGAGGAACGCCGACCGGTAGGCATTGGCATGCAGGGGCTTCCGTCGGTTGGTCATTCTTCACTCACCGCCTCGGCGCGATCAGCAAAGGGCGGGGCAGCGATTGTCGCGCGACGAGCCTCCTCGAACGTGGTCTGCTGCTCTTGCTCGGTCTCGCGCTTGCCGGTCTGGATCGCGCGGGCGTCGCGGCGCTCGTCCCACCCGGCAAGGTCGAGAAGCACGCTGCGCCTGTTGCGATAAGCGAGGAGGCCAGCGCTCGGCGGAAGCCGGCGGATCTCGTCGACCGACATCAGCGGTCGACGCTCATGGTGCTCGCTGGTCGAGTACCCGGCATCCCGCGTTGACCATGAGCGCTGCTCCCGTCGCGTCTCACGCATGCCCAGGAGAGACTCGACGTCGCGCAGGTGATCGACGTGGCTCGCACCGCCGAGAAGGACCTTCGCGGTGGCGGCAGCCCAGATCGTGTCGGCTTCAGCGCGGGACCATGACGTCTCGGCCTGCGAAAGCGCCTGCAGCACTATGAACGTGCAGATGCCCCGGCCGCCGCCGTCGGCCATGATCCGTGGCAGGCTGCCCCAGCGGAACATGTTCGCGATCTCGTCGAGGATCAGTCCGAGCGGGTGGGCAAGTCGTGCACCTGGTGAGGCGAGCGCCCGATTGCGGGCAACCTCGACGATGTCGTCGAGCACCGCGCCGAGCCATCCGCCCATCGCTGATGCACCCGCGGACGAGCCGATCAAGTACAGCGTGTTCGCGGCATCCAGGAACTCTCCAGGTGCCAGTTCAGGGTCGCCAGGCCGAGGCGAGAGCGCATCGCGAATCTGCGGGACGGCGAGCGGCGCGACCGCACCGCTCACTCCGAACCAGATGGACGACACGAGTTTCTCGTCGCCGGCGATCGTGGCGCCCAGGCTGTCGCCCCAGCCCGGCGCGCCGTCTGCCTTGAGGATGTTGACCGCGTCACGGGTCTGCGCCGGGCTCGTTCCCCAGTCGTACAGTTCAGCGATCGACTTACCTCCCACGGCGGCCGCGTGAAGCAGGCGACCCAACGCGACGCCCGCGGCCTGTGCCCACTCGCCATTGGTGCTCGACGCGCCAAGCGCGGTGCCAGTGATGATCGCGTTGCCGCGCTGCATGGCGACCATCGGGTCTTCACAGCCCGCGATCGGGGAGATACGAAGTGGATGCCGTGCGCCTGAGAGCCTCTGCGGGTCGAAGACGTGGACGTCGCCACGCGTCTGCCGCATCCGCATCGTGGCCGTGAGATTGTCGTTCGTCGTCGAGGTCGTGATCAACGGTCCGGACCAGTCGACGATGGCAGAGATCAGCACGCGGTAGCCCTTACCTGAGCGGGGCGGACCTTCAAGTGCGACGGAGTCTTCGATCGAGACGTGGACATCCTGCCCGCGCGAGGTGCCGACGCGCCACCCGACGTCGGTCGGGGTCGGCTTGGCGAGGTCGGGGCGAAGCTGCTTGGCACGCCGCAGGACGGCCTTCCCGGAGAGGTGGTCGCGGACCTCGGCCGACGTGGCGAATCCAGGTCGCGCTCGCAGATCGGCGAGGAAACCGCGGTCGGACTCGCGGTAGCGCCGCAGCGCGACGAGCCCCCACACCACCAGCGCAGCGACGACGATGATGATCGCGACGTCGAGGATGCGGATCCACACGACCGGCATCATGCATCCGCCTGGCGACGCGTACGCGGATGGGTCACCGGTGATCGCGAGAGCGAGTCCCGCGAAGAGGTGTTCGGGCGCTGGGCGGGCGCTGCACACGAGTTGTGTGACCGACTCCGCCAGGAATCCGAACGCGAGAGACAGGACCACCGCTGCCGCGATCACGACCGCGATGGCCTTTCCGAGCATGCCCTGGTTCATCGCGCTCACAACCCCTCAGCTGTCGCCGCAGCGGCGGCGAACCAGGCATCGCGCGTGCGTCGGCGAAGGGCGTCGAAGCGCAACGGACCGGCTTTGAGAGCCGGATCAAACGGGATGATGTGCACCGCCCGGACGTGACCGGCGAACCCCTCCGCGATCCGGTGAGCCGCGGTTGGCGCGGACTCGGATTGCGTGACGATCACGACCGCGCGCTGGGCGAGGACGCCCGACCGCTCATCGCGTCCGCGCAACGCGTCCAGCAGCAATGCGGCTGACTCCGCTGATTCTGGCGTTGCCAGCGTCGGGATGACCAACTGGTAAGAGCTGTCGACCATCCGCAGCCACCGCTCCGCCGACTCATCATTGCCTGAGTCGAAGATGACAAGACGGTAGAACCGAGCCGCGACCTGCATCAGCAGGTCGAACTCGGCCGACGCGATCCGCTGATCGGTGGCAAGCAGTTCCGGGTTCGAGCGGAGCACGTCGTAGCGGTCTGTGGCCTGGTGGTGCACGAACTGGGCGATGTCGGAGACCCCTGCGCTGAGCGTCAGGAGACGGGATGCCTCGGGCAGCAGGTCACGCAGCGTGGTGTCGTACATCCCCTGCTCGGTGCGCCAACCGAGCGTGCCTCGGGTGTCGTTGTTGTCCCACGCGAGCACGTTCCCGCCGCCCTCGCGTGCGTAGACGGCGGAGAGCATGGCGGTTGTCATCGTCTTGCCGACGCCACCTTTACCGTTCGCGATCGCGATGGTGCGGCATCCCGCCCACTGCCTTGAGACGACGGAAGTCCACTCGGCGCGCTGACGATCCGCGGCCGAAGGTCGAACCGCGATTCCGATGCGTCGTGCGACGCCGCGCCAACCCCCCGATGCCGTCGGTGCGGTCGTCGGCGGCTTGAGGAAGGACGGACGAGCGGGCGGCTCCGCAGCCGGTGCGGCGGCGGTCTCCGTCGCAGTTGGCTGCGGAGCCTGTTCGCTCACCTCCTCTCCATCCGTCTGGGTGCGCCCGATGGGTCGGTCGGGCGGGGTGGGTGCGGGTGCCGGCGGCTCGAGGGGCGTCACCTGCCCGTCGGGTGCGACGAGGAGGCGGTGCTTGCCGTGGTCGCCCGAGGTGATCAGTTCGAGCGGCGCACCCGATCGGCGGGCCTCGCTGGTCGCACGCCGGATGATCGCGTGGCGCACGTCGGCGTCGGAGTCAGCTTGGATCTCGTCGCCGTAGCCATCGTGTGTGACGAACGTGATGTGGCGTCCGGTCACGTCGGCGTATGCGCGAGGGTGACTGATGATCGTGCTCATGGCTCACCGCTCCTCGGTGTTCTCGCGGGGACCAGCGCTGAGCCAGCCCTCTATTCCTGTGTCGGTGTCTCGTGCGTCTGGCCACAGTGCGTCGAGCGTCGCGGCGTCGATGACAGGGGGTTCACTGTCATCGCGGTCTGGGGCCGTTACGGCGTCGTCGGTGGTGAAGAGCCGGTACTCCCACTCGGTCGAAGTGGCGAAGCAGTCGACGAGGTAGGCGTACTGGCCGACGTAGGCGAGGAACTCGCCCTTGCGTAGATGCCGAGCCATCTCGACGTGCGGCGCCGGCAGATTGAGGCGGGCGCGGAGTGCCGCCTGCTCCTGGTGGTTCACGCGGAAGATGAACTTGTTCTCGATGTCGCCAACGATCGAGTAGGCGAGTGACCGCTCGAGCGAGCCCTCGTCGCCCACGGCGTCGAGGTCGCCCATCTTGTGCAGGATCACGATGTTGCTGATGCCGTAGTGACGCGAAAGCTTGAGCCACTGCTGGAACATCTGCAGCGACGACAGCGACGTCATGTCACGCCAGCCCTCTTCGCGCACCACGTAGCGGGTGCGCTGAGCCGCGCGGTCCGAGATGACGGCCTGGATCCAGGCGGTCGAGCACACCTGGGTGAGCTGCGCCGCGAGGTCGCCGCGGGCGAAGAGTTCGGACGTGTCGGTGACCACGATCGGAGCCGCCTGGTCGAACTCGACCGTCGACTCGTCCTCGAACAAGCCGGAAAGATCTCCTTCGACGAAGCGGCGGAGCACGAATCGCGGCTGGATCGCGCCGTCTGCAGCGTGGAAGTCGGCGCTCGTGTCTCTCGCGATCGCGCCGAGTTCTTCGTAAACGCCGCGGAGCGTTGGGCGATCTGAGGTGCGGTCGATGCATCGGTCGAGCGCGTCGAGGAGCGCGGCATGCTCGACGGCGGAGAGGCGCGAGCCCAACGTCATCTCGATGAGAGAGATGAGCGTGTTGATGCGGCGCTGCTTGACCATCTGCTCGTGCTGCTCGTCCGTAGCGTCAGTTCTGCGCGGCCCGCGGTCGAGCGGGTTGAGCCGGGTGCCGGTGCCACCGCCGAGTCGGATCACGCGACCGCCCGGAATCGCTTCGGCCACGGTCACCCACTCGCCTTTTGGGTCGGACGGAACCACGACTTGGTGGCCGAACGCGATGGACCGAGTGACGAGGGTCTTCACCGTCGCGGACTTCCCGCCCCGGTATGCACCGAGCACGAGGATGTTCGTCGAGAACGTGCCGCGCTCGGAATCGTCGACGTAGGCCTCCCACGGCGAGAAATGCCAGAGCGCATCGGCGTTCAGATCGACCCCGAGGATCGGCCCGCGGTGGCCCAGTCCGGAGTCGGCGACGAAGGGATAGATCCCCGCGATGTGCTGCGAGGTTGCTTGATGCGCGGGGATCCACGCCTTCGCGAGGTTCCAGTACCCGCCGTGGACGAGACCCGGACCGAACGGACCTGGGACACCAGCCTCAGGTAGGCCGCGGTCGCGACGCGACGTGCGCGCCGGCTTCTGATCCTGGCGAGCTCTGTTGACCTCCCGCTGCAGATCGCGCCGCTCGCGCCTCGTGAGTTCAGCGGGGGTGAAGGATGCCGCGTGCCGCACCATCACTTCATCCCCATCCCAATCGGCAGAGCGTTGACCATCAGCGCCTCCGCCTGCTGGCAGTAAAGGATCTGCGCCTCCATGCCGGCGCGGGAGAGCGCGTTGCGCATGCCGGCGATCGCCTGATCAAGGCGTCCCTCATCAGGTGCGGTGACCGTGAGGTAGGCGCCGTACTGGAACTCGCCGTGGCCTCGAGCTATCTCTTGTTCGCGCTGTTCGAGTGCACGCCAGTCCGCAGCATCCGCCGCCGATCCGTCTGCACCGCGCTTCGCCCGTAGCGATTCGTTGCCGCGCCAGACCTTCTTCTCGTCGCGGATGCGCTTGAGAGCCTTCGATACCGGAACCGGGGTGAGCACGATCGAGAAGATGTGCGTGATCGCTTCGCCGGTGTGGGGCTGCCGTGCGAACACCACCGGCGACAGGAAGCCGACGGGGGAGTCCGAGCGCGGCCACTCGTGGATCCACATCGTGGTGTGCACGCCGGAGTCGGTCATGACGATGCCGTTGCTGCCCTTCGGCTCCTCGAGGTACATCGGGCCGATCGCGGCTGGATCGACGCCCGCGACCCTCTCTGGCCGGTTCTGGACGATGGGGGCAAACTCGGGGTCGAACGACAGCCGCCCGAGCGCGGCGACATCGCGCGGCGAGAGCCAGCGGCGCACCATGATCTTGGCGGACGTGAGGGCGTCGGAGAGGTTGCCAGCTTCGATCTGCGCGAGGGTGATAATCGCTTCCTTGCCGCCGCCGAGCGCCTTCAGTTGAGAACCGAGCGAGACCAGATCGAGGGTCAGCACTATGTAGTTGCGGTGCGCGACCTCGAATCGCTCGGAGCGATCCATGACCTCCTCGTAGTTGTGCGCGACGGGGGAGTCGGGGTTGAGCTTGCGAAGGCGTTGCACCTTCTCGTAGTGCTCGCGGGCCGCGCGGATCGTCGTGGGCAGCGTGCGCTCCTGCAGCGTGACACGCTTGACGCCTGGTCGCTGTGTGAAGGGCCCCAGCACCCGGTCGAACTGCTCGGCGAGATCGAAGCGCTCGGGCAGATCCTGCATGAGGAAGCCCTGCACCTCGAGTTCGGCGATCACCGACACCGAGCGATCGTGTGGGTTGTACGTCGCTGCGATGTTGTTGACATCCCAGAGTTGAATCGACGCGCGAGTGCCCGGAAGGTTGAGGGTTCCGGCCATGCGCGGCCGCTCCGGGCGGAACTTCTCGGTCGTCGCGCCCGTCGCATGGCGGAGTTGCTTCATGAACCACAGTCCCGCCATCCGCGGGGTAGAGACACCGTGGATGCTGGTGAGGGCAGTGACCCCGAACGCCAAGTAGATCGGTGCGCCGTAGAGCAGACCAGGAGGCCCGAAGCGGTTCACGAAGATGAGCAGGACGAGAGCGGCCGCTGTGACGAACGCGAGTTGCCACGGGTCCATGCCCATGACGACGCCCTGCCGCGACCGGCGCGGCAGACGTACGGGGCGCGCGTACTCGGGAGTGCTGGTCATGACGAACTCCGATCAGGCATGGGGGTTTGCGGAGGCTGTGGTGAGCGAGGCGGTGACGTAGAGGCCGGGAGAGTCGGGGTCTGCGCTGCGCGCTGTGTTGTCGTGGTTGAGGTCGCACGCGTCTGGGCGGGGGTCGACGCGCCACGCGGAGTGGTGGACGTCGAGCGGGTTGTCGCGGGCTTTGGCGACGGAGTGGTTGAGCCCGGTCGATTACCCGCAGGGCGGATGCCCGAGGGGAGTGCACCGAGGCGGGTAGGTATCCGGGCGGCGGAGCGACCTGCGCCAGCGGCCATTCGTCCGCCGTGGGAGCCGAGGCGCGATCCAACGCCGTCTGCGGCGACCGCGCCCGCGAAGCTGAAAAGGCCGAACAGCGCGAACGGCGCGAAGGCGACGAGGACGAGGCCGATGATCAGTGGCCACGACTGCGGATTCCAGATGGTCTTCACCGATGCGAGGCCGTTGATGATCAGCGTGACGAACCCGATCGTCAGTGGACCGGTGAGAAGCAGCACCACGACAGCCGACACGTAGCGCACGACCCACTGCGGCCCGATCCCGCGGACGGGGAACAGCATCCATGCCACTGGCCCGACCATGATCAGCGCTGCGAGCACGATGTTGCGGAACGCGAAGACGAGCATGAGGAGCAGCATCCCGAGCATGAGCATGAAGTGGATGAGGAACGCGAAGAAGTAGTTTGCCTGGCCGCCGGCCCACATAACCGACTGGAGCGTGGAGTAGAGGGCGTCGCGGCCGTCGCCGGTGAGGATGTACCAGGTCATGTCATCGACGGCGTTGAGCAGATGACCGGTGAGCCAGAGGGTGATCGGTACGGCGGGGATGGCGATGAAGGAGCGGACGAGCGCACCGACGAGCTCTTGGCGGTCGCCGGAGACGACGGCGGCGGCGATCGCCCAGACCATTGCGCCGAAGGCGATGATGAGGATCGCCCATTGCCAGAAGGACCATTGGTCGAGCGCGGCGGCCCACAGGAGCGTGGAGGTGTCGAAACGCATGTTGTCGGCGACGGAGAACATCATCCCTGTCGCGGCGAGGGCCATGCCGCGGCCGGCGTTCTCGAACGTGACGCAGACGGCGTCACCGATGCTGCAGCCGTACTTCACTTCGAGCGCGCGGCCACCGTCAGCTTGAATCGCCTGCACGTGTCCGTCGAAGGTGGTGCAGACAGTGTTCTTCTTTCCTGTGATGTTCACGCCGATGAAGCACTGCTGCGCTGTGACGCTATTCGGATCCGCCGGCGTGCACGTGACCTGTTCGCTGGCGCTTTGGCAGTCGACTGGGTACGCGGGTGCTGACCATGGCTCGCCGCTGACGGACGCCATCGGCACAACGGCTGCGGCATCTGTCGTCGTCGCGTGCGCAGCCGTTCCTGAGCCGAGCACGAGTGCGATCCCGACGGCGAAGCCGAGGCGGACGACTCGGACGAGGTTCATCAGAATCCGAAGTCGAAGTTCACGAACCAGCCGAAGAGGCCGGATGCCGCGCCCAGCACTGCGGCGGCGATGAAGATCCAGAGGATGTTCTCGCCCGCCCAGGTGCGCACGCGGTCAGATGCGAGACCCCGGAACGCGAGCGCAGCGCCAGCAATGATCAGCATGACCAGGACGACGAGCATCGCCCCCGCGAGGATGTACGACGCGATGACTTGGAAGCCCTGGAAGAACGGGGCCGAGAAGTCCGGTTGGATATCGGGGATATCGACATCCGTCGGCACGGTGTAGGTGTTCATGATCGTTCTCCTTCGCGGTGACTACTTCAGTGGCAGGCCGAGTGCGGCCATGAAGGGCTCGGGAGGTATCGGGTTACCTGATCTGCGGACTTCGAAATGGAGGTGGCAGCCGAAGGACTTGCCGGTGTTGCCTTCGGCGCCGATGGGTGTGCCAGCGGTGATGTCGTCTCCGACGGAGACGCGCAGGGAATCCCACTGCATGTGGCCGTAGAGAGTGACGATGTCGTCGCCGTGATCGATCCGGACGGTGTTGCCGTAGCCCTGATACGAGCCGGCAGTGATGACGCGCCCTGGGCCGGCCGCGAAGATCGTCGCCCCGCATCCCTGGGCCATGTCATAGCCCTGGTGATTCACCGAGCAGTAGCCGCATCCGGTCACCGGATTGTGACCGAAACCACGACCCTTGGAGTAGCCGCCGGCTAGCGGGTAGTTCCAGTCGCCGCTTACGGCGGGTGCGCCATCCGTCGTCGTCTCGGTGGTGCTCGCGGCAGCGCCCATAATCGCGAATGGCATCGCAATGAGCGGGGTGACAAGGAATCCCGCAATAAGCAGAATGCCGAGGAGCGCCCCTGTCAGGATCTTCCGACCAGTCCTCGTGTTGAGGGCTGCTGCGGCGATCACCGGGGCTCCCATGTCAGGGCTCCAAGGGCTCCGTGAAGTAGCGAACCACCTTGCAGTCGCCTGCCTGCTGGTTTGAATCCGGCGTCGGCACGGATGCTTCGCCGCAGAGTACCTGCACGCTCACGCGCACCTGCTCGTCGTAGGACGTTTCGCCGCCGGAGCCGTCTGAGCGAGTGAACGTCAGCGTCACGTCCGACGTGCCGATCGACATATCTCCCGATGCATCGTCCGGTACTGGGACATACGCAATGTCACCCGTCGTCACCGCCACGACGCGGCCATCCTCGCCAGAGAGCGAGTCCCACTCCTCCCGTGGCAGCGCGACGCCCGTCCGGAGTTCGACCTGCGAGTCCTCCATCGCGGATAGCTGATCTGCTTCGGATGTGTAACGGGTGTCGGGTGTGAACCAGGTGTCGAGGTAGCCGAGCCACTCCTCGCGGGTGCTGAGGGTGGTGTCGAAGGTGGAGGCCGCCGCCACGGCGGCAGCGATGTAGGTATCGGCATCCGTGGTGATCGGCTCGGGCGTCCAGCCACGGTCGGCGGCCGACGGATCGACGAACGTGCCGGCGGGCTCGCCGGTCTCTGTCGGCCTGGGTGTGCTCGAGGACGTCGGCTCGCTCGTCGGAGTGGGCCCCGGTTGCGCGAGCATGGCGCCCACGATGATCGCGACAATTCCGGCGATAAGGACGAGTCCGCCGATGATCGCCCACGCGACACCGCGTCGTCCCGAACTCTCGCTCATCATCATCGGTCAGCCCTCCTGATCCTTCAGGACGGCCACCGTGCACGGACGATTTTGCTCGCGCGACGGTCGCCGTGACCGCATCCTAAACACGCGGTGCGGTCGCGGAAAAGGAATCGATGCAAGGTTGTGGATAAGTCTGTTGCGGCTGCCGCCTGTGGAGGAGTCGACCGATGCTTTCCTGAGGGTCGCGTAGTTTATCTCCTGGATCAGGATCTTGTCTGTCGGTCGAACGGGGGACACCGCCGACGGCGCATTTGCTATGCGCAGTCCAACAAGTACCCTACCGATCATCATGGCCACACGGTATACGAGTGTGGGGCGAAAGTAAACAACTAAATAGGATGCTTTGCTGGACTTCGTCGCGGCCCGTGGGCCAGAATTGCCCCATGCCTCGTCTCGCGCAACCAGCGGGCTCTGAAGATGCCCACGACCCGATCGCGCTTCTCGGCAATCTCGTCAAAGCGGCGATCCTCCGCTATCTGCGTTCACACCCTGACGTAACGGTCGGGCCGATCTGTGACGCGCTCGATCTGGGGCCGACGACAATCCAGCCGCGGCTCAATGAGCTCGAGGCGGCCGGCCTCGTGATCGCCGACCCGCCCAGCGTTGCGGGCGAGTCCCGTAAGGGCGTCTGGGTCAAATACAGCGTGAACAACGAGGCCGTCACCGACCTCTACCTTCGTCTCGGGATGGCGATCGGAGAGTTCTGAGCCGTCGTGTGTCGGTGGCCGGAGGTATGCCTGGGGTTAGCCCGAGGAGGTGGTCGCGGTGGATGTCTGGATCTGGGCGGTGGTCGCTGGGCTCTTGCTCGTTGCGCTTGCTGTCGTGCGGTTGAAGCGGCGCGCCCGCGGCGTGTATGTGATCGATCATGTTCAAGTAGAGATGCACCCTGCCTGCGTGGTGGAGGACCGCGTTATTGAGCAGGTGTGGCGATCCGCGCTCTCGATGACGAATCTGTCACGTCGGCCGCGCGCCGTCCCAACCTTCGCCGAGCGGTCTACTGTGCGCGCCGGTCGACGCGAGTACCTCGCGAGTGTCTACTTCGACGTAGACGACCTCGAGATGAATCCGCGCGCAGTTGCGCTGGCATGGATCGAGTACGTGCTGCCGATGGATGCGGTACCCGGTCGGGGTCGCTTGACCCTCCTGGGAGACGATCGACGGCGAAGGGTGTTGGCCTTCGCGATGCGTCCGGAGAGCGACGTGAAGCGGTCGGTGGCCGGGCGCGGAAATCTGCCCAGCATGACCTATCTGTAGCGACTCGGTAAGACCTCTGTCGCCACTCATCTCAAGGTGCCCCCGGAGGGATTCGAACCCCCGACCCTCTCCTTAGGACGGAGTGGCTCTTCCACTGAGCTACGGAGGCCAGCGTTCTGATCTTACCTGTGAGTGTTTGCTTCGATGAATGCCGTGAGCGTCGCCCGCGAGATGTACTTGCCGGACCCTACTTGTGTGTGCTCGATGACCCCATCCTTCATCAGCGCGTGCAATGTCCCGTAGGAGATGCCAAGTTCGCTCGCCGCGTCCTTCAGCTTGAGCAGCATCGGCCCCGACGCCGACAGTTGGCGCTGATCCGAGGTGCCCGGCTCAGGCTGCGATTCGACCACCTGCACGTCGGTGGCCTTCGTCTCCCACCTACCGGCGAACGCCCACGAGGTGGTCAACTCGTCCTTGACCTTCTTCGCTGCGGATTCTTCATCGGCGGCTCGAACCCACAACTCGGCCACTTCGACCTTCGTCACCATCACCTTGAACCGCATGGTCCCTCCTGCGAACGAAGGCCCCGGGGTTGCCCCCAGGGCCCGAGCAGCTCCGTCCTGGAAGCATCGTACGCCGCAAATGCGCCAGTGCGCGGCCCCCCTTGACGTCTCTCTCGGGCTTCCAGGCCATTCGGTTGGGTCCGGGCGTCTGGGCTCGCCGGTCGCGCACCGAGCCCAAATTCTCGAATCTTCGGCACCGGGTCGACCGACAGCCCTCATCGATTTCGGAGTTGCTGCATCGGGGGAAGTTCTATGTCGAATGTCGCTACATCCAGCAGCGTGACGTTGCCGTCCTGCATGTCGCGGTTGAGGCGGACGTCGCGTCGGCTGTCCGTCGTCGTGCCGTCGGCTTTCACGTGCATGTGGCCGTGGCACAGCAGACGTGGGTTGAGCGCGTTCCACACTTCGTCGATGCGAGCACAGGAGTTGGCTGATCTTCGATCAACTTATGGGCGGCGTCGTGCGCGGACGAACCCATCTGGGCGAGCATCTCGTCACGCTGCAGCTGCGTCATCGCGTAGACGACGACGCCGCCCCCGTCGAGCGAGCGCATCATTCTCCCAACCCGAATCGCACAACGCCGTCAGATCATCGGTCCGCGTCCGCGTCCTCGGCGTCAGTAACTTCGGGAGCATTCGTCTCGCCCGTGTGTTGGAGGCGGTTTGCGATCTTGCCCGCGAGGCGTCCGGTCGACATCCGCGCGTTCTCGAGTGTGTTGTTGCCGAAGCGGCCCACGGTCTGAAGCCCGTCTTTGCCTGCGCCGACAACTCCGTCCCGCACGTCGGCGGCCGCGGCAGACCAGCGGCGCGCTTCGAGGAAGTCTCGCTCGTCTGCGAGGCCGAGCGTCAGGTGAAGGTTCCTGACTCCAGCCGCGACCTCGTTGCTTGCGTTCACGACGACCTTGGCCGATACCGGGTTCAGCAGGACCTTGGTGTTCGCGCGACTTGCCGCTGTGTCCATTCTGGCGACGAGTTGCGACGTCGCCTTCGAGATCGCGTCCGTTCGCCGCTGACGCGCCGTGTGCAGCGCGAGTCGATGGCTGTCGAGCTCGTCGGGGGAGGCATCGAGCACGCGGTCGATCTCCAACACCGCCATTGCATCCTGCAACTGGAAGCAACGGGCAAGCACTGCGAGCCACTCCACGACGGTGTCCTGCGCCTGCTTCGACAACTCGGCGAGGTCACCGATCTTCGTTTCCTTTTCCAGCTTCTCGGCTAGCGCGTCGAGTTGGCGCAGGGCATACGCCTGTGTGCGGGCGATCGTGGATGCCGATCCCTGGATCTTCGACCACGTCACCTCCGACACTCGGCCGACCTCTGCCCGAACAACCATCGCCTCGTCGAGCATCATTTCGACGCCGATCATGTCAGCCAGTACGGCGTCTTTCTGGGCGCGGAGGACGTCATCGACCTTGGCGTCGATCTTCGCGAGGTATTCGGTGATCTCCTCCATCTGCTGCTGCATCGCGTACTGGGCCATGATGCCGCCGACGCCGGCGAGGATCGCGGGGTTGGTGAGCATGGCGGTCGCGTTGCCGGGCTTGATGAATTGGAGGTTCTTTGTGAACTGTCCCTCGGCGCCGCGAGTTGTGGCTTGCACGAACTGTCCGCCTGACCGCTGGACTAGGTTCGCGTTCTGCGCGGCGCGTGCGGATTCTTCGGTCAGCTTCATCCAGCGACCGGCATTCGCCGATACCTCTGACGCGGTCTGCAGCGCCGACCCGCTCTTCGCCACTGCCGCGTTCAGCGGTCGCAAATCGAGTTCCCGCGACGGGGCTCCGGTCGATGCGACGAACAGTTCGACGGCGGCGGGTTCGCCGAAGACGAGCAGGCCCCCGCCGTCACTGATCAGTTCTATCTCTTGGCCGGGCTCAATGCTCGGCAGGCCGTCAGGGTCTTCGGTCATGAGGTCGTCCTCTGCTACTGGATTTCGAGGGTCAGTTTGCGAACTCGAACGAGACAGTGGCATCAGGGTCGATACTCGTGATGATGCCCTTGTAGTAGTCCTGCGACTGCTCCTTCAGCAACTCGATGTGGTCGTCGATGTAGGCCTGCTGCTTTTCATCGCTGAGGATGCTGTTGATCATGTCGGTCTCTTCGATCTCTTCAGTGATGAAGCTCAGAAGTCCGTTGCCCTCGATTGGGTCTTCGAAGTGCGGGTCGTCGTACCCGATGAAGATGAACTCGGGAATCGAGATGATGAAGGCGTTCTCCCCAACCGACGCGTCGTCAATCTGCACGTCTGCGCCGTCGATACCGACCTTTGCAGTGAACTCGTACTGGATCATGGTTGTCCGGTCGCCCGCGGGCAACCGCACTCCGAGGATCTCGCCCGGCTCGTTCTCCCTCGCAATCCCCTGAATTCCAAGGGCCAGCAGCGCCACTTCCTCTGTGCGTTCGACCGACTGATAGATCTGCGAGTCGCTCATCTCCGTGGCTGGCATGAAGAATCGCCCGATCACGACACCCGCGACGGCGACGCCTCCGATCAACAGGGTCAGCAGCACGACTAGCAGGACCCTTCCGAAGACCGACCTCTTCCCAGGCGGCTTAGGCGCGGGTGCGGTCACCGAAGGCGGCGCGGCCGTGGTGGTCATGCGTTCAATCTCCCCAGATGCATGCGACGGTGCAGTCCTGTGACTCTATCCGTTCCCTGCGACAGCGAAGGCGCAGACGAGTCAGGAATCGGACGCGGTCGATGTCAATCGGCCGGCAGAGTTTTGCGCTCATCTCACGCGAGGCCGCACACATGTGCGGGCGGCGACCATGCCTTACCGTGCGATGACCGGAAGCGGAGCCGTCGGCGCGCATTTGGTCGGCTCGTGATCCAGGGGGCCGTACAACTCGGCCAACCTCCATTCCCTCGGCAGCATGTTCAGACGCACCATTCCGCGAGCCGACGGCCGTCCGTAGAACGCGGTCGTGGAGCGTCACGCGGAGGCCACCGCCAATGCGCGCGTGATCCTGCGATTCCTTGCTTCGACGAATTCGACTTGGCGTTGCATGAACTCCCCGTACTGTGTGGACGAGGTCGGAAGTGTCGCACCCGTGAAGCCGTCGAACGGCAGGTAGAAGCGGACGGATGAGGAGTCATCCACCAGATCCTGCAGCAGGAAGAAGTCGACGTACCGGTCGAAGTCTCGGAAGAGTTGGAAGAAGCCCTCGTTGGCCGTGAGGACCAGGCTCAGCGGGCTATCTTCGCCGGCGTAATGCCGGCGAATGCACTCGAGCGTGAGATCGAAACGGTCTCTGATACGCGGATGAGTGCCACGTCGTTGGTTGACCGTCTGCATCCCGTTCACGCGCTCCGCAGGGAAGATTAGCCGGCCACCGATCGAAAGGCCGACCGAGTGGAAGTGGGCGCGTACATCCTCGGGGACGAGATCGTAGAACTGTCTGCACGGGCGCTTACTCGAGTTGGCGAGGATATCGCTGGATAGGTACAGGTCATCGCGGTCACCGCTGTACCGCAATAGGAACGAACCCCTGCGACGCACTGACTCCAACTCGAACATCGTGCCGTCTGGCAGCGGTCGGCTCCACAAGAGGCGGTGATACGACTGGAGCGTCGGGCTGTGCCTGTCCGAGTCACGCCCGCGCGAGTCTGCTCGGAAGTCGAGAGTGGTGTCGATCTGAGCGCCGTCGATCATGCTTCGGACGATACAGCCACGGTCCGACGACTAGCACGCCACTCTGCCTCCTCAAACCAGTCATGGCCCGGCCAGGTAGGATCCCCTTTCGAGCGGTGCGCGATTAGGGGACCGCGATAGGCGATCGGATTTCACACCAGGCGTTGACCAGCAGTGCGGTGATTCATCGGCGACCGTGTGAAGAACATCAGCATTCGAGATCGTCGACTCGCAGGAGCCGAGGTTTCTCACTCGCTGCTAGTCATTCCCCGAAGGAGCCGTGGCGACGAGGTCATGACCGTCGGCCGCGCCGTCCACCCGTGTGCACCACCAAAGGATGTCACCCACTGTTACTGCCGCTCAGAGGGGTCATCGCGGCCGATGAAGCTGAGCACACGCTCCCCGAGAGATGACGCCCGACGCTTGGGATGCGATCCCGGTGCTGCTTGAACTCTTACCGACCCGTCTATCAGTCCCTTCCTGCTGAGTTCTTCGCATGCGATACGCACCATCTGGCGTTTCTCGTCGTCCGGCCCCCCTAATGCATCCTGGAGAAGGCCGTCGCGCTGTTCGCTTCCTTCGTGCATCCGCATGGGCATGCCGCGGGTCTCAAACCATTGGCGCGGGTCAGCGAAGTACTCCAGCGCAACCACCTGTAGGGGCGTCATGCCAAGCACGATGGGGAGGAGGCTCTCACGTTGGTCCAAGGAGAACGTGGACCATCCGTTTGAATTTGCCAGAACACGTGCAAGCAACTGCCGCCGGCTTGTGTCAGCTGTCTCTCGAGCCTCGCGCACAATTCGGTAGGCGGTAGCGAGGAATTCGTCGTCCTCACCCCGCGCGATCGCGGCCACCCGCTCCTCGGTGATCGCTCCCTTCGCAACTACCATCGCGAAGAACTCCTCGTCTCGCTCGCGTTGACGCGCACTCGCGACTGCGGTGAACGATCCCACGATTGCGCCGACAACCGGGATCTCGCCTGCGATGGCGTCGACGATCCCTGCGATGGTGTTCCGTGCTTGACCGCTATCTGGAGAGGGCATGGGCTGATCGTATTCGGCGGTAGCGGTGGCCGCCGCCGTGGTCTCCCTCTGCGAGACTCGCGAGATGGACTTGCAGCAGGCTGTTGACCAATTCCATTTTGCCCTGAAGCATTGTGACAACATCGTGGAGGTTCATCGTGACCACGGGGGTCCACGGCGAGGACGCCGGCCGAAGGAGGCATCGCTCAACCGCGCGTCGTTGTTCTTGCGGTAGCGGCATGGCAAGCCGCTGTCGAGGACATGACGACCGCGATTCTTGACACAGCACGTCCGACCGGCCCGGCGCCGATCGACGTTGCCCGATACGACGCGAATGTTGGGCCGATTCGCAAGGCGATCAATGACTTCGCGACTCCGAATGCACGGAATACGCGCCGCCTCATGTCGAGCGCTGGATTCGATCCGCAAGTGCACTGGACCTTCATCACCGCTGGTGGGCGCGGAAAGCAGGGCATCAGGTGGACCCCGGCCATGACTGAAGCGCGCCTCGATGAGTGGCTCCAGGTACGGCACGCTTTGGCGCATGGCCACGACTCGCTCCCTGAAGTCGACGCCTTGTTGACGGTGCGCCTCAAGAAGACCGCGGGTGCCCCGTGGCTTGAACTCAAAGACGCGGAACAGTGTGTAGCGTTCCTGAACCGGCTCGTTCGACTCACTGCGAGTGCCGTCGCGAATCACCTCGGGGTAGCGATCGATTATCCGCGATCGTAGCCTCCCACCGCTCGGTAGCGCCCACTGTCCGCCTCGATCCGCATGCGGTCACGTGCACGAGCGGGATCCCTAAACGGGCAGTGCGCGCTTGAGGGGGATAGCGGGCAAGCTATGTGGGCGCGCGGCGTGCCACGGCACCGTAGAGCCGCTGTCGATTCTCCGGTCCCACGTCGAGCTTCAGCTCGAGATGAGGAGTGCAGGTACCTCGCTACCCGCCGGCGTTCAGTTCGGCCTCGTACTCCGCGGCGGACTCCATGATCTCCCACTGCTCGACGAAGCTGTCCCATTCCCGTAGGTAGGGACGATGCGACTCGGTGCCGTTGCTACAAAGCACATCGTCGTGCCAATCAGCGTTATACGTCGCGGAGTGCGTGCACGACCAGGAGCCGAGGCCGAGCTCTTCACGCACTCGCGCCTCAGACTCTCGCCTACATCTGGACGCAAGAAATGTGGTACCCGCTGCCGATCTGGGCCCCGAAGGTCCCGTCCTTGCTCTTCTACCAGCCCCAACGGGTGCGCTCGCCGTGACTTCGTCCGGGAGTACCTGGACTTGGAACGGCGCTCGCCGCCGATGGACAGAGGTGCAAGACCTGGGTCCACGATCGTCCGACATCTGCGGCGTATGGCACCGCCAAGACAACGCTGGCGTGATCTTTGATGCGCTCACGGGATCGACGTGGAAGTTGACCCCACCAGACTGAGTAGTGGCGCACAACGAAGCTGAAACAGCGCGGCTTCGACTCACTCGCCAGAGGCCGACACCGATCGGGTCAAGACCGGCCTCGCCGTCGCCCAAAGTGCCACCGCCACCGACGCCGTCGCGAGAGCGGACTGACTCTAGACAAGGCGGCGATCCTGCTGGAGTTCGACGGCGACACCGACACCGTGATGGAGCTGACCAAGGTCGCCACCACGGATCCGGGATACCTCGCGGTCGCGGTCGAGCGGGCACGGCAGGACCGGGTCGCGCGAGACGCGAAGGAGACGGTCGAGCAGGACGAAGCCGCCAAAGGACACCGAATCCTCGACGAACGGCCCAGCGACTACACCACGCCCCCGTACCCGGGTACGGACGCTCCGGTTGGCTCGCCTGGAAGCCCTCGGGCTGTGGAACCGCGGAGCGGCCGTAGAGGACTGGGAAGGCCCGACGCAGCGGCACACGCGACGCGACGATAAGCGGTTCGAGCGTTGGACGGACCTCGACGTCGAGACCCATCCCGAAGCCTGAGGAGCGCGTCGCTCGGCGGGAGCACGCAGAGGGCCCGTGGCGATCGCCACGGGCCCTCTGGATGTTGGTGGGGGAGCTGGGTCACTCCGGATTCGGCTGGAACCCGATGCGCTGAGGCTCGGAGGTGCTACCCCAGGTACGCTCCTGTGCGCGCTTCGATTCTTCACGGTGAACCGTGTTGTATTCATTGATCAGTTCGAGGAAGCGTGCTTCATCGTTTTCGTTATAACGGTGAGATTTCATGGCGATACCTCCTTCGTAGTTCCATCATGCACTGTTTTCGGAAACGAGAGGGTGATTGCTTCACGGATTCACGGCGTGGACTGCGGCGATGAGCTTCGCGACCGATTCCAAGAACGTAGCGTGAACCGACGACAGTCCGTTCTTCTCGCTGCTGTTCAGCGAGAGCATCCCGATGACGGTTCCGTTGTTCGAGATCACGGGCACCGAGACGAACGACCGGTACGTTCGGTCGCCTTCTTCCAAGCACAGCAGCCGACGTTGCTTGCGTTTGCGGATGTTGCCACACACGACGCTCTGCCCGGCTTTGATGCGATCGACGACGGCCCTCTCCTCAAGCGCGCGGGGGTTGGTGCGCCGGCTGCTGACGAACTGTTCGCGGGCTGACCCGGCGGCACGGTTCACCCGGGTCAGAGTATTGCCGGACAGGGCGTAGAAGTTCGCGTCGGCCATTGTGCCGGGATCCCGAGGTGCGAACAGCCGGCAGTGCATCGTCAGCTCCGTCATCGCGTCGACGTACTTGTCCTGTTCCAGAGGCCGCGGGAGCATGATGAGCCGAGCGCAGAGGGGCACGAGCGATGCTCTGACGTCGGTGAGCATGTCGGTCTGTATGGCCCGCACGCCACGGTCGTATCGGACGGCGGCGATGACCGCGCCGGCGGCGGACACCAACGCGGCGATGATGATGAGCCCGACGGTGAGTTCGTCGCCGATGACGTCACCGGACTCCTGCCACACGGTGCCGAACAGGGCAAGCGCGACAGTGCCGATCGCAGTGATGAGGTGAGGCCAGAATCGGTCTAGCAATGACCCCAGGACTGCAAACATGCGCCCCACCCTAGCGGGCACGCCGCCCCTGCCCCCGGCGGCCCGCAAGGTTGAAGCCGCCCGGGACCAATCGTGCTTCAGTTCGCCGAGCAGCAGTCGGCCACACGCAGCGTCCAGTGCTCGGATCGCTAATGGCGTAGGCGACCGTTCAGGTCCCACCGACAGGAGCGCAGTGTCCGCGTGGCGCCGGGGGCAGGATGGTGCGAGACCGCGCGCGCCAGCTCGTCGTCGAGCAGGGCGGCGGTGGCAGGACGGCGTCACTAAGACAACCAGCACCCTTGTAACCGGCGACTTCGATGAACACACGTTTCGCCCCGGCGCCGCCTTCTGATCGAAGCTGACGAAGGCGTTCGCGCAGGGGGACGCCGGGGCGAACGCTGGAGATCATCACCGAGGAAGCGTTCATCACCGCCCGACCATCGGTGAGCAGGAACTGCGCACGACTCGGGGCTCGAAACGCACGGACGAAAGTGCCCGACTGGGTGGTCACACAGGCTCGGAACGGACCGGGTTAGGACTTCTGGGGGTGGTACCGCAGGGCACTCGCCCATCCGTGCGGTCGAGCCTCGGGCGGCGAACCGTGCATCTGGTGCGAGGTCCCAGTCCCGGCGAAGACGCACTGGATCCACCGCGACCGACATGTCTGCGGCGCCTACTGCAACGAACGGCTCGAGCGTGGCGCACGGCGTGCGTGGGATCGTGAGGGCATCCCCGTCCGCTCGGTGGACGGGGAGTACTGAGAGGCTCTCTGCCCCTGCTCCGTCACGGGGTTTGCGGTCACCTGGACGCTGGCGATGGAGCCCAGATCACAACGAAGGTGAGCACTCCTGCCGAGGCTCACCTCTAGTCGCTGCTGACCGCGCGGCCCGTGAGAAGTGGAATGACGTTGGACGTTCTGCTCTGGACCTCTACGTCATCGTCACGGCCATCGAAGCGAGGGACCCGTGCAATGGCGATGTCGAAGAGGTCGCGGGGCGCGCGCGCCTGATCCACGAGTGACTCGCGCGAGATGCCCGACGCCTCCAGCAGCTCCGTCGACCGTGGCAACATGGACGGCTGCTCGACCGCTGTCACCAGGCCGGGCTCGTTCCTGCGCCAACCGCGCTGGCTCAGGGTGATGATGGCGTTGCGGTAGGTCACGTCGCTGATGGTGCCCAACCGGCGCGCGCGGAAGAGGAGCGCCTGGATGCTGACGCCCCACTGCTCCTTGAGCGTCCCGAGGGCGTCCCACGCGCGAGCGTTCATCGCCATCGGCAACACGTCCCGAATCTCCGCCGCCGGCATCAGCAACTCCGACGCGAATCGGTTGGCCTGCTCCTCGACGACGCGACCGCCGGGCTCGGCGTCACGATGCATCACGAGATGGCCGAGTTCGTGGGCGACGTCGAACCGCTGTCGGTAGTAGTCGCTCTTGACGGGGTTGAGGACGACCACGGGTCGGCTCGCGGACTCGAAGGAGTACGCGTCCACCGAGGATGTCTGCGTCGGGCTGAACACGACGAGCACACCGTGGTTCTCGAGCAGGCGCACCATGTGCTTCATCGGTCCCGAGTCGATGCCCCATGCACGCCGGAGCTCGCGGGCTGCCTCCTCTGGGCCCTCTCCCACGTCTTCGACTGACACCTCGAAAGAAGGAACGTCGACCTCGGGGAACTCGACATGCTTCTCGATGGCGTCCGCGATGTCGACGGCAAGCAGTCCATACGCGAACGCCTGGTCACGAGCCCGCTGGCTCGTCGACCGCAGGGAGCGGAAGTGAGGGACAGCGTCCTCGGTTGTCGCTGCTGTGCCTCGGGGTGCGAAGAACGCCGGTGTGACTCCCAGACCCAACGCCAACTGGGCCACGTTGGCAGCGGTGGGACGCTTTGTTCCTGCCTCCCACGCAGCGACGGTCGTCGCGCTCTTCTCGATGCGAGCGGCCAGGTCGCTCTTGCGCAGACCCTCGAGCTGACGTGCGAGTGTTAGCCGGTCGCCGGCGAAGAGGGTGGGCACCTGTGGGGTGCTCAACCTGCGTCCTCCGCTTCATCCTTCTTGCGCAGGCGCACGGTGACGTCCGGTTCCTGCTGCGTCGGCGCGGGAGCGTCGGGGACCACACGGCCGGCCTGGTCGGGCTCCGGTCCGCTCAACAGATGCTCATGCCAGTGCCACGGTCCCCCGAGGTCGTCGTTGTAGCGGGCGTGACCGATGGCGAGTTCGCGTTCGGCTGTCTCGCGGTCCAAGGCATGCACCAGGACGAGCGTGGGCATGGGCACCGTCGGAAGGTCATCCTGAGAAGCGAGATCGTTGCGCTGCTCGATGTCGAGCATCACGTCGAGCAGCGTCAGAAGTTCCGTCTCGTCGGGCCTCTGGCGGGCAACCGCCTGAAGCGTCGGGCTAGCCTTCGTCCAGTCGATCCCTGCGATCTGACCTCGCGAGAACGAGTGAGTGATGAATCGGAACCCGCCAACCGTCCAGCCGTTGCTGCCGCGGAAGTTCGAGCGGGTCACCGTTCCGGCGGGCATCACGGGCATCGTGAGACGCGCCCGCTCGCTCAGTCCCTCGTAGAGGACATCGAGGCCGACCGACTCCATGCCTTCGGCGACTTCATACTCTCCACAGGAGAAGACACGGTCGAGGCGGTCGGCGATGAGTTCATACCTACCGACCCCGGCGGTGAGTGCTCCGTACCCGTTGCCGCGGGTGAGGTCGTCGAGCGCCTGCTCACAGGCGGAGTTGAAGGCCCATGCGATGCCGCGTGCGACATCGTTAGCCTGGAGGACATCGAGGGCGCGTTGGCGGGTGATCACGGGATCAGAGTACACCCACAGCCAGTATTCGTGTTCGTGGAATCACCCGCGTGTCTACTTTTTCGTCGCAGGCGCGCTGTAGAGTGTGGATCGCACGAAGGAGCCCCGACCGGCAGTTCAGAGACGGGCTCTAGGCGCAGCAGGTCGGGGCTGAGGTGTCTGGTCGACTCCTTGACTCTAGAGGCTCCGTGGTCTCTGCACGAGTGGGCTCAAGTCCGGTCGGGTGATCTGCTTCTCGGCAACAGAGAAGGAGTGCATCATGGCGAAGTCATCGTCACGGTCGTCCAAGCCCTCGAAGGCCTCGCTGAGCAAGGCGGGACGGACGCTCGCGTCCAACTCGTCGAGCAAGCCGGCCAAGTCGAAGGCGGGCTCGACGCTCGGCAAGGGCTAAGCATCGAGGGGGTCGACGGCGTTGCCGTCGGCCTCCTCCGCTGTGACCACCCCCGTCAACTGCCCCAACCTGGTCGCTCAGCGGTCGGGCACCGAGCGCAATCGGGTCGATCATCGCACGTAGATTGCGAAGCTATTAGCAAGCGTCTCGCTCGCGGGGTGCGCAACGATCGCATGTCCTTCATGTCGGCGCTGGGAGTGAGGATCGTTCGGACGCCCGAGCGCAGCGCGTTGTGCAAGATTGTGGTGCGGCGCTGACTTACGAAGGGTCCCGGTTGCGCTCGCGGGCGATCGTCGTGACGGCGGCAGAGAGCGGTGCGGGCTGGTATTCGCGAGAGGTTGAACGTAGTGGACATCGACGAGATCAGCAGAGCGGCGGAAGCGTGGGTCGCGGCCGGCCGCGATGAGGACGTGCTCCGGTACAAACGGTGTCGAATCGTCTATGAAGCAATTGGTGACGCATCCGGCGAGGTGATGGTTGGACTGGCAACGGAATTCGGCTCACGGGCAGGGATCAGTGTTGTAAGCGTTAGACAGCAACGCGACGCCTGGCTCCTTGCCCTCCGTGGGTCCACGCCGACCGTGGAGACCATCAAGGCCGCGAGTCGACTGACGACGCAGGGAGCGAAAGGTCTCGCCGAAGCACGCGACCGGCTTGCGAGTGTGAAGCGTTCGGAGGTCGACTTCATCGCTGAAGCCGAGCGAATCTGGGCAGTCTTCGAGGCCGCCAAAAAGGCGCGTGACGCGTAGCCGAGAATGCGCGACACCCCTGGCGCCGCCCGGCAGCCGGTCACTCATCGTGCGTGCGTTGGGCGGCAGGCCCGCCTGCGTTGGGCGCCGATTCGAACCCGGACGTCGAGGTCGCCCTTGCTCGAATAGCCCGCCCGGTGGGTGGCGCGGTCATCGCACGCCAATCGAGCGCGGCGACCAGGCCCCGTCTCCGCTTCGGGTCAATGTCATTCCAGAGTTCTCTACTCGACGAGGATCCACCATCGGCGCCACCGATCCGTATATGTTGAATGGCAGAATGGATCTGCAAGTAGTGCGAGAGATCTAGCCTGAAATCAACCATCGGGGTGGACCGTGGGAAGCATAGAGCCGTACGACACAGCGTCCGGTCGTCGCTATCGCGTGCGATATCGGCGGCCTGATCATCGTCAGGCTGCGAAGCGCGGCTTCCGAACGAAACGCGAGGCCGAGCGCTACCTGATCTCTGTCGAATCGCAGATGCTGACGGGCGACTTCATTGATCCGGCGAGCTCTCGTGTGACTGTGGGCGAGCTGGCGCCGGACTGGCTGGAAGTAAAGCGGATGAAGCTGAAGCCGTCGAGCTACAAGCTGCTGGACGACGCGTGGCGTGTCTACGTGGAGCCTCGATGGGGTGCAGTGCAGCTGGGCGCGATCGCGCATTCCGACGTGCAGAAGTGGATCACGGAAGTGAGCAGGGGGACGGCGCACACCGTACGTCGGTACCACGCCAGGACGGCCGAACAGGGCAACCGCCCGAAGAGCGCAACCGTCGTGATTCGTGCCTACGGCGTTCTCGCGGCCGTCCTCGATGTGGCAGTGAAGGACCGGCGCATCCCGCGCAATCCGGCTCGCGGTGTCGACCTTCCGCGGAAGGGCAAGAAGCGCCACGTGTACCTAAGTCACGAAGAGGTCGGCAGGCTCGCCCGCGCAGCCGGCTCGACCTACGCGAGCGTCGTCTACGTCGCTGCCTACACGGGCCTGCGCTGGGGAGAACTCTCCGCGCTCCGCGTTCGTGATCTCGATCTAGAACGTCGCCGCCTCTCAGTCAATGAGAATGCCGTGCGGGTCGGATCCGAGCTGCACGTCGGGTCACCGAAGACCCACGAACTGCGCTCCGTCGGGTTCCCGAACTTCCTGGCGGAGCCCCTCAAGAGCCTTGCCGCGGGCAGGGGCCCGGTGATCTCCTCTTCGGCGACGGACAGGTCTACATCCAACGCCCTCGATCGTCCGGTGCATCACGATCCTGGTTCATGCGCGCACTCACCGACGCCGGTCTACCCCGGATGACGGTGCACGATCTGCGACACACCGCGGCGTCCCTCGCGATCGCGTCGGGAGCGAACGCCAAGGCGGTCCAGCGAATGCTCGGACACGCTTCGGCAGCGATGACGCTCGACGTCTACGCCGACCTCTTCGACGACGATGTGGACGCCGTCTCGGCCGCCCTCGACCAAGCCCGTACGGCGGCCATTGTGTCCAAACCGCGTCCACAACCCCAATTAGACGAAGATTGAAGGGTCCCGATCCCGTGAAAACACTGGGATCAGGACCCTTCAGGAGTGGACGCGACGGCGGGAGTCGAACCCGCAACGCTGCCGGGTATGAACCGGAGCCCGGGACCGCCCGGATCGCCGCGATGACACCACGCTATCCCGACGCGCATTGCTTGCGGATGAGCGTGAACGATGGTTTCGCTATGCGTCGTGATGTGACGCACGCGGCGGCCGCGGCATCCGTCCCATCGAAGTCATCATTGCAGCAGCGCCGCACGGACGGGTGACGTCTCGGGCCAGGACAGGATCGCGGAACGCAGGTCCGCCGCGGCTTCGGCGGAGAGCGGGGAGTGCGGCGGGCGCACCTCTCCCACGTTGGTGCCCTGGGCGCGGAACAGCTCCTTGAGCACAGCGACGTTGAACTTGCCGTTGCCGGCGGCCCGGATCCGCTCGACGGGAGCCACGAGCCGCACCGCATCGTCCAGCGCGGCGCGGTCACCGTCGACCAGCGCGCGATGCACCGCGAGCGCGAGATCCGGCCGGACGTTCGCGATGCCCGAGGTGAAGCCGGTCAGGCCGAGGTCGAAGAAGTCTCCGGCGCGCAGCTCTGCAGCGCCGTTGACCCATGTGCACGCGTCGGCGGACTCCGTGTGCAGGACACGGGCGAGCGTGTCGATGTCAGCGCGGGCGTATTTGACGCCGATGATCGTCGGCTCGGCGGCCACCGCGCGCAGGGACTCGAATTCCAGACGCGGGGAGCGCAGATAGAGGACGACCGGCAGGGCGGCGCGGGACGCGATCGATAGGTAGTAGGTCAGCACTCCCTCACTGTCGCCGAAAGGGTCAGCGGGCTCGTGAAGCATGGCTGCGTCGTAGCCGAGGCTCGCGGCGTAGTCGATCTCGTCGAGCACCGAGCGCGCGGCACCCGCGAAGCCGGCGATGCGAAGGGCCGGCCCGTGCGCGCGGGAGACCGCGCGCAGGTAGGCGCGCTGCTCGTTGCGGGTGAGCTGGAAGACCTCAGCCGTGTTGCCGAGCGCGGCGATGGCGTGCACGCCGGAGCTCGCCACATCGCCCGCGAGTCTCTCGGTGAACTGTTCGTCCACGCGTCCGTCGCGGTAGGGCGTCACCAGCACGGCGGTGACGCCGGTGAGGCGCTCGCGCGCGTGCGCAGTGGGGGCTTCTGGTGAGGTCATTGTTCGGCTCCGCCCGCGTCGATGATGATCTCGGATGACGCCTGTCGCGCCTGGGCGGTGAGGCCGCCGTCGATCGTCAGCACGTGACCGGTGATGTAAGACGCCTGGTCGGAGGCGAGGAACGACACGGCGGCGGCGATCTCGGCGCCGGTGCCGGCGCGCCCGAGGGGGATCGACTTCACCTCCGTCTGCTGGACGTCCTGCGGCAGGTTCTCGTAGCGGTCGTTCGAGATCGCACCCGGTGCGACGGCGTTCACGCGGACGCCATCGGGTGCGCATTCCAGCGCCAGCGCGCGGGTGAACGATTCGATCGCCCCCTTCGTCGCGTCGTAGGGAACGGCTGATCGGTGCGCCTTCGAGGCGCCGATCGACGAGATGTTGACGATCGACCCGCCATGCGCCCGCAGCAGCGGCGCGGCCGCCGCGGAGCAGAGGAAGGTGCCTCGCGCATTCACGGCGAAGATCCGGTCCCAGTCGTCGATGGTCAGCCGTTCGAACGGCACGCGTCCCTGCATCGTGACCGCAGCGTTGTTCACGAGCACGTCGAGGCGGCCGAACCGTTCTGCCACGTCGGCGAACATGGCGTCGACGGCAGCCGGGTCCGACACGTCGGCGTCCCACCCGACGGCGTCGAGTCCGGCATCCACCATCTCCGCGGCCGCCTGCTCGGCCTCACCGGCAACCACGCCGTTGACCACGACGCGGGCGCCGTCCGCGGCGAACCGCCGCGAGATCGCGCGGCCGATGTTGCGGCTTCCTCCTGTCACCAGAACGACGCGCCCGCTCCAGTACTCGCTGCCGGCGGTCATTTCGTGAGGCTCCCTGCTCGGTCGACCACGGAGGTCGTGTCGGCGGCACCCCAGCGGAGCGGATCGGTGGCCGCCTTCAGCAGCTCGGGGGAGACGGCCATACCCAGCCCAGGTCCCGTCGGTGCGATCAGCGCGGAGTCGCGGAACTCGAGCGGTGTCGCGACCACGTCGCGCTGATACAGCAGCGGACCGACCGGGTCGCTCGCCAGCACATCAGCGGCGGTCGACACACCCACGAGCGCACCCGCCGACGTGCCGATGGACAGTTCCTGCGTCGTGCCGATCACCACTGGCAGGCCGGCGGCCTGGGCGATCGCGAGCACGCGGAGTGCCGGCGTGATGCCCCCCAGGACGAACAGCCCGACGTTGAGGACGTCGACGGCGCCGTCCGAGGCGAGCTGCAACGCTGCGCGCGGGCTGGTGGCGTGCTCGCTCACCGGAACGAGCGTGCGCTCACGCACGAAGCGGAGACCGTCATGGTCGCCCGCACGTGCCGGCGCCTCGACGAACTCGTAGGCGACATCGCGCGTGGACTCGATGAACCGCGCCGCCTCGCGGGCGTCGAGCAGATTGGAGAAATCGAGGGATTTGATCGCGATCGCGTCGCCGAACTCCTCCCGGGCGGAACGCAGGAACTCTCGATCGAGGTCGGCGTTGCGCCCGACGTACACGCGGAAGCGGTGGAACCCGCGCTCCAGCATCCGTCGCACTACGGCGAGGTTCGCCGCGACATCTGCGACGGACTGCTGGCGGAAGATCGGATAGGCGATGGGGAGGGAGTCCCGCACACGCCCACCCATCATCTCCGCGAGGTTCACGTCGAGCAGCTTCGCACGCAGATCCCACAGGGCGACATCCACGCCGCACCGGATCACCCCGGCCTTGTCGTACAGCGAGTCGGAGGAGGGGAATGCCTCTTCGAGCCGACGCGTCAGGGTGTTGGCGTCCCGGACGTCGCGCCCGAGGAGCAGCTCCCGCAGCGTGCGCTCGAGCTCCGGCACGTCGACGTGGTACATCGGCAGATGCTGGAAGTCTGACATCTCTCCGACTGCCTCGATGCCGTCGTCGGACGTCAGCTGCACGATCACATGCCCGCAGACGATCCCCGCCCGCGATGCCGACACCGGCGTGAGCCGGACATCGGCGATCCTGCCGCCCACTATGAACCGGCGCCCGGGGCCACCGGCGCCGAGGCCTCGCCATCTTGCTCCAACGAGGAGATCAGAGCACGGGACGCGCCGCGGATGTGCGAGCGCAGGAGCGTCGTCGCGCGCTCGGCGTCGCCCGCCTCGACGGCATCGAGGATCGAGGAGTGCTCCATCGCCTCGCCGGCGAACTTCGGGTCGACCTGCCAGCCCGCCGTCGCGATGAACGTCGCGAGGACCTGGAGCTTGTCGAGGAAGCTGATCAGCCACTCGTTGCCGCAGAGCGCATACAACTCCCGGTGGAAGCGGCGATTGGCGAGGCTGAGCTGCGCCGGCTGACCGCCGTCGAGGAGCGCCTCCGCAGCCTCGAGTGCGCGTCGTGCGGCGGGCTGCTCGCCGGCACCGTGGAGCGCGATCCCGAGTTGCACGGCCTGAGGCTCGACCGCAAACCGCGCTTCGTTGACCGCGCGCACCGTTGCCTCGTCGAGTCGGCGCACGCTCACCCGCTGATACGAGCTGGCCACGACGAGACCGCTCGACTGGAGCTGCTTGAGCGCCTCGCGCACGGGCGTCTTGGACACCCCGAGCATCTCGGCCAGATCCCGCTCCACGAGGGAGGCGCCTTGGGGGAGGATGCCGTCCAGAATCGCCTGCTGCAGGGTGTCGCGTACGCGGTCGCCGCGAGACGCCGGCTCCTGCAAGGTGAGCGTTCGGAACGCGCCGGTGGATGCATCGGTGGACATGATGCCATATTAGTATGCTGGTATACCAACTCGCAAGAGCGAACGTCCTGCTGCTGTCCGCGGCGTCAAGCCGGCGGGATCAAAGATACTGGTGCATTGGTATACCAGTATGCTAGCGTGCTGACCGCCCCGGATTCCGCGCCGACACCTCGCCATAGAGATGAAACGTGTCAACCTCGCACGGGTCCGGGTGAGGCACCCGACGGTGGGTGCCCGGACACAGCGGAACTGTGAAGGGAAACGTTCAATGACGACTTCTTCTCGCCGGACGAGAGCCGCGGTCGGCGCCACGGGCGCCCTCGCGCTGGTGCTCGGACTGACGGCATGCAGCACGAGCTCCGGCGATGCCGGCAGTGAGGATGTGACGCTCCGAGTGGCGTGGTGGGGCTCGCAGGAGCGACACGACAACTTCCTCTCCCTTATCGACGAGTATGAGGCGGAGAATCCCGGCGTCACGATCGAGGCGGAGTACTCGGATTCCGGCGGACACTGGGACCGTCTCGCGACGACCACCGCTGGCGGTGACGCCCCCGACGTCATCGCCTTCGACAAGGAGCACCTGTTCCAATACGGCGGGCGCGGTGCGCTGGCGGACCTGAACACGCTCGATACGATCGACACCTCCGACTTCCCGGAGGCGTCCATCGATCAGGGCAGCCTCGACGGCGAACTGTTCGGACTGCCGTTCTCGCAGAATGCGTACACCGTGGTGGCCAACGAGGACCTCTTCTCCCAGGCGGGCGTAGAGCTGCCCGACGATTCGACATGGACGTGGGACGACTTCTATGAGGTCTCGAACGCGGTCGCCACCAAGCTCGGCGGCGACGTGCGCGGCAGCGACTACGGCGAGGCCGGCAACGCGACGCTGGAGATGTGGCTCGGCCAGCACGGCGAGTCGCTGTTCGCCGCGGACGGCTCGGCCGAGATCGGCTATGACGTCGACACCGCCGCCGCGTGGTTCGAGCACCTCGAGCACATCCGCGACGCGGCGAGCGGGCCGAGCCCGGATGAGTTCATCGAAGAGATGTCGGGGGTGTTCGAAGAGGGACGCTTCCTGACGAACCGCTCTGCTCTCGCGTTCTACTACGCGAGCCAGCTCCCCGCCCTTGAGACGGCGTCGGGAAGCACCATGGCGCTGCTGCGTCCGCCGTCGCAGGACGGCTCGGCCGAGGAGAACGGACTCGCCCACATCCCTTCCTGGTTCTGGGGCATCTCCAGCCGGACGGAGCACCCCGAGGCGGCCGCTGACCTCGTGGACTTCCTGAGCAACGACCCGCGCGTCGCGAAGACGATGCTGGTCAGCCTGGGCGTCCCCGCCAGCACCGCCAACCAGGAGGTCATCCTGCCCGAGCTGGACGCCACCGGACAGGAGGTCGTCGAGTTCATCAGCGAGACCGGCCCCGAGGTGACGTTCGTGCCGCCGTCCTCACCGCCCGGATCGGGATCGGTCGGCGACAGTGTCATCCGCTACATGGAGGAAGTCCTGTTCGACCGTCTCGAGCCCGCCGACGCGGCCGCTCAGTTGACGGCCGAGATCGAAGACCAGCTCGCTCGAGGCTGAGTCGGCCTGGCGGCCGAGCGCTCCCCGCGCTCGGCCGCTGTCACCTCGCCCCGGCCCCTCTCGACACCTACGCATGCAAGGACGCGAACCATGCCCGACGCTCTCGTCATCCACCCGGCCGAACCCTCCGCCCGCGTGCAGTTCGGAATCGACACGCTCGCCCGAGCACTGGCGGATGCCGGATACTCGGTCGCACGATCGACCGACCCGCTCGCGGCGCGGCCTGAGGGGGTTCGCATCCTCTTGGGGATCCACGGCGCCTCAGCCGACTTAGTCGCTCTCGAGCACCGCGACATCCTGCTGTACAACACGAGCACCCCGGAGGGTGAGGGATTCGTCCTGTCGTCGCTCCCGGGAACGCTGACTGTCGTCGCGGGCGGAAGCGATTCGGGCCTGCTGTACGGGTGCCAGGAACTCGCGCTCCAGATCGACGGCTACGGCGACATCCCGCGTGACCTGGATCTGGGCGAGACCCCGGACCTCGTCCTGCGCGGCCCTGCGATCGGTCTGCAGAAGACGACGGTCGAGGCGCCCCGGCAGGTGTACGAGTATCCGATCAACGAGGAACGGTTCCCGTGGTTCTACGACCGCGAAACCTGGATCGACCTGCTCGACCTGCTGTTCTCGGAGCGGGCGAACGTGGTGTACCTGTGGAGCGGGCATCCCTTCGCGTCCTTCGTACGCCTCGACGACTATCCCGAAGCGCAGGAGGTCACCGACGAAGAGCTGGAGCAGAACCGGGCGCTGCTCACGTGGCTGGCTGCCGAGGCCGATCGGCGCGGGATCTGGATCGTCGTCAAGTTCTACAACATCCACATTCCCCTGCCGTTCGCCGAGCACCATGGCATCCCGCTCCACCAACCCGCGCCTACCCCGCTCACGAGCGACTACACGCGCAAGTCGATCGCGGCGTTCGTGGGTGACTTCCCGAACGTGGGCCTCTACGTCTGCCTCGGCGAAGTGCTTCAGGGTGACATCTACGGCACGGAGTGGTTCGTCGACACGATCCTCGCTGGCGTCCAGGACGGGATCGCCGCATCCGGGCGGGAGGAGATCCCGCCGGTCATCGTGCGCGCCCACGCCATCGACCTGCAGCCGGTGCTCGCCAAGGCGCTGGAGGTATACCCGCGACTGTTCACCGAGGCGAAGTTCAACGGCGAATCGCTCACGACGTGGAACCCCCGCGGCAAGTGGCAGGGCATCCACCGCGACATCGCAGCGCAGGGAAGCCTTCACATCGTCAACATCCACATCCTCGCGAATCTCGAGCCCTTCCGGTTCGGCGCGGTCTCATTCATCCAGAAGAGCGTGCGGGCGATCCGTCACCGTCTGGAGTCGCATGGCCTGCACCTCTATCCGCTCTTCTACTGGGAATGGCCGCTCTCGCCCGACAACGTGAGCCCGCGCCTGCGCCAGATCGATCGCGACTGGATCTGGTACGCGGCGTGGCTGCGCTACGCGTGGCGTGCCGACCGCGATCCCGCGACCGAGCGGGAGTACTGGATCGGCGTGCTCGCTGCCCGCTTCGGCGACCGGGATGCTGCGACCGCCGCTCTCGACGCCTACGAGGCGATGGGGCAAATCGCGCCGCGCCTGGTGCGGCGTCTCGGAATCACCGAGGGCAATCGGCAGACGCTCAGCCTGGGCATGACGATGAGCCAGCTGACCAACGCCGCGCGTCATCGCCCCTGGGCGGACCTGTGGGATTCGCACGCTCCCGCAGGGGAGCGCCTCGAGGAGTACGCCCGGCGAGAGCTGCTCGGCCAGCCGCATGAGGGCGAGACCCCGGTGTCCGTCGTCGACGACACGCAGTTCTTCGCCGACCGCGCCCTCGCGGCGATCGACCGCGGGCGCGGCGCGGTGAAGGCCGCTCACGCCGAATATGACCGGCTGGCTCAGGATGCCGAGGCGATCGCCCTGCTCGAGGAGTTCTATCGCCTCCGGGTCAGGGCGGCCGTCGACATCGTCGCCTACCGCGAGGATCGCCTCGTCGACGATGCCGCGCCGACCGCTCGCCTGCACCGCGCCGCGGAGCTGATCGACCGGAGCGTCGTCACGTACACGCGGCTCACCGAACTCGCCGCGCGCACGTACCTTCATGCGAACAGCATGCAGACGCCGCAGCGCAAGGTTCCGTTCCCCGACGGCGCGGCATTCTCGCACTGGCGCGACTGCCTGCCGTTGTATGCCGAAGAGGCACGCAACTTCCGCGCCAATCTGGCGCGGCTCGAGTCGGGGGCGTCGTCCGCGATGTCGACCGACTCGACGCCGTCGCCGTTCGAATCGGTCCCGTATGCGCTGTTGTCGGACAACGGCGAGACGTTCACCGTGCGGCCGGGTGCGTCGGTGTTCGCGGATGCCGACAGCAACCTGCGTGAACTCGCGCCGGAGCTCGACGGGCTCACCGGGGTGCGGGTCGGTCGCGGGGAGGCCTTCGAAGGACAGGTCGCGCTGCGGCTGCGCCTCGACGAGCCCGGGCACATCCTGGTCGGATACTTTCAGAGCACTGACCCCGTCTGGCTGCGTGTGCCCGACCTCGAAGTCGACACACACGCCGACGCGCGGGGCGGCCTCGAGCCGATTCTGCGGTCGGCGGCAGCCGTCGACTTCCTGCCGCCGGTGAATGTGCACGCGTTCGCGTTCGAGGCAGGCGAACACACGCTCGCGCTGGGCACCGGGGCGTATGTCGTCCTAGGCGCGGTGCGCGCGGGGCAGGAGTTCACCGGTCGGACCGCTCTCGGCGAGTCCGACGATGCCCTCACACTCGACTGGCTCTACGAGAGCCCGTCCGTCGAAGCGCGAGAGGCGGTGCGGACGTGAGCGCGATGACCGAACTCGTCAGCATCCGCAAGACGAGGGTGCGGCGCGTAGGCAAGCCGAGCAAGGCCGAGCGCCGCGAGGGACGTGCGGCGTACCTGTTCCTGCTTCCCTGGATGATCGGGATGCTGGCGCTCACGGTCGGACCGATGCTCGTCTCGCTGTACCTGTCGTTCACGGACTACAACCTGCTGCAGACGCCGGAATGGATCGGGCTGGACAACTTCACCCGCATGCTGGACGACGCGCGACTTCACAATTCGTTCGGCGTCACGTTCCGCTTCGTGTTCATCTCGGTGCCGCTGCAGCTGATCGCGGCCCTGCTCCTCGCGGTCGTCCTGGACCGGGGACTCCGAGGACTCGTGATCTACCGGTCGATCTTCTACTTGCCGTCGCTGCTCGGCGGATCGGTCGCCATCGCGGTGCTGTGGCGTCAGATCTTCGGCATCGAAGGACTGGTCAATCAGATCCTGGCGCTCGTCGGCATCGAAGGACAGGGATGGGTGTCATCGCCCGACACCGCCCTCGACACGCTGGTCATCCTGAGCGTCTGGACCTTCGGGGCGCCGATGATCATCTTCCTGGCCGGCCTGCGTCAGATCCCGACGATGTACTACGAAGCGGCATCCGTCGACGGAGCCGGCCGCGTCCGGCAGTTCTTCCGGATCACGCTGCCGCTGCTCACGCCGATCATCTTCTTCAACTTCGTGCTTCAGATCATCGGCGCGTTCCAGTCGTTCACGCAGGCGTTCGTCGTCTCGAACGGCTCCGGCGGGCCCGCCGACTCGACCATGTTCTACACGCTGTACCTCTACCAGATGGGCTTCACCAACTTCGACATGGGCTACGCATCGGCGATGGCGTGGGTCCTGCTCGTGATCATCGCGATGTTCACGGTCGTCAATTTCATCGCCTCGAAGTTCTGGGTGTTCTATGACGACTGAGCTCGCGCCCCCGAAGGCATCCGCTCCGATGACGGCACCGAGCGCGCCGGAGCCGGATTCGACCGCCCGCAGGCGGCTGCTGCGGTCCATGGCGACCCGGCGGTTCGTCAAGCACGCGATCCTGATCGCGTGCGGCCTGGTGATGATGTATCCGCTGCTCTGGATGATCGTCAGCTCACTGCGACCCAACGAGGAGATCTTCCGCACTCCGGGTCTCTGGCTCGACACGTTCGAGGTCGGGAACTATATCGACGGCTGGAATGCGCTCTCGGAGCCGTTCGGGCACTACCTGGTCAACTCGTCGATCATCGTCCTCGGATCGATCGTCGGAAACCTGCTGTCGTGCTCGATGGCCGCCTACGCATTCGCGCGGCTGCGGTTCCGCGGTCGGGGCATCATGTTCGCCGCGATGCTCGCGACGATCATGCTTCCGGTGCACGTCGTCATCGTGCCGCAGTACATCATCTTCTCCCAGCTGGGATGGGTGAACACGTTCCTGCCGCTCATCGTCCCGAAGTTCCTGGCGACCGAGGCATTCTTCATCTTCCTGATGGTGCAGTTCATCCGGGGCATACCGCGTGAGCTCGACGAGGCCGCCCGCATCGACGGCTGCGGGCACTTCCGGATCTACTTCCGGATCATCCTGCCGCTGATGGTGCCCGCCCTCGCCACCACCGCGATCTTCACCTTCATCTGGACATGGAACGACTTCTTCGGCCAGCTGATCTATCTCACCCGCCCCGACATGTACACCGTGCCCGTGGCGCTGCGCGCGTTCGTGGACGCGAGCTCGGACTCGTCGTGGGGTTCGCTGTTCGCGATGTCGATCGTCTCGCTCCTCCCCGTGTTCGTTATCTTCCTGTTCGGTCAGCGCTACCTCCTCAAGGGCATCGCGACCACGGGGGGCAAGTGACGAGCGCGTCGGGCAGGCAGGGAGCGGATGCCGTCGAGTCGATCGAGTTGGCAATCCTGTCGGTGCCGCTCGCCCGGCCCATGAGTGACGCGAAGGTCCTGACCGGGCGCCAGCGACCCATGGCCGAGATCAGCGTGCTCCTCGCGGAGGTGCGCACCGCACACGGCCTCTACGGACTCGGGTTCAGCTACTCCACAAGAGCCGGCGGCCCGGCGCAGTACGCGCATGCGGTCGAGATCGCTCACGCGGCGCTCGGCCTGGATCCCAGCGACATCGGACGCATCGGCGACAGGCTGCGGTGGGCAGGTGCGGCGGCCGGGCGTGCGGGAATCGCGCTGCAGGCGATCGCCGCGATCGACATCGCACTGTTCGACGTGAAGGCGCGTCGCGCCGGCCTCCCGCTCGCGAAGCTGCTCGGAGCGCATCGGGATTCCGTGCGGGTGTACAACACGTCGGGCGGCTATCTGAACACGCCGCTGGGGGAGGTGCTCGACAACGTCGACCGTTCCATCGAGGCGGGACTGGGCGGCATCAAGCTCAAGGTCGGGCAGCCCGACGTGCGCGCCGATCTCGATCGGGTGCATGCCGTCCACGAACGGATCGCCGGTCGCGTGCCCCTCATGGTCGACGCGAACCAGCAGTGGGATCGCTCGACGGCCCTGACGTGCGGCCGTCTGCTCGAGGAGTTCGGCCTGGCGTGGATAGAGGAGCCGATCGACGCGCACGACTTCGTGGGGTTGTCCGATCTCGCGGCACGACTGGACACGCCCATCGCCTCCGGCGAGATGCTGTCGGGCGTCGCCGATGTCGCGCGTCTCATCGAGCAGCGTGGAGCCGACATCGTGCAGGCGGACGCGCCTCGTCTCGGCGGCGTCTCACCGTATCTGCGGGTCGCCGAACTCGCCGATCAGGCGCATCTCGACATGGCTCCGCACTTCGTGATGGAGTTGCACGTGCACCTCGCGGCGGCGTATTCGCGCGAGCCGTGGGTCGAGCACTTCGATTGGCTGAAACCGCTGTTCGACGAACGCTGCGAGATCCGAGACGGGCGGATGCTGCTGCCCACAGCCGCCGGCATTGGGCTCACCGTGAGCCTGGCGGCGCGGCGGTGGGTCACCGAGAGGGTCGTCGTGCGCTGATCTTCCACGACGCATGACGGATGCCGCAGCCTCGGCTGCGGCATCCGTCAATGTCCGTCGTGGGTGACGACCGGGAGCACGGTGCCGTCGGCGTCGAGGAGTGCGGCCCCCTGGCACGCGCCGAGCGCGGGAACGACGAGCACTGTCACGACAGCGGCCGCAGCGATCATGCCCCAGAGGCTCGTTCGCCTCGAAGGACGCCGGCGGCCGCGCAGGATCCCGCAGGCCACGACAACTCCGAGCGCGATCACCAAAGCGATCGCGAGGACGCTCGCTCGGCCCGGCGCGGTTGCGAGCAACGCCAGCGCCACGAGCGCCCCCACGGACACGCCGGCAACCGCCCCCCGCGGTGCCGGCGTGCGCTCGAGGGCGAGGCTCGCAGCCCCCCACGCCAGGGCGCCGAGGCCCAGGACGACGGAGAGCACGCCGAGCACTCGCGAGAAGGTGTCGGCCTGGATCGCCACGATGGCGGTGGCGCCGAGCGCCGCACTGACCAGGCCGAAACCCCACGCGGCAACGGGCACCCACGACGGCGCGCGGTCGATGCCGCGCTCCGTCGTGGGTGCCTCGCGCCGCACGATCACGCGGTCGCGACCCGCGACGACCGCTCGGCGCCCAGGCCGACACCGAGCAGGACGAGAGCGCTGGCGAGGTGCAGGAAGTGGTCGGGGGTGTTCAGCGCGAGGATGTTCGCCGCGGTTCCGACGAGGAAGAAGCCCACCACGCCGAGGAGCAGGTACGCCGCGCCGACGGTGATGTTCACGATCTTCGCGGGGCGGACTCCGCGCAGACCGGCGATGAGCAGCGCTCCACCGATCAGGAGGTGCGCGATGTTGTGCAGCGGGTTCACCTCGAAGATGCCCAGCAGCAGTCCGCCCTCGGTGGCGATGAAGCTGACACCACCCGTGAACGCGAACCCGAGCAGGCCGACGAGCAGATAGACGGCGCCGAAGACCGTGGCGACGATGCGGTTCGGTGACGAGCCCATGGGAGACCTCTCTTTCTCAGCGGCGATCTGCCGCGCTGTGAAAGGTCTTCGGTGTGGGTGGCAAATCGGATGGGATGCTGCGGCTGAGGGTTGTGGGCTCGGGGCGTTTCGTCTCGCTCGCTGGCGCTCGCTCGCTCAACGACCGCGGCAGAAGCGCCTCAGCATCGGAACCCCGTTGCGCGGGTTGCTACCGCCGCTCAGTCCTCCGGCTGAGGACGCTCAGCGGGGACTCGGATGATCGAACGTCGAGTCCCCACTGGCGCACTCGGGTGCTCTCAGCCCGCCATAACCCGGGCGTGGAGGGCCTGCACGGCGTAACGCGCCGACCAGAACGCTCCGTGCTGCCACGCGGAGATCTCCGACATCCAGTCGCCGGCGAAGTACACGTTGCCGGAGCCGGTCTGGAGCTTCTTGAACCCCGCTGAGGCGGTGTTCGGGAACGCCCACGCGCCCTCGATGTAGGGCACCCGGTGCCACGCGATGGAGAACGACTGCTCGAGCTCAGTGCGGTACTTCTCGCCGTGGATCTTCACACCCTGTGCCACTGCGCGGGCCTCGCGGTCGCGCGGGCTCAGCGCTGCGTAGGTGCGAGCGGCGTTGCCGGTGTTGTAGTAGCCGACGACGAGGCCCTTCTTCTCGCCGTACCCGGACGACGGGTACCAGATGTGCTGCAGGTCCATGTCGGTCTCGGTGATCCCGCCGTAGATGCGGTGATCGTTCTCCCACCACCGCGAGCGGTACTGCAGGCCGATCTTGCCCGCCGGCGACGCCGCCGAGAACTCGCCGAGCGCAGCGTCGATCTCGGTTCCCCAGTTCGTGCTCCACTTGCGCATGAGATGCGCCGGCGCGGTGACGATCGCGAAGTCGGCATCGATGACGCGTGCAGGCCCGTTGGGCGGGCTGTACGTCACGGACACGCCCGACGGCGTGTTCTCGATGCCGGTGACCGGAGACTGCAGGTGCACGTTCTGCCGGCCTATCGCCTTCACGAAGTAGTCGTAGATCGTGTCCATGCCTCCCTTGGGCTGGAACATCAGCATCGCCTGCTCCCAGTTGATCTCGAACGGGAAGTAGTTGCCCATCCTCGTTCCGAGAACCTCGGATATCGTGCCGGGGCCGGGAAGTGGAGTCCCGTGCTCGTTCCAGGCGGACGGGTAGACGGAATAGCCGCGGTTGGAGCCGCCCTTGTACGTGCCGTCGGCCTGCAGCGAGCCCCACCGGCTGAGGAAGTCGCGCAGCCGCTCTTTGTCGGTCGCCGTGAGCTTCTGGTCGAGCGCACCCTGATCCGTGGCATGCCTGAGGAGCTCGGAGGTATAGCCGAACCAGTCGGCTTTGGCGGTGCGGTAGCGGGTCGGATTTCCCGGCGTCGAACCGGAGTTCTCGTTGTAGAGGTAGGCGTCGGCGTTCGCGTTGGTGAAGACCTCGTACGGCACACCGAGCTCGCGGAGGTAGTCCATGGTGACCATCCACTGCGCGATGCGTCCGGCGCCGGCATTCATGTAGACGCCGTTGTCCCACTTCGCGGTCTGGGTGTGGCCGTCGAGGTCGGTCTCCTTGTCACCCGGCCGGATGGTGAGGGTTCGGCCGCCGGCACGGTGGCGCGCCTCGAGAACCGTGACGTGGTAGCCCGCCTTCTGCAGTTCGTACGCGGATGCAAGGCCTGCGGGGCCGCCGCCGACGATGACGACCTTCTTCGAAGAGCGTCCCGTGAGGGAGAAATCGCTGCCGCTGGGCGGCGTCCACGACAGTGAGGCGGCGTCCGCCTCGGTCGGCGCGAGGCCGAGTGCTCCCATCGTCGCGAAGAGCACGCCGGCGGTGGAGCCTGCGCCCACAGCATGAAGGAAGCTGCGGCGCGAAACGCTCGCGGGTGTTTGAGTTGCCACGTATTAACCCTCTCGATCTCAACGCATCACCCTGCGAGACGACCGCCGCCCGCGAGGCATGATCAGTGCGTCACGCGCACATATGGGCAATATGCCAGTGCGGGAAATCGACCATATTTCCTCCGCTTTGCGGGGATGTAAACCCGTTTGAGTCCGGAATGTCACCACGCAGCCCGGAGAGCTCAGTTCGCGTCACAGCCGGGACTCAGCGATGACCTCAACGGGAAACATTCGAATGGGAGGCTTCATGCGCCATGACGCATGCACCAGCACGGCTGGTGTCTCGCCCGGAACGAGGAGACCCATGAAGACCCGCTACAAGATCGCGCTCGCCGTCGCCATCACCGCTGGAATCGCCGTCCCGAGCACCGCGGTTGCCGCTGACGCGCTGTTCCGCCCGAAGCCCACGGAGGCCGTCCCCTTCGTCACCGGTGACACCCCGTCGATCGCCGATGGGGTGGCCCTCGGCAAGAACGTCGCCTGGTACAAGTCCTCGGGCCTCGGGCCCTCCGCTCTCAACACCACGCCGGGTATCTCGGCCGAGGCTCGCTACATTCCTACCGACGTTTTCCCCGGCGGCGCACTGCCTGCGGGTGTCACGATCACCGAGGCGCAGTCGATCAACGCTCTGATGAGGATCGGTGAGAACCTGAAGAAGGCGGGCCTGTCCTACGAGGACGTGACCTCGATGCGAGTGTTCCTGCAGAACCCCGCCGGCGACCAGGCGGCGGATTTCGCCGGCTGGAACCGCGGCTACCGGCAGTTCTTCGCGAACACGAACCTGGCCACCGGCGAGACCATGCAGGTGCAGCTGGGATCCGTGGCCGGCGCGCCGGAGGTTGTGAACCCCGCGCGTCCGTCCCGGTTCACGATCGAGGTCGAGAACCTGCCCGTGAACGGATGGCTGGTCGAGGTGGAGGTCGACGCCGTCTACCCCGAGTAGGCAGACGGCGCTGCGGGGGCGGACTGCAGCCGATAGCCGACCCTCGCATCGCCGGTTTGCAACGGCATGGCCGGACGGGGTGAACTTGACCAATGCCCACGACCGACGACCTCGCCGACGAGCTGGCGATCGCCGTCGGCGGGGCCGACATCTTCGCCGTCTATCAACCGCAGGTGTCTCTGGAGAGCGGGTCGATCGTCGCCGCCGAGGCACTATGCCGCTGGCGGCATCCACGGCTCGGCGACATCGATCCCTCGACGATGATCGGTGTCGCGGAACGCAGCGGCGTGATCCACGCGCTCGGCCGAAGGATGCTCGATGAGTGCCTCGACGCGCTCGCCGGGTGGCGCGAGACAGGCCGCGACTGGGCCGTCGCCGTCAACGTCTCGCCGCTGCAGTTCGAGGACGAATCCTTCGCCCATGATGTCGCCACCGAGTTCGAGCAACGCGCGTTCCCGCCTGGGTCGCTCGTTCTCGAACTGACGCAGGACGTCGAGTCGGTCGGTGAGCCCGTCGTGCTGCCGCAACTGCACATGCTCCGCGAGGTCGGAGTGGAGGTCTCGCTGGCGGGATATGGCGTCAACGCGTCCTCGCTGGATGGACTTGAGGGTGTGCCGCTCGCCGAAGTGAAGCTTCCAGGGGACCTGGTGCGGTCGACAGGGGGACCCGCGTTGGTCTCACTGCGCGACAAAGTGGAGATCGCGCACGCACACGGGCTGCGAGTGGTCGCCGAAGGGGTCGAGACTCTCACCCATCTCGACATCGCGGTGCAGCTGGGCTGCGATCGTGCGCAGGGCTTTCTCATCCGGCATCCGGATTCGGACATCGTGTTCCCGTAGACCGTCGCGAGCTCGAGCGCGACGAGTGCAGCAACCGGAATCGGATGGGATGCCGCGGGTCGGCGTTGCGCTTCGGCTCGGCGCGTTTCGTCTCGCTTCGCTCGCTCAGCGACCGGGGGTGCATCCGTGCCGGCTGTTCCGACGGAATAGTTCTTCGAGGCCAGCGCCGGCTTCGAGGGGAACTGGAGGAGGAATCGCCATGCGAGCACCGATTGAGGCATTCGCCTACCGCTACGCCGATTACGGCGACGCCGACGTCCTCCACCGCCATCAATACCCGCTGCCTGCTCCAGGGCCGGGCGAGGTGCTGGTCGAAGTGATCTCGACGGCGATCAACCACATGGACGCCTTCCTGCGCAACGGCAAAGAAAACACCTGGCACGACGACCCGTGGCCGCGGTTCTCCGGCAGCGACTTCGCGGGCATCGTCCGGGGCTGTGGCCCGGGCGTGACCAGGCTGCGGGTCGGCGCGAGCGTCGTCGGGCACACCAGGACCGGCGCCCACGCGAGCCACATCATCGTGCCGGCCGACCAGCTCGTGGGCAAGCACCGGAGCATCGAATGGGAGGTCGCCGGCGGTCTCTTCCTGGCCGGAGCCACCGCGTTGGAGACCCTCGATGACCTTCGCATCGGCTCCTCCGACACGGTGGTCGTCTCCGCGGCGGCGGGCGGCGTCGGCAGCATCGAGGCGCAGGTGGCGAAGCACCGCGGCGCCCGCGTAATCGGCACGTGCGGCGAGCGCAACTTCGACTACCTGCGGCAGTTGCACATCACCCCCGTGAAGTACGGCGAGGGGATGGCGGAGCGGATCCAGCGGGTCGCGGGCGGACCGGTCACCGCCTACATCGACAACTACGGCAAGGACGGCCGCGAGGTCGCGGAAGCCCTCGAGGTTCCTCCCGAGCGCTATCGCTCCAGCGCGGACAGGCGGGAGGTCGAGCTGCGGCTGCTCCGCGACGACGCCGAGTCCGTCTCGCATGCGACGCAGGTGCTGCAACGCGTGGTCGACCTGGCCGGCGTGGGAGCGTTCCGCCTACTTGTGTCGGGCCTGTACCCCATCGAGGACATCGCGGATGCCTTCGAAGACCTGGCCAAGCTGCACTCGCGCGGCAAGATCGTCCTGGCCACTCATCCGGTCACCCGCACGCGCTCGCTGCGCGCCCGGGAGATCTTCGAACGGATGCCGTAGCCCGGGCTTTACGGCAATCGGCACAGGGTTGTCCAGTCCCTGCTTCGTGTCGCACAGCCCTGGCAGGCTGGGCGCATGCGAGAAGGAGATGCGATGACGCAGCGCACGCTGGCGGGACGACAGGTTTCGGCGATCGGGCTCGGAGCCATGCCGCTGTCGATGAACAACGACAAGGAATATCCGTCGTTCGAGGATGCCGTGGCCACCGTGCACGCCGCGCTCGACGCCGGCGTCACCCTCATCGACACCGCCGACATCTACGCCCCGGACGGCGAGGAGATGGGGCACAACGAGCGCATCGTCGCGGAGGCGCTGCGCACCTGGGACGGCGACGCGTCGAGCATCTTTGTCGCGACGAAGGGCGGCATCAAGCTGGGCGAAGGTGGCGCCAAGGTGCGCGACGGGTCGGAGGCGTACCTGCGCTCGGCGGTCGAGGAGTCGCTCGGCATCCTCGGCGTCGACCAGATCGAGCTGTACCAGTACCACCGCCCCGACCGCTCGCTCGTGTACGGCGACATCATCGCGGGTTTGAAGGCACTGCAGGACGACGGCCTCGTGCGCGCGGTCGGCATCTCGAACGCGAGCGTCGAAGAGATCCAGATCGCGATCGACGTGCTCGGCGAGGGCAACCTCGCCAGCGTGCAGAACGAGTTCTCGCCGAAGCATCCGGGAAGCATCGACGAGCTGCGCTTCTGCGGAGAGCGCGACATCGCGTTCCTGCCGTGGAGTCCGCTGGGCGGCACCGGCGGGGGAGCACGCCGGGTCGGCGATCGGTTCTCAATGTTCCGCGAGGTGGGCGAGGCGCACGGCGTCAGCCCGCAGCAGGCGGTGCTCGCGTGGGAGCTGGCGCTGGGATCGCACGTCATCCCGATTCCGGGTGCGCGGCGCGCGGCATCCATCATCGACTCGGCTCAGGCGTCGGAGCTCGAGCTCAGCGCGGACGAGGTCACACGGTTGTCGGAGTCGGTGGGGATCTTCGACGACTGAGTCAGAAGATCGATGCTACGAGTCACCGACGCCGCGACGGTGAGCCGTGCGGAGGTGCGCGCGGGAGGGCCCGTCGGGGCGCGTGGATGTATCTCCAGATGCCGCGCGACCTCTTGGCCAGCAGGGCGATAGGACCGCAGCGGGGTGCCCGATGTCCATGGCGCAAATGCGCGGAACGCGGGACGATGAGTGCCTAGCTTCGTGGAGCGCGAAGGAGACGGCATGGCCGAGGTTGTGGGATTCGCCATGGTCGGTGGCGAAGGCGAGGTCTACGTCGAGGTCAAGGACGACGACGTCGGGGTCGCGCGGGCATCCCGCGGCGGCGAGCTCTTACACAGCGCCGTCGACGTCGGGGCCGCGCTCGGCAAGGTGGAGGAGTTCACGACCGGCGTGCTGGAGAGGTTCCGGAGCCTGCCGCGGCCACCGGACTCGGTCGACCTGGAGTTCGGCATCAAGCTCAGCGCCGCAGCGGGAGTCGTCATCGCCCAGACCGGCGCGGAGGGGCATCTGACCGTGAAGCTGAGCTGGACCAAGCCGGCCAAGGGACAGGACGATGCCGACACCTGAGGCCCGGCCGTGGCAGGTCCGGCTGCTCGATTCGACCGGCTCGCCGATGGGTGGTGGCGTCCTCGTCGACGAGCGCCACGTGGTCACATGCGCTCACGTGGTCCGAGAGGCGCTCGGCGTGGATGACCCCGCCGTGCAGGCGCCGGCCGACGTCGTGCGGGTCGACTTCGTGCGCTCCGAATCCGCGCCCGTCGAAGCGACGGTCGAGGCCTGGGCGGATGTCGCCGAAGACGGCCGAGCCGACGTTGCGGTGCTTGCGCTGTCAGAGCCGGCACCTGCGGGTTCACAGCCGGCACCCGTCCGCCGCTCCGAAGGCGTGCTCGGCCATGACTTCGACGTGCTCGGCTTCCCGCGCGGGTACGACGAGGGCCTGAGCGCATCGGGGACGATCCGCAGACCAGCGGGGGGTGGCGGGGACTGGGTCGAGCTCTCTGTCCGGACGGGCACACTCGTTGCCCGTGGCTTCAGCGGTTCCCCGGTCTTCGACGAGGAGCTGGGTGCCGTGGTGGGCATCATCGTGGGCGCCGACAAGGATCGGGAGAACCGCGCCGCCTGGATGATCCCGGTGAGCAGGCTCAGTCGTTACTGGCCGGCTCTGGACGATGTCGTACGCCACTGGTCGATGTATTCGCCCAACGAGTTCGTCAGTCACTGGTCGCCGCGGTCCCGCGGCGTCGAGCGGCACAGCAGCCGCGGCTCGTTCTTCACCGGTCGGCGACAGGCGATGAAGGAGCTGTCCGACTGGCTCGCGAACGGCCCAGCCGACGGTCGGGTGCGCGCAGTGACCGGCGGACCTGGTTCAGGCAAGTCGGCGGTTCTCGCCCGGCTCGCGGTGTTGGCCGACCCGCTGGTCCGTCCGCTGCTGCCCAATCGTCCAGACGAACCGGCGCCGTTCATCGATGTTGCGGTCCACGCCCGCGGAAAGAGCGCCGCCGACATCGTTACCGCGATCGCATCGGCTATCGGGATGCCGCCGTCGTCGTCCGAGACCTGGGTCGACGATCTCGTTTCGCGGGGACGCCCGTTGACCGTGTTGGTCGATGCGCTCGATGAGTCCGCAGAACCTATGGAGGCGGCGACCCTGCTCCGGCGGACCGCGGCCGTGGGAGCGGAATGCCAGGTCAAGGTACTCGTGGGCACCCGCCTCGGGTACGAGGAGGAGCTCCGTCACCAGTTGGGTGCCCGTACCGTCGTGCTCGACTTGGACGTCGAACCCTATCTGAACCGCGCCGACCTGGTCGACTACGTCCACAGTCGGCTCACCAGCGGCGGGGCCGCGTATGAAGGAGCTGGGGAGCCCGCCAGGCAGGTCGCAGAGGTCATCGCCGCGCGCTCCTACCCCTCGTTCCTGCTCGCCCAACTGTCGACGAGTGCCTTGGCGGTCGAGGGCCGCGTCGACCTCCATGTCGACGGATGGGAGTCACGCTTCGCGGAGAGCGTCGCCGATGGCTGGCACGACTATCTGGACCGGTTCGGCGACCGGCGTCGTCAGGTGCAGGACTTGCTGATGCCGCTGGCGTACGCGCAGGGCACGGGTCTGGCGACCGACGATGACCTCTGGCCGAGCCTGGCTTCGGCGCTCAGCGGGCGGCGCTACGAGGCGCGGGACGTCGAGTGGCTGCTCGAGCATGCCGCCGCCTACCTGGTCCAGGAACTCATCCAGCACGACAGGGCGGTCTACCGGCTGTACCACCAGACCCTGGTCGAGCATCTGCGGCGGGTATCCAGAGAGCCCGAGATATGGCGGCGGTTCGCGCGCCATCTCATCGACGAGGTGCCGCGTCGGCTGGATGGACTCCATGACTGGACCCGCGCGCGACCGTACGCCCTCGCCCACCTGCCGACCCACGCCGCGGAGGCAGGGTTGCTGGGTGAGCTCGTGTCCGATCCGTTGTTCCTCGCCAGCGCGGACTCCGATCAGCTCGCCCGCGTGCTGCGCGCAGCGTCAGACGAGGAGTCCCTGTCCATCGTGCCGGCCTACCTCGCCGCACTGCCCGAATTGGGGCCTTCGGTCGACGACAACCTCAACCACTTGGCACTGGCCGCCCACCTGATCGGTCCCCGGGAGCTTGTAGAGCGCATCGATCGTCTCGGGCCGAAGGTTCCACTGCGGGTTCTGTGGGCCACCCCCACCTCGACCGTCCGCAGCCACTACCTCGCCGGAGCGGCGGGTGGTGTGGCCGCGGTCGCGCCGGTTGTTATAGATCGTCGTTCATGCCTCGCGGTCTGCGCGCTCGACGGCACGATCCGGATCTGGGATGCCGACGGCTATGCCCCGCGCGGTCCTGAGCTGGCGATGCCCGGGCACTACGGCTCTCCATTCCTGGCTGCCGCGACGATAGGAGGGCGGTCGGTGGTCGTGACCGGGCGTCAGGACACGATCTACGTGGTCGACCTGCTCGTCGCGGGTCGCGACACCATTACGCCTGAGGTGGTCGCCTCGCTATCGTTCGAAGGGGTGAGCGTCACCGCCGCCGCTGTCTCTCTCTTCGAGGGCGTCGCCACGGTGGCTGTCGGCTTCCACGACGGCGTTGTGCAGTTGCGCCACCTCGACCACCTCGAAGAGGAGCTCGCGACCTGGCAGGTTCACGAGGGGCCCGTGCTCTCGGTCCAGCTCGCCGGGGACGAGGTCGTGACCGCCGGGGCCGACGGCGGTGTCTCCTGGCTGACGGTCAACCCGGACTTCGAGATCTCTCAGTCCTCCTCCAGCGGGATGGACGATGCGACGTGGGTCAACGAAGCTCGCCGCATCGCCACATCCGAGGGTGGCGCCGTGCTGACGGTCGGGTTCGCCGACGGGACCCTGGGCTGGTGGCGTGACGGCGCAGCGAACCCGTCCAGCCGCGTGGTGGCTTCACCGCCGGAGTCCGGAACATACGTGGAGGCGTTCGACGGCGGGCTGATCACCACCACCACGACCGGTTCCGACATGAGGACGCTCAAAGCTGCACAGGAGATGGAGCGGCGACGTCGACGCGAGGCGAGGGAGCGAGAATCGATCGGGATCGGCGACCAGGACGAGGACGTCGTGTCGGAACCCGCGGCCGACCCGCCGCTCGTCGACGAGGACGACGACGACTTCAGGATCCTGGCCCTGCGGGCGGGGGTGACCACGGTCGACGCCACGACGATTCAGTCCCGGCTGTGGCTGGCAGCCGGGGGTTACGACGGCAGAGTCGTACTGGTCGATGATGGCGGGGAGCTGCACGAGCTGCAGTCCAGCGGCCCGCCGGTCTCCACGGTGCGCTTCGTCGACAGTGGCGGCCGGCATCTGGTCGTCGCGTCCGATCGTGGTGCCGGAGGCGGAGTGCACGGGTGGCAACTGACCCCGGAAGGCGTGCCGGTGTCGGGCGACGTCGGCGCGCTCGGCGCCCTTCCGGAGGTGATGTGGACAGTCGAGAGCCCCTCCGGGGACCACGGCGTACTGACCTGGGGTGTGGGACAAGACGTTGCCGTGAGGAACGTGCGCACCGGAGCCGCGCGGATGCTGGGCACGGATCTCGCTGAGCGCGCGGTCGTCGACGTCGTCGTCGGACGCTCCGACGAGGAGGTTGTGGCAGTAGCGCTGATCGAGGAGGGCGAAACCATCGGGCTGGTCCGCGCCTGGTCGGTGGAAACCGGCAGGCTGGTGGCTGACCAACGCCTTTCCGGCCTCGCCGGGGTGACGAGCCCGTACTTGGGCGACGGCCGATTGGTCGCACAGACATACGAGGACGAGTCGCAGGTCGTGACCTGGGGCTTGGGGGAAGAGCACCCGACGCCCGAGGTCCTCACCCTCCGTCGAGAAGGCGCTTCCGTCTGGGGATCGGATGAGGTGCCAGAGCTCCAAGGCGGATTCCGTCGCGTTCCGGGTGGCCCTCCGCAGCTCGTATTCGTTGTCGGCGACACGTGGAAGGCAGCTGTGCTGGTCGACCTCGACCAGGGCACCGCGCGATGCCTGAACGACGAGTTCAGTTCCTCCGAAGCCGCGACCGCCACCATGCTCGGCGGACGGACGGTGGTGCTGGATGCGTCGGGTGATGTCATCGAGGTGTCTGCGCCGACCGACGATCCTTTCGCCCCCGAGCGGATCGCGACGCTCAGCGGAGTCCAGAGCGAGGCCGTGACCGTGCTTCGCGCCCTCCCCGAGGCGACGCTCGTCGTGTCCGGCGGTGTCGACGGCTCGGTGCGCGTGTGGCACGACCTCTCACCGGAGCCAGACGTTCTCGCTCTGCACTCCCCGGTTCGCGACCTCGAGATCGCCGAAGACCACACCATCATCGTGCTCTGCAACCGAGGGCTTGTCGCCCTCCACCCGACACCCTCGAGAGACGTGGAAGTCTCGCAGCAAGGCGCCGCCTGAACTCGCTCGCTACGAGTCCGAAGGCGAGATGTCTGCGATCCACGCGCGCAGCTGTTCGACGACGAACGCATGGTCGTCGGCCTGCGGCAGGCCTGAGACCCCGACCGTACCTACGACCCCGACGCCCGCGATCGTGAGCGGGAAGACGCCGCCGTGCGCTGCATACTCGGTGGTGTCGAGGCGCGCATCGGTGTCGAAGTCCCCGCCGGCGGCGCGGAAGGACAGGCGCTCCGTCGCGCGACGCCGCGCTCGCAGGATCGTGCAGCGCTCGGGCGGAAGACCGAGCAGGCGGTGGTCGAGCGGAAGGTCTCGGGTGATCGCGGCATAGCGGCGCTGGGCCGCGATTCCTCCCGAGGTGGGGGTTTCGTCGGCTGATTCGAGGTTATCCACAGAATCGGTGCTGATCGGGTCTTTTGAGGTGGTTCCGATGTCGGAACCCCTCGCCAGACTGGGGGTATGAACTTCCCGCTCGCCGACCTCAGGGGCATCGCCGATCTGCTCGGCGACACCCTCAGCTCGGCGCTCGGTGGCGAGGCGCAACGGGCCATGTCGCACCGCGAGCTGGTCGATGCGCTGGGTGTCGTCGAACGGCTCGGACGGATCACGGATGTTGCGCGCCTCGCGCTCGCCGGTGAGGTCGGGCGACGCGCCGACTCCGAGTTCGGAGGCGATGTCATCACTGCGCAGTTCGGGTGCGGGTCGGCGCAGGAACTCGTGGAGCGGACGACGCTCGTGTCAGCAGCGACGGTGCGGGCACGGCTGCGGGATGCGAAGGCGATCACCGGCCGCGTGACGCTGACCGGGCAGACGCGCCGGCACCGCTCGAGCATGCGCGTGCGGCGCTCGCGGCGGGGCGACTGAGTGCCGATGCGCTGACCACGATCGTCGACGCACTGCGGCCGCTGCAGGGGCGGTGCTCGGTCGACGAGCTCGAGGCTGCCGAGTTCGAGCTCGTGTTGGCAGCAGTGGGCGATGCCGGGGCGCCGGCGTGCGGCATCCATGAATTGAAGGTCATGGCGACCACGTGGGCGCTGTTCCTCGACCCGGATGGCGCGCTCCCCGATGAGGAGTACTCGGAGCGGCTGCGTGGGATGCGCGTCAGCCGACGATCGCGTCGCGGACTGCGCCGGATCTACGGCGACGTCACGGAAGACGTCGCGGCGCAGTTCGACCGGCTCGTGGACGCGCACCTCAACCCGCGCGTGCAGGACCGTGGGCCGCGGTTCGTTGATGCTGAGGCTGACGCTGAGGCTGAAGGCGCGCCGGACGACTGCGTGCCGGATCCGCGCACCATCGACCAGAAGCGGCACGATGCGTTCGCGTCCATCCTGTCTGCTGCAGCCGGCGCGGCCGAGACTCCCACGTTGGGCGGTGCCGCTCCAACCCTGATCGTCACGACGACCGAGGAAGACCTGGCCGCGGCGAATGGTGTGGCGTTCGTCGAGAGCGCTGCCGGGCCGGTCCCGGTTCCGGCGTCGTTCGCCCGGCACGTCGGCTGCCACGGCACGATCCACCGGCTCACTCTTGCGGCGAACGGCGCGATCAAGGCGCTCCGTGTCGAAGACCGCGGTTTCAACCACTGGCAGCGCAAGGCGATCGGCGCCCGCGACGGTGGCTGCGTCATCCCGGGCTGCACCGTACCCGCCGCCTGGTGCGAGGTGCACCATGTCAACGACTGGGCGAAGGGCGGGCCGACCTCCGTCGACAACGGCGTCCTGCTCTGCTGGCACCACCATCACGGCATCGAGACCAGCGGGTGGGAGATCCGCATGGTCGACGGCATGCCTCACGTGCGACCACCTGGCTGGGTCCACCCGCAACGACGATGGCGAGAGCCCAACCGGCTCCTGCTCAACGAATTGAGACGCGCGAGGTCCGCGTAGACCGCTCCGCTCGTTCGCGACCCCTGTGCCCGACTCGCAGGAGCTTAGATGCGGGGGATGGATGCCGCGGCACGAGTCGCCTGCCGGGTTGAGGCGTTTCGTTTCGACCGGGGGCCCAGCCTGTCGCTGGTCGTTGAGCGGAGGGCGCTCTGGCGCACGAAGACGAAACGCCTCGACTTCTGCGGAACGCCGCGGGTGTTGCGCCTCGGTCGCAGGCCCTCCCTCGCCCGACGACCGGCGAACTCAGGCGGGCAGCGCCCGCGTGCGCTCGCGCGACCACTCCGGCGAACTCAGGCGGGCAGCTGCCGCTCGCGCTCCTTCGCGCGCTGCGGCGGCAGCGGCGGCGCGGGCGCGTCGAGGGCGCGCAGCATCCGCTCCAGCGTCTCGCGCAGCTGCTCGCGGGCGGGCGAGGCGAGGTCGGTCGTGTACTCGACGCCCTCCGGGATCCACGACAGGCCGTACATCGTCTCGCGGAAGTCCCCGCCGCCGACCGGCCACCGGGTCCGGCCATCGCCCTCATCCGAAGCGCCCTGACCCCACTGGCCGAAGTATTCGCGCATCGTCTCGATGGGCAGCTCCATCACCGCGTCGGCCTCGACCGCCTGGCGCACCCACGACCGCGCGACGAAGATGAACTCCTCGATCTGCTCGGGCGTGAGCGGCTTCGGCTCGAACAGCACCCGGGTGTGCTCGACATCGGCGAGCCGGTCGACGCGGAAAGTGCGCCAGTCCGCTTTCTCGAGATCCCAGCAGAGCAGGTACCAATGCCGGTCGGCGGGTGCGAGCGCGTGCGGCTCGACACGGCGATGAGTGACTTCGCCGGATGCCGCGGTGTACGTGAACCGCACCCGCTCGTGGTCGCGCGTGGCCAGGGCGAGTTCGCCGAGCACCTCGCCCGAGACCGCCGCACCGGCGTTGAGGCCCGCCGGCTGCACCGCCTCGGCCAGCGCGGCGACCCGGCGGCGCAGGGGAGCGGGGAGCACCTGCTCGAGCTTCGCGAGCGCGGTGATGGTCGTCTCGGGACCACTGACGAGCCGCTGGGATGCCGCGACCCGCAGTCCGATCGCCATGGCCACGGCCTCTTCGTCGGTGAGCAGCAGCGGGGGCACCGCGCTGCCGGCCTCGAGGCGGTAGCCGCCTGCGGCGCCCGGCGACGACTCGATGCGATAGCCGAGGTCGCGCAGCCGCTCCACGTCGCGCCGGACGGTGCGCTCGGTGACACCCAGGCGATCCGCCAGCTCGGAGCCGGGCCAGTGACGGTGCGTCTGCAGCAGGTTCAGGAGCGAGAGCGCTCGCGTCGTCGTATCGGACATGACTCAATATTGCCCTACATTGCGGACCATAACTGTCCGCATTGGTTCCTAACCTGAGGTCATGGCGAACGAATCGATCATCCAAGCGCAGGGACTCACCAAGCGCTTCACCGTGAAAGGCAAGACCGTCGAGGCCGTCACCGACCTCACGTTCGAGGTGGCGCGCGGCGAGCTCGTCGCGTTCCTCGGACCCAACGGCGCCGGCAAGTCGACGAGCCTGCGCATGCTCACCACCCTGATTCCGCCGACCGCAGGCACGGCGAAGGTCGTCGGCTTCGACATCCTGAAGCAGCCCGCCGACGTCCGTGCCCGCATCGGGTACGTCGGCCAGCTCACGAGCGGCAGCTTCTCGCAGCGCGCCCGCGACGAGCTGCTGAGCCAGGGCGCGTTCTACGGCATGTCGAAGGCCGCGGCGCGCACGCGGGCCGACGAGCTCATCGAGTCGCTGGACCTCGCCGGGTTCGCGACGCGGGCGGTGCAGCAGCTTTCGGGCGGGCAGAAGCGCCGGCTCGACATCGCGCTGGGCCTCATGCACGCGCCGCCGCTGCTCTTCCTCGACGAGCCGTCGACCGGACTCGACCCGCAGAGCCGCGCCAACCTGTGGCAGCACATCATCGACCTGCGCGCCCAGCACGGCACGACGGTCTTCCTCACCACGCACTACCTCGAGGAGGCCGACCGCTACGCAGAGCGCGTCATGGTCATGGACCGCGGCCGCGTGATCGCCGACGACACCGCGGCGCGACTCAAGGCCGAGCTCGCGGGTGACCTGCTCACGTTCGGCTTCACGACCGAGACGGATGCCGCAGCCGCCGTCGCGGTCGTGCAGAGGCTGACCGACCGGGAGGTCCGCCGGACCGGGGGAGAGGCAGCCGCCGGCGGCGCGGCGCAGACCTTCGTGACCGTCACGGCGCCCGAGGGAGACGCGCTGCTCCCCGCGGCCGTGCGCGCGCTCGACGCCGCGGGTCTCGCCGTCCGCACCGCGACCGGCGTTCCGCCGACGCTGGACGACGTGTTCCTGGCGCTCACCGGCCGCACCTTGCGCGAGGCGGGCGAGAGAGAGAGCGAGCCCGAAGAAGCAGATGACAAGACGGATGCCTCGGCCGAGGCATCCGGAACCGCCGACCTGGCGGCCGAGAAGACAGGAGCGAACCGATGACCGCCCAGATCCAGACCCGGCCCGACACCGCGGTGCGGGCGAACCCGGCGCGCGACACCTGGAACGTGCTGACGCGCGAGCTGAAGCCGGCGATGCGCGACCCGTTCACGTTGATCTTCAGCCTCGTGCAGCCGCTGGTGTTCCTCGGGCTGTTCGCGCCGCTGCTCGTCGGCTCGTCGGGCCAGCCGGTCGGCGAGACGCTGCAGTGGTTCGTGCCCGGCGTGCTCGTGATGATCGTGCTGTTCGGCACCGGCGCGACCGGGTCGAACCTGCAGTACGAGATGATGACGGGCTCGCACGAGCGCACTCTTGTGGCGCCGCTCGCGCGGTCGTCGCTGCTGGTCGGCCGGGCGCTCAAGGAGATCGTGCCGATCATCGTGCAGGCGCTCATCATCGTGCTCATCGCCTGGCCGTTCGGCTTCACGATCAACGTGCCGGGGCTGGTGATCGGCCTCGCGCTGCTGGCGGTGTTCGGGATCGGGCTCGGCGCGCTCTCGTACACGCTGGCGCTCAAGACCAAGGACCGCGAGTGGCTCTTCTGGGGCGTGCAGCAGACGCTGATCTTCCCGCTGCTGATCCTGTCGGGCATGCTGCTGCCGCTCGACGAGGCACCGGCGTGGATGCGCGCGATCTCCACTGTGAACCCCATCAACTGGGTCGTGCAGGCCGAGCGCGCGCTGTTCGCCGGCGACCTCGGGAACATCACCGTGCTGTGGGGCTGGGTGGCGGCGGTCGTGCTCGCGGTGGTCGGCCTGGCGGTCGGCATCCGCGCGATGCGCAAGAGCAGCTAGGACGGCGGGGACGGATGCCTCGGACCGATGTGGGGTGTCGGTCCGGGGCGTTTCGTCTCTGAGTTTCGACTCGCAAGCTCGCTCGACGACCACGTTCCTCGCTCGCTCAACGACCGGGGGTGGCGTGCGGTCGTTGAGCGAAGGGCGCCCGACGACGAAACGCCTCGCTTCACTCACTCAACGATCGGCCTGGAGCGGGTCATTGAGGCAAAGGGCCCACAACAGGTGTACAACGTCCCAGGGCGACGGTCAGGGGCGCGGCGAGGCACACCTAGGATCAGAGGATGACGACGGCGCGACGGCGAGGCATCCTCGCTGCCGTCACGGCTATCGTGCTGCTGGCGATGGGTGCAGGCGTCGCGTTCGTGGTCGGGGATGCGCTCGGCATCCGCACCGAGCCGGCTGCGCAGATGCAGTCGGCTGCCCCCGCGGTCGCAGAGGCGACGGATGCCGCAGCCCCGCCCGAGATCGCGACGCTCACCGTGCCTGACACTGAGCGTGTCGGGGTCGCGATGGACGAGCTGCTCGACGCGGTCGCGGACGCACCCGCACGCGCGGGGACGGCATCCCTCACCGTCGAGATGCTCGACGCGGACGCCGGTGACGAGGCTGACGGCTACACGCTGGACGGCGACGCCACGGCGCTGCGCATCCGGGCCGACACCGAGGCGGGCGCTACGCGGGCGATCTACGACCTCGCCGGCCAGGTGCGGGCCGCACAGCCTCTCACCGACCTGATCGGCGCGCATGCGGCATCCCGTCTGCCGCTGCGGATGAGCGACCTCGGCGCGGTCGGCGTCACGCCCGACCCGGCCGAATGGGAGTCGGGCGACGACTACTCACACGCGTCCAAGGCGTTCGCCGCCGTCATGCAGCCCGAGGCGCCGTACATCGACGACACCGCGCTCGCCGCGGCGTATGAGGACTTCGACGGGTTCCTGCGCCACTCGCTCGCGAACGGCATCAACGCCGTGGCCTTCCCCGGGTTCGTCGAGTTCGTCACGTTCGACGGTGCGCCGGACGGCGCGGTCTACCCCGACGGCGATGACCACCGCGACAAGGCCCTCGCCCTCCGCGAGGCGTTCGCGCCGTTCTGGGAGCGCGCCGACGAGCTCGGCGTGAAGGTCTTCCTGCGCACCGACATGCTCGCCCTCACCGGACCGCTCGAGGACTACTTGATCGACCGGTTCGGGTCGCTCGACACCGAGAACCCCGAGTTCTGGGACGTCTACGCCGCCGGCCTGGATGAGCTGTACGAGGCGGTTCCCGCGCTCGACGGCGTGCTGATCCGCATCGGCGAGGCGGGGCCCGTCTACGACGTGGGCGGCTGGGACTACTACTCCGCGCTCGAAGTGACCACCGTCGACGCGGTGCGGACGATGCTCGGGGCGTTCACTGCGCAGGCCGAGGCATCCGATCGCGAGGTCATCTTCCGCACGTGGAGCGTCGGCGTCGGCGCCGTCGGCGACATGCATACGAACGACGCGTCGTACGAGGCGGTGCTCGACGGCATCGACTCGCCCGCGCTCATCGTGTCGACGAAGTACACCCTCGGCGACTCCTACACCTGGCTGCCCCTGAACCACACCCTCGAGGGGGGCGATCAGCGACGCATCGTGGAGTTCCAGAGCCGCCGCGAGTTCGAGAACTTCGGCGCGTTCCCCAACGACCTCGGCCCGCAGTACCAGGCGGCGCTGCAGCAGCTGCTCGCCGCGAACGACCGCGTCGAGGGCGTCTGGGTGTGGACGCAGGACGGCGGTCCCTGGCGTGCCGGACCCATGTCGCTCTACCTCAAGTCGGGCTTCTGGCAGCTCTACGAGCTGAACACCCAGGTCGCCGCCGCGCTCGCGCAGGACCCCGACACCGACGTCGCCGAGGTGACAGCCGACTGGGCGCGGGAGTGGTTCTCGGACGACCCCGCCACGGTGCAGGCGATCACCGAGGCGATGGCCCTCTCGCGCGACGCCATCGCGCAGGGGATGTACATCGAGCAGTTCGCCGACAAGCGGGTGTTCGCCATCGGGCTCGAGCCTCCGCCCATGATGTGGATCTTCGAGTGGGACATCCTCACCGGCGACTCCGCCGTTCTCGATGTGCTCTACGCGATCGTGCGCGACAGTGCCGAAGGTGCCGGCGGAGTCGACGCGGCGATCGACGGTGGTGCTCAGGCGGTCGCGGACGTCGAGGAGATGCGCGATCTCGTGACGGGGACGGATGCCGCGACCTGGCGCTCGCCCGACATGCGCGACGCCTTCGTTGACACCCTGGACTACGAGCTCGACACCCTGAGGCTGCTCCAGGCGTATCGGGCGATGATCCTCCACCAGGGGGAGTGGCACGACACCCTCTCGCCTGACGCCTACGCCCAGTGGGATGCCGACCGCGCCGGGTACGAGGCGCTCGCCGCCACGCACCTCGAGCGGTACGAAGGCGACCTCGACTACCCCGCGTTCAACCTGACCGCCGCACAGCTGGGCGTGGACCGCGCGGAGCGCGACCTGACGATGGCGTGGCTCGCACGAGCTCTCCTGGTGCTCGCGATCGCGTGGGTGGTGATCGGCATGCTCGCCGCGCGCACGCGACTGGTCGCCCGGCCGGGCGCCGCCGCCGCGCGCGCGACCTGGATCGCCTCGACCCGCCCGTGGCGGGCGCGCGAGTCGACGCTCGGCCTGCTCGAGCTCGACCGCTGGCTGCTGCTGATCGTGCCGGCCGGGCTGCTGGTCGCCACACGGGCGGTGCAGACGTCGTTCCTGTCATGGACCCATGTGGCCGTCACGATCGGCGCGTGGGCCGTGTTCGCCCTCGTCGTGCGGCTGTTCGTCTGGCGCCGGTCGCCCTGGCCGGTCATCGCCGCGGTCGGCGGTGTGGTGACACTTCGGTGCATCGTCACGCTGTTCGCGCTGTCGTTCACGGGACCGGGCGGCTACTGGTTTGCGTTCTGGACCGATCCGGTGCTGCGCACCGCCTATATCGCGGTCGCCTTCGCGCTGTTCGTCTGGGTGTTCGTCGCGGCCGGGTGGGCGCTGGCGGCGCAGGTGCGCGCCCGCCGCGCCACCGGGTACGTGCTGGCCGCGGTCGGTGCGGGTCTGCTGGTGCCGTCGATCGTCGTGGGGCTGGTCGGGCTCGAGGCGGCGCTCACGCTGTGGAACGACGAGATGGGGCTCCTGCCGTGGGGACTCGCCCGCATCCTCGGCATCACGACCTACCTCGAAATCCCGGATGCGACGCCCTGGGCCGCGGCCGCCTTCGCCGCGGTGCTGCTCGTCGTGGGCACCGCGCTGGCGTTGCCATGGCGGCGCCGCAAGGCGGCGGCGAAAGCCTCTTCCTGAAGGAGGGGAGTCGAGCGGAGTGGTCGGACCACACGGGTCGAAGGGGTATTTTAGAAGCATCCCCCGAATCGATTCGAAGAGGTAATCAGCATGCGCTCAAGAAGCACATCACTCCTGTCCATCGCTGCCGTCTCCGCCCTGCTTCTCGCGGGCTGCGCATCGACCGCCGCGTCTGAGCCCACCGAGACGGCGCCCGCCGCCGAGATCGTGGAGTCGTCGGTCAGCGAGCCGGCCGCGGTCGGCGAGCGGGTCGGCGCCGACGGTGCCCAGCTCGAGGTGTGGAGCGGAATCGTGCCCGACGAGACCGCAGCCGGCGCCCTCGGCGACGCTGAGGCCGGTACCCAGTGGGTCACCGCCAACGTCGCCCAGTGGGTGACCGACGAGGATCTCACCGGAGCCGACGTTGCTCCCGTGCTCCGCTCGACGGCTGACGACTCGTTCTCTGCCGAAGCCGTGGCCCAGCAGTCGGTCGACGTCGTCATGGCGCCCGGCAAGTCGTACAGCTACGTGTGGAGCTTCCAGGTTCCCGACGCGCTCGTCGACGCCGCGACCCTCGTGGTCTGCGTCGGCGAGGGTGACGAAGGCTGCAGCAGCCTCGTCGCCGAGTGATCCCACCCCGGCGCTGCCGCTGCGCGGCGGTGCCGGATCCACCGCGTTCGCGCCGTGTGCCCTCGGGTGCACGGCGCGAACGCGTGTGCGGCGCGGTTCTCCGCGATCGGCGCGGACGGCGGCGGCGGTATCCGTTTCTCTTGTATGCCAATAGTTTGTATGCAAAGCTTTGCCCATGACGACGACCGGGACCCCGCTCGAATCGTCGGTGTGCTTCGCGCTGTACACATCGATGCAGGCGACCCTGCAGCTCTACCGCGACCTGCTCGAGCCGTGGGGGCTGACCTATCAGCAGCTCATGCTGCTCGCGGTCGTGTGGGAGCGTGACGAGGTATCGCCGGGCGAGTTGGCCGAGGCGCTGTCGCTCGACGCAAGCAGTGTCTCGGGACTCGTCGGGCGGCTCGAGCGCATGGGTTATCTGCACCGCGAGCACCGGTCCACCGACCGCCGCTCGGTGCGGATCACCGCCACCGCGCACGCCCTGGCAGTGCGCGGCGAACTCGGCCATATCGAGCGCTGCGTCGCGGAGGCCATGCAGGTCACGCCCGCCGACGCCGAGTCGGTCATCGGAACGCTCCGGTCGCTGCGCAGCTCGATGCGCGGCTACGACGCACGCGCGGCATCCGTCGCCTGATGAACGGCAAGGAAGGGAAACGCATGACCCTCGAAGAGATCCCCGTCACCACGATCCACGGAGACAGCACCACCTTCGGCGAGCTCGCCGACGGACGGCTCGCCCTCGTCGTCAACGTCGCGTCGCGATGCGGACTGTCGCCGCAGTACGAACAGCTCGAGGCGCTGCAGAAGGCGTATGCCGACCGCGGCTTCACGGTGATCGGCTTTCCGAGCAATCAGTTCCTGCAGGAGCTCTCGACCGAAGAAGCGGTCGCGGAGTACTGCTCGACCACGTGGGGCGTCACCTTCCCGATGGCCGAGAAGGTGCGGGTCAACGGTCGCCACGCTCACCCGCTCTACCAGGAGCTGACCGGAACGCCCGACGTCGACGGCAAGAAGGGCCGCATCACGTGGAACTTCGAGAAGTTCCTGGTGAGCCCCTCGGGCGAGGTCAAGCGGTTCGCGCCGCAGACCAAGCCCGATGCTCCCGAGGTCGTCGAGGCGATCGAGGCCTGGCTGCCGGGGGAGTAGACCCGCCGCTCAGGCGGCGCGGACCAGGTCGGCGGGGACGATGTTCTTGCCGAGCGGCATGAGCGAGATCGGCACGAGCTTGAAGCTCGCGATGCCCAGCGGGATGCCGATGATCGTGATGCACAGCGCGACACCCGTCAGGATGTGGCCGATCGCGAGCCACCAGCCGGCGAGGATCACCCACACCACGTTGCCGAGGAACGATCCGACGCCGACGCCCGGCTTGTCGACGACGGTGCGGCCGAACGGCCACAGTGCGTAGAGGCCGATGCGGAACGAGGCGATGCCCCACGGGATCGTGAAGATCAGGATGCACAGCAGCACCCCCGCCAGCAGGTAGCCGAGGAACATCCAGAAGCCCGACAGCACGAGCCAGATGATGTTGAGGAGGGTGCGCACGGGTCGATTCTCTCGATCGGATGCCGCGAACCCGCTGTGAGGCGGGGGTGCCGGGCTGGTTGTCGCTCCGTTCAACAGGTCAACCGGCCTTCCACAGGAGGTTGGTTCGTTTCAACCTCCTGTGGAAGCGCGGTTGACCTGTTCGGGGTCAGGTCCGGGCGGGAGCGGATGCCGCGCGCCGGCGCTCGAGGCCGCGCTGGGCGCGGCGGGCGATGCCGACGACGCCCGTGATGAGCGCGAACATGCCGAGGAGGAGGACGGCGATGGCGATCGCCGTCGCCGGGTTCAGCCCCACCAGCCACGAGGTGAGCACGGCCTGTCTGGCCGGGTCGAGGAGGACCCACAGCGCAACTGCAGCGATCGCGGCGAGGACGAGCCCCCACACGATTCCCGCCCAGCGGATGCGCGGGCCGGTGAGATCCACGGATGCCGCGGGCACGGGCCGCTCGGGCGCCGCGGTCTGCGTCGGCGCGTCCCAGGCGGGCGGCCGGGTGTCGACGTACGGCGGGGGGAGGACGGCGGTGGTCGCCGGCGCAGGCGGGACGAAGTCGTCCTCGGCGACCGATGCCGAGGCGGCCGCGTCCGAGGCGGCCACCGTCGGCAGGGGCGGTGTCAGGCCGACGTGGGTCGCCGTCTCGGTGGCCGTTGTGTCCATGGCGTCGGCCGGGCCGGGCTGGGCGAGGGCGTCAGCGCCGGGTGCGGCATCCGGAGTCTCGGGAGTGCTCATGGCGGGGCTCATTTCTCGAAGATCGCGACGTGGACCGAGCCGGTGCGCTGGTCGAGGGTGATGTGCTGCGTCGTGACGGCATCTGTGGAGGGGTCTTCGTTGCTGACGCGCCAGTCGACGGCGCCGTCGCTGCCGGGCTCCACCGTGCCCGACTCGACATCGCCGCCGTCGGTTCCGGGCAGTCGTTCGAAGACCACGGAGCCGTCGCCGAGAATCGCGTCGAGTTCGAGCACGGTGCCCGGGTAGACGACGATGTCGGTGCCCCCGACGCCCTTCGTGAGGACGACGCCTCCGGCGCGGACGTCCTCGGATCGTGACAGCTGGTCGACCGAGATGTTCGTGCTGCCGAATGGCTGCACGAGCGCCTGCTCGTAGCTGGCCGTGCCGAGATTGACGTTGCCGACCACGAAGCGATCGGGACCGGATGCCGCAGCCACCGATCCGCCGATCACCAGCAGCACGATCGTGACGGCGGTCAGGAAGCCGCTGCGACGGCGCGCGATTCCGGCGACGACCATCGCGAGAGCAGTGACCAGGGCGGCGGTGAACACGCCGATGGCCCCCGCGAACGGCGTGCTCGCCGTGGTGAGCACCGCGAGAGCCCCCGCCACGACCGCCGCGCCCAGGGCGGTGAGGACGAACACGAAGCTGGTGCGCGGCCGTGTGGCGTGACGGATCTGGCGACGCTCCTCGGCTTCGCGGGCGAAGGCGGTGCCGGCGGCTTCGCGTTCGCGGCGGGCCTGCTCGCGAGCCGCGCGACCGGCGTCCTGCTGGCTGCGCTGCCACGCCTGGTTCTGCGTGCGCCACGCCTCCTGTCGCGAGCGCCAGTCGGCGACCTGAGCGCCGTTCGCCGGTGCGCTCGCGGCACCCGTCGCCCCGTCTCCCGTCACGGACCCGGCCGGCGCCCGACCGGCCGAGTCCGCGGCTCCCGCGGCCGTTGCCGCGTAGGGAGAGGTCGCACCGTCACCCGAATGAGGTGCGACCGGGGGGACGGGCGGCGCGGAAGCCTTCTGCGCCGCCGCCCAGGGGGACCGATCGGCGCGTGCCGACCGGACGATGAGGAACACCAGTCCGCCGATGAGGGCGATACCCAGCAGGAAGCCGAGCACGTCGAGCGCAGAGACGCCTGCGGCGCCGCCGTCCCATGCCCACGGCGCGAAGCCGGTGAGGGCCCACACGGGCCAGAGCAGCACGTTGCGCAGCCACGGCACCACCGGCACGAACCCGATGGCCGCGATGATGAAGACGCCGGTCATCGCCTGGTCGTAGCGGCCGTGGAACAGCTCGCGAAGGTGGATGCGGCCATCCGTGTCGGGCAGCAGCGCCCAGGCGATCGCGTAGACGAGCAGGGCGGGGAAGCCGAGCAGCGCGACCACGACGAAGATGCCGCGCACGATGATCGGGTCGATCCGCAGGCGCGCCGCGAGTCCGCCGCACACGCCGCCGAGCCAGGCGTCGCCCCGGGCGATGCCCAACCCGCGCACCCAGTCGAAGAACCGGTCCGATGCGTGCGGCGCCTCGGGTGGTGCGGGCGGCGGCGGTCCCGGGTCGGTGGGGGGAGCGGAGGTGGTGTCGGTCATGGTTCCACCCTGGCCGCCGCCGGCAGGCGCCCGCTATGGGGTGATCCCCTGACCCTTCCCTGATCCTGGCGCCCGGGTGTGGTCGGGGACGGAGGGCGGTGATTGGATGGCGGCATGCCTTCGAACCCGCCCGCTGCGGTCCCCGCGACCTCGCCGCCTGGTGCGGGCGCCGTGGGCGGAGCGGTGGGCGGCGAGGCGAGCGGCGGGCCGGAGGCGGCGCTCCCGCGGCCGCCGCTTCGGCGGCCGCGGGATTGCGTGGTATCGGGGGTCTCGTCCGGCCTCGCCGGCCACCTCGGGTGGCCCGTCTGGCTCGTGCGCACGAGCTTCGTCGCGCTGACGCTCGTCTCGGGGGCGGGAGTGCTGCTGTACGCGTGGCTCTGGCTTTTCATGCCCTGGGACGACGTCGAGCCCGGCACCGCGCCGGACGCCGTGCCGGCGGGTGGGGCAGCGGCCCCGAGCCGTGCGGATCACCCGGCGCACGACCCCGCACTTGACCCTGCGCACGACGCCTCGCTCGGTGGATCCCCGGTGCAGGTGCCGACGCGCCGTGCACCGGTGGCGTGGATCCTCACCGGCGCGGCGATCGCCGCGACGGCCGCGACGGTGGCGGCCATCGCACTGTTCTCGGGCAACGGCATGGTGCAGACGTCGATGCCCGGGTGGACGGGCGGCGTGTTCGCCGCGACCACGCTCGCAGTCGCGGCGGGCGCGTGGGCGACGCTGGTCGATCGTCGCGATCCCGCGCGGGGTCCGCGGCACGAGGCGGTCGTGCGCATCGTCGTCACCGTGGTGCTCATCGTGCTGCTGCTCGCACAGCTGACGACACTGCAGCAGGTCGGAGTGGCCGGCTTCGTCTATGCGCTGATGCCGCTCGTCGGGATCGCACTGGTGTACTCGTCGATGCTGATCGACAAGTGGCGCGAACTGTCGGGGGAGCGCGTGCGGCGCATCCGGGAGGAGCAGCGCGCTGAGATGGCGGCGCACCTGCACGACTCGGTGCTGCAGACACTCGCGCTCATCCAGAATCGCGCCGGCGCCTCGAGTGAGGTGGCGCGCCTCGCCCGCGCCCAGGAGCGCGAGCTGCGGGCGTGGCTCTACGACGGCGATGCCGCCGCCGACAGCGACCTCTCGACCGACCTGCGCGACTACGCGGCCGCCCTCGAGCTCGACTACCCGGTGCGCATCGACGTCGTCTCGGCGGGGCTTCCCGCCGAGCGGGCCAGCGGCGAGGTGGCGGCCGCGTCCCGCGAGGCGATGCTGAACGCCGCGCGCCACGCGGGCGGAGATGTGTCGGTGTACATCGAGGGCAACGCGAACGCCGTCGACGTGTACGTGCGCGACCGCGGCCCCGGGTTCGACCTGCAGGATGTGCCGGACGACAGGCTCGGCATCCGTCAATCGATCCTGGGCCGTATGCGACGCGCCGGAGGATCCGCCACTGTGCGTCGAGGGGCCGGCGGCGGCACCGAGGTGCACCTGCGGTTCGGGGCCCCCGCCCCGGCATCCGCCGGTGGATCGGGCGCTGTTTCCGGTCGCCTGAACTCCACCGCTTCCGGCTCTGCGCCGAGCGCCGCATCGGAGGTGCGCCGTGGCTGATGCCCGGGTTCGCGTCGTGATCGTCGACGACCACTCCATCTTCCGGTCGGGTCTGCGGGCCGACCTCGACGCGTCGATCGACGTCGTCGGCGAGGCCGCCGACGCCGCTGCCGCCGTCGCCGTCATCGAGGCGACGCGTCCCGACGTCGTGCTGCTCGACGTGCACCTGCCCTCGGGGCAGGGTGCAGCCGCATCCGGCCCCGAGGCCGCCGGCGGCGAAACGGTGATCCGTGCGGCCGGGCCCATGGTGCCGACGACGCGATTCCTGGCGCTGAGCGTGTCGGATGCCGCGGAGGACGTCGTGCGCGTCATCCGTGCCGGTGCCAGGGGCTACATCACGAAGGGCTCGTCAGGCGCCGAGGTGAGCCAGGCGGTGCACGCCGTCGCGGAGGGGGACGCGGTGTTCTCGCCGCGTCTCGCCGGCTTCGTGCTCGATGCCTTCGGCGCGGCCGTCGGCGAGACGGCGGCGACCAGCGACGAGCTCGACCGGCTTTCGGCGCGCGAGCAGGAGGTGATGCGACTCATCGCCCGCGGCTACGCCTACAAGGAGGTCGCCGCCGAGCTGTTCATCTCGATGAAGACGGTCGAGTCGCACGTGTCGGCGGTGCTGCGCAAGCTGCAGCTGTCATCGCGGTACGAGCTGACGGCCTGGGCTTCGGCGCGCCGCCTGCTCTGAACCGCTGCCGCGGCTTTCGGAGCGTGCTCTCCTCTGGGAGAAGGTGAGGATCGCGTGACGTGGCCGGTATCTCTAAGCTCGGGACGTGCGAAGACCGCAGGAGAGCCCGACGCTCGGCGAGGTGCTCGGCGAGATCGTGCGCCGCGCCGCGGACGAGGTCGAGGCGACCCTCCCGGCCGCGGTCGCCGACGAGCCAGATGGTGTGCATCAGCACCGGGTGCGGGTGAGGCGCCTGCGCAGCGTGCTCCGAGGCTTCCGAGACGCGCTGGACGCCCGCGCAGCCGAGCGCGTGCGCGTGGCCTACGTGGAGTGGGGGCGGCAACTCGGCGTCGTGCGTGACATCGAGGTGCGCGCCGAGGTCGCGGCCGAGATGCTGGAACGGGCGGAGATCGACGACCCGGACGTGCAACGGCGGCTCGTCGGCAGCGAGCAGGAGGCCTACTCGGTGGCTCATCAGCGGCTGGTGGAGCTCGCGAGCTCGCCGCGCGCCGAGGAGCGGGCGCGGCTGCTGCGCGAGTTCGTCGATGCGGCGATTCCCGTCGAGCCCGATCGCGAGGCCGAGGAGGTGCTGGTCGCGGCGGTGGCGAGACAGGCGCGTCGCGTGGAGAAGGCAGAATCCCGGCTCGACGGCACGGATGCGCGCTACCACGCCCTCCGCAAGGCCGCACGTCGCATGCGGTATGTGGCGGAATCCGTCACGGATGCCGCTCCCGGGCTGCGCACGAAGGAGATGGAGGCGCTCGTGGAGGCCGGCGACGACATCCACGATGCGCTCGGCGCGCACCGTGACGCCATGCTGCTCGCGCAACGGGTGGATCATGAGGCAGCCGTCGCCGGGCGCGCGGGGGAGCTGTCGCACGCGTACGACAGGATCGCCGAGGTGGCCAGGGACGAGGCGGCGGAACGCCTCGATGAGGTCCCGCAGGCGATGCGGCGACTGGAGGCCGCAGCATCCCGTCTTTCGTGAGAGGCGGCGTGCCCGCGTCCGCGGATGCGAGGGCGGCATGCGCCCGGCCGGTGTCGGCGCGGCGACCTAGACTTGGTGGGACATGACCGACGCCATTCCGACCGCGCCGGGCGCGGGTACCGTTCGTCCGATCGTCCTCGACGCCGCCCACCCGATGGGCGCTGCGCCGCACGTGGGCGCGCGTTCCGACGAAGACCTTCTCGAAGGGTTGAACCCGCAGCAGCGCGAGGCCGTGACGTACCGCGGACAGGCGCTGCTGATCGTCGCCGGCGCCGGCTCGGGAAAGACCAGCGTGCTCACGCGCCGCATCGCGTCGCTGCTGCGCAACCGCGAGGCGTGGCCGAGCCAGATCCTCGCGATCACCTTCACCAACAAGGCCGCGGGCGAGATGCGCGAGCGCGTCGAGCATCTGGTGGGCGATTCGGCGCGCGGCATGTGGATCTCGACGTTCCACTCAGCATGTGTGCGCATCCTCCGCCGCGAGGCCGAGCAGTTCGGGTTCACAAAGTCGTTCACGATCTACGACTCGGGCGACTCGCGTGCGCTCATCAAGCGGCTCGTCAAAGAGCACGAGGCCGATGCGTTCGGGCTCACCCCCGCGGCCACGCAGTCGAAGATCTCGAAGCTGAAGAACGAGCTGGCGGATGCCGAGTCCTACGCGCGCTCGGCCAACATGAGCGATCCCGCCGAACGTGTCTTCGTCGAGCTGTTCGGCGCGTACCAGCGCGAGCTGCAGCGGGCGAACGCCTTCGACTTCGACGACCTCATCGGCCAGACGGTGTTCCTGTTCCGCGCGTTCCCGCAGGTGGCGGACGTGTACCGCCGGCGTTTCCGTCACGTGCTCGTCGACGAGTACCAGGACACCAACCACGCGCAGTACGCGCTGATCCATGAGCTGACGCGTCCGCCCGGATCGGATGCCGCGCCCCTGGCCGGATCCGGCGGCATGATGATCTTCGAGGCCTCACCGGCCGCCGAGGACGGCGCATCGCTCACCGTCGTCGGCGACTCGGATCAGTCGATCTACGCCTTCCGCGGCGCCGACATCCGCAACATCAGCGAGTTCGAGAAGGACTACCCGGGCGCCAAAGTCGTGCTGCTCGAGCAGAACTACCGGTCGACCCAGAACATCCTGTCGGCCGCGAACGCCGTCATCGGCCACAACTTCGACCGCAAAGACAAGCGCCTGTGGACCGACGTCGGCGAGGGCGAGAAGATCATCGGCTTCACCGGCTACTCGCAGCACGACGAGGCGCAGTTCGTCGCCGACGAGATCGAGGCGCTGCGGCGGGCGGGCGTCGACTACTCGCAGGTGGCCGTGTTCTACCGCACCAACTCGCAGTCCCGTGCGCTGGAAGAGATCTTCATCCGCTCCGCCCTGCCCTACAAGATCATGGGCGGCACGAAGTTCTACGAGCGCGCCGAGATCAAGGATGCCCTGGCGTACCTCGTGGCGGTGGCGAACCCCGCCGACGAGATGGCGATGCGCCGCATCATCAACCGGCCGCGTCGCGGCATCGGCGACGTGACGATCGAGACGATCTCCCGCTACGCGGTGGACCAGCAGATCACGTTCCGCGACGCGCTCGCGAACTCGTCGGCGCTGGGTGTCGGGCCCAAGATCCAGGCGGCCATCGCGCATCTGGACGCGGTGCTGGCCGAGGCATCCGAGATCATGCTTCCCGCCTCGGGAGAGCTCGCGCCCCCGACCGCGGTCGCCGACGGTCTGCAGCTGCTGCTCAACAAGAGCGGCTACTACGACGCGCTGCGGGCCAGCAAGGACGCGCAGGACGAGGCGCGCATCGAGAACCTCGATGAGATGGTGGCCGTCGCCCGCGAGTTCGCGCGCAACAACCCCGAGGGGACCCTCCTCGACTTCCTCACCGAGGTGGCGCTGGTGTCCGACGCCGACGACCTCGAGGACGCCTCGGGTTCGGTCTCGCTCATGACCTTGCACACCGCGAAGGGCCTGGAGTACGACGCCGTGTTCGTCACCGGCGTCGAGGAGGACCTCATCCCGCACCGCATCTCGGCGGGCGAGCCGGGCGGTCCGCAAGAGGAGCGGCGCCTCTTCTACGTCGGCATCACGCGTGCCCGCAAGCGCCTGTACCTCTCACTGGCGATGACACGCGCGCAGTTCGGCGAGGTGACGGTGGCGATGCCCAGCCGCTTCCTGCAGGAGATCCCGAATGAGCTGCTGCACTGGCGGCAGTCGCCCGGCGACGTCAACTCCCGCGGCGGCACCCAGTCGCGGGCGCTCAACGCGCGGCGCGGCTCGGGCTCCGGATTCGGCGGCTCGGGAGGGCGCCGCTACGGCGACGACCTGGTGCCGCTCGCGCGTCGCGAGCCGGCCGGCAACCTCGAGCGCTTCGCGAACAAGATCCCCTCCAAGGTGCGCGACAACGGCGACATGGAGCTGGCGCCGGGCGACCGCATCCGTCACGACGACTTCGGTGAGGGACGAGTGGATGCCGTCACCGGCGAAGGCGCGAAGCGCGTGGCGCACGTGCGGTTCGACGCGGCGGGTCCGAAGAAGCTGCTGATCAAGATCGCGCCGATCTCGAAACTCTGACGCAGCGGCTCGCGCCGACGGGGCAGCCGTCGATCTGGAGCGGGGTGAGTTGCCGGCGTTTCGTCTCGCTTCGCTCGCTCAACGACCGGTACTCCTCGGTCCGTCGTTGAGCGAGCGAGGAACGAGCGAGACGAAACGCGCGCACCTGGCGCACACGAGTGGCTCGACGCGTCGCGACGCGCTTCACTCGCTCAACGAACCGGGTCGTGCGCGGTTCGCTCCGCGAGCAGGTGGTGGTGGGCGAGGCGGCGCAGGGCGAGCATGACCGGCTCGTACATCGCCGTCCCGAGCACCGCGTACGCCACGGCCTCGGGGGGTGACATGGCACCCATCGGGGCGACCTCGTCCGCCGCGACCTGCCGCATCGCGGCGCCGTAGCGGGCGAGTGCGGCGGGGGAGGCATCCAACCCCGCCGCGTCGAGCGCGCGCAGCGCCTCGTCGAGCTGAGCCACCGCGGTGAAGTCGGCGTCGTAGGTCAGACCGAGTTCGGCGATCGCCTCCCGTGCGCGCGGGTAGTCGTCTCTTCCGCCGTCGACGTAAGGGGGCAGGGCGCCGACGGCGCGCCCGAGGGTCTCCATCGGATCGTCGAGCGGAGCGTCGATCAGGGCGAGCACCTCACGGACGCGCGCCAGCGGCAGGCCACGCACATCGGCCAGCGCCGCGATCAACCGCAGCCGGCTGAGGTGCTCCTCGCCGTACTCGGCCCGCGTGGCCGAGAGGGCCTCGCCGCGGGCCAGCATGCCTTCGCGGATGTAGAACTTCACGGTGGCGACCGGGACGCCGCTGAGCTCTGACAGTTCCGAGATCTTCACGGCGGCCCTCCGGGGTCTTGTGCTGGATAGTATATCTATCCAATACTGGAGAGCGTAACTATCCAATGGAGGTCATCATGGACCCGGTCCTCACGATCGTCGCCGGTGCGACGATCCTCACCGTCATCGGCGTGATGTCGGGCGGCACCTTCCTGCTGCGTATCGCGTCGCACGGTCTGCCGTTCAACGATCTGCAGAAGACCTTCTTCCGCGCCGGCCACGCCCACGCCGGGGTGCTCGTGCTGCTGGGACTGGTGAGTCTGCTCCTGACCTCGGCGGCGGGGGCGGCGCTCCCGTGGCAATGGGCGTCGGTCGGCGTGCTCGCGAGCGCGATCCTGATCCCGGGCGGGTTCTTCCTCTCGGTGCTGGGCCGCGACCCGCAGCGGCCGGGTCGGGCGATCGCACTGCTGTGGGCGGGAGTCGTCGTGCTTGCGGCATCCCTTCTCGCCGTCGGCATCGGCGTGATCGCTGCGGGGGTTGCGGCGCTGGGGTGACGGCCCTGTTCGCAACTCAGGCTGGCGGAGTCGTCGCGGAGCACCCGACCGCGGGATTCCGGGGTCCCGCCGCCCGACCACACGCGGCCCTCCTGGGTTGTGAACGGGAGAGCGCTGACGCGACCGGATCGGCAGATCAGGGCGGCGGGTTAGGCTCGCACAATGGCCTTGTTCTCGCGCCGTCCGAAGAAGCCCGCCGAGCAGTCGACGCCCTCGCCCGAGTCGTCGCCGGCTGAGGCGCCGACGCCGGACGCCGACCCCGCCCCCGCGGCTCCGGCAGCGAGCGAGGCGGCGCCCGCGGGTGCGGCCGAGGGCGAGGGTGTGGTCGACGCCGATGCCGGCGCGCCTGCAGGGGATTCCGACGCGGATGCCGCGGCCGGCGTGTCGATCTCGGTCTCGTCTTTCGGGGGGCTCGGTGTGGCACCCGCACCCGCGCCGGCTGCGGGGGCCGAGGGCGCGGCGCAGGGCGACGAGCCGATGCCTCCGGGGCCTCGACCGCGGATGGGAACGCGCGAGTGGATGCGCACAGCGCCCGAGCAGACCGAAACGGTGCCCGGGCTGCGCGACAACGCTCTGCTGCGGGCGGCGCTCGGCCGCGTCGGCGACGCGCCGCAATCGCAGGCGCTGCTGGACGTCGCGCGACAGCTGATGCAGGGCCACGTCTTCCTGCGCGTGAAGGGCGACGCCCGCACCCTGCTCGCCGAGGGCAAGGGTCTGCCGCTCGCCGTCGCCAACGCGGGCGACCGCACGTTCGCGCTCGTGTTCTCGAGCGGAGCGGCGCTGCAGGCGAGCCTCAAGGCCGACGGCGACACCGACACGTCCGCGATGGGCCAGCCGGTGCTCACCGTGCTGCGGCACGTGCTGGGAAGTTCGTACGACGGGATCATCATCGACCCGGCGTCGACGCCGTCGCGCGCCGTCCTGCCGAAGGAGCTCCTGGAGCGCGCCGTCGAGAAAGCCGACCCGCAGCTCACCGTCAAGACGCTGCTCGCCGCGGAGCGCACCCCCGACATCGGCGCCAAGGTCGCCGAGGCGCTCACCCGCGTGCCGCTCTGGGTCGCCGTCGGCACAGCGGACAATGGGGCGCCGGGTCTCGCCGAGGGCCGCGACGGAAGCGGTGCGCGCTACCTCGAGATCTACTCGCACCCGCTCGAGGTCGCCGTGATGGGCCGCGGCGACAACGCCGCGCCGATCACCGCCGCCCAGCTGTCGCGCGCGCTGACCAGCGACGAGGGGATCACCGGCGTCGTGGTGGATCCCGCGGGCCCGTGGATCCGCCTCACGCGCGACGACCTCGGCCCGGTGCTGTCGCTCACAGGCTGAACGCGTCACCAGGTCGCGCCGGGTGCGGGCGTTTCGTCTCGCTCGTTCCTCGCTTGCTCAACGACCGGGGGTGAGGTCGCGCGCCGGGTGTGGGCGTTTCGTCTCGCTCGTTCCTCGCTCGCTCAACGACCGGGGGCTCCGCAGTGATCGAGTGTTGACATTCGCCGACGTGCGCGTACCCTATTCAACATAGGTGTTGATAAAGGATGCTGTTGAGTATGAACGATCAGGAGCTGGACCGGGCGTTCGTCGCGCTGGGCGACCCGGTGCGCCGCGCGATCATCGCGCGCCTGAGCCGCGGCCCGGCGGCAGTGGGTGAGCTCGCCGAGCCCTTCGAGATCACGATGCAGGCCGTGTCGCGCCACATCAAGGTGCTCGAAGACGCCGGCCTCGTCACCCGGTCTCGAGACGCGCAGCGTCGGCCGGTCCATCTCGACGCCGCGGCGCTGGAGCAGCTCACGGCATGGATCGACCGCTATCGACTGGATGCCGAGCGCGCGTACCGCCGACTGGACACACTGCTCGCGACCTCGACCTCGACCGCGACCGAGGCCGCGGGCACGCCGGGGGTCTCGCCCGCCGCCACCGCTCACCAGCCTTGAGGACCCCTCGCACGACCGACACGAAGGAGAAGGAATCATGAGCAACCCCCTCATCATCGAAGCCGTTCCGGGTACGTCGTACGCCGACATCACGCGCGAATTCGACGCGCCCGTCGAGGCGCTGTTCCGCGCTCACGCCGACCCCGAGCTGTTCGGGCAATGGATCGGCCCCGGCGAGGAGCGCACCGAGATCACCCACTGGGACTTCCGGACCGGCGGTGGCTACCGCTTCGTCCAGCGCGACGCCAACGGCGAGTACGCGTTCCGCGGGGTGTTCCACACCGTGCGCGAGAACGAACTGATCATCCAGACGTTCGAGTACGAAGGCTGGCCCGACGAGGTCAGCATCGACGTCATCCGCTTCGAGACGCTCGAGGGCGGCCGGTCGCGGATCGCCGACCGCAGCGTGTTCTCGAGCATCGAGGTGCTCGAGAACATGCAGTCCGAGGGCATGGAGCGCGGTATGCGCGAGGGCTACGACAAGCTCGAGAAGATGCTCGCCGGGGAGAGCTGAGCCATGGGCAAGGTCGTGGCCTCAGCATCCATGTCACTCGACGGTTTCGTCGCTCACGAGAACAACGACCCGGGACGGCTGTTCGACTGGTACGAGGCCGGCGACGTCGAGGTCGTCACCGCGAGCGAGCCCGCGTCGTTCCACCTGACGCCCGCGAGCGCCGACTACTGGCGGGAGTGGGTCGGCGAGATCGGCTGTCTCGTCGTCGGACGGCTGCTGTTCGACATCACCGACGGCTGGAAGGGCGAGCACCCGCTGGGTGTGCCCTTCGTCGTGCTGACGCACGACGCGCCGACGGCCTGGGCACATGCCCACACCGGCAACGCCCACTTCGTGACCGAAGGCATCGAGGCCGCCGTCGCGCGTGCGCAGGAGATCGCCGGGGATCGGACGGTCGCGCTCGCCGCCGGCACGGTCACGGGTCAGGCGCTCGCCGCCGGGCTCGTCGACGAGGTTGCAGTGGACCTGGTGCCGGTGGTGCTCGGCAGCGGCCACCGCTACTTCGCCGACGTCGACCCGGCAGCGGTGCGGCTGGGCGACCCGACCACGATCATCCCGAGCACGCGGGTGACGCACATGGTGTTCCCCGTCGAACGGTGAGGGCGATCGCCGGGGCCGTCGAGAGTTCAGGAGACACGCCGGCGCCACCGGTGAGCACGGATGCCGCGGCGGCGCGTCTCCTGAATCTCGCGCACCGCGGGCGGGTGGCCTCTGTCGGGGCTGCCCGCTAGCGTCGGACCATGGCGTCGGAGCGCATCACCCTCACCGTGCCCGGTCCGGACGGCGATCGCGAGGTCGGGATCTCGAATCCCCGCCGCGAGATCTGGCCCGAACTGGGAATCACGAAACAAGAACTCGCCGAGTACCTCATCGCGGTGGAGGGGCCCTTCCTCGCCGCCAACGGCGACCGGCCGGTGTCGCTCGAGCGCTTCCCCGAGGGCGTGGGGGGCGAGCGGTTCTACTCCAAGAACCCGCCGAAGGGGGCGCCGGCGTTCGTCGAAGCCCAGACCGTCACGTACAACAGCGGGCGACGGCATCCGCAGATCATCCTCACGGAGATCGCCGCGGCGGTGTGGGCCGTGCAGATGAACACCATCGTCTTCCACCCCTGGGCGTCGCTGACGGCGAACACCGACAACCCCGTCGAGCTGCGCATCGACCTCGATCCGCAGCCGGGAACCGATTTCGCGGATGCCGCAGCCGTCGCCCCCGCGTTGCGCGACGTGCTCGCCGAGGCGGGTCTGACGGCGTTCGTCAAGACGAGCGGCAACCGCGGCATCCACGTGTTCTGCCCCATTGAGCCGGAGTGGGAGTTCCTCGATGTGCGCCACGCGGTCATCGCGGCCGGGCGCGAGCTCGAGCGGCGCCTGCCCGACAAGGTCACGATGAACTGGTGGAAGGAAGAGCGCGGCGAGCGCATCTTCATCGATTTCAACCAGGCGAATCGGGATCGCACGATGGCAGGCGCCTACAGCCCGCGGGCTCTGCCGACGGCGACCGTCTCCACACCGCTCACCTGGGACGAGCTCGAGGCGGGTGTCGATCCCGCCACGTTCACGGTGCGGACCGTGCCGAAGCGGCTCGCCGAGATCGGCGACCCGTGGGCCGACCTGCTCGCGAAGCCCGGGCGCATCGACACGCTGCTCGAGTGGTGGCAGCGCGACCTCGACGACGGCCTCGGTGAGCTGCCCTTCCCGCCGGACTTCCCGAAGATGCCCGGAGAGCCGCCGCGCGTGCAGCCGAGTCGCATCAACCCCGAGAACTGGCCGAAGGACGAGGGGTGACCCAGGTTCGATCACTCCGAGGGGTCGGGCAGGTTCCGGATCAGCGCGATCGCGAGACCGGCCGCCGTCGCCGGTGTGAGCCCCATCGTGCCGCGGGGGTCGTCGGCGGTGACTTCCGATACGACGACGGCCACGGCATCCCTCGACCGATCGACGACGAGTGCCGTGCCGCCGTCGCCCTGCGCGTAGTAGACCTCGCGTGGCCGGTCGACCCACCACTGATAGCCGTAGCTCGTCGTGCCGATGTCTCTCGTGGCGACCAGGGCGGAGGTGGCCTCGACGGCCCAGGTCGGCGACACCACCTGCGTGTCATCCCAGGCGCCTTCGTCGAGGTACAGCTCACCGATCCGGAGCAGATCCGAGGGGCGTAGTCGCAGATGCGACCAGCCCAGGGTGACGCCTTGGGGGTCGGCCGGCCACGCGATCTCGGCGTCGTCGTACGAGGGAACCAGCGCCGGGAGATCGGCCACGGACGCCAGGCGCTGTTCCCACAGCGGATCGGTGTCGATGCCCAGCGGATCGAAGAGCGCCTGCTGCGCGAACTGCAGCAGCGACATCCCGGTCGCCTGGGTGATCACCGCGGAGAGGATGTGGGCGCCCGCGTCCGACGGCAGCACCCGGCCGCCCACGGGGTCGCGGGCCGTTCGCTCGGCGAGGATCGCGGCGATCCAGTCCGGCGCGGCCGCGGCGGACGCGCCGACTCTGAGCGGAAGACCCGCGGTGTGCGTGAGCACCGACTTCAGCGGGATGGCAGCCGTCTCGGGCGTGAGAATCCCGGCATACGCGGGGAGCAGCTCGCCGAGCGTCGCGTCGACCCCGCGGATGAGGCCGCGATCGATCGCGATGCCGACGAGGGTCGATGTCACGATCCTGGTGACGCCGCGCACGTCCCACGTGTCGTCGGGAGCGGAGTCGACGTACCACTCGTACACGGGCTCGCCGTGCTGCTGGATGATAACGGCGCGCACCGTCTCCTCGCCGTAGACGACGTCGAACACCGACGCCAGCTCCTCACCCATGACCTCGGTGAGCGAGCGCGAGGGAGCCACGGCGCAACCCGTCGCAATCAGCAGCGCGCCGAGCGCCGCGCCGGCGAGAGCGCGCCGCACTCCGGCCCGGCGTCGCGGTGCCCGGTGGTGGGACTCGGCCATGGAAGCCTCCGTCAGCGGTGACTCTGGCCGCACGGTACACCCGCGCTGATCGACCGAACAGGGGGTTCCGCCGCGCAGCACCGGCGCCCGCTGCCGAGGCGCGGGTGGGCTGCGAGAGGGCGCGTGGGGGCTGAGTTCAGACCAGGACGTCCGCGAGGTCGTAGGCAGCGACGACCTCGAGCTGCTCGTATGTGCAGGATGACGGGTCGCGATCGGGGCGCCAGCGCTCGAACTGCACCGTGTGCCGGAACCGCCAGCCCTCCAGCTGGTCGTATCGCACCTCGAGCACGCGCTCCGGGCGCAGCCTCACGAACGAGGAGTCGGCCCGGCCGGCCTGGAAGCGCGACTTCTCGCCCTCGCCCTTCAGCGCCTCGCCGTCGGCGTCGCGCTGAACGAGCGGCGCGAGCTCGTCGATGAGCTCGAGACGGCGCGCGTTGCTCCACGCGGCGACACCGCCGACGGGATAGAGCGTGCCGTCTTCGCCGTACAGCCCCACCAGCAGGGAGCCGACCCCCTCGCCGGACTTGTGGATGCGGTAGCCGAGTGCGACGACGTCGGCCGTGCGGGCGTGCTTGATCTTGAACATCGTGCGCTTGCCGGGCGCATACGGCTGGTCGAGCGGCTTCGCGACGACGCCGTCGAGCCCGGCGCCCTCGAACTCGGCGAGCCAGCGGCGCGCGAGGTCGGGATCGTCTGTCGTGCGTGTGACGTGCACCGGGTCGGGCACGTCGCGGAGCAGGTCGACGAGCGTCTCGCGTCGCGTGGCGAACGGCTCGCCCTGCAGATCGCGGTCGCCGACGGCGAGCAGGTCGAACGCGATGAACATCGCCGGCGTCTGCTCGGCGAGCATGTTCACGCGGGATGCCGCGGGGTGGATGCGCTGCGACAGCGACTCCCAGTCGAGCCGGCGACGGCCGTCACGATCGACCGGCACGACGATCTCGCCGTCGAGCAGACAGGGTTCGGGAAGCACCCGCGCGAATGCCTCGACGAGCTCCGGGAAGTAGCGCGTCAGCGGCTTCGCGCCGCGCGACCCGATCTCGACGTTCTCGCCGTCCCACGAGATCAGGGCGCGGAAGCCGTCCCATTTGGGCTCGTAGCTCAGGCCGCCGGGCACTTTCGCCGCGTCGGGGACGTCGGGCACGGACTTCGCGAGCATCGGCGCGGGGATCTCGTACGGCATGCGTCTCATCCTGCCGCGGTCCGCCGACACCCGACACCCCGTGTCCGCAGGCGGGTGCGGTCCGGACATCGCAGGTCTGCGGCATCCGG
>NZ_MWLQ01000016.1 GCF_010634855.1 Microbacterium sp. B35-30 | reverse complement strand
GCGAGCGTGTCGGTCATGGGGAGTCCTTGCGTGTCGTCGTGTCCGGTCGTTGAGCGAGCGAAGCGAGACGAAACGGCGCTTGCTCGTGGGTTCAGGCGTTTCGTCTCGCTCGTTCCTCGCTCGCTCAACGGCCCGGGCAGAGGGGCCCGCGGGCGGCGGTGCCTCGCCCGCGGGCCAACGGCCCTGCCGGGTCAGGCCTTGCGGCGGCCGCGCACGAGGACGATCACGAGCGCTGCGAGCCCCGCGGCGAGTCCGCCGGCGGCGAGCCAGCGGGCGACCGGGTCGGCCGAGGAGGCGGATGCCGCATCCGCCGTCTCGGCGCTGGCTTCGGCGTCCTCGTCGGCCGTGTGCTGCGTGGCCGCGGCGGTGTCGTGGCCGGTGTCGGCCGCGACGGCGCCCACCTCGATCAGCGGCGCCGGTGCGTCGAGGTCGTGGGGGTCCTCACCCTCCTCGGCGATCTGCGTCCACGCCGTCTCGCCCTCGGCGCAGGTCTGGGTCACCGGGAAGGCGAGGGTCGTGCCGGCCGCGTCCTCGGTGAAGAGCACATCCATCGAGACGGTCGCCTTGAGGCCGTCCTCGACGGGGGTGGCGGCGGTGTAGACGACGCGGGTCGGCACGCCGTCCGCGCCGAGTTCGCGCGTGATGCTCCAGCCGCCCTGGACAGCCGGCGTCACGTTGCCGACTCCGTCGGGGATGTCGATGGCGAGGGCGGTCGTGGGGGAGCCGTCGCAGCCGTGCGAGAACGAGAACGCGAGCGTCTCGGTGCCGCCGGCGGACGCCGTCCCGGGGTTCACATGGACGTGCGCGGACGCGGCGAGTGGCGCGCCGAGCGCCAGGGCGAGGCCGGCGGTCGCACCGATCGCGATGCGGCGGCTGCGGGACAGGGGGGAGTGCGTGGTCATGAGTGTGCTTTCGTCTTTCGTCGAGGTCGTCGGCGCGGACGGCCGAACGACGCGTCGCGGCGAGTGCGCGTACGCGGGTGAATCCGGCGTGCGCATCGGGCGCGGCCGGCGACGGGTGCGGCGCTCGAGGCGCCGCTCAGGCGAAGGCGGGTGGTCCGCGCCGTGAGACGTCGGACAGGAGGATGCGCGGCGCGGCACCGCGCGTGGGTGCCTGCGCGGCAGGCAGCCTCGGCGTGGGCACACGCGACGCGATGCCCCGCACCCGCGTGAAGATCGATCGGATGCCGCTGCCCAGGGCGCGCAGCATCCGCTCTCCGCCGTGGAGTGCCAGGACGGTGCCGAACGCGGCGAGCACATGGGCGGCGAGCATGGGTGCGTCGGGGACGACGAGGGCGCTCAGATCGCCGCCGAGGTGGGTCACGTGGTGCCCGTGCAGCGCCGCAGCGTCCGCGTCGGCCGTGACGGCGAAGGCGACGTGGAAGAGCGCCTGGCTCGCGAGCACGGTCGCACCCACGCGCCACGCGGACAGGCGCCGCCCGATCAGGCCGACAGCGAACGGCGAGGCGAGGATGCCGACGGCGGCCACCAGTGCGGGGGAGGGCGCTCCGCCGCCCGCGAGCGTGTGGGCAGTGGCGGCGACGACGGTGGCAACCCACGCAGCGGCAGTGCCGCGCAGCGCGCGCACGTGGCGTGGGGTCACGGCTCCTCCTCGCCTCGAGCTTAGGGGAGGAGCGCGGCAGCCCTCGCGTGCACCGTCACACCCAACTCAAAGCATCACGCGGGTACCGTGGGCGTGTGGAGATCCTCGCGTTCGTCATCGGTGTCGTGCTCATGGTCGTGGGCCTCGCCGTGTCGATCGCGCTGCACGAGCTCGGCCACCTGTGGCCCGCGAAGAAGTTCGGCGTCCGCGTCGGCCAGTACATGATCGGCTTCGGGCCCACGCTGTGGTCCCGACGCATCCGCGGCACCGAGTACGGCTTCAAGGCCTTCCCGGTGGGCGGCTACATCTCTATGGCCGGGATGTATCCGCCCTCTCCCCAGGCCGCGAGCCGGGGTGGACGCGCCGCCGGCGGCTTCTTCGCCACGATGGTGCAGGACGCCCGCGACGCCAACGACGAGACGGTGCACGGCGATGATGACGCACACGTCTTCTACCGCCTGCCGGTCTGGAAGCGCATCGTCGTGATGCTCGGCGGCCCGGTCATGAACCTCCTGTTCGCCATGGTGCTGTTCGCGATCCTCCTGACGGGCATCGGCGTGCAGACCGCGACGACCACCGTCGCCCGGCTCTCGGAGTGCGTCCCGACCACGAGCTCGAGCGAATGCGCCGAATCCGCGCCCGCCGCCCCCGCCGAAGAGGCGGGCATCCAGGCCGGCGACACGATCGTGTCGATCGACGGCGAGCCGGTCGCGGACTTCGACGAGGCGACCGCCATCATCCGCTCCTCACCCGGCGAGCAGCTGACGTTCGTCGTCGAGCGCGACGGCACCGAGCAGAGTCTGCAGGTGACGCCTGCGGCGATCCAGGCCGAGGTGACGGCCGCCGACGGCACGACCAGCACCGAGGAGATCGGCTTCGTCGGCATCGGCCCGTCCGTCGATTACGTCACACAGCCGATCTTGGCCGGACCGCAGATGGCCTTGCAGAACGTCGGAGCCGTCGCGGGGATCATCTGGCAGCTTCCCGCGAAGGTGTGGGAGACGGGCGTCGACCTCGTCACCGGCGAAGAGCGCGACCCGAACGGCCCGCTCAGCATCGTGGGGGCGGGGCGGCTCTCCGGCGAGGTGGCCGCAGCGGACTCGCCGATCCTGAATCGGGTCGCGGGGTTCCTCTCGCTCCTGGCCTCGCTCAACATCGCCCTCTTCGTCTTCAACCTCATCCCGCTGCTGCCGCTGGACGGCGGGCACGTCGCCGTCGCGCTGTGGGACGGACTCAAGCGCGCGTGGGCGAAGCTGTTCAACCGGCCGCCGCCGAAGCCGGTCGATGCGACCAAGCTCGTGCCGGTGACCTTCGCCGTCTTCATCGCACTGCTGGTGATGGGCGGCATCCTGATCCTCGCCGACCTGTTCAACCCCGTCTCGCTCATCTGACGCGGAAATATACCCTCTCGCGACTCCGGTGCCAGGGAATCGCGAGAGGGTATATTTCGCACGGCACCGCGGGGAGGGGGGCTCCCGCGGGCGGACGGATGCCGTGGAGCGGCGGATGCCCCGGCTCAGGCGGTGACGGGCGTGAGGGCCTGGGCGACCAGGCGCTGCAGCGTCGTCATGCCGTCGCGCGACAGGATCGACTCGAGGTGCCCCTGCACCGACGCGAAGCCCGGACCGCGCAGCGCGTAGACATCGCCCGCGGCGTCGGCCGCGATCTCCGCCTCGCCCGCGCGCGTGGTGCCGGCGGGCACGCGGGCTGTGAAGGTGTTGTAGAAGCCGATGGATGCGGGCATCCCGAACACGTCGACGGATTTCTGAAGTCCCTGGTGCGGCGCGTCGAGCGGTGCCAGACCGATCCCGAACGTGTCGGCGAGGATCTGGTGGCTGAGGCACACCGCGAGGAGCGGCCGGCCGGCCTCGCGTCGTCGCGCGACGACCTCGCGCATGCGGCGGATGCGGGGGCTCGACGCGTCACGCGGGTCGCCCGGCCCCGGCCCGGAGACCAGCAGCTCGGCCCCATCGACCTGGGCGTCGGTGACCGCGTCCCACGGCGCGATCTCGACCTCGAGTCCGAGATGGCGGAGCTGATGCGCGAGCATCGTGGTGAAGCGATCCTCGGCGTCCACGACGAGTGCCGACCGGCCCGCGAACGGCGCGGGACCATCGGCGCCCTGCGGGTTCAGCCAGAACTCGGCGAGGCGCCCGTTGCGCGAGGCCAGCAGCTCGGCGATCGCCGGGTCGTCGGCGAGCCGGCGCGGGGCGGGGGCGGGGGCGTCCTCGTCGATGACGTGTGCCGCTGCGACGTCCGCCACCGCAAGGTTCGCCACGGTGCCATTCGCCACGGTGCCATTCGCCACGGTGCCCTTCGCCGGCGCGGCGACGGCGGCTTCTGCTGCGGCGTCACGGGGCACAGCGCCGATCGCGCCGAGCACTCCGGCCGCCTTCCCGTGCGTCTCACCGACCTCGCCGTAGGGGTCGGAGTGGCGGACGAGCGTCGCACCGACCGGGACGCGCAGGCGGCCGTCCTGAAGGTACGCGGTGCGGATCAGGATCGGGGCGTCGAGGTCGTGCGTCGCCTCGTCGGCCGCGAGGGTCAGGCGGGGGGTGAACAGCGCCGCCACGCCGGAGTAGTAGCCGCGGGGCGTCGTCTCGTGCCGGCTGATGACCGTGCACGCATTCTGCATGGGTGAGCCGGTCACGGTCGGCGCGAACATCGTCTCGCGGAGGATGTCGCGCGGATCCAGCCGGCTGCGTCCCCGCAGGACGTACTCGGTGTGGGTGAGCCGCGACATCTCCTTAAGGTGCGGGCCCGTGATGCGGCCGCCGTCGGAGCAGACGGCGCTCATCATCTTGAGCTCCTCGTCGACGACCATGAACAGCTCCTCGGTCTCCTTCGTGGAGCGGAGGAACTCGGTGAGCGTCTCGGCGGTCGCGCCCCCGGCGGGGTGGCGGAACGTCCCCGAGATCGGGTTCATGGTGACGACGCCGTCACGGGCGCTGACGTGCGCCTCGGGGCTCGCGCCGACGGCCACGTGGCCCGGCGTGACGACCGCGAAGGTCCAGTAGGCGCCGCGCTCGTGCTCGAGGAGAGCCCGGAACCACGTGAGGGCGGCGGTGGCGGCGTCCGTCGACACGCCCGCGGTGAAGTCGCGGCGGATGACGAAGTTGGCGCCCTCGCCGCGCCCGATCTCGTCGGCGATCACCCGCCGCACGATGTCGGCGTACTCCTCGTCGGCGATGTCGAAGCCCGCGTCCTGCAGCGCGACCGGCTCGGTGGGCAGCTGCGCGAGAGCTTCGTCGCGGGGGAGCGCTGTCCGCTCGCGGACGATGAGGCAGCGCAGCGGTGCTCCGTCGTCGTGGCACTCGAACCCGCGCTCGCGGACTTGTCGGAACGGCACCAGGGCCAGCACCTCTCGCGGTGCTCCCGAGTCATCGGTGAGCGGGATGTCGGACAGCAGGTCGACGTCGACGACGTCTCCCGTGAGCAGCTCGACGGTCGCAGCATCACGGGCGATGAGGGCGAAGGGTATGCCGCGGTCGGCGATCTCGCGGAGCGAGGGGTGGGCGGGCCCGGTCATGGCTGTGGTTCTTTCGTCGTGGGGGAGGCATCCCTTACGAAGAAGAAGACCGCCCCGAGGGCGGTCTGGGTCGCGCGAAACCCACCGCCTATGCGGTGAGCCACCAGGTGGTGAGGCGTGCGGACATGCGCCGAACCTACCACACCGCTCCTGGCCCCCGTCGGCCGCCGCCGTCGAGGTTACGTCTGTCGCGCGCGCTCCAGGATCTCGGCTCCGTGACGCCAGCCGACGGTCTCGTAGCCGACCACCACCACGGCGGGCGCGCACGCGATGAGCAGCAGCGCCACGCCGAGCGACGCGCCGGCCACGACGGCCACGACACTCGCGGCGAGGAACGCGACCGAGCCCACGTAGAGCCAGATGTGGAACGGGTCGAACTGCATGACGGTCAGCGCGTAGATGCCGAACAGGAAGGTCTCGTAGACGAGCACCGGGATCGCGATGCTCAGCACGGCGAACGTCTCATCGACGTGCGCGTGGTGCGAGATGACGTTCGCGGCGACGTGGAGCCCGGCGCCCACGGCGATCAGCGATCCGAAGACGAAGAGGTGCAGGTAGCCCCACGGGAACCCGCGCCAGCGATGATGCGCGAGCACCTCGCCGAACGGGATGACGAAATAGCTCCACCACATGCCGAACGCCAGCGCGGTCCCGGCGAACGCGATGAGGGCGGCCTCCAGCGACCAGACGTCGTCCTGCACGACCGCGGAGATCGCGAGGATGGTGCCGAGGATGACCTCGCCCAGGGTGATGATGACGAGGAGTCCGTAGCGCTCGGCGATGTGGTGGGCATGCCAGGGCGTCGGTCCGAATCGCTTCTCGGCGAACAGCGGTCCCGCGAGTTCGAACAGCATGAGCAGCGTGGTGAACACCAACGTCGTGCCGACGGGCAGATTGAGGAAGATCAGGACGATCCAGCCCAGCTGAGCGATGGAGACGTTCACGATGTACGCCATGCAGGTCTTGCGCCGCTTCTCGTCCTGCACGGCGGCGCGGATCCAGAGCGCGATGGTCGCGACGCGCATGACGACGTACCCGACCACCATGACGGTGTTGTTCAGATAGTCGCCGTCGTCGATGGAGTGGAACACGTCCGGCACGCCGAGCGCCACGATCAGCACGCCCACCATCACGACCAGCGTCGAGACGCGGAAGTAGGCGTCGTCGGTGTCGTACGCCGACGCCAGCCACGAGTAGTTGATCCACGCCCAGGTGACGGCGAACGTCGCGAAGGCGAACCCGATGAGGGCCGAGGAGACGTGGCCGAGCTCCAGGTAGTGGGCCATCTGCGACGAGATCTGGCTGAAGGCGACGACGAAGGTCAGGTCGAACAGCAGCTCCAGCGGGGTCGCTGCCCGATGGGCCTCGTTCGGGTCCCTGCCGGTCATGCGTCCGAGGTGGTGGCTCAGGCTCATGGCGGGAAGATACACCGTCTGCGCGACGCGCCGGCACGCGAGCGGGTCTCATCGGTCGCGGCATCCGCTCAGCACTTCGGCAGGCTCCTCCCCGGCGACGCCGGGCCCCGCGGGCTCCGTGCCGCGTAGGCTGGGGGCGTGCCAGCCGTCAATCTCGGGATGCCCAAGGTCCCCGAAACGCTCGCCCCCCGTCGCAAGACCCGCCAGATCAAGGTGGGCAAGGTGCTGGTGGGCGGCGACGCCCCCGTGAGCGTGCAGTCCATGACGACGACGCCGACGACCAACATCAACGCGACGCTCCAGCAGATCGCCGAGCTCACCGCCTCGGGCTGCGAGATCGTGCGCGTGGCGGTGCCGTCGCAGGACGACGCCGATGTGCTGCACATCATCGCGGCGAAGAGCCAGATCCCGGTGATCGCCGACATCCACTTCCAGCCCAAGTACGTGTTCCAGGCCATCGACGCCGGCTGCGGCGCGGTGCGCGTGAACCCGGGCAACATCCGCAAGTTCGACGATCAGGTCGGCGCGATCGCCGCCGCGGCGAAGGCCGCCGGGGTCTCGCTGCGCATCGGCGTCAACGCCGGTTCGCTCGACCGGCGCCTGCTCGAGAAGTACGGCAAGGCGACTCCCGAGGCGCTCGTCGAGAGCGCCGTGTGGGAGGCATCCCTCTTCGAGGAGCACGACTTCCACGACTTCAAGATCTCGGTCAAGCACAACGACCCGATCGTCATGGTGAAGGCCTACCGCCTGCTCGCCGAGCGGGGCGACTGGCCGCTCCACCTCGGCGTGACCGAGGCCGGCCCCGCGTTCCAGGGCACGATCAAGTCCGCGACGGCGTTCGGCATCCTGCTCGCCGAGGGCATCGGCGACACGATCCGCGTCTCGCTGTCGGCGCCACCCGCCGAAGAGGTCAAGGTCGGCCACCAGATCCTGCAGTCCCTCAACCTGCGCGAGCGCAAGCTCGAGATCGTGTCGTGCCCGTCGTGCGGCCGTGCCCAGGTGGACGTCTACACGCTGGCAGACAACGTCACCGAGGGCCTCAAGGACATGACCGTGCCGCTGCGCGTGGCCGTCATGGGCTGCGTCGTCAACGGGCCGGGCGAGGCCCGCGAGGCCGACCTCGGTGTCGCCTCCGGCAACGGCAAGGGGCAGATCTTCGTGAAGGGGCAGGTCATCAAGACCGTCCCCGAGGCCGACATCGTCGCCACCCTCATCGAGGAGGCGAACCGCCTCGCCGCCGAGATGGGCCCTGACGCGGCAGTCGGCACAGCGCAGGTCGTCACGTCCTGATGGGCTTCGGCCGGCTCTCGGCCGTGCAGCGGGTTCGGGTCGACGAGTGGCTGCCGGGAGCCGAGGTCGTCGCCGACCTCAGCTGGAACCAGGTGGAGACAGTCGTGCTGCGGGTGCGGCACGCCGAGCGGGAGCTGATCGTCAAGGCGTCCGGCGACGCCGACCACCACATGGGTCGCGAGCTCGACGCTCATGAGGGCGGGTTCGTCTCACCGTGGCAGCACGGCGGGCATGCGGCGCTTCTGCTGCACGCCGACCGCGCGGCACGTGTGCTGGTGCTCGACTGGCTGCCCGGCGTGCTCGCGTACCGGACGCCTGCGGGAGTGGACCCGGGGGTGCACCGGCGCGCGGGAGAGCTCCTGCGGCGGTTCCACGACCAGGCTTCCCGCCCGTCGGACGGAACGGATGCCGCTGCCACGCGTCGCGCCTTGCGCTGGCTCGACACGTCCGACGCCATCGCGCCGGAAATGCAGGCACGGCTGCGTCACGCGCTCGCCGCGCTGCCGCCGGTCGAGGACGACCTCGTTCCGACGCACGGGGACTGGCAGCCCCGCAACTGGCTCGTGGACGGCGGCGTGGTGCGGGTGATCGACTTCGGCAGGTTCGCCTTCCGCCCGGCCGCGACGGACTTCGTGCGGCTCGCGGCGCAGGAATGGCGTGAGAATCCCACCTGCGAGACCGCGTTCTTCGAGGGGTACGGCCGCGATCCGAAGCTCGGCTCCGGCCCGTCCGACCGCGCCTCCGGGCCGTCTCACTGGCTCCTGCTGAGATTGCGGGAAGCCATCGGCACCGCCTGCTGGGCGCATCAGGTGGGCGACGAGGCGTTCGAGGCGCAGGGCCACCGCATGATCGCCGACGCGCTCGCCGAGTTCGAGCGCTGACACCGCTCTCGCTCCGCCAGCCGTGGCATGATCCGAAGGTGCCTCTCGACCGGATCGCCGTCATCTCCGACGTCCATGGCAACCTGACTGCGCTGGAGGCGGTGCTCGACGACATCGCCGGACACGGCATCCGTCGGATCTTCAATCTGGGCGACAACATCGGCAAGGGCCCGCGGGGTGCGGCCGCCTGCGACCGGCTGCGCGAGGTGTGCGAGGTCAACATCCGCGGCAACTGGGACGACTTCATCGGCACCGTCGGGGACGACCAGCCGGAGGAGATGCGGTGGTGGCGGGACGAGCTCTCTGCCGCACAGCGGCAGTGGCTCGGCAGTCTCGGGCTCAGCCACGACCTCGTGATGAGCGGCCGCCGCATCCGGCTGTTCCATGCGTCGGCCGCGAGCCCGCATGTGCGGGTGCGCTTCCATCACACCGATGAAGAGTTCGACGGCATGTTCCGCGCCACGGCCATGACGGGCGACGGCCCGGCACCGACGGTCGTGGGCTACGGCGACGTCCACGATGCGTACCTCGAGTCGCGCGACGGCCGCACGCTCTTCAACACCGGAAGCGTCGGCAATCCGCTCGACGAGCCGACGCCGAGCTACGTGATCCTCGAGGGCGTGCTCGGCGCGACCGCGCCCGCGCCGTTCGAGGTGCGCTTCGTGCGCGTGCCGTACGACGTCGACGCCGAGGTCGCCGTCGCGCACGAGGTCGGGATGCCCGCGCGCGACGTCTGGGAGGTCGAGCTCCGGACCGCCGTCTACCGCGGTCGGCAGAACGCATGAGCGCCGCCGCGCCTTCGGAGGCAGTCGCGCCCCTCTCGCGCCCCATCGTCGCGGGGATCGTGACGGCGCTGGTCGGTGTCACGAGCTCGTTCGCGGTCGTGCTGACGGGGCTCGACGCGGTCGGCGCCACGCGCGCCCAGGCGGCGAGCGGACTGCTGGTGCTGTGCCTCACCATGGGCACCTCGGCCATCCTCCTCGCCTGGCGGTACCGGATGCCGATCACGGTCGCCTGGTCCACACCCGGCGCCGCCGTGCTCGCCGCGACGGGCTCGGTCGAGGGCGGATGGCCGGCGGCGGTCGGGGCCTTCCTGGTGACGGCGGCGCTCATCCTGCTGACCGCGCTGTGGCCGCAGCTCGGCCGGCTCATCGCCCGGATCCCGCCCTCCATCGCCCAGGCGATGCTCGCGGGCGTGCTGCTTCCGCTCTGCCTCGCGCCGGTCACGGGCCTCGTGGTCAACCCGTGGGGCGTCGTGCCGGTCGTGGTGACGTGGCTGGTGTTCGTGCGGATCGCACCCCGGTGGGCCGTGCCGCTCGCGTTCGTCGCGGCATCCGTGGTCGTGGGGGTGGATGTCGCCGTCACGGGCGCGACGATCGACCCGGCGCTCTTCGTGCCGCGGCTCGAGCTCACGGCGCCCACGCTCACCTTCGGAGCCGTCGTCGGCCTCGCGCTGCCGCTCTTCCTGGTGACGATGGCGTCGCAGAACGTGCCGGGCGTCGCGATCATGCGCAGCTTCGGCTACGAGGTGCCGTGGCGGCCGGCGATGCTCGTCACCGGCGTCGGCACCGCGATCGGCGCGACGGCGGGCGGGCACGCGATCAACCTCGCGGCGATCAGCGCGGCGCTCGCCGCGGCGCCCGACGCCGATCCCGATCCGAAGCGACGCTGGATCGCCGGCGTGTCGACCGGCGCCGCCGGCATCGTGCTGGGCGGGCTGTCGGCGGCGCTGGTAGCGCTGGTCGTGGTCGCTCCGGAGGCCGTCATCCCGGCGGTCGCCGGCATCGCGCTGTTCGGCGCCTTCGGGTCGGCCGTGCAGCAGGCGATCGACGACCCGGGGGAGCGGCTGCCCGCCGTGGTGACGTTCCTCGTCGCGGCGTCGGGGGTCGCCATCGCGGGTGTCAGCGCGGCGTTCTGGGCTCTCGTGGCCGGGCTCGTGGTGCGCGAGGTGCTCCACGCGGGTCGCCGCTCGCGCTGACGAGCGACCGGTTCACCGGCGCCCAGCGTTGCGACACGAGGCTAGGCGGTCGGCTCCAGCACGATCGTGCCGGTCGCGATCGAGGTGCGCGTGAGACGCAGGTGCACCGTCTCGCCCGGGGCGGCGTCGAGGCCGGTCACCTTCGCTGTCACCGGAGGATCGGTCAGCTGCACCCGAGCGCCGTCGTTGCGCCGGCCGAGCACCACCGCCTCGAAGACCTGCCCTTCGTGCCGTGAGAGCAGCGCGGCCTCGACCCTGTCGAGCGTGGCGGCATCCAGCCGGTTCGCCACGCCGTCGCTACGAGCCATGATCTTCGGAAGGGTGGGGAGGGTCTCGCGCACCCACTCCGGAACCTCACGCCCATTCGCCAGCGCTTCGCACGTGACGAGCGACCAGCGATCGACCAGTCGGCGCAGGGGAGCGGTGGCGTGCGCGTACGGCGCACCGATCGCTGCCTGCAGAGGATCGGCAGGCGGGTCGCCGTCGAAGGCCACGTAGCCGGCGCCGCGGAAAAGCCCGGCAGCGGCATCCAGGATCGCCAGCGCCGCCGGCAGATCGCGGTCGAGTGAGCGCAGATAGTCGCCGTACGAGACGTCTTCCGGCCAGGGGATGCCGAGCGCCACCGTCTGTGCACGGAACGCGGTGATGTCATCGGGCTCAGCGGCGGGCATGGTGCGGAGGATGCCGACGCCACCGCGGAGCATCAGTTCTGCCGCCGCCATGCCCGTCAGCAGGGAGGCCTGCGCGTTCCAGTCCTCGATGGCGAGCGGCGCCTCCCGTTCGAGGCGGTATCCGTGATCGTCGGCGACGATGCGGGCTTGCGGAACGTTGAGGCTCACACCGCCGCGCTCCGCCTCGCGTTCCCGGCGCAGCGGCCCGAACCACGCGAGCGCTCGCAGCGCTTCCGGCGCGGTGCCGGTGTCGATGGCGGCCTGCGCATCCACGTAGGTCCACTGGGCGCGGGAGCGGATCACCGCGCGGCGCAGGGTGGTCTCGACCGGGCGTGCGCCATCGTCGAGCACGAAACGCCACACGAACGCACGCCTCTCCCGCCCCGGCAGCAGCGAGGCCGCGTCCTCGCTGAGGGCGACGGGATGCAGCGGGATCCGGCCGTCGGCCGCGTACAGCGTCTGCCCGCGCAGACGCGCTTCGCCGTCGACGGCGCCACCCGGTGCCACGAAGGCGGGCAGGTCGGCGATGGCGTACTGGAGCACCGCGCCCGTCGCCGTGCGCTCGAGGTGCAGCGCCTGATCGAGATCCGTGGAGCCCGCGGGGTCGATCGTGAGGAACTCGATGTCGCGCAGGTCGTCGAGCTGCGCGGCCGCCGGTTCGGTCGGGACGCTGCGCACCGCCTGCTGTGCTTCGGCCTCGACCTCCGCCGGGAAGCCGGCCTGCAGGTCGAGCTCCGTCCGCAGCTGCGCGAGCGATTCGGTCAGGTCGTCGTGGGCCCGTGCCGGGACCACTCTGGGGCGACGTGCGGGCACCCGCTCAGTGTAGGCAGACGACCGGGCCGATGGTGCGGCAGGCGGAATGATCTCGCGCTTCTCCGGCCGCCGCCCAATGGGATATGAACCATCCACGCGAACCCGGACACTACAGAGTATGGAAGATGACGACGCCTCCCTCTGGGAGCGGGTCCTGGCCGGCGACGAGGCCGCGCTGGCGATGCTGTTCGACCGCCACGAGGCACGTCTCTTCCGGCACGCTCGCCGTCTGCTCACAGCGCGAGAGGACGCCAAGGATGCGGTGACGATCGGGTTCTTCGAACTCTGGCGCAAGCGCGAATCGGTGCGCCTCGTGGACGGCTCGCCACTGCCGTGGCTGCTGAACACCGTCTCGAACTGCGCCCGCAATCTCGAGCGCTCCGGCCGCCGCTACCGGTCGCTCCTCGCCCGGACGCCGGTCGCGGCGAACCCTGGAGCACCGGAGGGTCCGGACGAGACCGGTGTGCTCGCCGCCCTGAAGAGACTGCCCGCCCGCGAGCAGAGCGTCGTCGTACTGACCGTCCTCGAGGGCTATCCCGACCGGGCGGCGGCCGAGACACTCGGCATCCCTGTGGGCACCGTGAAGTCGCGGCTCGCCCGCGCCAAGGCAAAGCTACGCGAAGACATGGCTTCGATCGAGGGAGCATGGGCATGAACGACGACCTCACCCCGAACGAGCGCATCGAGATGCGCGATCTCGTTCTGGCGGGCGCGCAGCGCATCCGCCCCGCGGGCAAGCGCCAGATGCGGATCGCCGCCGGCGCGATCGCGCTCGTGCTGATCGGCGTGGTGAGCGGCGGAGCCATCACGACCGCCGCCCTGCTCGGGTCCGACGCGCGGCCGGCGCCCGCGCCGACGACGAGCGAGACCCGGCCGACGCCGTCTCCCTCGCCGACCCCCGAGTCGACGCCCACCCCGACGCCGACTCCGACACCCGCACCCAGCACTCCGTCTGCGCCGGCTGCGGGCGTCACTCCCTTCGCCGGAGAATGCGAGAACGCGCTCGACGAGGCGGACGTGGAGGCGGTCGCCAAGATCGACATGATGCTGTCGGACTACCGCTGGAAGACCGGCGCGAACGAGGTCCTCGGGGGCATCGACTGCGTCTGGGTCTCGGACGGCGTGTACCTGGCGGCCACCGCACACCTGATGGCCTATCCCGAGGCCGTGGTCGGCGACGCTCTGCGGTCCGGCACCGCGACCGGGTGCGTGCCCGTCACGGAGGACGGGACGCGCGTCGAGTGCACGGAGGCGGGCGTCGTCGGCGGCACCTGGATGGTCGTCCGTGCCGGGGGCGAGAAGGATTCCGTGACGGCGGCCGGTGTGGCCGGGCTCTTCGCGGAGGCGTCGCGCCGGTTGGCCGATCACCCGGCCCCGAGCCCCGCGGCCCGTACGGCCGAGTGGTGGGCGCTGCCCGACTGCGCCGCGATCGTCGCATCCATCGACCCGGCGGTCTACGGCTTCGAGCGGATCGCACTGCTCGGACAGAGCAGTGGCGGCGAGGCGACCGAGCGACTGGAGGGCATCGCGCTCTTCGCGGGCGTCACGAACTGGTGCGAGCTGCATTTCACCTCGGGGAGCGGGGACACGACCTCGGGTGAGGTCGTCCGGGTCGACGTCGTCCCCGGCGGCGCGATCGCATTCCAGACGGCGCTCGACGCGACGGACGCGCAGCCGGTGACGGTCGACGGGGCACAGGCCGCCGTCGTCGCCCCCGGGCTCGACCGTTACGAGGGATCCGGCTCCGTGATCGTCGCGACCGACGGCGTCAACGTCCTCATGGTGACGCCCGACATCATCCGGAGCACGACCGACGCACTGCCGCTCACCGCGGTGGTGCTCGCGCTGATGCGCCCCTGACTCCGGGAAGCGGCGAGGCACGCCCGCGCTGCCCGGAGAGGCCGCGGCATCCGCTCGCCCTAGACTTGACCCTCGTGGTCACCCGTCTGTCGCACTTCTTCCTCCGCACGCTCCGTGAAGACCCCGCCGACGCGGAGGTCACGAGCCACCGGCTGCTCGTGCGCGCCGGCTACATCCGGCGGGCCGCGCCGGGCATCTTCACCTGGCTGCCGCTGGGGCTCAAGGTCAAGGCGAAGATCGAGAAGGTCATCCGCGACGAGATGACCAGCGCGGGCGCCTACGAGGTGCACTTCCCGGCACTGCTGCCGCGCGAACCCTACGAGGCGTCGGGCCGCTGGACCTCCTACGGCGACGGCATCTTCCGGCTGCAGGACCGCAGGGGCGCCGACTACCTGCTCGCGCCCACCCACGAGGAGATGTTCACGCTCCTCGTGAAGGACCTGTACTCGTCGTACAAGGACCTCCCGCTGACGATCTACCAGATCCAGGACAAGTACCGCGACGAGGCCCGCCCGCGTGCCGGACTCCTGCGCGGCCGCGAGTTCACGATGAAGGACGCGTACTCGTTCGACTACACCGACGAGGGTCAGGATGCCTCGTACCAGTCGCAGCGCGACGCCTACGAGCGGATCTTCCAGCAGCTCGGACTGGAATACGTCATCGTCGCGGCCGACAACGGCTTGATGGGCGGCGCGCGGTCGGAGGAGTTCCTGCACCCGACCCCCGTCGGCGAGGACACGTTCGTCCGCTCGGCCGGCGGCTACGCCGCCAACGTGGAGGCGTATACGACGACCCCTCCGTCGCCGATCCGGTTCGACGGGCTGGGCGCACCGGTGATCTTCGATTCGCCGGACACGCCCACGATCCAGACGCTCGTCGACCACGCGAACGCCCACCTCGACGCCCCCGCCTCGGGGATCGCCGGACCGGCGACCGACGGCGCGCTGTCGTGGACAGCGGCGCACACCCTCAAGAACGTGGTGCTCGCCCTCACCCACCTCGACGGCACCAGGGAACTCGTGATCGTCGGTGTACCCGGTGACCGCGACATCGACGACAAGCGCGCCGAGGTCGCCTTCGCGCCCGCCGCCGTGGAGCCCGCGACCGACCAGGACTTCGAGAAGCACCCGCTGCTCGTCAAGGGCTACATCGGCCCGTGGTCCGAGACCGGCGCGGTGCTCGGCGAGGAGTCGGCCACCGGCATCCGCTTCCTGCTCGACCCGCGCGTGGCGGACGGCACCGCGTGGATCACCGGCGCCAACATCGACCAGAAGCACGTCCACACGCTGGTGGCCGGGCGGGACTTCGCCGGCGACGGGTTCGTCGAGGTCGCGAACGTGCGCGCGGGAGACCCTGCACCGGACGGCTCCGGCCCGGTCGAGCTCGCGCGCGGCATGGAGATCGGGCACGTCTTCCAGCTCGGCCGCTTCTTCGCCGAGACCCTCGGCCTCAAGGTCCTCGACGAGAACGGCAAGCTCGTCACCGTCACGATGGGCTCCTACGGCATCGGCGTGACCCGCATCCTCGCGATCATCGCCGAGCTCAACAACGACGACAAGGGCCTCATCTGGCCGGCATCGGTGGCTCCGTTCGACGTGCACGTGGTCGCTGCAGGCCGTGATGTCGTCGTGTTCGACGTCGCTGCGCAGCTGTCGGCGGATCTCGAGGCATCCGGTCTGGACGTGCTCTACGACGACCGCCCCAAGGTCTCGCCGGGCGTGAAGTTCGGCGATGCCGAGCTCGTCGGCGTGCCGAAGATCGTCATCGTCGGCCGCGGGGCCGCCGACGGGCAGGTCGAGCTCTGGGACCGCCGCACCGGCGACCGCGAGGTCGTCCCGGTCGCCGAGGTCGTCGCCCGCCTGCGCCCCTGATCCGCACCGCCCCCGAGAGAGGCGCGAAAGGGTAGATTCCTGCCGCGGAACCATAGCCTTTCGCGTATCCGGAATCGGTGAAGCCCTGGCGGGCGGTGCTCCTGACCGCGAGGATGACCCGCATGGGTCGGTTCCTGCTCATCGCCATGCCGTTCACCGGACACGTCGCGCCACTGACGGCGGTCGCGCGGCAGCTGGTGGAGCGCGGGCACGATGTGCGCTTCTACACGGGATCCCGGTTCCGCTCTCGGGTGGAGGCGTCGGGCGCGCGCCTCGTGCCGTGGCGCGAGGCGCCCGACTTCGACGAGAACGACGTGTCCGCCACCTTCCCGCGCCTCGTCGGCAAGAAGGGCATGCGGCAGCTGTTCATCAACGTGATCGACTGCTTCATCGGCACCGCCCCCGCGCAGGTCGCCGACCTCACGGCGGAGTGGGAGCGCGAGCCGTGGGACGTGCTCGCCGCCGACGAGATGTCGCTCGGCGCGGTGCTGTTCAGCGAACGCCATCGGATGCCGTGGGCCACGGTCGCCGTGCTCCCGCTGAACCTCCCGGGGCCGGCCGGGCCGCCGAGCGGCATGGGGCTGCGACCCGGCGCGAACCCGGTCACGAAGGCGCGCGACGCCGCGCTGCGGGGGCTGGTCCCGCTCGTCTCGCGGCCGCTCGTCGCCGCGATCGGTGACGCGGAACGCGCGGTGGGGCTGCAACAGAGCGGCCGGACCATGGACCGGATGGTGTTCTCGCCGACGCTGATCGCGGCGAGTGGTTCCGGGCTGCTCGACTATGGACGCACGGACCGCCCCACGCATCTGCATTTCGTCGGGGAGCTCGCGGAACAGACGGCCGCGTCGAACCCCGCCGACCTGCCTTCGTGGTGGGACGAGCTCGACGGCCGGCGCATCGTGCTCGTGACGCAGGGCACGGCGAACATCGATCCCGACGACCTCGTGCGACCGTCGGTGACGGCACTGGCCGACCGCGACATCCTCGTGGTCGCGACCACCGGTGTTCGCGGGAGAGACGCGTTCCCATTCGCGGTGCCGTCGAACGCGCGCGTCACCGGTTTCGCGCCGTTCGGCGCACTGCTTCCGCGGGTCGACCTGGCGATCACGAACGGCGGCTGGGGCGGCACGCTCGCGTCACTCGCCCGCGGTGTGCCGCTCGTGGTCGCGGGCGGCGACCTCGACAAGCCCGAGGTCGCGTCGCGGGTCGCGTGGAGCGGGGCGGGCGTGAACCTGCGCACCGGCACACCGAAGGCGTCGGCGGTCGCCGCGGCGGTCGATCGCGTCCTCGGGGAAGCGTCGTTCCGGGATGCCGCAGCCCGCGTCGGCGCGCAGCTCCGATCGCTGGGCGGCGCCGCCCACGCGGCGGAGCTCCTCGAGGGCATGCGCTGACCTTCGCGCTGTCGCTTCCGGCACTCGCTGCGGGGAGTCCGGACAGCGGATGCCGGTTCGGGGCGCGCAAGCGGAACGAATGGATGCCGCGCCCACGGGTTGCACGCCGCGCGCGGGTTGCGGCATCCGATGTTCGGACGTCGCTCACCCGCGCAGCGGCTGATCGTGGCACGCTGGCGTCATGGGTCAGAGCGACACGGGAACCATCTCGCACACCGTCACAGAGGAGATGCGCGCCACGATCGCGGCGGCGGGGATCACCGACAACGCCGATCTCATCGCACGGATCCTCGCGACCGGCATCGGGTTGGGGATCGACGGCGCCGACCGGCTCGATCTGAAGATCGCGAGCTCCGCGCTCACCGAGATGCGAGCGGCCTTCCGGCTGTTCGCACCCTATGAGGACGTGCCGAAGGTCACGATCTTCGGCTCCGCACGCACCCTCCCCGAGGACGCGCTCTACCGGCAGGCGTCCGAGGTGGCGGCGGCGCTCGCCGAGCACGGCTGGATGGTCGTCACGGGCGCCGGTCCCGGGATCATGCAGGCCGCGGCGGAGGGCGCGGGACCGCACAACTCGCTCGGGGTCTCGATCCGGCTGCCCTTCGAGGAGAAGCCGAACGCGATCGTCGGCGAGAACGCCCGCAACGTCGCGATGAAGTACTTCTTCACGCGAAAGCTCATGCTCGTGAAGGAATCCAGCGGCTTCGTCTGCGTGCCGGGCGGCTTCGGCACGCTGGACGAGATGTTCGAGCTGCTGACGCTCCAGCAGACCGGCAAGGCGGACCCCACGCCGATCGTGCTGCTGGATGCGCCCGGCGGCACGTTCTGGTCGGGGCTGCGGCGATTCATCGATGACCACCTCCGGCCGGGTGGCGTCATCTCCGAGGGTGACTTCGATCGGGTGCTCGTCACCGATTCGGTGACGGCAGCCGTCGAGGAGCTCTCCGGGTTCTACCGCAACTACTCGTCCTTGCGGTGGGTCGGCAAGCGGCTGGTGCTGCGGCTGAAGGCCGAGCCGACGGATGCCGAGGTCGAGGCGCTCAACGCCGCGTTCGGCGATCTCGTGATCGAGGGCCGCATCGAACGGCGTGGACCGCTGCGCGTCGAGGTCGAGGACGACGACCAGCTCGAGCTGCCCCGGCTGGTGCTGCGGCTCAACCAGTTCCGCGTGGGCGAGCTTCACCGCCTGATCCGGGCCATCAACGCGCTCGCGTCGGCGCCGAAGGACTGAGCTGCCGGCACGTTCACCTCTGCCTCGGCATCCGTCGTCGATGAGTCCGTTCTCATGCGCTGGTTGCCCGTCGTTCATCTGCGGTTACCGCGGGTGTCGCCGCACCGGAACAGGCTGGCGCCACCCCGACCGACCGTCATGCACGCAGAGAGGACGATCGTGAGCATCGTCGAAGGATTCCGCCGTCCACTTCCCATGGCCGACCATGTGCGCGGCAAGCGGCTCGCCGCGACCTGCCAGTACAAGTGCGCCAACGCGTGCCTCGGCCCCGAGTGCAACTCGTCGCACAATGAGACCTTCCAGGAGGTCGCCTCGGCCGCACTGTCGCGCCGCGCGCTGCTCGGTCTCGGTGCGGCCGGCGCCGTTGCGATCGCCGTGGGCGGTCTGCGGCAGCAGGCCCCTCTGTCGGCCCCCGGCTCGGCCGGTGTCGGCGGCGCGGGAGCCGCGTTCGCGCGCCCGGCCGGCGGCAGCCTCCCGTTCGACGCCATCGCGCCGGTGAACCGCTTCGTGGACGACTTCGTCGTTCCTCAGGGGTACAGGTGGCAGCCCATCATCCGCTGGGGCGACCCGCTCTTCTCCAACGCCCCGGTGTTCGACTTCAACGGCCAGACCCCCGCCGCGCAGGCGCTGCAGTTCGGCTACAACGCCGACTACCTCGACATCGTCGCCGATCCGAGCGGCAAGACCGGCGTGCTCGTGAACAACCACGAGTACTGCAACCCCGGCATCATGTTCCCGCCGTCGAGCGACCCCGCCGAGCTCCAGCGGCGCGGAGACATCTTCAAGGCGGCGCAGGGCATGTCGGTGGTCGAGATCACGCGCAAGCGCACCGGTGCGCCCTGGTCGTACGTCGTCGACGGCAAGCGCAACCGCCGCATCACGGTCGAGACCGTGTTCGAGCTCACCGGCCCGGCCGCCGGCAGCGACCTCGTCAAGACCGCCGCCGACCCGGAGGGTCGCTGGGTGCACGGCACTCTCGGCAACTGCGCCGGCGGCACGACCCCGTGGGGCACGATCCTCTCGGGCGAGGAGAACTTCAACGGCTACTTCGCGTGGGCCGCCGACACCGCCGCGCAGAAGCGCTACCAGTCCACGTCCTCGACCTCCACCGAGACGGGCTGGGACAAGTACGACCCCCGCTTCGACGCGCACAACCCCGACTTCGTCAACGAGCCCAACCGCTTCGGATACATCGTCGAGATCGATCCGCAGGATCCCACCTCGACGCCGCGCAAGCACACCGCGATGGGTCGGTTCAAGCACGAGGGCGCGAACGTCATCGTCGCCGAGGACGGCCATGTCGTCGCCTACATGGGCGACGACGAGCGCAACGACTACCTCTACAAGTTCGTGTCGAAGAACAAGATCTCGGGCTCGCGCAAGAAGAACCTCGAGCTGCTGAGCGAGGGCGACCTGTACGTCGCGAAGTTCCAGGGCAACTCGCCGGCCGGTGAGATCCTCGGCACGGGCGCGCTCCCCGCCGACGGCGCCTTCGACGGCTCGGGCACGTGGATCCCGCTCACCCGCAACGGCGAATCCGTCGTCGCGGGCTTCACGACGGAGCAGGTGCTGGTCTACACACGTCTCGCAGCGGATGCCGTGGGCGCGACGAAGATGGACCGCCCCGAGGATGTCGAGCCCAGCCCCAAGACCGGCAAGGTCTACCTGGCGCTCACGAACAACTCGGCGCGCTCGGTCGCCACCCTCGACGAGGCCAACCCCGTCACCGGCAACCGCTACGGCCACGTCATCGAGCTGACGGAGACCGCCGGCCAGTCCGGCACGACGTTCGGCTGGAGCATCCTCCTCCTGTGCGGCGACCCCGCGGTGTTCGCGAACACGTACTTCGCGGGCTTCCCGAAGGAGCTCGTCTCGCCGATCTCGTGCCCCGACAACGTCGCGTTCGACTCCGCAGGCAACCTGTGGGTCTCGACCGACGGCGCGCCCAGCACGATCGGCTACAACGATGGCCTGTTCCTCGTTCCGCTCGAGGGTGCGGAGCGGGGACACGTGCAGCAGTTCCTCGCGGTCCCGCGCGAGGCCGAGACGTGCGGCCCCGTGATCCACGACAAGGACGGCATGGTCTTCGTCGCGGTGCAGCACCCGGGCGAGGGCGGCACGTTCGCCGCACCGACGTCGCTGTTCCCCGACTACGGGTCGGCAGAGCCCGGCGATGCGCCGAACGCGCCCCGCCCGTCGGTCGTGCAGGTCTATCGCGCCTGACCTCGCCTCGGCCGCACCTCGTGACGACGCCGCGCCGCCCCTCACCCGGGCGACGCGGCGTCGTTCGTCGGGACCCGGTCGCGAGGGAGGCGAAGTGCTTCGGTGTCGGCCGTGCGGGCGCAGCCCGGCGTCAGGACTCCGGGTTGGGATCCCCGAGGATCCACGGCGGGCCGAGGGGCACCACGCGGCGCCCGATGGTGCGCCAGTAGAACTTCTCGACCAGCAGGTACGCCGCGAGCGCCGACGCGACGAGGAGGATGATCGAACCGGTGATCGCGAGGGCTTCGGTGTCGGCGAATGCCGCGACGGACTGGAAGCCGAGCCCCAATGAGACGGCGAGCAGGGTCACGGGCAGCACGGTGTTGTGCACGGCGCCCGCGGGGGTGAACAGCAGGGCGAGGATTGCGAACACGAGCGAGAAGAGGCCCCGCGCCTGGGCGGTGACCTCGAAGAAGCCCAGCTCCTCGCCGAGGAGGAACCCCGGCACGACGATCCAATACCACCCGAACGCGTTGTAGACGATGAAGTGGAAGTTGTCGCCGGCGAAGTACGACAGCATGCCGGCCGTCACCTGCACGACCCCGCCGAACACGGCGCCCACCCAGAACACCGGGGCGTCGTCCTGCAGGCCGAGGTGAGCGAGCTGGGCGGTGACCGTGGCGATCACGAAGCCCAGCAGTCCGATCAGCCCCGGATCGGCGACCCGCAGGCCGCCGCCGGGAGGCACGCGCAGGGCGTCGGTGATGGCGATGTTGGTCGTGCCGTCGGTCATAGTGTGCCTCCCGTGCTCGCCACCCGCGTCTTCGCCCAGTATGGCGAGGACGCGCGGGGCTGCGCCACGTCCGATCGCGACGGCGGCTCGCGGCCGCCACCGGCGACGTCCGCTCGGTGTCAGCAGCTGACCCTGCCGTGCGACATCGTGTCGTCGGGCGTGTCCTTCGTCACCAGGGCCTTCAGCATGCCGGCCGCCGCGACGAGCTTGCCGTGCTTCGGCTCCCAGAACTCGCACTCCACCGGAGTCACGCGCAGCAGCACGATCCCGGGGGTGTCCAGGCCGTCCTCGAACCAGATGTCGAGGTCGGGGGAGTAGAGCTCCTTCATCTTCGCGTCGTCGCGGACCACCTCGGCGCGACCCGCGACCGAGACGTAGCGGTGCCCTTTGGGGTCGAGGTAAGACAGGCCCACGTCGTGCTGCGGGTCGGCCTGAGCCTCGGCGACCTTGGCGGTTCCGGCGAGGGTGAAGAACCAGATGTCGCCTGCTTCGTCCATCTGTCGCGTGCTCATCGGCCGGCTCACGAGATTGCCGGCGGCGTCCCGGGTGGTCAGCATCGTGAAGTCGATGTCTTCGACGAGTTCCTTGACCCTGGCGATCGCCTCGGGACCGGTGACGAGATCTTCTTCTGTGTGCGTCATACCCCCAGCCTCGGCGCCGCCGTGTGCCCTCGCCAGACCATTGACAGCACGGATGCCACGCCGTAACGCCGTTCGAGCGCGCGATCACATCTGCGCGAAGCGCGCGCGGGCGACCGTGAAGACGCCGTACGCGATGAAGCCGAGGCCGACCATCCAAGCGAGCGCAGGACCCAGGAACAGGTCGAGGAGCGCGTCCACCGCGCCGTCCAGCCCGCCTGCGGCGTCGGGTTCGGTGCCCACCGCGGCCACCAGGAGCAGCACGCCCACGATGATGAGCGCGATGCCCTTGGCGACGAAGCCGACGATCCCGAGCACCGTGATGCCCCGTCCGAGCTTGCCGTCGGGAGTGCGGATGCGGTTGCGGAAGCTCCGCCGCACCCCCATGACGACGAACGAGATCCCGCCGATGCCGATGCCGAGCCCGATGAGCCCGAGCACGATCGATCCGCCCCAGAGCCGCAGCAGCACCTGGCTGGCGCCCTCGGCGGCCTCCTCGCCGTTCGGGCGCGCGCCCATCGCCACCGCGGCCGAGATGGCCCCGAGCGCGACGAAGACGAGGGCCTGCCCCCAGTCGGCGAGTCGCCGCCCCCACTTGCGCGCGGCGCCCTTGACGTCGCCCGACAGGTCGCGGGCGAGGAGCCCCTCGGCCGCGCGCCACACGGCCAGCGCCCACAGCCCGATCGCGACGAGCCACAGGACGACGAAGCCGGCAGGCGCTCCGGCGACCGCCTTCATCGCACCCGCCTGGTCGCCCTCGCCGTCCCCTCCTGCCGCGACCACGATGACGATGACGCCGATCAGGATGTGGATGATGCCGTTCGCGACGTACCCCGCACGAGCCATCGCCTCGAAGACCGAGCTGGCCTCCGCTTCACGAGCCAGGTGCTTCGCGTTCGCTTTCACGCCCTCACGCTAGACCGCGCGGACGCCGGAGAGAGGGGGTTGACGCGGACCGCGCGTGACGCGCGGGGGTCCGTGTCGGCACGTCCGGCCGGTGAAGGGCGCCCCTCGAACGCGCATCTATGATGGGGCGGATGATCCGCGAGGGCCGTCGACCTCCCGTCTCCGGGTGGAGCGTGGTGCCGCGACTCGTGCGCGGGGCTCCTCCGGTCGTGCTCGTCGTGGTGGGTGCGCTGGCGCTGCTGGTCGGTCTCCTCATCGTCACCCGGCCCCTCACGTCGCTGGTCCTGCTGACGGTCTATGTGGGACTCAGCGCCATCTTCTCCGGCGTCGCACGGATGCTGGCCGCCCCCGAGACCGCGCTTTGGTCGCGCGTCGGCTTCGGCGCAGTGTGGATCGCGCTGGGCCTCGCGATCCTCCTCGGCCTCGGCCGCACCCTGGAGCTGCTGCCCGAGATCATCGCGGTGCTTCTCGTCCTCGGCGGCCTGGCATCGATCTACGACGCGGTGCGTCGCGGGAGCGTCAGCCAGCGTGTGCTGGCCGGCGTCTGGGGCGGAGCGCAGATCGCGTTCGGCATCCTGTCGTACGCGTGGCCGGATGTGACCGTGCTCCTGGTCGCCCTCATCTTCGGCGTCCGCACCGTGATCTTCGGCGCGTCGCTGCTCGTCCGCGCGGTGCGGGCCTTCGTCGAGGGGCGGCGATCCGTCCCGGCCACCGGCGAGCCCGCTCGGGACACGGCGGGTACGGATGCCGCGGCATCCGCTTCCGGGTCTGCGGCAGCCGACGCAGCCCGGCGTGGTCGGGCGCGCGCCGGCTGGCTGGCCACAGGGCGCTACGCCCTCGCCTCGCTGCTCGTGGCGCTCGCCGTCGGCGGGTGGTGGGCGAACTCGTGGTTCCAGGACGGCGCCCAGGTCGTGGACGCGTTCTACGATCCGCCCTCCGTCGTGCCGTACGAGCACGGGCACCTCATCCGCACGGACGACTTCTCGGGGCAGAAGCCCGCCGGCGCCGACGTCCGGCGGATCCTGTACACGACCCGCGACGCCAACGGTCAGCCCGCGGTGGCGAGCGCGCTCGTGATCACGCCGCGAGAGGCGCCGCCCGGGCCTCGGCCGGTCGTCTCGTGGAACCACGGGACGACCGGCGTCGCGCGCGGCTGCGCGCCGAGCCTGCGTGACGCGTCGGCCACCAAGTGGGCGATCCCGGGCCTCGACGAGGCGATCGCCCGGGGATGGGTGGTCGTCGCCTCGGACTACTCCGGTCAGGGCGCACCGGGCGTGTTCCCGTACCTCATCGGTCGCGGTGAGGCGCGATCGTCTCTCGATGCGGTGCTGGCCGCGCGCGAGGTCGAGGGCCTCAACCTGTCCCGCCGCACCGCTGTGTGGGGGCACTCGCAGGGCGGGCACGCCGCCCTGTGGACGTCGCAGATCGCCGGCGACTACGCGCCTGACATCGATGTGCGCGGCACCGCGCTGCTGGCGCCCGTCGCCGAGCCGATCGCGCTCGCCGAGGAGCTCACCAGCGGGGATGCGAACGCCATGCTGTCGATCCTCATCTCGTGGGTGCTGGTGCCGTACGCCGACACCTACGACGACATCGACCTCACGCGCTACATCGCGCCCGGCTCCGAGGCGATCGTCCGCGAGATGACGCAGCGCTGCCCGTCCGAGCCAGGCGTGATCGTGTCGGTGGCGACGGCGCTCGGCGTCTCGGAGGACCGCCCGCTGTTCGTGGGCGACCTCACCGCGGGCGCGCTCGGCCGCCGGCTGGCGGACAACACGCCGACCGGTCCGTGGGGCCAGCCGATGCTGATCGGCTGGGGGGACGAGGACGAGGTCATTCCGCCGCATCTCCAGCACGAGTTCGTCGAGCAGCTGTGCGCCGACGGCAACCAGGTCCGCTTCCTCGAGTACCGCGGCTACGACCACCTCGGCATCCTCCTGCCCGGATCGCACTTCGTCCCCGTGCTCATCGACTGGACCGATGCGAGGTTCCGTCACGCCGACACGCACGTCGACGACTGCCTGAACTGATCGCGACCACCGGCGCCTGCGGGGCCCGAAACCGTGCGCCGCGGCATCCGGTAATGTTGGAGGGTTCCGGCGTGCGTCGACGCGCCGGTGAGAGCTGAATACGGAGGCCACTGTGGACATCGATCTCGGACTGCTGCGGACTGTCGAGCGCGAGAAGGAGATCCCCTTCGAGGAGCTCGTACGCATCATCGAACAGGCGATCCTGACCGCCTATGCCAAGCACACCTCGCCCACCGGCGAGCTGCCCGACGGCGCGCGCTCGGAACTGGATCGCAAGACCGGTCACGTGGCCGTGTTCATCCCGCTGCTCGACGACGAGGGCGCGGTCATCGGCGAAGAGGAGTCGACCCCCGAGGACTTCGGGCGTATCGCGGCGTTCGCCGCGAAGCAGGTCATCAGCCAGCGGCTGCGCGACATCGCCGACGACGCCGTGCTGGGGGAGTTCCGCGGCAAGGAGGGCGACATCGTCGCCGGGATCGTGCAGCAGGGCCCCAACCCCCGCATGGTGCATGTCGATCTCGGCTCGGTCGAGGCGATCCTGCCTCCCGAGGAGCAGGTGCCCACGGAGGACTACGCGCACGGCGCCCGCCTCCGGGTCTACGTGACGTCGGTCGCCAAGGGCGCCAAGGGGCCCCAGATCACCGTCTCGCGCACCCACCCGGGTCTGGTGCGCAAGCTGTTCGCGCTCGAGGTTCCCGAGATTCCGGCGGGACTCGTCGAGATCGTCTCGCTCGCCCGCGAGGCCGGCCACCGCACCAAGATCGCGGTGAAGGCCAACGACCCGTCGATCAACGCCAAGGGCGCATGCATCGGCGAACTCGGCCGCCGCGTGCGGGCCGTCACCGAGGAGCTCGGCGGCGAGAAGATCGACATCGTCGACTACGACCCCGAGCTGGCGAAGTTCGTCGCGAACGCGCTGTCGCCCGCCAAGGTGACGTCGAGCTTCGTGCTGGATGCCTCGAACAAGGCCGTCCGGGCGCTCGTGCCCGACTACCAGCTGTCGCTCGCCATCGGCAAGGAGGGCCAGAACGCCCGCCTCGCCGCCAAACTCACCGGCGCCAAGATCGACATCCAGCCCGACAGCATTCTCGAGGAGAGCTGACGCGGCCGCGCCGCCCTCAGTAGCTCGGTGTGAGGAACGGGTCCGGGGCACAGGCCCTGAGGCGTAGACGAAGGAGGTCCGGGGCATCAGGCCCCGGGGTGTAGAATGGAACCTGTACGAACGTGCGTCGGATGCCGCACGCGTGCTCCCCGGTCCGCCCTCCTCAGGGTGGTATCCATCGATTCCGTCCTCGTCCTCGACGAGCGCGCATCGATGCCCGGACGAGGCGCGTGGGTGCACGAGACGCCGGAGTGCATGGATGCCGCCCTTCGGCGCCGTGCCTTCGTACGAGCATTGCGTGTGTCAGGCCCGCTTGACACGCAGACCATCGACCAGTACCTACAGCGAACAAAAGGCTGAACGGCTATGGAAACAAAGTGAACGGCTCGAAATGAGACCCGTCCGCGATTAACGGTCTGCCCTGTCTGGGTGGACCCAGACAGGAGAATTTGTGGCTGCCAAACCACGCGTGCACGAGATCGCTTCCGAGCTCGGCGTCGACAGCAAGGTCGCGCTCGAGAAGCTGAAGGCGCTCGGCGAATACGTCAAGAGCCCCTCGTCCACCATCGAACCCCCCGTGGCGCGAAAGCTTCGCGCTGCGCTCGAGGCCGACGGCCAGAGCAAGTCGGCTGACGCCGCACCTGCGGCCAAGCCCGCGGCGGCGCCCGCCGCAGGCGGAGCGAAGCCCGGTGCATCCGCGGCCAAGCCCGGTCCCGCGGTGAAGCCAGGTCCGGCGCGCCCGGCTGCCGCTCCGGCGGCGCCCGCCGCACCGGCGCCCGCCGCGGCACCCGCTCCGGCTCCCGCAGCGAAGGCTCCGGCCGCTCCGGCCGCTCCGGCGGCTCCGGCAGCGGACGCCCCCGCCGCTCCGGCTGCTCCCGGCGCTCCCAAGCCCGGCCCCGGCGCACCGACGCCGGCCACGCCCGCGTCGCAGGCGCCCCGTCCCGGTGGTGGAACGCCGCGCCCGGGCAACAACCCCTTCGCGTCGTCGCAGGGCATGGGTCAGCGTCCCGCCGGCCCCCGCCCGGGCAACAACCCCTTCGCGTCGGCGCAGGGCATGGGTCAGCGCCCGAGCCCCGGCAACATCCCGCGTCCCCAGGCTCCGCGCCCGGGTGCTCCTCGTCCCGGCGCTCCGCGTCCGGGTGGGGCGGGTCGCCCCGGTGGCGGCGGTCGTCCCGGTGCCCCGTTCCAGCAGCGTCCCGGCGGTCCCGGCCGTCCCGGCGGCGCCGGCGGCGGTGGCTTCCAGCGTCCCGGCGGCGCTCCCGGTGGAGCGCCCGCGGGCGGCTTCGCCGGTCGTCCCGGCGGTGGTGGCGGTCGTGGCCGTGGCCCCGGCGGTGGCACCGCGGGTGCCTTCGGCAAGGGCGGCGGCAAGTCGAAGCAGCGCAAGTCGCGTCGTGCGAAGCGGCAGGAGTTCGAGATGCGGTCGGCGCCGGTCGTCGGCGGCGTCAACGTCTCGAAGGGCAACGGCGAGATCATCCGCCTGCGCCGCGGCGCATCCATCGCGGACTTCGCCGACAAGCTCGAGGCGCTGCGCGGCTACACCGTGCAGCCCGGCACGCTCGTCACCATCCTGTTCAACCTGGGTGAGATGGCGACCGCGACCGAGTCGCTCGACGAGGCCACCTTCGAGGTGCTCGGCGCCGAGCTCGGCTACAAGATCCAGATGGTCTCGCCCGAGGACGAGGACAAGGAGCTCCTCGAGGGCTTCGGTCTCGATCTCGAGGCCGAGCTGGAGGCGGAGAACGAGGAAGACCTCGAGATCCGGCCTCCGGTCGTGACCGTCATGGGTCACGTCGACCACGGTAAGACGCGACTGCTCGACGCCATCCGCCAGACCAACGTGGTCGCGGGCGAGGCCGGCGGCATCACGCAGCACATCGGTGCGTACCAGGTGTGGACCGAGCACGAGGGCATCGAGCGTGCGATCACCTTCATCGACACCCCGGGTCACGAGGCGTTCACCGCCATGCGTGCCCGTGGTGCGCAGGTGACCGACCTCGCGATCCTGGTGGTCGCCGCCGACGACGGCATCATGCCGCAGACGGTGGAGGCGCTCAACCACGCCCAGGCGGCGAACGTGCCGATCGTGGTCGCGGTGAACAAGGTCGACAAGCCCGACGCCAACCCCGCCAAGGTGCGCCAGCAGCTCACCGAGTACGGGCTCGTGGCCGAGGAGTACGGCGGCGACGTCATGTTCGTGGATGTCTCTGCTCGTCAGAACACCGGCATCCAGGAGCTCCTCGACGCGGTCCTGCTGACCGCGGACGCGGGTCTGGACCTCACGGCGAACCCGAACAAGGACGCGCGCGGTGTCGCGATCGAAGCGAAGCTCGACAAGGGTCGCGGTTCGGTCGCCACGGTGCTCATCCAGTCCGGAACGCTGCGGGTCGGCGACGCGATCGTCGCCGGCACGGCCTACGGGCGCGTGCGTGCGATGGCCGACGAGAACGGCGACGCCGTCGAAGAGGCCTACCCGTCGCGTCCCGTGCAGGTGCAGGGTCTGAACTCGGTGCCGCGAGCCGGCGACACGTTCATCGTGACCGAAGAGGACCGCACGGCCCGCCAGATCGCCGAGAAGCGTGAAGCTGCCGAGCGCAACGCCCAGCTGGCCAAGGCCCGCAAGCGCATCTCGCTCGAGGACTTCACCCGTGCGCTCGAAGAGGGCAAGGTCGAGTCGCTCAACCTCATCATCAAGGGTGACGTCTCGGGTGCCGTCGAGGCCCTCGAGGAGTCGCTGCTCAAGATCGAGGTCGACGACTCCGTCCAGCTGCGGATCATCCACCGCGGTGTGGGCGCGGTCACCGAGTCCGACATCAACCTCGCGACGATCGACAACGCGATCGTCATCGGCTTCAACGTCCGTCCCGACACGAAGGCGCGCGAGCGCGCCGCACGTGAAGGTGTGGATGTCCGGTTCTACTCGGTCATCTACAACGCGATCGACGATGTCGAGCAGTCGCTCAAGGGCCTGCTCAAGCCGGAGTACGAAGAGGTCCAGTCGGGTGTCGCCGAGATCCGCGAGGTGTTCCGCTCCTCGAAGTTCGGCAACATCGCCGGTGTCATCGTCCGCTCGGGCACGATCACGCGCAACGCCAAGGCGCGCGTCATCCGCGACGGCGTGGTCCTGGCCGATGGCCTGGCCATCGAGTCGCTGCGCCGGTTCAAGGACGACGTCACCGAGGTCCGCACGGACTTCGAAGCCGGTATCGGCCTCGGCAAGTACAACGACATCCAGGTGGGCGATGAGATCGAGACCACCGAGATGATCGAGAAGCCCCGCGGCTGAGTCCGCGTGTCTTGATTCCGGATGCCTCTGTTCGAGGCATCCGGAATCATCCCCTTAAGGAGCAATCATGGCCAGCGAACGTCAGGCCCGGCTGGGCGACCGTATTCGCGTCATCCTCGCCGAGCGGCTCGAGAAGGGCCTGCGCGACCCGCGGCTCGGATTCGTGACCATCACCGATGTGCGCGTGACGGGTGACCTTCAGCACGCCTCCGTGTTCTACACGGTGCTGGGTTCCCCCGAGGAGCGCGAAGGATCGGCGGCGGCGCTGAAGTCGGCGACGGGGATGCTCCGCTCGGAGGTGGGCAAGCACCTCAACGTGCGTCTCACCCCGTCGCTCGAGTTCATCCCCGACGCGATCCCCGAGAACGCCGGTCACATCGCGGACCTGCTCCGCGAAGCGCAGGAGCGGGATGCCGCGGTGGCAGGTCTCGCCTCCTCGGCGACCTACGCCGGCGAGGCGGACCCGTATGTCAAGCCGCGCGAGCTCGACGGCGAGGACTGACTCCTCGTCGGATTCGACACGCCGCGACCGGTCCGCCGGTCGCGGCGTCTGTCGTCTGCGGTACTCACGGCCCGCTGCTCAGTGCTCAGAGCGGCAGCCGCAGGAGACCGTCGGATGCCTCGGCCAGCCCGTCGGCGATGAGCGAGTCGATGGCGCGGTCACGCTGGAGGGGGTCCGGCCAGTCGGGCACCACCTCTGCCAGCGGGATCGCGTGGGCTGCGGCATCCCGCAGCGTCTTGAGCACCGCCCCGCGCGCCTGCCGGTCGCTGCCTTCGTAGCGTGCCTGCTTGCGGCGGTCATCGCCGGTGTCGGGATACCCCGCCGCGCGCCATGCGCACTGGTCGCGTAACGGGCACACGTCGCAGCGCGGTGTACGGGCGATGCAGACGACCGCCCCGAGCTCCATCGTCGCCGCGTTGACGACGGCGGCCGTCTCGCGCGCCCGGGGGAGCACCATCGTCATCGCCTCGAGGTCGCGCCGCGAGGGCGGGCCGGGCTGAGACCGGCCGTCGATCGCGCGTGCCAGCACCCGCCGGGTGTTCGTGTCGACGACCGGATGACGGTCGCCGTACGCGAAGACGGCCACCGCGCGTGCGGTGTAGTCGCCGATGCCGGTCAATGCGAGGAGCGCGTCGACGTCACGCGGCACGACCCCGTCGTGGCGGTCGCGGATCTCGACGGCCGCGCGGTGCAGCCACAGCGCGCGCCGCGGATAGCCGAGGTTCGCCCACTGCCGCACCGCGTCTGCGGGCGCGGCGGCGGCGAGGTCCGACGGCGTCGGCCACCGGGCGAGCCACGCCTCGAGATGGGGGATCACGCGGTTCACCGGCGTCTGCTGCAGCATGAACTCGCTCACCAGCACGCCCCAGGCCCCGAACCCCGGCCGCCGCCACGGCAGGTCCCGGGCATTCGCCCGATACCACTCCGCCAGTGGGCGGGCGAGATCGGGCGGGGTGGCGAGGTCTGGCCGCGTCGCGAGCTCGGGCGGCGTCACGAGATCCGGCGGCGTCGCGAGCTCGGGCATGCGCTCCAGCGTACGTGCGGAGATCTACCCTTTCGCGCCTCCGGGAACCGCGAAAGGGTAGATCTCCGCCGCGCGGGGCGTGCGGTCGCGGCCCGTAGGCTGGATCCATGCGCCTTCCCGTCACGCCGACCACGACGCTGTGGCGCGGACTGCGCGACCGTGTCCGGCGGCGCAATGCCGGGGGCCGCGTGATCGTGGCGATCGACGGGCTGGACGGCGCCGGCAAGACGGTGTTCGCCGACGGGCTCGCGGAGGTGTTCGCCGAGACCGGCGACGCGGTGTTCCGAGCGGGCATCGACGGCTTCCACCGGCCCCGGAGCGAGCGCTACCTCCGTGGCCGCAACAGCCCCGAGGGCTTCTACCGCGACTCGTTCGACTATGCGACGTTCCGGCGCGTGCTGATCGACCCGTTCCGCGACGGCGCCCAGACCGCCGGGACCACCGGCTTCCAGCTGGCGGCCTTCGACGTCGTCCGCGATGCTCCCGTCGAGTCGCAGTGGGTCACGGCGCCGCTCGACGCGGTGCTGGTGGTCGACGGCATCTTCCTCCACAGGCCCGAGCTGCGAGACCTGTGGGACTGGTCGGTCTGGCTCGACGTGCCTTTCGACATGACCTTCGCCCGCATGGCGTTGCGTGACGGCTCCGACCCCGACCCGGAAGCACCCTCGAACGCGCGGTATCGGCAGGGGCAGGAGATCTACCTGAGCGAGGCACGACCGCGGGCGGCGGCATCCGTCATCGTCGACAACTCGGATCTCGCTCACCCGCGGATCGTCGGAGGCGGCTGATGGCGGCACCCGGACTCCTCCTCGTCGACAAGCCCGGCGGCATCACCTCGCACGACGTCGTCGCACGAGCGCGCCGCGCGCTGGGCACGCGCAAGATCGGCCACGCCGGCACGCTCGACCCGATGGCGACCGGGCTGCTCGTCCTCGGCGTCGAGGGCGCGACGCGGCTGCTCACGTTCATCGTCGGGCTGGACAAGACCTACGAGGCGACCATCCGGCTGGGCGTCGCGACCGACACCGACGACGCGGAGGGGCAGGTCGTCGCGGTGACGGATGCCTCGTCCCTGGAGTCCCCGGCCATCACGGCGGGCATCGCGGCCCTGACCGGTCGCATCTCGCAGGTTCCCAGCACGTACTCGGCGATCAAGGTCGACGGGCGCCGGGCCTACGACCTCGCCCGCGCGGGGGAGGAGGTGCAGCTCAAGGCCCGGGAGGTCACGGTGTCGCGGTTCGAGGTCCTCGCCGAACGGCGCCCCTCGACCGGCTCGCAGGCCACGGAGGCCGGGACCGCGACCGCAGGCTCGGCGATGCCGGGCGTCATCGACCTCGATGTCGTCGTCGACTGCTCGAGCGGCACGTACATCCGCTCGCTCGCCCGTGACCTGGGTGCCGCGCTGGGCGTGGGCGGGCATCTCACCGCGCTGCGGCGCACCCGCATCGGCCCGTTCGACGTGGCGGGGGCGCCCGGTGTCGCAGACCTCGCCGACGCGATGCTGCTGAGCCCCGCGACGGCAGCGGATGCGGTGCTGGGCCGGTTCGACGTGACCGCCGACGAGGCGCGGGACCTTCGTCACGGCAAGCGGCTGCTCGGCGCTGCCGGACGGCTTCCCGCGACCCCGGCGGCGGCGATCGACCCCGACGGCCGGCTCGTCGGCGTCGTCGAGCGCCGGGGAGATGACGTCAAGAGCGCGATGAACATGCCCGAGGAGGCCGCCCGATGATCCTGTGGTTCACGATCGTCCAGGTGGTCGTCGCGGTCGCGGCGGGCCTCTTCTGCGTCATCGCCGGACTCGCCGGCCGGCGCCCGAGCGACTGGACCGTCGGCTCGCTCGCCCTGGTCGAGCTCCTGCTCCTGGCCCAGGTCGTCATCGCGATCGTCGCGCCGTTCGCGGGCAATCCGCCATCGGGGAGTCTGCTGGAGTTCTGGGTCTACCTCGTCTCGGCCGTGCTGCTGCCCGTCGCCGCCGTCGCGTGGGCGCTGCTCGAGCGCAGCCGCTGGAGCACCGTCATCATGGGCATCGCCGCGCTCTCGATCGCGGTGATGGTGTGGCGCATGCAGGTGATCTGGACCGTCCAGGTCGCCTGAGGGCTGTCGGGCACGGCAAAGCGCCCCGCGGCAAGAACTAAACTCGTCTGGTTATGTCGTCTTCCGCCCGCCCCCGCATGACCGGCATCGGCCGCGTGCTCGTGATCGTCTACGCGATCATGGCACTCGGCGCCACCGGTCGGTCCTTCGTGCAGATCGTCGAGCGCTTCGACGAGGCGCCGCTCGCCTATACGCTCTCGGCGCTCTCGGCGCTGGTGTACATCGTCGCCACGCTCGCCCTGGTGTTCGCCGGGAGTCGCGGCTGGTATGTCGTGGCGTGGGTGGCGATCGTGTTCGAGCTCGCGGGCGTGCTGATCGTCGGCACCCTGAGCTTCGTGATGCCCGAGCTGTTCGCGCATCCGACGGTCTGGTCCTGGTTCGGCTCGGGCTACCTGTTCGTGCCTCTCGTGCTGCCGTTCCTCGGCATGTGGTGGCTGGCGACGCATCGTCCCGTCGCACAGCCCGTTGCGACGACGCCTGCGGCGGTGGCGTCGTGATCGTCTTCCGGGATCCCCGCGACGTGCCGGCGGGCTTCGGCCCGTCCGTCGTCGCGATCGGCAAGTTCGACGGCGTCCACTCGGGCCACCGCGCGGTCATCGACCGGGCACGGGTGGATGCCGAGGCCTCCGGCGCGCGCGTCGTAGCCGTCACGTTCGACCGCAACCCGCTGGCGCTGCTGCGCCCCGAACTGTGCCCCGAAAGCCTGGTCGGGGTCGACCAGAAGCTGCGACTCCTCGCCGATGCGGGCGTGGACGCGACGCTGATGCTGACCTTCGACCGAACGCTGGCCGACCTCGGTGCCCGGGAGTTCGTCGAGCATGTGCTCGTCGGCGCGCTGGGCGTGCGGATCGTGATGGTCGGCGCGGACTTCCGCTTCGGCCGCGGCGGCGCGGGCAACCCCGAGCTCCTGCGCGAACTGGGACGCGAGTTCGGCTTCGACGTCGATGTCGTCGACGATGTGCGTGCGATCGACGCCGGGCGCCGTGTGTCCTCGACGTGGGTGCGCGAGCTCCTCGACGCCGGAGATGTGGCCGGCGCCTCGCGCCTGCTCGGGCGCGCGCACGCCGTCCGCGGCGAGGTGGTGCACGGGCTCAAGCGCGGGCGCGAGCTGGGCTTCCCCACGGCGAATCTGTCGCCGGCGCTCGAGGGCTTCGTGCCCGCCGAGGGCGTCTACGCCGGCTGGCTGGTCGACGAGGGGATGCCGCAGGACGGCGCATCCACGCCGCGCAGCAGCGTGCGCTATCCGGCCGCGATCAGCATCGGCACGAACCCGACGTTCGACGACATCGACGTGCGCCAGGTCGAGGCCTACGTGCTCGACGAGACGGATCTCGACCTCTACGGACACGTCGTCGAGATCGAGTTCGTAGCGAGGATCCGCGGTATGGTCGCGTTCGAGGGGGTCGAGCTGCTCATCGAGACGATGACCGCCGACGTCGCAAAGGTGCGTGAGGAGCTGACATGACCGATCCGGCGGGCCGGACGCGCACTCCCGTGTCGCTCGCTCGCCGGGTCATCGTCGCCGTCATCGTCGTCTCGTTCAGCGCCGCCGCCATCAGCGGCATCGTCGTGCTGCTCGGCGCCGAGCTCGGGCCGACCGCGTGGCGGGTGCTCAGCACCACATCCGTCGTGGGTGCCTTCAGCGTCGCGGTGCTGTGCTGCGTCTCTCTCGTGGGGCGGCGGCTGCAGACGTTCGGGTACATCGGCGCCGGCGTGTCGGTCGTCGCAGCGGTGCTGGTGCTCATCGCCCTGTGGGGCCAGCCCACCTGGGAGGCCGAGGCGTTCTGGGACTCCCTGTGGACGGCGGTGGCGGCATCCGTCGCGTTCTCCTTCGCCTCGCTGCTCCTGCTGCTGGCGGACCGGCGCCGGACGGCGGTTCGCATCGGACTGATCGTGACGCTCGCGCTCTTCGCGATCGTCTTCGCGATGGTGATCTACCCCGTGTGGACCGACGAGTACGGCGGCGAGCCGTACTCCCGCGTGCTCGGCATCGTGTCGATCCTCGCCGCGCTCGGCGCGATCGTGCTCCCCGTGCTGTCGCTGCTGCTGCGGGAACGCCCGCGCCGAGACAGTGGGGAAGCAGACGACGCATCGCTGTCGCCGGCGTCCATCGCGCTGCTGCGGGCGGAAGCCGCGGAGCGCGGCGTCACGCCGGATGAGCTGGTGGACTCGCTGCTGCGACCAGTCTCCCTCGCCGCTCCTCCCGCGTATGACGTGCCGCCGGCGTATGAGGGGCCTCCCGCATACGAGCCGCCGCCGGCGTATGAGCCCCCCGCGCAACGCCCGTAGACCGGAGTACGCGGTCGCCCTACGATCGAGGCGTGCACGCGCTGGTCCTCATGGCTGCCGACGCAGCGGCCTCCGACTCCCCGAACCTGTGGGGCGCCCTCGGGTGCGCGGTCGCGTTCTCGGCCTCGCTGCTCGCGACGCTGGACGCGTTCGCCGACCTGATCCTTGCGCGCGGCGGCTCACCCGCCGGCCGGCTCACCCCCGGCATCGGGATGAAGTTCGCCTCGAAGCTGATCGCCGCGGCTATCGCGGTCGTGTCGGCGGCGATCGTCCTTGTGCTCGACAACAACTGGTTCGCGTTCACGACCCTGTCCATCGCCTTCGTCGTCGTCGTCGGCATCGGGGTCATCGTGCTGCTGCGGCAGGCGAAGTCGACCGCCGCGGCACCGGCTCCGGCCGAACCGGGTGGCTGAGACAACCGTGGTGGGACGCGCGGACCGTCGTCTGCTCATCTGAGCAAGATTCGTTCAGATGTTGGCGGCGGTCGCCCGCATATGTCAGCCTGGAGTGGACGACGAAGGGAGGATCGTGGACGCCGTCGACGAACTTCTCTCAATCCGGGCCGCCGAGCTCTACTACGAGGAGAACCTCACGCAGGAGGAGATCGGCCGCAACCTGCAGATCACCCGCTGGAAGGTGGGGCGCCTGCTGACCCAGGCCAAGGACGAGGGATTCGTCCGCATCGAGATCCTGCACTCCCGTGCCCGCCGTCCGCAGCTGGAGCGGCGCCTCCGCGACGAGCGCGGAGTCGCGGCGATCGTGGTCTCGCGCGCCGGGGTGCGCAGCGAGGACGAGCTGCAGCAGCGCGTGGCGCAGTCGGCGGCCGATCACCTCACGGCGCTGCGGCCGAGCCCGCGCGTTCTCGGGGTCAGCTGGGGACGCACGCTGTCCGACATCGCGCACCATCTTCGCGACGGCTGGTCGTCGGGCACCGATGTGGTGCAGATCAACGGCGGCGTCAGCATGAGCCAGCGCCCGGGCACCGCGGCCGCCACGGCGGTCAGCATCGCGCAGAAGGGCGGCGGTGCCGCGGCACTGCTGCCGAGTCCTGCGATCCTCGAGCAGCGCGCGACGAAGGAGGCGATCGAGGCGGATCGCGTCGTGGCCCGCATCCTCGAGACCGCGCGCTCCGCCGACGCGTACCTCTTCAGCGCCGGTGCAGCCGATCACCGCTCCGTCCACGTCGACAGCGGCTACCTCACGCCGAACGACATCGACCGCCTGGTCGCGGCCGGCGCCGTCGGCGACGTGGTCGGGCGCTACATCAGCGCCGACGGACGCATCGTCGACCACGACCTCGATGCCCGCACCGTGGGCATCTCCCTCGATGACCTCCGCCGCGCCGACGTGGCGATCGCCGTCATCGCGGCGGAGGCCAAGCGTGCGATCGCGGACGCCGTGGTCGCCTCCGGTCTGTGCTCGCTGCTCGTCACCGACGAGTCGACGGCACATCACCTGCTCGACCGGTGACGCCGAGCCGCGGCATCCGTTTCACATCCCTTCCACGAAAGCCAGGTCAGCACATGTCAGGCACCTCCATCGTGACGCTCCCCGAGCGGGCCGTCGAGCTGCTCGGCGGGCAGCCCGACGACACCACACTCCGGCGCTATCTGCACGGCCTTCCCGGCGTCGACGCGGTCGGCCTGGAGCAGCGGGCCGCCTCGCTCGGCACCCGCTCGATCAAGACCACCTCGAAGGCGTGGGCGCTCGACAAGATCATCGAGCTGATCGACCTCACCACCCTCGAAGGCGCCGACACCCCCGGCAAGGTGCGCTCGCTCGTCGCGAAGGCACTGAATCCGGATGCCTCGGATCCGACCTGCCCGCGCGTGGCGGCCGTCTGCGTCTACGGCGACATGGTCCCGTACGCCGTCGAGGCGCTCGGGTCTGCCCACGGCGACCCCGACGAGGGCGGAGTGAGCGTCGCCGCCGTCGCCACCGCGTTTCCCAGCGGCCGGGCATCTCTCGACATCAAGCTCGCCGACACCGCCGAGGCGGTGGCGCACGGCGCCGACGAGATCGACATGGTGATCGACCGCGGTGCCTTCCTCGCCGGGCGATACGGTCTCGTGTTCGACCAGATCGCACGGGTGAAGCAGGCATGCCGCCGTGAGGACGGCACGTATGCCTCCCTCAAGGTCATCCTCGAGACGGGCGAGCTCAACACCTACGACAACATCAAGCGCGCTTCGTGGCTCGGGATCCTCGCGGGCGGCGACTTCATCAAGACGTCGACCGGCAAGGTGCAGCCCGCGGCGACCCTGCCGGTGACGCTGCTCATGCTCGAGGTCGTGCGCGACTGGCACCGGGCGACCGGCGAGAAGGTCGGCGTGAAGCCGGCCGGCGGCATCCGCACGTCCAAGGACGCCATCAAGTACCTCGTCACCGTCGCCGAGACCGTGGGCGAGGAGTGGCTGCAGCCGCACCTGTTCCGCTACGGCGCCTCGAGCCTCCTCAACGACGTGCTGCTGCAGCGCCAGAAGCTGAAGACCGGTCACTACTCCGGTGCCGACTACGTGACCATCGACTGAGCCGGAAAGAAGACATGAGTTTCCTCGAATACGCGCCCGCCCCCGAGTCGCGCGCCATCCTGTCCCTCAAGCCCGAGTACGGGCTGTTCATCGACGGCGACTTCCGTGCCGGGTCGGGCGAGCCGTTCGCCACGATCTCGCCCGCCAACGAGAAGCACATCGCCACCATCGCCTCCGCGAGCGAAGCGGATATCGATGCCGCCGTCGCCGCCGCGCGCCGCGCCTACGACAAGACGTGGTCGAAGATGAGCGGGCGCGATCGCGGCAAGTACCTCTTCCGGATCGCCCGGCTCGTGCAGGAGCGCGCGCGGGAGCTCGCCGTCGCCGAGAGCCTCGACAACGGCAAGCCGATCAAGGAGAGCCGCGACGTCGACGTGCCGCTCGTCGCCGCGTGGTTCTTCTACTACGCCGGGTGGGCCGACAAGCTCGACTACGCCGGCCTGGGCGCCGACCCGCGAGCCCTCGGGGTCGCCGGTCAGATCATCCCGTGGAACTTCCCCCTCCTCATGCTGGCGTGGAAGATCGCTCCGGCACTCGCCGCCGGCAACACCGTGGTCCTGAAGCCCGCCGAGACGACGCCGCTGTCGGCGCTCATCTTCGCCGAGATCCTGCAGCAGGCAGACCTGCCGCCGGGCGTCGTCAACATCGTCACGGGCGCCGGGGCGACCGGCGCGGCCCTGGTGCGGCATCCCGATGTCAACAAGGTCGCGTTCACCGGCTCGACCGCCGTCGGTCGCGAGATCGCGAAGGCCGTCGCCGGAACTGACAAGAAGCTCACGCTCGAACTCGGCGGCAAGGCCGCGAACATCGTGTTCGAAGACGCGCCGATCGACCAGGCGATCGAGGGCATCGTCAACGGCATCTTCTTCAACCAGGGGCACGTCTGCTGCGCCGGCAGCCGGCTGCTGGTGCAGGAGTCGATCCACGACGAGGTCGTCGACCGTTTGAAGTCCCGCCTGTCGACGCTGCGCCTCGGAGACCCGCTCGACAAGAACACCGACATCGGTGCGATCAACTCGCGCGAGCAGCTCGACCGCATCCGCGAGCTGAGCAAGGTCGGCGAGGACGAGGGCGCAGAGCGCTGGAGTGCGCCGTGCGTCATCCCCGACAACGGCTTCTGGTTCGCCCCGACGATCTTCACGAACGTCCAGGCGAGCCACCGCATCGCCCGTGACGAGATCTTCGGACCGGTGCTGTCGGTGCTGACGTTCCGCACGCCTGCCGAGGCGATCGAAAAGGCGAACAACACCCCGTACGGCCTCTCGGCCGGCATCTGGACCGACAAGGGCTCGCGCATCCTCGCCGTCGCCGATCGCCTGCGGGCGGGTGTGGTCTGGGCGAACACCTTCAACCGGTTCGACCCGTCGTCGCCGTTCGGCGGCTACAAGGAGTCGGGCTACGGCCGCGAGGGCGGTCGTCACGGCCTCGCCGCGTATCTCAAGGGCGCGGCGAGCGTCGGCCCCCGGTCGTTGAGCGAGCGCCGGTCGTTGAGCGAGCCTGCGAGTCGAAACGCAGAGACGAAACGCGAACAGGCCCGCTCGAAGAAGGAGGTCTCCGCATGAGCAAGCGACTGACCGTGCCGAAGACGTACAAGCTCTACATCGGCGGCGCTTTCCCCCGCAGCGAGTCCGGGCGCACCTACGAGATCGCGACGCCGAAGGGCGACTTCCTCGCGAACGCCGCACTCGCCTCGCGCAAGGATGCCCGGGATGCCGTCGTCGCGGCCCGCGGCGCCATCAAGGGCTGGTCGGGGGCGACCGCCTACAACCGCGGCCAGGTGCTGTACCGGGTCGCGGAGGTGCTCGAGGGCCGTCGCGCGCAGTTCGCGGACGAGATCGTGCAGCAGACCGGGGCTTCGGCATCCGTCGCCGCCGCCGAGGTGGACGAGGCCATCGACCGCTGGGTCTGGTACGCCGGCTGGTGCGACAAGTTCGCGCAGGTCGTCGGCAACGGCAATCCCGTGGCCGGACCGTACTTCAACATCTCGGTGCCCGAGCCGACCGGCGTCGTCGGCGTCATCGCCCCGCAGGACACGGCGCTCGTCGGCCTGGTGTCGGCGATCGCGCCGGCTCTGGTGGCCGGCAACGCGGTGGTCGTGGTGGCATCCCAGCGCTACCCGCTGTCGGCGATCTCGCTCGCCGAAGTGCTGGCCACGAGCGACGTGCCTGGGGGAGTGGTCAACGTGCTGACCGGCTCACCCGCCGAGATCGCCCCGTGGCTGGCATCCCACCCCGATGTGCACGCGCTCGATCTCGTGGGCGCCGGCGACCTCGACTGGGTCGACCTGCAGATCGCCGCGGCCGAGACGCTCACCCGCGTGCTCCCGCCCGAGAACGGCACGGATGCCGCGGCCCCGAGCCTCTCCCGCATCACGGCGTTCACCGAGACCAAGACGGTGTGGCATACCAAGAGCCTGGTCTGACCCGAGCTTGAGAGCCTGACGGAGCGCCTCGAACCCACCGCGTGCGGAAGTTCGGGGCGTTTCGTCTCGCTCGTTCCTCGCTCGCTCAACGACCGGGAGGGGGGAGCCGGGGTTCGTCGTGCTCGTTCCTCGCTCGCTCGACGACCGGGAGGGGAGCCGGGGGGTTCGTCGTGCTCGTTCCTCGCTCTCTCGACGACCGGGAAGGGGGGAACCGGCGTTTCGACTCGCTCGCGCGACGACCGGGGCAATGGAAACCGGTCGTTGAGCGAGGGAGCGCCAGCGACCGAGTCGAAACGCCTCGGACGCGGCGCACACCTCGGCCCGCCGCCGCTCCTTACTCGAGCGCGAGCCCGCCCCACTCGCCCGGGTGCGCCAGTTCGCCGTAGTGGACGTCCACGTCGTCCGCCGACACGGACGCGACGCAGGCCAGGAGCGACAGCGTGGGGTAGCCGTACGGACGGTTGTCGCGGATGATGGCGCGGTCGTCGGTGGGCGGGAGCTCAGCGGATCGCTCGAGCACCTCGACCCACGGCATCCACCAGCGTCCTTTGTCCGAGGGCTCGGCCGACCGGAACTCGCCCAGCCACCGGGCGATGCGAGGGGTGCCGGTGTCGTCGACGTCGTCGTGGGCGATCATGTGGGTTCCGGGTTCGAGCTCGAGGGTGCGCAGGGTGACGCCGTCCCACGTCAGCACGCGTGCGTGCGCGCCGTCGACCTCGACGAGATTGAAGCCGTGCGTCGGCGGTTCGCCCGCCGGTGAGCGACCCGCGACGGAGTCGAGCACGATGCCGCCCCGTGACACGAGCTCGGATTCCGGACGCGAGGACTCGTCCGCGCGGTTGAGGAGCACGGCGAGCCGGCCGGCTGCCGGGTCGGCCGCCAGCCAGGCCCCGCCGGCGCGGACGTCGCGCACCCCCACGACGCCGTCGTGCGCTTCGGGCCACCAGCGGCCGAGCGGATTCCACGGCCGTTCCGGATCCTCGTCACGGATCGCGAGCACGCGTGTGGGCTCGTCGGCCGATGCCGGGACGCGGATCACAACGGTGCACATGCGGAGAGCTCCTCGGGGGTGTCGTCCGGCTGTGGAGCCGGGGAGTCGGGCGGGCGTGCCAAGATCGGAGGGTGTTCGTCGTAGTCGGGGTCACGGGTGGCATCGCCGCCTACAAGACGGTGCAGCTCGTGCGCCTGCTGGTCAAGGCGGGGCATGACGTGCATGTCGTCCCGACGGACGACGCCCTCCGGTTCGTCGGGCTGCCGACGTGGGAGGCGATCAGCCGTCATCCCGTGACGACCTCCGTCCACGACGACGTCGCGCGGGTCCGTCACGTCGCGCTCGGCCAGGCGGCCGACCTCGTGATCGTGGCGCCCGCGACGGCGAACACCCTGGCGAAGATGACCGCGGGACTCGCGGACGACCTCCTCGGAACGACCCTACTCGCCACCACGGCACCGGTCGTCGTGGCGCCGGCGATGCACACCGAGATGTGGCGCCACCCTTCGACCGTGCACAACATGGCGACTCTGCGCGAGCGCGGGGTCATCGTGGTCGGCCCCGAGAGCGGTGAGCTGACCGGCGGCGACAGCGGACCGGGACGGATGTCGGAGCCCGAGGCGATCCTCGACGCCGCGCTCGCCGCGGCCGGCGGACGGGCCGGCGACCTCGACGGGCTCCGCATCGTGGTGAGCGCCGGTGGCACGCGCGAGCCCATCGACCCGGTGCGCTACATCGGCAACCGCTCGAGCGGCCGCCAGGGCGTGGCCGTAGCGCTGTCTGCCGCCGAGCGCGGCGCCGACGTCGTGCTCGTCGCCGCCCATGTCGACGACGGCGTGCTGGCCGCGGCATCCGCTGTCCCGCGTGTGCGGGTGGTGCGCGCCGGTACCGCGGCGGAACTCGGCGCCGCCGTCGAGGCCGAGGCGGGCGACGCCGACGTCATCGTGATGGCAGCGGCCGTGGCCGACTACCGCGTGGCCGAGGTGTCGCCGCGCAAGCGCTCCAAGGAGTCCGCGGGGGGCGGCGGGATCACCCTCGACCTCATCGAGAACGACGACATCCTCGCCGGGCTCGTCCGTCGCCGTCGGGAGGGCCAGACCATCGTCGGGTTCGCCGCCGAGACGCCGGGCGACGGTGAGACGCTGCTCGACCGTGGACGACGCAAGGCCGCCCGCAAGGGCACGGACCTGCTGGCTGTGAACGAGGTCGGCTGGACGAAGGGATTCGAGGCCGCCGACAACGCGGTGACCGTCATCGACGTCGGCGGCGAGGTCGTCGCGGCCCGCCGGGGCAGCAAGACCGACGTCGCCGAGGCACTCTGGGACGCTGTGCTCGTCGTGAGGCGAACCAGCGGGAATCCAAAGTAACGAAACAGTAACGGCGCATGTAGAGTGGTCCGCACCACGTCGACGGTGACGTGGTGTATGACCCTCGGAGGACATGCCCGATGCCCTACCCCGCGGCATCCGATCGCGCCCGCGACCGGATCCATGCCTTGTCCGTCATGTGTGTGCTCGCCATCGCGAGCGTCGTCATCGCCGTCCTCGGCGCCACGCCCGCACGCGTCAGCTCGAGCGAGCTCATGGGCGAGGAGCGGACGCCCGGCGATGCCGCATTCATCGCGAGCCATCGCGGCGGAGCCTCCACTGCGCCCGAGAACACGCTGCCCGCCGTCACCGCCGCGCTCGACGCCGGCTTCGACTACGTCGAGGTCGACGTCGCGCTCACCGCCGATCGTCACCCGGTGCTGATGCACGACAAGTCGGTCGACCGCACGACCGACGGCCGCGGGCGCCTCGCTTCACTCACGCTCACCGAAGTGCGCGCGCTGGATGCGGGGTCTTGGTTCGACGCCGCCTATGCCGGGACCCCCGTGCCGACCTTCACCGAGTTCCTGGACGTGCTCGTCGCGGCCGACGCTCGCGCCATCGTGGAGCTGAAGGGCGGATGGGATGCCGCCGCCATCGACGCGGCGGTCGCCGAGGTCGCGGCGCGCAGCCTCGAGCGGCGCATCGTGTTCGCCAGTTTCGACGCGCGCACCCTCGCCCTGGCGGCGGCGGAGTCGGAGGTGCTGTCGCGGCTGCTCATCCTGAAGCACCTGCCCTCCGACGTCGTGAGCGCGGTGGCCGAGTCCGGCGCCCGCGGCGTGCTGGTGAGCCGCAAAGCGGTGCTGGCGCGCCCGGGCATCGTGGACGAGCTGCACGCGGTGGGCGCGCGCGTCGTCGTGTACACGCTCAACAGCGACACGCAGTGGGACGCCGTCACCGCGCTCGGAGTCGACGGCATCGTGACCGACGACCCCCACACGCTCTCCGAGTGGCAGAGCGCCTACGCAGGACCCTGAGTCTCGGCGCGACGCCGTCCGCCCGGCGTGGGCACTGCCATCCGATCCTCCGCGTCGTTAGGGTCGAATCGCGGCGCCCTTCGGCGCACGAGAGGACGGGTCACGTGGGAACGGTCGAGCGGAGCCGGTGGAAGCGGGTCGTGGTCGGGTGCGCCGCGCTGGTCGTGCTCGCGTCGGTCGTCACCGGGTGCCGCCCCGAGCCCGCCATCACTCCCTCCAGCAGCCCATCTCCCTCGCCCACGATGAGGGACACGACGCCCGGACCGTCGGTCTCGCCGATCGAGACCGAGAAGCCGCAGTCCGCGTTCGAGCTGCCCACCGCGTGCGAGCAGATCTACTCCGCGTCCATGCTCGCCGACCTGCAGTCGGCCAATCCGCCTCTCAACGACCCCGGCGTCACGATGCTGTCGACGGAGAACGCCGACCTGCTCGAGATCATCCACGGCGGTGCTCCGACTCTGCGGTGCTCGTGGGGGCAGCCCAGCGAGTACGGCCTGGCGACCAACGTGACCGAGATCGACGGCACTCAGGCGGCCGCCATCGTCGCGGCACTGCCGGCTGCCGGATTCGGCTGCGAGGCGCTGGGCGACGGCACCGTGTGCCGCATCGAGCAGAAGGGCATCACGCTCGACGACAACGAGTACACCCGCGGTGAGACGCACTACGTCGGCGACGGCGCCATGGTGACCACCGCGTGGATCAACTTCGCGCCCGAGGGCTACACCGAAGACGTGGTCGCGACCCTCTGGGGCTGAGGCCTGCGGTCCCCGCATCTCGAATCCGCATCCCTTCGGCGGGCCTACTTCCCCGGATGGGGGAGTCGTCCCGTAGAATGAGCCCAGGGAAGAACCACCGACGACGTCGCAGCTCGCAGAAGCGAGTGCCCGCGACCGCCGGCGGCGAGTCCCCGATCCCGCGTTCGCGACGGCGTTAGCGCCGCCCGCGGGAGCACGCACAACCATCGGTGTCATCCGATCCTCGCCGGTCCCGAGCCGGCACTCACGCTCAGGAGGAGCATGCCGCCCACGGCAACCGCCCAGACGGCGCAGCGTCGCCGCAAGACCTCGTCCGCACGTCGCGACGACGAGGCCCCCATCATCCCGATCCTCGCCCGCAAGGTGCGCGAGGTCGAGGCCAAGGCCCAGCGCGGAAAGCTCGGGCCGACCAACCGCGTCAAGTTCCAGGTCATCGCGTTCCTGGTGCGCGAGGAGCGGGCCCGCGTGAAGGGCGACACCGAGCTGACGGATGCCACCCGCTCGGAGCTGCTGAAGCGGCTCGACGGCGTCGCGACCATCCTGGCGAAGACCGCCGCCCGCGACACCTCGCTCATCCAGCTGCTCGAGGTCGACCAGGCCACCTCACCGGTCGCGCGCCGCATGCGCCGGGACTGGCTGCTGGAGTCGGGCGCCGAGCTCGCCCCTGACGAGCTCATCATCACCGACGTCGCGCCCGTCTCGGCGCCGGTCGTCCCTGCGGCGCTCGTCGAGCGCCAGGTGGTGCCGCAGCAGGTGGTGGCGCGACGCGAGGCGAACCCCTTCCTCGCGCCCGACCTCTCGGCTCGACCCTCCAAAGAGACGCCGCGTCGGCGCCTGGACAGCTGGGAGCTCATGGGCCCGCTGTACAAGGCGTTCGAGACCGGTGCCGGCGGCGGCAGCGCCACCATGGATCTGCCGCCCGTCCCCGAATTCGACCGTCTGTCGCCCAGGGGCCTCGAGGTCATGCCGCACCAGTCGAGGTTCCTCGAGTCCGTGCGCGCCGGGCACCGCGCCTTCCTCCTCGCCGACGAACCGGGCCTCGGCAAGACGGCGGAGTCGGTGCTCGCGGCATCCGTCGCGAACGCGTACCCGCTCCTCGCGGTCGTCCCGAACGTCGTGAAGATGAACTGGGCGCGCGAGGTGGAGCGCTGGACGCCCCAGCGTCGCGCCACGGTGATCCAGGGCGACGGCGAAGACATCGACGCGTTCGCCGACGTGTTCATCGTCAACTACGAGATCCTCGACCGGCATCTGTCGTGGCTCAGCTCGATCGGGCTGAAGGGCATGGTCGTCGACGAGGCGCACTTCATTAAGAACCTCGGCTCGCAGCGGTCGCAGAACGTGCTCGCGCTGGCGACCCGCATCCGCGAGCAGGTGCGCGACCCGTTGCTGCTGGCCCTCACCGGTACGCCGCTCATCAACGACGTCGAGGACTTCGACGCGATCTGGCGGTTCCTCGGATGGACCAACGGCGAGAAGCCGGGCCCCGTGCTGATGGAGAAGCTCGACGAGACCGGTCTGACGCCGGCCGACAAGGCGTTCTATCCCGAGGCCCGCGATGCGGTCATCTCGATGGGCATTGTGCGGCGCAAGAAGAAGGATGTCGCGGCCGACCTTCCCGACAAGCTCATCGCCGATCTCCCCGTGGAGCTCGACGACGAGTTCGGCCGGTCGATCCGGCAGGCCGAGCGCGAGCTCGGCGAGCGGCTCGCCGCGAAGTACCGTCGCATCATCCAGGCGCGTGGCGACCGGGGCCTCGCTCCCGGCGAGGTGGACGAGGACATCGTCCGGCTGGTCGCGCACAACGAGCTGGAGGAGTCGAAGGCCGCCGGCACAGGCTCGGAGAACGTCTTCACGATGGTGCGCAAGATCGGCCAGGCCAAGGCCGTGCTCGCCGCGGACTACGCGGTGCAGCTGCAGCGCTCGGTCGGCAAGGTCGTGTTCTTCGCCAAGCACATCGACGTCATGGACGCCGCCGAGGCGCACTTCGCCGCAGCGGGACTCAAGACGGTATCGCTGCGCGGCGATCAGGCCACGGCGGCCCGCCAGCAGGCGATCGACGAGTTCAACAACGATCCCGCCGTCGGCATCGCGGTCTGCTCGCTGACCGCGGCCGGTGTCGGCGTGAACATGCAGGCGTCGTCGAACGTCGTGCTCGCCGAGCTGTCCTGGACGGCGGCCGAGCAGACGCAGGCGATCGACCGCGTGCACCGCATCGGCCAGGACGAGCCGGTCACCGCCTGGCGCATCATCGCGGCGCACACGATCGACACCAAGATCGCCGAGCTGATCGACTCGAAGCAGGGGCTCGCCGCGCGGGCCCTCGACGGCGAGGCCGTCGATCCGCAGTCGAGCGACTCGGTGCAGCTGTCGGCGCTCATGCATGTGCTGCGGCAGGCGCTCGGCGCCGCGTAAAGCGCGTATGGGGGAGGGCGGCGCGAATTCGCGCCGCCCTCCGTCGTCGGCGCGGGCTCGGGCGGTGCGTGTGGCAGGCCGGCGCGTCCGGCACTAATGTCGGGGGAGGCAGCGTCGCCGACTCTCTTCACCGGACAGCGAGGAACACAGCTATGAAGATCGGCATCCTGACGAGCGGCGGCGATTGCCCCGGGCTCAACGCGGTCATCCGCGGCGTCGTGCTCAAGGGGACGACGACCTACGACCTCGAGTTCGTCGGCATCCGCGACGGCTGGCGGGGTGTGGTCGACGGCGACTTCTTCCCGCTCACGCGGCACGAGGTGAAGGGGCTGTCGAAGGTCGGCGGCACCATCCTCGGCACCAGCCGCACCAACCCGTACGAGGGTCCGCGCGGCGGCGCCGAGAACATCGCGAAGACGATGTACGGCCACCGCATCGACGGCATCATCGCCATCGGCGGCGAGGGCACTCTGGCGGCCGCCAACCGCCTCGCGAACGACGGCATCAACGTGCTGGGCGTCCCGAAGACGATCGACAACGACCTGCGCGCGACGGACTACTCGTTCGGCTTCGACACCGCCGTCAACATCGCCACCGACGCGATGGACCGCCTGCGCACCACCGGCGACTCCCACCAGCGCTGCATGGTCGCCGAGGTCATGGGGCGCCACGTCGGCTGGATCGCCCTGCACGCCGGCATGGCCGCCGGCGCGCACGCCATCTGCATCCCCGAGGTGCCGATGTCGATCGGCGACATCTGCGCCCAGGTGACGAAGGCGCACGATCGCGGTCGCGCGCCGCTCGTCGTGGTCTCGGAGGGCTTCACGCTCACCGGCATGGACGAGGCGTTCAGCGACAAGGGCCTCGACGCCTTCAACCGTCCGCGTCTGGGCGGCATCAGCGAGGTCCTCGCGCCCGAGATCGAACGCATCACGGGCATCGAGACGCGCTCCACCGTGCTGGGCCACATCCAGCGCGGCGGCTCGCCCTCGGGTTTCGACCGCGTGCTGGCGACCCGCCTGGGCCTGCACGCCGCCGACGCCGTCGTCGACGGCGCCTGGGGTCAGATGGTCGCCATGCGCGGCACCGACATCGTGCGCGTGCCCTTCGCCGAGGCGCTGGGCGAGCTCAACACCGTCCCCCTCTACCGCTACGAAGAGGCCGCCGCGCTCTTCGGGTGACGTCTCCCGCGCCGGACGGGACGGTGAGCGGATGCCTCGCCCCGAGGCATCCGCTCACCTTCATCTCTTGATGTCCCGGTTTTGGCTCTTGATGTCCCGGTTTTTGGCCCCGATGTCCCGATTTCGTTCGTAGGCGGCAGGCTGAGGAATGGAAATCGGGACATGCTCGCTCGATCCGATGCCACGGGATGTTCGTGGTCGGCTCCGCAGGCTGCTCATCGCCTCCTCCCCGACGGCGCCTGGCGATCAGGTGCTCACAGATCGCCGATCAAGACCTATCCGTTCGGCGGTGCTGCGGGAAGGTGAACGGATGCCGCGCCGCTCGCCCCTGCCGTCAGAACTGCCCGCGCGATTCAGTGTGTCTACGGCCGTCGCGCTCGGCGTCGCTCCATCGAGGCTGAACCGCGGCGACCTGCGTCGGCCGTTCCACGGCGTCCGTGCACTGGGAGACACCCCTGAAGCGACGCTGCTGGCTTCCTGCCTCGACTATGCCCCGCGCCTCGCGGAATGGCAGTTCTTCAGTCATGAGACGGCGTTGAGCCTCATGGGCGCGCCGACTCCTGAGTGGCCCCACCGCCCCGCTGTGCACGTTTCCGCTCACCGACCCGCTCGGGAGCCACGGACCTCGGGGGTCACCGGCCATCGCCTGCAGCTGCGCGAGTCGGCGACGCTGATTCTTCCGAACGGGCTGCCGATCGAGCACCCGGTGCGAGCCTGGCGGCAAGCGGGCACGCTCTGGGGGCTCGACGATCTCGTCGCTGCGGCTGATTTCCTGATCAGCGACCGGGGGCGACGGCCGATCGCCGCCATCGAAGATCTCGTCGCCGAGGTCGAAACCCTAGGTGACATCCGCGGCGGCATTCTGCGGAGAGCGCTGGCCGAGTCTCGCGGGGGCGTGAGGTCCCCGCGTGAGACGCGCCTTCGCCTGCTGCTGGTCCGTGCTGGTCTTCCCGAGCCCGAGATCAACTGGACTCTGAGGACTCATCGCGGTGCTGCGGTCGCGGAGCTGGACCTTGCGTACCCCCGATGGCGCGTGGCACCGGAGTACGACGGACGGGTCCACGCCGAGGACGCGGAACAGTTCGCGAAGGATGCCGATCGCTGGGATCTCATCCGTGCTCTCGGGTGGGATCACGTTCGCGTCCTCAACCACCACATGCGCGGTGACGGCCGCTCAGCCGTTGCGAAGGTGCGTGACGCTCTCATCCGGGCAGGTTGGCGCCCCGGTCAGGGACGTCATGTCCCACTTTCGTTCGCCTAGCCGACGCTGTGCGGCAGAAAGTGGGACACGACGGCGTGGAAGTGGGACACGCTCACGCGTCGGCGAGGAACTGGGACACGATCAGGCCATCGGTGGCGCCTAGCCCGTCATGTCCCACTTTCGTTCGCCTAGCCGACGCTGTGCGGCAGAAAGTGGGACACGACGGCGTGGAAGTGGGACACGCTCACGCGTCGGCGACGCCCAGCACGTCCAGCAGCCAGGCGAGCTCGAAGGCGCGCTCGCGCCAGGCGTTGTAGCGTCCGCTGACGCCGCCGTGGCCGGCGACCATCTCGCACTTGAGCAGGGCGTCGGCGCCTACTTCGCGCAGGCGCGCCACCCACTTCGCGGGCTCGACGTACAGCACGCGGGTGTCGTTGAGCGACGTGACGGCGAGGATGCGCGGGTACGCGGCATCCGTCCGCACGTTCTCGTACGGCGAGTAGGACTTCATGTAGGCGTAGACGTCGGCGTTGTGCAGCGGGTCGCCCCACTCATCCCATTCGATGACGGTGAGCGGCAGCGACGGGTCGAGGATCGTGGTGAGCGCGTCGACGAACGGCACGTCGGCGAGGATGCCGGCGAAGAGCTCGGGCGCGAGGTTGGCGACGGCGCCCATCAGCAGCCCGCCCGCCGAGCCGCCCTCGGCGACGAGGCGATCGGGCGTCGTGTAGCCGTTGTCGATCAGGTGCAGGGCGCAGTCCACGAAGTCCGTGAAGGTGTTGCGCTTGCTGAGCAGCTTGCCGTCCTCGTACCACTGGCGACCCATCTCGCCGCCGCCCCGCACGTGGGCCACGGCGAACACGACGCCCCGGTCGAGCTCCGAGAGGCGGGCGACCGAGAAGCCGGGCTCGATCGAGTGCTCGTACGACCCGTAGCCGTACAGGTGCACCGGTCGCGGGGCGGCGCCGGCGTCGCCGAACGACCGCTTGTACACCAGCGAGATCGGAATCTGCGTGCCGTCCTGCGCGGTCGCCCAGACGCGTTCCTGGGCGTACTCCGACGGCTCGTAGCCGCCGAGCACGGGCTGGCGCTTGCGCAGGTGCAGCTCACCGGTCGCGACATCGAGGTCGTACACCGTGCCGGGCGTGACGAAGGAGCCGTAGCCCAGACGCAGCAGCGGGGGAGCCCACTCCGGGTTGCCGCCGGTGCCCACGGAGTACAGCGGCTCGTCGAACGCGATCTCGCTGACCTCGCTCGACGAGTATTCGAGCATGCCGAGTCGGGGGAGGCCGCCGCGGCGGTAGCCGACCACGCCCCAGTCTCGGAACGTCGACACGCCCAGCAGCCGCTCGCCCGGGCGGTGGGGGATCACGACCGCGCGCTCTCCGGACGGGTCGGATGCCGCCACCCGCACCAGTTCGAAGTCCAGGGCGCCGTCATTGTGGAGGATGAAGAGCACGTCCTCGCCGTCGACGACGGCGTGCTCGGAGTCGTACTCGACCCCTTCGGTGCGCGGCCACACGACGCGCGGCTCGCCGCGCAGGTCGTCGGCATCCAGCAGCCACTCCTCCGAGGTGATCGACGAGCCCAGCCCGATCACCAGGAAGCGGTCGCTGCGGGTGAAGCCCGCGCCCACCCAGAACTTCTCGTCGGGCTCGTGGAAGAGCTTCGCGTCGTCGGCGACCGCGGTGCCCAGCTCGTGCAGCCAGACGGTGTCGGGGCGCCACGCGTCGTCGACGGTCGTGTAGACGATGAAGCGGCCGTCGGGCGAGAAGGTGGCGCCGGCGAACGTGTCGGGGATCTCATCGGCCAGCTGCTCGCCGGTCGAGAGGTCGCGCACCCGCACCGTGTAGCGCTCGTCGCCGGCGACATCCACGCCGTAGAGCATCAGGGCGCCGTCGTTCGAGACCTCGAAGCTGCCGAGCGAGAAGAACTCGTGACCCTCCGCCTCGATGTTGCCGTCGAGCAGGATCTGCTCGCCAGGCACCTCGACATCGGGGGAGAGTTCGGGCGGCGTCCAGTCGTCGGGCGACGCGAGCGGCGCGCGGCACTGGATGCCGTACTGCTTGCCCTCGACAGTGCGGCCGTAGTACCACCAGTCGCCGCGGCGCGTCGGCACCGAGAGGTCCGTCTCGAGCGTCCGGCCCTTGATCTCGCCGAAGATTCGCTCGCGGAGTCCCTCCAGATGGGCCGTGCGCTGCTGCGTGTAGGAGTTCTCGGCCTCGAGGTGGGCGATGACGGCGGCGTCCTCCTTCTCACGGAACCACTCGTAGCGGTCTTCGACGTCGTCGCCGTGGTGCGAGCGCACGGTGATTCTGCTGTCGGCGACGGGAGGGACTTGGCCGGCGTCGAGCGGGGGACGGATGCCGGTGGCCGGGGTGGACGCGGCGGGTACGGAGTCGCTGAGAGTCACCGTTCCACGCTAGTCGCCTCCGAGTTGACCGTCAGGGTCGCCGATGTAGGATTCTTCCTGGCCGGTTGCCGGTTCCTGAATTCTTGGTGAACTCTTCGTTCGTCGCGCCGATCTCGTCGGCACCATCTCTCCACTCCTCCTCACCGAAAGCGAACGGTGGAAACCGCAACCCTCATCATCGTTCTGGTGATCGCGCTGGCGCTGTTCTTCGATTTCACGAACGGCTTCCACGACACGGCGAACGCGATGGCGACGCCGATCGCCACCGGCGCCCTCAAGCCCAAGACGGCTGTGCTCCTCGCTGCGGTGCTCAACCTCGTCGGTGCGTTCCTGTCCACCGAGGTGGCGCAGACCATCTCGGGCGGGATCATCAACGAGGAGCAGATCTCCCACGACATCTTCCCCGAGATCATCCTCGCCGGACTCATCGGCGCCATCACGTGGAACATGCTCACGTGGCTGCTGGGTCTTCCCTCGTCGTCGTCGCACGCGCTGTTCGGCGGGCTGATCGGCGCCACGATCGTCGGCGTCGGCTTCACGGCCGTGAACTTCGGCGTCGTCATGTCCAAGGTGATCCTCCCGGCGTTCATCGCCCCGGTCACGGCCGGGCTCATCGCCTTCACCGCGACGAAGCTCGCCTACGCGCTCACCCGGCGCTACGACAGCAAGCCCGACGGGCGCGACGGCTTCCGTTTCGGGCAGATCTTCACGTCATCCCTCGTCGCCCTGGCGCACGGCACGAACGACGCGCAGAAGACCATGGGCATCATCACGCTCCTCCTCATCACGGCCGGCCTGCAGTCCGCCTCGAACCCCGAGCCGCAGACCTGGGTGGTGTTCGCCTGCGCGATCACGATCGCCCTTGGCACCTACATGGGCGGCTGGCGCATCATCCGCACACTCGGCAAGGGGCTGACCGAGGTCAAGCCGGCGCAGGGCTTCGCGGCCGAGGCGTCGACGGCCTCGACGATCCTCGCCTCGAGCGCCCTCGGCTTCGCACTTTCGACCACCCAGGTCGCGTCGGGCTCGGTCATCGGATCCGGCCTCGGACGCCGGGGTTCCCAGGTGCGGTGGCGCACGGCGGGCCGCATCATGGTGGGCTGGGTCCTGACGCTCCCGGCTGCCGGCGCGGTCGGCGCCGTCGCGGCGCTCATCGTCGTGTGGCTCCCGGTCTGGGGCGTCATCATCGACGCGGTGCTCGCGGTCGTCATCATCCTCTTCCTCTTCCGGCGCTCCCGCCGCGACGAGGTCACGGCGTCGAATGCGATGAGCGAGGTCGCCGACTCCGGCCGCGCCGTCAAGGTCAAGCGCAACCCGCCGCCGACCCGCCGTCAGCGCGCGATCGCGCGTGAGGAGGCACGGCGCGTGGCGGCAGCTCAGACCGCGGCGAAGAAGGCAGCCAAGGCCGCGGAGCGATCTGCGAACGGCCCCAAGAACGGCGGCCCGCGATGACCATCCACTGGGACTCGTTCGTGCTCGTCTTCGTCGCCGCCTTCACCGCGGCGGTGCTCGTCGTCGCCTTCTACGCGCTGGGCCTGCGACTTCTCGTGCGTGCCGGCCGGGCGCCGGTCGTCGCCCCCGCCGAGTTCACCGACGCCATCACCGTGATCTCCGAGAAAGAGGCTCGGCGCGCCGAGAAGGCCGCAGCGAAGGCCGCCAAGCGCAGCCCGCTGACCGAGGGCCAGAAGCGCGTGGCGCTTGCGGCCGCTTATCTCTGCTTCGCGGTATGCGCGGCCGCCGTGCTCGGCGGGCTCCTGCTCATCGTCTTCAACCACTGAGGTCGTCCCACCCCAGTGAGGCCCGCTCCCGTGCGCCGCGTGAGGCCTGTCGGAGCGAGCGCTTAGGCTGAGGCCATGGCGTCCACGACCCCTGCCGGCGCAGCCGACGCGTCCCCCGGAGCATCCGGCCGGGTGAGCCCGGGCGTACCCATCCAGTTCGGTCAGCACCCGCCGGCACGGCGCACCCTGCTGCACGTGAGCGACACGCACCTGCTCGCCGGCAACGCGCTGCTCGGTGGCCGCTTCGACACGGCGGCGAATCTCACCCGGACGCTCGCCGCCGCCGAGGCCATCGGCATCCGTCCCGACGCGATCGTGTTCACCGGCGACCTGGCGGATCTCGGTGAGCCCGAGGCGTACACCGCGCTGCGCGCGGCGGTCGAACCGGTCGCGGAGCGGCTCGGAGCGCCCATCGTGTGGCTGGCGGGCAACCACGACGAGCGGCCGGCGATGCGCCGCGACCTGCTCGGGCTCGAGCCGACCCAGCAGCCCGTCACCGGTGTGTGGGACCTCGGCGGTCTCCGTCTGATCGGCCTCGACTCGACGGTGCCCGGCTGGCACCACGGCGATCTGGATTCCGCGCAGCTCGAGTGGCTGCGGGACGCGCTCGCGACCCCCGCCCCGCTCGGCACGATCGTCGCCCTGCATCACCCGCCGTTGCCGTCCCATGTGCCGCTGTTCGACATTCTGGAGCTCCGCGACCAGGGCCGCCTCGCCGAGGTGATCGCCGGCACAGACGTGCGCGCGATCCTCGCCGGCCACCTGCACTATTCGACCAGCGGCACCTTCGCAGGCGTCCCCGTGAGCGTCGCCGCCGCCACCTGCTACACGATGAACCTGGCGCGGGCCGCGGTCGACGTGAACGGCATGGACGCCGGCCAGTCCTTCCACCTCGTGCACGTGTACGACGACACGATCACCCACGCTGTCGTCCCGGTCGTCGATGCACCCACCGCTGACGTGTTCTCGGCGGAGTGGGTCGAGCGGATGTCGCGACTCACGCCCGAGCAGCGGCTCGAGGCCTTCTCGCGCAAGCCTCACTGAGCGCGCTCGAACACCATCGGCGGACCGCCCCCGTGTACGAGGCGACCCGTTTCGCTGTACGCCGCGTATAGGCGGGCGGGACCGCGTCGCGAGTAGTCTCGAAGCATCCCGGCACACCGCTGTGAACGACCCACGAGGACACCACACACATGTCACTGGACGCAATGACGCGCACCCGCATCGAGACCGATTCCCTCGGATCCCTGGAGATCCCCGCCGACGCGTACTGGGGCATCCACACAGCCCGTGCGCTGGAGAACTTCCCGATCTCGAAGAGGCCGATCTCGGTCTACCCCGACCTGGTGCGAGCGCTGGCGATGGTGAAGCAGGCCTCCGCCCGCGCCAACCGGGAGATCGGGGTTCTCGATCCGGCCAAGGCCGATCTGATCGGCCGCGCCGCGCAACTCGTGATCGAGGGGCAGTTCCACGACCAGTTCGTCGTCGGCGTGATTCAGGGCGGCGCCGGCACGTCGACGAACATGAACGCGAACGAGGTCATCACGAATGTCGCCCTCGAGCTCGCCGGGCGGCCGAAGGGCGACTACGCGTTCCTGTCGCCGATCGACGACACCAACCGGAGCCAGTCGACGAACGACGTCTACCCGACCGCGGTGAAGGTGGGGCTCGGCCTCGACCTCAAGACCCTGCTCGAAGAGCTGGATCTGCTGCGACGGGCCTTCCTGGCCAAGGCGGTCGAGTTCCATGACGTGCTCAAGGTCGGCCGGACGCAGCTGCAGGATGCCGTGCCGATGACCCTCGGCCAGGAGTTCCACGGCTTCGCGACCACGCTCGGTTACGACCACCAGCGCCTCACGGAGAACGCGTACCTGCTCTACGAGATCAACATGGGCGCGACGGCCATCGGAACGGGCATCACCACCGACCCGTCCTACGCCCCGGCGGTGCTGCGGCACCTGCGAGAGATCTCGGGCCTCGACCTCGCGACAGCGAACGACCTCGTCGAGGCGACGAGCGACACCGGTTCGTTCATGTCGTTCTCGGCGTCGCTGAAGCGCAACGCGATCAAGCTGTCGAAGATCTGCAACGACCTCCGGCTGCTCTCGTCCGGCCCGCAGGCGGGCTTCGGCGAGATCAACCTCCCGGCCCGCCAGGCAGGCTCGAGCATCATGCCCGGCAAGGTCAACCCGGTCATCCCCGAGGTCGTGAACCAGGTCGCGTTCGCCATCGCGGGCGCCGACCTGACCGTGACGATGGCCGTCGAGGGCGGCCAGCTGCAGCTCAACGCGTTCGAGCCTGTCATCGCGCACTCGATCTTCCAGTCGATCACGTGGCTGCGACAGTCGATCCTCACTCTGCGGGTCAACTGCGTCGAGGGCATCACCGCGAACCGCGAGCGGCTCGGAGCCATGGTGGGCAACAGCGTCGGTGTCATCACGGCGCTGACGCCGTTCATCGGCTACGCCGCCGCCGCAGCGCTCGCCAAGACCGCGCTGCTGACCGGGCACAGCGTCGCCGACCTCGTCGTCGAGGCGGGCCTGATGTCGCGCGACGAGGTCGCCAAGCAGCTGTCACCTGCGCGGCTGTCGGGGCTCGAGACGGTGACGGCCGCCATCCCGATCCAGCAGGCGCCGGAAGACGTCGTGGTCGAGCAGCGCGCCGAGTCTCGTTGAGCGGTTGCCGCGGGCGGCTCCCGATCGATAACGTCAGGGAGACTCGAACGAAAGGCGAGAAATGACCGATCCGCAGAACCCGGCCGCACCCGAGCCGCCTCAGCAGCCCGTGGGGGAGCCGACTGCGCCTCAGCCGCCCGCCGACGCGTACCCCGCGCCCGCCGAGCCCGAGTACGCCGCCCCCGCCGCTGGGTCGGAGTACGCGGCGCCGGCGGCGGCCGCCCAGCCCACGGACACGACACCTCCGCCCGCGTACGAGGCGGCCCCGCCCGCGTACCCCGCAGCGGCCCCCGCGTACCCGACCGCACCGCCGGCGGCGTACGGCGCACCGGCCGACGGCCCCGTCCCGGGCAAGACGCTCGGTATCGTCGCGTTCATCCTGTCGTTCTTCGTCTCGCTGGTCGGCCTCGTCCTCGGCATCGTGGCGCTCGTGCAGAGCCGCAAGGCCGGCGTCAAGAACGGCTGGGCGGTGGCGGCGATCATCGTCGGTGCCGTGCTGCTGGTGCTCAGCATCATCTTGACCATCGTCATCGTGTCGCTCGTGGTGGGCGGCCTCGCCGCGGCCTGTGCCGAACTCGGCCCGGGCGTCTGGGATCTGGAGAGCGGCGGCACCATCACCTGCAACTGACGTAGGCGACAGCAATCAGCTGAAACCGGCGACGAGGGGCGGGTCCGCATCGCGGATCCGCCCCTCGTCCGTGCGCCGGTCGGCCTCAGCCGAGGATGCGGCAGTGGGTCGTGAGGGCGCCGATGCCGTCGATCCCCACGGTCACCGTCGAGCGGTCGCGCAGGAACACCTGCGGATCCCGGGAGTAGCCGGCGCCGCCCGGGCTGCCGGTCGAGATGAGGGTGCCGGGCAGCAGCGTCGCCGACTTCGACAGATGCGAGATGAGAGCCGCGACCGGGCGCACCATCTGGCCGGTGGTGGCGTCCTGCAGCGTGGTGCCGTCGAGCACCGTCCAGATATGGAGGTCCTGCGGGTCGGGAACCTCGTCGGCCGTGACCACGAACGGGCCCGTGGGCGTGAAGCCGTCGAACGACTTGCAGCGCGACCACTGTGCTTCGGAGTACTGGATGTCGCGCGCGGTGATGTCGTTGACCACGGTGTACCCCCACACGTGGTCGAGGGCATCCTCCGGTGCGACGTCCTTCGCCGGCGTGCCGATGATGACGCCGAGTTCCGCCTCGTAGTCGACGGATTCGCTCAGCGAGCGCGGCCAGGTCGTCGTGTTGTCGTGCCCGGCGAGCGAGTTCGGCCACAGCACGAACACGGTCGGCGTGGAGTCGGTCTTCAGTCCCAGCTCACTGGAATGCGCCGCGTAGTTGAGCCCGATCGCGAGGATCACGGGCGGGGTGAGGACCGCCGATGCGAAGCGCATCGAGTCGAGCGGATGCCGCGGCCCCTGGCCCGCGGCATCCCTGACGCGTGCGAGCAGCGCGTCGCCGCCGGCGATCAGCTCCTCCAGCACGCGGGGGGCCCCGTCGAACAGCGTCTCGACGATGACAGCCTCGTCGCCTTCGATCAGTGCGAGCCTCGGCCCGCCCGACTCCGGTGGCACGACATGGGCGAAGCGCATCCCCCCAACCTAGCCGGAGGGCCGCGCGGGAGTGCCACGGCAGCGTGCGCGACGCGTGAGTCCTGTGCAGCCTTAGGCTGTGCGCATGACGCACGACCCCGGTGCCGCCAGGCCACGGCCCTCGCACACGCCGCCCGAGTTCGCGTCGGCGCTCGCGCAGCCCCGGCACGCCGCCGCGGCGCCGATCACGCCACCGGCGACCTCGCCCGCTCCCGTCCAGATCCCCACCGCCGCAGTACCGCGCGGGGGACGCACGGCGTCCATCTGGATCATCGGCGTCCTCGTGCTGATCCTGATCGGACTGGTCGGGTACTTCCTGAACGCCCTGGGTCCCGGTGCTTCGCTGATCGGGATGCTGCTGGCCCTGGTGCCGCTCGTCGGCGTGCTGTTCGCCGTGCGCATCGTCGACCGCTGGGAGCCCGAGCCGCGGGGACTGCTGGTGCTGGCGATCGCGTGGGGCGCCATCGCCGCCGTCGGCATCGCCCTGGGAGTCGACCTGCTCCTGTCGATGGTGTTCGGCCCCGCCACCGGCGCGCGTGAGGTGCTGCAGACCGTGGTGCAGGCGCCGGTCGTCGAGGAGTTCGCGAAGGGCCTGGGGGTGTTCCTCATCTTCGCGACCGCACGCCGGGCGTTCGACGGCCCGGTCGACGGCATCGTGTATGGCGCGCTGGTCGGCGCCGGCTTCGCGTTCACCGAGAACATCCAGTACTTCGCGGTGAGCTTCATCCAGGGGGGAGCCGCCGAGACGTCCATGACGTTCTTCCTGCGCGGCATCCTCTCGCCGTTCGCCCACGTCATGTTCACGAGTGTCACCGGCTTCGTCCTCGGCCTCGCCGCGCGGCGCGGGGTCTCGACAGGTCAGGCCATCGGACCGTGGCTCGTGGGGTTGGCCGGCGCGATCGCGCTGCACGCGTTCTGGAACGGCTCCGCGGTGTTCGGCGACTTCTTCGCGCTCTACCTCACGCTGCAGGTGCCGCTGTTCATCGGCTTCGTCCTGGGCATCGTCGCCCTGCGGCGTGAGGAGTCCCGGCTCACCCGGCGACGGCTGGGCGACTACGCCGCCGCGGGATGGTTCACCCCGCAGGAGGTCGACATGCTCGCCACGTCCGCCGGGCGCAAGGCGGCGCTGGCGTGGGCGCGCACGCTGCGGGGCGATCGCAGCGCGCTCATGAGGAGCTTCATCACCGACGCCACCGCGCTCGCCGCCACGCGCCAGCGCGCCATCACCGGCCGCGACCCGCACGCCGCAGCGGAGGAGCAGGATCTGCTGGCGAGGGCGGCGACGACACGCGCGGCGATGTTCGCGCCTTGACCGCAGAGGCACCTGGAACAAGACTCAGCGCTCGGTGCCGCGGCGATGCCTGCGTGTCTACCGAGCGCTGAGTTGGCCTGCGACCAGGATGCCGGGGGCCCGCGCGAGTGTCAAGAGAGCGCCGGTGGTTCCCCTGACGGCGAACTTCCTCGGCCTCCGGGAGCGCGGGATGGTTGGATGGTGTCATGACTGACGACCGCACCAAGCCCGAGATCGACGCACCTGCCGGCCCGGCGCCGGCAGATCTGGTCGTCCGCGACATCGTCGTGGGCGAAGGTGCCGAGGCGAAGCCCGGCGACACCGTGACCGTCCACTACGTGGGCGTCGAGTACGACACCGGCGACGAGTTCGACTCGTCGTGGAACCGCGGCGAGAGCATCCAGTTCCCGCTCCGCGGCCTGATCCAGGGATGGCAGGACGGCATCCCGGGCATGAAGGAGGGCGGTCGCCGCGAACTCGTCATCCCGCCCGACCTCGCCTACGGCCCCGCCGGCGGCCACTTCCTCGGCGGCAAGACGCTGATCTTCGTCATCGACCTCGTCAAGGTCGGCTGACCCCTCCACGTCGACGTTCACGGGGAGCGGATGCTGCGGCATCCGCTCCCTTCGTCATGTCCGGCGTCCGATCACCGGCCGCGGGGTGCGTGAGAAGTTTTTCATTCATGGGAATAGATCTCGACCTCTCGCGTTGTCGTCCATCAAGCCTCGCCGCGCCCCGCTGCGACCCATCCACCACGGAGGACGACCATGACCGACACCACCACGATCGACGTTCCCGGCTACAAGGCCGGCACCTGGGTGCTCGACCCCGCGCACAGCGAGGTCACGTTCAGCGTCCGCCACATGATGATCTCGAAGGTGCGCGGCACCTTCGGCATGAAGAGTGCCACCCTGATCGCCCCCGAGAACCCGCTCGACGCGCAGGTCGAGGCGAGCGTCGACGTGACCTCGGTCGACACCAAGGACGACGGTCGCGACAACCACCTCCGCTCCGGCGACTTCTTCGACGTCGAGAACCACCCGACCATGGAGTTCCGCTCGACCGGCGCGCGCATCGCTGACGGCGACTTCCTGGTCGACGGCGACCTCACCATCCGCGGCGTCACCAAGCCGGTGACCTTCGAGTTCGAGTTCGGCGGCTTCGGCACCGACCCGTGGGGCAACTACAAGGCTGGTGCGACCGCCAAGACCGTCGTGAACCGTGAGGACTTCGGCCTCACCTGGAACGCCGCGCTCGAGACCGGCGGCGTCCTGGTCGGCAAGGACGTCACCATCACGCTCGATCTGCAGGGCGCGCTCCAGCAGGACTGACACGCAACCCCCAGAGCGGATGCCTCGAATCGAGGCATCCGCTCTTCGCGGCTCTTCGGGCGTGCTGTGCGTCAACCCGAGACGGAGACCGTCTCGCGCGCCCGGCCGGAGCTCTCCACGAGCTCCGCGTGGACCTGCGCGACCCCGCGGCGGGCGACTTTGTTGCGGCGGATGCTGCCGTCGGTCGACGTGAAGTGCTCGGCGGAGTCGCCGTCGGTGAGGTACACCGGCTGCACGATGGTCCAATCGAGCTCCGATCCCCGCAGGACGCCCTCCTGGATCTCGGAGTCGATGATCTGCGGACGGATGAGCAGCGCGAACAGGATCCGGTCGGTGAGTCGCAGCAGGGCGCGCGTGTCGCCGACGCCATACGACGACTGCACGACGAGCCGACTCACGCCCGCGCGCCGCGCCGCCGCCACGATCGCCGCCGTGCCCTTCGAGCGCACGTCGTCGGCGGTGCCCTGAGCGCCGCGGAGCCGCACCCGGAGCGTGGGCTCCGAGATGCCGAGGGTCACGACGATCGCGTCGTGGCCGGGCACCACGCCGTCGAGGACGGAGGCGCGTGTCGCGTCGCCGTCGACGCGCTCGAGACCTTCGCGGCCCGGCAGCGAGGAGGCGTGGCGCGCGAGCGCCGTCACCCGGTGGCCGCGTTCGAGCAGGGCGTCGCAGACGGCGCGGCCGGATCCGCCGGTGGCGCCGATGACGAGGATGTTCATGAGGTTCTCCCTTCGGTGGTGATCCAACCCTTCCAGTCCCGCGCCGGATGATCTATCGTCAGAAGTACGTATTCCATGACCGATCGTCCGGGGGCTTCATGAGTGTCACCATGCCGTGGGACACCGAGGACGCCCTCACCGCCGCGCTCTACCGCGTCCGCATGCGCGGCGCGTTCTACTCGTGGACGGAAGCGTCTGCGGAGGGCGCCGTGGAGATGCCGCAGTTCCCGGGCACGCTCAGCTTCCACATCGTCGCGCACGGGACGGCACACCTCGAGGTCGAGGGTGCCGATGCTGTGCCGCTCGATGCCGGAATGCTCGCCCTCGTGCCGCGGGGGATCGGGCACCGCGTCTCTACGAGTCCGGGTGCGCAGATCGTCGGACGCGCCGACCTTCTGCCGCAGACGATGCTCGGCGATGCGTTCTCGGTGCTGCGGATCGGACCCGAGGTCGCCGATCCGCCGCTGGCGCTGCTGTGCGGCGTGGTCGCGTTCGACTCTCCCGCGGTCGATGACATGCTCGCGGTGCTGCCGTCGGTCGTCATCGTCGACTCGGCTCGGCATCCGGTGATGGCGGCGCTGCTGCCCCTGCTCGCGCGCGAGCTGCGGGAGCCGAAGCCCGGGGGAGACGCCGTCGCCACGCGGCTGGCGGACGTGCTCGTCGTGGAGACCGTCCGGGCGTGGCTGGCCGATCAGCAGTCGGAGTCCAGCGGCTGGCTCGCTGCGCTGCGAGATCCCCAGCTCGGCGCCGCGCTCGCTGCCGTCCACCATGATCCGGGCCATCCGTGGACTCTCGACGCGCTCGCGCGCCGCGCGACGATGTCGCGCTCCGTCTTCGCGGCGCGGTTCACCGCGGTGGTCGGAACGCCGCCGATGACCTACGTGTCGGCGGCGCGGATGCGCGCCGCGCGCGCGATGCTCGCCGAAGGGCGCAGCGTCGCGGCGGTCGCCGCTGCGCACGGGTACGGATCCGAGGCCGCGTTCAGCCGTGCCTTCGCCCGCGTCACCGGTGAGACGCCGGGGCGCGTCCGCCGGGCCGCGGCCTGACGCGAGCGGATCGGGCGGTCGTCAGGCGCGCGGTCGCCGGCGCAGGCGGTCTTGTGCGAGCAGGATGCCGAGGAAAACGACGAGCGCGCCCAGGGGCTCGTTCCACGAGATCGTCTCGCCCAAAATGACGATGCCCAGGATGACGCCGACCACCGGTGTGATGTAGGTGACGGTGGATGCTCGTGTGGGACCCCACGCGCGGACGGTGTTCTGGTTCCAGACGTACGCGATCCCGGTGCCGAGGCAGCCGAGCAGGACGAGGCTGACGACGATGGGCGCGTCGAGGCGCACCGGCGTCAGGACGAGGAAGGGCGTGAGCACGACCATCACCGCCCCCGCCATCGCGATGTAGCCGAACGTGAACGCCAGCGCCGACATCCCGGTGTTCGAGACGAAGCGCCGCATGTAGGCGAGGCTGAAGCCGTAGCTCGCGGTCGCGCCGAGGATGGCGAGTTCGGCGACCAGGCTGCCGTCGAAGGCGATGCCCTGCCACGGTGCGATGATGACGACCACGCCCAGGATGCCGACGCCGATGCCGGCGACCTGCACGTTCTTGAGCTTCTCGACGCGGAAGACGAGCCACGCCATGATCGCGGTCATGATCGGCGTGGTGGCGTTGAAGATGCTGGCGACGCCCGAGCTGACGTACTGCTGCGCCCACGAGAACAGCAGGAACGGGATGACGCAGAACGTGAGGCCCAGCACGAGAAGGTGGGCCCACACGCGGAGACTGCGCGAGAGCTGCTCGCGACGCAGGAGGACGAGCGCGCCGAGCGTGAGCGCGCCCAGCAGGATGCGGGTCCAGGCGACCTGCGCCGGTGAGATGCCGGTGAGCGACACCTTCATGAAGAGGAAGCTCGAGCCCCACACGATTCCGGCGAGCACGAACTGCACCGTGATCCAGCGCGCGGAGGGCAGTCGCTCTGCGCGTGTCATGGGAGTCGTGTCGGTCGTCGAAGCCACGTGGCCACCCTACGGTCGCCCTGCGACGGCGTGGCGCGCCGTCGCATGCGACGGCCGAAATCCGCCGGTCTGCGACGGTTCGACTACGGTGCGACCCCGGTCACGGAACAGGGTGCTCGGCGTCGTACGCGCGGAAGCGCGGGCTGGCGCGCACGAGCATCGCCACGAGCGCGATGATCACGAAGCCGCCGAGCAGTGGCGGGAACCACAGCGCCGTGAGGGTCGCGAGCGTCCCTGCGTAGAGGGCGCCCAAGCGCGGTCCGCCGGTGACCACGACGATGAAGATGCCCTGCAGCCGGCCACGGATCGCGTCGGGCACGGCCGCCTGCACCATGGTGTTGCGGAAGATCGAGCTGATGTTGTCGGCGGCGCCCGAGACGGCGAGCACGACGCACGCGAGTGCGATGAGAGCGACGTTCGGAGTGTCGGCATCGACTCCGACGGGTGCCAGCCACCCGAGTGCGGCCGCCCCGAGGACCAGGCCGAGAGCGGCGATCGAACCGCCGTACACGAGGATGGCGCGCTCGATGCCGAGACCCTGGCGGCGGATCCCGCCCACGCGGCCCGAGAACAGACTGGATGCGAAGGCGCCGGCCGCGACGGATGCGGTGAGGACGCCCGTGGTGATCGGCCCGCCGCCGAGCAGCACCGCACCGATGGCGGGGAACAGCGATAGCGGCTGGCCGAACGTCATCGCGATGATGTCGAGGATGAACTGGAGGCGGATGTTCGACGCGCGCCGGAGGAACCGCCAGCCGTCCCGGAGCGATTCGAGTCCGGGCCGGACGACCTCGCCCTCGGGACGCAGGGTCGGCAGTGTCCAGAGGCCGAGGAACAGCGAGGTCATCAGGATCACATCGAGCGTGTACGTCCAGGCGTAACCGGTCAGCGCCACCAGCACGCCGGCGAGCGCGGGACCCGCCATCACCATGATCCCGACGGTGATGCCGCCGAGGGCCGAGGCGGCCGGCAGCAGGTCGCGGGGGAGCAGGCGCGGCACGATCGCCTGGCGGGTCGCCAGCACGATCGAATTGGCCGCGGAGTTGACGATGCTGAGCGCGTACAGCCACCACACCGTCTCGAGGCTCGCCCAGGTGAGGACGGCGAGGAGCGCCGTCGAGCCGAAGGTGACCGTGGCGGCGATCAAAGCGACTGCCCGGCGGTCGAACGCGTCGGCCAGCATGCCGCCGTAGATGCCGGCGATGACCATGGGCACGAGCCCGGCGACGGCGATCATCGAGACGGCGAACGTGGACTCGGTGAGGTCGTACATCTGCAGCATGATCGCGACGATCGTGAGCTGGCCGCCCAGGCCTGCGAGCGTCGATCCGATCCACATCCGCGTGAACGCGGGACTGGTGCGGAACGGCCGCAGGTCGATGAGGTGGCTGCGATGCTGCTCGGTGCTCACCCGGCGACCTCGGCCGGCGCTCCACGGCGGCACTGCGGCTCGACGCGGAGGGGGTGGGGCACGGGTTCGAGCGTACCCGGGCTCAACGGGAGCGCGTTCGCCGCGGCATCCGTTCGCTGGTAGACTCTTCAGGTTGCCGTTAGATCGGCCGCGGATAAAGAGAGCTCGCGCATCAGGCGTCGGGCGCCGCGCAACGACGAGAAAGGGGATCCCATCTATGCCACTCGAATCAGACGCCAAGAAGGCGATCATCGAAGAGTACGCGACGCACCCCGGTGACACCGGATCCCCCGAGGTGCAGGTCGCGATGCTGACGCAGCGCATCAAGGACCTTACAGAGCACCTGAAGGAGCACAAACACGACCACCACTCGCGTCGTGGGCTGTTCCTGATGGTCGGTCAGCGCCGTCGTCTGCTCGGCTACCTCCAGGACATCGACATCAACCGTTACCGGTCGCTGATCGAGCGTCTCGGACTGCGCCGCTAATCGCAGCCAGCGTACAATCGCGCGAAACATTCTTGGAAGGCCTCCCCGCGGTGTGGGGGGGGCCTTCACCTTTTCCGCTCGCCGGCCCGCGCTCGCCCTCGCCGCCTCGCTACGTGCTGCTCACCGCCTCTTGCCGGTAGCTGCCTGTCATGACGTGCCGGGCGAGGCGCCCTGTGACAGGCGGGCGGATGCCTCGGCCGCCTCGAAGCCGAGCGGAAGCTGTGACACGGGATCGAGCCCGGTCAGGGTCACCCAGCCCTCGGCCAGGAGTGCGGCGTCGCTGCCCGGCTCCGGGGTGTTGGGCAGGTCCTCGACGGCAAGGCGGATGTGGCCGGCGTCCCGCTCGCTCAACGTCGTCTGCACGATACCGAACGGGGCGAGAGCTGCCTCCACGATGCCGCGGTTCGCCGGGGAGTTCGGCGCGTTGAGGTTCAGGACCGTTCCCCGCGGCCGCTCGAGCAGGAACGGCAGGACTCCGATCGTGGCCGTGGCTGCGGCATCCCAATGGAACTGCGTCGGATTCATGCCGACGTCCAGCGACACCGCGACAGCCCACGCGCCGTTGAGGCCGCCGGTCAGGGCGGCGCCGACCGTGCCGGAGTGCAGGATGGCGCGACCGACGTTCGCGCCGTGATTCACTCCCGAGAGCACGAGCTCGGCCGGGTCGCCGAAGGCGCCGTGCGCCGCGATGAGCGCGATGAGGCCCGGCCCGCCGCGCACCGCGTAGGCCGCGACGCCCTCGAGCCCGGTCAGCTCGCGCCGCTCGATGGCGATGCGTCCGTCCTCCTCGGCGGCGACGATCGATGCGCTGGATCCGCTGGACTGCCGCACGGGCGCCGCGATGGTGACATCGAGCCCGGCGTCGAGGGCGGCACGGGCCAGGACGTGCAGCCCCGGGGCGTCGATGCAGTCGTCGTTGGTGATCAGGGTGCGCATCATCGCTGCTCTCCTGGCTCGGCGGGCGCTGCCGGCTCCGCGAGTGCGGCGAGTCCGTCGGGGCTGACGTGTCCGGTCACCGGCTGCTCCATCCCCGCCTCGGCATCGTCGACGATCTCCCGCACCGTCACCGCCGCCCGCAGCGCGGCGATCGTCTGGGGGTCGCCCGTGCCGAGGCCATGCCGGGTCACGTTCAGGGCCGCTGCGGCGGCACCGGTCACGATGGCGTCACGGAGGCTCTCGCCCCGTGCGATGCCGGCCGCGACGCCCGCGGTGAGCGAATCGCCGGCGCCGCGGGTGTCGGCGACCTCCATGCGGGGCGCGTTCACCTCCAGGATTCCGGCGGCGTCGAGCAGGAGCGTCGGCTCGAGCGAGCGCGAGACGATCACCGCGCCCGCTCCGCCGTCGTGCAGTCGACGCATCGCAGCGATGATCGCGACGGCGGAGTCGTCGTCGACCCGCCCGTCGTGCGCGAGCTCTTCGTCGCTCACCTTGAGCACATCGACGCCCCCTTCCAGCGCCGCGTCGAGCCGAGCGCCGGCGAGATCGACGACCACCTTGGCACCGCCGGCTCGCAGGTCGGCGGCGAGACGGCGATAGGTGTCGGCCGGGAGCGCTTCGTCGCCGGCCGGTCCGCTCAGGATCGTCAGGCCCGAGGCGAGCCCTTCCCGCAGGGTCACGCCGTAGAGCTCGTCGAGATCGTGGCGCGCGAGGGGGTCGCCCTCCGTCTCGGCGATGATCTGGCGCTCGCCGCCGCGGCGGTCGTGCACGTACGCGGAGCCCTTCCCGGGTCGCTCGACGCCCGCGACGGTGATGCCTTCGTCTTCCAGGAGGTGTTGCAGCATCCGTCCGATTTCTCCGGTGAGGCTGCAGCACAGCGTCACCGATACGCCGAGCCGCAGCAGCATGCGCGCCTGCCAGACGCCCTGGCCGCCCGCGTGCACGTGGACGTCCGGCTCGCCGTCGTGCTCCTCGACCGTGACGGTGAGCGTCGGGGAGGGCGCGAAGATCGTCACGTCGCTCATGCCGCCACGCTAGGCGGGGCGTCGAACGCTCCGGCACCCCCTGGCACCGGCGGGAGAGACCTGCAAGAAGTGCGTCACGCGGATGCCGCAGCCCGGGCCGCGACGAGATCCGCATGGTGGATCGCGGCGACGTCCGGGTGCGCGCGCAGGCGCGACTTCAGCGCGTTCTCGCCGTACAGCGCGTGAATCGGATTCGCCGGGTCCTGCGTGACACCTCGGGCCTGCACCGCGAGCTCGGCCGGGAGGTCGATGAGCGGCAGGCGCTTGTCGAGCGCGGGATTGAAGAAGAACGGGACCGAGATGCGGTCGTCGGGGTAGGTGGGGGAGATGACGCGGTGCTTCGTCGCGATCAGGTAGCCCTGAGTCGCGTACTCGAGCAGCTCGCCGATGTTGACGACGAACGCGCCGGGAACCGGGGGAGCGTCCACCCAGTGCTGATCTCCCGTGACGCCGTCTCTCCGCTCGACCTGGAGCCCGCCCTTGCCGGGCTCGACCCAGAGCAGCGTCAGCACACCGGAGTCCTTGTGCGCTCCGACGCCTTGCTGGGGCGTGGGGTCCTCCTTGCCGGGGTACCGGACGATCTTGATGAGGGTCGACGGCTCGCCGAAGTGCTCGTCGAAGTAGCTCTCCGGGGCGCCGAGCGACAGCGCCCACGCCCGCAGCAGCCTGCGTGCGACGCCCGACAGGTGGTCGTGCCACTCCGAGACGACCTCCCGCAGCTCGGGCTGCGCGTCGGGCCAGAGGTTCGGGCCGATGAGCCGCGCGAAGTCCGGGGCATCGGCATCCGACACTGCCGCTCGCTCCGGTCCGATGTCGATCTGCTCCCGCCAGTCGACTTTGCCCTGCGTACGCTCGCCGCCGATGCGCGTGTAGCCCCGGAAGTGCGGGCTGTTGACGTTCTCGATGGCGAGCTTGTCGGCTTCGGGGAGGGCGAAGAAGTCGCGGGCGGCGCGGTGCAGGCGGGCTTCCAGCTCGGGTGAGATACCCGTCCCGGTCAGGTAGAAGAAGCCGACGTCGTGCGTCGCCGCGCGCAGATCGTCGCGGAACTGCGCGGCGGCCTCCGGTCCCTCGTCGAGCCGCGAGAGGTCGAGGATCGGCAAGTTCAGCTCGGTCATGAGGCGAGAGTAAACGGATGCCGCGGCATCCGTCTGTTTGTTGCCTCCCGTTTCGCCTCGCTCTCGCGCACCCCCGCCCCGCTCTCTTCCCCGTTGACTTGGCGTATATGTACGCGACACGCCGGCGTGTCGCGTACATATACGCCAACTCAACATGAGGGAAGAGGGGCGGGGCGGAGGGAAGCGCGGGGGATCAGCGGCGGGCGAAGAAGGCGCGGATGTCGCCGACCACCAGCTCCGGGACCTCGAGGGCCGCGTAGTGGCCGCCACGTTCGAAGCGGCTCCAGTGGACGATGTTCGAGTTGTCGCGCTCGGCGAACACCTTGATGGTCTGGAAGTCGTCCTTGAAGACGGCGACGCCGGTGCGCGCGTCGCTCACCCGAGGCTCGGCCTCGGCCAGCGCGTTGTCGCGGTAGGCGCGGCTCATGCCCGCCGACGCGTTGGCGAACCACGCGACGCTCACCTCGGTGAGGATCGCGTCGAGCGGCACGAGGGCGGTGCCGTTGCCGAACGAGTTGAACAGCTCGGCGTAGGCGAGGTGGCCGACGGGGGAGTCCGACAGGGCGGCGGCGATCGTCTGCGGGCGGGCGGCGTTCATCGTGTTGTAGGCGCCCACCGACTGGAACCACTGCATGTGCTCGAGGCCGGCGTAGTCCTGCGGCTCGAGCTTCTCGAACTCGGCCGGATCGCCCGACGGGAACGAGAACAGCTGCAGCACGTGCAGGCCGAGGAACCCCTCCGGGTCGAGGAGGCCGAGCTCGCGGGCGACCATCGCGCCGTTGTCGCTGCCATGGATGCCGTAGGACTCGTAGCCGAGCCGGCGCATGAGCGTGTCGTATGCGGCGGCGACGCGGCCGACCGTCCAGCCGGAATCGGCGACGGGCTGGCTGAAGCCGAAGCCGGGCGCGTCGGGCACGACCACGTCGAAGGCGTCCTCGGCGCGGCCGCCGTGCGCGACCGGGTCGACGAGCGGGCCGATCATGTCGAGGTAGTCGACGAAGGATCCCGGGTAGGTGTGGGCGAGGATCAGCGGCGTCGCACCATCGTGCGGGGAGCGGACGTGCAGGAAGTGGATCGTCTGCCCGTCGATCTCGGTGGTGAAGTGGGGGAACTCGTTCATGCGCGCCTCGGCGGCACGCCAGTCGAACCCGTCGCGCCAGCGCGCGACGGCTTCGGCGAGATACGAGATCGGCGTGCCCGAGTCCCAGTCGTCGGACGGCGCGGGCTGGGGCAGACGGGTGCGGGCGAGGCGGTCGGCGAGGTCATCGACCGCTGCTTGCGGCACGTCGATGCGGAAGGGGCGGATGTCTGCGGTGGAGGTGGTTGCGGTGTTCATGTCTTCGACGTTACGGTCAAAACAGGCACGTTCTCTTCCTCTTATCCACCCGTCGAATCGAGTTCGCGATGGCCGACACGTCCGCCCGGATGCTCGCCCTCCTGGCCCTGCTCCAGAGCCGCCCGCGGTGGCCGGGCCCCGAACTCGCCGCCCGTCTCGACGTGTCGGTGCGGACCGTCCGCAACGACATCGAGCGACTTCGCACACTCGGCTATCCGGTGGAGGCAGAGCGCGGCCGGGCCGGCTCATACCGCCTCGCGGCCGGCGGCAAGCTGCCGCCGCTCCTGCTCGACGACGACGAGGCGGTCGCGGTGGCGATCGGGCTTCGGGTGGCGCGCGGCGTGGCGGGCGTCGAGGAGGCCGGCACCCGCGCGCTGGCGAAGCTGCTGCAGGTGCTGCCCGAGCGGCTGCGGCCGACCGTCGACGCGGTCGCCGCCACGGTGGACAGCGGGCCCGAGAACATCGGGACGGACGCCCCGGATCCGGAGGTCGACCCGCATGTGCTCAGCGCCGTCGCCCAGGCCGTGCACGCTCGGGAGTGGCTGAGATTCGACGATCGCGGCGTCCCGCGAAGGGTGGAGCCCTACCGCCTGCTCAGCTGGCAGCGTCGCTGGTACCTCGTGGCGCGCGATCCGGAGATCGACGAGTGGGAGACCTTCCGCCTCGACTGGATCGAGCCCCGGATGCCCACGCGCCGCCCCTTCGAGCCCGTCTCGGTGCCGGGCGGCGACTTCACCGCGTTCGCGCTGCGATCCATCGCGGCGGGCGGCTGGAAGGTGCACGCGCGCCTGCGCATCGCGGCGCCCGCCGACAGGGTGATCGCACGGATCAATCCGACGGTCGGCGTCGTGGAGGCGGTCGATCCGGCGACCTCGGTGCTCCTGACGGGTGCCGACAGCCTCGAGACGATCGCCGCGTACATCGGCATGCTCGGCATGGACTTCACCGTCGACTCGCCCGCCGAGCTGGTGCCGCACCTTCTTCGACTCGCCGACCGGTACACGCGGGCGGCCGGCTGACCGCATCGCCAGCCGATCCGATCGGCACAGCGACCGGACAGAGAGCGTCGTGGACCGGCCGCTCAGCCGTTCTGGCGCGGGTCGGGCCGAGGCATCCGCGGTTCCTCCCGCGGTCGGCGCGAGCCCGTGGGATCGCTCCGCCGGCCCTCGCGTCGGGCGAGCGTGAGATCGGCGAAGAGCCACGCGGGGCGCGGCTCGACCAGCGGGCGGAACAGCCGCCGCACCGGTCTGGTGGCCAGTCCCAGGGCGATGAGCACCGAGCCCACGATCACGAGCGGCAGCCACAGCCACGTGGGCTCGGCGTTGCGCAGCACGCCGCTCTCGCGGAAGGGATAGAGCACGAACGAGTGCAGCAGATAGACGTACATCGTGTACTGACCGAAGTGCGTCCACCAGTGCGTGCCGCGTGGAAGGAGGGCGAAGAACGCCGTCGACAGCAGCACCGCGACGATCATGAGGGTCAGCCTCACGCCACCGGCCCACCACTGCGTTCCGCCGATGGAGGCGTAGTTCTCGTCGTAGAAGAGCCATTCGCGCAGGTTCATCGCGCGCCACTCATCGACGAAGAACCAGGCCGCCCACGCGGCGACCGCGAAAAGGCCCAGGCCAGCGGCGAACACCCACCACGGGCGCCGATCGAGGAGGCGCAGGCGCGCGACGATGTCGTGTTCGCGCAGCCACCAGCCGAGCGTGAAGAACGGGAGCAGTCCGAGTGTCCGCGACAAGGAGAACGTCGAGTCGATGTTGGGCAGGTAGCCGGCGCCGATCGAGATGACGACCGTCCACAGGAGCGGCCAGCGCAGCAGCGCGAGGTAGGGCAGCACGACGCGGAAGATTCCGAGCGCCAGCAGGAACCACAGCGTCCACGACGGCTGGGTGAGGTTGGGGTTCGCCTGCCCCTCGACGAGCCACTTCGTGAGCGTCCACAGCCCCTCGAAGACGACGTACGGCACGAGGATGTCGGTGATGACGCGCGCCATCTGCCTTCTGGTCGGGGCGTCCGACTTCGAGAAGTAACCCGAGATCACGGCGAATGCCGGCATGTGGAAGGCGTAGACGACGAGATAGAGGCTGAGCGCGATATCGGAGTCGTAGGTCAGCCGCTGCACGGCGTGGCCGAGCACCACGAGGACGATGCACGCGAAGCGCGCGTTGTCCCAGAAAGGCGTGCGCCGTCGCGGGCGGGCGACCTGTCCCGCCGGGGTGGTCGCCGTGGGGGGAGCGCTGCTGCCGGTCATCGTCACCTCTCGCCGGGGCGCTGACCAGACTAGCCGGGCCCACCCGTACCCACCCTCGCTCGACACTGAGTCCCGCGCTGGCTGAGTCTGAGTGCGAGCGTGCGACGGTGCGCGCCAGAGGGGATGACATGACGGATGCCGCGACCGAAGCCCGTTCAGCCACGCCCGCGTCGGCTTCGCCGGTGGTGACGGTGAGCGCGGGCAGCATCCGCGGCACCCGCGAGGGCGGCATCGACCGCTTTCTCGGCATCCCGTACGCGGCGCCGCCGGTCGGTGAACTCCGGTTCGCTCCTCCGGCGCCCCTACCCCCATGGGACGGCGAGCGGGATGCCTCGTCCTTCGGTCCGACGGCGCCGCAGCGCCCGTACGCACCGGCGGTCGCCACCTACCTCTCCACCGTGGAGGTGCCGGGCGACGAGATCCTGACGGTCAACGTGTGGACGCCCTCCGACCGCGCACCGCAAGCGGCGCTTCCGGTGCTGGTGTTCGTGCACGGCGGCGCGCTGACGCGCGGCACGGCCGCGCTGCCGACCTATGACGGCGAGCGGTTCGCCCGCCACGGCATCGTATTCGTGTCGATCCAGTACCGCCTCGGCCAGGAGGGCTTCGCGGTGCTCGACGACGTGCCGCAGAATCTCGGCGTCCTCGACCAGGAGGCCGCCCTGCGCTGGGTGCGCCGCGAGGTCGCGGCGTTCGGCGGGGACCCGGCTCGGGTCACCGTCATGGGGCACTCAGCCGGGGCCAACACGCTGACCGCCCTCCTCGCCCTGCCTCACGCGAGGGAGCTGTTCGACCGGGCGATCCTGCAGTCCGGGCCACTGGTGGCGCAGCCCCCGAAGAGGGCGGGGCGCATGACGCGCGAGATCGCGAAGCGGCTCAAGGTCGCCGCGACGCGTGCGGGGTTCGCCGCCGTGCCCGCGGCCGACCTCGTGGCGCAGCAGACGGCCGTGGCGGCGGGAGGCTCGCCGCTCGGCGGCGGTCCGACTGTCGCGCTCGCGATCGGCGGCGAGGCCGTGCCGCGCAATCCGCTGGACGCGCTGCTGGCGGGGGCGGGCCGCGGCATCCCGGTCCTCATCGGCTGCACGAGCGAGGAGTACCGGCTGTGGCTCGTGCCCTCGGGTGCGGTCGACAAGGCGACGTGGCTCACCGTGGCCGCGGCGCGGCTCGCTGCCCGTGTCCCCGCAGGCATCGTGCGTGCGCATCGCGCGCGACGGCGGGACGCCTCGCCCGGCGAGGTGCTCGGCGAGGTGATGACCGACATGCTGCTGCGTGGGCCGATCACGCGGTTCGCCGACGGTCGCGTGTCGGCGGCCGATTCGGCGACCTGGGTCTACGAGTTCCGGTGGCGGAGCCCCGTCGACCGACTCGGCGCCGCGCACGTCATGGAGCTCGGGTTCGTCTTCGACCGCCTCGGGCAGCCGGACGCGATCGGCATCGGCGGTCCGAACGGCCCGCAGGCGCTCGCCGACGCGATGCACGGCGCCTGGGTCTCGTTCGTCGTGAGCGGCGATCCGGGCTGGGAGGTATGGTCGCCCCGCCGGCCGGTGCAGGCGTTCGACGCCGACGGCGGCCACATCGACTACGCGCCGCGGCAGGACGAGCTCGACGGCCTTCCCGAGCGGTAGTCTCACAGTCGCGATGACGACGATCGACGACGCGCTCGAGCGCGACCAGGGCATTCCCGACCTCGACTGGCATGTGTTCCCCGCGGGCACCGAGCGGGATACGTTCCCCGCCCCCAGCGGCGGCCTCGCGCGGGTGCGCCTGGGCGACGACGGCGCGCCGCGGGTCGTGCTCGTCCCCGGCGTCGTCGGGTCCAAGGAGGACTTCGTCCTCCTGTTCCCGCTGCTCGCCGCGGCCGGCTATCGCGTCGAGTCCTACGACATCGCCGGTCACTACGAGTCCGTCGGCGCCGGGCCGCAGCACCTCGATCCGCCGCGCGCGTCTTACGACTACCCGCTTTTCATCGACGACCTCATCGCCGTGCTTGAAGACGGCGGGCCGGCACACGTGCTCGGCTACAGCTTCGCGGGTCTGGTCACCGAGCTCGCGCTGGTCGCGCGCCCCGACCTCTTCCGCAGCCTCACTCTGATGGCGGCGCCGCCGGCGACGGGCCAGGTGTTCCGCGGGGTCAAGCACATCGGGCCCATCTCCGACATGACGCCACACCGGGCGGCGGGGCTCATCCTGTGGGGCATCCGCTACAACCTCAACCGGACGCCCCCCGGGCGCATCGCGTTCGTGCGGGAGCGACTCGCGGTCACCGGGCGTGACTGCATCGACGACGTCGTCGGGCTGATGATGGCGACGCCCGACTTCGCGGACGACGTGGCGGCGATCGACATCCCGAAGCTCATCGCCGTCGGAGAGCACGACCTCTGGCCGCAGGCGCAGCACGACGAGTACGCGGCACGCATCGGCGCCCGCGTCGCCACGTACGTGACGGGGCATGCGCCGTGCGAAACCGCGCCGCACCAGCTGGTGCGGGACATGCTGCAGCTGTTCGCCGCCGCGGCGTAGTGTGACGGGATGGCAGCGGCCGAGACTCCGAACGACCCGCCCGCCTGGTGGACCGGCGCCGTCGTCTACCAGATCTATCCGCGCTCGTTCCAGGACTCCGACGGCGACGGCGTCGGCGACCTGCGGGGCGTGCTGCGGCGCATCGACCATCTCGTGGAGCTCGGCGTCGACGTCGTGTGGCTCTCGCCGATCTATCGCAGTCCGCAGGACGACAACGGCTACGACATCAGCGACTACCGCGACGTCGACCCGCTGTTCGGCACATTGGCAGACCTCGACGATGTCATCGCCGCGCTGCACGAGCGCGGCATCCGCGTCGTGATGGATCTGGTGGTCAATCACACGAGCGACGAGCATCCGTGGTTCGTCGAGTCGCGGTCATCGCGGGACTCTCCCCGGCGCGACTGGTACTGGTGGCGCCCCCCGAGGGAGGGCATGGCGGCCGGCGCGTCCGGCGCCGAGCCGACGAACTGGGCCTCGGCCTTCTCAGGACCCGCGTGGGAGCTCGACGAGGCGACAGGGGAGTACTACCTGCACCTGTTCAGCCGCAAGCAGCCCGACCTCAACTGGGAGAACCCGGACGTCCGTGCGGCCGTCTACGACATGATGCGCTGGTGGCTCGACCGCGGCGTCGACGGCTTCCGCATGGATGTGATCAACCTCATCTCGAAAGTGGTCGGCGCGGACGGATCGCTGGCCGACGGCGTGGTCGTGGACGGGCGCTTCGGCGACAGCCGCCTGCAGACGGTCAACGGCCCGCGCCTGCACGAGTTCCTGCAGGAGATGCACCGCGAGGTGTTCGAGGGCCGCCGGCAGGCTCTGCTGCTGGTGGGGGAGACGCCCGGTGCCAGCGTCGAGGACGGCCGCCTGTTCACCGACCCCGCGCGCCTCGAGGTCGACATGGTGTTCACGTTCGAGCATGTGCACATCGACCACGGCCCCGGCGGGCGCTTCGACCTGCGACCGCTCGACCTGCGCGAGCTGAAGGCGACGATGGCCCGCTGGCAGCATGGGCTCTTCGACGCCGGCTGGAATTCGCTGTACTGGGAGAACCACGACCAGCCCCGCAGCGTCTCGCGCTTCGGCGACGACGGGGCGTATCGCCGCGAGTCGGCGACGATGCTCGCCACGGTGCTGCACCTGCACCGCGGCACGCCGTACGTCTACCAGGGCGAGGAGCTCGGGATGACGAACGCGCACTTCCGCGAGCTCTCGGATTATCGCGACATCGAGTCCCTCCGCTTCGCGGCCGAAGGGCGCGCCCATGGCCGCCTGACCGACGCGCAGCTGGTCGACGCGCTCGGCAGCGGAAGCCGCGACAACTCCCGCACGCCGGTGCAGTGGGACGCGACCGCGGCCGCCGGGTTCACGACCGGCGAGCCGTGGATCGGGGTCAACCCGAACCACGTGACCGTCAATGCCGAGGCAGAGCGTGCGGATGCGGCATCCGTGTTCCATCACTACCGCCGGCTCATCGCGCTGCGCCACGACGACCCGGTCGTGCGGCTCGGCGACTTCGCCCTCGTCGCGCCGGAGCACCCGCATGTCTACGCGTTCACCCGGTCCGGTGGGGGGCCGACGCTCTTCGTCGCCGGCAACTTCACCGGTGACCCGCAGCAGGTCGAGATCGCGGGCGTCGAACCTGCCACGGCCGAGCTCGTCATCGGCAACTGCGACGGTGCACCCGATGTCGCCGGCGGCCTGCTGCGGCTGCGGCCGTGGGAGGCCGTGGTGCTGCGTGCGGGGGCCGCTGGGTAGGGGCGATCATTGAGGGAGCGGTGCTGAGTCTGCGGCATCCGCTCGGGAATAACATCGGTGCGCACGCGTTGCACGAGATACATTCATTTGCATAGATTCGCCCGCGACGGAGATCCCGCACGGCGAAAGAGCGGAGAAGCGATCGTGAGCGACAGCACCACGTGGTCGGGAATGCAGTTCGGCATCTTCACGGTGAGCGACATCACCCAGGACCCGACGGACGGCACCACGCCCAGTGAGGCGGAGAGGATCCAGGCGACGCTTCGCATCGCCAAGCACGCGGAAGAGGTGGGCCTCGACGTCTTCGCGCTCGGCGAGCACCACAACCCGCCGTTCTGGTCCTCCTCGCCGACCACGACCCTCGCGTACATCGCCGCGCAGACCGAGCGCCTGATCCTCTCGACCGCGACGACCCTCATCACCACGAACGACCCGGTGAAGATCGCCGAGGACTACGCGATGCTCCAGCACGTCTCGGGCGGTCGCACCGATCTCATGATCGGCCGCGGCAACACCGGCCCGGTGTACCCGTGGTTCGGCAAGGACATCCGCCAGGGCCTGCCCCTCGCGATCGAGAACTACAACCTGCTGCACCGCCTGTGGCGCGAGGACGTCGTCGACTGGGAAGGCCAGTTCCGGACGCCCCTGCAGGGCTTCACCTCGACCCCGCGTCCCCTCGACGGCGTGGCGCCGTTCGTGTGGCACGGCTCGATCCGCACGCCCGAGATCGCCGAGCAGGCGGCTTACTACGGCGACGGCTTCTTCGCGAACAACATCTTCTGGCCGAAGGAGCACTACCAGCGCCTGATCCAGCTGTACCGCCAGCGCTACGCGCACTACGGACACGGCACGCCCGAGCAGGCGATCGTCGGTCTCGGCGGCCAGGTGTTCATGGCGGCGAAGTCGCAGGACGCGGTCAAGGCGTTCCGCCCGTACTTCGACAACGCGCCGGTCTACGGCCACGGTCCGTCGCTCGAGGACTTCAGCGAGATGACCCCGCTCACCGTGGGCTCGCCGCAGCAGGTGATCGACCGCTACGCCGCCATGCGTGACACCTACGGCGACTACCAGCGCCAGCTGTTCCTCATGGACCACGCCGGCCTGCCGCTGAAGACGGTGCTCGAGCAGCTCGACATCCTCGGCGGCGAGGTGGTTCCGGTGCTCCGCAAGGAGCTGCAGAAGAACCGTGCACCGGAGGTTCCGGATGCCCCGACCCACGCGAACCTCGTGGCCGCGGCCTACGGCGACCAGGCGCCGCGCCAGGCGGTGCCCGGTGCGAACCGCGGCGACAACCTCGTGGGCGCGAGCCCGTACCAGGACAGCCCTGCCCCCGCGGGCGCCGCGTTCGGCCTCGGCCGGAAGGAGGCGTGACATGACCGCGCGCCGCATCGCCGTCATCTCGGCCGGTCTGTCCAACCCGTCGTCGACCCGCATGCTCGCCGACCGGCTCGCCGCCGCGACGGCGAAGCAGCTGTCGGAGCGCGGCATCGAGATCGAGGTCGACGTGTTCGAGCTGCGCGACTACGCGCACGACATCACCAACAACCTCCTGACGGGGTTCGCCCCGCCGGCCCTCGAGTCCGTGATCAACGCGGTCGTCTCGGCCGACGCCGTGATCGCGGTCACGCCGATCTTCTCCACGAGCTATTCGGGACTGTTCAAGTCGTTCATCGACGTGCTCGACCCCGATGCGCTGACCGGCAAGCCCGTGCTGATCGGCGCGAACGCCGGCACGGCCCGCCACTCGCTCGCGATCGACTACGCGATCCGGCCGCTGTTCACGTATCTGCACGCCGAGCCGGTCTCGACCGGCGTGTTCGCCGCGTCGAGCGACTGGGGGGCATCGGCCGACAACATCGCGCCGCTCGGCGAGCGGATCGACCGCGGGGCGCGGGAGCTCGCCGAGGCGATCGCGCGTCGGGAGCCCGCCACGGACTCCGACCCGTTCGACCCCGCCAACTACCTCGGCGAGGGCCGCTCGTTCGGACACCTGCTCGGCGGTCTTGCGGGGGAGTAGCCCTCAGCCCAGCACGATGTCCTCCGGTGCGCGGAGGGGACGCCAGGCGTCCTCTCCGCGCACCGCTGGGTCGGTGAGCCTGTCGAAGTGCGGCAGCACGTCGGCCTCGACGAGCGCACCGAAGTCGACTCCGGCGAGGGCTTCGATATCCGCGATCGGCACCTGGAAGGTGCGGAAAGCGCCGAGCGAGGGCACCGCGAGCGCCCCCTGGCTGACGTCGATGAGCTCCGACTGGTCGAGGAGGAAGCCGGCGGCCGCAAGGCTCGGGGACGCCGCATCCCCGGTCATCCACGCGGCGACCTTGAAGAAGCGACGGGGGACGCGGATGCCGCGGTACGGCGGGTCGTCGTCGGCGAGCACCGGTGCGGTGAACACGCTGATCCGCTCATCGGTCGTGTCGGCGAACCCCAGCACGTGGTCCTCGAGGCCGAGCCACAGCTCCTTCGACTGGTTGAACCCGCTCGCCTGCGGGGCTGCGTTGGGGTACGTGAAAGTGGCCTCCATCGCGCGGCGGGCCTCGGCCGTCGAACCCCAGCCCGGATCGCGGCGGCGCACCAGGTGCCCGCGGTCGAGGTCGTTCGAGGCGTAGACGGCCGGTCCCGCCTGCTCGGCAGCTGGGATCCGGGCGTCCAGCTCCCACTCGCCTGTGCGCGGCAGATCGTGCAGCGCCGAGCCGTCGATGTTCACCGCCGCAACGATGGCGAGCCGCCGCTCCGGCTCGAGCAGCACCGTGAACCGCGGGTACGTCAGATCCCGCACCTCCCGGCCGTCCGCGGGACGGGGGAGCGGGAGGGGGATGCCGAGGAAGAGGTCGTCGTATGCGTCCGGGTTCGCGTCTGCCACGCCTCCATCCTGACCGCAGTCCGGCCTGCGCCGCGCACGATCGGTCCCGTTGGCGCGCGGATCCCCGCCGACACGCGGCTGCGGGCTGCCGCGCCCCGGCGTGTCGCGGACCCCGTCCGTCCCTGCGGATCCGATGTCGTGCACCACGCCGTCGGTCACCGGCCACTGCGCAGGCGCCGGGCGAGCACCGCGTCGATCGCGAGGCCGATCCCGACCGCCAGCGCGACCGAGGCGACCACGGCGACCACCGGTCCTCCCGGGAGGATCGCCGCCACCGCCGCGCCGATCAGCGCCTGGTACGCCGACCACGCGAGGGCCGCGAGCCCCGCGATCGCCAGGAAGCGCGGCGCGGCGACCCCGGTCGCGCCCGCGGTGAGGTTGACGGCGAGCCGCGCGAACGGGATGAACCGCGCGGTGAAGAGCACGAGCGCGGCGCGCCGCTCGAGCCGTGCGCGCGCCCAGGCGAACGCTGTGCGCACGCGGGGCGTCCGCATCCAGCGCCAGCGTTCGAGTCCCATCGTCCGCCCGACGAGGTAGCACGCCGCGTCGCCGGTGACCGCCGCCACCGCGGCGACGAGGATCACTGCTCCCACTGCGGGCTCACCCTGCGACACCGCCAGTGCGCCCAGCGCCGTCACCGCCACCTCGCCGGGAACGACGACGAGGAACGCGTCGCCCAGCACGAGCACGAAGAGCAGCGGCAGCGCCCACGGACTCCGCGCGACCTCGGTCAGCAGTTCCTCGACCACCCCTCCTTGGTAGCCGCCCGGGGTGAACGGCGACGGAACGGGGCACGTCCGGTGACCTGCCGCGGTGCATCGGGTGAACAGTTGCGCGCGGGCGCCGGTTCGCGGCATCCGTCCCTGTCAGCGCCGTCACCCTGGAGGCGTGAGAGTCGCACTGCTCGCCGAATCGTTCCTGCCCCACATGAACGGGGTGACAGGGTCGGTGCTCCACGTGCTGCGCCATCTCGCGGCCGAAGGCCACGAGACGCTCGTCATCGCGCCGCGCGCCGGAGAGATCACCACCGACCTCCACGGCGCCCGCACGGAGCTGCTGCGGTCGACGCCGCTGCCGTCGTATCCCGAGGTGCGCATCGTCTTCGCCCGGGCCGCCCGACTGACGACGATCCTCCGCGAGTTCCGGCCGGACGTCGTGCACCTGGCATCACCGTTCGTGCTGGGCTGGCAGGGCCTCGTGGCGGCCGATGCGCTTCGCGTCCCCGCCGTCGCGGTCTATCAGACCGACGTCATCGCGTATGCCGAGAAGTACGGGATGCCGCAGGCCGCGGCGCTCGTCGGTCGCCACGTCGCGCGCCTGCACCGGCGGGCCACCCTCACCCTCGCCCCGTCTACGGCTTCGGTGCAGCAGCTCGAGGCCCTCGGCGTCGACAGACTGCGTCGATGGGGGCGCGGGGTCGACACCTCCCGCTTCGGCCCGGAGCGGCGCAGCGACGCCTGGCGCGCACGTGTCGCGCCGGGCAAGACGATCGTCGGGTACGTCGGCCGCCTGGCGCCCGAGAAGCAGGTCGAAGACCTCGCGGCGCTCGCCGGTCTCGACGGCACGCGACTCGTGATCGTCGGCGACGGCCCGGCCCGCCCGGCGCTCCAGCGGGCGCTGCCCGAGGCGGTGTTCACGGGCCACCTCACCGGCGGTGCGCTCGCCGAGGCGCTGGCCGGCTTCGACGTGTTCGTCCACCCGGGCGAGAGCGAGACGTTCGGCCAGACGATCCAGGAGGCGCTCGCCAGCGGCGTCCCGGTGGTGGCCACCGGGACCGGGGGCCCGGTGGACCTGGTGCGCTCGAGCGTCGACGGCTGGCTCTACCGCCCCGGCGATCTGCGCGACCTGCGCGCGCGTGTCGCCGACCTCGTCGGCGACACGGGCAAGCGGCGTGCGTTCGCGGCATCGGCTCACGAGTCGGTGCGGGACCGCACGTGGGACGCCCTGTGCGGCCAGCTGGTCGATCACTACGAGGACGCACGGATGCTGCGCCCCATCGACGACGCGCTGCGCCGGCGCGCCGGCATCCGGCCGTCCACGCCGACCGCCGCGGCCGACGTGCGACCGCGGTGGTCGCGGTACGTCGCCCTCGGCGACTCGCTCACCGAGGGACTCTGCGACACCTCGCGGATGCCGGCGGGGCGGTACCGGGGATGGGCGGACCGCCTGGCTCAGCTGCTCGCGCACGAGGCATCCGGCCGTGAGCCGTTCCAGTACGCGAACCTCGCCGTCCGCAGCCGCCGCGTGCGTCACCTGACCGCCGAGCAGCTTCCGCAGGCGCTGGCGCTGCGGCCCGACCTCGTGTCGATCCTCATGGGGGCCAACGACCTGGTCGGCCGGCGTGTCGACATCGCCCGGCTCGCGGCCGAGCTCGAGGCATCCGTTCGCGCGCTGCGGGACGCCGGCATCGACGTGCTGCTGGTGACGCCGTTCCTGCCACGCCGCCGTGCCGCGGTGCTCTTCGAGCGGCGGTTCGCCGCCTTCGCCTCCGAGCTCCGGCGGATCGCCGCCGGCACCGGTGCGATGCTGCTCGATCTCGACGCCATCCCCGCGATCGGAGACCTCGACCTCTGGGCGTCCGACCGGGTGCACCTTCGCTCGCGGGGGCACCGGTTCCTGGGCTATCGTGCCGCCGAGGTGCTCGGCGTCCGCGACGCCGAGGCACTCGGCGGACTCGATGCCGCCCTCCACGCCGACGACGACCCCGTGGCGTATGGAACCTGGCTCAGCAGGGACGTGCTGCCCTGGGCCTGGCGGCGCCTGCGCGGACGCACCGCCGGGGACGGCATCGCGCCGAAGCACACCGGCTACGTGGCCATCGGCGGCCGCGGCGACGTCCGTGCGACGACCCGGGCATAGCGCCGTCCGTCCATCGATGGGAGCGGGCCCGTCCCGACGGTACGCCTCATGCCTCGTCGCGCCAGGCGTACTCCGACTCCGGTCGTCCGGGAGCGCCGTAGCGCGGCGAACGGCTGAGGCGCCCGGCCTCGACGAGATGCTCGAGGTACCGGCGAGCGGCGACCCGCGACATCCCGAGCCGTGCGGCGCATTCCACGGCCGACACGGGCCCGTGCGCGCGGACGTCCGTCGTCACCTTCGCCAGGGTCTCGGGCGAGAGGCCCTTGGGCAGCGCCACCGGGACCGAGGGACGGAAGGCGCCGAGGAGCGCGTCGATCTCGGATTGGGTCGGCGTCCCCGCTGCCTCCGCCGCGCGCTCCCGGTAACCGCGGTACTGCTCGAGCCGTTCCCTGAAGACGCTGAACGGGAAGGGCTTCACGAGGTACTGGAAGACGCCGAGGCTCACCATCTGCCGCACGACGTCGGCATCGCGCACCCCCGTGACGGCGATGACGTCGACGTCCGACGCCCGCGCGCGGAGGTGCCGGAGCACGTCGAGGCCTGAGCCGTCGGGCATCGTGACGTCGAGCAGGACGAGGTCGATCTCGCCCGGTCGTTCCAGGATCGCGGCGACCGCGGCCCTCGCCCCGCTGCACTCGGCCACCACGCGGAAACCCTCCAGCCTCTCGACGTACGTGCGATGCAGTTCGAGCGTCAGTGCTTCGTCGTCGACGAGCAGCACGCCGATCACGGTCGCCTCGCGGGGAGGAGGACCGTGAACGTCGTCGGCGCGGAGGCGATCGAGATGCCGCCGCCCGCATCCCGAACGATCGAGCGTACGAGGGAGAGCCCGACGCCGCGGCCGTCAGCTCCCGCCGGCTTCGTCGAGAACCCGTGCTCGAACACGCGCTCGAGGAGCTCATCCGGGATGCCGGACCCGCTGTCCGACACGACGATCCGAAGCGCGTCGGGCCCGGCCGGCTCAAGCGCGACGCGCACCCAGCGCGGCGGCTCATCCGCTGTCGCGGCATCCAAGGCGTTGTCGATCAGGTTCCCGACCACCGAGACCGCATCCACGGGGGAGAGCACGCTGCGCGGCGCGGCGGGATCGATCTCGGCGCTCCACTGCACACCGTGCTCGCGGGCCTGGGCGGCCTTGCCCAGCAGCAGCGCGCCCACGGTGGGATCGCCGTCGCGCCGTGCGGCGACCTGGTCGACCAGGGCCTGACTCTGCCGCGACGTCTCGGTGAGGATGTCGATGGCCTCGCGCGTGCGCCCGAGCTCGAGCAGTGACACGGCCGTGTGCATGCGATTTCCGTGCTCGTGGGTCTGCGCGCGGAGCGCCTCGCCCAGGGTACGGATGGACTCGTACGATGCGACGGCATCGCGGATGCTGCCGGCCGGGAGGTCACCGGCGAGCCGGCGTGTCGTGCGCCTGGCGAAGAGCGCCCCGGCGAGACCGGCCACGAGCACCGCCAGCGCGATCACGACGATGAACGGCAGCCGGGGAACGAGATCGGACGCGATGCTGCCCACCGTGCGGCCCACCGACACCCAGCCGACGAGCTCACCGTCGGCCTCGATCGGCACGATCGTCCGCACCGACGGACCCAGCGTTCCTGTGAACTCCTCGGTCAGCGGCATACGCTCCGCGGGGATCGTGCCGAGGTAAGCCCGTCCGATCTCGCCAGGATCGCGATGGGCGACGCGGATGCCGTCCGGCGTCATGATCGTGACGAAGTCCACGCCGGCATCCGTCATGATCTCCTGGGCGAGCGGCTGCAGGATGGGGGTCGGCTCGTCATCGCCGAGTGCGGCGGCGACGGACGGCGTCACGGCGATCGAGGTCGCCACGCCGCGGGTCACCTCCTCGGCCTCGACGCGCGCGGACCGCTGCGCGTCGAGCACGAGGAGCACGGCGAGCACCACCACCAGGATCGCCACCGCGGCGGCCACGGCGAAGAAGACGAGCGAGGCGGCGCTCGCTCGGCGGGCATCTGCGCGCATGCGACCTCCTCGTGGCTGTGCTGGCTCCATCCTCGCCGGTCGAGGGTGAGTCCGGGCCGGGCCCTCCTGCGACCAATACGACCACAAATCGCCCGCTGTCGAGGCGGCGAGCACTCTGAGGACACGGCCGACCCGATCGGGTTCGGCATGGACAACGGCTGTTCACCTCAGGAGGCGATGATGGCTCTTTCGACCCGGACGACTTCGTTCACCCTTCCCGGCTTCAACTGGCGCCGAGGCAAGCAGGCATGGGACAAGCACACCTGGCTCTACGTGTCGGTGATCCTCGCGGTCGTGCTGGGCGCCGCCGTGGGGCTCATCTGGCCGGACGTCGGCGTCGCGCTCAAGCCCCTCGGCGAGGCGTTCGTGGGCCTCATCAAGATGATGATCGCCCCGATCATCTTCTGCACGATCGTCGTGGGGGTCGGCTCGATCGCCAAAGCTGCGACCGTCGGCAAGATCGGCGGGCTGGCGCTGCTGTACTTCATGGTGATGTCGACCTTCGCGCTCGCCATCGGCCTCGTCGTCGGCAACCTGCTGCACCCGGGCGAGGGCCTCAACATGGCGAACTCCACCTATGAGGCGACCGCGGAGGCCAAGACGACCCAGGAGTTCGTCCTCGGGATCATCCCGACCACGTTCTTCTCGGCCTTCACCGGCGAGAGCGTGCTGCAGGTGCTCTTCATCGCCCTGCTCGTCGGCTTCGCGCTCCAGCAGATGGGCGACAAGGGCCAGCCGATCATGAACGCGGTCAAGCACCTGCAGGCGCTGGTATTCCGCATCCTCGGCATGATTCTGTGGCTCGCCCCGGTCGGTGCCTTCGGCGCCATCGCCGCGGTCGTCGGGAACACCGGGATCGCCGCGATCTGGGCGCTCGGCGCGCTCATGATCGCGTTCTACATCACCTGCGTCGTGTTCATCGTCGGCGTGCTCGGCACGCTCCTGTACGCCGTCACGCGCGTCAACATCTTCAGCCTCGTGAAGTACCTGGCCCGCGAGTACCTCCTGATCGTGGGCACGTCGTCGTCGGAGTCGGCGCTGCCGCGCCTCATCGCCAAGATGGAGCACCTCGGCGTCTCCAAGCCGGTCGTGGGCATCACTGTGCCGACCGGCTATTCGTTCAACCTCGACGGGACGGCGATCTATCTCACGATGGCCTCGCTGTTCATCGCGAGCGGTATGGGCGCGCCGATGTCGATCGGCGAGCAGATCGGACTGCTGGTCTTCATGATCATCGCGTCGAAGGGCGCGGCGGGCGTCACCGGCGCCGGCCTGGCCACGCTGGCCGGGGGCCTCCAGGCCTATCGTCCCGATCTCGTCAACGGCGTGGGGGTCATCGTGGGCATCGACCGCTTCATGTCCGAGGGCCGGGCGCTGACGAACTTCACCGGCAATGCCGTCGCGACGGTGCTGATCGGATCGTGGACGAAGGAGTTCGACGCGGGGCGCGCCCGCCGGGTTCTCGCGGGCGAGCTCCCGTTCGATGAGAACACGCTGTCAGGCACCGATCATGACGGCATGTCGGCGGCGCCCGAGGCCGTCGGCGTCCAGGGGCTCGAGGAGGCCGCCGTCGCTGAGGCCGAGGCCAAGGAGCGGCGTGCGCTCGAGCGCGAGGCTCAGTTCACCCGCTGACCGCCACGTCCGCGCCCCGTCGCCCCGGCGTCGGGGCGCAGACGCGTCGGCGGCGGGGTAGGATGGAGGTGATAGGCGAACTCTCATTCGTCTCGCCCCGGCTGTGTGGTAACGGTCGGGGCTTCTTCTTTGCCCTCGCACGCCCGCCGCCGGGCTCGGATCAGGCCGCTATCGCCAGCTCGCCCGCGCCGGTCGACCCCCACCCCCGGCGGAGTAGCCTGGGCCCGTGCGCAGGGGTGCGCCGATGACGACCGACTCCGGTCGCGAGGGGGAAGGACGCCGATGCTGAGACGCGTCGCTGAGGGTGTCCTCGTCCACGAGAGCGAGTTCATCCAGAGCAACTCGGTCATCGTGCAGGGCGCGACGGGCGTGCTGCTCATCGACCCCGGGATCACCGTCGCCGAGATGGCGGACCTCGCGAACGACCTCCGCGAGCTGGATCAGCCCGTCGTCGCGGGCTTCTCGACGCACCCCGACTGGGACCACGTCCTCTGGCACGCGGAGTTCGGCGATGCGCCCCGATACGGAACGGCGCGCTGTGCGGCATCCATCCGCGACCAGCTGTCGCACACGGACTGGAATGATCGCATCGCCGAGGGACTCCCGCCGGAGTACGCCGACGAGATCCCCATGGAGCTGCTCGGACTGATCACCGCTCTGCCCCCGGACGCGGAGTTCGTGCCCTGGGACGGCCCGCGCGTCCGGGTCATCGAGCATCGGGCCCATGCGCCCGGCCATGCGGCGCTGTTGATCACCGAGCGGGGCGTTCTCGTCGCCGGTGACATGCTGTCCGACATCCTCATGCCGTTCCTCGATCTGGAGGCCGCGACGCCGATCGACGACTATCTCGCCGCGCTGCAGCTGTTCGACAGCGTCGCAGACGACGTAGATGTCGTCGTTCCCGGCCACGGCTCAGTGGGCAGGGGCGAGGAGGTGCGCGCGCGCATCGAGCAGGATCGCGCGTACGTGACGGCCGTGCGAGACGGCGCCGACAGCGACGATCCGCGCGTCGGTCCGTCGGCCCCGCTGGAATGGCTGCCGGCCATCCACCGCTGGCAGGTGGAGCGGCTCACCGGCTAAGCCGCGCGAGGCCCTTGGTCAGGCGTCGGTATCGATCTCGCCGGACTCGATCGCCGACTCCCGCTCCTCGAGGTCGAGCTCGTCGACCTGCTCCTCGACCGACTCCATGGGGTCGAGGGTGGCAGGAGGCAGCTCGAACTCGGCGTCGTCGTCGAGCGGGACGTCGCGGTCGTCGTCCGGGATCCGCTCACGGAACTCGCTCATGCCGGCCTTCGATCGTCAACCGCTCTTGCGGCGGAACTCGCGTTTGGTCACGGCCCCGTGGGTCCCGTGGATCGAGGAGTCGCCGTCGAGGTGCGATTCTCCTTCGCGGTGCTGCGCGTTCTTCTTGTCGAGTGCTTCCTTGAACTTGCGCTTCATCTCATCGGATGCCGCGCCCGCCGGCTTCTCGTCGGTGCTCATGACTCCCACCCTACGCACGCCCGACGACGATGTCATGCGGTGTTTCCCGGCGTCCCACCGGCAGTGGGGCCGGGAGGGGCACCACTGATAGGATCGGACAGGCTGCCCTCGGGCATCCGCTCAATTCAACATGAGCTCACGGAGCAGGCCGGCAGCTAGCTGGTCCCCTGTGGTGGTCTCCTCGTCGCGTCGGCGCCGGGTGGATTTCTACTGGTGGCCAGTGCTGGCGCGAATCGCGGCACAGCCGCGCGCCGAGATCTGCCTGTTCCTGCTCCTTCGCACAAGCTCGTGCGCGAAACGCGCGTGCGAGCCTAAACAAAGAAGGAGAGACCTCTTGGAAGGTCCTGAAATCACCGCCGCTGAAGCCGTTCTCGACAACGGCCGCTTCGGCACCCGTACCGTCCGGTTCGAGACCGGGCGACTCGCGCAGCAGGCACAGGGTGCCGTCGCCGCGTACCTCGACGAGGAGACGATGCTCCTCTCGGCCACCAGCGCCGGCAAGCAGCCGCGCGAAGGCTTCGACTTCTTCCCGCTGACCGTCGACGTCGAAGAGCGCTCGTACGCCGCGGGCAAGATCCCCGGCTCGTTCTTCCGTCGCGAGGGTCGTCCCTCGACCGAGGCGATCCTCGTCTGCCGTCTCATCGACCGCCCGCTGCGTCCGTCGTTCGTCGACGGCCTCCGCAACGAGGTGCAGATCGTCGTGACCGTGCTCTCGATCGCACCCGGCGAGTTCTACGACGCGCTCGCGATCAACGCGGCCTCGCTGTCGACGCAGATCTCGGGTCTGCCGTTCTCCGGCCCGATCGCCGGTGTGCGCCTCGCGCTCATCCCCGGTCACGGCGACAACGCCGATCAGTGGATCGCGTTCCCGACCGTCTCGCAGCTCGAGGACGCCGTCTTCGACCTCATCGTCGCCGGCCGCGTCATCACCGACGCCGACGGCAACGAGGATGTCGCGATCATGATGGTCGAGGCCGAGGCCACCGAGGGTTCGTGGAACCTCATCAAGGGCGGCGCCGTCAAGCCGAACGAGCAGGTCGTGGCCGAGGGCCTCGAGGCCTCGAAGCCCTTCATCAAGCAGCTCGTGGCCGCGCAGAACGTCGTCGCGAACTCCGCGGCGAAGGAGATCAAGGAATTCCCGGTCTTCCTGCCGTACAGCCAGCAGACCTACGACTTCGTCGCCCACCGCGCGTACGACAAGCTCGTCCCGATCTACCAGATCGCCGACAAGCAGGACCGTCAGAACGCCGACGACGAGCTGAAGGATGCCGTCAAGGCAGAGCTGCTCGCCGCCGTCGAGTCGGGTGAGCTCCCGGCCGTCGCGACGCTCGAGTTCTCGGCCGCCTACAAGTCGGTCACCAAGACGATCGTCCGCGGTCGGATCCTCGCCGAGGGCGTCCGCATGGACGGCCGCGGCCTGGCCGACATCCGTCCGCTCGACGCCGAGGTGCAGGTCATCCCGCGCGTCCACGGCTCGGCGATCTTCCAGCGCGGCGAGACCCAGATCCTGGGTGTCACGACGCTGAACATGCTCAAGATGGAGCAGCAGATCGACTCGCTGTCGCCGGTCACGCACAAGCGCTACATGCACCACTACAACTTCCCGCCCTACTCGACCGGTGAGACCGGCCGTGTCGGTTCGCCGAAGCGTCGCGAGATCGGGCACGGCTTCCTCGCCGAGCGCGCGCTCGTGCCGGTGCTGCCCAGCCGCGAGGAGTTCCCCTACGCGATCCGTCAGGTGTCCGAGGCTCTCGGCTCCAACGGCTCGACGTCGATGGGCTCGGTCTGCGCGTCCACGCTGTCGCTGCTGAACGCGGGTGTGCCGCTGCGCGCGCCCGTCGCCGGCATCGCGATGGGTCTCGTGTCGGACGAGGTGGACGGACAGACGCGCTACGCCGCGCTGACCGACATCCTCGGCGCCGAGGACGCCCTCGGCGACATGGACTTCAAGGTCGCCGGCACGAGCGAGTTCGTCACCGCGATCCAGCTCGACACGAAGCTCGACGGCATCCCGTCGTCGGTGCTCACCGCCGCGCTGCAGCAGGCCCGCGAGGCCCGCCTGACCATCCTCGGCGTGCTCAACGCCGCGATCGACGGTCCCGACGAGATGGCGCCCACCGCGCCCCGCGTCATCAGCGTCCAGATCCCGGTCGACAAGATCGGCGAGCTGATCGGCCCGAAGGGCAAGACGATCAACGCGATCCAGGACGAGACCGGCGCCCAGATCTCCATCGAGGAGGACGGCACCGTCTACATCGGCGCGACCGACGGCCCGTCGGCCGAGGCCGCCCGCGCCCAGGTCAACGCGATCGCCAACCCCACCAACCCGGAGGTCGGCGAGCAGTTCCTCGGAACGGTCGTGAAGATCGCGACGTTCGGCGCGTTCATCTCGCTCCTGCCCGGCAAGGACGGCCTGCTGCACGTCAGCGAGGTCCGCAAGCTCGCCGGCGGCAAGCGCGTGGAGAACGTCGAAGACGTGCTCGGCGTCGGTCAGAAGCTCCTCGTGAAGATCACGAAGATCGACGACCGGGGCAAGCTTTCGCTCGAGCCCGTGCTCGAAGAGGCCGCCGACCAGGAGGGTCGCGCCGCGGCCAGCGAAGGCCCGGAGGCTCCCGCCGAAGGCTGAAAGCTCCCGTCCCACGGCTCTTCCGCCCGCTGATTCCGCTTCAGCGGGGACGAGACCCGCAGGTTCACGGATGCCCGCCCCTCACCGAGGGGCGGGCATTCGTCGTCCGGTCCGCAGATCGCTCAATCTGTCCCCCGAAAGGGGGACAAAACCGCAAGGTTCGGCGGTTCGTGATCAAAGCGTTATGTAATGTTTATCGGCAGTTCGCCTCAGTGACCGGACTGCTGTCCGGACTGTCCTAGCCTGTGAGTACGCGCCGGGGGGCGCGTGGACAGTGATCACGAGGCCCCGCGGGGAATCGTGGGGGGTGGCACATGGCTTACTTCGGCGTTGACTCGACGCTTCCGCCGACGAGCCCGGATGCTGCCGTCACCGCTGCTGCGCCGCAGGCTCCCGCAGCGCCGAGCCTGCACCCGTCCGCGCCGATCCCGGTACAGGGCCCCGGAGTCGGCAGCAGCATTCGCGTCGCACTCGGCGAGAGCGGGGCTGACGTGTTCCCGCTGATCCTGGGCGGCGCCGAGTTCGGGTGGAACGTGGACCTCGAGTCGAGCCACGCGATCCTCGATGCCTACGCCGAGTTGGGCGGCAACGTCGTGCACACCGCCGACAGCTACTCGAGCGGCAGAAGCGAGCACATCATCGGCCAGTGGCTGCAGTCGCGCGGGCTGCGCGACGACATCGTGCTCGCGGTACGGGTAGGCGGTCACGCCGACAATCCAGGGCTCGGTCCGGTCAACCTCGTCCGCGCCGTCGAGGCATCCCTGACGCGGCTGCACACCGACCGGATCGACGTGCTCTACCTCGATGCGACGACCGACCCCGGCTCATCGCTGGAAGACACCCTGGCCACCGCCGAGTGGCTCGTGGGCGCCGGCAAGGTCCGCGCGATCGGGGTGATCGGCTACAGCGCCGCGCAGCTGGTCGAGGCGCGGATCTTCGCGTCGGCGGGTTATCCGCGAATCACGGTGCTCGACGTCCCCTTCAACGTGCTGCGCCGGCACGAGTTCGACGCCGACCTGCGCCTCGTCGCGGGTGCGCAGGGGATGGCGGTGACGCCGTCGCATGCGCTCGAGCATGGGTTCCTCGCGGGCCGGCAGCGTTCCCGGCTCCGTGGCGCCCTCTCGGTGCGCGGCGCGCAGCTGGCGGCGAATCTCAACCGCCGCGGCAACCGCACGCTGCGGGCGCTCGACGCCGTCGGCGCCGAGCTCGGTGTCCCCGACGCGGCCGTCGCCCTGGCGTGGCTGCTCGCACAGAGGCTCGTCGTCGCACCGATCGTGAACGCGTACGCTCCGCAGCACGTCGAAGAGCTCGTGCAGGGCGTCGGGGTCCGCCTCAGCCGCAGCCAGCTGTCCGACATCGCTCGCGCGTCGGAGTAGGGTTCCCGCGCACGGACCTCGGGCGACGCGCCCGTCCCACGTTCATCGGCGGCGGCGACGCGGTGTCGTAGTGTGGAGGAGGTGCCTTCCCCGGGCACGTGACCCCGACGGAGTGAGCTGCGTGACGCACTACATCTATCTCGTGCGGCACGGCGAACATCAGGACGCGCAGCACGGACTGGTCGACGGACCGCTGTCGCCCCGCGGACGCCGGCAGGCGGCACTTCTCGCGGATCGACTGTCGGGAGTGCCGTTCGACGCGGTGTGGCACTCGCCGCTCGAACGGGCCAGCCAGACCGCGCGCGCCGTCGCCGAGCGGATGCCGTCGCTGTCGCCTGAGCCGTCGGCGCTGCTGTTCGACTGCGTGCCCACCGGCATGACCGACGAGACGCCGGCGGCGTTCGAGCCGTTCTTCGGCTCGGTTACGGAGGCCGAGGTCGAGGCCGGTCGCGCGCAGATGTCGGACGCGACGAGCGAGTTCCTCGCGCGCAAGCGCGGGGACGTGCACGAGCTGCTCATCACCCACAACTTCGTGATCGCGTGGTTCGTGCGCGAGGTGCTGCAGGCGCCGGAATGGCGCTGGATGACACTGAACCAGGCGCACTGCGGCCTGAGCGTGATCGCGCAGAAGCAGGGGCGGCCGTGGACGCTGCTGTCGCACAACGACATGGGCCACCTGCCGGTCGAACTGCGCACCGGTCTGCCCGAGGTCTACCCGGTCTGACCGACGAAGCCGCTCAGAGCCTCTTGCCGTACCAGCGGGAGGCGTTGGGGTTGTCGTTGTAGGGCTCGATCGCCTCGAAGCCGGTGCGCGCGTAGAGGGCACCGGCCGCCTCGAGAGAGTGGTGCGTGTCGAGCACGAGTTCGGCCGCACCGAACTCGCGGGCGCGCCGCTCGAGGTCTTCGACGAGCAGGCGTCCCCAGCCTCGGCCGCGTGTCGCGGGGCGGAGGTAGAGATGCTTGAGCTCGTAGCGTGTGCCGAGCGGCCCGTCGGGGATCAGACGGATGCCGCCGCAGCCCTGTGCGACCCCCTCGTCGTCGTCGAGCACGACGAACACGCCCGCGGGCGGCACGAACGCGGCCGGGTCGGGGAAGGTCGTGCGATACGTGACGCCCTGCACCGCGAATCCCTCGGTGCGGATCTGGAAGTACTCGGCCAGCAAGACGTGAGCATCGGGTGCGTCGGCGGGGGAGGAGCGCAGTTTCACCACCCCTCCAGGGTAGGCGGCCACGCGGGTGCCACCGGCCGGGAGGGGCCTGCGGGCGCCGCCTAGGATGGATCCATGACGACACGCGTGGCCATCGTGGGCGGCACCGGAAAGCTCGGCGCGATCATCCGCGACGCGGTCGAGGCCGAGCCGGGGTTCGAGGTCGCCGGCGTCCTCTCTTCGCGGTCCGAGTTGTCCGAGCTCGACGGCGCCGACCTGGTCGTCGACGCCTCTACGCCGGCGGTATCGATCGACGTCGTGCGCGCGGCGATCGAGCGGGGCATCAATGTGCTGGTCGGCACCTCCGGCTGGTCGGCCGAGCGCATCGCGCTCGTGCGCCCGCTCGCCGAGGCCGCCGGCAGCGGCGTGGTGTTCATCCCCAACTTCTCGATCGGCTCGGTGCTCGGCTCTGCCCTCGCCGCGGCCGCGGCCCCGTTCTTCCCCTCGATCGAGATCGTCGAGGCCCACCGCGAGACCAAGATCGACTCGCCGAGCGGCACGGCCGTCCGCACGGCGGAGCTCATTGCGGCCGCACGGACGTCGGTCGGGCCGGTCGAATCGCCCCACGTCGACCAGCGTGCCCGCGGTCAGCAGGTCGCGAGCGTGCCGATCCATTCGCTGCGCCGCCCCGGCGTCGTCGCCCGTCAGGAGACGGTTCTCTCCGGGGCGGGGGAGTCGCTCACGATCGTGCACGACACGGTGGAGCCGGCCCAGGCGTATGGCCCCGGCATCCGTCTCGCCCTCGCGGCAGCGCGCGACGCCACGGGCGTGGTCGTCGGCCTCGACAGCCTGATCGACATCGGGATCGGCCGCCGCACGGCACCTGCCGACGCTGCTCCTGTCGACGAGGGCGGAGTGCCGGGCCAGGTCGCCCGCACGACCGGCGCATGACCGCCCGCATCGGCGTCGTCGTCATGGCGGCGCTGCTCGCGCTGTACATCGTGCTCGTCGGGCAGCGGGCGTGGCTGCTGATCATGAGCGGAGACCCGGTCGGCGTCGCGATGGGCATCGCGCTCATCGTGCTGCCGTTCATCGCCGCGTGGGCGCTCGGTCGCGAGCTGTGGTTCGGCGTACGTGCGCAACAGCTGGGCCGGAGGCTGGAGTCCGAAGGCGGGCTGCCCTCCGACGAGGTGACGGTGCGCCCGAGCGGGCGCGTGATGCGCGAGGACGGGGATGCCGTGTTCCCGGCGTACCGCGCCGATGCCGAGGCCCACCCCGACGACTGGCGGGCGTGGTACCGGCTGGGCCTCGCCTACGACGCGGCGGGCGACCGGCGCCGCGCGCGCGAGGCGGTGCGCACCGCGATCCGTCTCGAGCCCGCCGACCGCTCTCCCGACGCCGGCTGACGCGTCGTCCGCGAGGCGCCGCGTGCAGAAACACGGCTCCGTGACGACGGTGCGCGGCTGAGGGTGGGAATGAGCCGGCGTGTCGGGTGACCGGCCAGGCTTTTCGCACGCATAGGCGCGCGGAGAACAGCGGGGCCACCCGTGTATCGCCGGCCGAGGGGGATCAGGAGGCGGCGGGCACGACGGCCGTGACGGCGTCCTCGACGGTCGGGTGCGTGAACACGAAGCCCGACTGCTGGAGCACCTCAGGGACGACATGCGCGTCGGTGGTGAGGAGAGCATCGGTGGCGTCGGGACCGAGCACGAGCTTCATGCCCCAGACCGGCGCGCGCAGCAGGAACGGTCGGTTCATCCGCACCGCGAGGGCGAAGCCGAGGTCGTTGGCCGTGGCGCGGGTGGGGCCCGTGAGGTTCACGGCGCCGGTGAGGCGTGCGGCGATCACGTGGCGGATCGCGCGAACCTCGTCGTCGAGCGAGATCCACGGCCAGACCTGCGTTCCCCGTCCGATCGGCCCACTGAGCCCGGCCTTCGTGAGCAGGAGCAGCGGTTTCAGCACGCCCTCCGGATGCACGATCGGGGCGGTGCGGAGCACGGCCACCGCGGCATCCTGGCCCGCGCTGAACGCTGCGGCTTCCCACTCTCCGCACAGATCCGCGAGGAACGACTCGCCGCGGCGAGCGTCTTCGTCGAGCCGCACGCCGGGCCGCGAGCCGTAGTAGCCGACGGCCGAGGCCGACACGAAGTGCGGGGCATCCGTTCCCAGTTCACGCACCGCGCGGGTGAGGGCGCGGGTCGGCGCGATGCGCGACCACAGCAGCGTGTTCTTATACGAACCTGTCCAGGGGAGGCGGCCGATGCTTGCGCCGTTGAGTCCGACGACGGCGTCGGCGCCGGCGAGTACCGCGGGGTCGAGCGGCTCGGCCGTCGTCAGCCACTCGACTTCGTCGGCGGCTTCGGCCGGCCGGCGCACGAGGGTGGTCACCGAGAAGCCGTCGGCGCGGAGGCTCTCGACGAGCGCGCCGCCGGTGAGTCCGGACGCCCCCGCGACGACGACCCGCCGGCCGTCGTCAGCGGGCGGTCGGCTCTCAGGCGAGCGGCCTTCAGGCAAGCGTCGCCTCGAGGGTGATCTCGATGCCGGCGAGCGCCTGCGAGACCGGGCAGCCGACCTTCGCGCCCTGCGCGATGCGCTCGAAGTCCTCGGGCTCGAGGCCCGGCACGACGGCGTTGACGTTGAGGTGGCTGCCGGTGATGCCGGTGCCCGGCTTGAAGGTCACCGACGCGGTGGTGTCGATCGACTCCGGGGGAGTGCCGTTCTCGGCCAGCGCGAGCGACAGCGCCATGCTGAAGCACGAGGAGTGGGCTGCGGCGATGAGCTCCTCGGGCGTGGTGACCGAGGTCGATCCCTCGCTGCGCGCCTTCCAGTTGACGGGATAGGTGCCGAGGCCCGACGACACGAGGCTGACCTCGCCGGATCCGTCGAACAGGGCGCCTTTCCAGGCGGCGGTGGCTTCGCTGGTGACGGTCATGAGGGCCTCCTCGCTCGCGGTGCGCCCGGGTGGTGGGCGTCTCGCGTCAGCCTAAAGCGTCGGATGCCGCGCCGCGACGGTTCGAGCCGCTCGTGTCGCGACCTTCTCACCCTTCTCGGCGCAGGGCGTCAGGCCGCGGCGGGACGCGCGCGTCCGACGATCCCCGCGCGCTGCAGCAGCAGGTAGAGCTGGCAGCCGAGGCACAGCCCGAACACGGCGTTGAGGAAGGCGGCGACGAAAGCGGCCGCGGCGGCGATCGTGAGACCCCAGGGAACGCCGAGCAGGTGCAGCACGAGCCCGATGACGGAGACGAACAGGCCGACGCCCTGCGCGAAGCGCGGCGGGCGCGGATCCTCGAGCTCGGTCGGGGGTGCGAGACGCGGCGCGATCACCTTGCGGTACAGGACGCCCCACGGCGCGGTGCGCGGCGACAGCACTCCCCACAGGAAGAGGAGTGCGACCAGGAGCAGGAGGAGGAAGGCGGGGTCGAGGAAGCGCTCGAGCGGTGTGGCGAGGCTGATGAGCCACGGACCGCCGATGACGAATCCGGGATCGATGTCGGAGACGCGGCTCGTCGACAGTCCGGTCAGTCCGAGGAACACCACGACGAGCAGCAGCACCGAGGTGATGGCAGCGCCGAAGCGGGGGCCGCGGGGGTCGATACCGCGCGGGGCTGCGGCTGCGGTTTCAGACACTCGCATCCTCCGCGATCAGCCGGTTGAGCTCGAGCTCGAGCACGTCGCGGCTGGGGGCGCCGCCGAAGCGGGTCTGCACGACGCCGTCACGGTCGAGCACGAGCGTTGTCGGCGTCTGCAGCACGTGGAAGTGCTTGGCGATGTCGGGGCGATGCGTGAGATCGACGTCGAGGTGGCGCACGCCGTCGTGACCGTCGGCGATGTCGGCGAGCGTGCGGTGCACCCCGGGGCAGCGCGCGCACATCTCGGTGCTGAACTGCAGGAGCGTCGCGACTTCGCCGAGCCCGTCGGCGCCGAGGCGGGCAGGCTCGATGACCTCGTGCTCGACGTTGTGGCGCGCGTGGGACTGGCGCCAGTTCAGGAAGACGCCGAGCGCCACCGTCGCCGCGAGCAGCACGGCGAGGGCGATGAGGGCTCCGACCAGGGTCACAGCAGATCAGGCTAACCCTTTTCGGCTGTCAAGGGGCCGTATGTGTGTGAATAAGTCGCGTTCGCCGCAACACGCAGGTCGTGTCGGCCGGCCGCGGCGCGGCCCCGGCCCGCACGTCGCGGGCCGCGGGTATCGTGGCAGCCGTGACGACGCCGATCCCCACCCCGTACGAGGACCTGCTGCGAGACGTGCTCGAGAACGGCACGCACAAGGACGACCGCACCGGCACCGGCACCACGAGTGCGTTCGGCCGGCAGATCCGGTTCGACCTGTCCGAGGGGTTCCCCCTCATCACCACGAAGCGCGTGCACTTCAAGTCGATCGCGTACGAGCTGCTGTGGTTCCTTCGGGGCGAGTCCAACGTCGCGTGGCTGCAGGAGAACGGCGTCTCGATCTGGGACGAGTGGGCGGATGCCGCGGGCGAGCTGGGCCCGGTCTACGGCGTGCAGTGGCGCTCCTGGCCGACGCCGTCGGGTGAGCACATCGATCAGATCGCACTCGTGCTGGATCAGATCCGCGCGAACCCGGACTCCCGGCGGCTGATCGTCTCGGCGTGGAATCCCGCCGACATCCCCGACATGGCGCTCGCACCCTGCCATGCGCTGTTCCAGTTCTACGTCGCCGACGGCAAGCTGTCGTGCCAGCTCTATCAGCGCAGCGCCGACCTGTTTCTCGGCGTCCCGTTCAACATCGCCTCCTACGCGCTTTTGACCGTCATGGTGGCGCAGCAGGCCGGGCTCGAGCCGGGCGACTTCGTCTGGACGGGCGGCGACTGCCACATCTACGACAACCATCTCGAGCAGGTTCGCGAGCAGCTGACCCGTGAGCCCTACTCGTACCCCACTCTGCGCATCGCCCGCACGCCCGACTCGATCTTCGACTACCGCTACGAGGACTTCGTGGTCGAGGACTATCAGCACCACCCCGCGATCCGCGGCGCCGTCGCGGTATGACGACTCCCCTCACGCGCGGCGGCGGTGCGGGTGCCGGCGGTGTCCGCATCCGCCGGATCGGCATGATCTGGGCCGAGGCGCACCACGGGGTCATCGGCGCGCAGGGCGGCATGCCGTGGCACGTCCCCGAAGACCTCGCGCACTTCAAAGCCCTGACGCTCGGGGCGCCGGTCGTCATGGGCCGCCGCACCTGGGAGTCGTTCCCGGACCGATTCCGCCCGCTGCCGGGCCGGCGCAACATCGTCGTCACCCGACGGGCTGACTGGAAGGATGCCGGTGCCGAGCGCGCGGCCTCGCTCGAGTCCGCACTGGCGCTGGCCGCCGAGGGGCACCCGGATCGGATCTGGGTCATCGGCGGGGGCGAGCTGTTCCGCGAGGCGATCGATCTGGCCGACCTGCTGGAGGTCACCGAGCTCGATCTCGAGATCCAGGGCGACACGCAGGCGCCCGAACGCACCGACTGGCGCACGATCTCGACGGACCCGGTCGAAGGGTGGCACACCTCGAGTTCGGGCATCCGTTATCGGTTCCTGCGACTTGCGCCGCCTGAGCGCTCCGAAGGCCCACGCCAATAGGCTGACGCGCATGGCGAAGACGGCGCTCATCACCGGTGCGAGTTCGGGACTCGGCGCGGAGTACGCGAGACAGCTGGCGGCGAGGGGCGCGCACCTGGTGCTCGTCGCCCGCGACAAGCAGGCGCTCGATCGGCTCGCGGTAGGGCTGCGATCGACCTACGGCGTGGAGGTCGAAGTCGTCGTCGCCGACCTGTTGAAGCCCCGCCAGCGCGAGCGGGTGGAGGCACGCGTCGCCGATGAGGTGAGGCCGATCGAGATCCTCGTGAACAATGCCGGGTTCGGCCTGCCGCTGGCATTCGAGCGCAACGACGTCGAGGACGAGGTCCGCCACCTGCAGCTGCACGTCGAGGTGCCGATGCGGCTGACCCATGCCGCACTCGGCCCGATGCTGGCGCGCGGCCACGGCCGGATCGTGAACGTCGCATCGGTCGCGGCATTCATCCCGCGGTCGACGTACGGCGCCTGCAAGGGCTGGCTCGTGAGCTTCAGCCGCTGGGCGAACGGGCGCTACGGCCCGCGCGGCGTGACGGTCACTGCGGTGTGCCCGGGGTACACCCACACGAACTTCCACGAGCGCCTGGGGCTGGCCCCAGGCGAGGAAGGTGTGGCGGACGCCATGTGGCTCGACGCCCGCGACGTGGTGGCGGAATCGCTGCGCGACGTCGCCCGCGGCAGAGCCGTGTCGATCCCGTCGCGCCGCTACAAGGCCCTCGTCACCTTGGCACGATTTGCGCCGCCGTCCCTGGCGGCCCGCATCGGCGAGCGCGGCCGGTAGATCACGCGGCGTCCTCTGCAGCGTCGTCGGTGCGCGGCCGCCGCTGTGAGCGACGCAGGGCGTCGGAGAGGGGGGTCGGCACCGACGACGCGCCTCCCACCATCAGGCGGTAGCCGACCCCGCGCACGGAGACGATCCGAATCCCTGGACGCCCGGCGAGACGGCGACGGAGCCTCTTGATCGCGGAGTTGACGTGCTCGCGATCTCCCAGGTAGTCGGTTTGCCAGACCTGTGCCGTGAGGTCCTCGAACGACCAGACACGGTGGGTGTCGGAGGCGAGGGCGGCGAGCAGGTCGAATTCCTGCGCCGACAGGTGCACGCGGATGCCGGCCACCGAGACCTCGCGGGAGGCCGAGGCGATCCGCAGTGTCCCGATGATCAGCGGTGCCGCGGGGCCGACGGCGTGGGCGTCGAGCGCCGAAGGAACGACCGCGCGCGGCGGCTGAGCCGGATCGTCCTGGCCTGCGTGGACGTCACGCAGCAGCGTGAGTGCGCCCTCAACGTCCGGCGCCGCGACGACGACCGCCAGATCGCGGAGCAGCTTCGCGAGCTCACCCACATGCCGCAGCGGCATTCCCACGCAGAGCACCAGCACCTCGTCAGCCTCCTGCACCACTCCGCTCGACACGCCACGTCCTTTCGCCGCCGATGAAGACCTGACCTGTCTAGCAGTCGAGTGTTTCATCTGCCTCATGCCACATTCCCGCGGGTTAACGATTCCGTGAGAGCGCTCTCATGGACCGGCGGCAACAGAAAGTTTTCGCCCATGAGCTGACCCCGAAGCGCCCTTGTCGCTCGACTCGCGGGGGGCCCAGCATGAGCCTCATCCCCTCAACCGGATTCGCCGTCGGCGCCGCGCATCGTCGGCGCCCCGATCGAAGGACCCTCGTGCGTCATTTCCTCCAGCGCAGACCCCGCACTGTCGCCGCCGTCCTCGCCGCCGCGACGCTCGTCGCCACCCTCCTCGGATCGCCGCCGGCCGCGGCGACCGAGCCACCCCCACCAGGACTGCCGGAAGGTCACATGGGGGAGGGCGCATGGCGGCACGGCATCCTCCCCGACGCCGGCACGCCGACGGAAGAAGCGGCGCGCGAGAAGCTGACCGACGAGGCCGAGTCGCAGCTCACGGAGGCGGCGACCGCGTCGTTCTGGGTGCGCTTCGCCGATCGGGCAGACCTCGCAACGGCCTCGGCCATCGCGGACTGGGACAAGCGGGGTGCCGCGGTGCGGGACACGCTGCGCGCGCACGCCGAGGAGTCTCAGGCCGGGGTGGTCGCCGAACTGGATGCGGCCGGCGCCGCCTTCACGTCGTTCTGGGTGTCGAATGCGGTGCTGGTCACGGGCGGCGACCTGGCGCTCGCGACGATGCTCGCGGCGCACAGCGAGGTGTCGCAGATCCGCGAGGTCACGACCTATAGCAACGCCGAGCCGGTCGAATCGGTGCCGGCCGCGGCAGGCGAGGGCGCGAACGCCGACGGCGTCGCATGGGGCGTCGACGAGATCGGCGCGCCCGCCGTCTGGGCGCAGGGCATCACCGGCGAGGGGATCGTCGTCGCCAACATCGACAGCGGCGTGGATGTGACGCATCCGTCGCTGCACGACCGCTTCCGCGGGCTGCAGGCCGACGGCTCGCTGGAGCTCGACTACAACTGGCTCGACATCGACCGCTGGTGCGGCTGGGCCGACGGGCCGTGCGATGTCGACGGCCACGGCACGCACACGATGGGGACGATCACGGGCGACGCGGGCGACGGCGAACGCATCGGCGTCGCACCCGGCGCCACCTGGATCGCGGCGAACGGCTGCGTCAAGTGCTCGCAGACGGGTCTCATGCTCTCGGCGCAGTGGATGCTCGCCCCGACCGATACTTCCGAGGACTGGGCGAACGGCGACCCGTCGAAGCGTCCGCACATCGTGAACAACTCCTGGGGCGACCCCGCGTCGAAGGACCCGTTCTTCGACGACATCATCGCGGCGTGGGATGCTTCCGGCATCTTCAGCGCGTGGTCGGTCGGCAACTCCGGCCCGGCGTGCGACACCGCCGGCAACCCCGGCTCGCAGCATGTCACCTACTCCGTGGGCGCGTACGGCGAAGACGGCGACATCGGCTACTTCTCTTCCCGTGGCCCCGGGCAGGACGGCGAAGTGAAGCCGAACATCTCCGCGCCGGGTGTGCGGATCCGCTCGGCTTCTGCGGGAGGCGGCTACCGTCTGGAAACGGGCACGTCGATGGCCGCACCACACCTGGCGGGCGCCGTCGCGCTGCTCTGGAGCGCGGCCCCGGCGCTCGTGGGCGACATCCCGGCCACTCGCGAACTGCTCGACCGCACCGCGCGTGACGTCGACGACACCCGCTGCGGCGGCGACGCCGACGACAACGCGGTGTGGGGCGAGGGCAAGCTGGACGCCGCGGCGCTCATCGCCGCCGCCCCGACCGGCGCCGGCACACTCGCCGGCACGGTGACGGATGCCGACGGCACGCCGCTTGTCGGCGTCGACGTCGTCGCCGACGGTGAGTTCGGCCGCTCCACCAAGACGGAGTCCGACGGCACCTTCGCACTGCCGCTGGTGCCGGGTGCGTACGACGTGACCCTCGCGTCGTTCGGGTTCGCCGCCCGATCCCTCGAGGTCACCATCGCCGACGGCGAGAGCTCGGACGCCTCGGCGAGCCTCGCCACCGCGACCCGGCACACCGTCTCGGGCACGCTGACGGATGCTGTGGGTGACCCCATGGCAGGGCTCACGGTCGCTCTGAACGGGCCGCTCCCTGCTGCGACGACCGACGCCGCCGGCCGGTACCGGATCGACGACGTGCCTGCCGGTTCGTTCACGCTCACCACGACGGGCGATCGCTGCGTCGCGCCGCTGGAGCGGACTGTCGTCGTCGACGGCGAAGAGACGGTGGATGCCGCACTCGAGCGGGTCGCCTTCTCGGGCGGGTACTCGTGCACGTCCACCGACGCCCCACTCCCCGCCGGAAGCCAGGTCCTCGACATTCGGGCGAATGGGGGTGCTGCAGCGATCGAGCTGCCGTTCGCCTTCCCGTCGTTCGACGACCGCTACTCGACGGCCTACGTGTCTGCGAACGGATTCGTCTCGTTCGCATCCTTCGAGGGGCAGTGGCCCGGGCAGCGACCGATCCCGTACCCGGGCGGCGTGGTTCCCGGCGGTGTCATCGCGCCGTTCTGGATGCTCCTCGATCTCGACGGCACCTCCGCGATCCTCGCGGCCGAGACGACGGTCGACGGCATGCCCGCGGTGACGATCGAGTGGCGCAACGTGTTCCTCATCTTCTCTCCCGACCAGCGGCTCACCTTCTCGACGACCTTGGTCGCGAACGGCGACGTCCTGTTCTCGTACGGGGACGGTGTGGGAGCCGACGCCGAACGCGCCGGGTGGAACGCGTCGGTCGGGATCGAGGCCGAGGGATCCGAGGTCGGCGCCCAGTACTCGCGGTACGAGCCCGTCCTGCAGGCGGGGCGGCAGATCCGGTTCACGCGCGACGAACGGGCGTGGCTCACGGGGACAGTGACCGACGCGAACGACGGCGCCGCCGTCGCGGGCGCCACCGTGGCCGCTGCGGGCGCGGACGGAACGACGCGAACCACGTCGACCTCGGGCGACGGCACGTACGAGCTCGCCGTTCCTGTCGGCACCGCGCAGGTGACCGTGACCGCACCGAACTACGCGACCGCCTCGCAGACCGTCGAGCTGGCCTCGTGGATGGATGCCGCGTCGTTCTCGCCGGCGCTGAAGACCGGGGTCGCGAGCCTGTCGACGTCGCAGCTGTCGCTCACCTCCGACGGGCGCGGAAGCGAGTGGGTCGAGGTCACCGTGACGAACTCGGGCTCCGCGCCGCTGCACCTGTCGTTCGACGAGATGCCGCGCAACCCGCAGCTCTCGGCGCCGGAGGCGGGCATGCCGGTCCAAGGCGTCTGGAGCACCATGCCGGTGTCGAGCGTGTTCGGCGTCGGGTACGACGGACGGCTCTGGGTATCGGACTGGATGGAGCAGCGCAATGGGCTCTACTCGGTCACGGGGGAGCGCCTCGGCGACGCCCCGCACGTCGCCGAGATGGACGGCGCCGACCGGCTCGAGCTCGCCTTCGACAGTCGATCGGGCGACATGTGCCAGATCGTGAACGGCGGTGATTGGAGCATCCACTGCTTCGATCGTGAATCCGGCGTCCAGACACGGGTCATCACGGGGTACTGGGCCGACCAGCAGGCCTACAGCGCGCTCGCCTACAACCCGGTCGACGACGTGTTCTACCTCGGAAGCGCCTATGTCGGCACCGTGCTCACGGTGGCCGGGTCCACCCACGCCCAGCCGGGCAAGGTGGTGAACGCCTGCGCCGTGCCGGAGGCGGCGCTCGGGTTCGCCTACAACGTCGGTTCCGACACACTCTGGTACTCCACCTTCGGAGGAGAGGCACCGCAGCTGGTGCAGGTCGACCCGGACTCGCCGGCGACGTGCACGCGGTACCGCACCGTCGACACCTACCTGTCTCCGCAGGGTGCTGCGGGCATGGAGTTCGACGAGGCGGGCAACCTCTGGGTCGTCGATATGAACAACGGCCTCATGTGGCGGCTCAACGTGGAGGATCCCACGTTCGCGGACATCCCCTGGCTGGATGCGAACCAGGACGCCGCGACCCTCAAGCCCGGCGGCAGCAAGACGTTCAAGGTCAAGGTCCAGGGATCCCTCGCGGCGACGGGCGCCAACGCGGCGACCCTGCTCGTCGACTCGGACGCGGGCCGGGCGAGCCGCACCTATCTGCCGGTCGACCTCACCCGGTCGGCTCGGTGACGGCCGGCGAACCCGCCGGCAGCTTCCACCCCACAACTGGAGGAAAAATGCAACGCCCCGCGAAACTCGCCGCGTGCTCGGCGCTGGTGGGCACGGCTCTCGTGCTCGCCGCCGTCGTCCCCGCCGCAGCATCCGGTCCCGCCCCGTCCGCGGCCGCCGCTCCGGTCGCCACCGCGCCGGAGTCCGACACGCCGACGCTGATCGACGGCATCGCCGAGCCGACCGACGCCAAGGCACCCGCCGACAAGGCCGCCCTGGCACACCTCAAGGCGAAGAAGGATCGGTACCACATCCCGTCGGTCGAGACGAATCTCGTCGTCACCGACGTGACAGAGGTCGGCACCGACGAGACCGTGCGCTTCACACAGCAGCACGGAGGCGTCGAGGTGCTCGGCGGACAGTACATCGTGCGCATGAAGAAGAAGGATGCCGAGCGGATCGTCACGGGAACCTCGGGGCAGTACTTCACCGACCTGACCGTCGACGTCGAGCCGAAGATCTCCTCGGAGCTCGCCGTGGAGCGTGCGGTTCAGGCGGTGCAGTACGGCGGGAAGGCCGCAGGCACCGTCGGCGGCGAGACGAAGGCCGCGCTCACCGGGTCGGACCAGGGTCTGGTCGTCCTGCCGCAGGGTGCGGGCGTCCTCACGCGACACGTGACCGTGCGCGGCACGGATGCGACGGGCGCCCCGGTCGTGCAGGAGGTGTACATCGAGGCGACCACCGGCTTCCCGACGCTGCAGTACAGCGGCATCCAGACCTTCGGGATCGCGGGGGCCGCCACCCCCGCCGCCGCCGCAGCAGCGATCGACGAGGGCACCGGAGCGGACGGCACGGGGACGCTGCTCACCGGTGTCGATGTGCCGGTCAACCTCACGCAGGACCCGGCGAGCGGCGCGTTCCTGCTGCGCGACACGACCCGCCCGGGCACCCCCATCGAGACGTACGACGCCTCGGGCGTCGTGGGCTACTCGTACCCGAACGGAACGATCCCTGCCGGTGCCGAGCTCGCCTCGTCGCCGACGGCAGCGCTCGGGGCCGAGCTGACCACCATGGGGGCCGTCGATGCCCACTGGGGCGCCGGTCAGGTGTACGACTACTTCAAGAACCGCCTCGGGCGCGACAGCATCGACGGCAAAGGACAGGAGATCCGCTCGATCGTCGGCCTCGTCGAGTGGGAGGGCGGGACGACCTGGAACCAGGCCTACTGGGACGGCTACCAGATGGCCTACGGCGCCGGTGACGGCTGGAGCTTCAAACCGTTCACGGCCGACCTCGACGTGCAGGGCCACGAGCTCACCCACGGCGTCGTCCAGCACACGGCGGGACTCGTGTACGTCGGTCAGTCCGGTGCCTTGAACGAGGCGTTCGCCGACTACTTCGGCAATGCGATCGACGTCGATGCCACGGGCACGCCCCTCAGCGACCCGAACGCGAGCCTCCTCGGCGAAGACCTCTGCTACGCCGCGTCGCCGACGGCGTGCGCGCTGCGCGACCTCGACGACGGCGCCGGCATCGCCAACTTCGCCGGCTACCCGTACTTCTACGACGCGGGCGGCGTCCACCTGAACTCGACGATCTTCGGCGGCGCGCTGTGGGACATCCGTGAGTCGCTCGGCGGCGAGACGGCGGACCCGATCATCTACCGCGCCCTCACGGACTACCTGACTCCGCTCGACGGATTCACTCAGGCCCGCGACGCCGTGCTCGCCGCGGCGAAGGCTCAGGGCCTGAAGGGCAAGAACCTGAAGTCGGTGCAGGCCGCGTTCGACTCCCGGGGCATCGTGACCGGGTGGGAGAAGCAGCTGGGACGCGATGGGACCGTCCTCTTCGAGAACCTCACCGACTACCGGGGAGTCTCGTGGGCTGGTGCCGGCGGCGGATGGTGGACCATCGCCGACGTGCCGAGCCTCGACGGCTCGGGCTATCTCGGCATCTACGCGGGCACGATCGACCGCAAGGTCAAGCCGGCCCTCGTGAGCACACCCGGAGAGTGGACCGATGTCTACCCCGACACCGACGGCAAGACCGTCGTCTGGATCCGGTTCTCGCCGGCAGGATCCCAGGTGATGGCGAAGTCGCTCGCGGGAGGCCCCGAGCAGGTCGTCTACACGACCCCGACGACCCTGTTCAACGTGCGCGTATCCGACGGCGTCGTGGCGTGGGACGGCCTCGACACAGAAGGGTCCCGCCGGGTGGGCTTCGCGAAACTGGGCAGCGCCACCGCCACGCTCCTGCCGGGCACCGCCACCGGAGTGCCCGACATCACGGCCGGCAAGCTCGCGTACGCTCGCGAGTTCCCGACCGAGGTGTCGTTACCCGACGGCACCTACACGCGGATCTTCACCGCGGTGGAGGTGCTCGACGTCAACACCGGCGCGGTGATCGAGGTCGGCCCCCGGACGCAGGGGTCGATCATCCGTCCGACCATCGCGGGCGGGTCGGTCGTCTGGGGTGCCGACGACCGCAACGACCCCTACAGCGCGATCCGCAAGGCCCCGGTCGCGGGCGGCGCGTGGAGCGACATCGTGCCGGAGAGCAACGTCGGCGGACTCCACATCCACGATCTCGTCGCGACGTCGACGACGATCACGGTGACGTCCGAGGGCGACAGCGAGCGCCTGGGCGGCGGGGTTCCGGCGCTGCTGCAGTACACGCTCGACGGAAAGTCGCTCGGCAAGGTGACGTGCAGCTCCGGCTTCACCGACCGTGCCGCCGCCGACACCGGCTCGACGGTCGTCTGGGTCGACACGGCCACGTCGTACGACACGCTCGTGATGCGGGCCACTCCGGCGGGCACCTGCTCCTGATCCGCTGACACCGGAGGGGACGGATGCCGCGTCGCGCGGCATCCGTCCCCTCCGTATGCGTGCGGGCACGCATACGGGGAGGAGTGGCGAGCCTCCGAGCCGATAACCTGAAGGCATGACGCATACGGGAAACCCATTCGGACAGGTTCTCGTCGCGCTCGTCACTCCGATGACGGCCGACGGCGAAGTCGACTGGCCCGCTGTCGAGAAGCACATCGACGACGTCATCGGCGCGGGCGCCGACGGCATCGTCGTCACCGGCACCACGGGCGAGACGTCGACCCTCACCGACGCGGAGAAGATCCGTCTCGTCGAGGTCGGAAAGGATGTCGCAGCCGGGCGAGCCAAGATCATCACCGGCGGCGGCTCCAACGAGACGGCGCACGCGATCGAGCTCTACAAGGCCAGCGAGAAGGTCGGCGCCGACGCCATCATGATCGTCACGCCGTACTACAACAAGCCCACGCAGGCCGGAATCCTCACGCACTTCCGCCTCGTCGCCGACGCCACCGATCTGCCGGTGATCCTCTACGACATTCCGGGCCGCACGGGCGTGCCGATCCGGTACGAGACGATCCTGCGCCTCGCCAAGCACCCGAACATCCTCGCCATCAAGGACGCCAAGGGCGACTTCAGCGAGGTCAGCCGCGTGCTCAACCAGACCGACCTGATGTACTTCTCGGGCGACGACCCCAACGTGCTGCCGCACCTCGCGATCGGCGCGGTGGGTCTCATCGGCGTCACCGCGAACATCGCCCCCGCGCCGTACCGTGCCATCATCGACGCCGTGAACGCCGGAGACCTGAAGACCGCGACCGCGGCGCACATGCAGCTCGAGCCGCTCGTGCGCGCCGTCATGACGCACGTGCCCGGCACCGTGTCGGCGAAGTACATCCTGCACGGCCTCGGCCGCATCGGCAGCCCGCGCGTGCGCCTGCCGCTCGTGGGGCCGGAGGAGTGGGAGGCCGCCAAGATCGAGGACGAGCTGGCCCTCGTGACGGGTGTCCCCGGCGCAGATTTCTCGAATTTCCGTCCCGACCGCAACGCCGCCGCCGGCGGTGCGCTGCCGAAGGTCTCAGGCACGACGAGATGACGAAGTGCCGTCGCCGATCGGGCGACGGCACGCTGATGAACGGATGCCGCGGCATCCGGAGGAGGCTTCACAATGCCCACCAACCCGTACGACCCGCCGGAGCTCGAAGCGGGCACCCTCCGGGTCGTCCCGCTCGGCGGCCTCGGCGAAGTCGGCCGCAACATGACCGTCTTCGAGTACGGCGGCAAGCTGCTGGTGGTCGACTGCGGCGTGCTGTTCCCCGAGGAGCACCAGCCCGGCGTCGACCTGATTCTGCCGGACTTCGAGCCCATCAAGGGGCGCCTCGACGACATCGTCGGCGTCGTGCTCACGCACGGTCACGAGGACCACATCGGCGCCGTGCCGTACCTGCTGAAGCTCAAGAGCGACATCCCCATCGTGGGCTCGGGCCTGACCCTGGCGCTGACCGAGGCGAAGCTCAAGGAGCACCGCATCCGGCCGTACAGCCTCACGGTGGCCGAGGGGCAGCGTGAGAACCTCGGCCCGTTCGAGCTCGAGTTCATCGCGGTGAACCACTCGATCCCGGATGCGCTGGCCGTCGCGATCCGCACCCCCGCGGGCACCGTGCTCGCGACCGGCGACTTCAAGATGGACCAGCTGCCGCTCGACGGCCGCCTCACCGACCTGCGCGCATTCGCACGGCTGGGGGAAGAGGGCGTGGATCTGTTCCTCGTCGACTCCACGAACGCGGACGTCCCCGGCTTCACGCCGCTGGAGCGCTCGATCGGGCCGGTGCTCGACCAGGTCATCGGCAAGGCGCCGCGCCGCGTGATCGTGGCGAGCTTCTCCAGCCACGTGCATCGCGTGCAGCAGGTGCTCGACGCCGCGGCGGCCCACGGCCGGCGCGTCGCGCTGCTCGGCCGCAGCATGCTCCGCAACATGACGATCGCCGAGGACCTCGGCTACCTGCACGTGCCCGAGGGCGTGCTGATCGACTACAAGAAGGCGCGCGACCTCCCCGACGATCGGATCGTCTACATGTCGACCGGCTCGCAGGGCGAGCCGATGGCCGTGCTCAGCCGCATGGCGAACCTCGACCACGCGATCGAGCCCGGTCCGGGCGACACCGTCATCCTGGCGTCGAGCCTCATCCCGGGCAACGAGAACGCGGTCTACCGCGTCATCGACGGCCTGACCAAGCTCGGTGCGAACGTCGTGCACAAGGGCAACGCCAAGGTGCACGTCTCCGGCCACGCGGCCGCCGGCGAACTGCTGTACTGCTACAACATCCTGAAGCCGAAGAACGTGCTGCCCGTGCACGGCGAGTACCGCCACCTCATGGCGAACGCGCGCCTCGCCCAGGACACCGGGATCGCCCCCGAGCGCACGCTGCTCGCCGAGAACGGCACCGTCATCGACCTCAAGGGCGGCGAAGCCCGTATGGTCGGCCAGCTCGACCTCGGGTTCGTCTACGTCGACGGGTCGACCGTCGGCGAGATCACGGATGCCGACCTCAAGGATCGCCGGATCCTCGGCGAAGAGGGCTTCATCTCGGTGATCGTGGTGGTCGACGCCTCTACCGGCAAGGTCATCTCGGGCCCCGAGATCCACGCGCGCGGGTTCGCCGAGGACGATGCGGTGTTCGAAGCCGTCAAGCCGAAGATCGCCGCAGCCCTCACCGAGGCTGCCCAGTCGGGCGTCCGCGATCCGCACGCGCTGTCCCAGATCGTGCGCCGCACGATCGGCCGCTGGGTCAACCAGTCCCTGCGCCGCCGGCCGATGATCGTCCCGCTCGTGATCGAAGCGTAGCGAGATC